>NZ_CP121694.1:1362500-2562500 GCF_035573695.1 Metallumcola ferriviriculae | reverse complement strand
TTTCCTATATGGGTTCTCCCAAAAACCTTATTGATTGGCTGGTTGTCAGTGAAAGCTGGTCGCGGTACATATTGGCTTTTCCGGGAGGAATATTGGCTGCGTACGGTTTGGCTCTCCAGGTGCACGATGTGAAAAAGATCGGCGATAGGTCTGTTTTGACCAATCTGTTCGGTGCTATAGCCGCTTTATTGTTTTTTGCTTTTTTTAGCGGGCTTGTCATTCCCCAGAATGTGGGCGGACTTAGCCGCGTCCTCAATGCGGCCACGTTTAAGGCAGGAGTGGGGCTGCCGGTGGAATTTTTTCGGACGGGAACGGCATTTATGATTGCCTGGTGTATCACTTCCATGCTTAGTGTTTTCGAACTTGAGAAACAGCGTCAGTTGGACGAAAGCCACAAGGTTCAGGCGGTGTTGAAAGAGAGGGAAAGATTTGCTCGGGATCTTCATGATGATGTCATTCAAGTGATTTACGGTATTGGCATTAATCTGCAGATTATTTCCCAAATGATAGCGAAGAATGAACGGAAGGCTTTCGACCAGTTAAACGAGTCCATTCAAAAATTAAACCTAGTTATTGCTAACCTAAGGCGATATATTCACCAACTAGAGTATAAAGAGGAATATAATCTGGTAGAGTTATTGTCCCAGGCGATTAAGGAAATAGGCAGTAGTTCTCCCGGCATTGAAATAAAATATGATTTTGATAAGTTACCGGAAAGAATACAACCGGCCTTTCAGGTGGTGCGGTGGGAAAAACAGGTACAGCAAATAGTGCGGGAAGCGTTGCATAATGTGGTGCGGCACGCCCGTGCAAGCAGGGCAGAGGTTAGTCTTATTTACTTTGGAGATTGCTTGAAGGTTACCATTAGCGATGACGGCAGGGGGATATCTAAGGAGGAATACCAAAATTTAGCTAAGAATCCTGCCGCGAATACGCATAAAAGAGGTCTCTATAATATGCGGGCACGTACGGAATTGCTGCAGGGCAGTTTTATGGTTAAATCGTCCGCCGGTAAAGGTACCACTGTTGCGGTTACCATCCCGCTGCAAAATAATGTAAATAATAGTACGGATGTCACTGTCAAAGGGGGGTCACTTGGCAGTGGTAATTAGTACCGTTCCATGCTAAAATAAAGTCAGAAAATTTCGAATACTGTTTGGGGGTGTGTTTTTGTCTATTAAGCTGATGATCGTGGATGACCATGAAATTGTACGTTTGGGACTGGCGCATCTCTTTAAACAGTACGACAATTTGGACGTCACCGCCTGTGTAGACAGTGCATCTGAAGCGATGATCAAAATAGAGGAAATGCGGCCGGATGTGGTGATTATGGATATTCGTTTAAAAGAGGAAGATGGAATAGAAGCTTGCCGTAAGATAAGTGCCACTCATCCTGATACCAAGGTAATAATTTTGACATCATACGGTGAGGAAGATCTGGTACTGGAAGCTATTTTGGCCGGAGCAAAAGGCTATGTCCTCAAGGATGTTGGTAATGAAGAAATTGTTCGGGCGGTCAGGGCTGCGTACAAAGGGGAGTCTCTTTTGGATACGGTGGTCACGTCCCGGCTGCTCAATCGCGTGCGTAAATCCGCAAAAAACAACCAAGACGCGCTGGAACAGCTGACAGACAAAGAAATGAAGGTTCTCGCTTTTTTAGCGCAAGGTAAAACAAACCGAGAAATAGCAAAGAAGATATTTCTCAGTGAAAAGACTGTACGTAATTATGTCAGCAGCATCCTGTCTAAATTAAACCTGGCCAATAGGACCGAAGCGGCAGCCTATGCTGCTAGAAGAAATTTACCGCAAAAGAATTAAACTAAAGGTTACTGATGGATTTGCCGCCATAGAAAGCATAGCGGGACTCGGAGTAGATAGGCAGTTTAAAACTTAAAGTATATCTGAGAACGGTTGGATCTAAATCCAGCCGTTCTTTTACGCCTTTTTGGCCTTTTGTGATAAATGGGCTAAGCTGTCGTTTGACATCTAGCATTAGGGACATTGGACCCTGGTTTTATCGGAGATACAGTGCAGATGCAACCTGACAATAAGCGTGACATTAGGGTGGTCTGACACCTGACTTCACGTCTCACGCCCCTGTATAATATTAATAAAAGCACTGGCAAAGGGTACATGAGTAATATCAATATTCAGAAAATTTAGAAATCATCTCAGCGATTGGAGGAGTGACTGATGAAAGAAAACTGGCAAACGCAGGAGGAAAAGCTAAGCATTTCCCGGCAGCCTGCTTTTAGAGTAGGAGTAGTACTAGTGATTATTCTGGTGACCTTTATCATAGTGAGGCAGTTGTTCGTTCCTGGGACATTTGGGCAGTATGGCTACTACCGGGGCGACAATGTGGACGAATGGGTGGTGAAGGCCGCGAGTTACGCGGACGAGAATCAATGTGCAGCCTGTCATACTGACAGGGTCAAGGAAATCGGTGAAGCCCAGCATGGGCAGTTTTCCTGTCAGACCTGCCATGGTGCTGCCGGGCAGCACACTTTAAACCCAGAGGTGGTAAAGCCGGTAATTGAGGCGGATAGAGAGTTCTGCGGCAGGTGCCACAATAAGCTGGCAGGCAGGGAAAGCGCAGACATTAAGCAGGTTTCACTGGGATGGCATTATAACAGCATTACCTGTACAAAATGCCATGATGCCCATGAACCACTAGTTAACGTAAGGAGTTGGTAGCAGATGGGGAAACAGATAACGCGAAGGGATTTTTTAAAGGCAGGCGGCCAAATACTAGCCGGTGGTATCTTTTTCTCGGCGGTTTCGATGGTTATACCACGGGTGGCGGGTAGTGCCGATGGGGATATAGTTAATTCAAAGTGGCAACAAACTTGGGCAAAACAGACTTGGGGCTTTGTGGTAGATACAGAGAAATGCATTGGCTGTGGCATGTGTGTCAAAGCATGCAAGGAGGAAAATGGCGTGCCCATGGATGAAGAGGTTTTCCGCACCTGGGTGGAGCGGTATGTAATGGCTGCCGGAGGCCAGACGCACATTGACTCTCCTAACGGCGGTTTAGACTTTAATGCTATCACGATAGACAACGCCAAGAAAAGCTTTTTTGTACCCAAGCTTTGTAATCAATGTGACAATCCGCCCTGTACTAAAGTATGTCCGGTGGGCGCGACCTATAAGACCGGTGACGGCGTAGTGCTAGTGGACGGCGAGCGTTGTATCGGCTGCCGTTACTGCATCCAGGCCTGTCCCTACGGGGCGAGATTCCTTCATCCGCAGAAAAAAACAGCGGACAAATGTACTTGGTGCTATCATCGCATAACGAAAGGACTGCTGCCTGCCTGTGTTCAGGTCTGTCCTACAGGGGCCAGGATCTTTGCCAACCTCCAAACACCCGGTAATCCTGTTTCGCGGCTTCTTGAGACAAAGAGAGTGGATGTCTTAAAACCCGCGCTGGGAACTGAGCCAATGGTTTATTATATGGGCTTAGATAAGGTGGTGGTATAATGACCGGATATGTCTACCCGAACGAGATTGAAGTGAACTGGGGCCTGTTTATAGTTTTGTATCCGTATATAACTGGGTTGGTAGCGGGCGCTTTTATAGTGTCTTCTCTTTATCATGTATTTGGCAAAGAGGATTTGAAACCCGTCTCCAGGCTTTCGCTAGTCAGTGCCCTTGCTTACTTGATGGTTGCGCCGCTGCCGCTGTTACTACACCTGGGGCAGCCTTTGAGGGCATTTAATATTCTCTGGACGCCCAACCCCAACTCCGCAATGGCCGGATTTGGCTATATTTATTCATTTTACATGATAGTAGTATTGCTTGAAGTATGGTTTATCTTTCGCGAAGATTTGGTGCACTACGCTGATAATTCCACGGGTGTTACCCGCTTTGGCTACCGGATGCTTACGCTGGGAGCGAGGGATATATCCCCGCCAACTTTGGCCATGGACCATAAAATAGTGACGGTTTTAGCGATGATAGGCATTCCGTCGGCAGCGTTCCTCCACGGGTATGTGGGTTTTATCTTTGGTGCTATAAAAGCGAATGCTCTTTGGTCCACGCCTTTGCAGCCGGTGATATTCCTAATGTCTGCCGTAGTATCCGGCATTGCTTTGCAGATTTTAATCTACGCTGCTGCCTGTAAATTCAGGAAGCGAAGGATTGACATGGCCTGCTTGAAAACTTTAAATAAGTTTCTTTGGGCATTTCTGATTGTGGATGTGCTGCTGGAAGAATTGGATTTACTGCAAAAGGCCTACGAGGCCCGGGAAGCGTGGCCGGCTATTCACACTTTATTCGAAGAAGCGATACCTCTAACCCATTTCACTCAGATTTGGATCGGCGCTTTCATCCCCATAGTCCTGCTGATAATCGCCAGATGGGACAGGGTAAGTAATGCTGCTCAACGGCTGTTGACTATAATGTCTAGTGCAATGGTAGTAATTGGTGTCTTTGCAATGCGGTTTAACGTAGTGATCGGCGGACAGATGATATCGAAAAGCAATGTTGGTCTGACAAGTTTTCAAGCGCATTTGGTAGCGGACGAAGGCATTATACCCACTGTTGGGATCCTGGTGCTGCCATTAATAATCTTGGTGGTATTGATTCGAATACTGCCGCCATGGTTGGAAGGAGAGGCTGCCATGACCGGTGACCATTAGGCTTTTGACTTCATGTGTACTAAGGACTTATTGGAGAGCCACGCATAAAAAAGAGGAGGTCTAGGGTAATGTGGATGTTACCGGTAATATTGATGATTCTGGCTGGGGTATTTGGCTTTTCCCTCGTCATCTACTATTTTTTATATGAAACAAAGCTGGAATTGAAATGGCGCTGGCTGGGCGGGGTAGTAGGCGGCTCTGTATCGGCGGTGGTGTGTGCCATAGCATCTTTTATACTTCTTTGGCCGCCCCGGAGCAACGCGGTTTTGCTGCTGGTGGGTTTCGTGGTGGTCGGGCAGGTTTATACCTTTATCGATCCTAAGAAACTGCGTGACGAGCAGAACGATAATAAAGGGGAAGTAGTTTAAAAAAAGCGGGGTTAGAGCTGAGATTACTTTAGGAGGTGAAAATATGTTTGGTTTTTTACCCAATATTGGTTTTGCTGAGTTGGTCTTGGTACTGGTCTTAGCATTGATTATATTTGGTCCTGGTAAACTACCGGATGTTGGCAAAGCTTTAGGCAAAAGCATCAAAGAGTTTAACAAGGCTTCCCATGAAGCTAAGGAAATGCTGACTAGTGAGGTGCAAGAGGAACAGGCCTCGAAGCAGGAGGGATAAAGGTGAGCAGTGACATTAAAACCATCTCCCGGCACTTAGATGATTTACGCAGGGATTTAGTGGTCGCTTTTGGGGCTGTGACACTAGCCGCTCTTAGTTCTTATTTGTTTCTCCAGGAACAAATGACCTTGATTTGGTTCGCGCCAATTCGAAATCTGGACATTGCCTTAGCTTATATTGTTGTGACGGAGGCTTTTCTGACCAAGATAAGACTTAGTTTTCTCACCGGGACTATCTTAGCTTTCCCGGTAATTGCCTGGCGGGTAGTAGGTTTTATTTTTCCGGCTCTCACTGTCCGGGAAAAGAGGTATGCGCTGGTGGTAGTCCCGGTGGCTTCTATTCTTTTTGCCGGCGGTGTATTTTTTGCCTATTTCGCAGTACTGCCTTTTGCGATGAAGTTTTTCCTGCTGGAAGCCGCTGGGGAATACCTAAAGCCGATGATTTCCGTCAGTAAGTACGTTTCTTTTCTTACCTCTTTTCTGCTTCCCTTTGGCTTGGTTTTTCAGCTGCCTCTCACTGTTATCTGCCTCACTCGCCTGGGGCTGGTGGATTACAAATTTTTGGCGGCGAAAAGGAAATATGCCTTGTTGATTACTTTTGGCGCGGCTGCGTTAATTACGCCCCCTGATGTTATTTCCCAGATACTGCTGGCGGTGCCGATATTTATTTTATATGAAGTGGGTATCTGGCTGTCTTTACTGGTAATGGTGCGGGACAAACGGAAAAAATCGGGTGTTTCCGCTGAGTAAAGAATTTACTTGTGTCTTTCTAAAAAATATTGGATACCAGGAAAAGCGGGTGATAACATGCTGGTATTTTCACCGGAAAAAATAAACGCCGATGATGGTTCCCCTGGTGACGGTAGAAAATATATTGTCTACGCGGTGCTGACATTATTTTTCCTTCTAGTTATGTTGGCTTTGGTGGACATTATACCGGTACTTTCCACGGACTCCCGGGCGTGTGCCGGGTGTCACGAAATGAACCGGGAATATAGCACTTGGCAAATTTCCACTCATAGCAAAGTTGACTGCATTAACTGCCATATGCAGTCCGATTGGAACGGTCTTGCCAACTTTAAGTTAAAGCAGACAGTCTGGACCTTAAAGCATTATAGCGGCCTTTATGGGAAAGGCAGTATCGAACTGAAAGGTACCATCGTTAATGAAACTTGTCTCAAGTGTCATTCTCTAGCGAAAGTAACACCTTCGGGTGATTTAATAATTCCTCATGACCGGCATTTAGATGAAGAAGTGGCCTGCATTACCTGCCATGTAGGTCTTGTCCACCGTCAGGAGCAGCCGGTTACAGCCAAAAATCAAAATTACCAGGTAATAGTAGACAACGAGCTTTTGGTACAAGTCAAGCCCAAAATGTACGTCTGCCTGCGGTGTCATGAAAGAAAAAGGGTAACAACTGAGTGTAATGCCTGCCATACCAGACTGGAATTACCGCAGCAGCACAAGCGGGCGGATTGGGGGGTGATACATGGTGTTAGTGCCTATCAGCAGGTTGAGCCGTGCCTGACTTGTCACACTGAACAAACTGAAAAGGCAGTGATAGGGGGGAGTATGCCAGTAGTGCTTGCCGCTCGTAATATTAAATTTTGCGTGGATTGTCACCAGCAGCGGCCGCCTGTACACAATAAAGACTGGCAGCTGCGGCATGGCCAAATAGCATTAAATAGGGGTCAGGATTATTGCTTCGTTTGTCATGATATTAATAAACCTAGTACCAGTGATGGATCAGTAGGTACTTATTGCAATCAGTGCCACCACTGGGAATAGAGCACTTTTTTTATAAGATAGTCTAACTGAGGAAAGTTTCGGAGGTGACCGATTATGCTGGGTAGAGGGAAAAATTGGGTACTGGCAGCTACTATTATTGTGATGCTTGGTGCTGCCTTTTTTATAGCCAGTGCATATAGCATCGACCAGGGGGCACCGGGTCAAGGTATGTTGTATAAAGCAAATGTTGCTAGTGCCACCGAATTAAAGGTGGACGGGGAAGAAAAGGACAACTGTCAAGGCTGCCACGTGATGAAGCCGGAGGTGATGACCTGGAAGATGTCGTCCCATAGTGAAGTTGCCTGCACTGCATGTCACGGTTCAGACACTATGAAATTTGAGGACAGGCAGGAATATACCGAACAGGTAAAAATAAATCAGCCCATACCAAACAGCAGCTGTAAGAATTGTCATTCATCCAATCGGGTGTATTCACCATCGGGTGATTTGATCATACCCCATGATCTGCATGAGGAGCAGGGTGTCCAGTGCGTCCAGTGTCATAACGGTATTGCCCATGCAAGAATTGCGGACAGAGAGGTATTTGAGGATGAGCTGACTACCTATGATAACTGGGATGAACAGGCGGCACAAAAAGTAGGGACACTTTATTACCGCGATCCTAGTATGTGGACCTGTATCAGCTGCCATAAAAGCCTCAAGATAACTACCGCTTGCGCGGCATGCCATGATGAAATACCGGGGCTGCCATCCCACGAACAAGACAGATGGAAGAGGGCCCACGGATTAAGTGCTCGCATGGATATAGACAGCTGCACCAAATGCCATGTTACTCCCGATAAGCCCAAGTTTACGCAGCATTCTACCGGTGACGCAGCCACCGATTTCGCCCGGGCACAGAATTTCTGTTACAGCTGCCATACGCAGCGCCCCCAATTCCATGAAGACGACGTGCTCCCCGACCATCAGCGCTTCGTCAGCGAACGCGGCATCAAAAACTGTCTCACCTGTCATAACCTCAACGAGGTAAGACAGGATGAAAATGCGACATCAACTACCTGTAACACCTGTCATTGGTTTGAGCCCGGAGCACTTGATAAGATCCAAGAAGAGCTAATGCAATAAGCGACAATACAATAAGTGACACCCCCTTTGGTGCCTGACACCGAAGGGGGTGTCACTTATTTTTAGGGTGGTGCCAGGCACCTTTTTGTCAAGTTATTGAGCGGCGGTGTGTGAGATCGACTTATCTTATAATAAAGGTGTTTTCTGACATGTAGCCTTGTCACATGAATCCGAATATATTTTCCATATATGCAACAACTGATTAAAACAAGCGTTGGCAGATAGAGGAAATTAAGTAAGATTGTAGAAGTGGTTACCGATGGTCCGGGAGTGGAGGATATATGAAGGTTATATCTATTAAACTGCCGGGGCCAGTGTCGGGCTTGTGGTGTCTTGGATATTTGGTGGTTAGATATTTGGTTCAGGGGGTGACAGTGGTTTGGTAATTTTGGTATTGATATTATTTTTTTTACTAATAATTGGAGTTAGTATTGTCCCTAAATATATTAGGTACTCAGGCTCAAATCAAATTATGTGATTGCTAGTGGAAATGGTTTTTTGAAAACTATATTTGATAAAGGGAATTATGGTGAATTCCTGACTTTTGCTTACCTTGAGAAATTGGATGGTCATCATAGGCTGATGACAAATTTATACATACCAAAGAAAGATGGGTCGACAACAGAGATTGATTTAATTATGCTTTCCCAAACCGGCATCTATGTTTTCGAATCAAAGAATTATGGCGGATGGATTTTTGGTGACGAGAGCAGTAAGAACTGGATGCAGATACTTGAGAACAAACAAAAGAATCAATTTTTTAGCCCTGTATGGCAGAATAAAGGACATATCAGTGCTTTGAAATCTGCGATAGAATTAGATAATGATAGCCTTTACAAATCCTACATCATATTTAGTGAGCGTTGTACACTAAAGAATATCAAAGTTACTTCTCCAAGTGTAAAAGTAATTAAAAGAAATGCGCTAATTAAAACGATAAAGAAGGATATTGAAAGTTCCTCTAATTTGATGACAATAGAAGAAGTGGACCAATTATATCTAAAATTGCAGAGATATGCGCGTGCTGATGAAACGGTTAAAAAGGCTCATATTGATAATGTTCAAACGAAGAAGTTTTAGAGCGACCTTAGAGCGACCTGCAATAAGTGACACCCCCTTTGGTGCCTGACACGTAGCATCTCGGAAACTAGGTAAATAAATCGGGAACAAGAAAAGGTTTTCCCAAGAAGATAGCTCTTTGACAACTTCACATAGCAAAGGTAAGCAAAGAAGGTTAGCTTGGTGGAAAAAAGGCAATAGAAAACTAAGCCGGTGTCCTTAGAGTTAATAGACCAGCCAATAACTAGGGTAGGATGAAATTAAGAGTGTAGGTTTAAGCCGATTTAGAGAAGGTTTCTAAGCCAATCTTTTCTAAAATATTTGGTTTAACAACAGCAACTTGAGCATCCAAGTGTTGATTAATGGCCGCCAAAGTTGCCTGCCAAAACCAACGTTTTTTAGTCCGGGCATTAGCCAACTCAATTTTGTAATCGACAAGTATACGTTTAAAGGTGCGCTCTACGGTAGTTCGTCTAGCATAAACATGTTTCCATGCCTTAGAGTTACGAGGAGTTGGCGTAAAAAGACGCAAATCCCAAATGGGTTTAGTGTAAACCACCCGGCCGTACGCACTAGGAGAACATTCATGTTTTTTAGAACACTTGCTACTATCCTTGTGATGAGGGCAGCGCCACTTAATGCGGCATCTATCGTTGCTAAAACCCCAGTTAAGCATCGGTAAACCTTCAAGGCAGATAGGGACACCATTTTCATCAACGTTAATAGGCCCAGGAAATGTATTGTTTCCTTTAGCCCTATTGTTAAGGTCAATAAAAGGTTCGGTTTCATTAGCATGCAGCAGACGGTAAATATCATAAACATCATGAGCAGCATCCAAAAGGGCTTTAGAAAACTTAAAATCAGGATAGAGGTGAAGCAATTCAGCCCAAGAAACAACAAAAGTAACACTATCATTTCTAGACCCCTGTACCAAACGCAGATAAAGCGGCAGGTCATTTTTACTATCCGCTGAAGTAATAGAGTACAGGGTGTGACCGTAAAACCATTGGTCATGGTAACTATCCCAACCCCAATTAGCATCCGGGTCAGTAAAGACACGTTTGCACTTGCAGCGGTAAATGCCTTTAGAGGGGCAATCACAGATTCTTTTACCGTAGGGAGTGGCACCGGTAAGGAGTGGGGCTCCGTCACCGGCAATAGCCAGTTTGTTGGGATTACCAAGAAGACCTAACTTGGATGATGGTAAAACGGCACACTCTTTTAAAATTTTCTGCAAGATACTTTCTGGCCTTTTCTCAATGACCTGCCCTTTAAGAGCCCTATCAACTAATCTTTTAACAATACCAGGATGCTTAGCAGGTAACTTTTTCCCAGACTTAGGACGTTTTCTCCCTTTGGATTTTGGTTTTCGGATAGCCTTTTGCGGATTATCTAGAAGCCATAAACGTTCCAACAAGTCATAAAAAGTACCAACACCAGGGGTTTCGCCCTTTTCAAACCCGCAAATGGCCCTAAGAACAGGAGAAGCCCTCAACTTATCAACAAACTTAGTAGGGTCATGAATCTGGCAATGAAGCATTACCACCAAAGCCCTAAGAAGTTCAGGTTGATTTTTAGCTGGTCTTCCCAGAGGAGAATAAAGCTTAGCAATGACCTTTTTAACCGGGTCAAGGTTAAATATATAGACCTTCTCAATGAGCGGAGCATAAAAACGAATATTAGCTTCATGCGTCACCGTTAAAGAAACAAGTTCAGATTTCAGCCAATCCTGGTACTCGACATGTGTACGCCAATAACCTAACAAAAAATCGCCTCCAACATTAGTCGATTAGAGGAAAAAATTACCTCTATCTCGATTGTGGGACGAAATTACGTTTGTCAAGTAGCATTTAGACTGTTTTTTTAGAAATACAGATAATTGTGTCACAATACCTCATCATATCTTGCTATGCCGCTTATTTTTGCTATGTGAAGTTGTTGGGTTGAGTGGGGGTGAACCAGTTATTACCAGCTTGTTGTAACCCGGTATAACTGACTTGAGACTTTCCGAGAAACTACTGACACCCAAAAGGGGGTGTCACTTATTTATGGTCCTTTCCACATAAGGAACTCTAATAATCAAGGGTTAACCAATAAAAAATCCCTATTGGACACGGCTTATGCTGCCAGTTAAACTTAAGCTATAAACGGTTGGAAAGTTTTGACGTAATAATGTTGGATAGGAGAATCTTATGAGTCAATATGAAAACATTTGGGCTGATTTGGGGGTAGACTTAAAAAAGCACGACAGATTGCTGCGGGGGCTGTCTGTTTTGGTGAGAAGACTTCATCGTAAGCAGAAGCATCGTCCAAAAGCAATGGATTATTTTGATGATATACTTAATGATCCCCACGGGCATCGAGTTAAAGAAATGGCAGAGCACCGCGAACAAGGCGGCATTGTAGTAGGTAGTTACTGTGTTTTTATTCCTGAGGACCTGGTTCTGGCGGTCGGTGGGCTGCATGTGGGTCTGTGTGCAGGAACTAATTTTGCAGAAGAAGATGCTGATATGTATCTTCCTCGCAACACCTGCCCGCTTATTAAAGCTTCTTTTGGCTTCAAAGTCAGCTACAGCTGCCCATATACCCAGGTTAGCAGTGTGATTGTCGGTGAAACCACCTGTGATGGTAAGAAAAAAATGTTTGAGGAACTGGCTAACCATCATCCGACCTATCTTATTGAGGTTCCCCAAAAGAAAAACAAGCGGACACGCGAATTTTTTACCGAAGAGCTATTGGAGTTTAAACGCTATCTGGAAAAGTTAAGTGGTAACGAGGTAACCGCAGAAAGACTGCGGCAGGGAATTGATCAAGTAGAAAGTAAATTCCGGGCGCTGCAGCGATTATTTAGATGTCGGCAGGCGGACCCATCCCCAATCAGCGGTTTGGATGCTCTAACCATTGTGCAGCTGGGGATGCAGGATGAAGTAAACCGCTTTGCCAAGCAGGTCAACAGGCTTTGTGATGAACTGGAGGAGCGGATATCCCAAGGTATCGGAGTTACTGCCAAAGGGGCACCCAGGATTTTAATTGCGGGCAGTCCCATGTCTTTGCCTAACTGGCGTCTGCATAACCTCATAGAAAAAGCCGGGGCGATTGTTGTCTGTGAGGAGTCCTGCATTGGCACCAGACTATTCTCCAAGCTCTGCGAACCCAAGGGGAGCACCGTTCGGCATCTGGTTGAGGCCCTGGCAGGCCGCCACCTAGGCATTAATTGCGCTTGCTTCACTCCTAATGACGAACGTGTTGAGGATGTTGTAAGGTTAGCCAAGGAATATAAGGCGGATGCAGTTATTCATTATGCCCTGCAGTTCTGTCATCCTTATAACAGCGAGGCGGGCAAGGTAAAGAAGGCATTGGATGCCGAGGGAATCCCCATGTTAGAGGTACAAACTGATTACGGAGATAGTGACAATCAGCTGTCCATGCGGGTAGAAGCCTTAATTAATATGGTTGTTGATAATAAAAAGGGGGGCGTTTTAAATGAGTAAAGATTTGCATGCTGTATTTAATCAAGTGATTAAGGTTTTTTCCAGAAAGCCCGAGATGGCTAAATCCGTCTATTCAATTAAATCAAGATTGGTGGAAAATTTAAAGACTGAGTCCCGGGCAGGCAGTCATACCCTGGTCATCGATGAACCCCAAGAACTTGGCGGCACAGATGCCGGGCCTAACCCGCTGGATACATTTCTGGTGGCTTTGGGCACATGTCAGGAGATTACTTACGCAGCCTACGCGGCAGTGATGGGTTTAAAGCTTGATAAAGTAGAAGTGGATGTTGAAGGCGATATCGATTTGCGGGGGATGCTCAGTATTGACGACGTTAAACCGGGATTTAGCGGGATCAGCTATGTTACTAGAATTACCAGCCCTGAGCCGGAAGAAAAAATTCGACAGCTGGTGACGGCCGTGGAAGAACACTGTCCCGTGATGGATACTATAAAGAGCCCAACTATGGTGGCGGGGCGGCTGGAAATTCAGCAGTCTTCATAATATTGGTTAGGCTGAGTTTGTCCTTGGAAAGGCAAACGAAACTTCTGCTTGGCAGGCAAACGAGATGTCCGCTTGGAAAGGCAAACGAAACTTCCGCTTGGCGGGCAAACGAAACGTCCTCTCGGCAGGTGAAATTATCAAAATTGGCTGTGGAATATTGCAATGATTAAGCGGGACCATTGGTTCTGCTTTTTTATATATTTGCGAATTTTCCACCTTTTTGCTTTAGGGCATGTTACACTACATGCGGGGGGTATATTGGCTCAGAAAAAGCTAATAACGTGCACATAAAATAGGTATGTGCTGTGAGAGATTAAAGACTTTACTATTGCAAAAGGTATTTATACTGCCAACTAGAAGGAGAGGGATGTAAAATGGACGAACGAAGAATGGAACCTGAAGAACTGGTTCAGCAGCTGCAGGAAGTATTCAACCGTTTGAAGCAAAAGGGCTCCGGACCAATGCTCTTTATTATTCCGATCGTAGCCGTGCTATTATGGGCCGCCAGCGGCATCTATATGGTTCAACCGGGGGAGCAGGCAGTTGTGCGGATGTTTGGAAAAGAAGTAGGTATCACTGAACCGGGGTTAAGATATCGCTTGCCATATCCTATTCAAACCCATGATAAAGTTAATATTGCCAAAGTTCGCAGGGCAGAGATTGGGTTTCGAAATGGTGATGCAGGTTCACCGGGCATTACTGAGCGAATCCCAGAAGAAGCATTAATGCTGACCGGAGATGAAAATATTGTCGAAGCTCAATTGGTTGTGCAATATGTAGTGCAAAATCCTTCAGACTTTCTCTTTAAGGTCAAGGATCCTGAGCAAACCCTTAGAGTTGCATCAGAAGTGGCTCTGCGGGGGGCTGTGGGAAAAACTACCATTGACCAGACCATGACCGAAGGACGGGTACTGGTAGAACAGGAAGTACAAGCTACTCTGCAGTCACTGCTGGACCTTTACGAGACGGGGATACTGGTAACACAAGCAAAACTGTTGGTTGTCGATCCGCCTGAGGCTGTAAAAGATGCCTTTCATGAAGTAGTAAGGGCCTATGAAGATAAAGAAAGGCTGGTCCAGGAAGCGGAAGGTTACCGCGAAAACCTCATCCCTCGTGCCAGGGGGAGAGCCTTGGAAATCATCCAACAAGCCGAAGCTTACAAGGAGCGCCGCACACTGGAAGCCCAGGGTGATGCTGAAAGATTTACCGAGGTATTGGAGGAGTATTCCAAAGCAAAAGTAGTTACTCGTCAGCGGTTGTACCTAGAGATGGTTGAGGAAGTAATGCCGAATGTGAAGAAATACATCATCGAAGGTCAAGGGGACGGGGGCGGTAATTTACTGCAGCTGCTGCCTTTAGGTAGTACGGAAGGGGTGAAAGTCAGCAATGAAGAATAAATCCATTCCCGTGCTGGTGCTTTTAGTGCTGGCCATTGTTATATCTTCGCAATCAGTATTTGTTATTAACGAAACGGATCAGGCCATTATTACTCAATTCGGTGATTATATTCGAACTGTAGATGAACCCGGTCTGAACTTTAAAATACCATTTATCCAGGTAATCCACAAGTTGGATAAAAGGGTTTTGGCGTCTGATGCACAAGCCGCCGAATATCTAACAAGGGATAAAAAGAGAATTAGCATGGATCATGTAACGCGCTGGAAGATAATTGATCCCTACGTGTTTTATCGTACGGTTCGTGCTGAGACGCAGGCCAGATCACGTCTGGACGATATTATCTTCGGCCGCTTACGCCAAGAAGTCGCTAAGCATAATTTCGTTGAATTGATCCGGGAAGAAAGAGAAACTATCATAAAAACGGTTACAGAAGAAGCGATGGAAAGTGCCAATAGTTTGGGGATAGAAGTAGTAGATGTTCGTATTAAACGAGTTGATTTGCCTGGCGAAGTGCAGGAAAGTGTGTTTGCGCGGATGGAGGCAGAAAGAAACAGAATTGCCTCGCGCTACCGGGCTGAAGGAGAAGAGAAAGCCCTGGAAATCCGGGCAAATGCTGACCGTGAGCGTGAAATAATCTTGGCAGAAGCCAACCGAAAGAGTGAAGTATTACGCGGCCAGGGGGATGCCGATGCCACAGCCATCTATGCCGGAGCTTTTGAGCAAGATGCGGAATTTTACGCCTTTTTGCGCAGCTTAGAGACGTACAAAAAGGTTCTGCCCGAGGACACCACAATGCTTTTGGGCATTGAAAGTGAACTGTTTAAATATTTTCAGAGCAGCTCAGACCGCTAGTTAACTAGTGTCACTTATTGGTGCCTGACACCAATAAGTGACAAAATAAGTGACAATAACTTGACAAAATGGTGCCTGGCACCATTTTGTCAAGTTATTTTTTTATAATTAAATTGTGAGACTTTTGCAGGAATTTGAAAAAGTGTGGAGAACTTATCATTAAAGATGAACATAATTGCAACGGCGTGAACAAAATTTCACCTTGAACTCATAATTCGTTAGAAGGAGCTAAAACATGGATATTCATCAGTTGGTGAGAATAGCTAGGTTTTATTACGAAATGGGATATAATCAGCAGCGGATTGCTGATATGGAGGGCGTGTCCAGAGCCAAAATCAGCCGGCTGCTGGATAAGGCCTTAAAAGAAGGCATTGTGCAGATTAAGATTGCTTATCCGGTGGAATCGGTGACGGAGCTGGAACAGGCCTTGCGTGAAAAATTTGGCCTTAAAAAGGCCTTTGTGGCGCCGGTTATCGTGGATGAGGAAAAAGCATTAAAGCGGGACGTGGGTAAGGCGGTTGCCCAATATTTGGGCGAAGTAGTGGAGGATGGGCATACAGTGGGTGTGTCTTGGGGGACGACACTTCCCTACGTCTCGCAGCAGCTGCAGGAAAAGCTGCTTAAGGAAGTTAAAGTGGTGCAGCTCAATGGAGGATTAACCAGCACATATATTTCGACGGGGTCCATTACCATTGTGGAGGAATGTGCTAAAGCGTTCAATGGCAAACCTTATCTGATGGCGGTACCTACCATTGTGGATACGAATAAGGTTGCTGATGCCTTAATCAGTGATACTGGAATTGAGGCTGCTTTAGACCTGGTGAAGCAGGCGGAAATAGGGGTAGTGGGTATTGGCTTTGCCTCCAAAGATTCTGTGCTGGCTAAAGCAGGATATTTTACCGAGGATCAGTATCAGGAACTGATTGATAAGGGTGCTGTTGGCGATATTTGTTCGAGATATTTTGATATAGACGGAAATATTGTCGATAATCAGCTTAATAACCGAACAATAGGGATAGCGCTGTCTGATCTTGCATCTAAAGAACATAGTATTGGCGTAGCTGTGGGAGAGCATAAGGCACCGTCCATTATCGGTGCTCTTAGTGGAGGATATATTAACTGTCTCTTTACCGATGAAAATGCAGCAAGAAAAATACTAGCAGCTGCTGACTAAATTCTAGGAGGGGTTTGTGATTATGAAAGCGTTAAAACTATACGACCCGGGGGATATTCGTGTGGATGAGACTGATCTTCCGGCTATCAAGGAGGATGAGGTGCTGGTTAAAGTAATGGCTTGTGGTGTCTGCGGTTCGGATATTCCGCGGGTGCTGCACTACGGCGCATATCGTAAAGGTCTAACTGTAGGCCATGAATTCAGCGGTGTCATTGCCGAATCGAGGGATACAAGTGGCAAATGGCAGGCAGGACAACGGGTGGTCGCTGCACCATTGATTCCCTGTTTTCAATGCGAATGGTGCCAAAAGGGACATTATTCTCTCTGCGAAGATTATAATTATCTGGGGTCTCGCTGTGACGGAGCTATGGCTGAATATGTAGCGGTACCAACGGATAACCTACTGGAACTGCCCGAAGATGTGCCATTTGAAGCCGGTGCCATGGTGGACCCGGCGGCTAATGCAATTCATGGAGCTTGGAAGGCAAAAATTAACCAGGGTGATACCGTTGCCATCTATGGAATGGGCCCTATTGGTTTGTTTGCAGTACAGTATGCGAAAATCTGCGGCGCCGCTAAGGTTGTCGGGATAGATATCATGGATGAGAAACTGGAGCTGGCCCAAAAGGCCGGCGCCGATGTGGTGATTAACGGCATCAAAGAAGATCCGGTGAAAGCAGTCAGAGAGTTATTTGGCGCCGGGGTGCAGGTGGTCCTGGATACTTCAGGCTCCAAGATTGCGCAGAATCAAGCGGTGCTGTCAGCTGCCAAGCATGGGCGGATCGGTTTTGTCGGTATTTCCCATGACAAGCTGGAGCTTAGCAAGGAAGCGGTTAATAATATTCTGCGTCGGGAGTTAATGATTCATGGTTCTTGGAATTCATTCTCTCAGCCCTTTCCCGGTGATGAGTGGAGATTAAGTATTAAATATATGCAGGAAGGTAAATTCTGGGACCAGTCATTTATCAGTCATCGCCTGACACTGAATGAAGGTCCGGATATATTTAATAAATTAAACGATAAGTCATTTTACTTTAGTAAGATAATGTTCTTACCGCAGGAGGGGTAGTATGGTTAAGTCTAGCAAGCCTTTGTTTATGGGGATTGACTTAGGTACGCAGGGCGTGAGGGTAGGTATTTTTACACTTGAGGGCGACTGTTTGGCCATGGCCAGCGAACATTACCGTACTAGCTATCCGGAAGTGGGCTGGGCAGAGCAGCAGCCTCAAGATTGGTGGCAAGCTCTTACTAACTGCAGCCGTCAGGTTACAGCCCAAATTAATAATAAAGAAGATATTACTGCTTTAACGGTCTGCGCCACATCCTCCACCGTGGTGGCGGTGGATGCTGCCGGTGAGCCGCTGGGTAATGCTATTCTTTGGATGGATAGCAGGGCGAAAGAAGAGCAGGAGATTATTAATAATACGGGACATGAAGTGCTTCAATATAGCGGTGGCGGGGTATCGGTGGAATGGATGGTGCCCAAGCTGCTGTGGCTGAAAAGAAATAGGCAGGATATCTATGCCAAAGCTGCTAAAGTGGTTGAAGCATTGGATTGGGTGAATTTTAAACTTACAGGCAATTGGGCTGCTTCTAAATGCAACGCCGGCTGCAAATGGAATTATGTGGACACCAAAGGTGGTTGGAACGCTCAGTTTTTTGAACAAATAGGTTTGGCTGATGCCGAGGAAAAGTGGCCTGACAAGGTGCTGGCTATGGGGGAAGTGGTTGGTGAGCTGACTGATGCTGCAGCTATACAGTTAGCTTTGCCTCAAGGCGTAAAGGTAGTGCAGGGCGGAATAGATGCACATACCGGTATGCTGGGTCTTGGAGTAACGGAACCCGGTTCCTTGGCGGTTATCATGGGAACATCTTTTGTACATCTGGCGCTTACTGAGAAACCACTTTATGCGCCGGGGCTGTGGGGGCCTTATCCTAATGTAATCACTGCCGATAGATGGTTGATCGAAGGTGGTCAGATATCCGCCGGTTCAATCACCAAATGGTTTCAGGATAATTTCGCTAAGGACTTGGCTTTAGATGAGGATAATGTCTATGCTAAGCTGGCTGAGGAAGCAGCAGGCGTTCCTCCCGGTGCGGACGGGTTGGTAGTGTTGGACTTTTGGCAGGGAAACAGGACGCCTTATCGGGATCCCTCTCTTAGCGGCGCGGTCTGGGGCTTAAACCTGCACCATAGTCGCGGGCATATCTACCGAGCGATATTGGAAGCGGTAGGCTATGGGACGCGAAATATTCTACAGGTATTTGCCGACCATGGGCATCCGGTGAAGGAAATGGCTGCCTGCGGCGGAGTGACTAAAAATGCGATGTGGCTGCAGATTATTGTGGATATTTGTCAAATTCCCATTACTGTCACTCAGTTTAGTGAAGCGGGCATTCTGGGTTCGGCGGTTGCTGCCAGTGTGGGCAGCGGGTATTATAAAGATTTTACCGAGGCTGCTAATCAAATGGTTATTCGTGATCGAGTAGTGCAGCCCAATGCGGAAAATAAGGAACTTTATGACTTCTATTTTGATAAATACCAAAAGACGTATGAGGCATTGGCACCTTTGATGCACACTATGGCAAACGGCAAAGGGATGATACAAGATGAGTAGCGGCAGCGTTATTTTGGACATGAAAAAGATATCCAAGAGTTTCCCGGGAGTAAAGGCTCTGGATAATGTTGACTTCAACGTCAGGTTAGGCGAAGTTCATTGCCTGATCGGTGCTAATGGCGCTGGAAAATCTACGCTGATGAAGATTCTGGCCGGTGCATATCAAGCGGATAGCGGTGAAATTTTCCTTAACGGAGAGAAGCAGCATGTATCCAGTCCGTTGGTTGGGCAGGAACTGGGAATTTCAGTTATCTATCAAGAACTGTCCTTGATTGATACATTAAGTGTCGCGGAAAACATCTTTCTTGGCAAGTATCCCAGAAAAAACGGTTTGATTGATTGGCGGCGGATGCGGGAACAGGCCCAGGGCATTATCGACGGTCTGGGTATCAGGATCGATGTCAGCCAAAAAGTAGGGGCTATCAGTATTGGTCATAAGCAGATAACTGAACTGGCAAAGGCGATGGCCTCGGATGCTAAGATTATTGTGATGGATGAACCGTCGGCAACTTTGTCTCAGGAAGAGTTTGACACTTTGGTAAGAGTAATTAAGGATTTGAAGGACAAAGGCATTACTATCATCTATATTTCTCATCGGTTGGAAGAGCTGTTTGTTGTTGGTGACAGGGTGACTGTGCTGAAGGATGGCATGCTTGTAGATACCTCGAACATTAATGATTTGACTCGTGATAATTTGGTGGAGAAGATGATTGGTCATTCGCTAACTGACGGCACTGCAGCAGATGTTATAGCCCCAAAAGGCAAGGTGCTGCTGGCGGTGCAAGAGTTGACTACCGGGACACTAAAAAATATTAATTTACAGGTGAAACATGGTGAAATAGTCGGTCTCTACGGGTTAGTTGGTTCCGGTCGCACGGAAATACTGCGGGCGATTTTCGGTGCAGATCCGATAGACCAGGGACGGATTAAGATAGACAACCGGGAAGTAAAGATTAATTCGCCGGTGGAAGCGATGAAGCTGGGTATTGGATTAATCCCTGAACAGAGGAAAACCCAAGGGTTGGTTACTGAGCTTCCGGTCTGGGAAAATGCGGTGCTGCCCTCATTAAAGGATGTAGGGAATCTGGGTGTGCTCAGCTATGGTAAAATTTTCGGTATCGTGGAGGAGCAGGTTAAGAGCCTCAATATCAAGACGCCGTCAGTGACCGCTAAGGTGAAAAATCTCAGTGGTGGAAATCAGCAGAAGGTGGTAATAGCCAAGTGGCTGATCAAGCAGTCCAATATCTTGCTGTTTGACGAGCCTACGCAGGGTATAGACGTGGGCGCCAAGGAAGAGGTTTACAGTATAATCTCAGCCCTGGGAAATAAAGACGGGGTGTGTACTGTGGTGGCCTCCTCTGAACTGCAGGAACTTTTGGACCTGTGCCATCGGATATTGGTGCTTTATGAAGGAAAGATTGTGGGAGAGTTTACCCGTCAGGATTTTAGTAAAGAAAGCATCCTGCACGCGGCGATTACCGGAGGGAGTGAACATTATGCAGCCAGCAGTTGACAGTAAACAATCTGAGGTAAAACAAAGCAGTAAATTCTGGGATGTATTCAAACGCTATAATCTATTAATATTGATACTTTTGTTTGTCGCACTAGCAGCATCATTATCGCCTAAATTCCTAACGGTGCAAAACTTTTTAAACCTGCTGCAGCAGTCTTCGGTAATCGGTATAGTCAGTATCGGTATGACTTTTGTAATTATTGTCGCCGGCATTGATCTGGGCGTGGGCTCTGTTGTGGCATTTGCGGGGATGATAGCGGCTGTTCTGCTTGCCGGGGGACATGGTTTGGTTATCTCCATTGGCGTCGCCTTATTGGCGGGCATGGCCCTGGGTTCTATCAATGGTTTTCTTACCACAAAAGCCAAGGTGCCGGCATTTATCGTGACGCTGGCCATGATGGTTGCGGCCAGAGGTTTGGCGCTGTTAGTCACCGATGGCAGGCCGGTTTTCAATTTGCCGGCGGCGTTTAATTGGCTGGGCGCTGGGTTTATTGGGCCCTTTCCAGTCAGTGGGCTGCTGTGGTTGTTGATTACTTTGATTGCCGTATTGGTACTGACGTACACAACGTTTGGCAGAAGTCTTTATGCTATCGGCGGAAATGCGGAGTCAGCCAGGCTGTCGGGTATTAGGGTGGAAAGAAATATTATTATTGTCTTTGCCATTTCCGGGATGCTGTCAGCATTGGCCGGTGTGGTATTGGCTTCATGGCTGACAGTTGGACAGCCTACCGCAGCAAAGGGGCTGGAACTGGATGCAATTGCAGCAGTTGTTCTCGGCGGAACTAATTTATTTGGCGGCAGCGGCGGTGTGCTGGGTACTTTCGGCGGGGTCTGGTTGATGGCCATCATTACTAATATTTTTAACTTATTAGGTTTATCTTCATATTATCAGATGATTTTTATGGGTCTGATTATTGTAGCGGCCCTGATATTAAATCAGTTTGTTGCAAATAGAGACTAGTGTATGGAGGTGGTGCGTGCCAGGAAAGCTGAAATAAAAGTGTCTTAAATTTAGCATGGAAAAAGAAAAATTGGGAGGTCAGTGATAATGTTTAATAAGAAATTGATTATTCTACTGATGGTAACTTTACTAGCAATGACGTTAGTGGCGGGTTGCTCTGGTGACAAGGCACCTGAAGGAGATGTTGCAGACAATGGCGCAGAGGAACAGCTTGTTATTGGTTTTTCCCAGGTAACTTTGGATTCTCCTTTCTATGTAGCATTGATGGAAGCTGCAGAAGCAAAGGCTGATGAAATGGGTGCCAAGCTGGTATATGTAGACGCGCAAAATGATATCGCAAAACAGAACAAGGACGTGCAGGACTTGATTACCCGTGGGATCGACATCCTGTTGTTAAATGCAGTTAACCCCTCAGGTGTTGCTCCGGCAATCAAGGCTGCGGAGGAAGCAGGCATTCCGGTAATTGCAGTTGACCGTCCGGCACAAGGTGAAGTAGCTACTTTCGTGGGCCGTGACAATAAAGCTATGGGTAAATTAGCTGGTGAGCTGGCCGTTGATTTGTTAGGCGGCGTAGGCGCAGCTGAAGGTAAGGTTATTGAAATCCAAGGCGCTGCCGGTGGTCAGGTTATGATGGATCGTCGTGACGGTTTCCATGAGCCGCTTGAGCAGGAAGCCGGTGTTGAAATTGTTCAAAGTCCTTACGCTGATTACGTTCGTGCTAACGCAGTGACTGCATTCCAGGATTTACTGCAAGCGAATCCTGATGTAAACTTAGTTTATGCTCATAATGACGACATGGCTTTAGGTGCGTACCAGGTTCTTGAGCAGAATGATATGCTTGGTGATGTTAAAATTATCGGTGTTGATGGTTTGATGGAAGCTATCCAAAAAATGGAGACCGGCAACTATCATGGTACTGTCTTAAATGACCCCGGTTACTTGGGTGAAGTGGCTGTAGAAACTGCACTGGGAGTATTAGACGGAGAGGAATATCCTGAATTCGTAGATGCAGGTACTTCTTTAATTACACCTGATAATGCAGCAGACTATATCAATCCTGATTTAGTATTTGCAAGTAAGCAGTAAGGGCATCCCCAAAATTAAAGAACTGTAGGCAGCACTTCTTTAACATCAGTTGAGGACACCCTTAACTTAAAAGTATATCATACCATAGACATCCTGCCAATAATTGGCAGGATGTTACATAAGAAGGGGGGGTAAATGATGACAAAAAATGAGATGGCAAAAATGATTGACCATACCTTATTAAAAGCTGAAGCAGCAGCAGATGCAGTTAAGAAATTATGTCAAGAAGCGGCGGGTAATAACTTCGCTTCTGTGTGTATTAACCCCTCATATGTGAAATTAGCGTCACTAGAGTTGGCAGAAAGTGATGTCGATGTCTGTACGGTAATTGGCTTTCCACTGGGAGCGACTACCTGGCAGGCCAAAGCATTCGAAGCGAAACAGGCGGTGACAGACGGTGCGGCAGAAGTAGATATGGTGATAAATGTCGGCGCGCTAAAAAGCGGCATGGTTGAGCTGGTGGAGCAGGAAATTAAAGCGGTAGTTAAGGCAGCAGGGGCCGATGTTCTTGTCAAAGTAATTATCGAAACTTGTTACTTAACCGATGAAGAAAAAGTGGCTGCCTGCAAAGCCGCCAAACAGGCCGGCGCAGACTTTGTTAAGACCAGTACCGGTTTTGGCACCGGTGGCGCCACCGAAGCAGATATCAAGCTGATGCGTGATACCGTGGGACCAGAAATGGGCGTAAAAGCATCCGGCGGCGTGCGTACCTATCAGGATGCAACGACCATGATTAACGCCGGCGCCACCCGCATCGGCGCTAGTGCGGGAATTAAGATAATATCCGAAATGGAATAACTTAAAATAAGTGACACCCCCCGGTGCCTGACACCAAAAGGGTGTCTAAAATAAGTGACACCCCCCGGTGCCTGACACCAAAAGGGTGTCACTTATTTTTTTTGAGACACCCCCCTGGTGCCTTGAGACACCCCCCTGGTGCCTGACCCCATTTTGTCACAATTTAACAAGGAATTTATCGGGAAATGTCGAATTAACTTATATAACCAGTACTAGCTAAATGAGATCAGTCAGGGGTAATTATAATGCAGATGTACCTTAATATATCGTTTTTCCTATCTGCGGAACATTGGATAGTGATTGACGGCAAAAAAGGACAACCGCATACTCACATATGGGAAATCAGTGCGAAAATTGCCAGTGAGAGTTTTAATGGTACTGACCTGGGAACTGGATTTACAGAAGTAGAATCTGTGGTCAGGAAGTATCTTTCCTATTATGAAGGAAAAACCCTCAATTTATTAAAGCCATTTGACCGGTTTAGCCCTTCCACAGAGAATCTTGGCTTGTATTTTTCTCAAGGTATCAAGGGGAAGCTTGCTGAGCACGGTTTTGTTCTGATGGAATTAGCCATCAGCGAATCCCCCACCCGAGGCTTTGTGGTAACGGGACTCCAAGAAGATGCGGGCTTCATCGGTGGTGCATTGCCTGATGAATTTTACCAACAGCATCAGGGCCCGGTGGATACGGAGCCGGCGGGAAGCGCAGCAGTAGTAGTATCCGGCGAAGATGTACTTGAGGATGCGGCACAAGAGGCAGCTGCTACTGATGAAGAAAAAATGGAAGATGAGGAAGAAGATACGCAGCAGGGTGATAATCTGGAGTCTGCGGCTGTAGAAGAAGGAAAAACTGTTTGGCGGGTATTTTGGGCTTTATTAGTTATATTTTGCGTTAATCTCCTGATATATTATCCGGTATTATTCACCAAGGCTCAGCTGCCGTGGGGCTCAGACTCTATGGGGCACGTATTTAAGGCGGAGTATTTATACCAAGCTATCATGCAGGGTGATTGGTTTCCGCGTTATTTGGCAGATTGGTATAACGGTATTGATCCGTTTCGTTACTGGGCGCCGCTTCCTTATTATGTGCTTGCGCTGGTAAGATTTTTTACCGGGGATATGGTCAGGGCGGTGAATTTATTTTTGTTTATCGTTAGTTTTGTGGGCAGCGGCAGCTGGCTGCTTTTTCGTAACAGGTTGACGCTGGTTCATTCAGTTGCACTAGCTCTGATTTGGGTGGTGGTACCTGAAAACCTGCGGGTAGGTTTTTCTGAAGGTAATGTTCCGCGTATGTTGGCTCTCATGTTTTTGCCTCTCTTAATATATCTCGTTCTTGCTATCCAAAACTCTGAAAAAAGGGGCATAAAGATAGTTGCATTGGCTGCTACGGTCAGCCTTATTATTCTGTCCCACGCGATGATGGGTGCTTTATTCCTGATTACTCTTACCTTATATTTATTTCTTATTATGCTGTTTGGTGGTACATCCTTTAAGGATTTCATACGCACGGTTGGTGTCTTTGTTGTCGGTATTTTACTGACTTGCTGGTGGCTTGTACCTAGCTTAGTTGGTGGTATTACCGGGGTAAATGCCGAGGCCGCCACTGACACCATGCGGTACTTTTCCCCGGTGGTTCGGCTAAATCCTTGGGAGCGTTTACATAATTACGATGCCTTTTACTTTGGCATCAGTTATTTTGTTTTAGCCCTTGCTGCGTTGTTTCAGTGGTCCAGGAAAAAAGTTTATCAAAAGGCAGCCCTGGTGCTGGGGTTATTGGTTTTTGCCGCTTCTACCACTTATTTTCGGCCAATATATAACCAACTGCCGTTTCATCATTTGCTGTGGCCTGATCGGGCAACATCGGCGGGAATTGCCTTATTACTGCTAGGTATTGTGGAAGTGCCGGATATAAGCAGCCTTATCGATAGGAGACAGCTGAAGCGGGCGCTCATTCCCATCCTTGTTGTGATGCTCTTATTTGCTGATGGCTACATGTCCACCAGGTTAATCACTGCGAGAGAAAGTATTCCTAGCAGCCTAGACCGGGCGTTGACAGCGGCGGTGGATGCGAATGCCGGCTTCAAGGTGGCCATGCTTGACCTAAGCGGGGAAGGGTCAATGCCTTCGTACCTGATATCGGAAAAACATCAGCGGGGGCAGATATTTGGCTGGGCTTGGCAGGGAGCTGAGACCGGGCAAAATATCGTCTTATTAAATACTGCGCTGCAGCACGGTTGGTATGACTATCTTTTTGATCGTTTGATTGAAATGGGTGCTACCAGCTTGATTGTAAAGGAAGAATTATTGACAGACCGGGATCTTTTTCGGGCGAAAGCAGCAGATTTTGGTTTTCGCTTCGTGGAGGAATTTGATGGGTTGTCTGGCTATGTCAAAGATGGGACGCCATATCTAGTGTCTGCTGATTATCAGATTCTTGGCATTGGGCGGTTTGCACCTAATCTGGCGATGATATTTCCGCAGATTAAGCTCGGCGCTTTTGCTGAGGTGGATAAATATAGTTTGGCGGAGCTAAAGCAGTATAAAACCTTGCTGCTGTCGGGTTTTGACTGGTTATCAAAAAAAGCTGCCGAGGAGCTGATACTTGATTATGCCAACAGTGGCGGTAGAGTGTTAGTAGATTTGACCGGTGCACCGAAAGATGTATTTTCTAAACGAACTTCTTTTTTGGGTGTGGTGGCCGAGCCGGTAATTATGCGTGAGCAGCCGTTGATCAGTGTTAGTGACAGAGCGGTAAGATTGCGCAGCCTGCCGCCGGAGCACTTACCGTGGAAGACCTTTGTGTTGGAGGGGATGGATAAGGTATCATCCCTGGTAACCTATTATAACCAACAGCGGCCAATAGAAGGATATAAAATGTATCAAGATACCAACATCTATTTTATGGGGTTAAACCTGCCCTACTATGCCTTTCTTACTGAGGACCCGGAAGTGCTGAATATGCTGGGCAGCATATTGCATGCGGAACCGGGGCGCACGGTGGTGCGGGACATTGTACCGCTGGATATCTTTGAGCCGAACAGCGGCGGGGTGCATTTGAGTTTTAATTTGCCCGCTGAATTGAGCAACGACTGGATGGTCATTCCGATGGCATATCTGGACAGCATGGAAATTAAATCTAACAGCCCGGCGGATGTTGAAGTTGGCAGGCTGCATAACTTGATTGAATTTAAGGGGAAGGCAGGGGATTACCGGATGGAGATTATTAACCATTGGCCGCAGGCAACTAAGGCCGGGGGACTGATGTCGCTGCTGGGTGTGATGCTCTTGGCGATGCTTTTATCAGGCAGGCGGATTCCTTTTTTGGTTAAGGCTGTGAAACGTACCACCGGGCTGACAGTGTTGTTGCTGTTGATGGTACTGGTGCTGGTTCCTCAGTCTGCCCTGGCCGCGGATGCTATCAACCTGGACGGGGAATTTGATGATTGGCTTAATATGCCTCATGTGGACGACCCTGAGGGCGATGTGCGCAATGTTTCCCAGATGTCCTATACTGCCGGGGATACCAGGCGTGTATATTGGGGCACCAATGACGGGGAGTCGAAGCTTTACTTTAGCTTTAAGCGATATCCTTCCACGGTAAAGCAGGACCAGAATCTAAAGATGTCCGGCAAGATTATCTTTGATATTAATAATAATGGTAGCTATATGGACGATGCGGACAAAGTAGGTTATTTTCAGTATAACCCCAACTCCGGCAAGGTGAGGGTGCGCCTTTACCGAAATGAGCCGCTCAGCGATGCACCGCTTTGGAAAGATATCGGCAACTGGGGTGAGAAGGGGAAAGGCCTACAGTTTGAATTTTATTTTCCTTTTGATGAACTGGGTATCATAGCTAACCAGCCTATTCGCTTTTATGCCATGACGTCCTTTATTAAAAATGATGTTCCCAAGCAAAATGATGAATGGGTACTGGACCCCAATTTTGACGATTTTTACTTATATAAGCACGACTTTGACATTATACCCAACCGGGGCGCCGGCGGTGAAATACGCGATATTCAGATAACACCTGTTCCGGCGCTGGGATATTTCTTGTTACTGGTGTTTGTGGTGGTAGCTGTCGCAGGTGGGATAATCACTATTCAGAAAAAGAAGCCGGTTTCATGGAAAAATTAACTCTTTTCTTGCCCATAATCGTTGTCTGGCTGGCTATACTGCTTTTCTTTTATATCTATAGGATAAGGGTGTTTTACTTTATCTGGGGTTCAGTAGGTTTGGCGCTGATTATGGCTTTTATGTTGCAAAACACCACGGTGGAATACCGCCTCAGTCAATTGGCGATTGGTATCTTGACCAGTATCAATCAGATGTTGGGTATTCCTGTGGTACCTTTTCAAGCGGCGGGTACTATCCTGATGACCGGCACGCAAATCAGCGGCTATACTTCGCTTGAAGTGGGTACTGAGTGTTCGGGGCTGTTGGAAATCAGCGTTTATCTGGGATTGGCAGTTTTTTATCCGGTGCTCCGCAGGCAGAAGAAGGTATATGCTCTGGTTGTGGGCAGCGCTTTAATTTTTATCATCAACATTGTTCGGGTAGAGCTGATAATAGCGGCTGTTTATTACTGGGGTAGGAATGCCATCTTTATTGCCCATACCATTTTAGGCCGGGGTGTATTTTTCTTGTTGATGCTGATGCTGTATTGGTTTTTCTTTACCAAAAGGACAATGTTCTTTTTAAATAAACAAGGAAATTAGGGTTACCAATGACTAAAGAATTTTTATGGAATTTCATCATTTTTTGGGGTATTTGGCTGCTCATTCCCATGATGCTGGATGGGGTGATAGCCGCCAAACATATTATTTTTTCCTGGCGCATGTTGAGAAAGGAGCAGCGTGAGGATAAAGATTTGAGCATTAGTTACTATCCCCGGGTGTCGATAGTAGTGCCGGTGCATAATTCTGAAGGAACACTGCATGCCTGCCTGACATCAATTTTTGCACAAAATTACCCTCGTGAGCGAATCGAGGTGTTTTTGATAGATAATGGCAGCAGTGACGATAGTTTTCGCGTTTTTAACCGGTTTTCCAACGCACATGGTGGTCTCTGCCTGCGCTGGGTGAGGATCGAGGAGGCAGGAAAAGCAAAAGCGCTCAACTCCGGTGTTTTTTTGGGTAACAGCGAAATCATCATCAATTTGGATTCCGATGCTCAGATCGGCCCTAATGTGGTGCTGGAAACTGTTCATGCGATGTTTCTTAATGATCAAGTCGCCGGTGCTACCGGAGCTATCCTGATAGATCATAAGCAGATTAATAAGAAGTCGCTTGGGCTGAGGCTGCTGCAGCATTGTGAACTGCTTGAATACTTGGAAGCCTTTTTTGTGGGCAGGAAATACCAATCTCACAGAAATAGATTGTTTACCTTGGCCGGCGCGTTTTCTTGTTTTAACAGGAGGTCGCTGCTTAACACTCATTTATATGATTCTAACTCAATTTCTGAGGATACAAAGATGACTTTTGAGCTGCGCATGCGCAACGACCAGCAGAAACTTATTTTTATGGATAAAGCAAAGATATACTTGGAGCCGATTTCTTCTTGGGCTAAGCTTTATTCTCAAAGGGTGCGCTGGCAGAGAGGAGAACTGGAAGTAATAAGTTCTTATACGGAACTTTACAAGGGCAGCGTCCTAAAATTAATCCGCTCCTTTGCCTCCAGAATGCTCTTTATCGACCATACCTTGATGTTTCCCAGAATAGTGTGGACGGTGCTGACGCCGCTCTTGGTATTTGTCGGTTACCCTTTAGAGCTAATTCTTTTGGCTAACTTCTTTGTCTATCTGATGTATTTGTTCATTGATGCCAATTACCTGCTGGTAGCCTATTTCTATCTCGACAAAGAGTACCGGGCGTATCTTCGGGAGCACTGCTGGGTGATTATCTTTATGCCCGTTTTCCGCTTCATTGTGTTTTGGTTTCGTGTCGCGGCCATGATACATGCTATCACCGAACCCGCCCAGTGGAATGCGGAGAACCCGGTGGCCCAGACGCGGCGGGCACTGCGCGGCCTAGGTAAATTTGTTTTCAGAGTGCTGGGTAGAAATAAGAGCTCGGCATAGACGGGTGGTGCAGAGGCGACGTCTGCAATCGTGAAAGAGGGGTGTGGTAAACATGATTTACGTATTGCTGGTTGCCTTAAATGAAGAAAAAGCTTTGCCGAAATTATTTGAAGCTATTTTAGATAGTTTTTCGGCCGGGGATGAGTCTTATTCAATTGTTGTGGTGGATGATGGCAGCACCGATGCTACTGCAGTAATTACCAGGCAGTATGCTGGAAGGATGCCCATTACCTTGTTGCAGCATGGGGTAAACAAGGGGCTGGGCGCCGGAATACGTACCGGTTTGAGATACATCGCCGATACGGCCGATAAAGGTGATTTTATAGTCACTCTTGATGCGGACAACACTCACAGTCCTCAACTGATGGTGGATATGGTGGAGGAGGCGCGGGCCGGAAGTGATATCGTAATCGCATCAAGATACGCCTTAGGAGGAAAAGAGGTGGGGCTTTCGCTGCATAGAAGATTGCTCAGTCGATGTGCCAGTATCATGTTGACCTGCTGCTTACGCATTAAGGGGGTAAAAGACTATACCTGTGGTTTTCGACTTTATTCTGCCCATATTATTCAACGGGCGTTTGAGTTTTACCAGGACAAGTTTATCACCGAAACCGGCTTCACATGTATGGCACAAATTCTCGCCCAGTTAGCCCCGTTTTCTCCCAAAATATCTGAGGTTGGTTTGGTACTGCGGTACGACCTTAAAGAAGGAGCCAGCAAAATGAAAATTTTTAGGACTATTGGCGGTTACTTCCGATTGCTGTTAGATCATATGGATTTAGTATTAGCAAAAGAAAGGGGCAGGTTCAGTGGCTAATTTGCTGGTTATTCTATTATCAGTTGTTTTCGGTTCAGTCGGGCAAGTGTTAATCAAAATGGGCATGAAAAAATTCGGCTCCATTTCCGCCGTTGACATCTGGGCTAAACTGCTCCAGGTGTTCCTAATACCAGAAATTCCCCTGGGGTTTATATGTTTTGGCATCAGCGCTGTCCTCTGGCTAGCGGTCCTGTCCAAAACCGAACTGAGCTACGCCTATCCCCTTGTCAGTTTGAATTATGTTTTTATCTTACTGCTCTCCGCGTGGTTATTTAAGGAACATATTTCTCTCTTTCGTGTGACTGGGTTGCTTTTTATATTAGCGGGTGTGACGTTTATTTCAAGAAGCTAAGCAGGCAATAACTTGACAAAATGGTGTCAGGCACCTTTTTGTCAAGTTATTGGGTTATTGTTTGTTATGCAGGGTTATTTTAGAACATACCAAGCCGGCTCGCGCTGGAGAAACCTCCCCTGTAAGCCGCGGATAAAATTGACGCTGATATCCAATAAATGGTATAATCATATTATATATCAGTGGGGTAATAATGCAGGGACCGTAGGATGAGCGAAGAACGGTAGCTAGATTAAGAAAAATTGACTGAATATTGAAAAAACGACGATCATTTTGGGGATTCTGTCTAACTGGGGGTGGTACGCCCAAGTAGTCTTAAGGTCGTGTGATCACATATTTATCGAAAAGTCCTAAATATTTACGACATTGATCTGTTTGACTCTGGTTGCTGCTCCGTGCGGCCAAGCCGTGTCCGACCGGCGCCCTCGGATAAAAGGGTGCTAAATAATATACGAGGGGGAAACAGTGTGTCCAAAAACTTTAATCGCCCGTGGCATAGGTTTTATTCTGAGGGGGTTAGCCCGTCTCTGGATTATCCCAAGAAAGCTCTGCCGGGAATGTTGGAAGAGATTTCAGCGCAATATGGTGATGTGGATGCGTATATCTTTTACGGTAAAAAAACGACATACAAGGAATATAATGAACAGGTAGGGCGGTTTGCCACTGCGCTTTCCCGCTTGGGAGTGAACAAAGGGGATCGGGTAGCCATCATGGCCCCTAATTCTCCCTATTATATGATCAGTTATTACGCTGTTTTGAAACTCGGCGCTATAGTTGTTCAAACTAATCCGATGTATACTGAACGAGAAGTGAGCCACCAGCTTAAAGATTCCGGGGCGGAAACAATGATTGTCTATGATGCTTTGTTTCCCACGGTGGCAGCGGCAAAGCCACAATCTTCATTAAATAATATTATCGTCTTTTCTTTGGGAGAAGAAAAGACGATTGAAGGGGAAGATGTTCACCGCTTCGACACCTTGATAGTCGCATCACCCAATGACCCGCCTCAGGTGGATATTAACTTGGCGGAAGATGTGGCTGTTTTGCAATATACCGGCGGCACTACAGGTACTGCCAAAGGGGCTATGCTTACTCACCAAAACATCTTGTATAATGCACATATGATTAAATGTTGGGACCCGGATATGCAAATGGCTACAGATCGCGGCTTGGCAGTACTGCCATTATTCCATTCTTACGGTATGACCTGCGTTATGAATGCAGGAGTGTTACTGGCGGCTACGGGAATATTGGTCCCGCGTTTTGAGCCTCAGGAAATTCTGAAACTGATTCAAGGATACAAGCCAACTATGTTTCACGGCGTACCCACTATGTACGCTGCGCTGCTGCAGCAGCCGAATTTTAAGGATTTTGATACTTCTTCCATTCGTTTATGTAACAGTGGCGGGGCGGCACTGCCGATAGAAGTGCATAAAAACTTTGTTAATGCCACCGGTGCATCTCTCTTCGAAGGATATGGTTTGTCTGAGGCATCGCCGGTGACGCACGCTAATCCGTTAGATAATAATAGGGTGGGAACCATTGGCATTCCATTTCCCGATACGGACTGTAAAGTTGTGGATCTTGCTACAGGGGAGGAAGTACCCGTGGGTGAGCGGGGTGAACTGATCATCAAAGGTCCCCAAGTGATGAAGGGTTATTGGAATATGCCGGAGGAAAACGCAGCATCGTTAAAGGATGGCTGGCTCTATACCGGTGATATTGCAATAGTAGATGAAGACGGTTATTTCTCCATTGTGGATCGCAAGAAGGAAATGATTATTGCCGGCGGTTATAATATTTATCCCCGGGAGGTTGAGGAAGTACTCTACGAATGTCCCGGTGTTGTGGAGGCCGCTGTGGCCGGTGTTCCTGATCAATACCGAGGGGAAACGGTGTGGGCCTTTGTGGTAACCAAAGAGGGATCCAACTTGACGGAGCAAGAAATTATCAAGTTCTGCAGGGATAAAATGGCTTCTTACAAGGCGCCGCGTAAAGTACAGTTTATGGGTGAACTGCCCAAGACCGCAGTAGGAAAAATCCTGCGGCGTAAACTTTCAGAACAGGCTAAGGCAGTTGTAGAAGGGTAGGATCAGCAGGTGCACGACCGACAAATAAGTGACACCCCGGACACTCTCGGTGCCTGACACCATTATGACCGGGGGTGTCACTTATTATTTTATCGGCTTACTTCTTAAGGCTATAGGGATACCCTCGGTGTCAGGCACCGGGGGTGTCTTAAAAAGCTGCGGTGTTTTTCTTTCCCGCAGTTTTTTGCTGTCAGCTAATAAATATGTCCCTGTTGTGAGGTTGATATAGAATCGCATATTATTTAGAAATGAAGCTTCAATCAGGTTTTTTGATTGGGGCTTCACTAAATTCCTCCATTCACCCCCGAAATTCTTCCATTGGCAGAAAAACAATTTAATATTTTAAGAATATACAGTAAACTATGGCTAACTTGTTTTAACATACAAAACGGCGTTTCATCAGGTGAAACAGATTTACAATTAATCTAATTTGCAAAGGTGGTTCTTATGTCAAAAGTCATTAATCAACAGCACATCATCAATTCGGTAGACCGTAGTATCGATGTTTTGTTTGCCTTTACTGCGGAAAAACCTGAGTTGGGAATTAGCGAGTTAAGTCAAAAAATTGGTTTAAATAAAAGTACGGTATTTAGATTATTAAAGACTCTGGAATATCGCGGGATGATAATGCAAAACCCGGATAACCAAAAATACCGATTAGGCCTAAAGCTTTTGGATCTAGGCAATATGGCCATATCTCAAATTGAAATACGTGATGCTGCTTTACCTTTTATGAGGCATTTAAGCGAAAAAACAAGAGAAACTGTGACACTTAATATTGTCCGAAACTATAGCCGTGTATGTATTGAGAAGGTAGAAAGCTCAGAGGATATCCGTAACTTTGTTCAGATTGGGCTTCATAATCCCCTATATACCGGGGCCTCTGGCAAATTGTTGCTGGCTTATCTGCCGGAAAAAGAAAAGGACCAAATAATCAATAACGTACTTAAGCATAATCAGGCTGACGGCCAACACATTAATCCTTCAGTGTTGGCCGAAGAGATAGAGAATATTAGAAGGCAGGGATGTGCTTGTACGACGGGTGAGAGAGTGCTAAACTCTGCATCTATTTCGGCACCTGTTAGGGATTATGACGGGGAAGTAGTGGCTGGGATAAGTATTTCTGGGCCTTCGGTACGTTTCACTCCTGAACGGGTGACGGAATTGATAAAGGATACTATGGAATGCGCTAAGGAAGTCTCTTTCCAGATGGGTTGGAAAGGAAAATAAAGAGTGACTGAGCTAAGGAGTTAAGATTTGTTTGAGAACCTAATGGAAAGGAGTGAAACACGCCATGAAGTAATTGGTTCGTTCTAAGAAATCCCGTTTCAGTGTAAGTAACATAACATTCTAAGGAGGGTTACAATGAAAGTAAGTAAAAAATGGTTTTTGTTAGTGATTTGTCTGATGTTAGCAGTTGTTCTGGTTGCGGGGTGTGGACAGCAGCCCACTGCAGAAAAAGAACAACCTAAGTCTGAAGAACAAGGTCAGCAAGAAGCAAAGGCTGACGAATGGCCCAAAGATCCGATAAATATTGTTGTCCCTTATAGCACTGGCGGTACTACTGACAGATTGGCCAGAGCCATTGCTCCTTTTCTACAGAAAGAACTGGGTGTGCCGGTTGTCATAGAAAATCGCTCCGGCGGTGGCGGACTGGTGGGAACCCAAGCACATTTTCTAAATGATTCCGACGACGGCTCTTATCTTGTCTATACATTACAACCATACTTAAGCGGGCAGATTATCCGCGGCAGCGACTTTGGTCTTAATGATTTCGATTATCTTGGTGTTACCTATTGGTCGCCCCAGGCTATCTTTGTACAAAAGGACTCTCCCTACAAAACTTTTGAAGACCTGGTTAAAGCGCTTCAAGAAGATGCGTCTAAAGTGAAGTACTCCTACATTCCGAGCTCCTGGTCACAGGTGGCTTCTGCTCAACTGGATGAATTGGCTGGGCAGGAGGCAACGGGTGTCCCCTATGACGGCGGTGGGCCACAACGTATGGCTGTAGTGAGTGGTGAGGTGGATTACACTATTACTGAGCTCCATGGTACTATGTCCAGTGTTGGTGAAGATATACGCACGTTGGCTCTCTTTGATGAAGAAGAGTCCAAAGACTTTCCTGGTATTCCTTTAGCTAATGATATTTTGCAAGAGATGGGGCTTCCTAAGATGCCTATCATGTCGAACTTCCGTTTCTTAATGGTGAAAAAAGGATTTAAGGAGAAATACCCGGATAGATGGGACAAATTGGAAGGTGCTCTTAACAAAGCATTTGAAAATCCGGAAATGCAGGATTTTGTGGAGAAGCAAAAACTTAGTGTTTACTGGAAGGGTCCTGACTTTGCCACTAAGGCAGTTAAGGATTCGGACCAAACTTGCCAGAAGTTCAAGAGATTCTGGGAAAACTAGGGCTGGCGGGCCCCGACTAGGGGCCCTTTACCCAATGTTCGAGAGGGGGTCGCTGGATGTCGGTACAAATTGGAAGGCTGATTTTTTTGGCCGTAACGTGGATTTACGCATTGATTTATTATCTAGAAGTGATGAGACTGCCTCAATTATCCGAGAAACTGGTTATTATGGTAGCTTTTTGGGTATTCAGTGCTATGGCAATAACGGAACTTATAAAAACAGTGGCAGTAATTAGGAATCTCAGGGAGACCGGACCGGTCGTTTCAATTGGTGGTAGTGAAAAGGCGAAAGTATATTTAAAAGACCGGCGCTTCTTGATGCTGCTGGGGCTAGCCATATACACATACATCATTCCGGTATTGGGTTTCTTTATAAGTTCCTATATAATGTTTTGCTACTTTAGTTTTATTTTGGGAACCAGAAAGATTCCGACCATGGTATTTTCAGGCTTAGGCGTAGTTGTGATGGTTTATGTATTGTTTGCCCAACTGCTTAAAATTTCCTTGCCTAAGGGGATGTTCTTCTAAACTATTTTAAAGGTGGGATAGCATGGAATTTGTTGCACAACTTTCGACTGCGGCGCAAATGCTCATGGCCTGGGATCTAATTCTTTATATTTTCGTCGGATTGATAATCGGCATCGCATTAGGAGCATTGCCGGGGGTATCAGGGGTTACGGCTATTACCCTAATGTTAGTACCCAGCTACTATATGCCATCACTTCAGGCCATTGTCTTTTTGACTGCGATTTATACCGGCTCTGTTTATGGGGGCGGAATCACCGCCGTGTTACTAAACATTCCTGGTACGCCGGCCGCTATCGCAACCGGCTTTGACGGTTTTCCCATGACGCAGTCCGGGCGACATAATGAGGCATTAGGCTTAGGCTTAATGAGTTCTGCGTTTGGACTATTCGTGTCTTATCTCTTTGTATTGGTCTTTTTACTGCCCATTGGCAAACTGGTTATGAAATTTGGTCCTCCTGAAATGCTGATGGTTGTTTTGATTGCAATTTCCTCAGTCGGCTTGGTGAAGGGCCAAATCTTACCCTCTCTAATGACCGGGATGTTTGGCATACTTGTCGGTACCATCGGGGCATCACCTATGGGTCATGTTCGGGGTATATTTGGACAGATGGCTCTTTATGAAGGAATACCGCTGATACCGGCACTGTTGGGAATGCTGGCGGTATCAGAATTGTTTGTCTTGGTGGAAAAGGAAACAATTATTGCCAAAGATGCTGAACCTAGCCACAGTATGAAGGATATTATAAAGGGTCTCTTTAGCACTTTTAAGTATAAAGGCACACTGGTGAAATCTTCGCTAATAGGTATAGGCATTGGTTTATTGCCTGCCGCAGGATCAACTGTGGCCAGTATGCTTAGCTATGGGGCAGCCATGCGGCGATCCAAGCAGCCTGATAATTTTGGGAAGGGTGACCCGGAGGGCGTGATTGCAGCTGAAGCAGCCAACAATGGCTCTGAAGGTGGAGCAGTGGCTACCATGCTTTGTTTCGGGGTACCAGGTAGTGCTACCACGGCTCTGCTCATGGCGGCATTTATGATTCAGGGGATGTCTCCCGGTCCATATTTGATTCGCGAGCATCTGGATTTTGCATATGCGGTAGTGCTCACTCAATTTATTATAGCAATAATGCTGGTGCTTGTCGGTGTCGTGTTTATATATTATTTCAGCAAATTAGTTTATCTACCAATCGGCGTAATAGTGCCCATGGTGCTGGTCTTTTCAGTATTGGGGGCGCTGTCCTTGCGAAAACTCAGTATAGATGTGGTAATTCTAATTCTCTTTGCCGTATTTGGTTATATTCTTAAGAAACTTGACTATCCCATAATGGGATTTATCCTTGGCTTCATTTTAGGTGAATTGATGGATAAGGAAATGGTCAAAACGTACATGCTTTATTCCAACGATATTTCCGGATTATTTCATAGGCCAATTTTTTTGACTCTGCTTGTTATTACAAGTTCAGTTTTTCTTTGGCCTGTGGTGAAAAGGTTTATCGGTAAGAATATATCGAATAGTAAACCGGCCTAAACACATAAAATTCTGGAGGTAATAACTGTGAGCAAGAGTAAGAAACTGAGAGAACTCTTAAAGCAAAAGAAACCATTGTTTATTCCTGGTGCTTATAATGCCATGACAGCCCAAATACTTGAGATGATAGGTTTTGACGCAGTTTACGTGCCTGGATATGGTACATCGGCCTGTTTATTGGGTATGACTGATGTGGGTCTGGCAACTTTGCCGGAAATGGTGATGAATGCGAGATATATAAGTAATGCCGTGTCTCTGCCTGCTATAGCAGATGCGGATACAGGTTTTGGTAATGCCATTAATGTAAGACGAACTGTCCAGGAATTTATTCAGGCAGGTATTGCCGGAATACACATAGAAGACCAGGTAATGTTTAAAAGGTGCGGCCATGTGGCGGGTAAAGTATTGCTGCCCTTTGAGGAAGCTGTGGGTAAAATCAGGGCTGCTCATGATATGCGTAATGAATTGGACCCAGATTTCCTGTTGATTGCCCGTACTGATGCCAGAGGAGCTGCCGCCGGTGGGATAGAAGAAGCTATTCGTCGGGGAAATGCTTATCGGGAGGCCGGCGCCGATATAGTGTTCGTAGAAGGTCCTACCTCGGAGGAAGAGGTAAGAAGATTTTGTCAGGAGATAAACGCCCCAATTTTTTACAATGCTACTGGTGTGTCCCCGCGCTTTTCCCTTGAACAGTTAGGGGAAATGGGAGTGTCGGTGGCAATAATTCCCGGTGCAGCCATGCGGGTTACAGCCAGGGCGGTGTATGATTATTTTACGCAGCTTAAAGATAAGGGTCTTTTATTTGAAGCTGAATGGCAAGACGATTTTGTTGCTAATCATCCATTGGGAGATTTTCATAAGTTTACAGGCTTCCCGGAAATACGGAAATTGGAAGAGAAGTACCTACCTGAAAAAGAGGCCCAAAAATACGAAAATTCCGTGGGATTTAAGCCTTAGCCTCAACGTGCGGTCGTCTTTTTAAGTGACAATACAACTGGGGGAGGATAAAGACAGTGGGAATGACTATAGCAGAAAAGATACTGGCTAGGGCCAGCGGGAAACGTAAAGTGCTGCCCGGTGACTACGTCGTAGCTAAACCGGACAGGATTATGGTGCTAGGCGAAAGAATTGGTGAACTAACAGCGACAGATATCAACTCCCGGTGGCCCAAAGATATCAAGTTAGAAAGTGTTTCTGACCCGGATAGGATTGTAGTAATCAGCGAGCATGTAATTCCGCCGGATAATGTACACTTGGCCCAGCTCTATCACGCGGCGCGTGCGGGAGTTAAGAAACTGGGAATTAAAAACTTCTTTGACATTGGGAGAGGTGGTATTTGTCACCAGGTATTTTCGGAAAAGGGTTTTGCCCGACCGGGGGAATTGGTGGTGGGCTCTGATTCCCATACGTGTACTTATGGAGCATTTAACACGGCGGCACGCGGAATTAACTACGAATTACCTTATGTCCTAAAAACAGGAGCAACATGGTTTCGGGTGCCGGAGACTATTAAGATAGTAGTTAATGGGGAACTGGGTAAAGGTGTTTGTAGTAAGGATATTATCTTAAAAATTATGGCACTTTATGGTACGGAAATTGCTTTGTATAAATCCGTGGAATTTGCAGGGGATACGATTTCAGCCTTAGATGTCAGCAGCAGAATGACCATGGCCAACATGGGAGTGGAAATGGGTGCTAAATTTGCTTTGTTCGAATGTGATAAAAAACTTGAAAAATTTCTAAGCGGGTTGGGAATAGGAGGCTATGAGTCAGTTGTCAGTGACCATGATGCAGAATATGACAAGGTCATCGAACTAAATGTATCTGACCTTGAGCCTCAGGTAGCTTGCCCCCATGACTTGGCGAACACCAAAGATGTTAGCAAGGTGGCGGACACAAAAATTGACCAAGCGTTTTTGGGTACATGTACTAACGGGCGCTATGATGATTTAAAAATAGCAGCGGATATCATTCGGGGTAAAAAGATCCATCCCGATGTTCGCTTAGTCGTGACACCAGCTTCCCAAGAAGTTTATAAACAGGCATTAGAGGGCGGCATTATTAAAGTTTTTATGGATGCTGATGCGGTAGTTACCAATGCAACCTGTGGAGCTTGTGCCGGTTTACACTTAGGCGTGATTGGCCCTGGAGAAGTTTGTATCGGGACACAAAACCGGAACTTTAAGGGAAGAATGGGTAGTGATCAGGCTGAAGTTTATTTGGGATCTCCGGCTACGGTGGCAGCCAGTGCTCTTAATGGTGTTATTACTGATCCCAGAGAATACTTATAAGTAAAGGTATGTAAATATCATTAACGGGGGTATAGTATGAAGCAATTTAAAGGAAGGGTCTGGAAACTGGGGGATAACATCAGTACTGACTTGCTGATGCCTGCCATATCCATGTACGGAAAAGTTCCCCGGGAAGAGATAAAGGGCTATTGTTTAAAAACTACCAAACCGGAGTTCGCAAGAGAAGTTAAATCCGGGGATATTATAATTGCTGGTAAGAACTTCGGCTGCGGTTCCAGTCGACCGGCCAGCAGAAACCTGATGGAACTTGGTGTCGGGAGCGTAGTGGCTGAGTCCTGTTCCGCTATCTTTTTCCGCAATTCCATCGCCATGGGCTTTCCCATAATCATCAGCCCGGGAGTAACGGATATTTTTAACGATGGTGAAACAGCTGAGGTTAGAATTGAAACGGGGGAAGTTATTAACATTACTACAGGCCAGAGGGTAAACGCAGAAGCTTATTCAGAATTTTTGAGGCAAATAATTGCCTATGGCGGCATGGTGGAGATGTTTAGACAGGATTGCTCCTTATAAATCTAGAATAGCATACTCATAAATAAGTAAGCGCTTACGGTGCCCGGCACTAGGGCGTTTATTTATTTAACTTTTGTAAATGGAGGTGAATTATGAGCTATCAGAATTTATTTAACCTAAGCGACAAAGTGGTATTAATTACTGGTGCTGCAGGAGGACTGGGACAGGCAATGGCCATTGGACTGGCGGAATACGGTGCGGATATAGCTTTGGCAGATTTAAAGCCTGAGAATACCAATGATATATTGGCACAAATCCACGGTTTGGGTAGAAAGGCTGCTGCGTTTAAAGTGGATATTACCGATAAGGACGATGTCAGGCTAATGGTAGAAAAGGTGCATAAAGAGTTCGGTAAAATTGATGTATTAGTCAACAGTGCCGGGATTAACAACAGGAAAAAGCTAGAGGATTACACGGAGCAGGAGTGGGACAATATTGTTGACGTAAATCTCAAGGGTACGTTTTTATGCTCACAAGCGGTTGGGGAAATAATGCTTGCCCAAGGAAAAGGAAAAATTATCAATTTGGCTTCGGTGTCTTCTGTCTTGGGACACCCACATCATGCGCCCTATGCCGCCAGCAAAGGAGGAGTAGCATTACTGACAAAAGTGATGGCTGTTGAATGGGCAAAACGTGGTATCAATGTTAATGCTATTGCTCCTGCCTATGTGCGTACATCGTTAACGGCTGATCACCTTGCTGAAGGGGACAACTATCAGCAAATTAGTAATACTATCCCGATGGGAAGATTAGGTGAACCTGAGGATATAGTAGGTGCGGCTGTTTACTTGGCTTCAAATGCTTCAAACTTCGTTACCGGTCATTTGTTAATGGTCGATGGTGGACGCTGCGCTGATTAACTAAGATAATAAATTATTTGGCATATGCGCACTTCAAGCTTCGTACTCTTAATCTACTATGCTGAATAACGATTTAAAAGGAGTTTTGGATATTGGATAAGGTAATAATTACTATAGCACCTACGGGTAATGTACCAACTAGAGATATGACCCCTCATGTACCAGTTACGCCAGAGGAAATTGCTAAGGATATTGTTGAGTGTTATAATGCCGGCGCATCTGTTGCTCATATTCATGCGCGGGATGAGAAACAAAGGCCAACCCATCGAAAAGACTCGTTTGCAGCTATCCTGAAATGTTTAGATGATGCGCAGTGCCCGATTATTCGGCAATTATCTACCGGTGGGCGCCATGGGAAATCATTAAATGAGCGCAGCGAGAATTTAACTTTAAATCCTGAAATGGCCAGTTTAACTACCGGCTCCACTAATTTTCCAAATATGACATATGCTAACTCGCCGGAACTAATCGAGTTTTTAGCGGGTTCTATGATGCGGAAAGGGATAAAACCCGAAATTGAGGTTTTTGACACTGCTATGATTAATAATGCATTTTTATTAGCTGAACGAGGTTTAATCAAAAAGCCGCTGCAATTTAATTTTGTCTTGGGTATTAAAGGAGCACTACCAGCTACGCCGAAAAACTTATTACACTTGATAGATAGCATTCCTAGAGATTCTCAATGGACTGTCTCTATCATAGGATCGCAGCATGTGCCATTGTCAACTATTGCTTTGGCTATGGGTGGCAATGTGAGGGTTGGTATTGAAGATAATATTTATTACAGTAAGGGCAGGTTGGCTGCTAACTTGGAACTGGTGGAGAGAATTGTAAATATTTCGCGGGTTTTGGGGAGAGGAATCGCCAGCCCTGCAGAAGCACGGGATATGTTAAATCTTAAAAAGTCAGACGCAGGGACTTAGGCCTGGAGGTATCGTCCTCAGTGGGATGGAAAATTCGGTCTGTTGAATCTGCGTATTTCTAGGGGAAATAATTGAAGCCCGATACTCAGAACTTAAGTTAAATAAATTGCATTTAGAAAGGAACAATCATGGGTTACATCATCTCATTAATACTAGCAATTGCCGGCTGGAAGGCTATGCAAATCATTAAGCTGCCGGCAGCAGCCTTATTAGGACCAATGCTTTTTGTAGGGATAGCTAATATAGCAGGAATAGGTCTGACACCGTTTCCGCCGCTGGTAACAAGTATTTTGCAAATAATACTGGGTATTTTTGTCGGGGTTAAAATCGACCGGGAGAAAGTGGAGTTCTTGAAAAGCGGCATGGCTGTCCCAACTTTAATGGTAGTATTCTGGACCATTCTGTCGGCGATAATTTCCTCAGCGGTGCTGATACGGTTGACTAACCTCGATATAGCCACAATATTATTTGGTGCAACGCCCGGCGGAATTGCCGAGATGAGCATAGTTTCCATGAATTACGGAGCGGACGTGGCCATTGTCAGCTTGCTGCAATTCTTACGATTGATTATGGTAATTACCATAATTCCCATGATTGCCGTAAGATTTCGGAGCGTGGCCAAAGATGAGGCGGCCGCTGCACAAGATGAACAGCAGCCGGAACAAACCAAAGATAAAGCCAAAACGTATATAATCATTGGCAGTGGTTTGATCGTTGGCGGTGCTTTTACCTACTTCGGCCTGCCTGCCGGTGGCATTATCGGCGGCTCTATCGGAGTTGGGGCAACAAGCATTATCTTAAATAGCAGGGTAAATGTACCAGTCTTTGGAGTACGTATTGCCCAGATGGGAATAGGACTGATTATAGGTATGCGGTTTCGACATGATACGCTTACCGCCTTTGGGCAGCTGATGGTTCCTAGTTTGATTTTTTCCTTATTAATGGTAATAAGCGGTGTACTCCTAGCCTTTTCGATAAAGAGGTTGACCAATTGGGATTTGGCTACCTGCATGGTATGTTCTGCCCCGGCAGGAATTTCTCAGATGATACTGGTCGCCGCTGATATAAAAGCTGATTTGATAAAAGTTACTTACTTCCATTTGATACGGCTGCTAACGATCTATTTAATTATCAACCAGATCTATCAGTGGTATCTCAATTAACTGGTATTACCTTATTGCGATATGGGGTAAATATTAGGTTATTAGCCAACACCTTCGGTACTACCGGGGGTGTTGTTTTTTGTGGTGCCAGGCACCTTTTTGTCAAGTTATTGCATAAGGGTTGTGGGGGACGCTTTCGTATTTCAGTATTTTAAAGAACTAAGGTAGTGCCTGGCACAGTGAGACAATTAAGGAGCAGTCGTGATGCCAAAATACGGCTGTTATTTTTATTTTGCTATTTTTCAAACAATTATGAAATTAAGCAGGAATAGTTGTGGTTTGGTTGAATATAGTCTTAAATACACTATTGCATGCAATGGTACATTCTATTATGTATACGGGGGGAGTAATGTGACAGTGGTTAAGAGCATCGGGCTGCCGGTTATGAATAGGGAGGCAGGGGAAAGAAGGGCATTTTTGCCTAGCTTGGCGGCGTTCTTGTCTAAGTATGATGTTGACGTTTATCTAGAAAATGGGTACGGTGAAAAGCTTGGCTTCTCAAAAGAGGATTACCTTTCGGAAAACAAGAGGGTTGTTTTTACAGACTCTGTGGAGGTATATCAGCAGGATATGGTATTAGTGTTAAGGGCGCCAAGTGATGTTGAGATTGATCATATGAAAAAATCTGCAGGGTTAATATCAATGCTGCACTATGACAGTAAGCCTGAACTAACTAAAAGGTTAATTGAGCAAAAGATTAACGTATTTTCTCTTGATTCCATGGTGAATGACAATGGGGAACGGGTGATCGTTACATATGAAGGGACTGCGGGAGCGGGTGTGCGGGTTGCCTTTCAAGAAATGGCGAAAAGGTGCCATGACTTTTTTAATAGAAACAGGAGCCCATATCAGGTAACAATTATCGGGATGGGTAACTTGGGAATAGCAGCAGGCCGGGCATGCTTCCGATATGGGGATGAAAAAATTGCTTCAAGATTTCTAAATGAATCAATCCCCGGAGTGGTGGTTGTTTATGTGGAAAAGGATACCACACATTTAACAGATAATCTCAGAAGGATTTTTGCCAATACAGACCTTCTTATTGATGCCAGCAAGCGTCGGGATTTTACCAAGTCAATTGTAGCCAATGATTTGATCGGCTGTTTGAAGGAAGATGCTGTGATATTGGATCTAACTGCAGACCCCTACGACGTGTCCTGTGACCCAATCCAGGTTAAGGCTATTGAAGGAATACCTTATGGCACTCTGGATAAATATGTTTTTGAGGTTGATGATGATGAATATGACATGATCCCGACAGGGGTAAAGAAGGATCAAAGGCGGGTCAGCATCAGCTGCAATGCATGGCCTGGTGTATTTCCTGAGGCTGTCATGAAAAAGTATGAGGACCAATTAAGGCCGCACTTGGATGTATTACTGCGAAAGGGTTTTCAGCTTTCGCTGGACAGTGATAATGACTATGAACGGACGCTGGTCAGGGCTAGTATCCCGTATTTCATAAATAATCAACAGTAGCTGTTCCAGCAAGGTTAAACCAATGGGGGATTAATGCAATGAAAAAATTATTTAAACGAAAAACCGCAGTGGTTGGTTTGCTGATTACCGTCGCTGTAATATTAATGGCCATATTTGCTCCGTATGTTGCTCCGCATGATCCGGAAAAGGTTGAATTGGCTCTAAGATTAAAACCACCATTTTGGCTGGAGAATGGGTCTTTAAATTATCCTTTAGGAACCGACAGCTTGGGGAGGGATGTACTGAGCAGGATTATTTTTGGTTCGCAAAAATCCATTTTGGTTAGTTTTTTGGCTACTGTTATTTCGTGCGTTTTGGGAGTGATTTTGGGCCTAATTTCTGGTTATTATGGCGGAACGCTGGATACGGTGATTACAAGGTTGGGAGATATTCAACTGGCATTTCCTTTAATATTGCTCTCAATTGCGGTGATAGCGGTGCTGGGTGCTAGCACCCTCAATCTTATTATCGTGTTTGGCATTGCTAATTGGGTGGTCTATGCTAGAGTAGCCCGCGGTGCTGTATTGTCAGTAAAGGAAAAAGAGTATGTAGAGGGATCCAGAGCAGCCGGGTGCAGTGATAGTCGGATAATCATATATCATATCTTCCCAAATATCTGCGCGCCCATCATTGTGATAGCCACACTTTCTTTGGCAGGCATTATTATTTCAGAATCTTCTTTAAGTTTCCTCGGCCTTGGTGTTCCCCCGCCGAAACCCACCTGGGGCGGAATGCTCAGTGAAGGAAGGCAATATCTTTATGACGGTTGGTGGGTGGCTACATTTCCCGGGCTTGCAATTATGCTGACGGTGCTTGGAGTAAATTTATTTGGCGATGGTCTAAGAGATGCCTACGATCCAAAACTGTCAACCGAAAAGATAGAATGATCGAAAAGGTGGGGAGGGTGAAGTGTCATGATGTAGATAATCCGTTGCCCGAAAAAATCTTTACTAAGGAGGAGTTAAATTTGAAAAAGATTGTTATTTTGTTATTGGTAATGAGCATGGCTGTTGCCTTGTTTGCTATTGGGTGTTCGTCCAATCCCGAGCCAAAGGAAGACCAGAAAGAGACTGCTGAAAAGCCTGATGTAAAAAGCAGTCCGGAGGAAGAGACGGATAAGGAAGTTGTACTGGTGGTTGCCCAAACGAGGGATGTTACATCACTTGATTATGCATTGGCCGCCCAGACGGAGACTTTGAACATGTCCAGCAATATTTTTGACACGCTGGTCAGACTTGATGAAAACTATAATTACGTACCCTGGTTGGCCAAATCCTGGGATAATCCGGACCCGAACACCTGGATTTTCCATCTGCGTGATGGTATCGAGTTTACAAATGGGGAGCCTGTTAATGCGGAGGCTGTGAAATACTCGCTGGAGAGAATTATGGATCCGGAAGTTAAGTCCCCGCAGGCGTGGCGACTTAAACTAGTGGACAAAGTTGAAACTCCGGATGCCAATACTGTGGTGGTCAAGACCAAGGAGCCATATGCGGCATTAATTAACATAATGACATTGATGTTTGTGGTACCGCCTGGTGCTGTAGAAGAAATGGGCAATGAAAATTTTGCACAAAATCCCATTGGGTCAGGACCTTTTGTATTTGAAAAATTTGTCTCTGGTGAGGAAGTTGTCCTACTGGCCAATGAAAACTATTGGAAAGGTGCTCCGAAAATTGACAAGCTAGTATTCAGACCTATTTCTGAAGCTTCTACACGGGTGGCAGCTCTGGAAACAGGGGAAGTTGATATTATCGGTTCTGTCCCACCCAACAGGTTGGACGATTTGAAGAAAAACCAGGATGTTAACACGTCCGCCAAAACTGGGATCATGCTTTACATGGGGTTGGATACTTTTAATCCGCCGCTTGATAATGTCAAGGTGAGACAGGCTGTTAACTATGCTTTGGATGTTCAGGCGATTACTGATAGCATTCTTTTAGGAACAGCTCGACCCATGGCCGGTCCCGCGTTTAGGGCAACTAAAGGATTTAACGAGGATATCAAACCTTATCCCCATGACATAGAAAAAGCCAAACAGCTTCTTAAGGAAGCGGGCTATGAGAATGGTTTTGAGTTGAAACTGTCTACGCCTCCTCAGGGTGTGGAAGGAACAACCAATACTATGGAAGTTGCCCAGGCTATTGGCGCTCAGTTGGGTGAGGTGGGAATTAAGGTGACTTTAGATATTACTGACCCAGCTACACAATTTGAGAGATATAAGAACAAGGAGTTCCAGGCGTATCTCTTTACCTGGGATACACAAGTTGAGCCGGATAGATATTTGTACTCTCTGTTCCATTCTCAAGCTCGGGGGTATTACTATAAGAACGAGCAGGTAGATGCACTTCTGGATGAGGGGCGCTCCACTATGGACCAAGAAGCTCGGGAAGACGTCTATAATGAAGTGCACAAACTTCTTTATGAGGATGCACCTTGGGGTTTTCTCTATAACCAGGAAGCATATTATGGCATCCGCGCTAATGTAGATTATGAGGCACCTGTGGATGGGATAATGTTTATGTACAATGCAGAGAAAGATGAGTAGTTAAGTAATAGTAGTTCCTTAATAGAGGTTAGGGGCTTAGCCCCTAACCGTAACTTTTTAAGGGTTTTGAAAAAACGGGCGAGAGCTTAGGAGTGTAAGTAATGCTGGGATACTTTATAAAGAAAATTCCACAAACGATAATAGTTATATTAGGCGTGTCATTTATCTCATTTTTTGTCATGCATTTGTCCGGTAACCCTGCCCAGTTACTACTGCCGCCGGAAGCTACTGAAGCGGAGATACAAGCATTCAGTCATGCTTTGGGATATGACAGGCCTGTCTACATTCAATATTTAGATTTTCTAAAAGGCGCAGTTAGGGGAGATTTCGGGATGTCTATGGTTCATCGCAAATCGGCATTTCAGCTGGTCACTGAGAGGCTTCCGGCTACTTTGGAATTATCGGTGGCGGCCATGCTATTTGCGGTGATTATTGCCATACCTACGGGGGTAATTTCTGCGCTTAAAAGAAACAGTTGGTACGATTACCTGACAATGCTGTTTACTTTGGGAGGTCAGTCCATCCCTACTTTCTGGCTTGGAATTATGCTGGTAATGTTATTTTCCGTAAAATTCCATGTATTTCCCACTTCAGGCAGGGGCACGTGGCAGCAATTAGTACTACCGACCATCACGTTGGGTACTTTCTATTTAGCAATGATCAGCCGCCTGACCCGGGCCGGATTGCTGGAAATTCTGGAAGAAGATTATATCCGGACTGCAAGGGCTAAGGGAGTAAAGGAATCTCTTGTAATTATAAAACATGGATTGAAAAACAGTTTGATTCCTCTGGTTACGGTGATCGGCTTGCAATTTGGTAAACTGCTGGGTGGAGCTATTGTGACCGAGATGGTTTTTGAATGGCCCGGGGTGGGTAAGCTTGCAATTGCGGCAATTAACCAAAGAGATTTTACTGTCGTTCAAACAGTTGTTGTAATTTTGGCCATTACTTTCGTTGCGGTTAACTTATTTACGGACCTACTATACTCGTACTTGGACCCGAGGATCAGATTTGATGCTAAGGATTAGATGTGGGAGTGGGTATTAGTATGGATAATCCATTACTGGAAGTTAAAAACTTAATTACTGAATTTAACACTGACCGCGGTAGAATTAAGGCGGTGGATAAGGTGTCGTTTTCCATCAATAAGGGAGAAGTGTTGGGCTTGGTGGGGGAGAGCGGTAGTGGTAAAAGTGTCTCTTCTTTATCCATAATGCGTCTAATACCGAATCCTCCAGGAAAAATCAGTAATGGGCAGGTATTGTTCAAAGGTGAAGACCTTCTTGATAAATCAAAAGAGAATATGAGGCATATCAGAGGCAATGAAATATCAATGATATTTCAGGAACCTATGACTTCTCTAAATCCGGTTTATACTATTGGTAATCAAATTGCGGAGGCATATACTTCCCATTCTAACAAAAAAGTTGCGGACAACAATCAAGCGGTATTGGAAATGCTTGATGTGGTTGGTATTCCTTCGGCAGCTAAAAGGGTCAATGATTATCCGCATCAATTTTCCGGCGGTATGCGGCAGCGGGTAATGATTGCCATTGCACTGGCGTGTAAACCAGAACTTTTAATTGCGGATGAACCCACTACAGCGCTGGATGTTACTATTCAGGCGCAAATTCTAAGGCTCATGCGGGACATTAATGAAGAATCTAATACCTCCATACTGCTCATTACTCACGACCTTGGTGTAGTGGCGGATATGTGTCATCGGGTTTGTGTAATGTATGCGGGAAGGATAATGGAAGAGGCGGACGTACTGACGATTTTCGAACGGCCCAGGCACCCGTATACAAAGGCTTTGCTGAACTCAATTCCTACTTTGGAAGGCGACGACAAAGTATTGGAATCAATAAAAGGAAATCCGCCGGATCCGTTTAATTTACCTGTTGGATGCAAGTTCTCCCCACGCTGTACAATTTCTGATGCTAAGTGCAATAATATGGAGCCGGTACTCGTCGAAGTTGCGCCTAATCATCGAGTTAGGTGTCTGTACGCATTTAAACATGGTAATCGAGGTGACAACTAATGACCCAGACCATTCTGGAAGCGACGGAGCTAAAAAAATACTTTCCTATGCGTGCAGGTGTTTTTTCCAAAGTTCGCGGGTATGTTAAGGCAGTAGATGGTGTCTCAATTAAGGTACAATCCGGAGAAACTTTTGGGCTGGTCGGGGAAAGCGGATGCGGCAAAAGTACTTTAGGCCGCTTGTTATTACGCCTGATTACACCTACCGCCGGTGAAACTTTTTTTGAAGGAACTAATATCTATCAGTTGAATTCAAAAAAGATGAGGGATTTCAGACGTTATTTCCAAATCATTTTTCAGGATCCATATGCATCATTAAATCCCAAAATGAAGATAGGAAACATCATTGGCGAACCGCTGATTGTATATAATCTAGTATCCACGGATCAGGAAAAGAAAAAGCGGGTAGAGGAACTTCTGGAAATTGTAGGATTGAGTAAGGCGCATTACGGTCGTTTTCCCCATGAATTTAGCGGCGGGCAGCGACAGAGGATTGGGATTGCCCGTGCTTTAACGCTGAACCCTAAGCTTGTAATTTGTGATGAGGCAGTTTCTGCTCTTGATGTTTCGGTTCAAGCACAGATATTAAACCTCCTCAAGCAGCTGCAAAAGGATTTCGGTTTGACTTATATATTTATTTCTCATGACCTAAGTGTGGTAAAATACGTTAGTGATAGAGTAGGTGTTATGTATTTGGGTAAGATTGTAGAAATGGGGGATTGTAATCGGATTTATAAGGAGCCATTTCATCCATATACAAAAGCTCTCTTGTCATCGGTGCCTGACCCTAATCCACGGATGCGAAAAGAGCATATTGTATTAGAAGGAGAAATACCTAATCCATTGAATCCGCCTGAAGGTTGTACTTTTCATACTCGATGTCCACAGGCAATGGATATTTGCAATAATATTGTTCCTCAGCTTAGAATGCTGACCAATGGGCATTGGGTGGCTTGCCATGTTTATGACTAATTTCGGTGGAGGGCTGAATGGTGTACATAGAAAAGAAAAAGAAGGCACTTGATGACATTGTTTACGAAAAATTGAAAAATGGAATTCTTAGAAATAATTTGCCTCCTAATTATCAGTTGGTTGAAAGTGAGATAGCGAAAATATTGAATGTCAGCCGCACGCCGGTCCATACAGCTTTAAAGCTGTTAGAACGTGACGGTTTGATTGCAATAGTTCCCAATAAAGGTGCCTGTGTTACCAGGCGATCTTTTAATCAAATTAAGAATGCATTTACTGTCAGAGTAGAACTGGAAAAACTTTCAGTACGCCTGGCTGCAGAAAAAATAACTGATGACAATATTAGGCAAATGGAAAATATCCTGGCTAGGGAAAAGCAGGCATATGAAGCTAGGGAAAGGGCAGAAGCGTATGAAGATGGAGCAAATTTTCATATTTTGATTTCTAAAATTACTGAAAATGATTGCCTGATTAACTATATTAATGAGATTATTATCAAAACAGATGTTTACAATATTTTTTATGTATTAAATGATCCGGAACTAAACAAAAAGTATCGTACTCCCGGTCAGCATAGAGATATCTTATATGCTTTGGCAGAAAAGGATACAGATACAGCTGTCAAGAAGATGGAGGAGCATATAGAGTCTACTAAAGCGCAGTTAAATCTTTACGTTAATTATGAGGTGAAAGGGTTAGACGAAATATTTCGTTAGATTGTCACTGTGCTAGGTAAGAATGGTAAACAAATAAGTGACACCTTTCGGTGCCTGACACCGAGGGTGTCACTTATTTGATTTATTCGATGGCATAAAACTTGCAAATTGTAATATAAGTATATTGAAAATTTAAACATTTTATTTTTCGGGAGATTACTAAGACTTGTTGCTAAAAAACAAACGGCAGTAGAGGAGGGGAAATTCACTTTTTTTTAATAATCTTTATTTAAAAACGAAAGGAGATTAAACATGAGAACAAAAGCGCAGTATATGGAAAGACTAGGCAAAATGAGACATAACCTTTACACAAACGGTGAGAAGATCGGCAGGCTTGATGAGCGCCAAGAAGGTGCTATTAACGTAATGGGTCTGACTTTTGACGCAGTGTGGGACCCGGAAACCAAGGACATCTGCACGGCCACATCGCATATTACCGGAGAAACCATTAACCGTTTTAACCACATCCATCAGAGTGCTGAGGATTTGCACAAGAAGCAGGACATGACTCGGACATTATGCAACAAGGTCGGCCAGTGCATCCAGCGGTGCATGGGTATTGATGCTGCTAACGCAGTCCACGCGGTTTCCTATGAAGCTCAGAAGTCCCCTAAGGCCAAGACAGCTTATCATGAGAACTGGTTGAAGTGGCTGGAACGTTTTCAGAAGGAGGATTTGGTAGCGAGCTGTGCACAAACAGACGTCAAAGGTGAAAGATTGAAGCGTCCGGCACAGCAGACTGACCCGGATATGTATGTTCACGTAGTGGAAGAGCGGAGTGACGGTATCGTCGTCCGTGGTTCAAAGGTCCACATCTCTGAAGCATCCATTTCTGACGAGATACTGGTAGTACCGAACCGTGCTCTCAAAAAGGGTGAAGAAGAGTATGCACTTTGTTTCGCAGTTCCCTCGGATTATGAAGGTGTAAAACAGGTGGTCCATTACCATAATACTCGTAAACGTGACCACTTTGATAATGGAAAAAATTTCGGTTATAGTGACTCTTATGTAATCTTTGATGATTGCTTCATTCCATGGGAACGCGTATTCCTATGTGGGGAAACCCAGCACGGTGGTGTTGCGGCGCTGCTGTTTGCCCTGTTCCATCGTCACTCCTACTCCGGCTGTAAGCCCGCTATGCTTGATTACGTAATTGGCTTGGCAGGTATGGCTGCTGAGATCAACGGCATCGAAAAGACTCCTCATGTACGGGAGATGCTATCCGAGCTGATTATGACCGGTGAGTTGGGGTACGCAGCAGGATATACGGCATCGGATTTGGGCAAGGCAGAAGTTTATATGCCCGGAATGGGATTTGTGCCCTATGGCCCCGGCAGCTATATTCCGAATTCCATCTATTGCAACGTGGGCAGGTGCTTAAGTGGTGAGGCCGTATTCCACGAGCAGGAAATCCTGTGTAATATCGCGGGCGGTTTACCGGCGACCTTCCCTTACGAGAATGATTTGAAAAACCCCGAAACCAGGGCGCTGCTGGAGAAATACATTACCCGCAACCCCAATATCGCTATCGAAGACCAAATCAAGTTCTGGTTAAACTTTATCGACTTCGGTCTCTCCGGTTCTGCCGGCTCTATGCTTTATGGTGCGTACCACGGCGGCGGTTCCCCAATTATGGAGCAGATAGCCATCACTACGCAATACGATATAGAATCCAAAAAGGATATCGTCAGAGATTTAGCTGGAATGACACCGAGGAAAAAGAAATAGGTTCTAGCGAGGACGCAGCTACCCAAGGTAAGCATCAGGCCGGTGCAGACGCACACCGATACTTGCAATTTCGCACCAAATAGGCAGATTGAAGCAATAAAGGGAACTAGCCTTGATATGAAAACCATGGCGTTGCCCAAGCTATGGTTTTCATTTTTGGTGACAATAGTGGAAAAATAATAACTTGACAAAATGGTGTCAGGCACCTTTTTGTCAAGTTATTGCAAACTATTTTTAGGGCGGTGAGTGAGTATGAAAGTCGGAGTGGTACAGATGGCACCGGTATTTGGTGACGTCAAGGTCAATGTGGAAAAGGCATTAGGGTTGATGGACAAGGCCGATGCTGATTTGCTGGTGCTTCCGGAGCTGTTTAGTACCGGCTATCAGTTTGTTAACAAAGAAGAGGTCATGGAACTGGCGGAAGAAGTGCCCAACGGTTTCACCTGCGAAAAGCTTAGTGAGGCGGCCCGGGAAAAGAATATATTCATCGTTGCAGGTATGGCTGAAAAGGGCGGGGAGAATTACTACAACTCCGCTGTCTTAATCGGCCCGAAGGGATTTGTGGGCAGGTATCGAAAAGCCCACCTCTTTTACGAGGAAAAGTTCTGGTTTACGCCGGGGGATATAGAGTTTCCTGTGTTTGATATCGGTAAAGCGAAGATTGGCTTGATGATTTGTTTTGACTGGGTGTTTCCGGAGGTGAGCAGGATTTTGGCCTTAAAGGGTGCCCAGATCATCTGTCAACCGGCAAATTTGGTATTGCCTTACTGCCAAAGCACTATGATTAGCCGATCCATTGAAAATAGGTGTTTTTCAATCACTTGTAACCGAGTCGGCATAGAAAAACGCAAGGAGGAAGAGCTTGATTTCACAGGTATGAGCCAAGTGATTAATCCTAAAGGTGAGGTCATGCTGACAATGGGTGAAGTAAGCGAGGGGCTGGAAATAGTAGAAATAGACCCGGCTTTGGCGGACGACAAATTGATAACAACACACAACGATGTAATCAAAGACAGAAGGACAGACCTATTTGGCAAGTTGTTATAGAATAGTATATTGTTTCTGCTGATAAGTGACACCCTATTGGTGCCTGACACCGAGTGGGGTGTCACTTATTTTGTCACATATTGCGCTTTAGCTGGACGTTTAATAATATTTTAATGCAGCTACCGTAAAATATGATATTATAGGTAAAAGTAAAAAAATTCGAGGGTAAGGGACCTTTATTGGGCATATTCCCCGGATTAGATGCTGCTATGTCAAAATGTCAAATAATCATTTCTTGTAAAGGGGTTGCACTAATTGTCCTTTAAGCCCGATTCGCCTCATCTACTTTTGACCCTGTCCGCCGTATTTTGGGCTGGTACTATCGTGTTTTCGAAGAACATCATTGAATCTCTTCCGCCTTTTACTTTAAGTCTGGGGAGGTTTTCAACTGCTTTAATTGTTTTACTGCCCTGGATGTTGAAAAAGGGATCCTTTTCTGCACTGAAGGATAGACAGCTGTTGGTAAGACTGGTTCTTTTGGGTTTTTTCGGGGTGTTTCTCTTTAACAGCTTCTTATATATGGGGCTCCGACACACCAGTGCAATCAATGCTACGCTGATTAATTCCTTAAATCCGGTCTTAGTGGCTTTACTCAGCGTGGTCTGGCTTAAGGATAAGATCACCCACCGGCAGATAATCGGGCTGATTATTTCCGTCAGTGGTATACTTTGGATTGAGTCCCACGGTAAGCTCAATAATATTGTCAATATCCAATTTAATCCGGGAGATGTCTTCATTTTGATAGCGGCTTTTTTCTGGGCATATTACTCAAACTTGGCCAAACTGGTGATGCAAAAGATACCGGCGATGGAGGCGGCCGCCCTTGCTCTTTTCACCGGCGTAATCTTTTTAATTCCTGTTTCTATAGTGGAGCTTCACTTCACTTCCAGCATCGACCTTGGTTGGGAGACAATCATTACGGTCTTGTATTTAGGCATTTTTTCATCTTTCGTGGCCTTATATTTTTGGTTCTACGGAATTGACAAGCTTGGCGGCGCTCGTGCCGCTAATTATTATAATTTGATACCTTTTTTCGGAATCATTATGGCAGTTATATTTCTGGGAGAGAAAGTATACCCTTTTCAACTAGTAGGCGGGGCCTTGATTTTAGCGGGAGTATATTATTCGTCGCGCTCTAAGAAAGCAGCTCCGGAACCACTAAAAAGCGTTTCTGTTAAGAAAATAACTGAGAGTTGAAAAGCAGAAGTACCTCCTGAAAACATACGAGGGTCTCAGCCGGAAGAAGTGAATCTTAGATAACCAAAAAGAGTGATGGCATTAAAATAACTTGACAAAAAGGTGCCTGACACCATTTTGTCAAGTTATTTTGTAAAATCATTGCTAAAAGAAATTTTAAGGTGGTTTTTAAAGGAAGAAGAGTTAAAAAAAAGGATAACAGCAAAGATTTAGCTAATTATTAATTAAGTCGCCTGGTAAAGTTTTTCTGGCAGGAGGGGGAGGATGGAAGATGAGAAAAGCCCCGTTGATCTTAATAATTGATGATACGAAACTTAATATCATGGTTTTAGGTGATATGTTAAAAAAGCATAACTACCAGGTTGTAGCGGTACACAGTGGTGAAGAGGCGCTGGCGCTGGCGGAAAAGCGGCGCCCCGATTTAATACTGTTGGACATAATGATGCCGGGGATGGATGGTTTTGAAGTATGCGGAAGGTTGAAAAAGAAGGATAGTACCAAGGAGATCCCCGTTATCTTTATCAGTGCGCTGCAGAAGGTTGAAAATAAGGTAATGGCCTTTGAGTGTGGCGGGGTGGACTATATTACCAAACCCTTTCAGGAGCAGGAAGTTATGGCCAGGATAGAGACTCATCTCGAGCTTAAAAGGGTAAAAGAGACGCTTCAGGAGCATAATAAATGGCTGAAAGCTTTATTTGAAAATGCCACTGAACCGATATTTCTTTTCGGGAAAACTTTTTCTGTGGTAGATATGAATAAACAGGCGGAGAAGATTTTTAAATACAAAATCGAAGAAATAAAGGGCCAGCATATTGACGAGGTATTGGATAGAGGAAAACCAAATACTGCAGACAGGCAGGCAACCGAAAGGATTTTAGCAGGAAATAGTGTGGAAACGGAAGGTACCCGCTATGATAAATCAGGAAATCCGGTGGAATGCTTGATTAGGGGCATACCTATCATCATTGACGGAGACTTGTCCGGCGGTTATGCAATGTATGTGGATATTACCAAACAAAAGGCTTTGGAGGAAAAGCTGACCTTCTTAAGCTTTCATGATCAGCTGACAGGACTTTATAACCGTACCTATTTTGAAGAAGAACTGGCCAGGCTCGATACGGAAAGACAGCTTCCCATCAGCATCATCATGGGAGATGCCAACGACCTTAAACTGGTGAATGACACGTACGGTCATTATGAAGGGGATAAGTTACTGGTTCAAATCGTTAAGGCATTACAGAAATCCTGCCGCAAGGAAGACATTATTGCTCGTTGGGGCGGTGATGAGTTTGTGATACTCCTGCCCCAGACACCGCAAAAGGGTGCTGACGTAATCTGCAGCAGGATAAGGCAGGCCTGCAAAGAGGCAGGGAATAAGCCGGTGCCGCTATCAATTGCGTTAGGATCTGCAGTGAAAGAGAGTAGTAATCAGGATATCCATGAAGTGCTTAAAATAGCTGAGGACAGGATGTATCGGGAAAAAGGTGTCATGAGGTCCAGGATAAATTTAAACAGGATGAAATAACATAGGAGTTAACGGTAAACTTCAAGGTGGGATGCTGAAGTTTAACCTCGCAGAGAAGCATCCTCGCTGTAGGAGGAATGTTTGAGCTGGATGAAGAAACAAAATGCTAGGGCTAACTAGGACAAAATGTTAATAAGCAGAAGGGAGAATGTTTGCGTTGGCGAAAATTCAAATGAATGTCCCTGTGGTAGAAATGGATGGGGACGAGATGACCAGGGTAATTTGGAAGATGATTAAAGAGATGCTGCTTGAACCATACATTGACCTTAAGACGGAGTACTATGACCTGGGTCTAAAAAATCGGGACGAAACCGACGACCAAATCACGGTAGATGCTGCCGAAGCTACTAAAAAATATGGGGTGGCAGTCAAGTGTGCCACCATCACTCCAAACGGTCAACGGATGGAGGAGTATGATTTAAAAGAAATGTGGAAAAGCCCTAATGGCACTATCAGGGCCATCTTGGACGGTACGGTTTTTCGCTCGCCTATTATAGTTGAGGGCATTAATCCCTTTGTACGCACCTGGAAGAAACCAATTACCATAGCCCGGCATGCTTATGGAGATGTTTATAAGGATGTGGAATACCGTGTGGAGGGCCCCGGCAAGGCTGAAATGGTTTTTACTTCAGCGGACGGGGAAGAAAATCGGCAGACCATTTTAGATTTCCAAGGCAAAGGTGTAATGCTTGGGATGCATAATCTTGATCGTTCGATAGAAAGCTTTGCCCGCGCCTGCTTCAACTATGCCCTGGATGAAAAACAAGACTTGTGGTTTTCCACTAAAGATACCATATCCAAACAGTATGACCACGCCTTTAAAGATATCTTCCAGGAAATATATGAGGCGGAATACGAGCAAAAGTTCCAAGAAGCAGAGATAGAGTACTTCTACACACTTATCGATGATGCCGTGGCCCGGGTGATACGCTCCGAAGGCGGCATGGTTTGGGCATGTAAGAATTATGACGGTGATGTTATGTCTGACATGGTGGCCACTGCATTTGGCAGTTTGGCAATGATGACATCGGTCTTGGCTTCCCCTGAGGGCTATTATGAGTTTGAGGCAGCCCATGGGACGGTAACCCGGCACTATTACAGGCACCTTAAGGGCGAAGAGACCTCGACAAATTCCATGGCTACGCTTTTTGCCTGGACCGGGGCATTAAAAAAGCGGGGCGAAATAGATGGCATTGACGAACTGATTGAATTTGCCGATAAACTGGAACAAGCCTCCATTAAGACTATTGAGCAGGGGACTATGACCAAGGATTTGGCCCAGTTATCCGAGCTGGCGGATAAAAATATTGTTAATACCGAAGAATTTTTAAAGGCGGTCAAACAGAGCTTAGAAACACACGTGTAGGAAACAATTTATCTCTTTGAATGGTTGGCAGCAGCTAAAAGCCGGATTTCTAAGGATTATTTCTTAGGAACCGGCTTGTTTTATATGGTGTCAGGCACCTTTTTGTCAAGTTATTGTAAGTTAGTGTAGGTTATTGTAACTACACCTCGGTGTTAACTGTTTTCTGTTAAGGTAAGGATGTTTAAAAAGTCCACCGGTAGGCATAGAAGACTTGCCTGTTTTGTGGCTTAGTCGCACTTGTGCTCTTGAGTGCATAGAAGACTTGGCTGTTTTGTGGCTTAGTCGCACTTGTGCCTCCAAGAGAACGCTGGCTTCAGAACCAAAAAAGACTTGCCCGCTTATTGTCTTAGTCGAGATTGATGCCCTTGGTTGAAAGCATTTGCGTCTTGAACCTCTTGCTCCAGCAACGAAGGAATTTTTGGAACAGGCACTGCCCGGGGAAACTCGGAGAAAAAAAGGGTAAATGAATTATGTATACTTGCAACGACGGAATGAGTTTCGCAAAAGGTTGTGGTATAATTACCGACGAAATATACGATAAATGGCTGGATATGGGTAATATTATAGAAAAGTAGGTAATTGCGAAATTCAAAATTTAACGTAGGCAGCTAATCAGAAAGTTTAATAAAGAGGACAGAAAATTTTAAGCAGAGGTTGGACAGAAAAAATTCGGCACAAATAACCGCAAGTATTTTGCGGGTTGAAAGAGCAAGTATAAAGGATTTGCTAAGCCAAAAGAGGTTTAAGGCTTCTGATGAGTTCGTGTTTATGGAGTTTGTCTGCAAGAATAACGGTAAGCAGTTGAGTAATTCCTGCAAGGAGTAAGTCAGCCTTAATGGTTAAAGCATTTGTAGTTTTTCTGTTGGCGACGCCAAAATTGGATTTAAAGTGTTGAATGGTTTGCTCAATAACGCAACGATTTTTGTAGATATCAATCCATTCAGGGGTGTCTCTAATAATGCCAGGATAAAGTCTTAAGTCTTTTTCAGGATAGGTATAAAACATTCTACCAGAAGGAGAGTCGGAGCAAGGATGTTCACATAAAGTAATGCGTTTAGAACCTTTCCACTTCATTTTTGGGCAAACCCATTTATCTCTAACAACGCCACTCCTTAAGGGCGCTTTACCTTCATATTTCATGGGTAAAGAAGAATCTAACGGACACAGAGGTTGTCCAGATTCGTTGAACCCGGGTTCAGGGAGGTTCTTAGAACCTCGTTCGTTCAGAGGAATGACTGTTTTTAAAAAGTGACAATCCTTCAATAAAAAGTTATAGGAATCGTTTGTATCAAAAGCAGCATCGCCAATAAACGTGCTGGGTTTAAAATGAGTATGTGTTTTAAAAAAGTCGCGCAGAACAGGTTTAAGTGCTTTAGAATCGGATAAGGATTTATCTTCATCAGGGGAATCAGACTTTTTCTCTATTGGGATTTCAGGGTGTGCATTTATAAAGTCTTCATCAAAAAAGGAAATATTTCTGACTATACCAAGGCCATTTGTGAGCATACCAAATTTATAGACATAGCAAAAATGGCCATTGATGTAAAGCTGTTTGACATTTGGATTTGATGATGCGCAGGAAGGCATAATGCCGTATGCCATTTTGTATGGGTCAACAGAAGAGTTGCCTTTGTATTGAGACTTAAGCTGCTTGATTAAGCGATTGATAAACTTAGGATTATTCTCAGTAACGTAAGCTTCAACGCCAGAGGTATCAAAGACGAGATATGAAGCAAGTTCTGAGTTAATTTGCTCACAAATAGGTTCAGTTTGATCAACAAGGTTATCAAAAAGTGTTTGAAGATGTTTAGAAAAATCTTGCTTAAATCGTGTAAATTTTGATGCATCAGGTACTTTAGAAAAACCACAGAATTCACGGATTTCCTTGGAAAAATTCAAAAAAATAATCAGAAGCGCATCTGTAGGAATAGAAAAGATTCTCTGAATGATGAGTGCATAAAGAAAAGACTCAAGCTTAAATTTTCGTTTGCGACCAAAGTGCTTGTAAAAAGCCTGATAGAAACTCAGCGAAATATACTCTGAAAGTTGAATATGCTCTTCAAGAAGCGCTAGAAACCGAGGTTTATCCTTATCAACGAAATCAAGACAACCGTCATAAATATCAGATAGGGATAATTGTTTAAATTTCACAGAATAGATCTCCTTTCTTGTTGAATGTAGATATTGCCTGTTAACTATATTTTACACAAGACAAGTGAGGAGTTCTATATAACTAAGCAAGAAAAAAGATAGAATTTGCAAGGGTTGCGGCGTTTTGCAAACGCCTATTATAGAAAAGTGGTAAGAGGAGGTTTATTATGCAAGACAAGACTTCAATGGCATCCAGACAATCCCGCGGTAAGAAACTGGTGGACCCTGTTTTTTCTATCTTGGCGAAAGCTAAAGAGGCAGCGGCCGAGTATGGGGAGGAAAAGGTGGTCAACGCCACCATCGGCAGCATCCAGGATGATGATGGCCATCTGGCCACTCTGGACAAAGTAACGGAATTGGTGAGAAGCTTTGCTCCGGAAAGGATAATGAGTTATGCACCCATTAAGGGTATAGCTGGTTTTGAAGAGGCGGCGCTAAATTTTACCTTTGGCAGCTCAAGGCCCGAGGGTCATCTAGCGGCTATTGCTACGCCGGGAGGTACCGGAGCAATACGCCAGGTTATTTACAATTATGCTGATGACAATAGCAATGTCCTGATACCTGATTGGCATTGGGGACCATATAAAGTAATAGCCAAAGAATTTGGCCGTAAAATAGACATGTACAGCATTTTTACCGAGGATTTCAAGTTTAACCTGGTAGAATTTAAGAAAAAAGTGACCGCAAACCTCAAGCAGCAGGATAACCTGGTGATTATATTTAATACACCTGCCCACAACCCCACCGGCTTCACTATTTCTACGGCTGAATGGGAAGGTATCCTCACTATTCTGCGGGAGGCGGCTGAGGATAAGAGTAAAAATATTATCACACTGCTGGATATAGCTTACATAGATTATGCTGGGGAATTTGAAGAAGTGAGGAAATTCTTTACCCTCTTTGGCGGTCTGCCCGAAAATATCCTGGTGACAGTAGCATCAAGCATGTCTAAATCATTCTTGGCCTACGGCATGCGTTGTGGTGCCCTGATTGGCCTCAGTTCGAGTAAAGAGGTTGTTGATGAGTTTGTAGATGTATCAGCTTATTCTTCCCGGGCTAACTGGTCTAACGTCAACCATTTGCCCCAGGAACTGTTGGTAGAGCTTTATAACAATGAAAGTATGTTAGCTGATGTATACAGCGAAAGAGAAGGGTTTCGTAAATTAGTGGAGCAAAGGGGTCAGTTATTTTTAACAGAGGCCCGGGAGTCGGGACTGGAAATTTGCCCTTATTATGCAGGCTTTTTCATCGCCATCCCCTGCGATAACCCTGAAGCGGTGGTAGAGCGCCTCCAGCAAGAGAAAATCTTCGCCGTACCGCTTAATAAAGGCATACGCCTAGCGGTATGCTCTATACCCACCGCACAAATGCCCGGCCTGGCCGCAAAAATAAAAGAAAGCCTCACAGATTAGTAGCATAAACGAATCAGTAGCATAAACGAATGGACGGTACTTCATCATAAGTACCGTCTTTTTTTGATGCAATAACTTGACAAAAAGGTGCCTGACACCATTTTGTCAAGTTATTGCTTTTTAACGAACTTTCCCGTGACCCAGTACCAGAACCTTCCACCAGTCAAACCCGCCGTTCGCCACCCGTCAGATTTTCCTTCAGATGTGGAAAATGGAACACTCTTTACGCTGGGATAGAAGACCTTTCCTCCTGATTATGGACACCCTTTTCTGCACGGAGCATAGAATATAGGAAAGTAGTTGTTAAAGGGGGACGGGAAAGTGGTTGAATACATTTTTCAAAAAAGGGATACCTTGGATAAAATTGCATCCGATTTTGGGGTAAGTAAGGATGCCATTCTCCGAGCCAGTAATTTAAAAGGCCAAGAACACTATTTAATTCCGGGTTTAGTCTTACGCATTCCTGCGTCAGGAAGTTAACTTGAAGATTGATGAAAGGAGGTAGTAACTGTGCAGTACGTTATTCAACGTGGCGATACTCTTTTCCTTATTGCCCAAAGGTTTGGAACCACGGTTGCGGCAATACTTGCGGCAAACCCGCGCATTACTAACGCTAACCTCATTTTTGTGGGGCAGGTAATCACGATTCCGGTCAGCCCGCCGGGGCCAACAGCACCACCGCCGCCACCGCCGGGTCAGGTGACATATGTGGTGCAGCGGAGCGATACATTGACGATTATTGCCAGACAATTTAATACCACGGTGCAGGCAATACTTGCAGTAAACCCTCAGATCACCAACCCTAATCTGATTTTCCCAGGGCAGATAATCGTAATACCTGTCGGTCCAACGCCCACACCAACTCCAACTCCAACACCTACACCTACACCCACACCAACACCAACACCAACACCGACGCCTACACCGCCTCCCGGATTTATACGGTATGTGGTGCAGCGCGGAGATACGCTGTTTTTGATTGCGCAGCGGTTCAATACGACCGTTCAGGCAATATTAAACGCAAATCCGCAGATCACCAACCCAAATGTGATATTCCCAGGGCAGATAATTTTCGTGCCCGCATAATAAGTCAAAGGTGATGGTATCAAATACCATCACCTTTAACTATGTCAATGGAGGAAATTTACTTTCTCATAAAGTTGGCGCCGTGACGTGAAACATGGCGTGTATTTTTATGCCTCAACGGCTGCTACATCGGCATATATTTGTCTTAATTCCTTCTTATCAAACTTCCCGACGCTGGTCTTGGGAATTTCCTCAATAAATTCAACCCTATCCGGGAGCCAGATCTTCGGCACCTGGTCAGTGAGAAAATGGATAATCTCATCGGCGGTAGTACTGCCGCGGTGGTCCTCCTTTAGCACAACACAGGCCAGAGGGCGTTCTACCCATTTATCATGCGGCATGGCGATAACTGCTGCCTCTAGTACAGCCGGATGGGCCATGATGGTATTTTCAAGGTCAATGGAGGAGATCCATTCACCGCCGCTTTTAATCAAATCTTTGGCTCGATCTACGATAAAGCAGTATCCTTCCGGGTCAACATTAACGATATCGCCGGTATGGAGCCAACCGTCCGCGAAAGCGGGTTTGCTTCTTTCCGGTTCTTTATAGTATTCTTTGGCAATCCAAGGCCCGCGTACCAAGAGTTCCCCCATGCTGCGCCCGTCCCAGGGGACCTCATTGCCATCTTCATTTACTACTTTCATTTCCAAACCCGGTACCAAAATCCCCTGTTTGGACGCCAGGTCTAACTTATCATCTTCATTCATATCCTGCATATAGCTTTTGGGATTACACACTAACACTACCGGGGTGGTCTCGGTCATGCCGTAGGCATGGATGATGGGAAGGCCTAGCTTATCCAGATATGCCTTGTGCAGGGCTCTAGGTACGGCTGAGCCGCCACAGATTAAGGCCCTGAGACTAGTATGGTCATAGCGGCCTGTCTCCCAGACATTTAAAGTGCCCATCCAGATGGTGGGTACCCCGGCAGCTAGGGTAACCTTATGTTCGTCAATTACTGCACAAATGTCTTCGGGTGTCGGCCGTGGTCCGGGAAATACCTGGGTGGTGCCCAGAAAGGTGCAGACAAAAGGCAGGCCCCACGCATTAGCGTGAAACATGGGTACGAAGGGCATAATCCTGTCACTTTCAGAGATATTTAAGGCATCGGGTAGAGCCGCGGTATAGCTGTGCAGAACCAGCCCGCGGTGGGTGTATTCGACGCCTTTGGGGTTGCCGGTGGTGGCAGTGGTGTAGCACATGGCAGCAGTGGACCATTCATCTATGTCAGGGAAATCATACTGGTCGCTGGCTTTAGAAAGCAGCGCCTCATAAGAAGCAGCAGGTGATAAGTGGCTTGCAGGCAGTTCTTCGGTGTCTGACATTACCACAAAATGTTTCACAGTGGTGAGCTTCTCTTTTACTGCTTCAGCTAAGGGAACAAGGTCCTTGTCTACAAAGATTACTTTATCCTCGCCGTGGTTGATGACATAGGCCAGCTGATCCGGTGAGAGACGCAGATTCAAGGTGTGCAGCACTGCACCGCTGCAGGGAACGCCGAAATAAAGCTCCAGATGCCGGTGATGATTCCAAGCCAGGGTGCCTACCCGGTCGCCAGGCTTTACGCCTAATTCTTTAAGGGTATTGGCCAGGCGGTTTACCCTTTTGTAGAAATCGGCGTAGGTATACCGAAATGTTCCAGAATAGTCCCGGGTAATAATCTCCTTCTTGGGGAACAGTTGGTTGGCTCTTTCCAGCAAAACGCGTAGGGTAAGATCAAATTTCATCATAAAGACATTCCTCCTAATAAACTTTTCTATTATAAATGCAAATAATGCACCTGAAAGATCTAAACACAGCCAAAAGGATAAATTTCATGCTTTAAAGGGGTAAAGGAGTAAGTGAGTGGATGCTCAGTCTTGTCCTTAGCTGTTAAACGAAAAAGGTAGTTGGTAATTGGTCGTCGGTTTGTCGGACGGTGTGTGACCGGGCGTACACTAAAATTTTGATTTGGTGCGAGCGTCAGTTAATGAAAACTCGCTATAATAAAAATAGTTGACTTGAATAGTTGATTTGAAGTTCGCTTGAATAGTGGCTTGAGTAGTGGCTGGAAAAGTTAGCCTGAATAGTTCGCTGGAATAGTGGCTGGAAGAGTTGGTCGCAAGAGTTGGCTGCAATAACTTGACAAAAAGGTGCCTGACACCAAAAGGGAAAGAGCGGCGGTGCGCAGAAATAAGTAATTGTGTGACTTTTCTAAATTTGGAGGTGGCGTAGTTGTATCAAGTGTTGAAGGGTTTGCGTATTTTGGATCTGACGCGGCTGCTGCCGGGGCCGTATGCGACGCAGTTGTTAGCTGATATGGGTGCTGAGGTGCTGAAGGTGGAGGATACGGTGCAGGGGGATTATATGCGCTGGATGAAGCCGCACTTTCCGGGGACGAAGGACAGTGCGCTGTTTTGGGGATTAAACCGAAATAAAGAAAGCATCAAGCTTGATTTAAAAAGTGACGCCGGGAAGAGCAAGTTTCTCGAGCTGGTGCGACAATATGACGTGGTGCTGGAGGGCTTTCGGCCTGGGGTGATGGATAAATTGGGTCTTGGCTACGATAAGCTTAAGGAGGTTAACTCGGGCATAATAATGTGCGCCATTAGCGGTTATGGCCAGGACGGGCCCTATCGGGAACGGGCCGGGCATGACATTAATTATAATGCCATCGCCGGGGCGCTGGGACTAAGCGGTCACCAGGACGGCCCGCCGGTGGTGCCGGCGGTGCAGGTGGCGGATATAGGCGGCGGCGGTCTGATGGCGGCGGTGGGGATATTGGCGGCATATGTGGAAAAGCTTAATACCGGTGAAGGACGTTACATAGATATTTCCATGATGGATGGGGTGGTGTCCTGGATGGCGATGCTGATGATGCAGCATGCTGCCGGCGACCCGACGCTGGCTCGGGGTGCCTCCATGCTTAACGGTGGTATGCCCTGCTACAATGTCTATAAGACCAAGGATGATAAATATATGAGCTTGGGTGCTTTGGAAGAGAAATTTTGGCGGGTATTTTGCGGGACTGTGGGCCGGGAGGATTTGATACCGCGGCAGTTTGATGCTGATCCTTCCGCCAGGGCTGAGGTGGCAGCCATTTTTGTCGGCAGGACTCGTGCAGAATGGTCAGAAGTGTTCGCTGGTCAGGATGTCTGTTGTGAACCGGTGCTTGATATTAACGAGGTGGCCGCGCATCCCCAGGTGGCCCATCGGGGTCTGCTCAAGAATATGCCTCACCCGAAGGCTGGGCAGGTAAAAGTAACGGCCAATCCGATCAAATTTCCCGGTGCACCGGAGACCGAGGATACGCTGCCGCCGGGCTGGGGCGAAAATAACACCAATTCCTGACAATTGTCCGATTTTCAGGCAGGAAAAATCTTGGAAAAGGAGAATACAAATATTATACTGAATATTCTCAACGAAGGAGGTGTGCTATGAAACCCAAGGATATTATGGAACCGTTCCAGGCCACTATACACCCAGACAGCACTCTGGATACAGCTATTAAAGCGATGAGCAAATGCCGCTTAAATATTCTGCCGGTAACTGATGCCGGGGGACGTTTGCTGGGGATTTTTACTCGTTCCATGCTGCTTAACTTGGTAAGGGAAAGAAAGCCGCTGGATACGGAAATTAAGCCGCATTTTTATCGTCAGGTGGTGACGGTGCCTGAGGATGAGTTTTACGATGTGGAGAAGCTCTTCGGTGAATTTTTAGGCACCAAGCGTAACACTAACTTCGGGAAAATCAGCACGGTCATTGTTACAGATAAGAGTGGGGAATATCTTTCCGGTGTGGTAACGAAGGAAGGTTTAATCCAGTACTTAATGGGCGAGTCTTTTAAGCTTAAGAAACGCTTAGAGGCGGCTTTAGAGGCGACTCAGGAAGAACTTCGCCGGGTGAAATTGAAGCAGCATTCTAAGTACTCGTTTCGAGAATTATTGGACAGCACACCTTCGGTTTCTCGGATGGTAACCATGGCCCAAAAGGCAGCGCGTCAGAGTTCTACTATCTTGATTCAGGGGGAAAGCGGTACTGGCAAGGAGTGGTTTGCCCATGCCCTGCATAAGGCCAGCCAAAGGGCTGGCGGACCTTTTATTACGGTCAATTGCGCCGCAATACCGGAGCATTTGTTGGAATCTGAGTTTTTTGGCTATGATGAGGGTGCATTTACCGGTGCCAGTAAAAAGGGTAAGTTCGGTAAGCTGGACATGGCTCACGGCGGCACGCTCTTCTTGGATGAAATCGGCGATATGTCGCCCTCACTGCAGTCAAAGATACTGAGGGTGCTGCAGGAGAAAGAATTTTACCGGGTGGGCGGCACGGAAAAGGTCTTTGTAGATGTGCGGGTAATTGCCGCTACGAACCAGCCGTTAGAAACTCTGGTGGCTCAGAAAAAATTTCGGGAGGACTTGTTTTACCGCCTCAATGTGGTTAACTTTACCATGCCCCCGTTAAGGGACCGGCGGGAGGATATTCCCAGCCTAATTGACTATTTTATCAAGGAATTGAATCAAACACTCAATACAGGGGTGACAGGCATTAGCGACGATGCTCTGGGGATTCTGATGGGCTATCGTTTGCCGGGTAATATTCGTGAGCTGAGAAATATTATGGAGCGGGCGATGATTTTTGCTGAGTCTGGTAAAATAACGCAAACAGACCTGCCTGACAAATTGCAGTCTGTGCCAAATCGGGGCCCCGGTGCTGTGGTCAATATGATGGCGGTGGTGGAGCGTAAGGAACGGGAGATAATCATCGAAGCGCTGGAAAATGCTGAGGGCAATAAATCTCGTGCTGCTAAGCTGTTAGGCATGAGCCGCTCCACGCTCTATGAGAAAATAAGAAAGTTTGATATTAGCTGCTGATATTTAGTTAGGTACGAAGGGCCGCGGCATTTCGCTGGGGCTTTTCTTTTGGCAGTTGTACAGGAGACAGACATTAAATAGAAGGGGCTGTGCGGGATACCGTACAGCCCTTTAAATTTATCTGCCGCTACAGTGGGTGTGCGATTGTTGGCATCGTATTTGCACTATAGGCGTAAGTATAAGAAATATAAAGCCGGAGGTGAAACGTATTTCGGGCCGAAAGCGAAATAAGGGGCCTTGGTTACGAACCAATAGACAGAGGAGGAATGACGATGGGTTTACAGGAGAAAAAGGGCTTTAAGTTCCCCGAATTCACTATGACCATAGAGCGGGGGAAAATTCGGGAGTTTATCAGGGCCGTAGGTGATGATTCCCCCATATATACCAATGTGCAGGCGGCCGAAGAGGCGGGATTTCAAGATACCACCATACCGCCCACCTTTATGCAGGTAGCGGATATGTGGTCCGGACCGGATTTTATGACCCAATGTGAGCAATTGGAGATTAATCCGGTAATGATACTGCACGGTGAGCAGGAATACGAGTATTTGGGAGATGTTTATCCGGGGGACGAAATCACCGGCAGCTGTCAGGTGGTGGATATTCGTACGAAAAAGGGATCGTCCGGCGGCATGAATATTATCCAATTGGAAACTATGTATCATAATCAGCACGACCAACCGGTGATGGTCAGCCGGACCAAAATTATCGAACGTTTTTAGGAGGTGACAGGTATGGCTATTGAATATAAAACGGGGGAGTCCTTTCCACCGTTAGAAAAACCCCCCATTACTCGGGAACAATTGGTCCGGTTTGCCGGTGCATCCGGAGATTTTAATCCCCTGCATTACGATGACAGTATTGGTAAAAAGGCCGGTACCGGCGGCGTTATTGCTCACGGAATGCTGGTGATGGGTATGGTGGGAGAAGCTGTAAACCGCTGGGTGCCCAGAAAGTCTTTAAAGAAATTATCCGTCCGTTTTAAGGGTATGACCTATCCCGGCGATGTGATAACCATCAGCAGTAAAATAGTAGGGGTAGATCAAAGAGAAACAGGCGTATACCTTAAATGTGAGGTCACTGCGGCAGACCAAGCGGGTAAGGTGAAGATCGGCGGTTATTTCGAGGCGTTGGTGCAGAATTAACGCTATATGTAATGAATGAAAGTAACATTGAGTTTCAAGGAGGTTATACAGATGGGATATTTAGATAATAAAGTCGCAATAGTCACCGGGTCCGGACGAGGTATCGGCCGAGCGGTGGCGGAAATGTTTGCCCGGGAAGGGGCTAGGGTAGTAATTGCCGATAAGGACCAAGAGCCAGCAAACGAAGCAGCGGCTGCAGCAAAAGCGGCGGGCGCTGAGGCAGCGGTATTGGCCGGCGACATCACCCAACCGGACTTTCCAGCCAAATTAGTGGAGACTGCCATTTCTTCTTTTGGCCGACTGGATATTTTAGTTAATAATGCCGGTTATACCTGGGACGGTATGGTGCACAAAATGGATGACCAACAGTTTCAGGCCATGTTGGATATACATCTTTTGGCACCCTTTCGTCTGATCAGAGCGGCAGCACCCTACATGCGTGACCAGGCCCGGGAAGAGATCGCCCGGGGGGAAACAGTCCAGCGCAAGATAGTCAATGTCACTTCAGTTGCCGGCCTAATGGGTAACGTGGGTCAGGCCAATTACTCAGCAGCCAAGGCTGGACTAGTCGGACTTACCAAGACCGTAGCTAAGGAATGGGGCGCATTTAACATTAACTGCAATGCCGTAGCCTTCGGTATCGTGGATACTCGTCTCACGCGTCCTAAAGAACAGGGCGAGACCGTAGACGGCAAAGCAGTCGGCATCCCAGACCAGATACGTTCCATGATGCTGAAGATGGTCCCTCAGCGCCGCCCCGGCAGCGTCGAAGAGGCCGCCTCCGGCATCTTCTACCTGGCCTCACCCTTTTCCGATTACGTCAACGGTGAAGTGCTAAAAGTAGACGGCGGTTTCTACGCTTAAGCAATAACTTGACAAAATGGTGTCAGGCACCTTTTTGTCAAGTTATTCATTATTCAGTCGATTCAACAAAGCTGTTCTGATTTTTGACTTATTAACTTTATTCTAAATGGTTTGTGAATAACGTGTGGATAACCTTTGGATAACATATGGATAACGTATGGATAACGTATGGATAACTCGCATTAGTAATAGAAATAAGCTTTCAGAACTAAATAAAAGGGGGGGAAGGTAGGAATGACCGGTATTAGTGGATATGGAACATGGGTTCCTTATTTCCGGATGAAAAGGGAAAACATCAGCGGTGCCTGGGGGATGCCCACGGGTAGAGGTGAAAGAGCGGTAGCGAATTTCGATGAGGATAGTGTCTCCATGGCGGTAAACGCAGGCATGAATTGTCTGCCCGGTAATGATGCTAGAGATATTGACGCGCTGTTCTTTGCCACCACCACGGCGCCGTATCGGGAAAAGGGATCGGGTGGTACCATGGCGGCCGCGTTGGGGCTACGGCAGGATGTTCGTACTATTGAAATGGGCGGAAGTCTTCGGTCAGGCATAGCGGCTTTAATCACTGGTTTTGATTTGGCTGCGGGTGGTAAAAGGGTATTGGTTACATCAGCGGACTGCCGTCTGGCTGCGCCTCAGAGTGCTTATGAACAGGTGCTTGGCGATGGCGGCTGTGCGTTTTTGTTGGATGATAAAGATGTAATCGCCGAAATTGAGCACTGCGAAAGCTTCAATCAGGAACTGCAGGGCTACTGGCGGGGGAATGAGGATAAATTTTTACAAACTGCCGAGGACCGCTTTTCCGGCAGCAAATATGCAAAAATAGTAGTATCGGCACTGGGTCAGTTTGCCACTGAGCATAGCATTAGTGTCGGGGATTTTCAAAAGGTGATTATCGATGCCCCGACACCTAAACTGCAGCTGACAGTGGCTAAGATGCTGGGATTGGATAGGGAGCAGCTTGTAAGCGGTATTTTGGAAATGGTTGGGCACACCGGTGCTGCAGCTGCGTCCATGATGCTGGCCAAGGGCTTAAGTGAAGCAAAAAGCGGCGATCGTATCTTAGTTGTGGCCTTTGGCGAGGGGTGTGATATTGTCACAATGAAAGTAACGGACAATATCGCTAAATATGACCCGCGTCATACTTTGGCAGAACAGTTGGCTCAAAAGGATGACCAACTGCAGTATACCGCCTATCTCAAATGGCGGGGTCTGATAGATACTGAGCCGCCACGGCGGCCGGAAACACAGGTGCCGTCGCAGCCAGCGCTCTATCGAAACAATCAGCAAAATCTTGGCTTCGAGGGCTGCCGCTGTACCAACTGCGGCACGGCCCAATTCCCGAAACAACGGGTTTGTGTACATTGTCGGGCTAAGGATGAGATGGAGGAATATTCATTTCGTGGTAAGGACGGTAAGGTAGTGACCTTTACGGCGGACTACCTGGCTGCGTCTCCGGCGCCGCCAAGCATTTTTGCTGTGGTAGACTTTGATGGCGGCGGCAGGATGTTAGCGGAGGTGACTGACTGTCCCGAGCAGCAGGTGAAAATTGGTGAGCGGGTGCAGTTTACTTTCCGGCGTCTTTACAGCGTTGGCGGCGTCAGCAATTACTTCTGGAAGGCAGTGCCAAAGCGAGGTGAGGTCAATGAGTAAGGGAATTAAAGATCAGGTAGCCGTTATCGGTATGGGTTGCACCCAATTTGGTGAGCACTGGGATAAAAGTGCCGCTGATCTGATGGTTGATGCCGCATACGAGGCATATAATGATGCCGGTATTCAGCCGGACCAGGTGGATGCATACTGGCTCGGCACTATGCAATCAGGCCTGGCGGGCTTCTTCCTTTCCGGGCCGCTCAAGTCGCAATACAAGCCGGTAACCAGGGTTGAGAATATGTGTGCGACTGGTTCGGAGGCTTTTCGAAATGCTTGTTATGCGGTAGCCAGCGGGGCATATGACGTGGTGATGGCGGTGGGTGTGGAAAAACTAAAGGATTCAGGCTACAGCGGGTTGACGCTGACGGAACCCGCTGACGACGGTACCAGACCGGACATCACGGCACCTGCGGCTTTTTCGCTGCTGGCCCCGGCATATTTTAATAGATATGGGCTGGAGCAGGAAAAAGGTAAAGAAGTATTGGGGAGAATTGCCTGGAAAAATCATAAAAACGGTGCCCTTAACCCTAAGGCCCAATATCGAGCGGAAATACCGCTGGAAAAAATCTGTGCCTCGCCTATGGTGGCATCGCCCTTAGGCGTGTTGGACTGTTCCGGCGTAGCGGATGGTGCGGCGGCAGCTATAATTGTTCGGGCTGAGGATGCGAAAAAGTATGTCAAAAATCCTACCTACGTTAAAGCACTGGCAGTATCCAGCGGTCCCGGCACCGGTATCCTTTATCCGGAATTTGATTTTACTTCCATTCCGGAAAATTGTGCCGCTGCTAAGGATGCCTATTCCCAGGCCGGGATTACCGATCCCCGGAAGGAATTGAGTATGGCAGAGGTGCATGATTGTTTTACGCCGACGGAATTGGTAATTTACGAAGACTTGGGCTTTAGTGCCCGGGGTAAGGGCTGGCAAGATGTACTCAACGGTGTCTTTGATTTGGAAGGAGAACTACCGGTTAATCCCGATGGCGGCCTTAAATCATTTGGCCACCCAATCGGTGCCAGCGGCCTTAGGATGCTGTATGAGGCGCACCTCCAACTCCAGGGCCGGGCAGGCCAACGGCAGCTCCCGGACGCTAAGCTTGCCTTGACTCATAATTTGGGCGGCTTTCCCTGGCAGTGCGTTTGCTTTATCTCTATTGTTGGCAATGAGTTATCCCCTGGGGGGTGTTAGCTTGGATCGGAATATTTTCCAAGAAGAACATCGTATTTTTCGCAGTGCTTTTCAGAGCTTCATTAAAAAGGATGTTTTACCCCATTATGATAAATGGGAAGAAAAGCGTATCGTGCCCCGGGAGTTTTGGCTTCAAATGGGGTCCCAGGGCTACCTTTGTCCACAGTTAGAGGAGAAGTACGGCGGTATGGGTGCAGATTTTCGGTACAATATCATCATCAATGAAGAACTGGCGAAGGTTGCCATGGGCACTTTGGGCGTACCCCTGCATAACGATATTATTGCGCCTTACTTGCAAATGTACTGTAATGAAGCACAAAAACGGCAATGGCTGCCCAAATGTGCGTCTGGGAAAGCAATCCTTGCTATCGCCATGACGGAACCAGGGGCCGGTAGTGATCTGCAGTCAATTAAAACCACTGCTATTAAAGACGGCGATTCCTACGTGCTTAATGGCCAGAAAACATTCATCTCCAACGGCATATCCGCTGATTTGGTACTGGTAGCTTGCAAGACGGACCCTAAAGCTCAGCCGGGCTACCGCGGTATTAGTCTGATTATGGTGGAACGGGATACCCCCGGCTTCATCCGCGGGCGTCAACTAGACAAAATAGGCATGCATAGTCAGGATACCGCGGAGCTGTTCTTTGAAGAGTGCCGCGTACCTGCCGCTAACCTGGTAGGCACTGAGGGAGAAGGCTTTAAATATATGATGAAGAAGCTGCCTCACGAACGATTGGTGGTGGCTGTGGGCTGCCAGGCGGCGGCGGAAGAAATGCTCAAAGAAACCCTGGAATTCACCCGGGTACGCAGTGCCTTCGGTAAACCTATCCAAGAATTCCAACATACCCGCTTCAAATTGGCGGAAATCGCCACCGAAATAGAACTTGGTCGGGTGTTTGTCGACCGCCTCATCGACAGAGTTATTCAGGGTGAGGATATTACCGTGGAAGGCGCCATGGCCAAGTGGTGGGTCTCCGATATGGCCAACAGAGTGGCTTATGACTGCCTGCAGCTTCACGGCGGTTACGGCTACATGGAGGAGTATAAGATTGCCCGCTGGTATCGTGATATTCGCGTAGCTACCATTTACGCCGGCTCCAACGAAATCATGAAAGAAGTAATCGGCCGCAGTCTCCAATAACTTGACAAAATCGTGCCAGGCACCTTTTTGTCAAGTTATTACAAAAACGGATAAAAACAGTACTAGTAAACGGTTGACATTTCACATATAATACATCATAATTTTTATTAGAATGATCTATAGCGAAAGGGTGGATTATATGTCTGAAGTGAAATTCACGGCTAAGGCCAAGGATTATATCCAGAAAAAGGGAGGCGCGATTACCATCGGATTGGTAAGAATTGGTGGTGGTTGATGTGGTGTTTCTTATGAGCCTACCGTGATTGTAGGCGCTCCAGATAAAGGGAAAAATACATCATATACACGGTTTTCCGCCGAAGACATTGCGGTGTACCTGCCCAAAAATGTAAAAACGGCTCCCGAGGGAATTCATATTTCCCTGAAAGGGATAAGTATCCTGCGGCAGTTGGTAGTGGGTGGGATAAGAGCTTAATAATAGTTAGTAATATGCCCGGTTGATAAAGGTCAACCGGGTTTTTGTTTTTTGCGCGCTATTGTGTATGCATGGGAGAACTATGGTGCTGCGTTGCTGCCCATTATTCCCGCGCCCCAGACATATTGGCAATTATTAAGGAGACATAATTACTCTTAACCAAACAGTTATTTATTTCGGTAGTTTGCGTGAAACCTTGATGGGCCGACCGCATCTACGCTATTCGATGGCAATGCTGGTGGTTTTCAATAACTTGACAAAAAGGTGCCTGACACCATTTTGTCAAGTTATTTTTGATAAGGGCAGCATTGCTGGTGGGGTTACAGCAACGATGATTGTAGCGGGGTCATCAGATGCGTTTTGACAGAGGTGGGGTTTGGTACCGTCGAGATGAATGCTGTCGCCTTCAGATAATATCGCTTCGAAATCGCCCTGGGTGACTTTTACCTGGCCCTCAAGTACTAAAATCCACTCTTCTCCTTCATGGGTGTGAGCGCAGTTGCCTGCCTGGTAGCCGGCGGGAAGCAGGGCCTGCATCACTTGAAGATTGCGGCCAAATGGGGTAGAAAGGATTTCAAGGTCCGGTTGATTACCTATTCTGATCTTGGGGCGTGCATCTTTTTTTATTAGCTCTGGGGCAAAGCCATCATCACCCAACAGTATTTTCGCAGGTGTTTCCAACGCTAAGCAGATCTTTTGCAGACTATCCAACGACAGCGATGCTTTATCATTCTCTACTTGACTAATGAACCCCTGGGAAAGACCGGTTAATTCGCAAAGTTTTGGGATGGTAAAATTCATTTCTTTTCGTCTGGTTTTAATTCTTTGTCCAACTGTCATTATTTACCTCCGCCTAATTAGTTTGCAATTACTGAAAAAATATTGATGTTATTAATAATTATGGTATGATAATGTTAATTACACTAAAATATGTTTACTATTACTATACTATCGCTAGCTGGATATTGCAATAAGGGGAGGTATTTAATGAAACTTGCCAGACAAATACTATCAAAAAAAATACCCAGTACTGTTGGCGGTAATCTGATACTAAGGGACCAGCTTTCTCAGCATCATGTATTGTTGATCTTCTTTCCTTTTGCATTTGAGCCCAATAGTGTGGTCAATCTCACTCAACTGCAGGCACGGTTGGAGGATTTGAGAGAGTGGGATTACCTGCCGATTGGTGTATGTCCTGAGAACATCTTTGCTTTGAATTTTTTGGCACTGTCATTGGATATCGATTTTCCGTTAATTAGTGATTACAGTCTAAAGCTGTCCGATGAACTGGGGTTACGCTTAGAAGGGGACACGGATTACAGTCCAAAAGTATGTGATGCAGTTATAGCTATCGGCAGACAAGGTGAGGTTGATTACACTTATTGTTCCGAATCACGAGAAACTGATTTTGACCTTGATTATATCATTGATAATTTACCTCAGAAGAGATGTGATTACTGCGATGGTCAATAGATTAGTCCTGATTAAGCGCTTTTTAATTGTTTTGGCCATGTTCGGTGGCTTTTTTAAAGATTTTACTGTTTTGCGCCTAAAAAGGAAGCTGCACCTGGGGCTAATAGACGATAATGATTATCGGGTAATTTACGCTTCCCAGGCACGGCGCTTTCGTCAGAAAGCTAATGATTTGGGCGGGCTTTTAATAAAATTGGGACAGTTTATCAGTGTCCACGTGGATGTACTTCCCGAGGAATATACTAAAGAGCTGGCTAATCTCCAGGATGCAGCTGCTGCAGCTGAATTCAGTGATATCAGCCGCATTATCGAGATGGAGCTGGGAAATAAGGATTGGGTATTGGAGAAAACGCCTCTGGCTTCTGCTTCGCTTGGTCAAGTGCATAAAGCATTATTGCCTGATGGGGATGTTGTGGCGGTGAAGGTGCTTAAACCTGATATAGATCGGTTAATTGTTACTGACCTGTTGGCTTTGCGGTGGGTGACTGCCGCGGCTCGGCGTTTTACTGCTTGGGGAAAAGACTATGATCTAGTGTCAATTTATCGGGAATTTGAGGAAACCACCAAGCGGGAATTGGACCTGCATCAGGAAGGGCTAAGTGCAGAACGGATTGGCCGTGACATAAGCGGCTTTGATAATGTTCTGGTGCCGAAAATCTACTGGGATTATTCATCTAATCGTGTATTGACTATGGAATTTATGGATGGAGTCAAAATAACGGATAAATCTATTTTGACAGCATGGGACGTAAAGGAACGGGATTTGAGTGGACAGCTTTTCCAGGTATTTTGGTACCAGGTGATGGAAACTGGTTTCTTTCATGCTGACCCCCATCCCGGTAATATTTTTGTTAACCAAGGTGGTCAGTTAATATTGCTGGATTTTGGTATGGTCGGTAATATTGGGTCCCAGCAAAAACAGCAGCTGTTTGAATTGATGACGGCGCTGATGGCAGGTGATGGTGCCAAGTGTTCATTCTATATTGATCAGCTTGGTTTTGTTCGCCGGGAAGTAGCCAGAGAACAGTTGGAGCAGGCGATGGAATTTATGCTGGCTGCTGCTAAGGATATGGGTAATGGCCAGGAGATTACTGAAGAAGTACGGCAATTTTTATACAGCCAACCCTTTCAACTGCCGGCAAATATACTTTTCTTAGGTAAAACATTCTCCACTTTGATGGGCGTGTGCTACGGGCTTGATAATGGGTTTGATTTCATGAATCAGGTTACTAAGGGTTTGGGAATTGACGGCGGTGAAAAAAGCAGCTTTGGATTTAGCAATTTGCAGCGCGGGTTGTCCGAAATCCTATCACGTCTTAAGAAACTATACGATACTCCAAAACGGTTAGATGGATTAGCGCTAGAAATTAAACGTCTTGGACAGCATCAAAAGGAACAAATGGTTCGTTTACAGGGACTGCTATATAGTATGCTTTGGGCCGTGCTCACTGCAGGCAGTGGACTTATCGCAGTAGTGCTGTATACCAACGACAAACCCGGTGCCGAAATAGGTTGGGCAGTAACTGTGGTTTTTGGCGGCGTCTTGTTTATTAGCCTTATGGGCAGTAAAGCTAACAGCAAATCACGCTCCCGCAGGATTGATAGGCGTAGGCATAGGCGCAGGGGAGAGGGTAAAAGCGCGCTGCCTGGAATTGAAAAACCAAAATTTCATCCATAAATTAGAAGGGGGGTATGTAAATGTTTGGTTTCAAACAGATTTTTATGGATTCTAAAGTTGAACTAAAGGAAACCGAAGCCGGCTATGCACTGGAGTTTAAAGGCGATAAGGAAGAATTAAAGAAGCAGCTGGAAGCACTGCTGGCGTTTGTGGAATTCAAGAAAAAAGCATCCGCAGCTGGGATGCAGGGTCCTCATAATCATTTCAAGGCTATGCATGAAAGGTTTGTGGAAATGCACAAAAAACATCATTACTGTAAGTAGTTTAGTAAGGCGGCCACATGGGAAAATGTGACGCCTTTTTTTGGCGCCACGCGACTCGTATGACGCGGTGGCATCTGCGCGTTTGCGGGCATCGCCGGTCGGGTTCAATAACTTGACAAAAAGGTGCCTGACACCATTTTGTCAAGTTATTGAGTTGACGGTTGATATATTATGTCATATGATTTTCATATAAATTGCGTCAAGTCAGCACTTTGGAGGTGTCGTATGCCGGGGACTCGTTCGTTTCAATTTGAGGCGGCTCTTAATGCTACCTACAATGCTATTATAGTTATTAATGAAGATTGCAAGGTTATTTTCTCCAACCAAGCGGCGGGTGAAATTATTAATGTTTCTGCTGAGACTATGTTGGGCAAGCATATCAAAGACGTGGTACCTAACACTCAATTGGACCAAGTGGTGGTAGACGGTAGGCCTCGACTGCATAATCGGCTTACCATCGGCGAGCGTTATGTTATTACTAATCGCACGCCAATTTTGCGAGATGGGAAAATAGTGGGTGCGGTGGCGGTATTTCAGGATATCACTGAACTGCAGAAAGCACTGCAGGAATTACACACTACCCGTGATATGCTGGCGATGCTGGAGACGGGTTTGGAGCACGTCTCTGACGGGATTGTGATGGTTGATAAGAACGGCTGTATCACGATGATGACGGATGCTTATGCCCGTTTCCTTGGCTTGGATCATGATGAAGTTATGGGCAGGCACATAACCCAAGTAATTGAAAACACTCGCATGCATATTGTACTGAATACGGGTAAGGCGGAGATTGGGGAGATACAACGCATTAAGGGCAGGGACACTGTGGTGATGCGCATCCCCATTAAAAACAATGGTGAGGTCATTGGCGGCATTGGTCAGGTAATGTTTCAAGATATTTCGGACTTAAAAAAGCTGGCTCAGCGTCTCCATCTGGCGGAGACCAAGCTTGAATACTACCAGCAGGAATATAAAAGATGGCAGCAGTCCAGGTACAATTTCTCAAACATAGCGGGGGAGAGCCCACAGCTGGCATTGGCAAAAGAATTGGCTCGACGGGTATCTAAAAGCCCTTCTACGGTATTGATTCAGGGTGAAAGCGGTACGGGAAAGGAATTGATTGCCCACGCCATTCATGGGGCCAGTCCGAGAAAGGACCAGGCTTTTATTCGGGTTAATTGTGCCGCAATTCCTAAAGATTTATTGGAAGCGGAGCTTTTTGGTTATGTCGAAGGGGCATTCACCGGCGCTAAAAAGGGCGGCAAACTGGGCAAAATAAAACTGGCGCATAAGGGGACCATTTTTCTTGATGAAGTTGGCGATATGCCGATAGAAATGCAGATGAAACTGCTGCGGGTACTGCAGGAAAGAGAAGTAGAAAAACTGGGCGGCAATGAAATCGAGAAAGTGGACATTCGTGTTATCGCTGCCACTAATAAAGACCTGCAGCAGATGGTGGTGGAAGGTGAGTACCGTAAGGATTTGTATTACCGCTTAAATGTAGTCAATATCTTTATGCCGCCGTTACGGGAGCATCCCCAAGACATCCCGATATTGGCAGGGGAGTTAATTGACAAGTTGAACATTGATTTGGGTACTGCCGTTACCGGGGTTAGCCCTGAGGTGGAGACATTATTATTAAGCTACCATTGGCCCGGTAATGTCCGTGAACTGGAAAATGTCTTGGAACGGGCAATGAATGTAATAGAGGGCTCTGTAATTGAATTAAAGGACCTGCCTATTTATCTTCAGGACTATGAACTGACCGGCAGTCCTCAAGCGGCGGCGGATACTTTAGAAAAAGAGTTGGAATTGGCTGAAAAGCGGGCCATCAAACGTGCTTTAAAGCATGCTGAAGGTAACAAAATTAAGGCCGCTAAAATTTTAAACATTCATCGTGCCACTCTTTATCGTAAATTAGAAAAGTACCAACTGGATGCGTAGCAGTAGTGATACATGTCGCGCAAATGCGAAAGAATGCATTTGGGTTCTAAGTGTGCAACGAATGGCGCTGGGACAATATTTGTCGTCGCTTAATTGCGACAGATAAAGATTTTATTATGTCGCATAAAATATGAAAAATATAAAAAGAAAAATCTGTGCCAACGTAGTAGTGGTGTCGGTTTTTCTTTCTTTACTGGTTCTATCGGACAAGCAATTAGACGGGTGGCACAGTTATTGCTCTAAATATAGTCAAGTTTCAGAAAATTATAAAAAAACAGACACTTATCGAAAGGAGGGCTATGTTGAAACCCAAATTCCTAACTCCAAACCAAGCAGTAGAAATGATTAAGGATGGAAGTACGGTAGTTGTGGATGGCTTTGTGGGGCACGGGCATCCGGAAGAACTAACCATCGCTTTGGAAGAGAGATTTCTAGAAAACGGTACCCCCCGGGATCTCACCATAGTCTATGCCGCCGGCCAGGGCGACGGACAAACTAAAGGCATGAATCATCTTGCACATCGGGGCCTGGTTAAACGAGTAATAGGCGGGCATTGGAATTTAGCGCCTAAGTTGGGGGATATGGCAATGGCCAATGAAATCGAGGCCTACAATTTTCCTCAAGGTGTGGTCACTCATTTGTTTCGTGATATTGCTGCAGGAAAGCCCGGTACTATCACTCATATTGGACTGAAGACTTTTGTTGATCCTCGCTGGGAGGGCGGTAAGCTCAACAGTATCACCACTGAAGATTTAGTAGAGCTGATTACTATTCACAATAAGGAATATCTGCTTTATAAAGGTTTTCCGGTGAATGTCGCCTTGATAAGGGGTACCAGCGCGGATGAATATGGCAACATTTCTATGGAAAAAGAGGCGTTGACCTTAGAGGGCCTGTCCATCGCCCAGGCGGTGAGAAACTGCGGCGGTATAGTTATCATTCAGGTTGAACGTTTGCGACGTCACGGTACAGTAGACCCGAAACTGGTAAAAATTCCAGGCATGCTGGTGGATGCCGTGGTAGTGGGTCAGCCGGCTAACCATATGCAGTCTTTTGCAGAACAGTATAATCCGTCATTTAGCGGTGAAATACGCGTACCGCTGGATTCTATCCAGCCGCTGCCCTTAAATGAACGAAAGATTATCGGCAGGCGTGCGGCAATGGAGCTCACTCCCAATGCGGTGGTTAACCTGGGGATTGGCATGCCCGAAGGTGTGGCATCGGTAGCGGCGGAGGAGGGCTTTTCTGATCGGATGATTCTGACCGTCGAAGCGGGTCCCATTGGCGGTATACCGGCCGGAGGCTTGAACTTTGGTGCTGCTTATAACCCGGATTGTATCATTGACCAGCCAAATCAGTTTGATTTTTATGATGGCGGCGGGTTGGATATCGCTTTTTTAGGGATGGCTCAGGTGGACGCAAAGGGTAATGTGAATGTCAGTCGTTTCGGGCCGCGTATAGCCGGGGCCGGCGGATTTATTAATATTACCCAGACCGCCAAAAAGGTGGTTTACTGCGGTACCTTTACTGCATCCGGACTGCAGGTTGCGGTATCTCAAGGGAAGTTATTCATCAACAAAGAAGGGGCGCAGCAAAAATTTGTTCAGGAAGTGGATCAGATAACTTTTAGTGGCGATTATTCGCTGGAGAAGGACCAAAAAGTTCTATATATAACCGAACGGGCTGTCTTTGAGCTTAAATCGGAGGGCTTAACATTAATTGAAGTTGCGCCGGGTGTGGATATGGAAAGGGATATCTTTTCTCAGATCGGTTTTCAACCAATGGTATCTAATGATATCAAACTTATGGACGGCAGGATATTTGAAGAGGAATTACTGGGGTTTGATGCGCAGATGGCTCAGACTGCAGGTGAATAAAGTGTTTAGCAATGCACAGTAAACCAATTAAACTAATTTTGGCTGGCATGTAAGGGCACGGGATTAATCTGTGGGAGGTGAGGCCGCAAATATTAGCTGCTGCTTATACTTTATCAGAGCTTTAATTTGAAGGAGGAGAGAATATTGGTTAACAATAAGAAATTACGTTTTGTGATATTGGCTATGATTGTCGCTTTGATTGGTGGTTTGGTAGTCGGCTGTGGTACTACATCTGATACAGCGGGAGATAATGATGGGTCAAAAGCTGTTGCGGCTAAACCGGACAAGGTGTATACGCTAAAGATAGCTACTACTTGGCCGGAATCAATTACATTGCATCAAATGCCGCAAAAGTTTGGTGAAATAATTAACGCCGCCAGCGGCGGCCGCATGAAGGTAGAGGTTTATCCTTCTGGTGCCTTGATGGGAGCTGCTGAAGTGCTGGATGCAGCTAGTTCTGGTACCATTGATGGTTATCATGATTACACCGGTTACTGGATTGGTAAGATGCCGGCAGCACCTTTCTTCGCTAATGTACCCATGTTCATGGATTCGCCTGATATGTACCTATCATGGATTTATGAGGGCGGCGGTTTAGAACTGTGGCAGAAGCTTTATGATGAGTCAGGCTACAATGTTAAGGTATTCCCGCTGGGCATTACTCACCCCGAGATCTTGGCTCAGTCGAATAAGCCGATGAAAACTTTTGAAGATTGGCAGGGCCTGAAGTATCGTACTGTTGGCTGGTGGGGTGACATTTTACGTGAATTTGGCGTGGCAGTAACTAGTCTCCCTGGTGCTGAAGTTTATCCTTCCTTGGAGCGTGGAGTAATTGACGCTGCTGAATTTAGTACCCCTTATAACAACAAGGTGTTGGGATTTGACGAAGTTACTAAATATCTCAGCGGTCCCGGTATGCACCAACCAGCTACTTTATTGTCCATGGGAATTAATAAGGACAGCTGGAACGAGCTGCCCCCGGATCTGCAAGAGTTAGTAACGTCCACAGCCAGATCGGTAACCCTGTGGGGTTGGATGGATGATTTGAATAAGAGTATGAAGGCTCTTAAAGAGATGGAAGATGAAGGCATGGAAACAGTGTACGCGGATACTGAGGTGCAGGAAGAGCTGTATGATATTACTGTTAAATACCTAGACGACAAGGCAAAAGAAGAAGGCGGCATCTTCGCTGAAATTTGGGATTCCATGAAGACCTATCGTGAAGAGTTTGTCGACTACGAAGAATTTATGATGCCGATTAGAGTTCATAAATAGAACAGGTTGTTTAAAGGTTGATATGGGGGGGCAGTCACACAGGTTCTTTTGCCCCCCAATACCTCCCTGTTTGGTTGTTCGGAAAGGAGAGTAGGAGTAGGTGAACGTACTAAAATCGGTCTTAAATAATATTGACAAGTTTAACGAAAAAATGGCTAAAATCTTTGCTTGGGCCATGCTGCTATTGACACTGACCATGACCTACGAGGTAGTTTCACGGTATGGCTTCAATAAACCTACCATCTGGAGTTATGACGTCAGCTATATGTTGGGGAGTATGGTTTTGATTTTTGGCATGGCCTATACCTTAAGGATAGGCGGCCATGTAACTATTGACCTTATTTATAATCGCTTTTCTCGGCGGGTACAGTTAATCATGTATATTATCTTTACTATCGTTCTCTTTTTCCCGTTGTGGGCGTTGATGGTGAAAGTAATGATTCCGCATACCCTTTTTTCATGGGCCAAACACGAGAGTAGTTGGGTCGGCACCTGGCAGCCCATCGTTTACCCGTTTAAAACCTGGGTTACCGTTGGTACGATAATGCTGGTTTTACAGGGAACTGCCGAATTCATCCGGGATATCGTCGAACTAATTGGAGGTGAGCGGCCATGAGTCCAGTTTTAATTACCTTTCTAATGCTGTCTTCGTTAATTGGTATAATTATTCTCGGTTATCCGGTGGCCTTTGTCCTCGGTGGCTTAGCGTCCATTTTCGGCTTTATCTTCATCGGTCCAGAGGTAAGTAACTTGTTTATGCTCAGGCTGTTTGGCGTAATGGGCGATTACATCCTGCTGGCGATCCCGCTCTTTGTATTTATGGGAGTTGTTATTGAAAAGTCAGGGCTGGCAGCCCGGCTTTACGATGCAGCGTATGTTATTTTAGGTAGGCTGCGTGGTGGCTTGGCCATAGCTACTTTGATTACGTGTACAATTTTTGCTGCGGCTACCGGCGTTATCGGTGCATCTGTGGTAACAATGGGTTTAATGGCTCTGCCCTCGATGATACGGTATAACTACGACAAACCACTGGCTACCGGCGTAATATGTGCCGGCGGTACGCTGGGAATTCTTATTCCCCCAAGCGTTTTAATATTAATCTATGGGCCGTTGGCCGGGTTATCTGTGGGTAGATTATTTATGGCAGCATTTATGCCGGGCTTATTGTTGGCCTCGCTGTATGTAGGCTATGTCTTGATTCGCTCCTTTTTACAGCCGGATATTGCACCGTCTATGCCGTCGGACCATCCAGATTTTAATGTGTCCATTGGCAGGAAATTTTACCTCTTTGCTACATCTATTTTACCGGTAGGGGTATTGATATTAGCCGTATTAGGTTCCATCTTTTTTGGTGTTGCCGCACCAACCGAAGCTGCAGGGGTGGGTGCTTTTGCGTCACTTATTTTGGCAGCCTGCTATAAGCAGTTAACCTGGAAGAATTTAAAAGAAGCCATTTATAGCAGCATGACCTACAGTGCTATGATTTATCTCGTATTGATTGCTGCGGGATTCTTTACCGCTGTATTTCTTAACTTAGGTGGCGGAAAAGTAGTGGAAAACATTGTACTGGGGCTGCCCCTGCCAAACTGGGGAATCCTGCTTGTGATGTTTACTATAATATTTATTCTGGGCGCATTTATCGACTGGATTGGCACGCTGATGATTGGTGTACCGCTGTTTACACCCATTGCTGCAGCTATGGGTTATGACCCTATCTGGTTTGCGATGATGTTTATCGTGGTGATGCAGACATCTTTCCTGACGCCGCCTTTTGCTTATGCGATATTTTACCTAAAAGGAATTGCGCCTCCTGAGGTAACCACCGGCGATATCTACCGCGGTGTGATACCCTTTATTCTCTTGCAAATTGTCGGGGTATTACTGCTTGCCGCTTTTCCGCAAATCGCTCTCTGGCTGCCCAGTTTAATGAACTGATGATTTAACCAGCAGTTGATACCAATTGGAATTTTTAGACTAAGCAACATTACTTTCAAGCAGGTGAAGGAGGGATTAAACTTGGATGCTGCATATTTTTTGCGCCGAAGCAAGGGATTAGCTAAAGATATCGACCCGCGTCAGATTGCACTTCAATTGGAAAGCGATGAAAGCTGGACCTTTGATGCGTTTGACAATATTTCCAATCAGTATGCAGATATATTTTCCAGCTTAGGGGTAATGAAGGGGGATCGCATAGGCATTTTAATGTATAACTGCCTAGAATATTGGGCGGCATATTTTGCCGCAGCCAAAATCGGTGCCATAGCGGTACGATTGAATTTCCGTTTGGTGCCGGAGGAACTTGAGTACGCTTTGAACGATTCTGGTGCTAAGGTTCTTTGCTTTCATTCATCGTTTTTGGAGCGTTTAGAACAGGTGCGTGATAAAGTACCTGTTAGTCAGTGGTTATGCTTACAGGATGATGATAGTGAGATGCCCGTATGGGTGAAACCGTGGGCTGTGCTGGGAGAAGGTTCTTCTTCCTTTGTTTCCGAAACCCAAATTGACGGCAGCGACTCGATGATGCTGATGTATACGTCGGGTACCACCGGCCGCCCTAAGGGGGCATTGTGGACTCACGATAATACATTATGGTTTGCAGCGATGCAGGCCATTAAGTGGCAGATGACTAATAAATGTGTCTCCATGACCACCGGGCCGCTCTATCATGTAGGGGCCTTGGAAGATCTGCTGCTGCCCACATTATTAGTAGGCGGAAGATCTATAGTTACCAAAAGCGGCAGCTTTGACATCAGACGGATACTTAAGGTAATGGAGCAGGAAAAAGTGACTCACGTGCTGCTGTTTCCCTATATGCTCTACGATATGTTAAGTCAGCCGGATCTGGAGCAATATGACTTGAGCTCGCTGCAGGCTATTATATCCGGCGGTGACCCGGTACTACCCTGGGCAATAGAAAAGCTAAATGAAGTACTGCCCAATGTAGGGCTGATTCAAATTTACGGCCTGACAGAGGGTACGCCTATCGGTACCTGTCTTAACCCTGAAGACCCCAAGGAAAAAGGTCATACGGTGGGCAAGCCTTTGCCATTTGCCGAAGTTAAGGTAGCTGGTGAGGATGGTATACCTGTGGGGGTTGGTGAGGTGGAAGAAATTTGGATTAAGAGTCCTTCGGTGTCAAGTGAATATTGGAACAGGCCGGAAGCTACCGCAGAGACATTTGTTGACGGTTGGTGCCGTACCGGCGATTTGGGCCGCGTTGATGAAGACGGCTTCTTGGCCATTGCCGGCCGGAAGAAGGATATGATCAGAAGCGGCGGTGAGAACATCTACCCGTCTGAATTAGAAGATGTGATAAACCGCCATCCAAAGGTAAAAAACGTTGCCATCATCGGCCTACCACACCCAACATTTCTGGAAACTGTCTGCGCAGTGATTGTGCCCAAGGATGACGTCGAAGTGACGGAAGAAGATATTGTGGACTATTGCAAGCAGCATATGGCCGGATTTAAAAAGCCCCGGCATGTTGTATTTGTCGACGAGCTGCCCCGTACTCCGTCCGGCAAAGTGAAAAAATTTCAGTTAAGAAACAAGTACCAAAGTTTGGCCTAAAGAAATTAAATCAAATATAAGTACCGCTTAAAGGCCGTTGAATTAATTCAACGGCCTTTTTGGTGTCAGTGGGTGGACAGCATTTTACTGCAATAACTTGACAAAATGGTGTCAGGCACCATTTTGTCAAGTTATTGCATGAAGGAATAGAAGGGGCGGATCAAGAAATACTATGCAATAGAGTAAATCAAGGGGGACGTAATATGCAGTTGACTCAGGTGATAGCCGTGTATTTGGCAGAGAAAGAAGGGGAGCAAAGGGCGGAGTTCCCGGACATTGAACGCGGAATGAAGGTTTTTCAGGACTATTTGAATGACTGGACGGCGGTGCCGGTGGCTAAAGTGACCCAGATTAGTGCCATGCATTTTCAGGAATTCTTCGGTTGGTGGTACATTCGAAAATGCCGCCCTACTCCCGCCATGGCACGGCATTTATTGATGGTGATGGAGGATTTCTGCAATTTTGTCCTGCGGCGTTATGATGTCAACCTTTTACCCATATACCGCCCGGTATTGGACGAACTGAAGGAGGCACTGCCGCGAGTTCTGACGCTCCAGTCAGCGATCAGTCCAATAAAGAGCCAGGAATATTTGCGCTATGCGGTGGCCTCTTATGGCGAGGAAGGGGCTAAGAGGATGGGGGCCATCGGTGATTATGAAGACATAATCGCCGACTACATGAAGGTGGTTGACCTGGGCGAAGGTACGGACATTTGCCTGCGCACCCTTACTGATAACTATGATATAGGTCCGATAACTATACCCTTGGAAGCGGCCCGGTTGGTTCGGGAGGGCGATGTTATTTATCTAGAAGTGGGTGAAAAGGAAGGTGCCTGGGAGATTATTGATTCGGGATTTGCTTATCCTTGGGTACCGGTTGACCTGAGTTAGCCTGCTAAAAATAGTCTTTAAATGTGCCCGTTAGGGAAAATTATAATAAAATGCCCAACTTGGCGGTTTAGTGCACCGTGCCTTAAGGGTTGCCTTGGTCTTAAAATTCTTGCGGCTTTACGATGGATTTTTTTCGGATACATGCATAGTCATACTTGGAGGAACTTAAATTTACGATTTAGGGAGGTATTTTGATGATTAAAGTTGCTTTTCATGGCCATTCGTGTTTTTGTATCAGTTGTGAAAGATATCGGGTAATCATCGATCCGTGGCTTACCGGTAATCCGACGGCAAACATGACTGTGGAAGAGGTGGAAGGAATTGATGCGGTGCTGGTCACTCACGGTCATTCTGACCACCTGGGAGATGCGGTGGAGATAGCAAAACAATGCGACGCTACTATCATAGCTCCATTTGAGTTGGCTACATACTGCGGCAATCAGGGTGCAAAGGTACATCCTATGCATATTGGCGGGGCATATCAATTTGAATTTGGCTGGGTAAAGCTGACTCAGGCGCTGCACGGCTCAGGTCTTCCCAATGACGATGGTACCATCACCTACCTAGGTAATCCTTGCGGCTTTTTGATTGAAATGGGTGACCAGGTAATTTACCATGCAGGCGATACGGGGCTCTTCAGTGATATGGGGATTCTTTCTGATACCATGCTGCATGGCCGCAAAATTGATGTCATGCTGGTACCCATTGGTGATAATTTTGTGATGGGTCCGGAGGATGCCTTTACTGCGGTTCGCTGGGTAAATCCGGATATTGTGGTGCCGATGCATTATGATACTTTTCCGGTTATTAAGCAGGATGCAGAGAAATTTAAAGCGCAGGTAGAGAAAGAATTGGATGTGGAATGCCGTGTAATGAAGCCCGGGGATGACTTCGATTTGGATTCAAAATAGCAGGCGGTCAGGAAATACGGTCGGTGTAAGCCGGCCGTTTTAAATTGTGCGGCCGGTTAGCAGACGCTATGCCGCTGGTGCAGCACAGCAGAGATTGAGTATCGTACCGCAGGTCAGAAAGTATTAAGTTATTTCAGTACAATTAACGCATGCCGGGAGGTGCCCGTTGTGCGTTTTTTTGATGAAATTTGCCTTTCTTATGTTCTAAATACTAGAACGAATTTGCAAATTTTTTCATTTGGGCCACTAATACAGCCGAAACTACCAATTTTATGCATGAATTATAGTTAGTTGTTCTAAAAGGTGATACATCATAATAAAATATAGAAAAATTATTAGATTCCAGCAGGAAATTATAATTAGACGTAGAAAGCTCACAATGAGCATAAATAAGCCAACAAGGCTACAAACTTCGACATTGCAACGCCAAATGATAAACAAGGACAAGAAATACGTTGCTAAATTTTGTTGAAGGTGGCAAGCTGGAGAAAGTATTTTTATTGGAAGGGACCGGAGGTTCCTAATAATGAAAAAACGTTCTATTATTTTTCAAGTTAGAGGAAGGAGCGGATACAAATGGTAAAAAAGAAAAACGTCTTGGACTTTATCCGGATGAAGAAGGAGGGGGAAAAGGCAACATGGGTTACCGCCTATGATTTTCCTATGGCATCTTTTGCCGAACAGGCAGGGATGGACATGATTTTAGTAGGTGATTCTCTGGGGATGGTAGTGCTTGGTTATAATGGCACCGTTCCGGTAACCATGGAGGATTGTATTTCTCACTGCCAGGCAGTACGCCGCGGCGCACCCAATACATGGATAGTAGGCGATATGCCTTTTGGTTCTTATCAGATTTCCGATGAGGGCGCGGTAGAGAATGCTGTTCGTTTTCATAAGGAAGCAGATGTGGACTGTGTCAAGCTGGAGGGCGGCCAACGTGTTGCCAGTCGTATCCGGGCAATTGTTGATGCCGGCATGCTGGTTATCGGCCACATCGGCCTGACGCCGCAGAGTTCCGGTCAATTGGGCGGCTTCCGAGCAACAGGCCGGGATGTAGTTACAGCCAGGAACTTGATTAACGATGCCTTGGCGGTTCAGGAAGCAGGAGCTTATGCGATCCTGGTGGAAGCTATTCCGCCGGAACTGACTGAATTCCTAGCCAAAAAACTGGACATTCCTGTTTATTCCATCGGTGCCGGTGAACCGTGCGATGGACAACTGTTGATCTGTGGCGACATGCTGGGTATGTTCCAAGCGTTCACGCCAAAATTTGTGAAGAAATATGCCAATATCGCGGAAATCGCCGTTGAAGCCTTTAAAGAATATATTGAAGATGTAAGAAAGGGAGAATTCCCCAACGACGATTACGTTTACCACGTCAAAGAAGGCGAAGATTTCGAGAGCCTGTTCAAAGAATTTGAGTAAGTAACGGGTAATATTTGCTATAAAAGTGTCACTTATGGGTGCCTGACACCGTTTGTCACTTATTTGTCACTTATTGGTGCCTGACACCCCAACATAAAACGAATGGAGGAATATTTAAAATGTCTTTTGAAAAATGGGAAAAGTATCTTAACGAAAAAACTGGGTTTCCGGTGCGGGACAAGTATGACCTGCCATCTTCAGACAAGCGTTTTGAAGGCGGAGCGCATGCCAGAATTGAAATTTCCGGTATTGAAAACCCTGCCAGCTTAGAAGCAATGGTTGACGAAGCAGAAAAAAGAAACATTACTGTACACCGTGTTATTTCACTGGTAAAAGGTGCTACTCTGCTGGATAATCAAGAACTGAAATATTTTGCCCAAATCGGTGCTGACAATAACTTGGAGCTGTTAGTTAATCCGGTAGTGAGCAGGGGTTGGGACAACGGCAGACAGTTTTCAACACCTGAAGGCTATGTTTCCGGTATGAGACTGCGGGGACATGACATGCTCAACAACTACTTGAGAGAGATTGAAAGATGTATCGAATGTGGTGTTCGCGGCTTTCTGGTAACAGACGAGGGAGCTTTGACAATTCTCAACGGCTTAAGGGAAGACGGAATCATTCCTAAGGATGTTAAGTTTAAGGTATCTGTATTTGCTGGTCACGGTACGGCTGCCGGCGGAAAGCTGCTGCAGAATCTTGGTGCTGACAGCTTTAACCCATTGGCGGACCTAACATTGCCCATGCTTGCTTCCATCCGCCAGGGCGGCGTGGACGTTCCCTTGGATGTATACATGAGCTTAGTGGAATCCATGGGCGGCTTCCAGAGATACCATGAAGCTGCAGAAATTGCTCGTATTGCTGCGCCGGTATACTTCAAGATTGAACCGGGTAAATCTGAAGCTGACCTTTACAATACTTACGTTGATGCTCAGAACCCCGAATACGGGCCGAATTTGGCCAGAACTAGAATTAAATTAGCGCAGATTATCTTAGAATGGGTTGAACGCAGTGGTCAGGATATCGTGATGAATGACTACAAAGATGATCTGTCCATACCGCGGCCGTAATAGACGGGCACAGTTGAAGGAGTCGCAATTCGTGGCTCCTCTCTTGTATCCTTAAACTGCTTGTAATAATGAAGATAAATATACAAAATGGAGGGAAGAAACAATGAGTAGAAATCCTTTTGAAACTGCCTTAAACACACTGCGCAGTGCCGGCGAAAAAGGCGGCATCGACCCCAAGGTGATTGAACTGCTAAGCAAGCCCAAGCGGATTATGGAATTCACCATTCCCATGCGTATGGATAACGGCGAAGTGGAAATTTTTACTGCCTACCGGGTGCACTGTAACGATGCTTTAGGTCCGGTAAAAGACGGCACCCGCTTTATGCCTAACCTTACTATAGACGAAGTAAAAGCCCTGGCTCTTTGGATGACTATCAAGCACGCCGTAGGAGGTATTCCTGCCGGCGGCGGCAAGGGCGGCATCATCTGTGACCCGTCCGCGATGAGCAAATGGGAATTAGAAAGACTTACCAGAGCCTATATGCGCAAGCTGCCTTTGAAGGGTGCTTGGGTGGATGTGCCCGGTGCGGATATCGGTACCAGTGCGCAGACTCAAGCATGGATGCTGGATGAGTACGAGGAAATAATGGGTTTCCATAGCCCAGCGGCTATTAATGATAAGCCGGCGGAAGTAAATGGTACCGTCGGCAGCCACGAAGCTACCGGTCTGGGCGCCTTCTATGTGATGATGGAAGCGGTTAGAGATGCGGGGTTGGAAGTAGGATGCACCGTAGCTGTACAGGGATTTGGCCAGGTTGGTGCCACTGCCGCAAGACTGCTCTTTGATGCGGGTTTCAAAGTGGTAGCTGTCAGCGATATTAAGGGTGCTGTCTATAATGCCGAGGGTATCGATATTGCCGCATTGGAGCAGCACGTAGAGGAAACTGGTTATGTGGTGGACTTTGCCGGTACCAAGCCTATTTCCAATGAGGAACTGCTGGAAATGGACGTGGACCTCTTGGCTCCCGCCGCGGTACAGAGTGTCATTAACGATGAAAATGCTGACCGTATTAAAGCGAAGTTAATAGCAGAATGTGCCAACGGACCGGTGACTACTGCAGCGGAAAAAATTCTCTTGGAAAAAGGAATTATGATTGTTCCGGACGTTGTTACCAATGTAGGCGGCGCGATTGCCTGTCACTTTGAGCGCATCCAAGGGTTGACTGATGATTATTGGAGCATGGATAAGGTAAAAGAGAAATTAAACGGAAGAATGCTGACTGCTTATCGGGAAACCATCGCTGCAGCTAAGGAATTTGATGTACCTTTACGTGTCGCTGCCTGGATTAATGCTCTGCGTAAGATCAGTGCGGCAGTAAAAATGAGGGGCTGGGTCTAAAACCGGCTCCCCCTCAAAAAAAGTATTTTGAATCTTTTCAACAATTAAAAGGGTTTGCTATGCATTTGTCGAAATATTGTCATAAATAGTACAATACAGTTCTGTATAACAGAACAAGAATGGTAGGTGAAAAAAATGCCTTCAAATTCCCATAGCCCCAAATACCCGGTACAGACTTTAGAAAAGGCCCTGGATATCGTAGAAATATTATCAAAAGTTGACGGTGGAGAGGGGCTTGGAGTTACTGAACTGAGTAAAAGGCTGGGCATAGGTAAGAGCACTATCCACAGAATTTTGGATACGCTGGCAGGATACCGCTATGTTGAAAAAACCCCCGCAAATAAATACCGGCTCAGCTGGCGTTTATTTGAATTGGGAGCATCCGTCCCGCATCAGCGTAGTCTCAATAATATTGATGCTGCTGATTTGCAGGGTTTGTGTGATAAGCACGGGGAGACAGTGAATGTGGGAGTAAGAGTGGGTGACGGGGTAGTAATTATTTCTAAGGTTAACCCGGAAACTGCTTTGAGAGCAAGCTTGGAGGTAGGTACCCGAGAACCGATACATCCTACGGCTTTAGGGAAAGTGCTTACTTCGGAGATGGATGAGCAGCAGGTCAGAGCGCTTCTCGGAAGCGAAATGCAGGCCCATACCAACCAGACAATTACTTCACCGGATGCGTTCATTAAGGAATTGGAAAAAGTGCGGGAACAGGGGTACGCAATTGATAATGAGGAATTTTGTTTTGGCCTATCCTGTATTTCCATGCCAATCCGCAATTATAACGGTCAAATTGTAGCGGCGATAAGTGTTACTGGTCCTTCCTTTCGGATGAGCTTTTCTAAAATCATGGAAATAAAAGATGATTTGCGAGAAGTTACTAAAAAGATTTCCGCTCATTTAGGTCATGAACGTGCCAGCGGGGAAACTGCAGCTGCCCGTATTGAATAGGTAAAAGGGCAGCGAAGATTTCATCAAAGGAGTTGAGAAAGAAATGGTAGATAAAACACGTATTTATCCCGAAAACGCGCCGGTGCCGGCGGGTGCATACAGCCCGGCTGTCAAATGTGGTCAGTTTGTATTTGTCAGCGGCCAAACCCCGGAAAAGCCCGGTACTGATGAGTTGGTGGAAGGCGATATAAAAGTACAGACCAAACAGGTGATGGAAAATATCAAGAACATCCTGGCCGCAGCGCACTGCACTATGGATGATGTGGTTAAGGTTGGTGCTCACTTGGCGGACATTAATGATTTTGACGGTTATAACGAAGTTTATAAGCAGTACTTTAACATTCCAGCTCCGGCCAGAACTACGGTAGAAAGTGGTATTCCCGGCGGTTCTCTTGTGGAAATTGATGTAATTGCCATGCTAGATAAATTGTAGAATGTTGAAACTGATATGCATGTTTAAATTGCTTCTATTCTCTGCTTAGGCTTGTTGGACAACAGGTAGTGTAAGCCACTGCGGAGGGAGGATGGATATGACAAACGGCGAGAATTCAATGGGGAAACTTCCGGGTATTCGTGATGTATGGGCTGCGCGCAGCAGAATCAGCGGCAGTGTGGTACGCACACCGTTAGTTCGGTGCCCGGAGTTATCAGAGGAATTTGATGCAGAAATTTATCTGAAATTAGAGCTCTATCAACCAATCGGAGCTTTCAAAATTCGTGGAGCTGCCAATAAAATTTTGAGTCTGACCATAGATCAGCAGCGGCGGGGGGTAGCGACATATTCCACCGGCAACCACGGCCTGGCGGTATCGTATATTGCCAAACAACTGGGCATCCCGGCTTACGTATTTATTTCTAACCGGGTACCTCAAGCCAAGGTCAAGGCGCTGATGAGCATGGGGGCTATTTTAAAAATAAGTGGTATTAGTCAGGATGAAGCCGGAGAGTACTGTTATAAATTAGCTGCGGCAAAGGGTCTTAGCGTGATAGAACCTTTTGATGACCCGCATGTAATTGCCGGACAAGGAACCATTGGCTTGGAATTAATTGAGGATTGCCCCGGTTTGGATACGGTAGTTGTGCCGCTGTCGGGCGGAGGATTAATAGCGGGGGTGGCTTTGGCGCTTAAAGCCACTGATGCAAACATTCGTACCATTGGCGTTTCCATGCAGGAGGGGGCAGTAATGTATCACAGCATTCGGCAGGGTAAACCGGTGGTGCTGGATGAAGTGGATACGCTGGCTGACAGTCTGCTAGGCGGTATCGGTGCAAATAATCAATATAGCTTCCCGATGGTTCGGCAGTATGTAGATGATACCGTGCTTGTCTCCGAAAGCGCTATTGCAGACGGCATGGCACACCTTTTTAAATGGCACCGCCTAGTGGCAGAGGGCGCATCCGCTACCTGTGTAGCCGCGCTGAGGGAGAAGAAAGTGATATCCCCCGGCAGTAGGGCGGCGTTGATTATCTCGGGAAGAAACGTTGATGCTGAAGCATTTATTGACGCAACCCAGCCGTACCTATAATGACACATCGCTCCAAATAAAATGGGTTGTGAGCCACAGCAGCAAAATGGAGGAGAAACTGATGATTTATGAAGCAAGACCAGGCCAGGTAAGTTACGGGGAGGCAATCGGGGTACTGCTTCTCGATACCTTCGCACCCTTTATTCCCGGAGATGTGGGTAATGCGTCTACTTATTCTTTTCCTGTTCGTTATAAGGTGGTCAAGGGGTTTACTGCTGAGAGGATTTTTAATCATGACTTGACGGTGCTTGATTCATTAATGGAAGCCGGCAGGGAATTGGTAAATGAAGGGGTAAAAGCCGTAACCGGTGATTGCGGTTACATGGCTCTTTATCAACAACAGTTGGCTAACGAGCTTGAGGTGCCGGTGTTTTTGTCAAGCTTACTGCAGGTGCCTTTTATTTCCCGCATGCTTAAAAGGGATGAAAAGGTAGGCATAATCGTAGCAAATTCGGGCTCATTTAACAGCACCCTACTTAATGCTGTTGGTGTCACTGAGGATATTCCCATTAGCATTAAAGGGCTGGAGGATAAGAAAAACTTCCACCAGGCTGCAATTATAGAAACAGGAACGCTGGATGCGGAAAAAATTGAGCAGGAAGTTGTATCAGCGTCTCGAGAATTAACGGCTCAAGACCCTAAGGTTAAGGCAATCTTGCTGGAATGCAGCATGCTGCCACCTTATGGTGCAGCAGTGCAAAAGGCAGTCAATCTTCCGGTTTTTGATTATGTTACGATGATTAACTATGTATACACTGCTTTGATTAAGCGGCCATTTACCGGCTTTATGTAGCAGCCGATGTATTATCAAGCGAAATTTGTCTAGAAAAAATAGTCCTGTCTAATCTTTAATAAAACTACTTTAAGCAGAACGGAATTGTAATGCTAAAGATTTTAGGGGGAAGAACCGTGGATATAAGTCGGGAGGTAACAAGCCATTTTGATGAATTGGTAGCATTACGAAGAGATTTTCACAAACATCCTGAATTGGGGTTTGAGGAATATCGGACTTCTGACATTATTGTGCAGTATCTTAAGGACTTGGGTATAGAGGCCGCAAAGGTGGCTAAAACAGGGGTGGTTGGATTACTTAAAGGTAGTGCTTCGGGACGAACGTTGATGCTTCGCGCTGATATTGATGCGCTGGCGGTTCAGGAAATGACGGAATTGCCCTTCAAGTCTGTCTATCAAGGAGCATCACATGCTTGCGGGCATGATGGTCATACTGCCATTCTGCTGGTGGCAGCGAAAATTTTAGCGAAACACAAGGAGCTAATCAAGGGTAACATTAAGTTTATCTTTGAACCTTGTGAAGAAACGGCCGGAGCAATGGCTATGATTAACGAAGGTGTCCTGACAAACCCGGCTGTAGATGCTGCTTTGGGCCTGCATCTGTGGGCGCCGATTGACAGTGGGAAAATTGGCGTGGTTCCGGGGCCGGTGATGGCGGCTTGTGAAGAATTTGAACTGACCATTATTGGTAAGGGTGGTCACACCTCCACCCCGCAAACGGCTGTAGACCCGATCATGGCTGCCTGCCAAATTGTGCAAAACATGCAGGTAATTCAAACCAGGTTGGTGGATGCCCGGCAGCCGACTACCATAATGTTTGGCAAGATAAACGGTGGAACCGGACGAAATATTATCCCGGAGCAGGTGCAAATGGGCGGTACCATCAGGTTCTTGTATGAAAACGAGGATGAAGGTAAGAGGTGGCTTCAGAATAAATTCGAAGAAATAGTAAGCAGTGTTTGTACTACTATGGGTGCGCAATACAAGCTGACCTACATTCCCAGCAATCCCGCCATTATTAATGACGTCGGTATGGCGAAGATTGTTGCTGCTGCTGCTGAAGAGACCCTTGGCTCGCCCGGCAGTGTCGTATCCGAACTGGTGATGGCCGGGGATGATTTTGCGGAGTTCAGCAGACGGATACCCAGTGCATTCTATTTTGTAGGTACGGGCAATAAGGAAAAAGGAACGAATTATCCGCACCATCACCCGTGTTTCAACATAGATGAAGACACTTTAGCCACTGGATTGGAGATGCATTTGAGAACAGCATTGGCATTTTTTGAGGGGTAAATAAGGGCATGGCCTTTATTTATAATTTAAGTAATTCAAATATACTTTAACAGGGAGGTTTGGAAAAAATGTTGTCCTTTGAAAAGACGGAATACCTGGACAGACTCCGGAAAGTAAAGGAAAGCATGAGTCAAAAGGGAATCGATGTTCTGTTGGTAGCTGACCCCGCTAATATGTGTTATTTGACTGGTTACAATTCTTGGTCGTTTTATGTACATCAAATGGTGGTGGTAATGGCTGATGAAGAGGAACCCATTTGGTTTGGCCGTTATCAAGACGCACTGGTAGGAGCCAAGGTAACTACCTGGATTAAGGACGAAAACATTCTGTCCTACAGCGATGATTACGTTCAGAGCACTATTAAGCATCCTATGGACCGTTTAGCTGACATTATGAAGAAGAAAGGCGCCGGTAAAAAGACATTTGGTGTGGAAATGGATGCGTACTATTTTTCCGCTAAAGCCTACGAAAGATTACAATACGGCCTTCCCGACGCCAAATTTCAGGATGGGACTAACGTCGTAAATTGGGTACGTATTATTAAATCAGATAATGAACTTGCTTTTATGAAGCGAGCAGCAAGAATAGTAGAAAAGTCAATGCAGGTGGCGATTGATAGTGTCGATGTTGGCGTGAGACAATGCGACGCCGCAGCTGCCATTTATCAAGCTCAAATTAGCGGCACTAAGGAGTTCGGCGGGGACTATCCGGCAATTGTTCCGCTGATGCCGTCCGGCGACCAAACAGGGGCGCCGCATCTCACTTGGACCGACCAGAAATACAAAGAGGACGAAGCGGTGATTATTGAGATTGCCGGCTGCTATCAGCGTTATCACTCTCCCATGTCCAGAACGGTGTAACCTGTGAAGAAGTTGAAGCGGCATGGAGAGGCGTGCTGAAAAAGTACGGCCTAGAGAAGGAATCCCGTATCGGCTATGCCTGCGGCCTTAACTACCCGCCAGATTGGGGCGAGCACACTGCCAGTATTAGGCCTGGTGACAAAACCGTCTTAAAGCCAAACATGGCATTTCACTGTATCCCGGGTATGTGGTTTGATAACTTCGGCGTGGAAATTAGTGAGGCTTTTGTAGTAACTGAAAAGGGTGCGGAAACATTGGCAAATTTCCCCCGGAAGCTATTCATTAAATAAATAACATTCGGCAAGGAGGTGGGGTCCGGCAAGAAAATAAGGCTTGGCACTGGGATGTAACAGGAGAGAAAATAAGAGTGCTAAAGGAGGTCATATATTACCATGAAAAAGAAATTAATGCTTATTACGGTGATTTTGTTGGTTGGGCTTTTGGCAATCGGCTGTGGTTCTTCAGGAACAGAAGGTGACAAGGAAGCGGGTAAGCAAGAGCCTGCTAAGGAAAGCACAGAATCTGGTAAGGAAAGCACAGAACCGGCGGAGAAAATTGAGGCGAAATTTGTTTCTGAAGAAATTGAAGGCGACTTTATGACGGTGTGGGCAGAAAAATTTGCCGATGATATGCGTGAGACCTCAGAAGGCAATTTGGATATTGAGGTTTATCCCTATGGAACATTGGGCGATACTCGTGACATTAATGAATTAGCTCAGCTTGGTGTAGTGGAATATGTCTTCTCCGATTTTGCTTGGATCAGTTCCTTTGTGCCCGAAGCTCAAGTGTTGGCGCTTCACTACATGTGGCCCAAAGAGAATACGCCGGAAGTATTGGATTAGGTTGTTAAGAACGGTGAATTCATGGACGTCCTGGAAAAAGCTTTCCGGAAAAACGGCCTGGTACCTTTAAGTGTAATGTTTGAAGGATGGCAGTGGATCTCCTCGAATGAGCCTATCGAAACCTTAGAAGACATGAACGGTTTTAAAGCTCGGATTATGGGTTCTAAGCTTTTGGTTGAAGACTATAAGGCCTATGGTATGGTGCCGACACCCATGTCCTATGGCGAAGTATACAGTGGGCTGCAGATGGGCACTATTGAGGGTCAAATTAACCCGCTCTTTGCCATTAAGAGTATGAATTTCTTTGAAGTACAAGAATCTTTAACCCAGACCTATGCTGAACCTTTCCTGGGGATTCCCACGGTTAATCAGAAGTTCTTTGACTCCCTCTCCAAGGAAAAGCAAGAAGAGATGAAGCAATGGTGGGCGGATGCCGTTATTCCGGCTGCTGAGTGGATTGAAGATCGCAACCAATCAGATTTAGAAAAAATGCTGGAAGAAAAGCCTGAGCTCAAGGTAATCAAACTTAGTGATGAGGAAGTTGCCAGGTGGGAAGAAAAGGCAGAAACAGTTTATCCTAAATTCCTAGAAGTTGGCGGCGACGGTGCAGAAGAGATCCTTCAGGTACTGCAAAAAGATATCAAAGACGCTAAAGAAGCCCTGGGTATAGAGTAAAACAACAAGGCACAAACAGACGGAAGCAGGGATACTTCGCGGCGGGAAATATCCCGCCGCCGGGGTTTCCGAAAGGGGGTATCTTGGTGGAAAAGAAAAGTGGCGGCGCGCTAAAAACTGTATGGTCCTTTTTCAAGCAAATAGCGAATATTGTTGAGTGGCTTGAATACTGGACGTTGAGCGCGGGGGTTTTTGCACTAACCACATTATGGATCGTTAATGTCATTGCTCGTACTTTTTTTACCAGTATATATTTTGTTGAAGAGGTTTCCCAGTTCTTAGTGTTATTAATAACCTTCACCGGTTTGAGCTACGCAGTTCGCAGGGCGCGGCATATTCGTATGGGCGCTATTTTTGACGCGATGGGTCCTCGCTTGCAGAAAGTACTAATTTTTATTATTTCCGGTGTAAGCATGGTGCTGATGTTTTTAATGTTTAAATATTCTTTTGGATATACAATGGAAAGTATGACAATGTCTCACACCACACCGGCATTACGGCTGCCTTACTGGACTTTTTGGGCAGTTCTTCCTATCGGTTTTTTCTTGGCAGGAATCCAATATATTCGAACAATAATTAAAAACATTGTTGAAAAAGATGTTTGGCTATCGCCCCAGCAAAAAAGCGAGTATGAAATCGAAAATGTAAAGGGTGAAGTATAGTATGCTACTAGTATTCTTAACTATGATCATTCTGTTACTGCTGGGTTTTCCATTTATGGTAACTTTGTTGGGATCAACATTATTATATTTCTTTATTTATTTGCCCGGTTTCAATATGAACGTGGTTGTTCAGCAGATTATATCGGGGGTAAGTCCGCCGGCTTTGGTGGCAGTACCTATGTTTATCTTAGCGGCAGAAATCATCACCTCCGGAAAGTCCTCGCAAAAGCTTATTCGAATGATCAGGTCATTTGTAGGCCATATACCCGGTGGTCTGCCAATTACAACGAACTTAAGCTGCACTCTTTTTGGCGCTGTCTCCGGGTCGACTCAGGCTACGGTGTCTGCAATTGGCGGGGCTATGCGGCCGATGCTGCTTAAGGCTGGGTATCCGAGTTCATTTACGCTGGGACTGATTATTAATTCCAGTGATATAGCCTTTCTGATCCCGCCCAGCATTGGCTTTATTGTCTATGGAGTAGTGACCGGAACCTCAATTGGCAAGCTGTTCCTTGCCGGTATTGGCCCCGGCTTGTTAATCGCCTTCTTATTCTCATTATACTGCTATGCTTACTCCAAGATAAAGGGGATAGGAAACGCTGAAAAAGCCAGCTGGAGTGAGCGTAAAGATGCGATTAAAGATGGTGCTTTAGTGCTTGGATTTCCCGCTATTATTGTCGGCGGTATTTATGGTGGATTTTTTACCCCAACTGAAGCGGCGGCAATGGGAGTAGCTTATGCCATATTTCTTGAAGGTGTGATGTACCGCAGCCTTACTAAAGAAACTCTCGTCAACGCATTTTTGGCAACTGGACTTATTACCGGGGTGGTTTTTATTTTAGTGGGTGCAGGCCAAGTATTTTCCTGGTTGATTAGCTTTTTGAGGCTGCCTCAAGAGGTACTGCCGGGGATAATAGGAGCAGACCCATCGCAATTACGCGTTATAGTTTTGGTTGCAATTGCCTACTTTATTGCCTGTATGTTTGTAGATCCGATCGTAGCAATTTATGTTTTAAGCCCCGTTTTTGCTCCATACGTACTGCACACCGGAATCAATCCGGTTTTATTGGGAACCATTGTCACACTTCAGGCAGCGATCGGTTCGGCGACGCCACCATTTGGTTGTGATATTTTTACCGCCCAACTGGTGTTTCGACGGCCCTATCTAGAGGTAATTGGGCATGCGCTGCCGTTTATTCTAATTCTTCTTTTTGTAAACGTTTTGTTAGTGCTCTTCCCGCAAATTGCCCTCTTCCTGCCAAACAGTATGTTATAAAGATTGATCGGGAAGTGGTAAATTGTTGGCAGATTGAGTATAATACACAATTAAAATAAGATATTCTTAATAAGATATCAAGCAGAGGTAACACCTATTGGGTTGCCTCTGTTTTCGAATTTTGGTATTGCTATGCTGCTTAAGGATGCAGCTTTTACTGCAGATTATCCCTTACCGTTACGGGGTCGGTAGTTCCGTAGTGACACCGAAGGGGTGGCAGCCCCAGGGGACAGAGATAACTCGGCGTGGGCCAAGTTATTATTTATGATGGTTTGGAGTGATAGCCATGTTAGAGGTTACAAAGAATAAGGTTTCAGGTAATTCGATACATTTGTTGGCTTTTTTTGGCGTAGCCTATGTGGTGTTTCTTAACTTCTATACGGCTATAACTATCTTACCCATGTATACATTGTTTTTAGGCGGCTCGGAAATGACTGCGGGGATTCAATCAGTGCTTTTCTACTTAGCGGCCATCGTTATGCGTTTTTACTTTGGCCCGATGACTGACAGACTGGGAAGAAAAGCACCTTTATTGGTCGGTGCCATTGCCTTTGGTACTGCTCCGTTTTTCTTCCTAATCAGTGATAATTTATGGATGCTGGGACTAGCCAGGATTTATCAGGCCATCGGCTTGGCTGCTTTTTTATCCAGCGGTAGTTCCTTTGTGGCGGATATGGCACCGGCTGAAAAAATGGGGCGCTATATCGGTGCCTATCGGCTGGTAAACACCTTGGCCCTATTAAGTGGCCCGCCGCTTGCTATGGCAATAATTAATCACAGCGGCTATGATTTATGGTTTAAAGTAGCTTTTGCAGCTGGTGCCGTGGCGGTCATCTTGATGACAGTGATCAAGACGCCGCCGGTGGATAAGTGGGAACATTCCGGTTCTTTGACCTCCTTCAAAGCCGTTCTTACCAATATTAACCTGCGCCCCGCTTTTTTCAGTATCGCTTTAATTTCGATTAGTTATGGTGTGCTGCTTACCTTCACTTCTCTTTATATTTCTCGGGTGACCCAGGTAGTCAATCCAGGCTTTTATTTTACCTACTTTGGCGTGGCCGCAATCGCGGCTAACCTGGCCGTGGGTTTTCTTTCCGACCGCTTTGGCAGGGCTGCTGTGCTGCTGCCGGAGCTGGTATTAATGGGCCTTGGTACGGCGATACTCTTTTTTCTCCCGTTGTCCGCAATGATACTGATAGTCAGCAGTATCCTCGCAGGATTTGGCTTTGGCGGTGCCCTTCTGACCTCTATTGCCTGGTTGGTGGATCTGGCGGACAAAAGAATGCGGGGCACGGTGCTGGCGGTACAGGAAAGTACCATCGACTGTTTTTTTGGTATTGGCTCCTTTATTTTCGGTGTTGCTGCGGACTGGATAGGGATGGGTCTATCTTTTGCCGTCACAGGCGCAGCGATAATGATAGCCGCTCTGTTATTATTGAGAAATTTGAAACAGTCCACAGTTAAACAATCACTTCGGTCATTAAATTAAATAAATCTGGAAACACTAGCGGTACAGTTTCATCAAACCGACGGGGGATGATATGATTGAACCGCAGTATTCATGTGGGCTATTTCTTTGCTACACTGACAGCATTAGCGGTTATTACCTTGACTGAGATTGCCGGTTTTTCTCGGCTGGAAGTGGCCATGACGCCGGGAAGGCTGATTTTGGTGCTGTTATTCGGACAGATGCTGGGATATCTAATGTATTATTTGGTTCAGTTTTTTGAATGGCTGCAGCAGTGGGGGCCGTGGTCCGTTGGTATCATGTACGGGCTGGCACTTTGGGTGGTCGTGCTGCCCATCGCCAGTGCTTCAACCTTGATAGCACCGGTGATGGATGAGGGAACATTAAGTGTAATTTCTACATTGGTGGCCTTCATATCGTATGGGGTGGTGGTCACTAACTACACCATGATCCGTTTGGCTGATTAGCTTAAAAAGTTAGTTATGACTAAGGGCCCTTGTGAGTACAGTATAACTGCGATATAATTTCCCTGTACGCGAATTGTTGTCGGGGGGAGTGATTATATCAAAAAGCTTAGTCGGGTTCACAAGTGGCTGCAGACCTATCGTATGATTTTACTTTCCATAGCATTGATTGCATCATTTTTCCTTGAACCTCGGGCTAGGATGATTCTTATCACCAGCGTGATGTTGGGTTTTTTTGCATTTATGCTTATCGTAACACTGAAATCTTATGATAATAAGTTTATAATAAATTTTGAACCCTATCCGGCGATGTTCGCGGATATCTTTCTTATCTCCGCCTTAGTCAAAGTTAGCGGGGGGGTAGGCAGCGTCTTTCATCCTCTTTACATAGTGGAATTTATTTTAATGGGTTACTTTTATGGCCGGATTCAGACGGTTATAGCGGGGTTGCTGGCTGCGGCAGGTTTTTATTATGCATCGTATATCGGACCACATTTGTTAAAGGCGCTGCTTCAGATTGGTATCACTTTCGCTACCGCGATATTGGTGGGCTTTATTGCCCGGCATAGGGCAAAAGTCCAGCAGGAAAGGTCAATGGAATTGATGCCGGAAATACAAGCGGGCAGACTGAGGAAAAACCGTAAAGCCATGGAGTCTTTAAGCAGATTGGCTTCGGCTATGTCAGGCCTTAAAGATGTAGAAGAGGTATCGATGCTGATGGATTCCTATCTAAAGTATATCGGCCATGCGGAGAAAGTTGTCTTTGCGCTGCCTGGTCAAGATGGTGATTATGCTGTCTACTTAAAGGACCAAACTAAAAGGACAGTATCCAAGCGTTTTGCCATTAGTCGAGAGGTTATTCTGCAGCATCAAGCGCTTCTTTCAGACAGGGTTGAAAGCCTCAGCAGTACCAGAGATAATCCCCTTTTTAACAAATGGTATGTCGTATCGGAGAAAATTCCTATCCTAAGGGAATTTATTGGAGATTTTAAAAGCTGCATGTATTCCCCCATTCTTCATGGGGACGAAATATACGGCCTAATAGTAGTGGCCAATTGTAACCATCACCATGCTTTTGGTACTGAAGAGATGGAGATGCTGGCGATATTACGGCATGCATTGGCAGTTTATCTGAAGAATCTTGATAATATTTCAAAGCTAGAGATAAAAAATGATGAAATTGTTCATATGGCTGCTAAAATGGTAGATTTAAAAGACCGTTATACCCATCAGCATTCTCAGCGGGTGGCTAATATTGCGGTGATGATAGGTGAAGCACTGGGGTTTGAAAAAGAGGCATTGGTGAAGCTCGAAACAGCAAGTCTATTGCATGATGTCGGTAAAGTAGGTATAGCCGATGCAGTACTCAACAAGCCGGGCAAACTAGACGATGAAGAATTTAACTTAATTAAGGCCCATCCGGTTGTGGGTGAGGAACTGATTAAGAGGGTAAGCGGCCTTGAAGAGGAAGCGGTTTGGGTGGGACAGCATCATGAAAAATTCGACGGAACGGGCTATCCCGCAGGTATCGCCGGGGCAAATATAACTTTGGCAGGCCGTATCATTGCGGTAGCTGATGCTTACGAGGCCATGACCTCAGACCGTGCTTACCGGAGGCGGAAAGACCGGCGCGAAGCTGTGGCAGAAATTAGGCACAACGCCGGCAGCCAATTCGACCCCGGGGTCGTGGAGGCTTTTATAAGAGTAGAGAGTTTGCTGGAAATGTCGCAAATAAATGATATAGGACTTAAAAATGCAATAAGTTAACATCTGGGTGTGTATGGCACACTGCAGGTGTTTATTTTTGCTTATTTTTTGTTCGTTGACGCAAGGAACACCAAGTGGTAATATAGATAAAGTAATATTTCGATATGGAAATATTCGAGATGGAACTTTAGGAGGGACGTTTTTGGCTACTAATCAGGAGCAATTGTTGCAAATGGCAAGGTTGATTAGCCGTGCTCACCGGGGGTTACACTGCTTGGTACAGCCTCGGCTGGAACAACAAGGTAGTCTTACGGTTACGGAAATGATGGTAGTGCGATTGGTGAAGGAAGAAGGATCGCCAAGGGCCAGCTACATCAGCGATAAGTTGGGCATCCCCCCTAGCACTATGACCAGCATTTTAGATCGGCTGGAAGCTAAGGGCGTGGTTCGCAGGGTGCGGCACGTTGATGACCGGAGAGCCGTACTGGTACAGTTGGAAGATGGAGCAGCCGAAGTCAAAAAGGAATTTGAAACGGTTTTAGCTCGGGAACTGAGCTTGGTGTTTGGTGATATATCACCGGATAAATTAAAGGAAATAACAGCAAATCTCGAATTTATTACGCAAAAACTTCAACCCAAGAGGTGAGAGCAATGGCTGAGACAGTGATGGAAAAGACGCAGGAAATTAAGGGCAAGGGAAATGGCAAAAGGATGATGGTTATCGGTATTATCCTGGCGCTGGCAGTAGTGGGAGGTGCAGGGATCGCTTGGTATTACAGTTACCAAAACAGCCATTATATTGTTACGGAAAATGCCAACGTAACCGGCGAATTGATAAACATTGCTCCCGGCGGGTCCGGCGTGATTAATGAGTGGCTGGTGCAGACCGGCTCAAAGGTGACGGAAAACCAGGTGATTGGCAGTATCGAAGTAACCGCTGGGGGGAGTAGTGTTACTCAACTCCTTCGGGCTCCGGCCGATGGCACGGTAATTAAGACTGATGCCACTGTCGGTAAACCGGTGGCACCGGGTCAGGTGCTGGCGGTGCTTACGGATATGAATGATCTTTATGTGGAAGCGAATATTAAGGAAACTTTTATTAATGAAGTAGCGAAGGGTCAGCTGGTAGAAGTTACCTTCGATGCAGCTGACGGAGTAGTTTTGAACGGGGAGGTACAGTCCATTGGCCTTGCTGCTACTTCTATATTTTCTTTGCTTCCGGATACTAACAGCGGCGGCAGCTTCACCAAGGTTACTCGGGTCATTCCTGTACGGATAAATTTGCCGGACGATTCTGGCGTGAGCGTGCTTCCGGGCATGAATGCCAAAGTGAAGGTGCATCTCTAATTTGGAGCCGAGGTTTACTAACGGAAGAAGGTGAATTATGACAGCGCAGGCAAGAACTTTAACTAATAATGTGGAGCAGCATTGGGTAATTTCCATGCTCGTTATTATAGTAGGTGCTTTTATGGCAATTCTTGATTCAAGTATTATCAATATTGCTATCCCGACGCTGATGCACGTTTTTGAAGTTAGCACCGAAGAGGTTCAATGGGTGGTAACTATTTATATGCTCACCCTAGGGGTGGTGGTGCCTACCAGCGGCTGGTTGGGAGATAAATGGGGCTACAAAAAGCTTTATATTCTTTCACTGGTTACTTTTACCATAGGGTCGATACTGTGCGGCTTAGCCTGGAATTTAAATGTGATGATAGCGGCCCGGGTAATTCAAGCTTTGGGCGGGGGCATGATTATGCCCACCACTATGTCCATTATCTTTCGTATTGTACCGAAAAACCGCCTGGGCACCGCTATGGGCTTCTGGGGGATGGCGCTGTTGGTGGCACCTGCTCTTGGGCCTACATTGGGCGGTTATCTGGTGGAATACCTTAACTGGCGATTGATTTTCTATATTAATGTTCCTATCGGTATTTTAGGTTTCTTCCTTTGTTTAATCGTCTTACCCGAATTTGATTCACCGGATCCTCAACCCTTTGACTTTATCGGTTTCCTAACTTCATCGGTAGGGCTATTTACCCTGCTGCTGGCATTTTCCAAAGGAGAGGCATGGGGTTGGACCGCGCAGCCGACGGTGCTTTTATTCTATACCAGCATAATAAGCTTAGGGATTTTCGTCTATAACGAACTGACCATCGAGCATCCAATGTTGGAGCTGCGCATTTTTAAATACGGCATGTTTACTGCCAGTAAGGTAGTAGGGATGGTTACCATGGTCAGCATGTATGTGGGGATATTTTACCTGCCGTTATTTCTACAAAATATCCGCGGCCTTGGTGCGATGGAGACGGGGCTGCTGCTTATGCCCGGTGCCCTGGTCACCGGTTTGATGATGCCAATCAGCGGGCGTATTTACGATAAGATAGGGGCGCTGCCACTAACTGTAGCAGGTATTATCGTCCTCAGCTATACCACTTTTCTGTTGAGTAATTTGGCAGTGGGCACCGCTTCTACCACCATTATCAAATGGGTGGTGCTGCGGGGCATAGGCATGGGGCTGGTGATGATGCCGGCGCAAACAGCAGGAATGGCCGTGATACCCCAGCGCTACGTGGGCCAGGCATCCGCTATTAGTAACGTCATTCAGCGGGTGAGCAGTTCCTTTGGTCTAACGCTGCTGACCACATATCTTACCGGCCGGGTGGCCTTTCATCGAACCGTGTACAGTGCGGAAATAAACCCATGGTCTGAGGCCGTGCAGCAGCTGATGGCAAAGTTCGGCTCTGCCGGTGAAGCAGTAGGTGCTACCAAACAATTATTGATGGGCTCCCTCCAAGGAATAATAGCCCAAAAGGCCTTCGTCCGGGGTATAGATGAACTGTTTATAATGACAGCATTATTCTGCCTTATCGGCTTAATACCATCATTATTTCTAAAACGCGTCAAATAACTTGACAAAATGGTGCCAGGCACCTTTTTGTCAAGTTATTTTTTTGTTAGGACATTATGGGTTATGGTTAATTTCTGCCATAGAATACTAATTTTATTCCGCCTTAGGCACAAGAAGTCTATACGCCGGGGTTTGGTAAGGGGAGCAGAAAGTATAATCGCCTATATTGATAAAGGCGTTTTTTTATGTGGAATTATCAGAAATATTTGACATATAGCAATAGCAGGCATATAATTATACTCAAATATAACGAGCGTTCAATATAAGTACAAATGGAGGTAAGTAATGACAAAGAATATGTCCGCTGACCATCGTCGCAAACAGGTAATTGATGCTGCAATTTGCTGTCTGGTTGAAAGAGGTTATGCAAACTTTTCTGTAAAGGATATTGCTGAAGAGGCGGGGGTGAGTACAGGAATTCTATATCATTATTTTAAAAGTAAAGATGACATCATGCAGGAGGTACTCAAGGAAGTTTTCTCTCGTACTGATGGAGCGGTGCGCGATTCAGTGGGTGAAAAGCTTCAACCCGACGAAATACTCGGAACCTATCTGGAGTTTGTAGGAAAATTGGTGCGGCGCGACCGATTGACTTATATTGTTACCATGAACTATTTAGGCCAAGTGTTGTATAACGATAAGATGCAAATGGCGATGAGGCGCTTTTTTAAAAACATGCGCAGTTACAGCAGCAATACGTTAGAACGGGTCTTTCATGAAAACGACAGGGAGGTGGGGAAAAAGGAGACCGATGCAGTATCAGCGATTTTGATAGGTGTTAGTCTCGGTCTAGGCATCCAGTCAATAGTTGATGAAGATAATATTGACCTTGATTTGTGTACGGAAATTCTTTATCAGGCAATTATGGAGAAGTAAAGTGAAAGGAGAGGTTTATGTGTTTGATTTTATGCTATCCGGGGACCAGAAACTACTAAGGCAGGAGGTACGGGATTTTGTCCGACAAGTGCCTAAGCAGCTGCTAATGGATATGGATGAAGAAAAGATTCAGTACCCCAGAGAATATATTGAAAGTTTGGCAGAAAGGAATTTAATTGGCCTGCGTTTTCCCAAACAATTGGGAGGCAGAGGGTTGAGTTGGACTGAAGAAATTATTGCCTTGGAGGAAGTAGGGATATTAGGTACTTCATTGGGATGCCTCTTTTCTCTTCCCAGCATTATCGGTGAAGCCATCGATAAGTTTGGCACCTCTGAACAGCAGGAAAAGTACTTAAAACGCATCATTTCCGGCGAAATAACAGTGGCCGAGGGTCTTACCGAACCACGAGGCGGCTCTGACTTTTTTGGTACCACTACTAAGGCGCGCAGGGAGGGTGATCATTACATCATTCGCGGGCAGAAGCGATTTGTAGTGGGAGCGGAAGGCGCGGATTTATTTCTAATTTATGCGAGGACAAACGAAGAAGTTCCAGCCCACAAGGGTATCAGCACGTTTCTAGTGGAAAGAGGACCTGATGTAAAGGTGGAATATCTATATGGTCTGATGGGTACCAGAGGAGGAGGTGCCGGCCGGGTGATTTTTGATGACGTTAAGGTACCGGCAGAAAACCTGGTAGGTCAAAAAGATGGTGCCGCGGGAATTTTTTACCAAATGATGATTCCCGAGCGACTGACTAGTGCCGCCGGGGCACTAGGAATGGCTAGGGCTGCGCTGGAAGTGGCGGCCAAGTACAGTGATCGTCGTAAGGCTTTTGGGCAAAAGATTAGAAAGTATGAAGCGGTGAGCTTTAAAGTTGCGGACAGTATTACCAAACTTGATGCAGCTCGAGCAATCGTCCATGCCGCTGCCCAGGCCGTAGATAATGGTGCTCCCGCCGGTGTGGCCCGCCGAATGGTATCTGAGGCGAAAAAGTTCGCGACAGACAGCGCCTGGGAAATTGTCAATCACGCAATGCAAATCATGGGGGGCATCGGCTATACCAATGTATACCCCATTGAGCGCTTGCTTCGTGATATCCGTCTAATCATGATTTGGACCGGTACTAACGAAATTATGGATCTAATCATCCAGAGTGAGTACTATAAAGAAATGGGCGCTGCCGGCCCCGCTACCCGTGATGTGGAAGCCGACGCCGTTAATGCTGACGCCGTAGAGGAAAAGGTATACGAGTAAAGGGCAAAACAAGTAAAAGGTATATGGGTGAAAGGTAAAAGGGAATAAGAGTAAAACCAATAACTTGACAAAAAGGTGCCTGACACCAAATATTAAAAGGAGGAGAGGAAAGCATGGGAGAGGTATTGCATAAGCTTTTGGAAAGAAATGCGCGTAAGTACAGTGATGAATGTGGTGTGATGAGTCTGGATTATGGTGAGGAGTGGACATGGGCCGAATTGAACAGCCGGGCCAACGGTGTGGCCGCTGCGCTGATGCGTGCGGGGCTCGAGCCTGGTGAGCGGGTGGCGTTAGTAATCCCCAACCGACCGGAATTTCTGGCCGCTTTCTTTGGCATTCTGAAGGCCGGCGGCGTGGTTGTACCTGTGAATGTACGCCTAGTCAAACCGGAAATTGAGTATATTGTCAATGACTGTCAGGCTAAGATGCTAATTTATGATGGTGGGCTGGATGTCATCGGCAAAGAAATTTCAGAAGATTGTGTCGCGTTGACCAACGTTTGGGAACTGAGCGAACTGACTAATAGTGAAGCCTTAAGTCCCTCGCTAAATATTTCGGTTGATGATGTAGCGGAGATTATTTATACATCCGGAACCACCGGTAAGCCTAAGGGAGTGGTGCTTACCCATAACTGCGCATACGAAGTGGGGACGATGATGGCTTATGAAGCAGATATTCGTTACCAAGACAGAATGATGTTATTAATGCCGCTGACCCATTCAGCACCGCTTAACCTTTTTATGATTGGTGCTTTGTACGCCGGGGCTGTATGTGTGGTGGGCAACTTTACCCCCCAGGCAATCCTAGATACCTGCCAGCAAGCCAAGACTACTCACTTTTTCGGTGCGCCAGTGGCATACTTATTGGCTATGCAGGCGAAAGGATTTGCAGAGTATGACTTATCTAGTGCTAAGTGCTGGATCTACGGTGGGGCACCCATGGGTAAAGAGGCTTTAGAGTTGGTAAGAAGCAAGTTTCCCGGCAAGTTCATGAGTGTTTATGGATTAACAGAAAGTGGACCTAACGGGGTGGCGTTATTTCCTGATGAACATGATGAGCACGGTGGAAGTATTGGGCGGCGCGGCGCGGTAAACTGTGAAGTAAAAGTGGTTGCCGAAAGCGGCTTAACAGCTCAAGCCGGTGAAGAAGGTGAGATTTACTTAAAATCGCCGTCAGTAATGCTTAAATATCATAACAAACCCGAAGCCACCGAGGAAGTGTTGACTGACGGCTGGATAAAGACTGGTGATGTAGCAAAGATTGACCAGGATGGTTATATTTGGGTAATGGGACGTAAAAAAGACGTTATTATTTCCGGCGGGGTAAATGTCTATCCCAAGGAGATTGAGGACGTTTTGGCGCAGCACCCTCAGGTAGCAGATGCGGCGGTTGTCGGGGTACCGCATGACCAGTGGGGAGAAACTGTCATGGCTGTGATAGTACCTAAAGGCGAGGCACCAAAACCCAGCGAATTACAGCATTTTTGTGAGAAAAATTTGGCGGATTTCAAGATACCGAAATTTTTCCGCTTTGACCAAGCTATTCCAAGAAATGCTTCAGGAAAAATTTTAAAACATCAGATAAAAAGAGAGGCTTAGGGCTTCAGAAGAAAATATGTTTGAAATGAAAATAACTTGACAAAATGGTGCCTGGCACCATTTTGTCAAGTTATTGATGTTTAGACTGTGGTTTTGCTTTGGCCCATATTTGTTTGTTGTTGGGGAGCAGTGCCCTGCTGTAAGAAAGTCTTTACCCGGGTGATTTCCTGTTGGTCTGCGGGGGCGGCGGGCATGTACCAGCCTTTTTGGGTGGCTATCTGGCTGATCTGCTCCTGGTTTTGCTCCATCTGGTTACGCATTTGGATAAAAGACTGTTTTAACTGTTTGTTGGAGCATTCACTGGCTGCTTTGGTTAACTCACCAGCATGTACTTTGGTCATTTCCAGAGCATCGCTGGCCATGTCTTTATCTTGAAGCATAATTAATTACCTCCTTGTATAATAGATTATTGTAAAAACTGCTGCAGTGTTTGGACGTTTTGCTGCGCCTGCTTGGCCGCGGTATTGAAATATTTCTGCAATTGGGGGTCTTGTGACTGCTGGGCATAGGTCTGGCACTTAGTGGCACAGAGCTGTTCATCGCTAACTAAGTGGCGTAGACTTTGTAATTCCATTTGATTAAGATTGGCCATGGTTACACCTCCTTGCTCGGGGATTCAAATTTTTCCTTGTTTTAGTTTTGCCGACAATTCTTGATTAATACAGACATTTATGTGGGAATTTTTGCTTCATTTGGCAGGGATAAATTGGGCAAAGCCAGAATACATTGTATGGAAATTAAATACACCAAAGGGAGGGGTTTTACTAATGGCTGTTGTAGTTGATCGTGATGAATGTACGGGTTGTGGTTCGTGTGAAGAGGTATGTCCGACCGGCGCAATTGTAGTGAAGGATGATGATGTGGCAGCAGTTGATGCCGATGAGTGCACTGATTGTGAAAGTTGTGTGGATGAGTGCCCTACTGGCGCTATTTCCGGCGAATAACGATATAAAAAGTTTAATGCGAAAAGCGACCTGCTGTAGGGCTGTAGGTCGCTTTTTTTAATGTATAGGAAATTATGGGTTTCTGGTGGAAACAGTTAGCAATTTATTATAGTAGGATATAAAGGATTAATGTAGAATAAATCTGTTAGGAAACACATTTATCACTGTCGGGCTTTAACTTTATTACTGACTTTATTATTACCATTACCTGCGATACCGGCAGACACTAAAAATTTCATGCCGTCTTCTACGGGTATGTCCAACAGAGTAACCCGGTCTTTTGGTACCAATACCAGATTACCTGCCCACTGCATGGACTGCTGTACATAAATGGCCACGTGATCCGAAAGGCCAAATAGCTCTAAATCTTCGGCTGTGACAAAACCCAATACTTTTAAATCATTACCTAGATTAATCATGGCCATCTTGGAAAAACTTTTCTTTTCGCCGGTGAAGGACGAGATGGTGTCCTTTAAGATAGTGTAAATGGTTTTTACCAGTGGTGTTCTACTAAAGATACTGTCGATCCAGCTGAATATTTTATTGCTGAACCAGCTGGTAGCCAAAAACCCTACTAGGGTAATCACAGCCAGAGCAATTAGTAGACCTAATCCTGGCATGTTTACGCCATACTGCCGCAGAAATTGACCCACCAGGTTGTCACTGAAGGAAAATACCTTGGCGACTATAAAAACGGTGAGAAAGATAGGCAGCAGGGTAATCAGGCCGTTAATAAAATACTTTGCTATTCTTTTCATAACACAACTCCTTGTCCGTAAACTTACTACCATGTTACCATAATTTAGTGCCGCTTACTATCTTAAAAGAGTACCCAGCAGGTGAGAGAAAATTCCGGAGATTGGAAAACTTCCTGGAGGTGGTGAAAATAAAATACCTTGTCGGTCTATTAATACTACACGTCAACATATTTGCCATCATCTATTGGGTACCTGAGCCGTATGGAACTATTTTATTGATTATCATTGGAGCAGTGGGGCTGAGTTTTACTACACGCCGTTTTATGCGTTGGTTGAATAAGAAAAGAACGGGTAAATATTCCTCAAAATGATATTTTTTCTGGAAAATTAGCTGTTTTTGGGTTAAAATGTATGAGCATATAATTTTTTTGGTGGCATAAAGGAGCTGAAGTGATGGGCAGAAAATACCGCAATCGCCGACTGATGGCAGTAGCATCTATGTTGGTGATGGTAATCACATTTTTTTGGTATCAAAGTGCAGTGCAGGCCTACGAAATTGTTGTTGACGGCAAACCTGTGGCCCAGGTGAAAGAACGAGAGGAATTTTTAACTGCTTTGGAAGAATATAAAGAGCAGCTAAGCAAACAATCCGGCTATCCGGTAAAAGAAATAGGTAAAATCGAAGTTCGCGAATCAAAGTTGGACAAGCAGCGCTTGGAAAATGATATCAATAAGGTAATCGTCAAATCTGTAAAATTGGGAACCCCGGGATATCGGTTTAAGGTTGATGGGAAAAGTCTCTTTGCAGTTCGTGATAAGGAAAAGATGGAGCAGCTGCTGGAGGAATATAAAAGCCAATACCTGACGGGAATTGACGAAAATGCAGAAATCAAGTCAACTGATTTTAAGCAGAAGGTGGAAATAGAAGAAGCACTGGTAAGACCGGCTGAAATTTGGCAGTGGGACCGCATTAAAGAATTGATTTATGAGAAAGAACGGGAAGCGCGCATTGTCGAGGTGGACAAGGGAGACAACCTTTGGTTAATCGCCAGGCGTTATGACATGGGTTTGGACGAGCTCGAAATGCTGAACCCGGATATTGACCCTGAGAAGGTATTTCCCGGTGATAAATTGGTGGTGAAACCGTTTGACCCCAAGTTTGATGTGGTGGTTACCCTGGAAAATACGATTTCAGAACCAGTACCTTTTGAGACCGAATATCGTAAAGACGACAGTCTTTACCGGCGTCAAAAGATAGTGGTAAAACCCGGTGTCGAGGGTAAGCAAAACGTGACTTATGATATCGCCATGCTAAACGGCTTGGAATCAACAATGAATGTAGTGAACACGCAGGTTTTAGAGGAACCGGTAACCAGGATTGTCCGGGTAGGCACTAAGCAGACCGTTTCCCGGGGCGGTCAGCGTAATTACGGGGTAGTTCAGGGCCGACGCGTGTCCAGCGGTTACGGTTGGCGGACTCATCCTATTACCGGCCGGCGGAGTTTTCATGATGGTTTAGATATTGCCGCAAGGTATGGTACAGGCGCCTTTGCCTACGCTGAAGGGAAGGTAACCTTTGCCGGCTGGGGCGGTGGTTATGGTAGGGTTATTTATATTGATCACGGTAATGGCCTTCAGACTCGTTATGCTCATCTGTCTAAAATTAATGTTCGAGTTGGGGAACGGGTTGATACAGGGGAGAAAATTGGGGCGGTAGGTTCTACCGGTAACAGTACCGGATCACATCTTCACTTTGAAGTGCGTCAAAACGGCAGTACACGAAACCCGTGGAACTATCTGTAAATGAATATACGACAATTATAAAAACCTCAAGGTACAGTTCATAACTTACCTTGAGGTTTTTTCATGTCAGCATCGCAAGTCTTCTAGGCACCAGGCGATTTCTTATCAAAAGATTTTAGGCGGCGATTGTGACCGCCATCAAACTATCAGCACGTCCTCTTCCACTACACCCTGATAAAGGGGCTGTTCCTTAAGCACACTGCCTATCAAATCACGGAAGGTCATTCCGTTATGCTCCGACATAAAGGCCAAAGAGCCTTTGGCAGAGAGGGATGGTGTACCGTTAACATCAATGATATAAGGGTTACCATCGATGTCTTCCTTCATATCGATACGGATAACTCCCTTGGCTCCCAACGCTTCAAATGTTTTTAACGCCAAATGCTGCAGCCGAGCATAACGGCTATCAGTGGGGTAAAGGATTTGAAACTTATCTCGCTGTTCAGCTTCAATCTTCTTTACAGCATTGCTGCGCACCGGGAAGTTAGCAGGAAAACCCAAAATTGGCAGGACATACTTTTCCTGATGGCCCATGACGCCTACGGTAAATTCCTGCCCGGGCAGATAACTTTCTGCCAGTGCATGGGTAATGCCATAGCTGTTAACCAGTCTTTCCAGCACAGTGCGGAGTTCTTGCGCATTATTTATTACCGATTTCTCATCAATACCGATACTGTTACCGCCGCCGGTAGGCTTGACGAACATTGGATAATTGACCTGCCACTGGGCGGTGGCAATTTGTTCGGCGATATTATTGTCTGCCAAGTTAAAGCATACATGACGTGGTATGGGCAGTTCGGCTTCCTGCAAGACTTTATAGGTCAAGTCTTTGTTACGGCACAGTTCCATAACTTCCGCTGCCGAATGGGTGCTGACCACGCCCATACTTTGCAAAACCCGACGAATAGAGGCGGCGCCGCTGCCGTCGTACAAACTCTCGGGAAAATCCAGGTATCCTTCGGCAATAACAAATGCCCGACCGATATGATGATAATTGACCAATCGCTCTAATTGCTCTTGGTTTAATAAATTAACGCAAATTACATAGTGACCTAAAGCATGCAGTGCCTTTTTAATGTCATTCACCGTGTTGGTGCCGGCACATTCGGCATAAGCCCCTCTTTTTTGTGTTAATGGGACCCAGTTATAAAGAAAAAGTATTTCGTTCATTGACTATTCTCCTTTGAAAAAAATTAATTAGCAAGATATATTTTACGTCATCTAAGTAAAATAGACAACAGAAATTTTGTCGATATTAAGCAAAAGTTACTATATAGCACGATTATTTACTGTGAAAGGAAAATACCTGTAGAATAACTTAATATACACTTTAAATACGTCAGTATACTGCACAGTGCTTCCTAAGGAGGGAAAAACTAACTGAGCTGAAAAAATGTATCCCCAGGCAGGAATATTATTGGTTATAAAGAACTATACTAAATGCAAACGATTTGCAAAAGGAGTATAATCATGAATGTGAGGATAAATAAAGCAAGGCGGAGGGTCCTTATGATTTTGATACCGATGCTATTGCTGTCCCTTGTTGCATCAGGCTGCAGCCAACGGGATACGGCTCAGGTGGGAAATAATGATGGTAAAATGCAGGTATTTGTAAGTTTTGCGACTCTGGCGGAATTTACCGCATCTTTGGGTGGGGATTTGGTGACGGTACATTCATTGGTGCCCTCAGGTGCAGATGCCCATCATTGGGAACCATCTCCAAGGGATATGGCTGATTTGACCAAAGCAGAAATTTTCATCTACAACGGCCTTAATATGGAACCGTGGTTGGATAAAATCAAGAGCAGTGTTGACGGGCCCAGTTATATTTTTGCCGGCAAAGGTATGACGGTGACGGGGAATGAAGATCCGCATATCTGGCTTGACCCGATCCTGGCTGAGGCGATGGTGCGAAATATAGCCCGAGCGCTGGCAGAGGCGGATAAAGCCAACGCTGCCGCCTATAGGCAAAATGAAGAATCATTAATTGCCCGCCTGCAGCAGCTTGATGGGGACTACCAAAGAATTACCCGAGAATTGGGCCAGCGCTATTTGGTAGTTTCACATGGCGCCTTTGCTCATCTCGCTGCCCGGTATAACTTGACCCAAGTTTCAGTATTGGGCACTAATGCTGATGAAATGCCGAATCCAGCTAAAATGGCGGATTTAGTAGACTTTTGCCGCAGTAAGGGTGTTACTACAATTTACTATGCCCGTGGGGAATCCAGCCGGGTTGCCGAGACATTGGCTGAAGAGATAGGCAAAAATATGATGGCTTTGGATCCTATTGAACACGATATAGAAGGAGAAGACTATTTTAGCCGTATGCGCTTCAATTTAGAGCAGTTGGAACAGGGTATGTCCCGCTAAATGTCAGAAAAACTTGAGGTGAAAAAAATGCAACCGGTGCTGCAAACCAGTGAACTTTCAGTAACACAGGGAGGCAGGGAAATCCTTAAAGGTATTAATTGGCAGGTCTTCCCTGGGGATTTCACGGCCTTGATTGGCGCTAACGGTGCCGGCAAAAGCACCTTAGTAAAAGCAGCTTTGGGTTTATTGCCCCTTTCCCGGGGCGAAGTACGTTTGTTTGGCCAACTTCTCCATCGCTTTAAGAAGTGGGACCAAATCGGCTATCTAGCTCAAAATAGTGAAGCGATTAATTTCGGCTTTCCCGCTACCGTAACGGAAGTGGTCAGCAGCCAACTTTGTGCAGCCACAGGACTTTTTCGTGGTCCCAATGCTGACCAGAGACGGGCGGTATCAGCGGTATTGGCACAGGTAGGGCTCTCAACTAAGGCCCGGTCGCTGCTGGGTAATCTTTCCGGCGGAGAAAGGCAGCGCGTGCTGATTGCCCGGATGTTGGTTACATCGCCTCAATTACTAATTCTTGACGAACCCACCACTGGTCTTGATGAAGATAACAGCCGGGTGTTGTTGGAGCTGTTATTAAAACTAAACCAGGAACAAAATGCCGCGGTGGTTATCATCACGCATCATTTAGCAGATGTGGCAGGATTGGTGAACCAAGTTTACTCCTTATCCGGGGGAAAGCTAAAACTACCGCCGGTAGAATCAGAGGGAGCTAGCTTTAGCTCATCGGAGGTGATGTAATGGGGATGCTGCAGTATGACTTTATGCAGAGAGCATTTGCTGCCGGCGGGATAGTAGCGTTGGTGTGTCCGATGATTGGGCTATTTCTGGTGTTGAAGCGGTTGTCGTTGGTAGGAGATACATTGGCGCATGTATCTATGGCCGGTGTGGCTGCGGGTCTGCTGACAGGATTTAATGCCATGCTTGGTGCGCTGTTCTTTACGGTGGCGGCAGCGATGAGTATTGAATATTTACGGCGAATGTACCAGCGTTATGCAGAACTGGCTATTGCTATCATGCTTTCCGCCGGAGTAAGCTTGGCAGTGATATTGATAGGATTTGGCAGCGGCGATCTCAGCCAGCTGACTGCTTATTTGTTTGGCAGCATTGTCGCTATTACACTCATGGATGTTAAGATGATTGCATTATTAGGACTGGTAGTGATCATATTGGTTGTGCTTTTATATAAAGAATTGTTTTTTCTTACATATGATGAACAAGGTGCCAAATTGGCCGGGATACCCGCCAATGCAGTAAATTTCATATTTATGGCGGTCACTGCCGCTACTGTGACTATTACTATGCGGGTGGTAGGAGTCTTATTAATATCGTCACTGATGGTTATTCCGGCGGCGGCCAGCGTTCAGGTGGCCAAAAGTTTTCGACAGGCGGTTATATTGGCGGTGGTATTTGGGGAAGTCGCCATGGCGGTGGGTCTAACCGCGTCTTACTACCTGGCAGCTGCACCAGGTGGTACTGTTATTATGACAGCTGTGTTGATGTTGATTATTGTACTTCTATTTAAAAGCGGCCGGGCTAAACTAACTACCGGGGCGGTTGGGAGGGATGAAGTTGGCTAACCAAAATATCAAGGAAGAATTACAATCTCGGGGTTATAAGATGACCAAACAGCGCAGGGCCATTTTAGACGTAGTCAGCAGTGATACGCATACGGCCTTAACTGCCCGTGGCATTCATCAACGGGCCAAAGATATTTGCCCCGGGACCAACTTTTCCACCATTTATCGTAATCTTGAATTGCTAGCGGACCTGGGTATTTTGTCTGTGATACCGATGGAAGGCGGTCGTGCTTATGTTTTGGTAAAGGACTACAATCACGGTCATCATTTGATTTGTAAAGGATGCGGCGCAACCCAACTAATAGACAGATGCCCCTTAGACCAGATGCAGTTGGAAACTTGGGCGGGTTTTTTACCAACGGAACATCGATTTGAAGTTTTTGGCTACTGCCGGCGGTGCCAACGAAGAAAAACAAATAATGAACAGCATTCAGCTCAAACCATTTGACAGAGGGAGGACCTTATCATAAAAACAGATGTACTAAAAAAGGCGATACAGGAAAACTATGCTGCCGTTGCGGGAGGCAAAAGCTCAACGGGTTCAGTCACCTTACCCGGCGAGATTTATACTGAACGTCAATTAAGAGGCATGCCTAAAGAACTGCTGAAAATTTCCCACCCATGCGGCAATACCATGGCAAATGCTGACCTGCTGCCAGGTGACACTTTATTAGACTTAGCCTCTGGTGCTGGGCTGGATTGTTTTATCGCCTCGGGCACGGTGGGAAATGATGGCAAAGTTTATGGGTTAGAGTTAACCAAAGAAATGTTAGGTAAAGCAATTGAATTTCGCAGACAATTAGACATCAAAAATGTGCAGTTTCTGCATGGGGATATGGAACAAATACCGATGGAAAACGGCTCCGTGGATGTGGTTACCATAAATTGTGGTCTTAGCTTGGTGTCTAATAAGGAACGGGTGCTGGCTGAGATTGCTAGAGTGCTTACGACTAACGGGTATTTCGTGGCTGCTGATGTTACCAGCAAAAAGCCGGTGCCGCGGGAATTGCGAGAAGACGCTGATGCTTGGTCATGGTGCGTGGGCGGGTGCCTTACAATTAAAGAATGGGAAGGCCTGCTCAAAAGGTATTTCACAAAGTTTGATATTCGTACCCTGCAACAGTATCCGGTTGATATTGATGATAAAACGAAAATAACCTTCGAGACAGTTTTAATAAAGGCCTATAGCCGTTAACAGCAGTAAGACTAAATGTAAGCTTAACCAATTCTACTTTGGCACCGAAAGAGTGCCTTATTTTTTTGGTCGGAAAAAACCAATATCCCGGTATGGTGGCGTGATAATTCCAGTTCTTCTGCGCGAGAAAGCGTACCTAGATAGGGGCAGATGGCAACAATCGGCTGCCCTGCCAATATGCTGTTCAGATAACTTTCGAATGCCAACAATTCCGGTAGTCCATTTGTAAAACAAGAAGCGTTAGGCGAACCACTTCCCCACAATTGTGAAAACCCTAAATCAAAAGCGTTGGATAGTTCCTTAGTCCAGCTGAGTGCCGCCGCGGCGATGCCGCGTTCTTGGTAAAGACGCCGCAAATCCTTGATCACTAATTGGCCTTTTGCTTCTAAAGCCTCTAAATCTGTCCATTGGGCCGATGCCAGGGACCGAAAATCGTCGGGATCCTGCCACCAACAGCTTTTAAACAGCCGCGCTCCTTTTGCTAGCCCGGTATCCATGAAATCTAATTCCAACTGGAGCAAGGATTCGCTGTCTGTAACCAGAGCCATAATATGTTCTGATTTTTTTAGAACAGCAGATAGGGTAAAAGGCTTGTTGATGTTAACAGTTTCTTTATATTCAGGCCCAGCATGAAAGTGTTTTTCAACTACTTCCTGAGCAACACGGTATTCGCGTCCGATCTTGACAGCACTTAGTTTGCCGTTCTTAATCCAACGGTAAACAGTCATGGAATGCACCTTAAATAATTCGGATACTTCCTGAACGGTGAGTAAAGGTTTCAATCTTTATCAACTCCAAATAAAGAGTGTCAAAATCTACATCTCGAAATCATGGTATCCTGATTGATAGTTTTTGTCAATAATTGTAGGTTTCAGAAATATTAAGAAGGATTTTAGAATAAAATCATCGAAGAGTAAACGAGCTAACAACAATTAGCAATAATTAACATTGGTGTACATTGGGGAACATGGATTTTGATGGGGGTGAAAGTAATGGGTGGGGAGATGAAGCCAGAACAGCGCAGGAATGTCAGAGTTTTGCTGGCGGATAATTTTATCATTGCCAGGAAAAGCGTCCGCACTGCTTTAGAACAATTTGATGAGATTGAAGTTATCGGGGAGGTATCTGAAGGAAGGAATTGTATCAATCAAGTTAGAAATAAAGGGCCTGATATCGTAATAATGAATTCTTCAATAACTGTGGATGAGGGGATGGCTCTTTGTCAGCAATTAAAAGAGAACTTCCCGGATACCAAAGTAATCATCTTTTCTACCAGAGATGACCCGGAATTTGTAATGCGTTATTTCAATCAGGCCAGGGTTGATGGATATCTATCCAAAGAAAACACAGATATTAACGAATTACACTACATAATTACGAAAATTATTCAGGGTGGACGATTTGTTGACCCATTTGTAGCTGAGATACTACTGGGATTTCACGAAAAACAAAAAGATAGGGATATAAATGAAGAAAGGTTGGAAGATCTTACCCAACAAGAACTAAATATATTAATACTGTTAGGGCAAGGTTTGACAAATAAAGAAATAGCAGCGCAACTGTATTTAGGCTCCGGTACCGTGCGTAACTATGTTTCAAACATTCTCCATAAATTGGGGTTAAAAAGCCGAGCTGCTGCGACTATTTATGCTTTAAAACACAGTAAAATAATCGGATTTTTTGGTCCTCAGCTTTCCAAATCGGAAGGTGGGTGATAGAATATTATTGCATAGTGAGGGTATTTCACACCTAGGGGGGATTATCTGATGAAGGATTTCAAGCAGGTACTTAGGCAAATACATGTATTCGCCGGCCTTAACGATGAGGAATTGGACCAACTTGCCGCAATCGTATTATTTCGGCCTTATCGTAAAGGAATGTTTATTTTTATGGAAAGTGAACCGGGGGACGCTTTATTTTTTGTCCAGCAGGGACGTATAAAATTATCCAAAACGTTGGCAGACGGTAGGGAGCATATCCTTCACTTTGTTGGCGAGGGTCAGATTTTTGCTGAGGTATTGTTATTTGATGATGGCCCTTATCCTGCTACGGCGGAAGTGATGACTGATGCCACAATTGGCATTATCCGCAATAAGGATTTGGATATATTTTTACGAACCCATCCTGATACCAGTTTGAAAATTCTGAAGGTGATGAGCCGGCGGCTACGAAAAGCTCAAATGCAAATTCGCGACCTGGCTTTGAAGGACACATTTGGCCGATTGATGAGTACGCTGGTCAAGTTAGCTGGCGAGTACGGTAAGGAAACGGAAGAGGGTTTGTTGATTGATATTTCTCTCAGTCAGCAGGAACTGGCTAATATGATCGGTGCTTCAAGGGAAACGGTCAGCCGTAGTCTCAACGATTTGAAAAAAAGTAATGTGATAGATTTTAACCGGCAGTGCATCTTAATTAAGAATATGGAAAAGTTAAAAATGTGGATGGAATAGTAAATTCTTGCCTTGAAAGCGATACCTAATCCCTTGTGGGGCAATGGGGGATTGGTTATCGTTTTTTATTATTTTGGGCTGGCTAAAATTTGGCATTTTTGGTGGTTAATTGGGGAAAAGGGTGAAATTTGTTACATTTAGTAAAAAAATATGACATTTGTCAAATATGCAATAGTAGATATTAGGTGTATACTATATGCGGCCATATGAATAGGCCGTATGATTGCATTTGTGGTGTAGTTTGTTTTTGTAATTTTTGGTGGTCTACAACAATTAAGAAGAGGGTGTGGGGATGAAACTAAAAGCTAAATTAATTACTGCTTTTGTGATTTTAATCACAATTCCTATGGTGGCATTGGGTTATTCCGCTTATTCTAATGCTGCTTCTGAGATTAGGGTACAGGCGACTAATCAATTAAATGCGGCCTTAAAGGGCTTGGAACACGACATAACAGTGGAAAAAACGGAAATCGAGACTAATACCAGATTGCTTACCCAATTGGAGGATGTTACCGAAGCACAAGAATCACCGGAACATTTTGCTAAGGCCCTGGGTATTTTAAGCAACAGCAGAAATGCTTTGGACGATATGGTGGAGGACTTTTTGCTTGTATCTAAAGAAGGAAAAGTAGTGATTGACGGCAGTTACGGCGCTTATGCGGGTATGGACCTCTCCGACAGGGATTACTTTCAACAGTCGCTGAAAGGCAATGAAGCCTGGAGTGATGTCCTCACATCAAAACTCACCGGCAAACCCGCCTTGATATTTGCGTCCCCGGTAAAGGACAAGCAGGGTAATGTTTCAGCCGTGCTGGCATCGGTGGTTAAATTTGATTTGTTTGCCAAGATTGTGGATGAAGTGACAATTGGCAAAACCGGGTATGCGTACCTGATTAATGCCGAAGGTCTAATTTTATCTCATCCGGTTAAGGATAAAATTATGAAAGAGAATTTATTGCAAACGGGCAGCGATGAGTTAAAAGCGATTATCCAGCAGATGGTGCAGGGTAAGTCGGGGTTGGATGAGTATACTTATGAGGGTGTGAAGAAGATGTTGGCCTACGGCCCGGCAGGCCAATGGGCCGTCGGAATTACCTTGCCTCATAAAGAGTTTTTGGCAGCGGCAGTAAAAATTCGAAATATTACCTTAAGTATTACTTTGGGTGGGTTATTACTTGCGTTATTAATAGCTCTTCTGGTTAGTAATCAGATAGTGAAACCCGTCTCTGCTCTAGTTACTGAAATGGAAAAGGGCGCCGGTGGGGATTTGACCGCTAAGGTTGCGACTAAGGGCAAAGATGAGATTTCGGTATTGGGAAATACCTTTAATATAATGATGAGCGAGCAGCGGAAGATAATTAAGAATGTGTTGGCATCTGCTGAAGATGTGTCCGCGTCCTCAGAAGAACTTTCCGCTTCAGTTGAGGAGACCAGTGCGGGTATGGAAGAGGTCAGTTCTTCTGTACAGCAGATTTCGGCGGGGATGGAGCAGAATGCTGCAAGTACAGAGGAAACAAGTGCTTCGGTGAGCGAAGTAGCAGAAAGTGCCAAGGATGTGGCAAAGCAGGCCGAACAAGGGGCCCGGGAAAGTAAGTCGGCGCGAGAATTGTCTGCAGAGGGCGGCAGGAATATGGCAAGGAATTTGGAGGCCATGAAGGGTATAGAAATAAGTACCCATGAAGTGGCCGAAGCCATCGAGAATCTTAAGGCTGCTTCTGAAAAGATAGGCATTATTACTGAAACAATTGATAGTATTGCGGAACAGACAAACCTCTTGGCGTTAAATGCTGCTATTGAGGCGGCCCGCGCAGGTGAGCACGGTCGTGGGTTTGCAGTAGTGGCTGATGAGGTACGAAAACTTGCGGAAGAAAGCAGCAGTGCCGTAGATGAAATAAACCTGCTGGTGAAAAATATCAGTGAAGGGACGGCTCAAGCGGTGGATAAGATGCAGTCCGGTGCGGCGAAAGTCAAACAGGGTACCAAGCTCTCGGAAGAGGTGAAAGGAAATCTTGGTACCATAGAAAGGGCAGTTAGTAAAGTGGATGAGATTATGGCTAACATAGCGGCTGCTGCCCAACAGCAGTCAGGCGCCGTGACACAGGTAGCCGCGGCAATAGACGATATAACTAGGACTACCAACGACGCTGCCTCTAGCACGGGTAATATCGCCTCCAGCACAGAACAACAAAATGCCACCATGCAGCAACTAAGCGGCACCAGTGAAGAACTAGCAACTTTGGCCGAAGGTCTAAATAAGTTAGTTAAGGATTTCAAAATTTAGAATAGAAAAGTCAGAATGTAAATAGTGTAAGCTGTGGATTGAATAATCAATAATAATTAATAACTTGACAAAATGGTGCCTGACACCATTTTGTCAAGTTATTCGAAATAACACCAAAAAGCCCTCCGGGAGCGCGCCCCCGGAGGGCTTTTTGGTGTTATTTAAGATAGGGCCAAGGATTGATCGGGTCACCATTCTTTCTTACTTCAAAGTGAATGTGGGGGCCGGTGCTCCAGCCTGTGCTGCCCACTTCGGCAATCTTTTGACCCGCACGAACTTCTTGGCCAACTTTTACCAGACTTTTGGAAAGGTGCGGGTACATGGTGGAAATGCCGCTGCCGTGATCGACTATTACTGTCCTGCCGTAAGCGCCGTTCCAGCCCACGTAGATTACCCCGCCGTCCAATGCTGCCACCACTTTGGCTCCCATGGGGGCGGCAATATCTATACCGGTATGCATCCGCTTTGTTTTAAGAATTGGATGAACACGCATGCCGTAATCTGATGTTATCCGTGAATAGCCGGGAGTAGGCCAGAGCATCTTGCCGCCTCGCGAAAGAGTACGGTTACGCTGTGCCTCCTGCAGGCGGCGAATTTCGGCAGCTACTCGGTTTGACTCTTCATCCATCTTGTCCAGCATCCGGATAAATTCTTTTTTCTGTGTCTTAATGGCGGACAATAAGGTTTGTTCCTGTGCCCTTTGGCGGTTTAATTCCTGTTGGCGCTGTTCACGTTTGCCCTTTAACGCAGCAATTTGGTCACGTCTCAGTTCTAGTTGGGCCTTTTGTTTTTCGATGTCTATTCTTTCGGCTTCAATTTCATCCAGCAGTCGAACATCGTTGGCTGCAATGGTCTTGAGATACTCCAAACGAGTAAGGAAATCTGTCAGACTGGTGGCATTAAGCAGCACCTCGGTATAATCCACTGCGCCGTTCTCGTATATGCTTACCACCCGCTGGCGGAAGATTCCTTGTCTTTCTTCCTGTTGAGCAATCTTTTCATCCAGTGCTTTCTGTGCCTCAGCAACATTCTCCTCTGCCTGAGCTAACTCATTTTCCAAGCGAGTAATTTCCCGGTCTAGGTTTTCCAGTTGCCCGGCAAGAGTTTCTAATTCTCCCAGAGTGGATTGTTCCTGACGCTTTTTCTCGTCTAGTGCCTGCTGCTGTTTTTTCATGTCCTCACCAAGCTGCTTTTGTTTATCCTGCAGATTATCAAGTTGGGACGCGCTTGCTGGAAGAAAAGAAATAATAACAAAGACAGTAATCAACAAAGTGGATAAAAGTAAGCGCAGGTGTTTCGACGACATAATTTATGTACCCCTCTCTTATCTTACTATTGGAAGATATTCGACAAGAGCAGGGAAAATCCTTGTAAAAATGGGCTGATTCTACCAAAAAATATGTAGAAAAAAATTCCACAGTGAATATGTGATAACTATCACAACATCTCCGGCCGGCACAATGCTATAATTTTAAAAACAGATAACGAAAAGAAGGAGTGGGTGTGTGTGGAGAAGCTGACATTAAAAAATATCCGCCATGGAATTCAAATTGGCTTGGCGGTATTTTTACTTTATTTGGGCTGGCGGTTTTATCAGTTTGTCTTATTTTTTAGCGGGGGACAGGGGGGGAGTCCGGTGCCGCGCCCACCTGCCGTAGAGAGTTTCCTGCCCATCAGCGCATTGATGTCTTTTCGGGTATGGCTTACCACGGGAGTTTTTGACAAAGTACATCCAGCGGGCTTGGCCATTTTTTTGGCCATTTTAGCTACGGCCTTGTTGCTGCGTAAGGGCTTTTGCGGTTGGCTCTGTCCGGTGGGTTCGCTGTCAGAGGCCTTGGGCCTATTGGGTAAACGATGGGGAATACAAGTGAGGATGCCCAAGGTGCTGGATATACTATTAAAATCCCTTAAGTATCTTGTGCTGGGTTTCTTTGCTAAAGTAATTTTTATTGATATGCCGGTGGTGGCTGTCCAGTACTTCTTGGTTAACGATTACAACAAAGTGGCAGATGTAAAGATGCTGAATTTTTTCTTAAACCTCAGCTCTATCGCCGTGATTGTGCTGCTGGTGTTGGCGGGACTGTCAGTGGTTTTTCGTCATTTTTGGTGTCGTTACTTGTGTCCATACGGTGCATTGATGGGTATTCTCGGACTGCTAAGCCCGGTAGCGGTAAAAAGGGAAGAAAGTCACTGTATTGATTGTAAAAAATGCGATAAAGTGTGTCCCAGTGACCTTCGTGTTTCCCAAATGAATCGAGTATATTCACCAGAATGTGTTGGCTGCATGAACTGTGTGGATGCCTGCCCGAAAAAAGAGGCCCTCACCATTAAGGCGGGCCCCCGAGTTATATCCGGCAGGTATTATGCTGTGGCACTGATGGCAGTGTTTTTCGGCATTATTTTTTGGGCCAAGGTTAGCGGCCACTGGCACACTTCCATTAGTTTACAGGAGTTTGCCAAATTGATTCCGATGAGTGATTACCTAAATCATTTTTAATAATTGAATAGGTCTAAATTTACCTGCCACGGTGCACGGAAGTGTTCCCTCGACAATACTAATCCTGTTTGTCGGGGGATTCTTCTGTCGCCTTTAGGTGGCAGCAGTGATAATTCAGTAGGTATCAGGAAAAAGTTATCAGTTTTTGCATCATATTCGCTTTCCGGCAGGGTGAAATTGATATCATCCCAGTCGTCCAAGCGTTCTATCAGCTTTAATTGTACTTTGTCGGTAATTTTGGCAGTTAGTTTCAAAAGATATTGGTCCTGCTGTTCCACCGCCAGCCAGAAAACATTAGCTGTTTCAGCAGGTGTGGCGCTGCGTAGATGTTCTTCGATTTTTCCGGCTGCCTTCAGCATCATTACATGATGGGCAGGGTCACGGCTGCGGCTGCCATGGGTGAGACTATTGTAAAAATGAATGCAAAAATGGCCGGGGAAATTATTCTGATTAATTGCCCCTTGGCCATGAGGCATACCGTTCATGGAAGCGGCCATTTTTTGGCTGCCTGCTTCTACGATAATTGCCCGCCTTTTCCAAGTCCAACGGCTATGAAAGATATTTTTCATAATGATGGTATCTTCTTTAGTGAGGGGCTGTACATCGGCATGGTAAGTGCCGCCCCGGCGCTGCACCCAGAATGATAGGCCGGTTTCGAGGTCGGTAATTTTGGCTTTTGCCTTACGGCTGAAAATCTTTTCTGCTTTGGACCAAGGAGTCAGGGGTGCGAAGGTTTCACTGCTCAAGGAGTTAAAGTTGTTTTCGAGAATGGTTAGAGCCCGGTCTTCAAGTTTCAGCCGGGCCTTATTGTCGTTATCATAGAGATATGATCCGTCAAACAGGTAGCTCGTTTCCTTTGCTCCCAGCATAAAGGTCACTTGACGCCGGCCATACCAATAATAGGGGGAATCTTTAAATTTGTCATTAAGGAGATCAGTAAATATTTTTAGTTGTTCGGAGTTAGAAATTACTTTCTCAGAATCTAAACCATCGTAGGATATCTTGATTTGAGATAGTGCCTGCGGCAGCTGGGGCAGGTTTAATGCCACTACTAAGGCCGCCAGAAGGAAAATAGTTAGAAGAATAATGCCGCTTCCGGTTGTTTTTGTCACGGCGGTCACCGTCCTTTCTCAAAAAATGGCTACAAAATGCCAAAACCATTCATTCAAAATATATGTTTGCCGAGACAAATAATGATAGAGATATTGTACAAGTTGCTAAAAATAAAAAAGAAAATAGAAATCCCGGCTGGCCGGGATTTCTATTTTATGCATTTGTATGTTCACAAAGACGCTGCTTCTTTATCAGGAGTAGAAACAGTGATCCATGGCCGACGGCAATGAATCGCTTTTCCTTTGGTCTGCGATTATTTTTCTTGAAAAGTATGGCATTGGGTTTTCTGTGGGTCCGGTGCGGAATTTCCACCGCCGTCAACATTTACTTCAATGGCTGAAGCCTTACAAAGCTGGCTTTCCCAATAAGAACAGTTAGAAACTGTGCACTTGATTTTATCTGGCATTGATTATTTCCTCCTTTACATTTTTTCCTAGTATTAACCATAAACTAGGGAGTTATGCAGGCATGATTTGGAAATTTTTCGGTCTTATTGCAGGAAAAAACTTAACTATAGGGAAATTGAAGGTGTATGGGCAAGAGTCTAGACAAGGGAGGGCGGCAACGTTGGGGAGAACTGATGAGGTGGACATCAGGTTAAAAATTTTTCTTATTTTATTATTCATCGGCATTGTTCCCAGTCTGTTATTTGGCTATATGTTATATGCTCACTCCAGCCGTTTAATTCTTTCGCAACAAAAGGAAAAGCTGCTTTTTATAGCCCATGCGGCTGCGGATAATGTAGAACAAAAAATGGAGGCCACCGATGTTCTGGCCGTTCTGGAGCGCCGGTCCGAGCGGCAAGCGAAGATTAAACTTCTCAACAACACGCTAATTGAGGTTGGTAAAAGGTTTTCAGACCCAAACTCTGATCATGGGCTGAGCATCTATTGGCTAGAATTAGGTGCCTTGGTGGTGAATTGCCCTGAAGCAGTTGCGGGTCAATGGGTGGGGGCACCAATAATTTCTTCTGACTCGCCGGCAAAACAAGCGATGGAAACCGGCCAACCGGTATTTAAGATAATAGATATTCGACGCGGCACTTACGCAATATATAGTTATCCTATCAGGATTGACAATGAGGTAGCAGGTGTGGTTAACGCGATGCAGTCCATAGAGTTCCTTGAAAATGGCTATCTTCAGTACCTTAGAAGTTACCTCGTTCTGATATTGGCAATTAGTCTGCTGCTGGCATTAGGCAGCGGAGTATATCTAATTTTCTCATTAGACAGGTTTAGTGGACAGATTCTTAGTGCTATTCGCCAATTAAATCACAATCCCGGGGTAGTAATTCCTAAAGCCGGCGGAAAAATAGGCGAAATTCTTAAGGAACTGCAAAAACTGGCCATCAATCTGGCCAACAACCGTTCTCTTACCCAAGTAGCTTTGGAAACGGTAGATACGGGAGTTATAACCACTGACCGCGAAGGCTTGATAACATCCTGCAACAAAGAGGCGGAAAAAATATTTAGGGCGCATAGGCAGCAGTTGATAGGCAGCGATTACCGGGACTTTTTCCGAAATGTTATTAGTGTCGATGAGAGCCGCTCTTTGTTATTAACAACGCTGCAAACGGGCACGGAATTTACAGATATAGAAATTAATATTCCCAGAGATGAAGAAAGTAAAAATTATCTTTGTAATACCCGTATGCTGGTCAACTGGAACGGCCGTAATATTGGTGTTCTTTGTACTCTGAAGGATATCAACGCCAGAAAGAAATTGGCCGAATTGGAGGGCAATACCGATATGGGTAATATGATGCGTGAAGTAGCTGCGGGGCTGGCCCATGAAATTAAAAATCCCCTTACCACTGTCAGGGGGTTCCTGCAAATGGCTGCGGTGGACGGCGAGCAGCTTCCCGAGGCGCATTATAACCTACTGGTTAAAGAACTGGATCGTACTTTAGAATTGGTAAATCAGTTTCGCGACCTTAATCGCAGTGAAAGCTTGACATATTATGAATTAAGGGCGGATTATTTAGTTAATGAGATGGTCTCCCTGTTGACCGGTGAAGCCAAAAGTAAAAATGTTAGTATTAGCACGGATTTGGCAGAGGTAACCGTATGCTGGGATGAAAAGAAGGTCAAGCAAATATTACTTAATCTTATGCGCAATGCATTTGAGGCTATGCCGGATGGGGGGGATTTGTCCCTTAAGTTACAAGGGAGTACTACTAAGGGCAGCGTAAAAATAGAAGTGGCGGACAACGGTACGGGTATGGACAGTGAGACCCTGGAAACTATCGGTCGGCCCTTTTTCACCACCAAAGAAGGCGGTACCGGCCTGGGTCTTACATTAACCAAGAACCTTATAAATCAGATGAACGGATATATGGAGGTAACGTCCCGACCCGGCTTGGGCACGGTGTTTACTGTAGTGCTTCCTGAAAGACTTGGTGGATAATAGCTGATTATGGAGAGGAAACAGAATATATATGGAGAATCTTATATTCATCGTTAGTAAAAACGGGTGTTCAAAAAACAATAACTTGACAAAATGGTGCCTGACACCATTTTGTCAAGTTATTGAAACAAAAAGATGTGGTATCTTTTGTCAATAATTCTTCGTTTAATATTATATTTTTTAATATTAGTCAATATTTATAGCTTTATGCTGATGGGCTGGGACAAACGCTGTGCGGTGAAGGGAAGGTGGAGAGTTGCCGAAACAAAGCTCTTGATAACTGCGCTCGCCGGAGGAGCAGTGGGAATATCTGCTGCCATGTATTTTTTTCGGCATAAGACCCGACGGCGGCTTTTTACGTGGGGCATACCAGCGATTATTATAGTACAAATATGTCTTTTTGTGTGGCTCATAAATGTACTGGACAGTTTTCCTGTTCAATGGTAGCATTAAATTGCGATAAAACATAGGTGGTGGGACAATGCCGCACGTATTAAAAATAGGTTTGGTAACTGCAATTGCACTATTTGTCAACATTCCGCTGGGTGTATGGCGTTGCAAAGTGAAAAAGTTTTCTTTTTGGTGGTTTTTAGCGGTACATTTGTCCGTGCCGTTGATTATTTATTTAAGGATAAGAACCGGTGTGCCCATTGCTTGGATACCGGTTACCATTGGTATTGCCGTTTTAGGTCAGTATCTAGGCGGTATGTTGTCATTGATGTAGGCAAGACTAGAAAGAGAGTGCAGTTCCTGCACTCTCTTTAAATTATTTATTTTTCGGTTTAAACGTGTCGCAAGCAGTATTTTCGGAATCTGCGACGCTCATGGTGCCGCTGGAGCGAACTTGAATGGCATCTGCTTGACACAACTGCTGCGACTTGTCATTAAAGTGGCATTCTTCCACTTGGCATTTAATGGACATATTGTCACCCCCTTTTTAAGGATAGCTTGCCTGTGGCGGATAAAAAATATGTATTAACGCTGATGGGAGTGATGCAGTTTGGCCAGAATTTTAGTGGTTGATGATGAGGACTCAATTATTGAACTGGTATCCTACAATTTAAAAAATGCAGGATATGAAGTTATTACTGCTGCTGATGGGTTAGCTGGGGAAAAGAAGGCTTTAGCGGAGCATCCGGACTTGATAGTACTTGATGTAATGCTGCCCGGCAGAGACGGACTTGAAGTGTGCCGTAATGTACGTCGGGTGGATGAGGATGTACCTATCCTAATGCTGACGGCTAAAAAAGATGAAATTGACCGGATACTGGGATTGGAAATGGGCGCGGATGATTACCTCGTCAAGCCATTTAGCCCCAGGGAATTGGTAGCCAGAGTAAAGGCAATCCTTCGCCGTACCAAAAAGTCTGCGGCAAGGCAGGGGCATGCCTTGATGCTAAATGATATCAGTCTGGATTTGGATAAAAGGCTGGTAACCGTTGCGGGGGAAACCGTAGAACTTACCAGCAGGGAGTTTGACCTATTGGAATTACTTATGCGCAGTCCCGGCCGGGTCTTTAGCAGGGAGAAGCTGTTGCAAATGCTATGGGGCGAAGAATATTTCGGTGATTATCGTACTATTGATGTGCATATCAGGCACCTGCGTCAGAAGGTTGAAAGTGACCCTTCCCGACCGAAGTCAATAGTGACGGTTTGGGGCGTTGGCTATAAATTTGGGGAGAACTAATTATGTTTAAAAGCATTCGCTGGAAATTGACCGCAACATATTTATTACTGTTGAGTTTGACCATAGTGGTGCTCACTTTGGCCTTTATTTTTCCTATGCAGCAGTACTACCTCACTTTTTTCGAACGTAATTTGACTTCTCAGGCGCAGTTAGTGCGGCAGTTAGTGTTAAATTCCCCGGAATTAAATGCTGACCTGCAGCAGCAGGTGGATAAATGGGCGGAGGATATCGCTCTGCGTATCACCGTGGTGGATGCCGGGGGGGCAGTGTTTGCTGATTCTGATGAAGACCCCGCGAAGATGGAAAACCACCGGCACCGGCCAGAAATTGCCACGGCCCTGGCAGGCGGGACAGGCCGAGCTACGCGCTTCAGCACCACCACAAACCGCCGCCTGAAATATGTGGCCCTGCCAGTAACAAGGCAGGGCGAAATCATCGGTGTATCAAGAATCGCCATTCCTGTGTCCGATGTGTCAGCGATATTTGACCAAATCAAGGAGATACTTGGTTTAGCCATACTGGCTGCAGCCCTCGTGGGTTTGCTGGTCAGCTTTAAACTGTCTGCTACCCTTACTCAACCGGTGGAAGAAATTACCCAGGTTGCGGGAAAAATTGCTGAAGGTAGATTTCGGGAAAGATTTTCGCCGCGCACGGATGATGAGATTGCCGTACTGGGTAAGACGATAAATTCTATGGCAGAGATATTGGAAGGTAAGGTGAATGAAATTGAGCGTCACCGGTCACGCCTAGCGGCAGTATTGGATAATATGGTCAGCGGCGTAACTGTTCTTAACGGTAAAGGTGAAATCGAGATAATTAATCTGGCAGCCCAAAAGGAGCTAGAATTAGAGCAGCCCATATTAGGGCGCCATAACTTAGAAGTAATTCGAAATCATAAATTAAATGATCAGATAAAACAGGTACTTCATTCGGGGCAGGTAAGTAGTTTTGAAATGAACCTGCTTCACGGCAGAAAGAAGGTTTTTCTGGTCCACCTGGCGGTGATTTCTGCAGCAGAGCATACTGATGGGATTATAGCTGTCTTCCATGATATTACCCAGCTGCGGCAGCTGGAACAGATGCGTAAAGATTTTGTCGCTAATGTATCCCATGAGTTGAAGACTCCGCTTACTTCCATCAGCGGTTTTGTTGAGACCATGTTGGACGAAACGGAGATGGATGTGAAGACGCGGGAAAAGTTTTTGCGGATAATGGCCAAAGAAACATCACGGTTAGATACCTTAATTGAAGATCTACTGGAATTATCCAGGATTGAGTCGGGTAGAGTCTATAATGAGCAAGACACAGTGGATTTAGGTGAAATCCTTCGGGAGGTAACGGAAGAAATGCGGCCTCGAGCAGAAGAAAAAGGACTATCGCTAAATCTTTCCCTAACAGAGGGCCTTGATGTTCAAGGAAGTGTCAGTGGTTTAGCACAGGTGGCGATAAACCTGTTGGACAATGCCATAAAATATACCCCTGCGGGCGGCAGTATTGATGTTCATGGCCACACCACGTTCGGTGATGTGATAATAGATTTTCGTGATACAGGCGTTGGCATCCCGCTAGAAGAAGTGGAGCGGATTTTTGAGAGGTTCTATCGGGTGGATAAGGCCCGTTCCCGAAAGCTTGGCGGCACGGGCTTAGGATTAGCCATAGTCAAGCATATTATGGAAAACCATCAGGCGCGTATTAAAGTGGATAGTACACCGGGCGTCGGGACAGTTTTTAGTTTGAAATTTAATAAAGCATGACCAAAACGACTTCATTCCCCGGCGGGAAAGAGGAGCCGCTTTTATTGAGGTATTGGAATGTGTAATACTATTGAGATTGCCCTTGACCAATAACTTGACAAAATGGTGCCTGGCACCATTTTGTCAAGTTATTGGTTTTTAATTTCTTAACAATTACTTAATATTTGCCTAAAGATAACTTAATACACAAATACTATAATTGCACTGTAGAACACAGATAAATATTCGGAAAGGGGAATCAGAATGAGACGGACAAGTTTTGGAATTGTATTTGTACTGATGTTTGCTGCGTTAGTTTTTGCAGGCTGCGCCAAAGGAGGCGGCGGTGGCAGTAATGCTGTGCTGCAGGTAAGAGGTTCGGATACAGAACTGAGTTTGGTACAAAAATTAAGCGAAAAATTTATGGAAAATAACCAAGCCAAGATTGCGGTTACCGGCGGCGGGTCCGGGACTGGTATAGCATCATTAATCAATGGTGAGATTGATATGGCTAACGCATCCCGGCCCATGGAGGATAAAGAAATCTCCCAGGCGCAAGATAATAACGTAAATCCGATGGAATTTGTAGTTGCTATGGATGGGGTTTCGGTAATTGTCAACGCTGATAACCCTGTGGAACAGCTGACAATGGACCAAATAGGTGCCATTTATCGCGGTGAAATAACCAACTGGCAGGAAGTTGGCGGAAATGACCAGGCCATATCTCTCTATGGCAGGCAGAATAATTCCGGAACATTCGTCTTCTTTCGTGAACATGTGTTACAGGGTGATTACAGTGCGGATATGAAGCGCATGAACGGTAATGCCCAGATTGTGGAGGGGGTTAAGGCAGACACGGCTGGAATAGGTTATGTTGGTATTGGTTATGTGGTTGATGAAAATGGCAATCAGGTTGGCGGTCTCAAGGTACTGAAAGTGGCGAAAGACGAAAATTCTCCTTATATAAGTCCGCTCAACCGTGAAGAGGTATTAAACGGTAACTACCCGGTAGCGCGCCCGCTGTATCAATATACAAACGGTAAGCCCGAAGGCTCCTTGTTAAACTTTATTAAGTTTGAGCTTAGCGAAACCGGTCAAAATATCGCCACCAAGGAAGGTTTTTTCCCGGTTCCGCAAAATCTGCAGCAGCAGAATAATGCCAACCTGGGCGACTAAATAAAACAGTTAAATTAAATAGTTAATTTAAGGGGACGAAATGGGCTAAACCATTTGGTACCCCTTACGCTCGTTTTTATTTGTTGTGTTAAGGAGGTTGACATGCATAATCGGAAGGAGACCCTCTACGAATATTTCTTCTTTGCCAACGCTTTTACGGTAATTGCCGTACTGCTGGGCATATTACTGCTATTGGTATTTAACAGTTATCCGGCATTTTTAAAGATCAGTCTCACTGAATTTTTTACCGGGTTGCAGTGGAACCCGGCCGGGTTTGAAAATGATTCCTTTGGCATCGTCCCTCTATTGGTGAGCACCGTGGTTGTGACAGTGGGTTCGATGCTGTTTGCGGTGCCGCTGGGAGTGCTCACTGCCTTATACATTGCCGAAATAGCAACGCCCAAGGAAAGGGAAATTATCAAACCGGTGGTGGAGATACTTGCGGGGATTCCCTCGGTGGTGGTGGGTTTTTTTGGCATCGTGGTATTGGGGCCCATCATTGCCAGGATATTTCACTTATCTAATGGGCTAAATGCGGTAAACGGCTCTATTCTTTTGGGCGTCATGGCTTTGCCCACCATTACCTCACTAGCAGAGGATGCCATCACTGCAGTTCCCGATGATTACCGTCAGGCATCCTTGGCTTTGGGTGCCAGCCGCTGGGAAACCTTAATCAGAGTGGTTCTGCCGGCTGCCTTATCTGGGATTATTGCTGCCATCATGCTGGGCATGGGCAGGGCTATCGGTGAAACCATGACAGTGCTGATGGCTACCGGCAATGCTCCGGCCATGCCGGATTCTATCCTTAGTTCTGTACGTACCATGACTGCCACCATCGCCATCGAATTGGGTGAAGTTCCCCATAATACTACCCATTATTTTGTGCTCTTTGCCGTGGGACTAGTATTGTTTATCATGACTTTCTTGATTAATCTGGCTTCTGATTTGATATTGGAACGGTATCAGGAGGTGGAACGATGACAGATAAGCAGAGACACGAAAAGATGGGATTTGCCCTGTTGAGAACGGCAGCTGTGGTAGTGCTAGCTATTTTGGTAATTATTCTAGGAGACATAATTATCAAGGGGGCAGGCTCCATTTCCTGGGAATTCCTTACCCAGCCTCCAAAAAATGGTATGACTGAAGGCGGCATCCTGCCGGCAATTATCGGTACTTTTTTTGTGACGGTGATTACTGCTGTTCTGGCGGTTCCTTTGGGGATATTTGCGGCCATATATTTAAATGAATATGCCAAGAAAACGAAAATAACCCGGCTCATTCGTTTGTCCATTCGTAATTTGGCAGGAGTCCCGTCCGTCGTTTTTGGTTTGTTTGGCGTGGCTCTTTTTGTCCGTCTGTTCGGCTTCGGAGCGTCCCTCTTGGCCGCGGGAATGACATTGGGGCTTTTGACCCTGCCGGTTATTATTACTGCCAGTGAGGAGGCTTTAAAAACAGTGCCCAATTCTTACCGCGAAGGTGCGCTGGCTTTGGGTGCGACACGTTGGCAGGCAATTAAGACTAATGTGCTGCCGGCAGCAGTGCCCGGTATTTTGACTGGGGTTATCTTAGGATTGGCCAGGGCTGCCGGAGAAACGGCACCAATACTTTTTACCGGTGTTGCGTTCTATTTACCATTTTTACCTAACTCTTGGTTTAGTCAGTTTATGGCTCTCCCTTATCACCTATATATTATGGCTACTCAGCACCAATCAGTCCAGCAGGTTAGACCGTTGGCTTATGGTACTGCGCTGGTTCTAATTGCATTAGTATTCTCAATGAACATGATTGCTGTTATGCTTCGATCATACTACCGCCGTAAAGCGGTGCGATAGGTTAAGAGGTGATATATTTGAATAAAGCGGAAAAAATATTTACGAAGCACCTTTCCATGTACTACGGAGACATTCAGGCACTACAAGATATCAATCTATCCATAAAGGAAAAAGAAATTACCGCCTTGATCGGCCCATCGGGTTGCGGTAAATCAACTTTTCTGCGAGTTCTGAATCGAATGAATGAATTAATCATTAATACTCGTGTGGAAGGAACAGTCTATATTGACGGCGATGACATTTATAGCGCCAAGGTGGATGTAGTTAATCTGCGTAAACGGGTAGGTATGGTGTTCCAAAAGCCCAACCCCTTTCCGAAGTCTATTTATGATAATGTGGCCTATGGACCGCGTATTCACGGGATGAGGGACAGGAAAAAGATTGACCAACTTGTAGAAAAAAGTCTCAGACAGGCTGCTCTGTGGGAGGAAGTGAAGGACCGGCTGCAGAGAGCTGCGCTGGGATTATCCGGCGGACAGCAGCAGCGATTATCTATCGCTCGGCTTTTGGCAGTTGGACCTGAGGTGTTGCTGATGGACGAACCTACCTCGGCATTGGACCCGGTATCCACTATGAAAATTGAAGAATTGGTGCAGGATTTAAAAGAAAGGTATACTATAGTTATAGTAACTCATAATATGCAGCAGGCAGCACGAATTAGTGACAAAACCGCTTTTTTTCTTAATGGTGAAGTGATAGAATTTAACAACACCGATACGATGTTTACCAATCCAACTGATCAGCGTACCGAAGATTACATTACCGGACGCTTTGGTTAAAAAGTAATTGCGGGAGGGTTAAAGGTGAGCGATGATATTAGAACTTTTCACGGTGAGTTGAAGGGACTACAGCAGGAAATATTAAGAATGGGCAGTATGGTGGAGGAGGCCATTGACAGGGCCGTAACCTCTCTGAAAAATCAAGATGCCCAATTGGCCCTGCAGGTAAGAGCGGGTGATGAGGCAATTGATGATATGGAACTGGAAATCGAAGACCGCTGCGTCAAGTTGATTGCCACTCAGCAGCCCATGGCCAAGGATTTGCGAAAAATCAGTGTGGCCTTTAAAATTATCACCGATTTGGAGCGGATGGCAGATTATGCTTCGGATATAGCCAAGTCGACAATCAAGATTAGTAAAGAACCTCTGATTAAGCCGTTGATAGACATTCCGCGAATGGCCAAATTGACGCAAAAGATGGTGAAGGACAGTCTTGACAGTTACGTCAATGAAGATGTACAATTGGCAGAGTCATTGGCGGCAGCTGACGATGAGGTAGACAGCCTGCACTCTCAAGTGCTGCGGGAACTGTTGACCTATATGATGGAAGATCCGAAAACCATTCATCAGGCTACGCATCTGACTTTTGTCAGCCGTTATCTGGAACGAATAGCCGACCATGCCACCAACATTGGTGAAAGGGTGATCTACATGGTTACCGGCAAAAGACAAGATTTAAACGATTAAATTTAAAAATGGTAATTTAGCAGTAGATAGAACTGTTATTGATTATAGTATTTAGAAATGTTATAATTTTTAAAAGAAAGACTGCAACACGGAAAAAGGAGGCCGAATGCTGTTTGTGGCAGTAGTTTACGCGGCCTCCTAGTCATTTAACGAGCTTCTAAAATGTAGAATTATGCTGCAGGGGTAAGCCGCTAAGATTAAATGGGTATTTTTCTATCTTGCGGAAAAGGATAAACTTATCGGCAGGTAACAGATGCATAAGTCCTTGAATAGAGGGCTTGTGCGGTGTTGGCTTGTTTTCTGAAAAAGGTGTTGGCGGGGCATGGGTCCTGCGGCAAATGACTTTTGAGGTCTGGCATGTAAATTGCATCATAAGTTGTAGAATTATTTTGTTTATTTATGTATAGGAAATTATGGGTTGTGGATAATTTCCTATACATGGGGGTTGTTAAGGGGGCATGCCCCCTTATGTTAAATGCAGGAGGGTCACAGCGAAGCGACCTAGGGAACCAGGGGTTCCCTGGGTAAGAACAAAAGCATTACCTTTTAAGGCCGAAGGCATGAAATGCTTTTGTTCTTTACCGCAGGCAGTTTCATGCGGTAGAATTTTTATTGCCAGAGGAGGGAGGTAAAGCATTAAGGTTTAATCATGGCAGCGGCTAGAACAGGGGTTTTGGTCAAGTCACCGTCAGCATTGAAGCAGCCGTAAGAACTTGGACACCGATTTTGCTTACAGAAAGGGGTTAAGATATGAGCGTTTTGGAGAAAAACCATTTTCTTGTCCGTAAACTGCACTCATTGTTTGGTGTGATTCCCATCGGGCTTTTCCTGCTGGAACACCTTTACACCAACTCATTTGCAACCCAGGGAGCTGAAGCATTTAACTCCAAGGTGGAATTTTTACAAAGTCTTAGTTACGTACTGTACATTGAGCTATTCCTTATCTTATTACCGATCTTATTTCACGCGTTATATGGATTATATATTGTCTACGTGGCAAAGAATAATATATTGAAGTACACTTATTATCGCAACTGGGCATTTTATCTCCAGAGAATCAGCGCGCTGATCACACTGGTTTTTGTGGTTTACCATTTGTGGGTATTAAGAATATCCGCATTTTTAACCGGTCACGAAGTCACCTTTGCGGTAATGACCCAGCACTTGGCTAATCCGCTAATGTTTGCTTTTTACGTAATTGGTTTGACCGCGGCAACTTATCACTTTGCCAATGGATTATGGGCATTTCTGGTTAGTTGGGGCATCACCATCGGACCCAAAGCTCAGCGCATCAGTGCCTATGTTTCCGCGTTTATTTTCGTGGTGCTTACTGTGATGGGATTACAAGCTTTGTTTGCATTTGTTGCATAAAGGAGGGACCAGGATAAATGGCTGAGAAAAGGATTATTGTTGTAGGTGGTGGTTTGTCCGGCTTAATGGCCACCATGAAAGCTGCAGAACAGGGTGTCAAAGTTGATTTGTTCTCCCTGTGCCCGGTTAAACGATCTCATTCCTGCTGCGCCCAGGGCGGTATTAACGCTGCACTGGATACAAAGGGCTATGATGATAATACTTGGGAGCATCTTGATGATACTGTGTACGGTGGTGACTTTTTGGCCAACCAACCGCCGGTGAAGGACATGTGTGACGCGGCGCCGGGACTGATCCATACCATGGACCGCATGGGAGTAATGTTTAGTCGTACTCCTGAAGGATTGTTAGACCTGCGCTTTTTTGGCGGTGTTAAGAAGCCGCGTACCGCTTTTGCCGGAGCAACCACCGGGCAGCAGCTTTTATATGCTTGTGATGAGCAGGTACGTAAGTGGGAAGATAAAGGCATGGTGAAAAAGTTTGAAGGATGGGAGTTCCTGTCTGCGGTTATTGATGATGACGGAGTTTGCCGCGGCATGATTGCTCAGAACCTGTCCACCATGGAAATCCATGCCTTCAAAGCGGATGCGGTACTTTTAGCTACCGGCGGTGCCGGAATGATTTATGGCAGAAGCACCAACTCGGTGATTAATACAGGTAGTGCTGCCGGAGCAGTGTACCAGCAGGGTGTATACTATGCTAATGGTGAGTTTGTCCAGATTCACCCCACGGCTATGCCAGGTGACGATAAGAATCGACTGATGTCCGAATCTGCCAGAGGTGAAGGCGGCCGGGTATGGACATATAAAGACGGTAAGCCCTGGTACTTCCTAGAAGAGTGGTACCCTGCCTATGGTAACCTTGTCCCCAGGGATATCGCCGCTCGCGCCATCTTTAAGGTTTGTAACGAAATGGGCCTTGGTGTGGATGGAAAAAATCAAGTTTATCTGGATTTGTCTCATAAAGATCCAGACTTCCTTGAATTACGTCTGGGCGGGATTATGGAAATCTATCAAAAGTTCCATGGCGACGACCCCAAGAAGGTACCGATGAAGATTTTCCCATCTGTTCATTATTTCATGGGCGGGATACATGTAGACTGGAAACACCAAACTGCAATTCCCGGATTATTTGCTTCGGGCGAATGCGATTATATGTATCACGGTGCCAACCGTCTTGGAGCCAACTCTTTACTGTCCGCGCTTTACAGTGGTACCGTCTCCGGACCGGCGATGGTGGAATATATCAACGGTCTGGGTAAATCCACGCTTGACGTTAACTCCGGCGTCTTTGACCGGGAGCTGAAGCGGCAGCAGGATTGGGACAAAAATATTTATCAGATGAAGGGCACGGAAAATCCCTACAAACTACATGAAGAAATGGGTGACGTGATGACTACCAACGTTACCGTAGTTAGATATAACGATAAATTGAAGGATACCGACGAAGAGCTTCAGAAACTGCAGCAGCGCTGGCAGAATATTAACATTGAAGATGCAGCCAAGTGGGGCAACCAGGGTGTCATGTTCACTAAGCAGTTGTGGAATATGATGCAGTTGGCCCGGGTAATTACTCTCGGTGCTTATAACCGTAATGAAAGCCGCGGTGCGCACTTTAAGCCCGATTTTCCGGACCGCGATGATGCAAATTGGATGAAGACCACTAAGGCCAAGTTTAGCCCTGATGGGCCGGTGTTTGAATATGAAGATATAGATACTTCATTAATCAAGCCTCGTCCACGGAAGTATGACGTTGATAAGGAGGCGACAAAGAAAGATGAGTAGGGAATTTATTCATTTAAAAGTCAAACGCCAGGATGATGCTAATTCCCAATCCTATTGGGAAGAATTCAAGATTCCTTACAAGCCCAATATGAACGTAGTCTCCGTATTAATGGAAGTAAGGAAAAATCCTGTTAATGCCAATGGTCAAAAGGTTAGTCCGGTAGTATGGGAGTGCAACTGTCTCGAGGAAGTATGCGGCGCCTGCTCAATGCGCGTCAACGGCAAGCCGCGTCAGGCCTGCTCCGCACTGATAGACAAGATAGACCAGAGTCCCATAATGCTTGAACCCTTATCCAAATTTCCGGTAATCAGGGACTTGATGATTGACCGTCAGATAATGTTTGATAATTTGCGTAAGGTAATGGCTTGGGTCAATGTAGACGGCAGCTGGGACCTCGGCCGGGGGCCGCGTTTTGCAGAAAAGACTCGGGTTTGGGCCTATCATCTTTCCCGCTGTATGACCTGCGGCTGCTGTATGGAAGCCTGCCCCAATGTCAGCAGCAAGTCACCCTTTATTGGGCCGGCAGCTTTGAATCAGGTCCGGTTGTTTAATGTCCACGGGTTGGGTAGTATGGATAAGGAAAAGCGTCTGGACTCCATCATGGGCGTAGGCGGTATTACCGACTGCGGCAACTCGCAGAACTGTGTCCAGGTCTGCCCAAAAGACATTCCTCTGACCACTTCGATTGCTGATCTGAATAAAGATACCACTATTCACGGTATAAAACGCTTCTTGAACAAGTAAGGTTTTAAAAACACCAGCCAATAACTTGACAAAAAGGTGCCTGACACCATTTTGTCAAGTTATTGGTATTTTTTTTAAAATCTTTTTGAATAAAGCATGTGCATATTTTTACAAGCGTGGCAGGAATTTAAATGGGCGCCACGAATATACATATATTGACCCGAATTGCGGCATTTAAGGAGCGAAATCAATGTTTGAACATACACTTTTTCGGGAAATAAGGAAAGATTTAAAGCAGGTGGAAAAGGAGCTAAACAAGTATGTAGAAGCGCCAAATGAAATGTTGGCGGAAACTTCAGCACATTTATTACAAGCAGGGGGTAAAAGATTGCGGCCTGCTTTTGCTTTGTTAGCTGGAAAATTCCATGACTATTCACTGGATGAGCTGATGCCTTTAGCCGTTGCCTTAGAGCTGATTCATATGGCCAGCTTAGTACACGATGATGTGGTGGATGCTTCATTAACCCGGCGGGGAAGACCCACAGTGAGGGCTCAGTGGGGCAATCGGGTAAGTATCCATACGGGGGATTATCTGTTCGCGAAATCTTTGATTTTAATTTCTCACTATCAAGATCCTCGGGTGGCGCAAGTTTTGTCCCGGGTAAGTGTACAGATGTGCCAGGGAGAAATTCAGCAGATTGCCACTGCTTTTCAGCCGCATCAAGATATCAGGGATTATTTTTATCGCATCAAAAGAAAGACGGCACTGCTCATTTCTGCCAGCTGCCAGCTTGGCGGCGTGGTGTCCGGGGCACCGGACCACGTTATCAGGGCGCTGACATTGTACGGCTATTATCTCGGTATGGCTTTTCAAGTAACCGATGATATCCTTGATTTGGTGGCTGATGAAAGGGTGCTGGGTAAGCCCGTGGGTAGTGACTTAAGACAGGGGATTATCACACTGCCGGTGATATATGCTGAGAAAAACAGCGAACACCGGGATGTGCTGATTAAGATAATTTCGCATCAGGATAAAGGTGAGGGGGAGGTGCTAGAAGCCATAGAGCTCGTGAAGGAAAGCGGCGGTATTGATTATGCCTTTTCCATCTCCCGCAAATATTTGGAAAAGGCCAAAGGTCAGTTGGCCCTGCTGCCTAACGTAGGTACCAAAAAAACTCTGGGGAAAATAGCGGACTTTATAAACATAAGAAGATATTAGAGAGATTAGAGTAGTTTGGCTTCCCTTCTGATGGGGTTGGGAAGGTAGACATAATTCTAAACTCACAATGTTCCCGGCCATTCCGACAAGGAGGGGCAAAAGTGAGAAAGATATTTAAGTTTCTTTTAAAGATTATACCTAAATTTGATTTGTCAAAGCCGGAAGATAAATTAAAGCTGTTTATCCTGGCGAATGGGCTGTTAATCTTTATCGGTGTTGCTTCGGTGGGGATGCTTAAGGTTACTTCTACGCCGCAGTTTTGTTCGTCATGCCACGAGATGCAGCCGGAATTTGTTACCTGGCAGGCTACATCACACAACCAAATTGATTGCGTCAAGTGTCATATTCCGCCCGGGTTAGACAGTCTGGTAAAACATAAGATTTCTGCAATGAAGCAGCTTTATCAACATGTGACTGACCAGGTGCCTAATCCGATAGAGATGCCGCATCCTATTGAGAATTATGTTTGTGAACAATGTCACTCTCAAAACCGCTTGGTCAATGCGTCAGGAGACATAGTAATACCGCACAATCGACATTTAGAACAAGAGATAGAGTGCGTCACATGTCACAAAGGGGTGGCCCACGGGGTGCTTGCCGAGCGTGAATTAACAAAGGAAATTCCTTATGATGATTGGACGCCGGCAGTTGCTCAGGAACAGACAAAGTCCAAATATGTGCGCCCGCCTATGGGCACCTGTATGGCCTGTCATGAGGAACGAGGTGTTACTACGGAGTGTGCCGCATGCCATAAAGTAATTCGACTTCCTGATAGTCACCAGCAGGGTCAGTGGAAGAGTACCCACGGCTTAACTGCTAGGAGTGAAGGGTATGTCGAATGCATGCAGTGCCATGCTTCAGACAGCTATCTACCGGCTAATTCGACTGATACTGTAGTGAAAATAGCTAGACAGACTGATTTCTGCTATAGCTGTCACCTGACCAAGCCGGCAAATCACGAAAATAAAAATTGGCGGCCGGAACACGGAAAGACGGCTGTGACTAAAGGGAAAGATAATTGTTTTGTCTGCCATGATGTTAATAAATCGGCAGCTGAAGAGAATGTTACCAACACTTATTGCAACCTATGCCATTGGTTCCCGGAGAATAAGCAGATATAGCGCTCAGTATCGAGGGCAGAATATCCGGGGCGTTATTTGGTAGCCGTATCTAAGAATCTCTTGATAAAGGTAAATATCGGCCGGGCAGTACCGGTTACTGCCCGGCCTTTTTACACCTTGTCAGTTGTAAATTTTGTGTTAATTTTTTGGAGGGGTCTTTCTCCCGCCCGGGAGGGAAATGTATGCTTGGCAAACCATTTGTATGGTTCAAAAAGATATTTTGGGATACTAAATTAGGCCGATTGAAGTTAGTGATAGCCATTACATGTCTATCATTATTTGCTTTGACCGGACTGGTCGTTGGTTCCCGGGTTACATCTGACCCCAGGTTTTGTAGCTCCTGCCACGAACTACAGCCTGAATATGTCACATGGAAGGCATCCCCCCACAGCAAGGTGCAATGTGTCAGGTGCCACGAAGGCACCGGCCTTGGTAATTTTATCAAGGGAAAATTCAACGCAATGGATGAAGTATATTCCCATTTTACCGATAACTATAATACTCCCATTGTCATGAAAGGGGAATTGGATAATAATATCTGCCTTAAATGCCATACTGTGCAGCGAGTGGTGACTCCATCCGCAGACATCAGAGTGCCTCATGCTATGCATGTGGATGAACTGGCTGTGGAATGTACCCGGTGCCATGATGGAATTTCCCACGGTAGTATTATGGAACGTGGTCTTACTGCCAATGACAATTATGCCAGCTGGACCTACATAACGGGTAAAACGCAAATGATTCAGGCAAACATAGAGCCCAAAATGAAGACCTGTATGACCTGCCATAAAGCACGCAAGGCACCGATGGAGTGCGAGACATGTCATACTGATGTTATTGATCCGGAATCTCATAAAGCGGATAATTGGAAACAAATTCATGGTAAGCAGGCCATTGCTAGTTTGGATGGATGCATCAAATGCCATTCCTATGGTAACGTCGATTTAAATCTTAAAGATCCCTCTTTAGGAAATGTGACTAAGGCAGCGGAATACGCCAAACGTAATTCTTTCTGTGCTAACTGCCACGGGCAGCGTCCGTCTAGCCACATCGAAGGTGAATGGGCCTTTGGTCATGCATTTGCGATAATTAAAGATTTTGAGCCATGCTTAGCTTGCCACAATGTTAGCAAGCCAACTTCAAAAACTTTGATTACGGCTCCGGCAAAGGCCTATTGCAATCAATGTCATAAACATACGGCAATTATGCTGACCATTGCAGAATTAATGATAGAAAAGGGAAGATATCAAGATGCCGTACACGAAATAATCGGTGCGATTGAAATTGACTCTAGTATACCTAATGCATATTATCTGGCGGGGGTTGCATTTGAGCGAATGGGACAAATAGACCGAGCTGTAAGAAACTATCGAAAAGCCCTGGAAAAGAAACCTGGTTATCTTCCTGCCGAAGCGGCACTAAAGCGGTTAAGGCTTTAGAGTAGCACTCGAATAAGTTAAACTTGTAAATGCCTACTTTTGGAAACAATAGGCATTGCTTAATGAGTCGCGTAAATGTGTTTAACTAATTTTTTTAGGAAACCATATGTTTTAGCAGGAAATATTCTCTTTATCACGAAATGTTTAATGTGTTTGTTAATTATTTCTCAAACTCACACGGGAATAGTATAATAATAAGAAGTTACTGTGGAAAATGCGTCAAGGTGATTTGACCATTACAGCTTACTAACGATACCAGTCCTACATTTGCGGCTAAGCTTTGCCGGCAGTTTGAGCAGGAGTTTGTACTGAATATCAAGATTATTTGCTTCTCTTGGGGTAACCGCAATGAAATAATTTAAAAAATACCGACCCCGAATAACACCAGTCTATTTGTACTTCGTTGGTAAATCTGACTTGCTGGATTTGGTGCGAGTTGGGGACGAGAGAAAAGTGAAGGAGCGGATCAACCAATGTATATCCTCACAGTAGGCCTTAATCACAAAACAGCACCGGTAGAGGTTAGGGAAAAGTTATCTTTTCCTTATGAAAAACTCGAGGAGGCTTTTCCACGCTTAAAAGAAAAAAAGCATGTCCACGGTTGTACCATCCTTTCAACTTGTAATCGCACCGAGGTTTATGCCGCTGTTACCGATGTTGATACAGGACTTGCGGGTATCAAAGCATTTTTGGCAGAAAGCTGCGGTCTCACCACGGCTGATATTAGGGACTTTATCTATGTGCATACTTTGTACGATGCAGTTCGTCATATTTTCCGTGTTGCGTCAGGATTGGATTCAATGATACTGGGTGAAACGCAAGTCCTGGGCCAAGTTCGGGAAGCTTATGAAATTTCCAGAGACCAAGGTGCCACCAACGGCGTGCTGAATACCTTATTCCAACAAGCTATTACCGTGGGTAAGCGGGTGCGTACCGAGACAAAGATTGACCAAAACGCTGTTTCCATCAGCTACGCGGCGGTAGAATTGGCCAAGCAGACATTTAATGATTTGACAGGCAAATCGGTGTTAATTATCGGGGCTGGAAAAATGAGCGGCCTCACGGCAAAGCATTTGGTTTCTCACGGAGTGAATTCCGTACTGGTGGCCAACCGTTCTTATGATAAGGCAGTGGCTATGGCGGAGGAATTCGGCGGCCGGGCCATTCGTTTTGAAAACTTATTTGACTATTTTAATCAAGCAGATGTAATTATCAGCTGCACCGCAGCCAGTAGCTACATAATTACGGCGGAGAAGACAGCTGCTGTAAGACGGGATTATCATAAGCCGTTGTTTATGATTGATATTGCCGTGCCCCGGGATATTGACCCTGAAATTGCTGAGATAGATGGTGTGCAATTAAAGGATATCGATGAACTGCAGTATGTGGTGGATAAAAATTTGGCGGAAAGAAAAAAGTTAGCTGCAGATGCTGAAGTGATTATTGAAGAGGAAATAGCTAGTTTTTTCAAATGGCTGAGCAGTCTTTTCGTGGTGCCTACCATCAAGGCACTGCGGCAAAAAGCAGAAAATATCAAAGAGAATGAACTGGAACGAGCCATTAACCGTCTTGGTTCCCTTAGCGAGCGGGAGAAAAAGGTTATTGGTTCCCTAGCCAATTCCATTACCAATCAACTGCTGCATGACCCGATTATTAATTTAAAGGAATATGCCACCACTCATCAGGGACATCTCTATGCGGAAATATTACAAAATCTTTTTGGCCTGGAAGTAGAAGGGCAAAAGATGAAAAAAAAGGACATTGGCCAGAAACCGGTAACGATACATTCCAGTAAAAAATAAAGTTTGGGGGACAACAATGACACGAGAAATTATCATCGGGACAAGAGACAGTGCCTTAGCGTTATGGCAGACAAATTGGGTAAAGGATAAATTGCAGCGTCTTTACCCGGATTATAAAATTAGTGTCAAAAGTGTTAAAACCCAGGGAGACAAAATCCTGGATGTAGCGCTGGCAAAAATCGGTGACAAGGGTCTTTTTACTAAAGAGCTTGAAGTGGCCATGCTAGCCGGCGAGATTGATATGGCTGTACACAGTATGAAGGACCTGCCCACTGCTTTGCCCGAGGGATTGGCTATCGGTGCCATTTGTGAACGGTTTGATCCGCGGGACGTTGTGGTGTCACATAAAGGGTATCAATTGGCCGATTTACCAGAAGGAGCCAGAGTTGCTACCAGCAGTCTCCGCCGCCGGGCACAACTTTTGAAATACCGGCCGGATTTGACTATTGAGGATGTTCGGGGAAATTTGAATACACGCATGCGTAAGCTTGAAGAACAGGATTTTGATGCTCTTATTCTAGCCGCCGCCGGAGTAGAACGAATGGGTTGGGCGGAGAGAATTGAAGAAAAAATCGCTTATGATATTATTCTTCCCGCGGTAGGACAGGGCTCTATTGGCATAGAACTACGCCGGAATGATGTGGAATTGAAGCAGATAGTTGTTGCAATCAACCACCGGCAGTCTCAGTTGGCTATCTTGGCGGAACGGGCGATGCTGAGAAAACTCGAAGGCGGCTGTCAGATACCTATTGGTGCCTTAGCTTTGGTTGAGGGAGATACTGTTACTCTGGAAGGCCTTGTAGCGAGCCTAGACGGTACAGAGCTGCTGCGGGATCAAGTGGCCGGCGATGCCGATCAGGCGGAGCAATTGGGAATTCAGTTGGCAGATAAGCTGCTTGCCCGAGGTGCGAAAAAAATTCTCGAAGCCGTAAGGCGAGAGACGGAGGAAGCTTAAAGTATGATTGGAAAAGTTTATCTTGTAGGTGCCGGGCCGGGGGATCCCGGCCTTATTACAATTAAAGGATTGAGATGTATCAAGGACGCCGATGTACTTATTTACCACCAATCGGTCAGTCCTCGGTTACTGGATTACGCCGCTGCTGACTGTTTGATGGTACCTGCGGGTCAGGCCCCGGGGAAAGATGCCATGAACGCATTCGATATTAATGCAAATTTGGTACATTATGCCAAAGCGGGAAAAACGGTGACCCGCCTGAATGCGGGCGATCCTTTCGCTTTTGGCCGGGGCAGTGAAGAAGCACTGGCATTGGCCGAGGAAGGGATACCATGTGAAGTGGTGCCCGGTGTCACCGCAGCAGCGGCAGCACCGGCCTATGCCGGTATACCGTTAACTGATGGCACGATAAATTCTTCGGTGACTATAATTACCGGAGAAGAAGATCCCTATATGGAAAAATCCAAAATTCCCTGGGAACAGCTGGTTGACATTAATACTTTAGTATTTATGATGGGTCTAAAAAACCTGGAGAAGATCACCCTGCGGTTGATTAGTGCAGGCAAAGACCCGGAAACTCCGGTTGCCGTAGTGCAAGAGGGGACAACCCCTGAACAAAAAACTGTTAGCGGCACTTTAGCATCCATAACAGGAATGGTGAGACAGGCAGGTATCAAGCATCCGGCGGTGACGGTCATCGGCCACACTGCTAATTTGCGAGAACAGCTGCGCTGGGTAGAGGATAAGCCCCTTTTCGGTAAACGCATCCTTATTTCCCGCCCGGTACATCAGGCGGCGGGTTTTGCCGAGATGATAGAAACGCTGGGCGGAGAACCCTATATTTTTCCTGTAATAGATATTGTGAAGCCCTCGGATAGCTCACCACTGGATAACGCCATTGATAAAGTGGAGCAGTTCGACTGGGTGGTATTTACCAGCGTAAATGGTGTCAACCACTTTTTCCGGGCTATGTGGGAGAAAAAGAAGGACATACGCTGCCTAGCCGAAGCGAAGATCTGTGCAATCGGTCCCAAGACTGCGGCAGCGGTGGAGAAAAAAGGATTACTGGTGGATTATATGCCGGAGGAATATGTGGCGGAAGCTGTCATTGAGGGAATGAAGGACTATGGTTTGAAGGGTATGAAGGTGCTGCTGCCCCGGGCAGATATTGCCCGGCAGGTACTGCCGGAAAAACTGATGGAGATGGGTGCGCTGGTAGAGGAAGTTACCGCCTACGAGACGGTAACCGGCAGCGGCGACCCGGATAAACTGCTGCAACTCCTATCCCAAGGGAAGCTCCATGTTGTCACTTTCACCAGTTCTTCTACAGTAAGAAACTTTCTGAGCAAATTGCCCCGACAGCGCGCTGATGAGCTGTTGAAAGATGTGATTATCGCCTGTATCGGACCGATAACCGCTGAAACGGCCCGGAAAATGGGGCTGACGGTGCATATTGAGGCAGAAGAATATACCATTGACGGTTTATTGGCTGCAATTTTACAATATATTTGATGGAGGTGGAGAATTTGTATTTTCCAACCCTGCGTCCTCGCCGCTTGCGCGGCAGTGAGACGCTGCGCCGGATGGTGCGAGAGAATTTATTAACTGTTGACGATTTGATTTATCCTATGTTTGTCATCTACGGTGAAGAAGTAGCTAATCCGATTTCATCAATGCCCGGAGTTTGCCAATATTCGGTAGACAAGCTGCTGCCGGCGGTGGGAGAAGTGGTTGAACTGGGTATTCCGGCCATTATTCTCTTTGGTATACCCGATGTGAAGGATGAAAAGGGTTCCGGTGCCTATGCTGCCGATGGAATTGTCCAGGAGGCCATTCGAGCTATTAAGAAAGAATATCCGGACCTGTTGGTGATTACCGATGTTTGCCTCTGTGAATTTACCAGTCACGGACACTGTGGTATCGTTCACGAAGGTGACGTACTAAATGATCCTACGCTGGAGTTTCTAGCTCGTACCGCACTGTCTCATGTTGAAGCGGGTGCAGATATGGTGGCGCCGTCGGATATGATGGACGGGCGAGTGAGGGCAATCAGGGAAAAGCTTGATGATAATGGCTATAGCAAAATTCCCATCATGGCCTATTCTGCCAAATATTCGTCCGCTTTTTACGGACCATTCCGCGAGGCGGCAGAATCTGCACCGCAATTTGGCGATCGGCGCAGCTACCAGATGGACCCGCCCAATAGCGATGAAGCGATTAAGGAAACTCTGCTTGACATCGAAGAAGGTGCGGATATTGTGATGGTTAAGCCGGCACTTGCCTATATGGATATTATTCGTCGATTGAAGGACGAATTTACTTATCCCGTGGCAGCTTATAATGTCAGCGGTGAATATTCCATGATTAAAGCTGCGGCGGAAAAAGGATGGATAGACGAACAAGCAGTGGTAATGGAAATGCTCACCGGTATGAAAAGAGCCGGTGCAGATTTGATCCTTACTTATTTTGCTAAGGATGCCGCCAAATGGTTAAAGGATAGATAGTGCTAACTAAGGAGAGAAACGGAGGTAGGAGTCATGATAATTTCTTGGAATACCACCAACCAATGTAATATGTACTGTGATCACTGCTATCGTGACGCAGGGGCCAGATCTGACGAGGAACTGAGTACTGAGCAGGGCAAACAACTGTTGGACGAGATCATCAAAGCGGGTTTTAAAATTATGATTTTTTCCGGCGGCGAACCCTTTATGCGGGATGATATCTTTGAGTTGGTAGAACACGGCATTAAAGGCGGTCTGAGGGTGGTCTTTGGTACCAACGGCACCTTGATTACTAAAGAGGTGGCCCAAAAATTGAAAGACTTGGGTGTTATGGGTGTCGGTATCAGTTTAGATAGCTTAGACAAAGCAAAGCACGATAAATTGCGTAAATATAAAGGTGCGTGGGACGAGGCGGTGCGCGGTATGAAGAACTCCCGCGAAGTGGGCTTGCCCTTCCAGATTCATACTACTGTAATGGACTGGAATGACCATGAAGTTACCGATATGACTGATTTTGCCGTGGATATGGGCGCCGTAGCGCATCACATCTTCTTCCTGGTTCCTACCGGCCGTGCTGTCAGTATTGAAGAAGAATCCCTCCGCGCAGAACAGTATGAAGAACTGCTGGAGCGTATCCTTAAAAAACAGCAGGAAGTGGACATCGAATTGAAACCCACCTGCGCGCCCCAGTTTATGCGTATTGCCAAACAGATGGGCATGAATATGCGTTTCGGTCGCGGCTGCCTGGCAGGTACCAGCTACTGCATCATCGGCCCCCGCGGTGATGTACAGCCCTGTGCCTACATGGATATCCATATTGGCAACGTAAAAGAAGAAAAGTTCAGCGAGCTGTGGGCAGACAGCCCCACATTCAAGGAACTGCGTACCATGGAATATAAAGGCGGCTGCGGAGTTTGCGGATACAAGAAGATTTGCGGCGGCTGCCGAGCCAGAGCAGCATTCTACAACGATGGCGACTACATGGCCGAAGAACCCTGGTGCCTCTACCACGGCCGCAAAGGCGGCGAAGGCAAATAACTTGACAAAATCGTGCCAGGCACCTTTTTGTCAAGTTATTGGGGAAATTCGACAAAGTCACTTATGGTGCCTGACACCATAAGTGACAAATAAGTGACACCCATGGTGCCTGACACCGGCGGTGTTACATAAGGAGTGATATTGTGTTTAAGGGTTTATCGAAATCGGAGAAGTTATTCGAGGAAGCGAAGCAGTATATACCCGGCGGGGTAAACAGTCCTGTACGTGCTTATTCATCAGTGGGTATGAATCCGCCTTTCATAGTACGGGGTGATGGGTCTAAACTTTATGACGAGGATGGTAATGTATATATTGATTATGTACAATCTTGGGGGCCTTTAATTTTAGGGCATAGACATCCTCAGGTGGTTGAAGCGCTGCAGGAGTGCCTGGAGATAGGTACCAGCTTTGGTGCACCAACGGCATTGGAAACGGAACTGGCTAAGCTGACCATTGATTTGATACCCTCCATGGAAATGGTACGGATGGTAAACTCCGGAACAGAGGCTACCATGAGTGCCTTGCGTTTGGCCCGCGGTTATACTGAGAGGGATAAGATAGTCAAATTTAAAGGGAACTATCACGGTCATGCCGATCACCTACTGATTGATGCGGGCTCCGGCGCGTTGACATTGGGTGTTCCTACCAGTCCCGGTGTACCTCAGAGTATTGCGCAAAATACTATTACTGCGCCCTATAACGACCTAGACACCGTGAAAAAGATATTTGAAATGGAAGGGAAAAATATTGCCGCCGTCATTTTAGAACCGGTGGCCGGTAATATGGGCTGTATACCGCCCAGGCCAGGGTTCTTGGAAGGATTACGGGAAGTTACCAGTCAATACGGCAGCCTGCTTATTTTTGACGAAGTAATGTCCGGTTTCCGGGCCGGTCTACACGGCGCCCAGGGAGTGTATAACATTGACCCGGATCTTACCTGCTTAGGTAAGGTCATCGGCGGCGGCTTACCGGTTGGTGCGTATGGCGGTAAGAAAAAGATTATGGAGCAAATAGCTCCTGCCGGGCCCGTCTATCAGGCCGGCACTTTGTCGGGTAACCCCTTGGCCATGACGGCAGGGCTTGCTACTTTGAAGGTACTTAGTGCTCCCGGTGTCTTTGCAGAAATTGAGAACAAGGCGGCTAAGCTCTCTGAAGGACTGCAGCAGGCAGCCAAGGAGACCGGTTTGACCGCAGCATTTAACCGGGTGGGTACCATGCAGTCAGTATTTTTCACGAGCAAAGAAGTGGTTGATTTTGATACTGCTTCGTCGTCGGATTTGGATAAGTTCACGAAATTCTTCCAAATTATGCTCAAGGAAGGAATTTATTTGGCCCCGTCGCAGTATGAAGCGGGCTTCATGTCAATTGCCCATACTGACGAAGATATTGAAAAGACAGTGGCTGCTGCTAAAAAGGCTTTCTCAGAAATCGCATAGAAAAATGTTTGCAGTTAAGAAAACCGCCGTTTCAGAAGAAGCGGTTTTCTTACTGTCAGAATTCTGAGGAAAATTCCATGTAAATTTTATTAAATAATGTTTAATTTTAAGAATCACGGCAATAATAGGAATACACACTCACTTCTTCATAGACCTCCTTGAAAGCCGGGAACCCGTTTAGACAGGTTTCCCGGTATTTTTTTGTCTTATTATTGCAGGAACTGTCCCAGCCCAGGTAAAATTATACTTATGAGACTAATCCCGGGGGGTAACGGATTTGGAGAAATTGTTAATGAAGGTTTTAGACGGCAATTTTAAAACTACACACCATATTTCAGAAGAGTTAAAGATGGAGTACCCGGAGGAATTTAATGATGCATTGGAAGATTATCGGGAACAGCATGACTTTTCAACCTGCAGTACTTACATGAGTCCTTTAATGTTGGTAGGCGGCGTATTGAGCCGAATGTTAGAAGAAGAAAGGGTGGAACGATGTCAGCTGGACGGTGAGAATGCCTGGCGGAAAAAATCACCAGGCAGGATTAGAAGCGTGTGAGATGTTTAAAGCAGAGTATTAAGCAGTATATAGATTATCATTCCTGATACCACGGTAACAACCATACTACGTGATTTAACGGCGATAATAAAGCAAGGAATGGCCGTTAATAAGCCAATATTTTGCAACGAGAAATCAAAGTGCCGCTGATTAAGAAATAATTCCGGAGCCAACAGGGCAGCTAATACAGCCGGGGGAATGAATCGCAGCCACTGTATCACCAGAGGCGGTAAGTTTTTCTTGCTGAAGGTAACCAGCGGTAATGCCCGAGGAATATAAGTAACTATAGCGGCACCGATAATTATTGCCCAGATGTAATCCATTCAAAAATCACTCCCAATGTGGCGGCGGCAATTGTAGCCAGGATGATATTCCAACTGCCGGCAGAATAGTACTTGATAGCGATAGAGATGATTGCTGCGGCCAAGCCCACTAGTATGGCGGCCTTATCCTTAACCTGCATAATCAATAGGGCGATAAACATGGCAGGCAGGGCGAAATTCAGGCCGTACTGGGCCGGATTTCTAATCAGATTACCAAAAGCTCCTCCTAAGAAACTGGCCAAGACCCAGGCGCTGTGGGCGGTAAGATTGAGGCCCATATGAAACGATTCTGTGGCTTTTTCCTCTTGAAAGTGGGATATGGCAACTGCGTATGTTTCGTCGGTAATTTGATATGACACAAAGCCCAGCAGGGGCACAGGGTAGTGCTTCAGGTGTGGGATAAGAGAAGCGCTCATCAAGAGATGGCGCAGGTTTACTAAAAAGACGGTAAATATTACCGCTGCCGCGGACACTGCTGCTCCCATCAAACCCACCGCAATAAACTGCCCGGAGCCGGCATAGACCAGTACGGACATCATAGTGGTTTGAAAAAGCGATAGACCTGCTTCACGGGCCAGAACACCATAGGCAAATCCCAACGGCATATAGCCCATTACTATCGGTAATGCGGCTTTGACCCCTGCTAAAAATCGATTGCGAGCCATAGTTGATTTCCCCTCTCAATTACCCATAAATTATAGCAGAACCGCAAAAACCGGTCAACGAGTAGGGCAGCGGTCGGTTTTTAAAATTGACCGGAGCCGGTCACAGGAATTTATGATTTTATGGCGAAACTGTCACTTACACTGGTAAACGAGGCCCTGCAGTACATTACACATTGCTGCAGTAAAAAAGGGGTTTTTAGATGCATAAAAAACTGGTATTAGCAATAATCGTAGTTATCTTTCTAGTAAGTGGATGCAGCAGTGAGACTGCCCAGTTTCCGGAGCGGGAAATGTACCGCCATCCCGACGCAGGGTTTGCCGTGCAGCTGCCCTCAACATGGGAGAAGGTTTATGAATCGGAACAAGCAGTAAGCTTCGTGGACTCTGAGCTTGGGATTGGTTTTAATGCCCGGGCTGAATTTGGAGGGTTGAGCTTTTACAACGTGGAATCTCTGGCTGACGAAGTTATAAAGGTTTTTGAAGACAACAAAAACTTTACGGATATAGACGTTATTTCAGAAGAGCAAACTGCTATTACTGAAAGCTCCTATAAATTAATTTTTGAAAGTACCGATTCTTTAGGTATTCGCTTGGGTACTAAGGTATTTATTTTTGATATCTATCCCGGTATCCGCTATTATTTAGCATTTACAGCAGATAAAGAAACGTACTATCGCTACGACCAAGGCTTTGATTGGTTAGCACAGTCCTTTTTTGTGACCAAAGACTACAATGAGTTGTATCAAGCATTAACGCCGCAAATGCCGGAAGGCCATCCGGAAACGGAAAATGGCGGTAAGCCCAGTCCCGAAACCAATACAGATAAGGATAAAAAGAATCAATAAGCAGACAGGTACTGCATAAAGACATAATCCAATTGCTTCCCGTTAATGCAAAAAATACCGTGAAATATTTCAATAAACATGGCAAGTGGACTTGATTTTATCTCCGCTTTTTGTTAAGATATAATTCGTCAACCAAACACGTGCGGCAGTGGCGGAATTGGCAGACGCGCAAGATTCAGGTTCTTGTGGGCGCAATGCTCGTGAAGGTTCAAGTCCTTTTTGCCGCACCAGATTTTTAATAGCAAGGCTAAAAGAGTCTAGTTGGTTTTAATACCAATAGGACTCTTTTTTTCAGTTTATTAGTTACATAAGGTAGAGTATAGGCCATTTGGGCTGGTAAGGGTACCTGGAAAATCTCCCGGGTCACCTTTTGCATCCTTTAGCTGGAAATCCTATCCATTGCACACTAATATAAATTAATTTATACTAGTGCTTGACCACATTAACTAATTAAAGGGTTAAGTGGTTAAAGAGGAGGTAGGGTGAAATGAAAAAATTATCGTTGTTGCTTGTAGTAATGTTGGTGGTAAGTTTTGCCGTAGCTGGGTGCGGTGGACAATCATCAGAGGGTGGGGAAAATCAGCAGGAAGCGGAACAGCCGGCTGATGAGAATAACACTCCGCAGCCCACTGAGGTAACTTTAGCTGTTTCTTCATGGATCGGCTATGCACCGTTACATATTGCGGCTGAAAAAGGATTTTTTGAAGAGAACGGCGTTAATGTGGACCTGCAGGTCATTGAAAGTGTTTCAGACCGCAGAACAGCATTAGCAGCTGATAGGATTCAGGGTTTTGCTTCTACTGTTGATACTCATGTGATGACTGCTGCTGCCGGCATTCCGGTGGTACAAATATTAGGACTTGATACTTCCTTTGGCGGTGACGGAATAGTAGCCACTGAAGATATCAAAAGTATTCAGGACTTAAAAGGGAAAAAGGTGGCTCTTCATACCGGCGGCGGCGCCAGTTACTTTTGGACTCAGTATCTGCTTGACCGGGAAGGGATGAAGCTTTCCGACTTAAATGTGCTAGATATGAGTGCCGGTGATGCCGGAGACGCTTTTGTCGCTGGTAAAGTAGACGCAGCGATTACCTGGCAGCCTTGGTTAACTAAAGCAGAGGAAACGGATTTTGGTCATGTTTTGATTTCCAGTGATGAAACACCTGGTGTAATCGTGGATTCCTTGGCTTTAAGGGAAGACTTTGTCAAGGATAACCCCGAAGCAGTTCAAGGGATAGTGGATGCATGGTTTGATGCGTTAGCCTTTGCCGCGGAAAACCCCGGGGAAGCCAATCAAATTATGGCTCTGGCCATGGACCAGACAGTCGAAGAATTTGAGGCCACACTGCCTGATGTGAAATTCTATGATCAGACAGAGAACCAAGAATATTTCGGAACCCCGGACGACCCGGGTTTGTTGTGGGAAGTCAGTGAAAAAGCAGCGGACTTCTGGTTAGCTGAAGGTCTGATCGATAACAAGCCGGAAATGATTAAAATTATTGACGGCAGCTTTGTTAAATAGAATATAAAGTCTAGTAGACGTAGGCGGGGCTGATTAGTGCTTCCGCCTACAAAAGGTTTTTAGGAGGGAAACGGTTATGGCAGGACCGATGCTAGACCCCAAATTTAGAAAATATCAAGCGGCATTCCAACCCCGTCGTAATATTACTCGGAGTAACTATCTATTTCTATCAGTATCCACTTTTGTAACTTTGTTTTTGGCCTGGTCGGCACTCACATACACCGGCTTTATCGATCCATTATTTTTACCGACACCCATTGCCATTATGGAGTCTGCTATGAAGCTGACATTTGAATTAAATTTTCTCCATGATGTCTGGATGACCTTTATGCGGGTAATGGTAGGATTTGCTGCGGCGGCGATTATTGGCATACCGCTGGGAATTCTTGTGGGCACATATAAACCGGTAGAGGCGATGGTGGAACCATTAATGGCCTTTATCCGCTATATGCCCGCTTCTGCCTTTATTCCCCTTTTTATCCTCTGGATTGGCGTCAATGAGGCAGAAAAAATTGCGGTAATATGGTTTGGCAGTTTCTTTCAATTGGTACTGATGGTAGCAGTGGCTACAAAAAGCGTCAAACAAGAGCTGTTGGAGGTATCCTATACTCTTGGTACTTCCCGTTCGGCGGTACTGTGGCGGGTGCTGCTGCCGGCCAGCTTACCGGCGATCATGGATTCGCTGAGATTGATATTGGGGTGGGCCTGGACCTATGTAATTGTGGCAGAGTTGATTGGGGCATCGGCGGGTATCGGGCATACGATTTTACAATCCTCTCGGATGCTGCGTACAGCGAATATTTTAGTAGGTATTTTGACCATCGGCATTTTGGGATTGATATCTGACTACTGCTTTAAATGGGCGCATCGAGTGTTTTTTCCTTGGACGGAGTAACTTATTGATGATATATTGAGGTAGCAAAATCTTTTGTAAAAGTAATGGGATGGGTGAAGCGGATGGCACTAACAAAAACCAGTCTCCAGGTATCAGGGGTAACAAAAACATATGGTCAGGATAATAACGCGGTACGTGCTTTAGAAGAAATCAATCTTTCTGTGGGTGAACGAGAATTTCTGGCGATACTAGGCCCTTCGGGCTGCGGCAAGTCAACGCTGCTGAGAATTATTGGCGGCTTGGTGGAGCCCTCAAGCGGTGCCGTGATGGCGGGCGGCAGGGAAATTAAAGAACCCGGGGCAGACCGGGGTATGGTCTTCCAGTCCTATACCTTGTTTCCCTGGCTTACCGTGGAGAAAAACATAGAATTCGGCTTAAAGGAAAAAGGGGTTCCTGCAGAACAGCGAAAGGAAACCGCTGCCAAATATATTGATTTGGTAGGCTTAATGGGTTTCGAAAACAGTTTCCCCAAAGCGTTGTCCGGGGGCATGAAACAACGGGTGGCTATCGCCCGGGCTTTGGCCAACGACCCGGAATTTTTATTACTAGATGAGCCTTTCGGTGCGTTAGACACGCAGACGCGCAGTTTGATGCAGGAACTATTAATGAATGTCTGGGAAAAATCGCCGAAAACCATTATTTTTGTCACCCACGACGTAGAAGAGGCGATTTTTATGGCGGATAGGGTAGTGGTGATGACCTCCCGGCCCGGCAGGGTGAAAGAAGTAATCAATGTTGATTTGCCCCGGCCCAGGGATTACCATATTAAAACCGATGATATGTTCTTAGAATATAAGCGCCGGGCAGTAGAATTGATCAGGGAAGAAAGTATTAAGGCGATGAATACGTAAAATAAAAAATACGGGCCACGTGGCCCGTATTTTTGTGGAATTATTTATCCTTTTGGTGCAAAGGTGGCACAATCAGTTTCTTCGGTGTTGCTGGCCTTAGGTGTTTGAATTTCAATGGAGCTGGCTTTGCACATATCGCCATTACCCCAATATTCGCAACCGTTCACGACACATTTGACCCGAGAAATAGGGTCACCGGTCATTGAAGTTCTGCCCATAAATTAATAAGCCTCCTTCCGTGGTTGTTATCCAGCTAGCAAAGCCCATCCATTAACGGGCATTGCTCCTCAACGCAGTCTTCACATTGGCTATAATCGGGTTCCTCGACTTCCGTTACTGACTTTACTTGACAGTCTTTTTTGTTTTCATCTGACATTAGAGAGCAGCACCTCCATTTTTAATTCATTTGCTATTATTGTCAAAATTCGAGTACTATATACAAGGAAAAGCTCCCGGCACTTTAAAGTGCCGGGAGCTTTGGCTGGGGCGGCAGGATTTGAACCTACGCATGGCGGAGTCAAAGTCCGCTGCCTTACCGCTTGGCTACGCCCCATTGATTGGACACTATTATCTTTTGAGAAATTGCGCCGATTTATAACTGTTAAAAATCGGCATTAAAAAAGTGACAAAATGGTCGGGGCGAAAGGATTCGAACCTTCGACCCCATGGTCCCAAACCATGTGCGCTACCAAACTGCGCTACGCCCCGTGATATTGTCACAAATGCTATTATAACGAATTATTTCTCCTTAGTCAACTAAGTATTCAATAATCTGCAAGAACAAAAGCATTTCATGCCTTCGGCCTCAAAAGGTAATGCTTTTGCACCCAAGGGCATTAAGATCGACTAGGCAACAAGTTGCCAAGTCTCTCTATATTCTTACCCAGGGAACCCCTGGGTGCTACGCACCCGGCCGCCTCACCGACTCGGCGGCGCTCGTACCTTGGCGTCACTTATCCGTGACGCCACTCGCCCTAGGTCGCTTCGCTGTGACCCTCCTGCATTTAACATAAGGGGGCATGCCCCCTTAACAACCCCCATGTATAGGAAATTATCCACAACCCATAATTTCCTATACATTAAAAATAACCTCCACAATTGTGGAGGTTAGATAATGACTGCTACGTAGCAAATAATTTATGCAATCCAGCCAGCTTTCTGGCCGGTACAGCAAAGACAAGTACTGTATCATAAGGTTTTATAATGGTATAGCCATGGGGAATGATAACCTCTCCCTTACGCATTATGGAAACAATTACTACTTCCTCGGGGAGTGTAATGTCACATAAACATTTATCGGCCAGCGGTGATGACTCGCAGACGATGAAACTTCTAAAGCCGCCTTTTTGTTGAGCATCACGGTTCTCAGTATAGTTGGTGACTTTGGCTGTAGCTTCCATGCTGTGTAGGATACGCGTACTGTAGGCATTTATTACGTCAGCATGTTTGAGAATGCCCACCACCTTGCGATGATTGTCTTGATCCACTACCGGCAGGGTTTTGACATGGAAGAAACTGAACAGCCGCATGGCTTCTTCCAAATTGTCATTGGCAACAATACTTTTAACGTTAACCTGGACAATGTCACGAATAGTGATGTTTTGATCTTGAAGCTCAGTCGCTCCCCGCACGTTAGACTGGGTAAGAATACCCACCAATTCTTCTTTGCGGTTTAAAACCACAAGTAAATCCGCCTCATACTGTAGTAATACTCGCGTAGCTTTATGAATACTGTCATCTGCATAAACTGCGTACTCTAACGGACGCATGGCCAGCTTAACCGGGATACGTTCAGTAGGTCTGACGTCAGTACCACGTAAAATATCAATCCCTCTTTTAGTAAGTTTAACTGTATACATGGAATCACGAATCGTAGAACCATGAATTAGATAACTGAGTGCTGTCGCTGCCATTACTCCTACCGCAATATGAAAATCGCCGGTGATCTCCAGGATGATGGTACTTGCAGTCAGTGGCGCCTGAGCTGAAGCAGCAAAAATAGCCCCCATACCGATTACTGTGTATATCCACGGAGTAGAAACTAAATTTGGAAATAAGTTACTTACTGCGATGCCATATATTCCACCGAGCATGATACCCAGATAAAGAGATGGGGCAAATACGCCGCCGGAACCGCCGGCACCGATAGTGAGCATTGTTGCCAGGAATTTAAAGATGAAAAATAATATTAGGCTCAAAAGCGGAATATTACCAAGCACCGCTGTTTCCATAGTCGAATAGCCAACACCCAAAACTTGCGGGAACAAAAGACCCAGGATACCGACGCCGATTCCGCCGACTATTGCTTTAAGCCAAAATGGCACCTCCCAGTCATCAAAGAGATCTTCTGAAAATGTCAGCCCCCTGGTATATGCCAGACCGACAAAACCGGCAATAATACCCAAAAGAATCATCAGCAGTATTTCAGTAGGGTGAGTGACAGTATATCCCGGAGTAGCAAGCACCGGGGCGCTGCCCATAAATTGACGAAATATTACCGTACCGGTTACTGATGCAATAAAGATGGGAACGATAGAACCTAATGAATAAGTACCCAATACTACTTCAAGACCAAAAAAAGCACCCGCGATGGGAGCGTTAAAGGTTGCTGCAATACCCGCTGAAGCCCCACAGGCTAGAAACAGGCTGATATATTTTTCGGGGAGCTTTAATACCTGCCCCATTACGGAACCAAAAGATGCACCAATCAGCGCAATGGGACCCTCTTGGCCCACAGAACCGCCGGAACCGATGGTAATTGCCGGAGCAAGAATGCCGAAGAAAGATACTTTGGGTTTAATCTTTCCACCGCGTAAGGCCAATGCTTCCAAAATCTGCGGTACACCATGCCCTTTTACTTCTTTGGCAAAATAATTTGAGATAATTCCTACCAATACAAGGCCTATGGCGGGCAAAAGAGCCTTTAAATAAGTGCCGTAAGCGCCAAAGATGGTAAAACTGCTGCCTAACCCTTGCCCAAACAAAGTCCTGAAAAAATCAATTAAATACCGAAACACAATGGCACCAAGTCCGCCGATGATACCGATTAATATGGCAAAAAGGACAATGGTATAGGTTTCGACCAAGGGATGCTTTGTTTGGAAAGCATGCCAAAGGTTTTGGGAGGTCTCCACTACAGTTTCATTGAAACTGTCAGTTGAAGGGTTTTGTTCTTGTGCTTTATCTTTGCTGTCTCCCATCAATGTTTCATCTCCTTAAGATGGATTTTTATACAGCAATTTGTAAAACCCCTGCCTTGGGGAAAAACAGAGGTTTTACAAACCCTGTTAAATTAAAGTTGCTCTATTAAAATATTTTAATACACAAAAATTATAAAGTCAAAAAGATAAGCAATATAAAACCTTTGACCAATCCCTATTATTAGGAAGAAATTGCGATAATTTTTCTAAATGACGCGAGATATTGTTTAAAGGTTGACAATAATATCCAGGCTAACTTATGATAAAGAAAATAACTTAAGTGGGGGAAAGAGAAATGCAGAAAGTAAAAATTATCACTGATAGTACTGCGTACCTGACTAAAGAGCAATTGGCGGCATATGATATTACTATGGTTCCCCTGGCAGTGAACTTGGGGAATGAAAACTTTAAAGAAGGAGAAAAATATACCAACCACCAGTTTTTCGATAAATTACGGGAGAGTAAAGAACTATTCCCAACCACATCTCAGCCTGCTGCCGGAGAGTTCAAAGAGGCCTATGAGACTTTGAGTAAAGAGGCGGAGAGTGTGGTAGCCATTCTGATATCTTCGGGTATCAGCGGAACCGTCCAGGCAGCTCAGACCGGTGCGGGACTGGCGGAAGGGACGGATGTTACTGTTATTGACTCTTATTCCACTGCCGGGGGCTTGGCGTTCATGGTGCTGGAAGCGGCAAGCATGGCTCGGGAAGGAAAGGGTAAAGAAGAGATTATCACAACCGTTGAACACATGAGAGACACACTGTCCACACTGTTTATGGTGGATACCTTCGAATATTTAAAAAGGGGCGGGCGAATCGGCGGCGCCCAAGCGTTGGTCGGGACACTGTTAAAGATTAAGCCCATTCTTTATATCCGGGGGAAAATTGATGTATTTCAAAAAGTGCGCACCCGTCAAAAGGCCTTGGGGCGTGTCGTGGAAGAGCTGGATGAATTCTTAAAAACTTGCGATATTAATAAGGCTAGGGTGGCTGTCCTGTTAGTGGATTGTCAAGATGAGGCAGTAAAGTTTGGCGAACAGATAAAGGCTAAGTATCCGCATTTGGAATTTGAATATGCCGATATCGGCCCGGTTGTAGGTTCTCATGTTGGACCGGGAACTATGGGTCTGGCATTCTGCAGTCTGCCATAGAAGGTAAAACCTTAAACTCTTTAAATTGGAGGTGATAGATGTGCTGGAGCTTCTTAAAAGAGGTTTGTACCTGGGAATTGGTGCCGTATCCGTCACCAGGGAAAAGGCTGAGCAGCTGGTGCAGGAGCTGGTCAAAAAGGGTGAGATAAGCACCGAGGAGGCTAAAGGGTTAGCAGACCAACTGGTCAAGCGCGGCGAAGAAGAACGGAAAAACCTGCGGGAGACGGTGCGACAGGAACTAGACCAACTTCGTAAAGACTTCCGGTTTGTAAGCCGGGAAGAGTTTGAGCAACTGGAACGCAGAGTACAGAATATTGAGGAAAAGTTAAAGGAATAAGTTACCTTAACCTGTGGCCCAACCACAGGTTATTTGGTATATGAGGTGATAGGTGTGGCACCGTTTAGAAGAGGGCAGCGGCATTTCCGGCGCTATCGGGAAATCGCCAATGTGCTGGCCAAGCACGGTTTTGGCTACATTCTCGATCAAACCGGCTTGATAGATTTTCTGCCTAAGCGAACGCGGCTGACCGCGGATAAAGATAAATTAGGGGCGCCTGAGCGGCTGCTTCATGTGTTGGAGGAATTGGGCCCGACATTTGTAAAGCTGGGGCAGATCATGAGTACTAGGGCAGATCTTTTGCCTGAGCCTTATATTAAACAGCTGAGTAAATTACAGGATGATGTACCGCCGCTGCCCTTTGAAGAGATAGAACCGGTAATTATGGATGAATTTAACAAGCCGGCAGCGGAATTATTCGCCGTTTTTGACCAAACTCCTTTGGCTTCGGCATCGATTGGACAGGTCCATAAAGCGGTGCTGCATAGCGGTGAAGCAGTGGTGGTAAAGGTACAACGCCCCAATATTGCTCGAAAGATTGAGACGGATCTGGAAATATTATTTAATATTGCCCGAATTGCCGAGCGGCGCACCGGCTGGGGGCAGTTGTACCAGCCGGTAGATATAGTCGAAGAGTTTACCCAATCCATCCGCAATGAATTGGATTATTTGGCGGAAGGCCGTAACGCCGAGCGCTTTAAAAAGAATTTCCAAACCAATGATGGGGTAGTCATCCCCGGGGTGCATTGGCAGCATAGCAGCAAAAGAGTGTTGGTGCTTGAGTTTATGCAGGGAATTAAAATTTCCAACTTGGAGCAATTGGACCGAGAAGGCTATAACCGCAAGGAAATCGCTGCCACTGTGGTCAATGCCATGCTGCAGCAGGTGTTTGAAGATGGCTTTTTTCACGGTGACCCTCATCCGGGCAATTTGGCGGTACTGCCTGAAGGCAAGGTATTATTTATGGACTTCGGTCAGGTAGGAAGGGTGGACAGCTGGCTGCAAGAGCGCTTTTCTGATTTGATTTTGGCTCTGGTAAGACAGGATGTCAACTTGATTGTGCGCAGTTTACTAAAAATCGGCGTGGTGCATAAGGGGATCAATCTACAGGGCTTAAAGAAAGATGTATCCCGGCTGCAGCGAAAATATTACGGTGTACCTATGAGCCAAATCAAGCTGGGTGATACGCTTACGGAACTGCTGGAGCTTACTTATACATACCAGGTACGGATACCGCCTGAGGTAACGCTGCTGATAAAGTCAATGGTCACCCTGGAGGCACTGGTACAAGTGCTTGATCCGGATTTAAGCATCGTAGATATAGCGGAACCTTACGGCAAAAAACTACTGCGAAAGCGCCTCTCCCCTCGTAGGCTGGGCAGCGCGGCGAGTGAGCAGCTGCTGGAACTAGGCGGGCTGCTCACTGATTTACCTTCAAGGTTGGAAAACGTCCTGTCCATGTTGGAAGGCGGACGATTGAAGGCTCAGATAGATGTGCAAAATTTCCGCACATTCATTAACATCCTAAACCTTATCAGCAATCGTATTTCCATCAGCATTATCATCGCCAGTATCATTGTGGGCTCGTCTCTAATGGCCCAGAATACCGTCAGCTCCGCGCTGATGCGCTATCCGGTGGTGGAAGTGGGTTTCGTGATTGCGGTACTGATGGGCCTGTGGTTGATATTTACCATTTATCGCAGCGGCAGGTATTAATAGAAGAAATGCCTTACCCAGGTGAAAATCCCCATTTAATGGGGATTTTTTACTTTAAAAAGATAATCTTTTTTCACTAAATTAAAAGGAATTTACTCCGCTTTGTTGAATACAATCCTATGTGAAATAATGGACAAATTCTTTCTCAACAGAATATTAGGGTGCTGCACTTTTTAAAGGTTACAATTTATTAATAATTTGACAGGAGGAATTGCTGCGAATTTGTTGTATATGTCTATGTGGGGCTGAATATATATGGTCAGTGGACGGCCTCTTACATAGAGTTATCTTGGGAGGAAACATAGATGACGCAGCACGACCAGACGACATCAAGTACTTCGGAAGGCAGCGTAGAGCCGAATAAGCCAAAGAAAAAGAGAGTGAGCATCTTTACCAGGATCGTTCACATGAGCAGGATAAAATTATTTTTTATGGCACTGACGGCTGCTGTGATATTATTGTTAATCTGGTTTGCTACGCCGTATGGTGTGAAATCCTTCTCAAGCGCTGACACCTGTAATAGTTGTCACGTAGTAGAACCAGAAGTAAAGACCTGGGATGCATCATCTCATAATCGTTTTGATTGTGCAGTTTGTCACGAGGATTACGGTTTGTATGCGACATTGGGCAGTGCGGCCAAGGTGGGATTTACAGCTGGGTCAAAAGTAGTGATTGACAAAATTGAGCAGGAACTTCAGCAACGCGATGTTCAGCTTGCTCTGGCCTTTGATTTTGATAAAGGAGCCAGTTTATTAGATGAAAAAGTAGCCCCTGTAAAGGATGAAGTTTGCTTGAAGTGTCATAGCTTGACGCGTCAGGTAACGGCCGGGGGCTTGATTGTACCCCATCAAAAGCATGTGGATAAAAAGATCTGGTGCGTGTCCTGCCATAAAGGTGTCGCGCATGGTGCGGTATCCGGCAGGTCTGTTTCTCAAAAAGAAAACGATATTGGTCAGCTGCCCGTAGAAATGTTAATGACACCCAATGCAACCAAACCCAATATGGGGACTTGTATGAACTGTCATGAACGGCGCAAGATTTCCAAGGAGTGTGAAACCTGCCATAAATATTCGGTAAAGCCTGATAGTCACGGGCAGGATGACTTTTTGCAGGTACACGGCAAAATTGCCAGAAAAGATATTACTGAATGCGACAGTTGTCACGGGTATGAACCGATTTCGGTAATTCCCCAAAAAGCCAGAAGCAATGCGGTGGAGTACGCCCGCTTCAACCCATTTTGCCGCTCTTGTCATGGATCTAAACCACCATCGCATATGAAAGAGGAATGGATAGTGGTTCATGGAAGAGATAAGGAACTGGATGGCTGTTTTGTTTGCCATGACAATACTCCGTTGAAAGGGGCGCCGGCTGCGGCTAAGACAAACTGTAATCGCTGTCATTATATGAAACATCGCGAGGGTTGGCGGCGGCCCCACCCGATAGAAGTAACTACTGGCCCGAACAAAACATGTTTGTCTTGCCATTCCGAAAGAAACTGCGTGGCTTGTCATACAGCGGCTATATTAAAATAATTTTGCAATCTTATTTTATTCATCAGAGAGGAGCGAGTTCTTTGGAAACCAATAATGTTGTACAGCAGAGTGAGGTGTCTACTGCCCCGGCGGTTGGAACGGTCAAGAAGAAGTATTCATGGCTGGTTGCTTTCGCGATGGTACTGGTAACTTTTATAGTGGTATTCGGTGCCGGCATCGGCATTGGCTATAAATTTTTCTGGACCAGCGGCTTAGATGTTGCGCGTTTTCAGGAGCAGGCGCAGTACTATGAGAAAATGGTTATGGAAAATCCTAATGATCCCCAACAGCGAGTAAACCTGGGCTTTACGTATTATCAATTAAGGCAGTACGATGATGCTCTTAAAAGTTATAATGCAGCTATCGAAATTGACCCTAACTTTTATCCCGCTTATTTAAACAAGGGATACCTCATGGTTGAAACAAAGCAGTATGATGCAGCTCTGGAAGCATTCCAGCAGTGTGTAAAATTAAACCCAACCGATTATAGGGCTCATCTGAATCAAGGGATAGCTTTTTACCATCTGGAAATGTACGACCAGGCGATAGGTTCTATTTCCCAAGCCCAAATATTGAATGAAGGCGCGGCGGAAATTCATTTCTGGGCCGGTAAAGTGTTCGAAGCTATGAACGACCCGGCAAGTGCGAAAAAAGCATATCAAAATGCGATAAAGTATGATGCTAGTTATCAGGAAGCAAAGGAAGCGTTGGCAGCTTTAGAATAATTCAGATAACCCGAGGAGGTCGCAGGTAAATGGCAAATGCATCAGTGCAGCAGGTACGCGGGGTGCCGCGATGGTTAGTTCATTTGATTATGATTTTAATATTTTTGTTGGGAACGGCATTATTTCTTTTTTCATATTTATTTCTTAAGTCACCGGAATCACTTTTAACCCCTTTGACCGGTGCTGTCGATCAAGGGTCCAGACCCCAGTTTATGATTTACGGTACCTTCGGTGAGGGACAGTTTAAAAAGCCGTTGGATGTAACGGTGATGAACGAGCGGATTTATGTCAGCGACAGCAACAACCATCGTATTCAGGTTTTTGATTACGACGGTAACTTTATTAAGCGTTTTGGTACCCAGGGTTACGGCGAGGGAGAGCTTCAATTTCCGTACGGTATTGTCGGTGATGGTAACGGACAGCTTTATGTGGCTGACTTGTACCGCGGCAATATATCCATCTTTGACCGGGACGGCAACTTCTTAAAGTACTTTGATGACGGCGGGGTTTTAGACGGTCCCGGAGATTTGGTGATAAAGGATAATAAGCTTTATGTGACTGATATTAATAAATCTCAAGTGTTTGTATTTGATCTTGATGGTAAGAAGCTATTGGAAGTCGGCGAATCCGGACGGAGTCCCGGGCAGTTGTTGGCACCGAATGGTATAACCGTGGACGACCAAGGGAATATGTATGTAGTTGATACCGGCAACGGTAGAGTTGAAATCTTTGATGCCCAAGGAAAATTGGTCAAAGCATTTAACGGTGCACCTCAGGGACAGCCCTCGGTGATGGTAAATCCTCGGGGTATTGGTATCCGCGGTGATAAATTGTATGTGGTCAGCAACCTGACGCATATAGTATATACATTTAGTTTAGACGGTGAGCGATTGGATGAAAGCTTTGGTGAAATGGGCAGTATGGATAATCAGTTTATCCTGCCTAACGGTTTGTTTATCGATGATAACGGCCGTATTTATATCACTGATACCGCTAATTTAAGGGTAGCTGTTTGGCAGTAAGCCAAACTTTAGATACCAATATATTCCTCCGCAGGCAAACGGTACGTTTACCGTTTGACCATAGAGTCACCAAGCCGCGGTGGAAAGGAGGTGTGGAAAGATGTTAAAACTGCAAGGTGACAAACCAAGAAAAATAATTAAGCAAGAGAAAGAGGAGGAGAAACCAATCATGAAGAAGTTTACTATGCTTCTCGTACTTGCAATGGTACTGTCATTGACAGTAGGTATTGCAGTAGCCATGGCAGCACCTGGTAACTATGATGATGCTACTGATTACCCGGCTGGTCAAAGCCCAGCAGACGCTGTCTCTGCAATTGGCACAAATCTCGAAACAGGAGAAGTAACTCCGGCTGATGCTGATGGTACTTATACCGGTACTAACGCTCACCAGAGTAACACTGTTACTGCAGGTACTTACGGTCAAAGTGAAGATGTAATCAATCGTGCTAAGAGTGACGGCGTTAACGACGACCTGTACATTCATGGCCAGTTCAAAAAAGCTACTAACGCTTGTGCATCCTGCCACATGACACACACCGCAGCAGGCGACAAGTTGTTAATCCAAAACGGTATTTATAATACCTGTACTGCTTGCCATGATGGTACTTTAGGTAAGCTGAGCGTATTTGATATGCCGGGCGACGCTGACTTTGATGTTACTAATGTATTAGGTTGGGATAACATCGGCGGCGGTTCCTTTGGCGGCGCATTCAATGCTGCTGAAAATGCTTCCATGCATATGCCTACCGGTGCTTTAGAAGTAGCTGCCGCTCCTGGTGGTAATCGTCAGGCGCAAGGTACTGACTTGTTAGGTAATGTTGTGGATACAGCTTCCTGGACTGCTGAATTCACTTGCGCTTCCTGTCACCAGCCGCACGGTTCTGCTAGTGACCGTCTACTGACCAACAACCCGGCTAATATCGGTCGTTTAGATGTTCAAATTTACGACTGGGCTGACTCTGATAGTGATGGCGTTTGGAACGCAGTTTATGATGTAACCGGTGACGGAGTAGATGCTAGTGATACAGTATTAACTGGTCCTTGGGCTCGCGGCGAAGCTTATAGACACGGCGAAACCCAGACAGTGGTATTCAAAGCTATCTATGCAGCCGACGTCCAGGCAATGCTCGACGGTCAGGCACCTAGCGATCCTGATACGAAAGACTTTGTCTATGGCCAAACCATCAGCTTGCTTGCTGATGACTATCAGGCTCATGAATTTGCCGTAAACTACATTGACGCCTACGGTCAGCTTAAGTCCACCGAAACTGCTGCTGGTCCGTATAAGATTGCTATCGTTCCGGCTGTAGTAGCTAAAGTTCTGGAAGGTGAATTCGTAGCTGATGGCGATATTTCAAATAATAATCTTACTATTGCTGACGGCACTGTAACTTCCCTCGGCGATCATAATGGCGAAGGTTATATTCAAGGTCTTGACGGACAGATTACCAAGTGGACTGGTTCTCAGCAGGCTATTACCAATCCTAAGTCTGACTACGACCTGACCGGTATTACTTGGTTCTGCGCAGGTTGTCACACTGACTACTATGCAGACAAGTTTGAAGATCCCGAAAACACCGGCGCTGCTTTAGAAGGCCGTTACACCACTGCATATCGCCACACTATTAACCGTGGTGCATTAGGTAGCGATCCTGCTAGCCAGCAGTTCGTCTGGGAATCCGGCTATTCTCACGGTAATCCCGGCGATACTTTGACCTGTCTCTCCTGTCACTATGCTCACGGTACTTCTCAGCAGATTATGCGTAACGCTGATGATACTAAAGCATTGGCTGCCGACGTTAACCCGTCCTCCGCGCTTAAGCGTTATGTGAACATGGCAGTATGCTGGAAGTGTCACATTGATAACCATAATGGCACATTCTTGCATGACGAAGGATACTATAGTGCTGATACTCAAGCCATTCAAGCTTCAAACGGTTCTGAGTTAGTTCCTACTAACTAATTGCAATAATTAATTTAGGGCAGTAACAGTTAGGATGAAAAACACCGGAGAATTTCTCCGGTGTTTTTTATTAATGTTACTTGAGATCGGTGGTTTCGATAGGGTGACAGTCCCGAACAGTGAAGCTAGTAACAGCCGTTAGGCTGAAAGCGGGGGTCGCACTGTACCACACGTAGGACATAAAAGAAATTAGCAGATAACACATCCGTGGGCTAATTTGTTGTCTTGTTCATAAATTATTAACCTATTTGGAAGAAATATACCCTGCTTTTAAGCAGGATATCTATAACATTTGTCAAAATTAGAATACACAGTGAAAAGACACAAAAATTATAATTGGTACCATAAGTTATTAATTTCACTTGGGTTCGGGGGAATAAGAATTGTCTAATAGATACCCTGTTTTAATGGGAACTGCCGCATTACTAATAGGAATATTTTTAATAGCAGCAGGGGCCGGATTTGCCGACTGGCAGAGGTCGGTATTCGATGAACCTGCTCCTAATTTGATTAATACGGTTCAGTACTTGGGCGCTATTGACGACGACGGCACAGGCAGCTTACTGTCTCACCCCTTGGCTATGGCAGTTGACAGGGATAATGAGTTTATTTATGTTACCGACACGGGACGCAACAGGGTTAATGTGTATACTATTGAAGGTAATTTCCTGCGTTATATTGAGGGCAGCTTCAATTACCCCAACGCCCTTGCCGTGGATAATGAGGGCAGGCTATATGTAGGAGAGTTTCGCAGTAATAATATTAAAGTCTTTGATGGTAAGGGTATCTTGGTAGATGTCTGGAGTGGTAAAAAAATTGGCAGCCCATTAAGCCCGTTGGCACTTGATTATGCGGGCGAGAGAATTTATGTAGCCAATCGAACCGGTGAAATACTGGTGCTGGATACCAAGGGCAAGCTGCAATATAAATTTGGTGCGCCGGGCAATCTTAAAGGACTGTTGTCTTATCCCAATGGCATAGCTGTTTGGGGTGATAGTATTTACGTCAGCGATAGTGGCAATGGTAGACTCCAGGTATTTGACGTAAACGGTGAGGTGCTGCGCGTAGTTTCCCGGCAGGACCTGCCTGTATCCGTACCTAGGGGAATCGCGGTGGATAAGCGAGGTAAGATTTATTTAGCGGATACTTTGGGGCACAGAGTACTGGTGCTGAATGAATATTATCAGATTGAGATGGAGTTGGGTAAGAACGGTTTAAGCGGTGATAAGATGAATTTCCCCAATGATGTGGAAATCATAGATAACCGTATGTATGTCACTGACCGTGAGCACGGTCGGGTATTGGTCTATGCACTGCCGGACAACGAAGGGTAGGAGGGCTTTTACGATTATGCGGAAAAAATTTTCTTTTGCAATTATAATCCTTATATTATTAGGCATTATGCCCGGTCTAGCTCTTTCCGCTCCGCAAAAAATCAGAGTAATTCCCAGGAGTAGTAATATTATTGATATTCTTTGGCAGGGAAATCCCGGGGAATCCTATGATATTTGGCAGAGCACCGATGGCTCAGTATGGGATAATATTTATACCACCGGCGACTATCAAGAGTACTACCGGGTGGAAAGCGGCATTGAACCTTATGTAAATTATTATTTCCTGGTCAGCACCGCGGGGACTGTAACTGATCCTAACAATGATGCAACAGTGACAAATTCTACATATGTAGGACCGGCCTATCCACCTCACGAACTAAAGCACTATCTTTGGACTGATGATGACAACTTATGTGCCGATTGTCACAATACCCATACCAGCCTAAGTGATAAATTATTGAATCAAGAAGAAGTTGATGACCTGTGCTTGACCTGTCACGACGGCAGTATGAGTAAGTATGATGTTCTCAGTGGTATGGTTGATACTGATGGTGCATTTACTACCCCATTGCAGGCACCAGGAGGGGCATTTGGTGAAAGCAACGGACATTCCTCAAGTTCCACCTCGGGTACGGCTGTGATTTCCGAATCCAAACATTCATTGGGTGTAATGCCCACTGAGGCCCCCGGCGGTAATCCTAATTATGCTGGGCGTGAATTGAGCTGTGTCAGCTGTCACACCGCCCATAACACTCCCACTAGAGCGACGGTGAATTATCGGCTAATAGTGCCGTCCACACCGGAAGACCCTGATATTCATGTGGGGGCTTACGCTGTCACTGATAAAGTTTATGGTGTTGAGCGGGTTAATTATAAATGGGGAATGAACAGCTTGTGTGACGGCTGTCATGCAGACTATAATGCACCGATAGGTGCGGGCAGTACCCCTGCTTCAGGAACCTACCAGACTGACGGTAAATACCGGCACCCAGTGGGTGTAGCACCGGATGATGTTGGGATGACCACTACTTTACCCCTTGAAGGTACCGGCAGTAGTAAAAAGATGTTTTGTCTTACTTGTCACTATGCCCACGGTAGTACCAAGAATACCGCCCAATCTGCCGTTGGTGATGAAGACGGACAAACCATCGCAGTTAATCATCTGCTGCGAAAAGACTACTGGTCAGTGTGTCAGGATTGTCATGACAAATAGGGAGGCGCGGCATGAAAAAAATCACCCTAAGTAAGAAATCATATCTGCCGGCAGCGCTGTTTGGTATCCTGCTCCTGTTAATAGGTGCCGCGTTAAGTTATGCCGCAACACTGACTGTCACCGCCACCGCCGGGTCTACATATGTGGATTTAAGCTGGGAAGATGGTGTCGAGGCTAATCAATACGAAATTTACCGTGATACCGCTTCATCAGTTGATACAGGCAGCACCTTGGTAGAGGTGGTTTACGGAAAAAGCGTGCTTAAACAGGTTTACGGTGGTTCTACCTCTTTTGTCAACAATTATCGTGATAATAATGTCCAAGCGGGCACAACTTATTATTACATTATCCGCGCTGTTGATGATAATGGCAGCCGAATTTCTGATGTGGTTTCTGCTGGACCGTTTGGTAAAATGCCCCATGGGCATTATGCAGATAATCCGGAAGCATGCGGGGACTGCCATCAGGCGCATACTGCTGACAGTGAGCAGTTGGTGATGGGGCCCACGGTCAATGAGACCTGTTACCGGTGTCATAGTGGGTCAACGCCGTTAGTGGCCGGTACAGCTCATGATATTGAAAGTGAGTTTTCTAAACCGGGGTCAAATCACTTGGGGTTAGATGGAGAGCAGCAGTGCAGCAGCTGTCACGATGCCCATTTTGACCCTGCTGCCGATCCGGCCCTATTGTATTCGGTGAATGAAAGCGTTTACGGCTCAGTCTATCACCGCGGCGGCGGGAGCGATTACTGCTTTACCTGTCATGACGTATTACAGGCAGAGTATCAGACAGGGAGTGCCCATGACAGTTCTTCGCTGACGCCGCCGGATACTAATATAGTCTGTAGCGGCTGCCACGAACCGCACGGGTCCAGTCTGGATTGGCTGCTTAAACTGCAGCCTTACGGTGCAGCCCAGGCTACTCTTAATGAAGATAATGACTTTTGCTATACCTGCCATGATGAAAATAGCATCCTTGACGGCGGCGATTTTTATGATGCAGTTACGGCTGTTTCCGGTACCTACCTTCATGATACGCATGTTACCAATAACAATGCTCAGTGCAGGGATTGTCACGATGCACATGGCGCTGACCCCGCGGAGAACTCATCTGAAGCATATTTAATCAGTTTTTCGGATACGGTAAGCGGTGTGGTGTATAGTGTTTACAGTTCTTCCGGAGATGGTCCGCTTTATCAACTGCAATCAGAGGGCGGTTATTGCGTGCTTAACTGCCATAATACTGATCATGATGAGGCATCCAGTGTCTATGATAATGTATATAACCCTTAAGCAGCGGTGTTATAAGTAAATAATTTTAATTGTTTGTAGTTAAGGATTAATTCATAAAAATAAAGGACTTTGACGAAACATATCGAATTTGTAGACTGTTGTCTTTTTATAATAATTTTCGAAGAAATGTGGTGGCTAATTTGAAAAAACTGATTGGGGCAGTATTTTTTGTGCAAATACTGGTAATTGGCGGGTGGATGTACTATTTTGCGCCGCCGATTGAACAGGCGGTAGCCAAACCGCAGGGTGCTCCGGAGACTGTGCTGCAGAATTATTACAAACTGGCTGTTGGCGGAGATTATATGGCTATGTATGATCTCTTGGATGACAGCACCCAGGCAGCAGTTACTGAAGAAGAAATAAAGAAGCATGTCGAAGCGCTTAACGGCGGCGGCATCTTGCTGGCTGATGTCTTTAGTGCTAGTTCTACAGGGAAATTTGCGGTAATTCCTTTTGTGCTGGCAAATGGTGGAGGTCAATCTCAATTACAGATCGCCCTTTTAACAAATGAGGGCGGCGATTGGAAGATGGTGCTGGGCGGCAGCGATTTTAGTATGGACAAAGTGAAGACCATTCTCCAGCTCGCGGTAGACGCTGAAAAAGCAGCAGCAAACCTGATGATGGACGGAAAATATCAGGGTAATATTGACGCCAACCAACTGTTGTCGCAATTGATGCCCATGCTTCAGTCCCACAGTCAGGCACTGGAAATGATGAATGCTCCCACGCCGGAAGAGGGAATGCCCAATGATGGTGTTCATAATGGAGGGCAGGCACCGAATGACGCAGTACACGGCGGTCAGCAACCAGATAGTGCCAACGGCGCCGGTCAGGCCCCGGATGATGCGGTTCACGGCGGCGGTAGCAGCGATGAAACGCAAATGCCTAACGACGCTGTTCATGGTCAGGCTCAGCAAAACAATTAACCTCTCCAATGGAGAGGTTTTCTTTTTTGTGCAAATTTGCACAAGTAATATCTTGCTGCGGCGAAACGTATTATGTCCTAGGTGAACGGTTGAAGGACGGGCCTTTTTTTGCCGGCTCGCAGGATATTGACGGCAGATGGTATAATAGTAACGGTGAATGGTTTAAATATTTGGAAATTTCGTGCGTTTGGCAGGATAATTGCCGCAGTTGTAGAATTTATATAAACTGAGAAAGAATAATTTTATGCAAGTTAGTGTTTATTGGAATTTTACCATTTCAAGCAGAGTAAAGTTTTTTTAAAGTTTCGGCGAAATTAGTTAACAGCAGCTTCAGCAACTGATGATGTAAAGTCGGTGTAAAAATTCGCAAAAAGAGGTGCTGTCATTGAAGATTTCCGTTTCCGGGAAAGGCGGTGTGGGCAAAACCACCGTTTCTGCAAATTTGATCAAGTTTCTGGCAAGTGAGAATTACCAGGTCTTTGCGGTGGATGCGGACCCCGATACCAGTTTGGGTATGGTGCTGGGACTGCCTGAAGAAGAATTAGCCAAACAGCTGCCCGTAGTGGATATGCGGGAGATTATTGCAGAAAAGACCGGCGGGTCCGGTGCTTTTTTCAGTCTTAATCCTGATGTGGGGGATATACTCGATTCTTATACGGTGAGACAAGGTAATATCAACTTTTTAAAGATGGGTGCAGTGAAACAGGGTGGTTCATCTTGCTACTGCCGGGAAAATTCGGTGTTAAATGCATTGGTGGGCTCATTGTTGCTGCGCAAAAAGGAAGCGGTACTTTTGGATATGGGTGCGGGAATAGAGCATCTGACAAGGGGTACCGCCAAAGATGTGGATTTGATGCTTATAGTGACAGAACCTAGTAAGGTCAGTGTCCAAACTGCGAAGGTGGTTAAAAAACTGGCTGGTGAACTGGGTATCGAGAAGATAAAAATCGTCGGTAATAAAATTCGTAATCAGAAGGAAAAAGACTTTGTTTATGCCAGTTTCCCCTCTGGGGATGTAATTGGAATGATAGATTTTGACGAGGCCGTCTTGGACCAGGCCATGGGACTTGAAGTTCAAGAGCCTCAGAATTTATCCAAGAACATTGAAGTATTGGGCCAACAAATATTACGAGAGGTAGGTGAATAATTGGAATCATTCCTTGGCGAAGTGAATGTTTCATCTTTAATTCTAATTAAGGAGGTAAAAGAGTATGCCAAGATTTAGAGATACTAACCACACTAGCAGGCCATCTGACGCGCCACGGGTTCAGGATAAGAAAACCCGCGAGCGTACCGTAGACCCTGCTGCTTTGGAAATGCTGGATGTAGCAAAGGAAAAGAATGTTATTACAGCATTTGACCGCTTTATGGCTCAGCAGCCCCAGTGTCAATTTGGTTATAAAGGCATTTGCTGCCGTTTTTGCATGATGGGTCCCTGCCGTATCAAGGATGACGAGGGTCCTGCTTCAAGAGGTGCCTGCGGTGCATCTGCATGGACCATTGTTGCAAGAAGTGTTGGTACATTAATTCTGACCGGTGCTGCGTCTCACTCTGAGCACGCACGGCATATTGCCGATACTGTGCTTCAACTGACTGAAGGTAAAGCTCCGGACTATAAGTTGGTAGATATTGAAAAGCTTAAGAAGGTTGCCAAGCGTGTTGGCATTGAGGTTGAGGGTAAAGATGATAACCAGTTAGCTAACGAGGTAGCAATCAAGGCGCTTGAAGACTACAGCCGTATCCCCGGACACGGTGAAGCAGCCTGGTTGATGAACACTGTTACCGAGGGACGTAAGGAAAAGTTCCGTGCTTGTAACGTATTTGTTTCGGGTATCCACGGCAACATTTCCGACTTGTTGGCTCAGGCTCACGTAGGTAATGACAATGACCCGGTTAACCTCACATTTAGTGCGGTCAGAACTGCACTTTGCGACTACACCGGGATGCACATTGCCACTGATTTATCCGACGTTATTTTCGGTACTCCCGAGCCTGTTCAGACTGAAGCCAACATGGGTACTTTAAACGCCAAAAAGGTAAATATCGCCGTTCACGGTCATAATCCGCTGTTAAGTGAAAAGATTGTTGACGCGGCTCAAGATTTAGAAGCAGAAGCAAAGGCTGTCGGTGCCGAAGGCATCAACCTGGTGGGCATCTGCTGTACCGGTAATGAAGTATTGATGCGCCGCGGTGTGCCGTTGGTGACTTCCTATGCTTCTTCGGAACTGGCAATTGTCACCGGTGCTGTTGATGCTATGGTAGTGGATGTTCAGTGCATTATGCCCAGTTTGGCAACTGTTGCTGAATGTTTCCATACCCAATTGATAACGACTTCGCCTATCGTGAAGATTCCTGGTACGCAACACGTGAATTTCAAGGTGGAAAATGCTCTTGAAGATGCTAAGAAAGTAATTCGCATTGCTATAGAATCTTATAAAAATCGGGATGAGAAGCAGGTTAATATACCTCAGGTTAAAAATCGTGTGGTTGCCGGTTGGAGTTTGGAAGCTCTTTATGACATGTTTAGCACTGTAAACCCGGATAACCCCGTTAAAGTTCTTACTGATGCAATTGACGCCGGTGAATTAAAGGGTGTAGTTCTCTTTGCCGGCTGTAACAATTTGAAAGGTTTCCAGGACCAAAACCACGTTGAAATTGCTAAAGAAATGTTAAAAAATGACGTGTTTGTAGTGGCTACCGGTTGTTCTGCTCAGGCCTATGCCAAGCTCGGCTTGATGGACCCTGATGCAGTTGAAAAGTACGCCGGTGACGGTCTGAAGAAGTTCCTGGCTAGGATCACCGAAAACGCTGATCTGGCTGCACCTGTTCCGCCTATCTTCCATATGGGCTCTTGTGTTGATAATACTCGTGCCTCAGATCTGCTGATGGATATGGCTGACGCCATGGGTGTAGATACGCCTAAGGTTCCCTTTGTCGCTTCTGCGCCGGAAGCAATGAGTGGTAAGGCAGCAGCTATCGGCACTTGGTTCCTCACCATGGGTGTTCCTGTCCACGTCGGTACTATGCCGCCTCTGGAAGGCAGCGACTTAATGTACAGTATCGTTACTCAGATTGCCGGTGACGTTTACGGCGGGCACTTCATTTTAGAAATGGACGCTGCTGAGGCTGCCAAGAAAATGTTGGGTGCGCTTGAATATCGTACTTGGAAAATGGGTGTTCATAAGAATATTGCTGAGAAGTTAGAGACTGACCTCTGTCAGAACTTCTAGAATGTTTTCAGCACTCCCATTCGTTGATTAATTGAAGTTGAATCCCGAAAGGAGGAAATAGAATGACTCAAGAGGCAAAGAAATTTGATGCCATTTACGAGGGTGCAATCGAGCCGGGCAGTGAGCCGAAAAAACTTTTTAAACAGGCTTACGAAGGCGCCATTACTGCTACCAGCTATGCGGAAATTCTGCTAAATCAGGCGATAAGCAGATTTGGTGAAGACCATCCGGTTGCCTACCCTGATACTGCATACTATTTACCTGTTATCCGCTGCCTGAGCGGTGAAGAAGTTACCAAACTGGGCGACCTGCCGCCGATTTTAAACCGGATGCGTGCCCAGATTAATGAAAAGAAAACCTTTGAAAATGCGCGGCTATGGGGTGAATCCACTTGGTACGCTGCAGAAATTATTGAAGCTATACGCTATCTCAACTATGAAACTGAGGGACCATTAATGCCGCAGCCCTGGACCGGATTTATCGGTGACCCGGTTGTGCGTAAGTACGGTATTAAGATGGTTGACTGGACTATTCCCGGTGAGGCCGTAATTCTAGGTCGGGCCAAGGACAGCAAGAAACTGGCTAAGATTGTCCAAGACTTGATGAGCAAAGGGATGATGCTGTTCCTGTCCGATGAGGTTATTGAACAGCTGTTAGATGAAGGATTTAAGCTGGGTGTGGATTATATCGCTTTCCCGCTGGGTAACTTCACTCAGGTTGTTCACGCCGGTAACTATGCTCTTCGCGCCGGTCTGATGTTTGCCGGTATTGCACCGGGTGAGCGGGAAGCGCACCGGGCTTATCAGCAGAGCCGTGTGCTAGCTTTCATCCTTTATTTGGGCGAGCATGATATGGTTAAAACTGCTGCCGCCATGGGTGGTATCTTCTTAGGCTTCCCGGTTATTACCGACCAGGAACTTAGTGAAGATGAGCAGATTAAGGACTGGTTCATTTCCGAACCGGACTATGACAAGATGGTACAAACCGCATTGGAAGTTCGCGGCATTAAGATTACCAGTATTGATATTGATATTCCCATTACTGTTGGTCCGGCCTTTGAAGGCGAGACTATCCGTAAAGGTGATATGTATGTGGAAATGGGCGGCAGCCGCACTACTGCATTTGAATTGGTGCGCTCCGTCAGCGCTGACGATATTGAAGACGGTAAGATTGAAGTTGTCGGTCCCAGCATCGATGACATTGAAGAAGGTGCCAGACTGCCTTTGGGCATTATGGTAGAAGTTTACGGCCGTAAGATGCAGGATGACTTTGAAGGCGTGTTGGAGCGTCGTATCCACGACTTTATCAACTACGGTGAAGGTCTCTGGCATACAGGGCAACGGGCCATCAACTGGCTGCGTATCAGCAAAGATGCTGTAGCCAAGGGCTTCAAGTTCGAGCATTACGGTGAACTCTTAATCGCTAAAATGAAGGAAGAATTCCCGGCTATTATCGACCGTGTCCAGGTTAAAATCATCACTGATGAGGCTCAGGTTGATGAAAATATCAAGATTGCCCGGGATGTTTACACTCAGCGTGACGAGCGTCTCAGAGGTCTTACTGACGAGAATGTCGAGACATTCTACAGCTGTATTCTCTGTAAGTCCTTTGCTCCGAACCACGTTTGTGTGGTTACACCTGAGCGGGTAGGCCTTTGCGGTGCCGTAAGCTGGTTGGATGCGCGGGCATCTTACGAGATTGACAGTACCGGGCCTAACCAACCCATCGACAAAGGTACGGCTCTTGATGACGTAAAGGGTATGTGGAATAGTGTCAACCAATATGTTTATAAAGAGTCTAACCGTAATTTGGATGAAGTTAATATCTATTCCATGATGGATAGACCAATGACATCCTGCGGCTGCTTCGAGGCTATCATGGCCATCGTTCCCGAGGCTAATGGTATTATGATTACCACTCGTGAGCACGGCGGCATGACTCCTTGCGGTATGACCTTCTCTACTTTGGCAGGTACTGTAGGCGGCGGCTTGCAGACACCCGGTTTCATGGGTATCGGCCGTACCTATATCAACAGTAAGAAGTTTATCCCTGCAGATGGTGGCATTGCACGGATTATTTGGATGCCGAAAGAGCTAAAGGAATACTTGCGTGAAGACTTTATTGAGCGCAGTAAAGAAGAAGGTCTGGGTGAAGACTTTATCGACAAGATTGCCGATGAGAACGTAGGTACCGGGCCTGAAGAAATTTTGTCATTCCTGGAAGAGAAGGGACATCCGGCACTGACCATGGATCCCATGATGTAAGAGAAGTAATTTTAAGTGAGGTTATTTTAGGTAGAGGACACCGGCCCAAAATGGCCGGTTGTCCTCTGCCATCTAAATGTATGTTTGTATATTTATTTGTACGAACATTCGTTTACACTCGGGCTTCACTAGCCGAGAAAATATACAAGGAAGGGGAGTTAGGTGTATGGGTTTAACAGGTCTTGAAATTTACAAACAGCTGCCAAAGAAAAATTGCGGAGAATGCGGACCGCCGACTTGTCTCGCGTTTGCAATGGCTTTGGCTAACGGTAAAGCACAATTGGATACCTGCCCTTATGTTTCTGACGAAGCACGGGCTAACCTTGAGTCTGCATCGGCGCCGCCGATTGCCTTGGTTAAAGCAGGTGTTGGTGATAATGTGGTGGAAATGGGTGACGAGACAGAATTGTTCCGTCATGACAAGAAATACTATCATGAGACTTCCGTAGGATTTAAGGTCAGTGATGCGTTGAGTGCTGCTGATATCGAAGCAAAGGCTAAAGAAATTGAAGACCTAACCTTTGAAAGGGTTGGTATGCAGTACAAAGTACAGTTCGTTGCAGTGGTCAACGAATCCGGCGATGCCGGTAAATTTAAGGATGCCGTGGCTAAGGTAGCTGCAAATACCGCAGTTACCCCGATGTTGGTGTCCGAAGATGCTGCCGCTATTGAAGCAGCGCTGGAAGTTGTCGGCGATAAGAAGCCCGTCATTTGCGCTGCTACAGGGGACAATTACGAGAAAATGGTGGAATTAGCTAAGGGTAAGGAATGTCCTTTGGTTGTAAAAGCTGAGGGTTTGGAAGCTCTGGCTGAATTGGTTGAAAAGGTTGTGACTGCCGGTCATAAGCAGCTTATCCTCGATAGCGGTCAGACTCAAACTTCTAAGACTGTTGCTGATTTGGTGCAAATGCGCCGTCAGGCTATTAAGAAGAAGTTTCGTCCTTTCGGTTATCCGTCAATTGTCTTTACTAACGAAGAAGATCCACTGGCGGAAATCAGCCAGGCGATCACTTATGTAAGTAAATATGCGGGTGTGATTATTCTTAATACCACTAAGAAGGCCCATGTACTGCCGCTGCTCTCCTGGAGACAGAACCTCTACACTGATCCGCAGGTTCCCATCCAGGTGGAACAAAAGCTGCATGAGGTTGGCGAAGTTGACGAGAACTCACCGGTTTACATCACAACCAATTTCTCGCTGACGTACTACTCAGTACAGGGTGAAATAGAATCCACTAAGATACCAAGCTATATTCTTTCTGTGGACACTGACGGCACATCTGTTTTGACAGCATATGCTGCCGGTAAATACGAAGCAGAAAAGATTGCAGAAGTTATGAAGAAGGTCGGTTTGGATGATAAGGTTAAACATCGTGACCTGATAATTCCGGGTTACGTAGCAGTATTGAAAGGAAAGCTTGAGGAAGCCAGCGGCTGGAATGTAGCAGTTGGTCCTCGTGAAGCTTCCGGCATCGTAGCATTCGCTAAAAGTCATTTTTCCTAGGAGTGATTAAATGAGTAAGCATCTGGTAAAGTTTCTTCCCGACGACATTTCACTAACCGTAGAGACAGGTACCAATGTTCTCCGGGCTGCATCCATCGCAGGAATAGAGATAAAAAGTGTCTGCGGCGGCAAGGGGAGTTGCGGAAGGTGTGCTATTAAAGTTCAGCAGGGCCAGGTGCGTCTTGAGGGAGGCAATCGCTCCAAAAAGATGAAAGAGCAGGGGTTAAACCTTGCCTGTCAGACTTTTATCGAAGGAGATGTGGTGATAGAGGTTCCCAAGGATTCTCGTCTGGAGGAACATCAGGTAGTGCTGGAAAATGAAAACCATAAGGTGCTGGCGGAGTCTGAGCTTGACTTATTGTCAGGGTATGAATTCAAACCCCTGTGCCGTAAAGTGCAGCTTACTTTGGAACCGCCGACACTGACGGAAAATGCCAGCGACCTTACTAGACTTCAGGCGGAATTAAGGCAGAAGACCGCATGCAAGGAACTGATGGTGGAATTACCGGTGCTGCAGCAGTTGGCGGAAGCCCTGCGCCAGGAAGATTGGAAAGTGACGGCAACTTTGGCTTGCATGAACGGTATCACGGAAATCGTGCAGGTTGAGCCGGGCCATGTGCAAAATGACGGCTATGGCTTAGCGGTTGATATAGGTACCACCACTGTGGTGGTTTATGTAGTGGACTTGGCTACCGGTGATTTGGTAGACAGTAGAGGTACCTATAACAAGCAGGCTCGATACGGTGATGATGTAATTTCTCGCATGATTCATGCCGGAGAAAAAAATGGTCTGGATGATCTGCGGAAGGCAGTTATCGGCTCCATCAACGAATTAATCGATAAACTGTTGGAGAAAAATAACATTTCGCCTGACGATGTACATGTGGCGGTGACGGCAGGTAACACCACTATGGCGCACCTGTTATTGGGATTACCGCCTAAGTATATTCGCTTGGAACCATATATCCCTACGGCAACAGAACTACCGCCGGTTAAAGCGAGGCTGCTGGGAATCAATATTAATCCCGAAGCCTGGGTGTTGAGTTTCCCGGCAGTAGCCAGTTATGTGGGCGGCGATATCGTTGCCGGTGTATTGGCTGCGAAGATGGCCAAGGTGGAAATGATGACGCTGTTCATAGACATCGGTACTAATGGCGAAATAGTATTGGGAAATAATGAATTTTTAATTTCCTGTGCCTGTTCCGCCGGACCGGCCTTTGAAGGCGGCGGCATCACCTTTGGTATGCGAGCCATGGGCGGAGCAATAGAAAGGGTTTCAATTGACCCAGAAACCTTTGATGTAAGTTTAATGATTATCGGTAATGAAAAACCTATCGGTATTTGCGGGTCAGGGTTAATTGACTGCATGGCGAAACTGCACCGAGTAGGTCTGATTGACCGCACAGGTCAGTTTTTCCGTGATAAGGATACACCGCGCTTACGAAAAAGCGAGGACGGTTGGGAGTATGTCCTGGCCTGGGCGGAAGAGAGCGGTGTTGATAAAGATGTGGTTATTACCGAAGCAGACATTAAAAATCTTCTTCGTTCAAAGGGTGCTGTATTTGCCGGTATCCAAAGTCTCTTAAAATCGATGCAGTTAGATGTGAATATGATTGAGAAAATAATTATTGCCGGTGGCTTTGGTAACTATCTCAATGTGGATGATGCGGTGCAGATCGGCTTATTGCCCGACGTGGACCGTGACAGATACGAATTTATGGGCAATACTTCCGTGAAAGGGGCCAAATTGGCGTTGTTGTCTCAAGATGCCTATAAGGAATGCAAGGAACTGGGTCATTTGATGACCTATCTGGAGCTTTCTGCCGGTACCACCTTCATGGATGAATTTGTATCCGCAACATTTATCCCTCATACCGACTTGACCTTGTTTCCGTCGTTAAATAAGGATGAACAGGGAAAGGAAGTGAAATAAATGACTATGTCAATTGCCGTAGCAGGAAAGGGTGGCACAGGTAAGACCACTTTTTCAGCCCTATTAATTCGTTACCTCATTGAGAAAAAGAAGGGGTCAATTCTGGCCCTGGATGCAGATGCAAATGCCAATTTGAATGAGGCATTGGGTCTTGAGGTGGACACCATGATTTCCGACATTCTTACTGAAACCAAAGACCCTAAGGCCGTTCCTTCGGGAATGACTAAAGATATGTTTATTGACTTTAAAATGTCTCACGCCATTGTAGAGACTACTAAGAATTTGGACCTGCTGGTGATGGGTAATCCACAGGGGCCCGGGTGTTATTGTTATCCAAATGATTTATTGAAAAAACACCTGGAATCATTAAGTGAAAACTATGATTATCTGGTGGCGGATAACGAAGCCGGCCTTGAGCATATCAGCAGGCGAACTATTCCAAAAGTGGAGCATTTATTTGTCATCAGTGATGCATCGGCGCGCAGTGTCCGCTCTGCCGGACGGGTAAAAGAACTTGTGGATTCGCTTAAGGCGCCGGTAAATAATCTTTACCTGATTATAACCAAGACCCAGGAGCAGGGTATTGAGCCGCTGATGCCGGAAATCAAAAAGACCGGCCTGGAATTAATCGGCACCATACCCATGGATCCCTTGGTCAGCCAGTTTGACATTGAAGGTAAGCCGTTATTCGATTTGCCTGCTGACTCTGCTGCAGTAAAAGCTGTGCAGGATATCCTCAGTCAGGTCAAACTGTAAGTTAGTTAGTGAAGTTCCTATATTCGGAGGAAAGAAAGGAGAGTAGTTATGGCTGTAAATATTGTTAAGGAAAAAACCCTCAGCAAGGTGGGCCAAGTAACATTGGGTGCTACCAAAGAAGAAGGTGGCTCCCGTACGGTTACCTATACCGTGGGCGGCGATGCCGCACTGCCTTTCCATCACTTTGAAGGTGAAATAGTAAATAGGCCTATCGTGGCCATGGAAGTTCAGGACATTGTTCCCAGTTGGCCCGAAACCATTACCAAACATTTTGAAGGTGTTTTGGATAAGCCGGGCGAATGGGCGAAAAAATGCGTTGATGAGTATGGCGCTGACGTTATTTACGTAAGACTTGAAGGAGCTCACCCCGACGGTGACAATAAGTCTCCTGAAGACTGTGTTGCAGCTGTCAAAGAAGTTTTAGGAGCCGTAGGTGTTCCTTTGATTATTACCGGTTGTGAGATTGAAGATAAGGATAATGAAGTGCTGACAGCTGTTGCTGAAGCATTTGCCGGTGAAAACCTCTTAATTGGTTTTGCCGAGCAGGAGAACTACAAGTCTATTACTGCTGCCTGCATGGTGCATAAGCATAATGTTATTGCCCGTTCTCCGTTGGACATTAACATCTGCAAGCAGTTAAACATCTTGATTTCCGAGATGAACTTAGCCACTGACCGGATTATTATTGATCCGTCCATCGGTGGTCTGGGATATGGTATTGAGTATGCGTATTCCATCATGGAACGTGCTCGTCTTGGCGCCCTGCAGGGTGACAAGATGCTATCCATGCCTATACTTTGCACTGTTGGTAAAGAAGCATGGCGGGCAAAAGAAGCCAGTGCTTCCGAAGAAGAATATCCCGGTTGGGGTGTTGAAGAAGATCGTGGTATCCTATGGGAGGCATCTACAGCTAGTGCGCTAATGCAGGCAGGCGGCAGCATATTGCTGATGCGTCATCCCAAGGCAGTTGATATTGTCAAGAAGGCAATCGACCAGCTGATGGTAGATAACAGTTATTAGAATTTTCTTGGGCGGGTCAGGTGTCATTTGGCACCTGACCATGCCGTAATAGTTAAAGGGAGGGATTTGCATGTTAATTATTGGTGAACGGATTAATGGGATGTTTACAGATATCAAGCAGGCGTTGATTGATAACGATCCCAAGCCGGTGCAGGAATGGGCGCGCAAACAAGAAGAGGGCGGCGCTCGGGTATTAGATATTAATGTGGGCCCCGGTGTTGCTGATCGCGCTGCGGCTATGAAGTGGCTGGTGGAAGTTACCCAGGAAGTAAGCGATTTGACTCTCTGTCTCGATTCCACTGACTTCAACGCTATTGAAGAAGGATTGAAGGTTTGTAAAAAACCTGCAATCATTAACTCCACCACGGCAGAAAGAGATAAGGTTGAAGCAGCTTTTGGCTTGGCGGTTAAGTACGGTGCCGGCCTGATTGGCTTAACTATGGACAAAAAGGGTATTCCTAAGGATTCCGATGCTCGTCTGGCATTCGCCATGGAATTGGTAGCTGCTGCAGACGAATTTGGTCTGCCTATGGAAGATTTGTACATTGACCCATTGATCCTGCCGGCCAATGTTGGTCAGGATCATGGTCCTGAGGTTCTGGAAACCCTGCGTCAAATTAAGATGCTTGCTAACCCGGCACCGAAGACAGTGCTCGGTTTGAGTAATGTATCTCAAAACTGTAATGACCGCTCATTAATCAACCGTACCTACATGGCTATGGCCATGGCTTGTGGTTTGGATGCTGCCATTGCCGATGCCAATGATGATGATTTGGTAGAAGTGGCTGCAGCCGGAGAGATTGTCTTAAATCAGAACATTTACTGTGATTCTTATGTGAAAATGTATAAGACAAGATAATTATTTGAACAGTTAGATGTTTATACCTCAGGGCGGGCAGATATTGCTCGCCTACAGGGGTATTTAGGAGGGGAATCTTTTGGTTAGTACTGGTAAAAGTATAGCGCCTTCCTTTTCTTTTTTAAAGCAATTGGAGGATAAATCCGGCCAACCCGTCAGCCGCTGCTATCAGTGTAAGAAATGTACCGGCGGTTGTCCGATGAGTTTTGCCATGGACTTTAATCCCAATCAGGTGGTCAGATTGGTGCAGCTTGGTCAGCAGGAAAGATTGCTGAAAAGCCGTACCATTTGGGTGTGTGCCTGCTGTAAAACCTGTGCAGACCGCTGCCCAAACGGCATTGATATTTCGGCTGTCAATGATGCGTTAAAAGATATGGCTGCCGAACAAAATGTTGCTCTGGGCGATACCATGGTTCCGGCTTTTCATGAGTCTTTCTTGGCTTCCATCCAGCGCCATGGTCGAATTTATGAAGCAGGTATGTTGTTGGGTTTTAAATTAAAGACCAAAGCTTACACTCAGGATATGGGTTTGGGCATTGAATTTGTGAAAAAAGGCAAACTCAAGTTTCTGCCGGAAAAAATTAGCCAGGTGAAAGAAATTAAGCAGATTTTTGAAAAGGCCAAAGCAAAGGAGGGGAGCCGATGAAGTACACTTACTATCCCGGGTGTTCACTGCACTCCACTGCTGAAGAGTACAATGCTTCAAGCAAACAGGTTCTGGAAAAGCTGGGTATCCAGCTTGAAGAACTGAAGGACTGGAATTGCTGTGGCGCTACTTCTGCTCACTCCACTAGTGATTACTTGGCGCATGCGCTTCCTTTGCGTAACCTGGTGTTGGCGGAGAAGCAGGATAATGATGTTTTAGTTCCTTGTGCCGCATGTTATAACTTATTAAAAACCGCTGAGCACCATATGCGCTGCGGCGGTGAAGGCAGTGAAGAGCTTAATCTGGATATGCAGGAAATCATGGGTGCTCAGTATCAAGGAAACATTGCAGTACGGCATGTGGTGGATGTGTTTGCCCAGGAAGAAATTAGCGCTAAAATCGCCGGCCTCTTGGCAAAGCCGTTGGCCGGATTAAAAGTAGTTCCTTATTACGGTTGTCTCTTGACCAGACCGGCAAAGGTCGTGTCTTTTGAAGATAATGCGGAGCAGCCTCAGACATTGGACAGATTGTTGGGTGTCTTAGGCGCCGAGAATATTCGCTGGTCTCATAAAACTGAATGCTGCGGCGGCAGTTTTTCAATTTCTCAGCCGGATTTGGTGCTGACACTAACTAAAAAATTGGTGGACGCCGCGCAATACGCGGGTGCTGATGCCATCGTTACGGCCTGCCCCTTGTGCCAGGCCAATCTTGACACACGTCAGCATGAAGCCGGAGGCGGTCCGGGCACTAAGGTCCCTGTCTTTTATATTACTGAGTTGATAGGATTAGCAATTGGTGCCGGCAGGAGCGGTGATTGGCTGAAGAAACACTTAATAGACCCTGTTCCATTACTGCGCTCACTGAATTTGTTGGCTGCATCTTAAAGGAGAACTCCACGGTAGTGAAATACCGTATCGTGAAGTGCACTGTTTAGGGAGCAAATCTTACTTGAAAAGGTAGTGAGATGCATGAAAAATGAGAAAAACAATTCAGTTGTGGGGTCGGTTTTGGTGTTGGGTAGTGGTATTGCAGGAATGCAGTCCGCTCAGGATTTGGCCAATGCCGGTTATCTAGTGCATATGGTCACGGATGAACCGTCAGTTGGCGGCAAAATGACCCAACTGGATAAGACCTTCCCTACCAACGAATGTGCTATGTGTTTATTGGGTCCGAAGATGACAGATACTCTCGGTCACCCTAACATTGACATTTATACCTGCTCAACCATCACTCAAGTAGATGGCGAGGAGGGAAATTTCAAGGTTAAGGTTAAGCAGCAGCCGCGTTACATTGATATCAACGAATGTACCGCCTGCGGCGACTGTGAGCAGGCCTGTCCCGTAGAAGTCCCCAATGAATTTAATGAAAATATGGATTCGCGGAAAGCGGTTTACAAGCGTTTTCCACAGGCTGTGCCTAATAAATTTCTCATTGAAAAGAAGGGCACGCCTCCCTGTCGGAGCACATGCCCCGCGGGCACTAATGCCCAAGGTTATGTGGCACTGATATCCCAGGGTAAATTCAAAGAAGCTTTGGAAGTGGTGCGGCGTAGGATGCCCTTTGCCGGTATCTGCGGTCGTATCTGTCATCATCCCTGTGAGGGTGAATGTAACCGGGCCGAATATGATGACCCTATCGCCATTGCTTATCTGAAGCGCGCAGCTGCAGATTATGGCTGGGTAGATGAAGCGGCTCTATCTCCTCAGGTGGAAGTGGAAGCTAGAGAAGAACGAATTGCTGTCATCGGTGCCGGTCCGGGCGGTTTGACTGCGGCCCAAGATTTGGCGCTAAAAGGCTATAAAGTTACTATATTTGATGCTTTGCCGGAAGCCGGCGGCATGTTGCGCGGCGGTATTCCCCGCTATCGGCTGCCGGAAGAATCGGTGAAGAAAGAAGCTGAGTGGATGCTGGGTACCGGCGACATTGAATTTAAGCCGAATACCAGAATAGGCAAAGATATCAGCTTAGAACAGTTACAAAAAGATTATAATGCGGTATTGATTGCCGTAGGCACACAGGATTCTCGCATGCTGAAACTGGAAGGTGCAGACCAGGAAGGCATTGTGGGCGGCGTTGATTTATTAAGAAAGGCTGCGCTGGGCGAAAAACCGCCGGTGGGTAAGAAAGTACTGGTTATTGGCGGTGGTAATGTAGCTATTGATGTATCCCGAACTGCATTGCGTCTGGGTGCTGAAGAAGTTAATCTGACTTGTCTGGAAGCAAGACACGAAATGCCTGCTCACGAATGGGAAATTGAAGAAGCCATTGAAGAGGGTGTCATCATTAATCCCTCCTGGGGACCGGAGAAATTCCTTGGTAACGGTAAGGTTTCCGGTGCAGCCATGAAAAAATGCGCTTCGGTATTTGATGAAGAGGGAAGATTCAACCCTCAATTTGAGGATGGTGTGAAGAAAGATTTTGATGCTGATATGGTGATTGTAGCTATCGGCCAGGCATCTGACATTACATTCCTTCCTGATAATAGCGGTATTGAAACCACCCGGGCAGGTACCATCGTAGCTGATTCGGTCAGCTTAATTACCGGAGCGGAAGGTGTCTTTGCTTGTGGCGATATTGTCACCGGACCTAAATCGGTAGTGGATGCTGTAGCAGGTGCCCATGAAGCAGCTGTTTCCATTGATCGTTTTATCAATGGTGAAGATTTGAGCCAGGGCAGAGGTGTTAAGCGTGAAGAAAAGCTTGGCCCGCCCTTGAAAACGCCGGTTAGAGGCAGTGCCCGTTTACAACAGGGTATGGCTGATGCGGCCAATAGAGGCAGTGATTTCGGTGAGGTGTATCAGGGCTTTAGTGAGGAACAGGCCGTAGAAGAAGCAAAACGGTGCTTGAATTGCGGTATTTGCTCTGAATGTCTCCAGTGTGAAGCAGTGTGTAAAAAGAATGCTGTGCAGCACTGGCAGGAAGAGGAAACTGTAGAATTAGATGTGGGCTCCATGATTTTGGTACCCGGTTATGACCTCTTTGATGCGGAAAAGACCGGTGAATATGGTTATGGCGTCTATGACAATGTAATTACCAGCTTGGAATTTGAGCGTTTGTTAAGTTCTACCGGTCCTTCCAAGGGCCATGTGGAACGGCCGGCGGACGGTAAAGCACCGGGAAAAACCGCCTTTATCCAATGTGTCGGCTCCAGGGATTGCGCTCGAGACGGTGGTGAGTACTGCTCATCTATCTGCTGTATGTACTCTACCAAGGAAGCAATTATCGCTAAGGAACACGATAAGAATATCGAACCGACTATTTTTTATCTGGATATGCGTTCCTATGGTAAAAACTTTGATAAGTATGTAGATTCTGCCAAAGAGGCGGGTGTTAAGTACACTCGGACCATGATTTCCAGTGTCAAGGAAGACCCCATTACCAAAAATTTGTATATTAGTTATCTTCAGGACGGGGAAATGGTAACCGAGGAATTTGATATGGTGGTATTGGCAGTGGGTGTCCAGCCGCCTAAGTCAGCAGCCGATTTGGCAGAAATTGCTGACTTTAAGCTGAATAAGTTTGGTTTTGCTGAGACAGAGACACTTAATCCCACTCAAACCAGCAGAGCGGGTATTTATGTAGCCGGTGCATTCCAGGGTCCCCGTGATATTCCGGAGACAGTGATGAATGCCAGTGCGGCGGCAGCCACGGCCGGTGGTGCGTTGGCTGCGGCTCGGGGTACGCTGGTGAGAGGAAAAGATTATCCTGAGGAGAAGGACGTCAGTCAGGAAGAACCCCGGGTAGGTGTATTTATCTGCCACTGTGGTATTAATATTGGCTCGGTGGTGGATGTGCCCAGCGTCGTTGACTACGCTAAGACTATACCCGGAGTGGTGTATGCCGAGGATAACCTCTACACCTGTTCAGAGGATACTACCAAGAAAATGCGAGAGCTGGTGGAGGAGCATAATCTTAACCGTGTAGTGGTAGCTTCTTGTACCATTCGCACCCACCAACCGTTGTTTAGAGAGGTATGCCGCGAAGCCGGTTTAAACCAGTACCTGTTTGAAATGGCCAATATTCGAGACCAGTGTTCATGGGTACATCGGGATGACCATCCTGCGGCTACTCTGAAGGCAAAGGATTTGGTAAGAGGTGCCATTGAAAAGGTACAGACTCACGAACCGCTGCATCAACATCCGGTGGCAGTAGTTCCCAAGGCATTGATTGTGGGCGGCGGTATTGCCGGTATGTCGGCGGCTCTATCCATGTCAAGCCAGGGATATGAGTCCTTCATAGTGGAAAGAGAGCCCGAGTTGGGCGGATTTGCTCGCAATCTGCGTGCTACTATTGAAGGAAAAGATTTAAAAGGTTTTCTAGAGGAAACAATTAAAAAAGTAGAAAATAATGATTTAATTCAGGTATTTACTAACAGCCGTGTTGAAGATTACGGCGGTCACCAGGGTCATTTTACCACTACTATTTCCCAAGCAGAATCGGGTAAGGACCATGTGCGAGATACCCATAAGGTTGAGCATGGTGTGGTAATTGTGGCTACCGGTGCGAAAGAGTATGTGCCTGATGAGTACCTGATTGGTAAGGATGACCGCGTTTGTACCAACGTCCAAATGGAGCAGCAGTTATTTGAAGGAAAATGGGATGCGAAAAAGAATAAGCAGGTAGTGTTTATTCAGTGCGTCGGCTCCAGAGACGATGAGAGAAAGTACTGCAGTCGTACCTGTTGTGCCCAGTCTCTCAAAAACGCGATTAAGATCAAGACGGAACATCCTGAAAACGAAGCGTATGTACTTTATCGCGATATCAGGACTTACGGTTTCTACGAGGAGTATTACAAGCAGGCCAGGGAACTGGGTGTTGTCTTTATCCAGTACGACCCGGAGAACAAGCCCAGCTTAGAAACGGTCAATAAAGAGAACCCGCTATTGAAGATGGAGGTATTTGACCCGTCTTCCCGGGAAAACATCGTGCTGCATCCTGACCAGGTGGTACTGGCGACAGCCACTGTGGCACCGGAGGATATCGCAAAGCTTGGTACAATGTTTAAGACTACTTTAAATGAAGACAGGTTCTTTGTAGAGACCCACGCCAAACTTGGACCGATTGATTTCCCGTCTGCAGGATTGTTCCTCTGCGGCGCTGCTCATTCACCCAAGTTTGTCAGTGAAGCTATTTACCAGGCTCAGGGTGCGGTGGCCCGAGCGTGTACCATCTTATCTAAGGATAATTTGATGGTAGGCGGCGTAGTGGCTAAAATTGATCAGGATAAGTGTGCAGCATGTCTTACCTGTGTGCGTGCCTGCCCCTATAATGTACCCAAGATTAACGACGACTTTGTTGCGGAAATTAATGAGGTACAGTGCCAGGGCTGCGGAACATGCGTTTCCGAATGTCCGGCTAAGGCAATTGAACTGCAGCATTATAAAGATGGGCAAGTCATTAAGAAAGTACACGGCTTGCTGGCGGAGGTGCTATAAATGAGCGACTTTGAACCCAAATTAGTTGCCTTTTGTTGCTATTATTGTGCGTACTCCGCTGCAGACTTGGCCGGTTCCATGCGGCTCCAATATCCGGCCAACATTCGTATTGTGGAATTGCCCTGTTCAGGCAAAACTGATGTACGGGTAGTTCTGGAGGCCTTTGAAAAGGGAGCTGACGGGGTATACGTGGCCGGCTGCCTGGAAGGGGACTGCCACTTTTTGAAGGGCAATATCATGGCTAAGCGGCGGATTAAGGAAGCTAAGAAGCTTCTTGACGAAATCGGCATTGACGGAGAACGGTTGGAGATGTTCAACCTCTCAGGTTCTATGGGACCGCGTTTTGCCGAGGTCGCTCAGGAGATGACTGAAAGAATAAGGAAGCTGGGTCCCAGTCCGCTCAACCCTGCTTACAAGAGCGGGCAGGAAGCTGCAGCCGGGAAAGAAGCTGATGGCAATGAATAAATCTCAAACTATAAGAAAGTGGGTGACATGCTAGATGATTGTTGCTCAGGGAAAATCTATCGCTGAAGTTGCTAAACTTATCGAAGATGCGAACAAGGTGCTGGTAGTAGGATGTGGTGGTTGTGTAACAGTCTGCCTTGCCGGTGGGGAAAAAGAAGTAGGAGTTCTGGCTTCTGCTTTGCGCATGCTGCGGCAAAAGGAAAACAAGCCTCTGGAAACAGTAGAGGTAACCTTAAGCCGTCAGTGTGACCCAGAGTATATGGATATGTTGGAAAAGTATATCACCGATGACATCGATTGCGTGGTATCCATGGCTTGTGGTGTCGGCGTTCAGTTTATTGCCGAGCGTTTTGACAAGTGGGTAGTTCCTGCACTTAATACCAAGTTTGCCGGTGGTGCGATGGAGCACGGTGTTTGGGGCGAGCGCTGCGGGCTTTGTGGTGAATGTGTGCTGCATAAAACAGGCGGCATTTGTCCGATTATTCGCTGCTCCAAATCTATCCTGAACGGCCCCTGCGGCGGTTCCCAGGATGGTAAGTGTGAAATTAATCAGGATGTTGAATGCGCTTGGCAGTTAATCTATGACCGGATGAAGAAATTGGGTCAGCTTGATAAGCTTATGGAAATTGAACCTGCGAAAGATTGGTCAAAATCCAGAGATGGTGGCCCGCGTAAGGTCGTGAGAGAGGACGTGATGATACCGTGAAGAGCGGCAGCAGATTAGAAAAACTTTTTGAACAAGGTGAATTTGTTGTCAGTGGTGAAATTGGTCCTCCGAAGCATTCGAATCCGGCAATAATTAAAGAGCACGCCAAAATGCTGAAGGAATATGTGGATGCGGCTAACCTGACGGATAATCAGACTGCCATTGTCCGTATTTCCAGTATTGCATCGGCAGTGCATGTCTTAGGTGAGGAATTAGAGCCCATTATCCAGATGACCGTGCGAGATCGTAACCGCATTGGTATCCAGAGTGACCTTTTGGGTGCCGCCAGTCTGGGTGTGAAAAATGTGCTCTGTCTTTCCGGGGACCATCAGTCTTTCGGTAACCACCCTACCAGTAAAAATGTACATGACTTGGATTCTATCCAACTGGTAGCAGCACTGAAGCAGATGCGTGATGACAAGCAATTTGTCTGTGGTGAGGAAATGAAGGAAAGTGAGCCCCAATTCCTTATTGGTGCGGTGGCTAACCCCTTTGGTGACCCTTTTGAATACAGGGTAATGCGCCTGGAGAAGAAAATTAATGCTGGTGCAGACTTCATTCAGACCCAATGTATTTTCGACATGGAACGCTTTGAACGGTGGATGGATATGGTTCGGGAACGTGGTTTGCATAAGAAAGCCAAGATTGTAGCAGGCCTGATGCCGCTTAAATCCCATAAGGCAGCCCGCTACATGAATAAGAATGTATCCGGGATGATAGTGCCTGATTCGATTATTGAGCGGATGGAAAAGGCAGAAGACCCCAAAGCAGAAGGTGTCCAAATCTGCGTAGAGCAGATTCAACACCTGCAGAAGATGGAAGGTATCGCCGGCGTGCACATTATGGCAGTGGCCTGGGAAGAAATTATTCCCACCATTGTTGAAAAAGCCGGCCTTTACCCCAGACCGAAAGTATCCTAAATTAAATAAGAAACAATAAGTGACACCCCTTGGTGCCTGACACCAAAGGGTGTCACTTATTTTTAAATGGTGCCAGGCACCTTTTTGTCAAGTTATTGCTTGTCGACAGCTTTATCTGTTATTTTTTTATTGACAGAAGTCGGGGCGTAGTGATACAATGTTAGAAATTTATAAAAATAAGCTGTGAACGGGAAGATTAGCGGCAGGTACTTTAAAGCGAGTCGGGAAAATGGTGAGAGCCCGGTAAAGAGATGCTGCTTAGGCCGCCCTGGAGCTGATCGGTGATGAATCGGTCCGAAGTCAGGCGTTAACTGATTAGAGTGGGTTTAAAATGAATTATCTTTTTAAATCTACAAGGGTGGTACCGCGGAAACAAGACTTTCGTCCCTTTGGGATGAGGGTCTTTTTTTATTGTGAGGTAGGCGTCTGACCGTATTTCTTTATTAATCTGTAGGGGGAGAGGTATAATGAGAGAAAAAATTCTTGAACTGTTGCGTTGTAACGCCAGAATCTCTCACGGGCAAATTGCCGTTATGTTGGGAGTGCCGGAAGATGAGCTTACCAGTGAAATTAAGGCCATGGAAGAAGAAAAGGTAATCATTAAGTACAATACTTTAATTAACTGGGATAAAACCGCTGCCAATCGGGTTAGTGCACAAATTGATGTGAAGGTAATTCCACAGCGTGATGTGGGATTTGATGAAGTGGCGGAGCGTATTTATCGTTTTCCCGAAGTGCTTTCTGTGGCTTTAATGTCCGGAGGTTATGATCTGTCGGTGGTGGTGGAAGGTAAGGGTATGAAGGAGGTTGCTTTGTTTGTGGCGGAGAAATTAGCCACCATTGAACATGTCCAAAGCACCATGACCCACTTTGTCCTGAAGCAGTATAAGGATGCCGGCGTGATCTTTGATGATGGAGAGGAAGATCGGCGGCAGGTGATAAGTCCATGACTTTTCAGGCCGGTGATTTTGTTGTCCAGCGATTAAAGGAACTGCCGCCTTCTGGAATCAGAAAGTTTTTCGACTTGGTGGCCAATACTAAAGGAGTAATTTCCTTGGGGGTGGGGGAGCCGGACTTTGTCACTCCCTGGCACGTGCGGGAAGCATGTGTTTACTCTCTGGAAAAAGGATATACCATGTATACCTCGAATTTCGGTACCCCGGAGTTGAGAAAGGGTATCGTCAGATATTTAGCGGAGCGCTATCAGCTGGAATATTCGCCGGATAATCAGGTTCTGGTGACGGTGGGAGCCAGTGAAGCGGTGGATTTGGCGTTACGGTCGGTAATTAATTCTGGTGACCAGGTGATTATACCCGAACCTTGTTATGTTTCCTATAAGCCATGTGCTGTGATGGCCGGCGGTGAAGCTGTTTCTATTGCCACCAAAGCGGAAAATGACTTCAAGCTTACCGCTGAGCAGCTGCGGCAGGTAATTACACCTAGGTCTAAGGTGTTGATACTTTGTTATCCAAACAATCCCACGGGGGCAGTAATGACTCGAGAGGAATTATCGGAGATAGCCAAGGTGGTGGAAGAAAATAACCTATTGGTGATTGCTGATGAGATATATAGTGAATTAAGTTACAGTGGTGAACACACCAGTTTCCCCTCTCTACCGGGGATGAAGGATAGGACCATATTGATTAACGGCTTCTCCAAATCCTTCGCCATGACTGGCTGGCGGGTTGGCTTTGCAGCGGGGCATCGGGATATTATCGCGGCCATGGTTAAAATTCACCAGTATACCATTCTCTGTGCACCGGTGACCGCGCAGATGGCCGCCCTAGAGGCCTTAAACAACGGTATGGGGCAGGTAGAGTATATGGTGGAGCAATATAACCAACGGCGCAGACTGATATTAAAGCGCCTGCGGGATATGGGTCTTGAGTGCTTCGAGCCTCGGGGGGCGTTTTATGCCTTTCCTTCAATTAAAAACACGGGTCTGAATGAAGATGACTTTTGCGAGGAACTGCTGAAAGAGGAATCGGTAGCTGTGGTGCCTGGTTCAGCATTTGGCAGGGGCGGTGAAGGGCATATTCGCATATCCTATGCTTCTTCCATTCAACAAATTGAAGAGGCAATGGATAGAATGGAACGGTTTGTGGCCCGGCGAATTGGCTAGTATGGAATCGAGTCCACTTAGGGAAGGTATAACATTGAGCGGTGTCGAAATGAGAAGAAGTAATGATAATATAGTCAAAGTATCATGAATTGAAATATATAGTGAAAATGGCAAGAAATGAAACCACCCCGGGTGAAATTATTCGCCCGGAACGAAGGAGGAGATTCGGTGAAGATACAGTTTTTAGGCGCGGCCCAAACGGTGACTGGTTCATGCTATCTGCTTGATACAGGCGAGAGCCAGATTCTAGTTGATTGTGGTATGTTCCAGGGTTCGAAGGCCATCAAGGAAAGAAACTATGGCGAACTACCGTTGCCTGCCAATGAAGTGGACGCGGTGTTGCTCACTCACGCCCACATTGACCATTCAGGTCTACTGCCTAAGCTTTATAAGCATGGTTTCAGCGGCAACACTTATTGTACCAGAGGAACGGCTGACCTGCTGCAGGTGATGCTGCCGGATAGCGGTCATATCCAGGAGATGGAAGTAGAGCGTAAAAACCGGAAGCTTCTCCGGGCCGGTAAGTCCCTGCTGGAGCCCATTTATACCGCAGAGGAAGCCCAGCAATGCATGAAATACTTTCGTGGTGTAGATTATGGTGAAATAATCCAGCTAACTCCGAATATTCGGGCGAAGTTTAGAGACGCTGGACATATTTTGGGCTCAGCAATGATTGAAATATGGGTAAAAGAAGGCAATAAAGAAACTAAAGTGGTATTTAGCGGCGATATCGGTAATTTTCAGCAGCCGATAATTAATGACCCGACAATTATCGAGGATGCTGATGTCTTGCTGATGGAGTCCACATACGGCAGTCGCATCCATCAGGATAAGGATAAAAGATTGGAGATGTTACAGCAGACCGTCAAAGATACCTTCGCTCGCGGCGGAAATCTGATTATCCCCGCTTTTGCTGTAGAAAGAACTCAAGATTTGCTGTACTATTTGGCGAAATTGATTGAACAGGGCGAGGTGCAGTCCAGGGACATATATGTGGATAGCCCTTTGGCCATCAATGCTACTGATATATTCTGCAGTCACCCGGAATATTTTGACCAAGAAACTCAAGAGCTGCAGGAAAAAATGGGCGGAGCATGTCCCTTCTATTTGCCGAGATTGCAGATGTCTATGAGTGCCGAGCAATCAAAACAGCTAAATACTATCAAAGGCGGTGCAATTATCATTTCCGCCAGCGGTATGTGCGATGCCGGACGTATCAAACACCATCTGAAGCATAATCTCTGGCGACCGGAAAGCACTCTGTTGTTCGTGGGCTATCAGGCCCAAGGAACGCTGGGCAGGCGCATACTGGACGGTGCGGATAAGGTACGCATTCACGGTGAGGAAGTTGCTGTCCGGGCCAACATTGTGGAAATAGACGGTTTTTCTGCCCATGCAGATCAAGAAAATCTCATCAACTGGGTAGGTAAATTCAAAAAAATGCCGGGTACGATATTTATTACCCATGGAGAAATTGATTCCGCTAAGACTTTGTCGCGGCTCTTGGTTCAGAAATACGGGGTGCGCACTTATGTGCCCAACTGGCTTGAACGGGTTGACATTTCCCAGATGGGCAGCGATATTCCTGTAGATAAACAGCTTGAGCCTGAGGTGGTGCTGGATGAGTTAAATGCTCTCAGGGAGAAAATCACCCACCTGCCTCAAGCACAACGAGAAAATGCTGCCGCTCAGCTGGCGACATTGCTGCAGGAATTAAAGTAAAATTGCAATAGTAGATAGAACGGGAGTCGAGCATTACGGCTTCCGTTTTTTTAATGGATAGACTCCTGTGCTGGTAGCGCGGCACCATCATAGGAATGAAAATAGGTATTTTCAGGACAGAAAATTATGGGTTGTGGATAATTTCCTATACTTGGGGTTGTTAAGGGGGCTTGCCCCCTTATGTTAAATGTAGGAGGGTATAGCGAAGCGACCTATGGCGAGTGGCGCCGCCGAGTCGGCCGTGTCACTTATTGGTGTCACTTATTGGTGCCTGACACCAATAAGTGACAAAATAAGTGACAATAACTTGACCCATTTTGTCTGCTGGTTAAATATGTCAGTGATAAGTTTAATGCCCTGTAGAGGAAAACACCGGAAATATGTCGAATATAGTGCACTAACATACAATAAGGGATGGTGCACTAGTTGATGAAGAAATCAATGATGCTGGCTGTTGCGGCGGTTATTCTTCTCAGTTTGGCCGTAGGCCAGCTGCTTAGTACCAGCGGTAAACCGATGGACGATAACCAGGTTAAGCCGGCGGTTGCCGATGCGGAAAAAGTAGAGAAACAAGAGAAACCTGCGGCGGATGATGAAGGATTAAAAGAAGATGATCCGAAAGATGAAACTACGTCAAGCAATGGTGAAACTGAAATCACTGAAACGGGAACGTCGGAAACATCCGACACGAGAACTGGCGAAATTAAAGCCGAAAAAGCACTGCCTGCGCGGGTGGCAGTCAAGGGGATTTATGCCACCGGGTTTACTGCCGGTTCTAAAAATATTGAGCGCTTAATTGATTTGATAGACAAGACGGAATTAAACGCTTTGGTAGTGGATATCAAGGACGCCACTGGTTATCTGACCACTCCGCTGGAGACAGACCCCGAACTCTCCGTCAGTGCCGTTACATATAAAATTAAAGATTTACCCGCGTTGGTGACTGATTTAAAGGAGCGAGGCATTTATACCATTGCCAGGGTTGTGGTCTTTAAGGATCCGTTGGTGGCAGACAGGTACCCGGAATTAGCTGTCCAGAGAAAATCCGGCGGTATTTGGCGGGATTACAAGGGGAAAGCATGGACTAACCCATACAAAAAAGAGGTGTGGGATTACAATGTAGATATCGCGTTGGCAGCTATCCGTGCGGGCTTTGAGGAAATACAGTTCGATTATGTACGCTTCCCCTCCGACGGGCCGCTGAAGGAAGCAGTATATCCTGGGAAGGATAATAAAAATAGGGCAGATACCATTGAAGCGTTTCTAGCTTATGCCGGAGAAAAAATCCATAAAGCAGGAGCATTTGTTTCGGCAGACGTGTTCGGCTTAACTTGTTCGGCAGAGGACGACTTGGGCATCGGACAGAAGATAGAGTTGATAGCCGGCAGCGCCGACTATGTCTCACCGATGGTATATCCGTCTCACTATGCTCCGGGGAGTTATGGTATTAAGAATCCCAATGCATCTCCTTATAAAACAGTTTATAAGAGTCTTACCGATGCAGTATATAAAACCAGGGATACGGATAATATAATCCGTCCCTGGCTGCAGGATTTCAGCTATGGTTATTCATATGGTGCAAAGGAAGTGCGGGCCCAAATTAAGGCCACTTATGATGCCGGTTTGGAAGAATGGATATTATGGAATGCCAGCAACAGATATACTGGTAGAGCTTTAAATAAGGAATGATTGTCCGATGCGGGCCTTTTTAATCGAGACGTTTACCGCTATTACATGCAGGGCCGTAATGTGTTCTGCTTCTTTAACAACAACCCGCTGTATTTCTTCGGCTAAACCGGGAAGATATGGCCCTAGGTATACGGCGATGTCTATATTAAAAATTACGCCGTTTTCGGAAGTATCCACCTGAATTTTTAACACTTTGTCTACATTTTCCAAGGAGTTAGTGACATAAGTGATAATTTGGGTTAAGACCGGATTGGCGATGTAGAAGCGTCCCAGGGAATTGAAAGTGGGTTTGACCACTGACTGCTCCACCCACATTTTATCCAGCTGGGGGTGGGTCTGGTGCCTGCGCTGGAACAAAGTTTTAACCGGCTCGATGATTGTGCCGGATAATCGGGGCTTTACCTGCACCGTAGGCGCCGGGACAATATGCTTCCCTTGATATTTACGGGTATTCAGTGCCTCCTGTATTTCATCCGCAGTTGCGATGTCCGTGATTTCTAAATAATGCTGCGGGCGATCCATACCAAGATTTTCGGCGATACGATTGGTCATGGCGCGGGAAGTGCCGAGAATGAGCAGCCGCTCAAGATTATGCTGCGAGATGGCCTTATTCACTTCATCGGAATGTTCACTGTCGCTAAATAGTGCAGTCCTGATGGCACCGATTTTTGTTGCTTGGCGTTTGGCGGATTTACCCGCTACAATTTCACTACCTTTAATCAATAAGCCATCATCAATGATGGCGTCAATTTTGTGGTCATGGGCAACGGCAATAGCCCGATGGCTTTTGCCGGTTCCGCTGGACCCGACCAGCGCTAATATGTACATAATCAAATCTTCCCCTCAATCCCGGTAATGGCAGTTAATCCTGCTTCAGTTTATTATAATACAAAATAACGCCGGAGGAAAATCAGGGTAGGAAATTTCGTTATGTTTTTACGCCTTCCGTGGCTTTATCACGTATCTGTTGTACTTTCCAGTGCCAATAGCTATTGTAGTAGAGACGTAAAATAAAAGGGTGCTTCTGCCAGGGAATATCATCCCCCATTAGAGTCATGTAAAGGGCTAAAGCTTGCTTTACCAGGTCGGGGAGAGGATGGTTTTCAATTATGCTTTTCAATACCTGGCATATTTGTTCCTTTTTTTTCGGTGTAAGCAATTGCTGCAGATGGCGACTGAGAAAGGGAGTGGCTCCTATATTTTCATCGGTGGGTGGAAAACTTACCACCGCAGCTGGGGAGAAATAAGCACAGCGCATTTGCGACAGGTCTGCCAAAACTTCCGCGCCGTTTGCAAAAGTTTCCACATCATCTAAGACTGTAATGGAGTCAAACGGTATGCGCAGGTTCTCTTTCACCTGTAGGGCGATGTTATCGGTATGCTTCATGTTTCTTAAGGTACGCGCGGCATCTTTAGAGTTTACAGTGGTATTATCAGTAATGCACTTCAAAGTGTCCTTAATTAAGTTTCTTAGGGTGGCGAGAAAAGAAACTTGTTTGCTAAAAAAGTCTTTCTCTAGGCAAGCATAGAGGTAGTTTCTTTCGAGAGGCACGGCAAATTTTGTCAGCGCATGATAGATATGCGGCGAATGCCGTAGAAAAAAACCTTTCATAACGCTGTAATTGATTTTTTCTTGACGCCAATGATAATTAAAAAAGAGGACTTCCAGAGTGTTTATCGGTTCTTGGTCCAACAATTGATAAAAGCGGTAGACGGAAAATCGGTCTGCTGACGGCTGCTGGGTTAAAAAAATTCTATCAAAAAGAGTTTCAAGTTGCTCCACGTTTCAACGCTCCCTTAAATAAAATTTATGCAAGTCTGCGGGTCCATTCCTAAGTGCTTTCTTTTCAAATGAGTGTTGGAAAGATTTATTGTAGCAGAAGCAAGAAGTTAAAACTGCGAAGGATTTACGGCAAATTAAACTTCCTAGTGTTTAGTCTGTCGTTTAATGAACTGGTTATTCATGGTATAATGTCATTACAGTTTTTCGGGATGGAGGGACCCTATTTTATGGAATCCACATCACCCCTCAGCTTATTGATGGAGCAGGGGGCAACATTTGTGCCCAATATTTTAATAGAAAATTACACCCGCTTGGGTTTGGATGAGCGTGATGTAATGGTAATTATTCAACTACTCAGGTTTAGACAATCTCAAAATCAGCGGCGACCGCTGCTTAAAGTGCTCACTCAATGCTCCACTATCGCCGAATCCGAAATGAAAGAAATACTATCTCATTTGGAGGAGAAGGGGATTATCCGACTGATGTCAATTCAGGATGACCAGGGGCGGTGGTCTAAAGTTTACATGTTGGACGGGCTTTATGAGCGACTTCAGAGCTTGTTTAATAGAAAAGAGGATAATGTTGGACGGGAGGAAGAATTTGACCGTTTGGCGAAGCTTTTTAGCCAGGTGGTTGGTCTGCCCGTAGCGCCCAAACACGAACGGATGATTATTCAATGGCTTTACGAATATGAGTTTGCGTTGGAACTGGTAGAATATGTCTTGATTGAATGCTGTGAAAGAAGTGGTGTGTGGCAGAAGGACTGGCGGATAAAGGCCGTGATGGAAAGTTTATATAATGCGGGTTTTAAGTCGGTATCAGAGGTTAGGGATTGGTTTCTCACCTATGACCAGGATTATTATTGGATTAACAAATTTGCCCAAGTATTGGGTCGGCCAATAAAAAGTAATCCGGAAAAAAGTGCTTTGAGGCGTTGGTCATCTGAATGGGGATTTTCTGATGAAATGATCGCTTTGGCGCTGGAAAAGGGCTGCCTGGCTGCATCCCAACCCAGTTTTAATTATATTGAAACTATTTTAAAAAGTTGGCGGGAGAAGGGTATTTCAGACCCTGAGCATGTAAATTCCGAAGAAGAAGCCCATCAGGCGAAAAAGTCGAAACGACGTGACAAGCAGGCGGACAAGCTTAGTGTAAAAAGAAACATACCAAAGATTGACCCGGAAACAGGTATGGTAATTACTTAACTGTTTGACGGCAATCTTGGGGCAAGTTAGATGTGCAGGCGGTTAAGCCCACATATGGTAATTACTTAACTGTTTGAGGAAATAGATAAGATGGAGTAAGCACGGAGGATGGTGAAAAAGGTGAGCGTCCCGCAAGAGGTGATGGAAAACAAACTCTATGATGCTGAAGCGGAAAAACGGATGCTGGCAGCTATGATGAACTCCGAGGAGTGTTTGATAGAGGCAATTAACACTTTGACTGCAGAGCATTTCTATCTTCCTAAGCATAAGTTGATCTTCGATATGATCACTTCTTTATATAGAAAAAGCATTAATCCCAGTTACTTTGAATTATTAAAAGAAGTTAAGAAACATTCTTTATTCAAAAATACCGCTGAATTTGAAGAATTAAAGGAAATTGCTGAGTTTTTCATCGGTGAAGGTAATATCAAGTATTGGATCGGTGTCATAAAGGATCGCTATCGGCTGCGTAATTTCTACCGATTTTTGACTAAAAATCTAGAAATGGTGCAAAAAGGCCGGGAAGAGACCAGTGATTTATTAATGAAGGCCGAGGATGACCTGACTAACTTAGTGGCCTTAGAGATAGACGAAACGGGTGATATGCCACAGGATCTGGCCAATTATGGGTTGGAAGAAATCGAGAAGAGAAGGAAACGTTTTTTGGAGTTTAATGCCAGGGGCGAATACCCTTTGGACGGATTGGACACTGGCTATAAACTTCTCAACCAGTGTTGTATGGGATACAAGCCCGGGGATTTAGTTATTCTTGGTGCCCGTACCGGTCACGGCAAGACGGCTTGGAGTATGAACTTGGCTGCGACTGTGTCAGTATTGGCCAAGGAAACCGAACCAATCCTCTATCTCAATACTGAAATGAGCAAGCAGCAGATTGCACTGCGTTGGGCATCGCTGCTCAGTACCGTGGAACAGCAGCGTATCCGCTTCGGTAATATTTCTGATAAAGAATTTTTGAATATTTCTAACGGTTATAATCAGCTTTATAACAGCCGATTCTACTCTCAGGCGGTGCCAAAACTTACGCCGGAGAAATGTGTTTCGATAGCACGAAAGTATAAGGTACAAAAGGGTATTAAAATGATTATTGTAGATTATGTCGGGCGGATGGAGAAATTGTCTGACAATATGAAGGAATTCCAGATGTTGGAAATGATTATGCGTACATTGAAAACCCTTGGCCAAACATTGGATATTGCAGTTGTCGCTTTGGTACAGCTTAATGATGACGGAAGCTTACAGGGTGCTAAGCGAATGAAAAACGAAGCGGATTTAATGCTTAAACTGGAGCCTATTACCTATGAAGAGGCCAACGAAAACCAGGAACTACAAGATGTGGCGGCAAACTACTGGATTAGGATTGATAAAAATAGAGACGGCCCGGGTGGAATAGATATCCCTATTCTTTTTGATAAGAAGACTATGATTATGTCTGACCCCATCGCAAAGGGCGGCGGAGGCCATTGAAAGAACAGCAGACTCAGATGTTTCTCAGACAGCGTTGGCAGGGGTTATTGGTGGCCCTTCCCAATATCTTGTTAAGAAAAGAAGAACAAGGTATTATTTCTAAAAGAGAGCTGGATTATTTTTTTTCCTGTCTTGAGCAGTTAACGGGAGATGAGGTGCCCGCCGTTTTGAATTTGCTTGCGGATTATGAAACAAAACTGGACGAGCTTTCCGCTAAAGAGGAAACTGCCATTCGTGAAATTATCAATGGTTCCGATTGGAGCGACCGGATGGGAGAAAGAGGCGTGGCAGTAGCGATAAGGACAGTTTTAGAATTAACTAAGGAAGATTAATAGAGAGAGAGTGCTGTCGACAACCTGAGGTGTCCATCTAACTTGGCGGCCCGGGCAGGGCAGTTACCTTGGTTTGTTAACTTTCTGACAACCGATGTTATTGGAAGTAAGGGAAGTAAACTATTTTCCTCCTTCAACATAAGATGGAATGCGCGTTGGTTTATCGGCCATTTTCATTTTAAACAGGGAGGTATTTTTATGTTAATTGGGATAGACCCCGGACATGGGGGAAAGGACCCCGGTGCAACCAATAATGTACTCAACCTTCAGGAAAAACAAGTCACTTTGGCTATTTCCCTATGGCTTAAGGATTTTCTTCAGTATAATAACCTAGAAACGCTGTTAACTCGGGAAGAGGATGTGTATTTAACCCTGCAAGAGCGGGCGACAATGCTTAATAAAGCTGCAGTTGATTATATTATCAGCGTTCATATCAACAGTTCCACATCTTCCGAACCTAACTATCTTAGCAGCCACATTATTGCCAAGGGGGGACAGGCAGAGCAGCTGGCGGGTAAGCTGCAGAACGCTTTGGTAAAGGAAATGGCTTGGCCTGATGGCGGTGTCCAGGCGAGCAACTTTTACATGCTTCGCGAGACAAAGGCTCCGGCAGTACTGGTGGAATTAGGATTTATTTCTAATTCGGAAGCCGCGAAGCAGCTGCAAAAAGATGCAGTAAGGCAAAAATTGGCCACGGCGCTGGCAAAAGGTATGCTCCAGCAGTTAGGTAAGCCATATACCGAACCAGGCAGCCGTTTTGTTGATATTCAGGGGCATTGGGCAAAAGACAGCATCCTTTGGGCGGTGAAACAGGGTCTGCTCGTAGGAATATCTGATAGCCAATTTGCGCCGGACCAACCGATAACCAGGGCTCAGTTGGCGGTGGTACTGCGGCGGATGTACCAACAACTGGGATAGAATACTGCCTAACTTGGCAAGGGTGAACAGAGGCGCTTGAAATAATTGATAGACAATGTGGGCTTAATTAAGAAACTAGCAGTGGCGAGGTCAGTCGCAGTATAAAATAATTATCTATGTTAGATAAGCAATAAATTTTATTTTTAGTAAATGTCAGAAAAATAGCTTGAAAAGTGAGAATTATTATCATAGAATAATAGTAGGATTAATTGGTTTTTTTATAACCATTCATTGATAACAGTTATCATCGGAGGTGCCAAAATTGACACTAGATCAAGCTCGTAAAGGAGCAGCTTATCAAATTAAATCGATTCCCACGGGAAAAGTGCAGGCTCAGGCAATTCGTTTCGGCCTTTCTCAAGGAGAAATTATTACCTGTGGTGAAGTTATTCCGCTGGGACCGATAATTGTAAATAAAAATCGACAGGAAATCGCCGTTGGGCGGGCCCTGGCAAAGAAAATCACTGTGGAACCGGTAGCGCAGGAGGTGAAAGACCATGCATTGTCACGATCTGGCAGATCACTTAAATCTACCTAAAGATGCAAGAAAGATTGTGCTGGCTGGAAACCCAAATGTGGGTAAGTCAGTTATTTTCAATGCTATAACCGGGTTATATGTGGATGTATCTAATTTCCCCGGTACCACATTGGATATCTCCCATGGGATGTTTAACAAAGATGTAATCATAGACACGCCTGGTGTTTATGGCATTTCTTCTTTTAATGATGAGGAAGTGGTGGCCCGGGATGTGATTTTAGGCGCCGATATGGTGATTAATGTTGTGGATGCCGTGCATTTGGAGCGCGACCTATTTTTGACCCAGCAAATTATCGATACCGGTATTCCCATGATAGTGGCATTGAACATGGTGGATGAAGCTGAAAAGAATGGTATCAAGATAGATGTCGATTTACTCAGTGACCTGTTAGGTGTACTGGTTATTCCTACGGTAGCCGTGCGAAAAGAGGGTTTTGATCAACTGCGTCAGTCAATTGGCAGTGCCCGGCCGGGCTTAATTGATCATCACCTAAAAAGGAAATTAACTAAATTGGTGGATAGGGTAGGTAATCAGGGGGATGCACTGCTGATATTGGAGGGTGATGCTCATGTCGCCCAGCGACACGGTTTAGAGCCGGGCACGATGCAGGATAGCATTTATGTACAGCGCCGGCATCGAGTCAACGATATTGTCGGACATGTTGTTCGTGATACCAATCAAGGTGCTTCATTTTCCACCCGCTTAGGTCGGTGGATGATCTACCCGTGGACAGGTATACCTATTTTGGCAGCTGTATTATGGGCGATGTATGAAATAATCGGTGTGTTTATCGCTCAGACAGTAGTAGGTATCACCGAAGAAACCATTATGCAGGGTATGTATGAACCGTTTATAAGGAATTTGTTGGTGCCATTAATCGGGCAGGAAGGTATTATTGCCAAGCTGCTTATTGGCGAATTTGGTGTCCTGACTATGACCGCAACTTATATTCTTGGATTGTTGCTGCCTTTGGTGGTGGGATTTTATTTCGCGCTTTCCGCTATGGAAGATTCGGGTTATCTACCGCGCCTCGCTGCTTTGGTGGACCGGCTGCTCACCGGGATTGGCCTTAATGGCCGTGCGGTAATCCCCATGATTTTGGGCTTTGGCTGCGTGACCATGGCCACAATCACCACCAGACTTTTAGGTTCAGACAGGGAAAGACGTATTGCTATCTTTCTCTTGGCCCTCGCTATCCCATGTTCGGCGCAGCTGGCAGTGATTGTTGGTATGCTTGCCGGTCTTGGGCCCAGTTATATCGCTCTCTATGTGGCGGTAATCTTTATCGTGTTGGTGGTTGTGGGAACAGTCCTCAACCGGATTATTCCCGGTGAGTCTACTGATTTATTAATTGACCTGCCGCCTCTTCGCATACCGCGTTTGGAAAATGTGGTGAAGAAGACTGTTACCAAGACTACCATGTTTTTAAAAGAAGCGACGCCGCTCTTTGCTCTTGGCGCATTGATCATTGGTGTCATGCAGATTACCGGTGTGCTTGCTGTAATACAGGATGCGGTGGCTCCTTTGACGGTTGGTTGGCTGCAGCTGCCTAAAGAAACATCGACGGCATTTATTATGGGCTTTGTCCGTCGTGATTTTGGAGCAGCTGGATTATATGGCTTAAACTTGACACCGCTGCAAACAGTAGTTTCATTAATAACTATTACAATTTTTGTGCCTTGTATTGCATCAGCCATGGTTATCTTTAAAGAACGTGGACGTAAAGAAGCTGTAATAATCTGGGTGACAATCTTGATGATCGCTTTCTTTGTCGGTGGATTGGTATCTCAAGTCCTGATGTAAATGTTGGTAAGGAGGTCATTTTGGTGGCTAAGGGTAAGATAGTAACCTGCCCTCAATGCGGGGCTGATGTCGATGCTGATAAGTACCAACGTTGTCCGCGTTGTAATCATTTGCTGCTTCACGGTGGAGATTGTACTGGATGCGGTAAGTGCCTGCTAAAGAAATAGCTAAACAATAAAAGCAATTTTATCGCTAGGGCGCATTAAGGAAATCGTTTGAGTAACCGCTGCTTGCAAATTTAGGCAGCGGTTCATTTATGCTCAATGTTAACAATTTATTGCCCGGTAGAAATTTGTACTGTAAACTGTTGGTAAGAGAGGGGAGAGAACATTGGCTGATGGTGCAATAATCTTTGATTTTGATGATACTTTGGTAGCCACTAATGCGGTATTTGATGAGGCAAAGGTCCGCTTCAAGCAGTTGATGGTTTCTCAAGGTCTGGATATGCCCAATCTGCTTGATGTAGTCAACCGTTTTGATATTGATATGGTTACCAAGTACGGCTTTGTTAATGAATGTTTTCCTAAAGCACTGGTGCAGGTTTACCGATATTGCAGCAAAAATAAACGAGCAGGTATTTGTGAGTCAATGGAAAAGGAAGTTGAGCAAGTCGGGTGGTGGGTTTTTCGCCAAGCTCCGATAGTGAAAGAGGGGTCTCGGGAAACTCTGACATTGCTAAGGGAAGATTATCACATGATATTGGTTACTAAAGGTGAAAAAGCTCACCAAATAGAAAAACTAAAGGAAAGTGGGCTGGAGCACTACTTTCAAAGTGTGTTGGTGGTTGGAAAAAAGGATCCCTATCTCTTTACTGAGCTGGCTCAATCTAACGCATTCCCATTAGATAAGGTGTGGTCTGTGGGTAATAGTATCAAATCGGATATCAATCCGGCACTGCGTGCGGGGCTGAATGCGGTGCTGCTAAAAGCGCCAACATGGGATTTTGAGCATGAAACGCCACTCCTACCCGTACCGGAAATAGAGGAGATTTCCCAACTTCCTGGGATTTTGTCCCAGGCTTCATTACATTCTGCCGGCCATACTGCCCCCTGACAACGCGGGTTTTTCCTTTATATCCTTTTTGAGTAAAGAATAGCTTCATCGGGAATAATACTTGCTTAGTAAAGGACCGTCAGAGACGGGAGGAATGCACCGGTGAGGCAATTGGGATATAAGCATATAATAAACCTGTCACTATTGTTTCTGCTTACTGCTCTTACTATTGTTGGCTGCGGACTGGCACGACCTCTACCGAAACCGGAAATACCGGAGACAACGGTAATCTTAGACAGCGCGGGTAATGTTATCGATACATTGTTTGAGGAAAACCGAATCGTTATTAGCGATGATAAAATACCCGCTTTGATGCGCCAGGCACTGGTGGCTGTGGAGGATGAAAGATTTTATCAGCATCATGGTTTTGATTTAAATGGTATTGCCCGGGCAATATACCGTAATGTCAGGGCTTGGGATGTGGTAGAGGGAGGGAGCACCCTTACCCAGCAGTTGGCTAAAAACTTATACTTGACTCATGAGCGTACCTTCACTAGAAAAGTTAAAGAAGCACTTCTGACAGTGGAATTAGAACGTACTTATACCAAAACAGAAATTCTCAATATGTATCTTAATTTGGTTTATTTCGGGCGGGGTGCATATGGCATAGAAGTAGCTTCTCGCCGTTATTTCGGCAAAAATGCAGAGGACTTGACTTTGGAGGAAGCGGCCACCTTAGCGGCACTGCCCCGAGCACCAAGTTATTACGATCCTTTCAAAAGACCGGAGAAAGTTAAAACAAGACGCAATTTTGTTCTCAATAAAATGGTTGAACTGAATTTTATTTCCGCTGAACAGGCGGATGCGACGAAAGAGAAACCTTTAAAATTGGCATCATTGGAAGTGGAAGACAAAGCGCCGTACTTTGTCCAGGAAGTAATCGGTCAATTATCGCAAAAATTACCAGAAGAATCTATCTACCGAGGCGGGCTGAAAGTATATACTACTCTTGATCTGAGGATGCAGGAATCGGCGCAGCAGGCGGTCAAGGAAGTTCTTGCCGAGCAGGACCCTCAACTGCAGGCAGCGCTGGCAGCAATAGATCCAGCTACCGGCTATGTCAAGGCATTAGTGGGTGGGCGGAACTTTGAGGAAAGTCAATTTAACAGGGCCACCCAGGCACGCAGGCAGCCGGGGTCTTCTATGAAGCCGTTTTTATATGCTGCTGCCATTGACAGAGGATATACTCAGGCGACGACAATTCGTTGTGAACCGGTGGAGTATCCCCTGCCCAGCGGAGAGGTCTATAAACCTGAGGATTATGGAGATGAGCCGTATCACTACCGGGAATTTACTTTACTGGAGGCGCTGCAGCATTCCGACAATGTGGTGGCAGTGAGGTTAAACTATCTAATGGGTCCTGAAGCTTTGGTACAGGAAGCTAAAAATATGGGAATTACCACGCCGTTACAGCCATACCTTTCATTGGCCTTAGGCTCAATTGGGTTGACGCCGTTGGAATTAGCCCGGGGATATGCCACTTTAGCGGCAGGGGGAATCAAAACGGACCCCATATTTATCAAGAAGGTAGTCGGCGAAGAAGATGATGTAATACTAGAACATAAGCCTAAAAGAGCTGTGGCCTTGTCAAAAAGCACGGCATATTTGGTTACAAATATGATGGAAAGTGTGCTCGAACCAGGAGGGACGGCGTCTAATTTACGACAATATCTTACCCGGCCCGCGGCAGGTAAGACAGGAACAACAGACAAATATAGAGATGCTTGGTTTGCCGGCTTTACGCCGCAATTATCAACAGCGGTTTATGTGGGCTTTGATGATCAGAGTCGATCCATTTGGCTGCCAGGTGGGCGGGTGGCCGGCCCAATTTGGGCTAAATTTATGGCGAAAGCGATGGAAAACCAACCAGTGAAAGCATTTTCCGTGCCGAATAATATTGTCAAGATTGATATTTGTCTGGATTCAGGTCTACGAGCCACTCAGTACTGCCCCAGGGTTAAAACCATGAGTTTTATTAAAGGGACGGAGCCGAAGCAATTTGATAATACCCATGACCCGAGCCGGAACTGGAATAATTCTAGTAGTGACAAAGAACAAAAAAGAAACCCGGGACAGGGTAAAAAACAAAATGGCTTGTTAGATTGGCTGCAAAGATTAAGAAACATGTATTAAGCGGGAATGAGGATAAGCATATGGGAGGGAAATAGCCGCTGTTGGCGAATGTAGAACAAAAGAATGGGGAGGGTGCCATGGAGTATCAAGAGAGGTTGAAAAAAACTGCGGATTTGATGATACAAGCCAGTAGGGCCTTTGCGTTGACGGGTGCAGGAATTAGTACGGAAAGCGGTATTCCGGATTACCGCAGCCCGGGTAAAGGACTTTGGGAAAAAGTCAATCCCTTAAAAACCGCTTCAGCCAGTGCGCTGCGTCATAATCCAAAAAAATTTTATCAAGACACCATTTCCCACTGGCGGACATTTGCTGATGCCCAGCCTAACAGGGGGCATCGTGCGCTTAAAGAAATGGAAGATGGGGGTCTCCTCTTAGGCATAGTTACGCAAAACATTGATGGACTGCATTATGCAGCCGGTTCCAAAAGCGTGTTAGAGGTTCATGGTCATATGCGCACTGGCCATTGCCTGGAATGCGGCGATAGGGTGGACTTTTCAAAAGTTACCGAACAACTGGACAATGGAATTAATCCGCCAAGATGTCACTGTTCGGGCATTTTGCGCCCCGATGTGGTATTGTTTGAGGACCCGATGTCTCATGATTTCTTTCGGGCGACTAAGGTTTTATCCGGTTGTGACCTTTTGCTGGTCGCTGGAACCAGCCTACAGGTTTACCCCGTGGCCTCGCTGCCGCAGCTGGCACGCCAACTGATTATCGTTAACAATACTCCCACCAGTTATGATGAGTCTGCTGCAGTAATCTTTAGGGAGAGTATCGGCGGGGTACTTTCGGATTTACAAAGTATGTTGTGTCAGTGAAGATTCGCCCACCTACTATGCTGGTGGCGGAAGTTAAATGGGCACAATTTGAATAGACACACTATTCAAATTGTGCGTCAAAGCTGAAAATTTTCTATTTTAGAACATATTTCCCTTCTCTTGAAGCCTGTCGCCAACGGTAGTATAATAAGGGCAAATGGTAGCTAGTTGTCCTTGAATGGTAGAAAATAGATGGTGAATGGTTGAACGGTAATTGGGGGGGGAAGCTAATGAGAACAGCTACAGTATCTATTGGCGTATCAAATCGCCATGTTCATCTGAGCCCGAAACATTTGGAGATGTTGTTTGGTAAAGATTACTCTTTAGCTGAAGTGAAGGATCTGGGACAACCGGGACAATTTGCCGCTCAGGAAACCGTCTCGCTGGTTGGCCCGAAAGGTATTGTGGAAGGGGTTAGAGTGCTTGGCCCCATTAGGAAAAGTACTCAGGTTGAAATTTCCCGTACAGACTCCTTTAGGCTGGGTATCAAGGCTCCGGTAAAAGAGTCGGGCGATTTGGCAGGTACCCCGGGTTGCATGTTGGTGGGTCCGGCAGGGACAGTCAGTTTGTCGGAAGGCGTGATTATTGCTGTGCGTCATATTCACATGTCGCCAAAAGAAGCTAAACAACTAGGTTATAAGGACTGTGACCGGGTAAGCGTATTGGTGGAAGGGGAAAGAGAACTTTGCTTCCACAGTGTAATAGTGCGGGTTCATCCCGATTTTCGTTTGGAAATGCATATTGATACTGACGAAGCCAACGCATCGATGCTTGCTACAGGTGACCAGGTGAAAATTTTAGGCAGAACCCAGGATGCGCTGGATTTAGTAGGGTGAGCATCCCTCTGAAGCTATGCTAAAACCGGGAGTCCTCGGCATATTTTTGGATAAGCGGAGCCATGGGGACGGTTCGAGCGTCCCCGTAGCGTAGCGAAGGGCCGGAGGGAAGACGATGGAACTGTCCCCGTGGCATATAGCTAGAAGAACCTGCCTCTTTTACCTTGATGCTTGATGCAGGAAATAATGGTAAAAATAACGAATAGGAACGAATAAGATTGATATATCAAATGGTTTGGAGTGTAAAATATGCGCATACCGGTTTGTGACCGCTGCAAAACCAAAGATGTATCCGGTGTGATTTGCCGGCACTGTGATACCAGCTACTGCTATGACTGCTTGGATGCACATCCGCCGGACATGCGTCTCTGTCCTGAATGTGAGGATTTTCTCTGTCAAGAATGCTATCAGGGTATGGTTAAGTGCGACCGGAAAAAGAAAGGGTAGCAAAGAATAAAACAAATCATTTAGTAACTCAAAGTGAGAAGACTGGAAAATAGCGAGAAGACTGGAAAGCGAGAAGTCTAGAAAATTAAGACGGCAAGGGTGGGCACCCTTGCCATTATTATATACTAGTATGTAGAACTTGGCGCGCCCGGCAGGATTCGAACCTGCGACCTCCGGAATCGGAATCCGTCACTCTATCCGACTGAGCTACGGGCGCCAGCAAGAAATATTATATCGCACCGATAAGTAAAAGTCAAAGTGAAAATATGGCAGTGTTTCAGGTATTAAGTTTACATAATACTAAGTATGGTAAACCTTAAGCTTGTTAATCCACTGATATAGGTTACTGAGCCATCTTAGGATGAGAGAGCGGCTTTGTAAATTGATGCTTTTATTGGTAAAATAATTTTGGTAAGTAACTGAAAGACTTAAAATTACGGTACAGGAAATACTAAAAATGTGCCAGGGTTTTAAGTCTTTTTTTCATGAATATTTGGAGGCGAGAGAATGATGCATGAACTCAAGAAAGCACAAATCTGGCAAGATGTCCCTGACCAGCAATGGCTGGATTGGCACTGGCAGGTAAGAAACCGAATTGACAACTTGGAGGATTTGAAAAAGGTTATTAATATTCCCAAAGAAGAGGAAAACGACATCAACAAGGCATTGGAATCCCTTCGGATGGCTATTACGCCGTATTATGCCAGTTTAATGGAAAGAGATGATCCGGAATGTCCAGTGAGGAAGCAAGCGGTACCTGTAGCTTGGGAACTTAAGGAAACCGATTATGATTTGGAAGACCCTCTCCATGAAGATGTAGACTCTCCTGTTCCAGGGATTACTCATCGATATCCTGACAGGGTACTCTTTTTGGTTACTGACCAGTGCTCCATGTACTGCCGACATTGTACGCGACGGCGTCTGGCCGGGACCACCGATACAATGATGCCGGAAGAACAATTGGAAACGGCATTGGATTATATCAAAAGAACCCCGGTTATTCGCGATGTACTGCTTTCAGGCGGTGATAGTTTGCTGATTTCTGACGAACGGTTAGATTACCTGCTAAGCCGACTGAGGCAGATTGAGCATGTAGAAATTATCAGATTGGGAACCCGTACCCCCGTGGTTATGCCTATGCGGATTACCGACGAGCTCTGCCGGGTGATAAAAAAGTACCACCCAATTTATATTAATACGCACTTTAACCATCCCCATGAGATTACTCCCGAGGCGAGGGAGGCATGTGCCAAACTGGCAGATGCCGGGGTGCCGCTGGGTAACCAAACGGTACTTTTGAAAGGTATCAATGACTGCCCATATATTATTAAGGACTTAAATCATCAGTTGCTTCTTAACAGAGTGAAACCGTACTATCTCTACCAATGCGACCTGTCACCGGGCATTGAGCACTTCCGTACCTCGGTATCCAAAGGCATTGAAATTATGGAAATGCTCCGGGGACATACATCTGGTTTGGCAGTACCAACCTTTGTAGTAGATGCTCCCGGCGGTGGCGGTAAAATTCCCGTTAGCCCTCAGTACATGATTTCTCAGTCCGATGATAAAGTAATTCTAAGGAATTATGAAGGTGTGATTTGCGCTTATGGACAACCGGGGGAAGGTGATAATGGTGGTGCCTGTGAAGACTGTGAGACATGTAAATGGCTGTCTCATAAGGACCCGGTTGGTCTGGCAAAGCTTTTTGCGGAGAAGAGACTTAGCCTGACACCTAAGGGTAACTTGAGGGAAAAAAGACGCAAAACTTACTGTTAAAATTATAAAGGGTGAGATAATGAATAATCAAACGGTATTTATAAACGATAAGGAACAAGTGTCTTTCTTTGGCGACGCTTATGGGTTTTCATGGACCGCCGAAGATGACCGCTGCAGTCTCAATGTGTATTTGGATTTTCCCAATGAAAGATTAAAGGTATTGGATTATGACGGTGATGCTGATGCCGTGTCTCAGCGACTGATGGCCCTAGGAAGAAAAAATCAGGTTAGTAAAATTTTGTTTAACGTTTCCGCAAATTGGCAGGAATTTAGTGCAAGAGGGTTTATTAAGGAAGGAGAAATCCCCGGGTATTTTAATGGAGAGACTGCACACTGCCTCTCATATTTTCTTTCCGAAGAACGAAGGCGTAGCCCCTTTGTGGAAGAGGAAAAGTCAATTCTAGATAAGGTATTGGCGGAAGCCCCTAACTTTAACGATAGCGAAGATAAATATACGTCTCAGTGGGATGTGGTAACGGGCAGCGAAGAGTACGCACCGGAATTAGCTGAGTTTTACGACGGTACTTTTAAAACTTACCCTACACCATTGAATGATCCGGAATATGTAAAGCAGATAATGGATAACCATGTAGAATTTTTACTAGTGTTGGATGAGGGCAAGATAATCAGCAGTGCTTCTGCGGAAAGGAATTTCAATTATAACAATGCAGAGATGACTGATTGCGCCACCTCTCCCGATTACAGGGGCAGGGGATTAATGCGCTTCATATTGGACAGGTTAGGCGAAGATATGCAGAAAAAGGGACTACAGGTAATTTACAGCTTGGCAAGGGCCCGCTCAACAGGGATGAATATGGTGTTTCGCAAACTAGGATATGATTTTAAAGGTCAGTTTATTAAAAACTGTCACATATGTGGTAAATTTGAAGATATGAACCTATGGGTGAAGGTACTTAGTCAAAAACCGTTATCTTAAAGAGGGTATCCAAACAGTCCACCGCAGTTGATTGGCGAATTTTCTGCGCTGAATTGTAAGTGTTTCCGATCACAACCATTCTTTTTCGCGAACTTGGGACTGCTGGCGTACGTCACCAATACGCTTTGCGTTTCTTAAAGAAGACTCGCCAGTTTTGCTGGCTTCGCACTTATACCCGGAGGGTGAGAGAGAATCCAAAAGGGCCCTTTTGGGCCCTTTTGGATTCTCTTTACCTAGCTAATTTCCTATCAAGGAAATTTTTTTTCATTTATGATATACTTTTAAATGGTTATGTAATTTTAGAAAATACTGGAGGGTAATATCAATGACTGGATCAAATTTGGATGTTACTTTAACAGAAGCGCTTACCCAACTTAGAAAGGCCAGTCCCAAAGATGTTTCGGACAGGGCCGGGGTTGAATTTTTAGCGGAGCAAGGGCTGTTTCGTTTAAAATACTTTAACAGCGGCATAGATATTTCTTATCCTGACGGCAAATTTATTAATACTGAACTTCCTTTGATTGAGAGAATTCTCATTTTGCATTACTTGGTTGCGGCGTCGGGAAACCCAATAGAAAAGGATTATATCTCCTTTAAAGAGCTGCCCGGCGGAGAAATTTATAATACTCCCTTTACTAATCGGTCTATCCGTCCGTTTTTACAGTTATTTGGCAGCAGCCCTGAAGAATTTCGTGGTGCCGCAACAAACCTTGGCGGCAAACCTGAGACTTTAGGTGATGTGAGTTTTACATTTGCTGCTTTACCGCGGGTGCCGGTGACCGTGGTTCTTTGGGAAGGGGATGAAGAGTTTGACGCTTCCGCTAATATTCTTTTTAACCGTTCCGCGTCGGGTTACTTACCAACTGAAGATTTTGCTTTTTTAGCCGGTTTGACGGTATCTAAGTTAAAATCATTGGCCGAAGCTGAGCGATAGTTTGATTTAAATTAATGAATTATGTGTCGTTGATAAAAATGGGTATTAATAGGGGGTTACCCTCCTTACAATGCTTAATTTTATTTATTAGTCCAGCAGGGGGAGCCGGTTAATGTCACAGCATCTAAATGAACAGGTAGGCGAGATTGAAGAGAAGATAACCTACTATCAGCATGAAATTGAAAAACTAGATAATCAGAAAAACTTTCCCTTTGTCTATATCGTGGTGGCCATTCCGACCACTATTGTTTTCATTATTCTAGTGATAATATCCAACGGACTATTAGATTTCACTTCAGGAATTACCGGTGCTTTGTTTTTCTCCTTACTCATCACCTGCGCCTACTTGGTACTATATCAGCCCAACAAAGATGAAATACGTCGCCAGCTAGTACATAACATCAAATCCTTGCGCCGGAAAAAGAATATGCTGGAAGCTGGTATGCGAGGCGAACAAGCGGTGGCGCATCACCTTAGTTGGCTGCCCAAGTCTTTCGTGGTGATCAATAACATTCAGTTACCCAGTAAGAAGTATCAAGCTCAACAAATGGACCATCTGGTGATTGGACCTAAGGGTGTCTTTCACCTTGAAACGAAGACAATCAACGGTATGGTGGTAATTTCACCCAATGGCGATTGGTCTACCATTAAGGCGGTACACAACAGTGTTCTGCGTGAAGGCATGGAAAGTCCCCATCATCAAGTCCAACGCCACGAAAGGGTGCTAAGAGAGTTCTTTCGGGAAAACTTCACCGGTTGGAAAATACCTTTGATATCTGCGGTGGTAATGGCGCATCCTAAAAGCATCATTGAAGGAGAAGACCCTCGGTTAACGGTAATAAAGAAGGATAAACTTTTAGACTTTATTAATGATGATCATCTGAATGACCAATTAAGCGAACAACAGGTAAATCAGATTGCTCTAAAATTTGCTACACACAGTTTGGGTTAAGCATGAAGGAGGGTACAAAATTGGCTGAATTTATGATTAAGGATATTAACTTAGCTCCGCAGGGATTGAAAAAGATTTCTTGGGCTGCCAGTCACATGCCGGTTCTTTCCAATATGGGCGATGAATTGGAGCAAATAAAACCCTTTGCGGGAAAGAAAGTAGTTATTTGTTTACATTTAGAGGCAAAAACGGGCTATTTGGCGATGACTTTGCAACGAGGTGGTGCTAAAGTAGCGGTAGTTGCTTCAAATCCGCTATCCACCCAGGATGATGTGGTGGCCGCTTTGGTCAAGCAGGGTATCACTGCGTATGCCTGGTATGGAGCGACCGGAGATGAATATCGTCTGCATCTTAACAAAGCGCTGGACTTTGAGCCGGACTTGATAGTTGATGACGGTGGTGACCTGGTATCCTTACTCCATGGTAAGCGGCGCGATGTTCTGCCTGGTGTAGTCGGGGGCAGTGAAGAAACCACTACAGGGATTTTAAGGCTTAAGGCCATGGAAAAAGAAGGAACGTTATCATTCCCGATGATGGCGGTGAATGATGCCCTATCAAAGTATTTGTTTGACAATCGCTACGGCACCGGACAGTCCGTATGGGATGGGATTAATCGCACTACAAACCTAGTGGTCGCAGGGAAAAACGTGGTAATAATAGGCTATGGATGGTGTGGCAAGGGTGTGGCCATGCGTGCCAAGGGGATGGGTGCTAGGGTATTAGTCTGTGAAATTGATCCAATTAAGGCAAACGAAGCGTTGATGGATGGATTTCAAGTTATGCCGCTAATTGAAGCATCGCCGTTGGGTGATTATTTTGTTACCGTTACAGGAAACAAATCTGTAATTCATCGGGCACATTTCCAGGTTATGAAGGACCAGGCCATTTTAGCAAATGCCGGGCATTTTGACGTAGAGATTGATAAAGTTGCCTTAGAAGAAATGTCCCAAGAGATGGTGGTGGTGCGGCCTAATGTACAGCAGTATAGGTTTAGTGATGGCAGGGCTTTAAATTTGCTGGCAGAAGGAAGATTGGTTAATTTGGCCGCGGGGGACGGTCATCCAGCTGAGATTATGGATATGAGTTTTGCCCTGCAGGCAAAATCACTTCAATATATTTTGGAAAGTGGCGATCAATTAAAAGCCGGAGTGCATAAGGTGCCTGAAGTGATTGATAAAGGTGTCGCGCAGCTTCGGCTGCAAGCCCTGGGATATGAAATTGATCAACTTACTGAAGAACAAAAGAAATACCTTGATAGCTGGGAGCTTTAATACACTCCATATAGGTTGTACCGGACAAATAGGTTCGGTGCAACTTTTTTTGCTAATGGACCTTGTATACATGTATACAAGAAAAATATCACTGTGGAAAGCAGGAATTCTTCTAATTATTACGAAAGTTCTAATAAATACATGCATAAACTTAATCACCGCAAAGAACAAAAAGACCTAAATTTCTTTAACTCCGGGGAGAGGATAGATTATGCAGCTTTTTCGCGTGGGACTTGTTGGTGCTGGGAAGGGCGGCAGCGCCATATTTAAAATGCTGAAAGAAGTAAGAAAGGTTAAGATTGTAGGCGTGTGTGATACTAATCCCAATGCACCTACTATTGCCATGGCAAAAAAAGAAGGCATTTTTGTCACTACTGACTTGAAAAAATTATTAGCCTGGGAAAATATGGATGTATTGTTTGAAGCGACAAACAACAGTGAGGTCCAACAACAAATAGACCAGCTTAAAGCACCAGGCACGGCCGTGATTGAAGCTCAAGCAGCTAAATTGTTTGTTTCGTTGCTGGAGGAAAAGGAGGAATTGCTAGAGTTTAAAAGGTTAAAGGGAGAATTGGAAACGATTCTCAACTCAGTTCAGGAAGCAATCGAAGTCGCAGATAATACAGGCATCATCAAGTATGTCAATCCTGCATTTACCAGGGTGACAGGTGTTTTGGAAACTCAGCGTATTAATAAAAATATTTTCAAGGTTTCTCCTCACGGTGCATTGGCTCAAAGCTTGGTCTCGCAAAAACCGGTACATGGGCATCGCACTAAAGTGGGCGGTTCCGGAGTCGAAGTAATTTCTAATTCTGCGCCAATTTTAGTTGATGGGAAGATTGAGGGCGCAGTTGTAGTATTTCAGCCAATTACGGATATTATAAAGTTAATGGAAGAACTGCAAAAGTCAAACACTATCATCGAAAATTTATATGCACGAATTGGTCAGATTACCGGTAGCAAATATAATTTCGATGATCTTATCGGTCGCAGTAAAACATTCAAAGCAACGATGGAGATGGCTAAGAAATCCGCTCGAAGTGATTCCACAGTACTGATTACCGGTGAAAGCGGTACCGGGAAAGAGCTTTATGCTCATGCTGTACACCAAGCCAGCCAGAGGCGGGATAAGCCCTTTATCAAAGTGAACTGTGCCGCTATCCCGGAAAGTCTCTTGGAAAGTGAATTCTTTGGCCACGAGAAAGGCGCTTTTACTGGGGCGGTTCGCACCAAACTGGGCAAAGTGGAACTGGCAAATGGCGGTACTTTGTTCCTAGATGAAATAGGTGATATGAACCTATTTTTACAGGCAAAACTATTGCGTGTCATTCAAGATAGGGAATTTGAAAGGGTAGGTGGGACCCAAACAATCAAAGTCAATGTGCGTTTTATTGCTGCTACTAATCGGAAGTTAAAATCCATGGTCAGGAAAGGCACTTTTCGGGAGGACCTTTACTATCGATTGAATGTTGTGGAATTGTCCGTCCCGCCGCTTCGGGAGCGTAAGGATGACATACCGGTATTAACCGAGTATTTGATTATTAAGTTTAATCGTAAGTTGGGAAAGAAAGTTAAAGGCGTGTCTCCTGAAGCACTTCAGCTTTTGGTAAGTTATGACTGGCCGGGCAATGTTCGGGAACTGGAAAATGTCTTGGAACGTGCCATGGTAGTGGTGGAGGAGAATGTACTGACTCACCATCAACTATCTCAATATATTGGTCAGTTTGACTCGTTAAGCAGCAATAAGTTTGCCGAGGTGATGCCCTTAGATAAAATGGAACAGATAATGTTAAGAGCCGCAATGGCACGCTACGGTGAAACGCTGGAAGGAAAAAAGAAAGCTGCCCAAGCGCTAAATATTTCTTTGGCTACGCTATATAATAAACTAAAAAAATATCGAGCAAATCTGGGCTAATATATGTTGTTTTTTTGTGCTTTCGTCAGGTTTTAATTATTAGAAACATTTTTAAATTCAAAATTGGGGAAAGGGGGCGTAAATTAGACAATTAGGCAATAGTGGGTTTTGGTTACTAAATCTAAGGAGGGATATACTTGAAATTGTTCGAATATATGGGAAAAGAATTGTTTGACAAATATAATATTCCTGTTCCTAAAGGGGGCGTGGCTGGCACCCCGGAGGAAGCAGCAAAGCAAGCTGAGAACTTGGAAGAGGCGGTTGTTAAATCACAAATTTTATCCGGGAAAAGGGGTAAAGCCGGAGGCATCAAATTTGTGTCCGGTAAGGAACATGCCCGGCAAGCTGCAGATGAACTGCTGGGAATGGAGCTGAAAGGATTAAAGGTAGAGAAGGTCCTCGTAGAGGAAAAACTTCCCATTGAGAAGGAATTCTACTTGGCTATTACTCTTGACGGCACTTTAAAAAAACCCATTATCTTGGCTTCCGTTGAAGGTGGAATGGATATTGAGGATGTGCCGGAAGAAAAAATGGTTCGTCATCCAATCAACACCAATCTTGGTGTGCAGCCATATCTGGGAAAAGATATAGCTGACAGACTGGGGTTCAGCGGTAACCAGGCAAAACAATTTGCCAAGATTTTGGCTAACCTCTATCAAGCATTTAAGGAATTGGATGCAGAATTAATGGAAATCAACCCATTGGTGCTGGCAGCAGATAAGCTGATAGCGGCAGATGCCAAGGTGACCATTGATGATGATGCTCTTTATCGCCATAAAGACCTGCCAAAGGTCGAAGAACGCACCGATGCGGAGAAAAAGGCCTACGCTTTAGGTTTATCCTATGTAGAGCTTGACGGTAACATCGCCATCATGGCTAACGGGGCTGGAATCACCATGGCAACTTTGGATATCATCCAACATTATGGCGGCGCACCAGCAAACTTCTTAGATGCTGGTGGTGGAGCGGGCGTTGAGGCCACAGCGAAAGCATTGGAGATATTACTATCTACCAACCCCAAAGCTATACTTATCAATATTTTCGGCGGCATAACTCGCTGTGATGATGTGGCCACCGCATTCATTACAGTGAAGAAGCAGCGGAAAATACCAGTCCCGGTGGTTATCAGGCTAGTTGGTACCAACGAGGACAAAGGGGTGCAGATATTAAAAGATAATGGCATTGAAGCATTTGGAACAATGGATGAGGCTGCAAAAGCGGCAGTTCAGCTAGCAACCCAATAAGGAGGGATCAGAGTGGCGATTTATATTGATGACAATACCAAAGTCCTTGTACAGGGAATGACAGGCAATCAAGGTACATTTCATTCCCAACAGATGTTAGCGTACGGTACAGACCTAGTGGCAGGGGTATCGCCGGGTAAAGGCGGTCAAACAGTAGAAGGAAAGCCCGTGTACAATACTGTTCGCAGTGCGGTGACCAATCACCAAATTGACGCATCTATTCTTTTTATTCCTGCTCCTTTTGCCAAGGATGCCGCCTTAGAGGCACTGGATGCCGGTATAAAAGTGGTGGTATGTATTACCGAACATATTCCCGTACATGATGCCATGGAAATCATGGCATTCGCGAAAGAAATGGACGCAACTGTAGTCGGTCCCAATACATTCGGTCTCGTATCTTCAGGTAAATGCAAAATAGGCATTATGCCCAACCAATTCTTTATTCCCGGTAATGTAGGCGTTGTCGCCCGCAGTGGGACCCTCAGTTACGAAATAGTCGGAAACTTGACCGCCGCTAAAATGGGCACCAGTACGGTGGTTGGCCTGGGGGGCGACCGGGTGGTAGGGCTGAACTTTATTGATGTATTGAAAAAGTTCGAACAAGATACCGAAACCAAGGCAGTGGTGATGGTTGGTGAAATCGGCGGTAGTGCGGAAGAGAACGCAGCTGAATACATTAAAGGTAATATTTCTAAGCCCGTAGTTGCCTACTTGGCCGGTAAAAGTGCTCCTGCGGGGAAACGCATGGGTCATGCAGGGGCTATCATTGAAAGAGGCAGAGGTACTTTTGAAGGAAAGGTTAAAGCCCTGTCTGCTGCCGGTGTTAAAGTCGCCGAACTGCCATTTCAAGTTCCACAAATATTATCGGAAATACTTTAATTTACTGGTAAGTAAAGTCATTAGGTGCTATAACCATTGGATGGAGAGTATTAAGAACATTGTATACTTTTCATCTGATACTGTACATCGGAGGTGGAAAACATGTATGATAAGAAAGGTTTAGATAAAGTGAAACAAGCTAAGGAACAGTGGGATGAGACCACTGTGCAAAAGACTGTCAGCCGTTTTCCCGAACGAAAGGAAAACTTTGAGACTGACTCAGGCATTCCCATTGAACGATTGTATTCGCCGGACCTTTTGGAAGATGCTGATTATCAAAGAGACCTGGGTATGCCCGGTCATTACCCTTATACTCGCGGGGTCCAACCTACCATGTATAGAGGTCGGTTCTGGACCATGCGCCAATACGCCGGATTTGGTACTGCCGAGGAGACCAATCAGCGTTTTAAGTATCTTCTTGAACAAGGGCAGACCGGCTTAAGCGTTGCCTTTGACCTGCCAACTCAAATTGGCTATGACTCCGACCATTCTTTGGCTCGAGGTGAAGTGGGTAAAGTAGGAGTAGCTATTGACTCCCTAAAGGACATGGAAATTCTTTATGATGGTATTCCCTTGGAAAAGGTGAGCACCTCTATGACCATCAATTCACCGGCAGCAGTTATTTTGGCCATGTATATTGCCGTGGCTGAAAAACAAGGGGTTACGCCGGAACAACTATCAGGCACCATTCAGAATGATATTCTTAAGGAATATGTGGCTCGCGGTACATACATTTTTCCCCCTGAGCCATCAATGAGATTAATTACTGATATTTTTGAGTACTGCGCTAAGGATGTTCCCAACTGGAATACCATTAGTATCAGTGGTTACCATATTCGTGAGGCCGGTGCAACAGCTGCTCAGGAAATAGCCTTTACTTTAGCCGACGGTATTGCTTATGTACAAGCCGCTATTGATGCCGGGTTAGATGTGGATGAATTTGCACCGCGTTTATCGTTCTTTTTTAATGCTCATCTCAATTTCTTCGAGGAAATAGCCAAGTTTCGGGCAGCTCGGAGGGTTTGGGCCAAAATTATGAAAGAGCGTTTTGGTGCTCAAAACAAAAAATCTCTGATGCTGCGCTTCCATACCCAAACTGCCGGTGTGACATTAACTGCTCAGCAGCCGGATGTCAATATCATGCGGGTTGCTTTTCAAGCGCTCAGTGCGGTATTAGGAGGTACCCAATCTCTGCACACCAACTCTAAGGATGAGGCATTGGCTTTACCAAGTGAAGATGCGGTATTAATAGCTTTAAGAACCCAACAGGTTATCGCCCATGAAATAGGTGTCACCGAGACGGCTGATCCCTTGGGCGGTTCATTTTTCGTAGAAAAACTGACCAATGATATCGAAGATATGGTCTTGGATTATATTGAGAAGATCGATAAATTGGGTGGAGCAGCTAAAGCGATAGAAAAAGGATATATGCAAAAGGAAATCCAAGAAAGTGCTTATAAATACATGCAAGAGATAGAAAGCAACGACAAAGTTGTAGTTGGGGTAAATAAGTTTAAGATGAGAAAAGATACCCCCACCGACCTGCTCAAGGTAGACCCGGCAGTGGCCCAGAGACAGTGCGATAAAATCGAACAGGTAAGGCAGGAACGTAGCCAGCAGGAAGTTGCTGAGACCTTGAAAGCTCTACGCAACGCTGCTCAATCAGATAATAACCTAATGCCGTATATTATTGCTGCGGTTAAGGCATATGCCACCCTAGGTGAGATATGCGGCGTACTGCGGGAAGTATTTGGCGAATACCAGCAGCAGGTAGTAATTTAGGGAGGGATTAGTGTGGATAAACCAATTCGTGTGCTTATTGCCAAAGCCGGCCTGGATGGGCATGACCGAGGCGCCAAGGTAATAGCCCAGACTCTTAGGGATGCGGGCATGGAAATAATTTATACCGGCTTGCGGCAGACTCCCGAAAAGATTGCTGAAGCCGCTATTCAGGAGGATGTTCAGGTCGTGGGTATCAGCAGCCTTTCTGGTGCCCATATGCACTTATTTCCACCGGTAGTAGAACTGCTGCGGGAAAAAGGTGCCAATGATATTCTAGTTGTTGGCGGGGGTGTTATACCGGAAGATGATATTCCGTACCTTAAAGAAGCGGGTATTGCAGAGATTTTTACTCCTGGGGCATCAACAAAAGAAATAGTAAAGTTTATCATGGAGCATGTTGAATTTTAGGAAAAGTGAGAACGTTGTAGCCCAAGGATGCTTTTTATCAAGTGGTGAAGGAGGGAGACAGTTTGATAAAAAAAATTGATCATGTGGGTGTTGCGGTGAAGAGCATTGAGGAAGCAAAGGCCTTTTACCAAGATGTATTAGGAATGAAGGTAGCCGAAATTGAAGAAGTGGCCGATCAGAAGGTAAAAGTGGCTTTCATGCCCACAGGGGACAGCGAGGTGGAGCTCCTTGAATCTACAGACCCTGATGGACCTATTGCCAAATATATTGCTGTTAAGGGTGAGGCGATTCAACATATTGCTTTTCGCGTGGATAATATAGAAGTAGCTCTGGCAGACTTAAAAGAAAAAGGTGTTCGACTTATTGATGAAAAACCACGTAAAGGTGCCGGGGGCGCTAAGATTGCCTTTATTCACCCTAAGGCATCTTTTGGTACTTTGGTAGAAATTTGCGAACGTGAAGATTAGGAGGTGAGCTTACATGTCTTTTGATGAAAAATTAAAGGATTTGAAGGAGCAGCAAGACAAAGTATTGGCCGGCGGCGGTGAAAAACGTATTGCCAAACAGCATGAGAAGGGTAAAATGACTGCCAGGGAACGATTAAATCATCTTTTGGATGAAGGAAGCTTTGTAGAAATTGACCAGTTTGTTACCCATAGGTGCAACCAACTGGGGATGGAGAATGTGGAGGCACCAGGAGAAGGTGTAGTTACCGGTTATGGTACCGTAAACGGTCGTTTAGTCTATGTTTATGCTCAAGATTTCACTGTAATTGGTGGAACTTTAGGCGAAATGCATGCGGCCAAGATTTGTAAAGTGTTGGACTTAGCAGTAAAAATGGGTGCTCCGGTAATTGGGCTTAATGATTCCGGTGGAGCAAGAATTCAAGAAGGTGTAGATGCTCTTAATGGTTATGGGGAAATTTTCAAGCGTAATACATTAGCTTCAGGTGTTATTCCTCAAATATCTGTGATAATGGGGCCCTGTGCCGGCGGTGCAGTTTATTCACCAGCACTGACTGATTATATTTTTATGGTGGATAATACGAGCCAAATGTTTATTACCGGACCTCAAGTGATTAAGACTGTAACCGGTGAAGAAGTATCATCGGAAGATTTGGGAGGTTCCAAAACGCATAATCAGACCAGCGGCGTTGCTCATTTTCGGGCACCAACCGAGGACGAATGCATTGAGCAGATTAAAAGACTGCTGAGCTTTATACCGGGTAATAACCTGGAAGAAGCTCCAATTTTAGAAAACAATGATGAAATCGGTCGCCTTGAAGAGGTATTAAATGAGATAGTACCTTCTGATCCCAACAAGCCCTACGATGTCAGGCAGGTAATTAGCAATATAGTAGATAATGGAGACTTTTTCGAAGTTCAAGAAATGTACGCTACCAATATGGTAGTTGGGTTTGCCAGGTTGAATGGTCGTTCTGTCGGCATTATTGCTAATCAGGCGAGAATGCTGGCAGGTTGTTTGGACATAAATGCTTCGGACAAAGCTTCAAGGTTTATTCGTTTCTGTGACTCATTTAATATTCCTATTTTAACAATGGTAGATACACCCGGATATTTGCCAGGAACTCAACAGGAATTTGGTGGTATCATTCGTCACGGCGCTAAGCTGTTATATGCTTATTCAGAAGCTACGGTCCCCAAAATTACGCTGATTTTACGTAAAGCGTATGGCGGAGCTTATCTGGCAATGTGCTCACGCTCATTAGGAGCCGATCAGGTATTTGCTTGGCCCACAGCGGAAATAGCAGTAATGGGACCTGAAGGGGCTGCAAATATTATTTTCCGAAAAGAAATAGCCGATGCAGAAAACCCGCCTGAAGTACGTCAGGAAAAGATAGACGAATATCGGGAGCGGTTTGCCAATCCTTATGTTGCAGCATCTCGGGGCCTTGTAGATGTCGTGTTGGAACCAAAAGAGACGCGGCCTAATCTTATTAAAGCATTGGAAACTTTGGTTACTAAACGGGAAAGCAGGCCGGGTAAGAAACATGGTAACGTACCCGTTTAAAAGGGAGTTGATATTTTGGAAAGTATAAATTTTGCCATTACAGTAACCATTATGGGTATGGGGATAACCTTTCTGGTATTAATTCTTTTGAGTCTAATTTTGGCCACCATGAATAAAGTGTGGGACAGATTCAGTAAGGAAGAATCAGCCCCTCAGCAGGAGGTACAGGTGAGCAAACCTGTAAAACAAGAACAGCCTGTGGTACCTAGTACTGCAGCGCGACTACCGGCAGAGCCCGCTATTGAAGCTATCCCCGGGTCGGTGGTGGCAGCCATCACTGCAGCGCTGGCCGCCATACTGGGGGAGGATTCCCCAGATGTACAGGTTACCGGTGTCAGGCGTGTCGGTACCACAGTGGGAAGCGGTGTGGCCTGGTCTCAGGCCGGACGTAATGAAATTATTAATACCAGACAGCGGTATTTTGAAAGAAAAGGGAGGTAATGAGTGTGAAAAAGTTTCGCGTTACCGTTAACGGTGAATTATATGAAGTAGAAGTAGAGGAAATGGGTGGTACTTCTCAGACTGTTAGGCAAACAGCTAAAGCCCCGGTCAGCGCTCCTAAGCCCGCTGCTGCACCGGCAAAAGCGGCACCGGCGCCAAAACCGGCAGCACCTAAGCCTGCGGCACCAACGGCAGCTGGTGAGCAAGTTGCCGCACCACTGCCGGGTACTGTGCTGGATATCAAGGTAAGCGTCGGGCAGCAGGTTAACGAAGGTGATGTGCTGATTATTCTTGAAGCGATGAAGATGGAAAACGAGGTTACCGCCAGTACAAGCGGTGAAGTCAAAGAAATTCTTGCAGAAAAAGGTGCTACCGTTGGTTCAGGCGATACGTTAGTAGTTATCGGTTGATAAATTGGTCCATTAGGAAAGGAGGGAGTCATGCTTGCTCCTGGAAAAGCTAAGTAATTTTATTGTTAACTGGACAGGATTTTACAACATAGAAATTGGCCAAATAGGTATGATCCTAATAGCAATGCTGCTTCTGTATCTGTCAATTTCAAAGCATTTCGAGCCATTGTTATTGGTACCCATTTCATTTGGTATTCTCTTATCTAATATTCCCAACACCGGCTTGCTGCGGGAACCTTCCGCTGCATTATTTGGTGGACTGCTGCATTACCTGGGTTTGGGGACTTGGTTAGGAATTTATCCACCGCTGATATTTCTCGGCATAGGCGCAATGACCGACTTTGCACCCTTGATAGCTAATCCGGTAACCCTGCTGCTGGGTGCTGCGGCTCAGTTTGGTATTTTCACCAGTTTTCTTGGTGCTATTTTGCTAGGTTTTACACCGGCTCAAGCGGGTGCCATTGGAATTATTGGTGGAGCTGACGGCCCGACCGCCATCTATACCAGCGCGCTGCTGGCACCGGAGATAGCAGCCCCAATTGCTGTGGCGGCGTATTCATATATTGCTTTGGTACCCATGATTCAGCCCCCGGTTATTAAAGCGATGACCAGCAAAGAGGAACGGGCGATAATGATGCATCAGCTGCGTCCGGTTTCTAAAGCTCAGAAAATGATCTTCCCGATAATTGTGGTAGTTCTTGTTGGCTTATTGGTACCTAATGCCATGCCTCTAGTTGGTATGTTGATGTTGGGTAATCTGCTGAAGGAAACCGGTCTGACTGATCGGCTGTCAAAAACCGCCGCCAACGAACTTATGAACATCGTGACAATTTTTCTGATGGTTACGGTGGGTGCCAGTGCTACAGCTGAGAGGTTCTTTACCTTAGAATTTATTGGGATTTTGGCTTTAGGTTTAGCGGCATTTGTCATCGGTACGGCAAGCGGGTTGATCTTTGGTAAGGTTATGTATAAAATGACTGGCGGTAGGGTTAACCCCATTATTGGCGCGGCTGGTGTGTCCGCAGTTCCAGAAGCGGCACGTTTATCGCAAAAACTAGGCAGGGAAGCCAATCCTAAAAGCTTTTTATTGATGCATGCCATGGGACCTAATGTCGCAGGGGTTATTGGTTCGGCAGTTGCAGCAGGTGTATTAATCTCTATTCTACAATAAAATTCTAACTTATAGAAACAAATTTTAGAAATTATAACTTATAGAATTGTTCTAAAAATTAAATATTGAGGCAGGAATGTTTTGGGGAAGAGGGAATATATAAGAAAATAACCTTTTTCCCCGATTTTTTTTGGACATAATAAGTGCAAGGTTTCTACCAATATTTTGGTACATTACTTGCACTTAATAGTATATCTAGGAATTGGTGGGTAGTCCCTGGATATGGTGTGGTAAATTATTTTTTTCTCTGGTCTTGTATACTGTGTGCTAGAGTATAAGTAAAAGGAGGATGGATGTGCGTAAAATTAATTACATTGATGTTGTCAACGCTGTTGCTAAATTGTGCCGTGATGCCAATTACTATCTTGGTGAAGATGTCATTAACGCTTTCGAAACTGGTTTGAAACAAGAAGAATCCCCAACCGGTAAAGGTGTATTGGAACAACTAATTGAAAATGCCGATATTGCTTGCAACGAAGAAGTTCCCATGTGCCAGGATACCGGTGTTGCAGTAGTTTTTCTGGAACTGGGCCAGGACGTATATGTGGAAGGCGGCCTGCTCTACGATGCTGTTGAAGAGGGCGTACGGGAAGGATATCAAACCGGATACCTACGGAAATCAATGGTCGAAAATCCTTTTAAACGCAATAACACCGGGGATAATACGCCGGCCATTATTCATACTAACTTGGTAGCTGGTGACAAATTAAAAATTCTCGTAGCACCTAAAGGAGGCGGCAGTGAAAATATGAGTGCCATAAACATGATGGCACCCGCAGCCGGTGAAGAAGGAGTTAAAGATTTTATCATCGACACGGTACGAAAGGCCGGTCCTAATCCCTGTCCCCCCATTGTGGTGGGTGTTGGCATTGGTGGTAATTTTGAAAAAAGTGCTATGCTGGCCAAGGAGGCTTTGATTCGTCCTATCGGTGAATTAAACAAGGACGAGGATATAGCAAAGATGGAAAAAGAATTGTTGGAAAAGATTAATAATCTTGGCATCGGGCCTCAGGGGATGGGGGGCAGGGTAACCGCATTAGCAGTTCATATTAAGACGCATCCCTGCCACATTGCCAGTTTGCCGGTAGCCGTCAATATAAACTGTCATGCCACTAGGCATAAGTCTGTAGTTCTTTAGGAGGTGCATTAATGGCTAAAAAATATTTGACTTCGCCGCTAACGGATAAGGATGTCGAGGAGTTGGAAATTGGCGACCAGGTGCTTATTTCCGGGACTATTTATACAGCAAGGGACGCGGCACATAAAAGGTTGGTAGATTTGTTGGCGGAAGGGAAAGAATTACCCATCGAGTTGCAGGGGCAGATAATTTATTATGTCGGGCCGACCCCGGCAAAGCCCGGGCAGGTTATCGGCTCTGCGGGGCCTACCACAAGCTATCGTATGGATCCATATGCACCAAAACTGTTAGAAATGGGTTTAAAAGCAATGATTGGTAAAGGCTCTCGTTCTCAAACGGTCAAAGATGCTATGGCGCAATATAAGGGCTGTTATTTGGCGGCTGTTGGCGGTGCCGCAGCTTTGATAGCCAAATCTATTAAGGAAGCTGAAGTGGTGGCTTATCCCGAGTTAGGACCGGAAGCTATCAGAAAACTGCGTGTTGAAGAGTTTCCGGCTGTGGTAATTAATGATTGCCACGGCGGCGACCTTTATCAGGACGGGGTCAAAAAATACCAAAAGTAAGGAGTGGGATTATGGATTATAACGCTGAAGCAATAAAGATGCATCAGGAAAAACAGGGTAAAATTGAGGTAACCAGCAAGGTTCCGGTCAAAGACAGCCACGATTTAAGCATTGCTTATACTCCGGGTGTAGCAGCACCCTGTAAAGAGATACACGCTGATGTGAATAAAGTATATGATTACACCAACAAGGGTAATTTTGTTGCTGTAGTTAGTGATGGTACTGCCGTTTTGGGACTGGGCGATATTGGTGCCGAGGCATCCATGCCGGTAATGGAAGGCAAGGCAGTATTGTTTAAAGCTTTTGCAGGTGTGGATGCTTTTCCAATCTGTGTGGGCACCACGGATGTCGCTAAAATCGTAGAACTGGTCAAGCTTTTAGAGCCCACTTTCGGTGGTGTTAATTTAGAGGACATTGCCGCGCCTGCATGCTTTGAAATTGAAAAACGCCTGAAGAAGGAAACTAAGATTCCGATATTTCATGACGATCAACATGGTACCGCCATTGTAGTCATGGCCGGGATGATCAATGCTTTAAAGATCGTCAATAAGAAGCTTGAAGACATTCGGGTGGTAACCAATGGCGCCGGGGCTGCAGGCATTGCTATTATCAAGCTGCTGCTCAGTATGGGTGTGCGTGATGTTATCATGTGTGACCGCAGGGGCATGATTTACGAAGGTCGTACCGAGGGGATGAACCCCGCTAAAGAAGAAATAGCTGAGGTTACTAACCGTAAGAAAAGAAGTGGTAGTCTGGCGGATGCTCTTGCGGGCGCTGATGCATTTATCGGTGTATCCGGACCAGAATTGGTCAGCCCGGCTATGGTGAGTGACATGGCAGAAGGTGCCATAATTATGGCTATGGCTAATCCTGTACCAGAAATTATGCCTGACTTGGCTAAAGAAGCGGGAGCAAAAGTGGTATGCACCGGGCGGTCTGATTTTCCTAATCAGGTGAATAATGTACTGGCTTTTCCGGGGATTTTCCGCGGTGCTCTTGATACTCGTGCTACTGATATTAATGAAGATATGAAGGTTGCCGCGGCCTATGCAATCGCCGGCTTGATTTCGGCGGAGGAACTTGACGAAGATAATGTCATTCCCCGTGCCTTTGACCCCAGGGTTGCGCCTGCGGTGGCTAAAGCAGTTGCCGCAGCAGCCATAAAAAGCGGTGTTGCGCAGTTAAAGGTTGACCCCGAAGAAATTGCGGAGAAAACCAGAAGATTAGCTGGTGCTAAGTAGTAATTTAATAACGTCCGAACCCCGAAAGGGGTTTAGGACACGTATCTAGACGGTCCGGTCAGGATTAATACCTTGCGTGAACGGGATCGCGAAGGAATGAGCTCACACACCTCCAGGCAGTGTCACATAGAAGACTTGCCAGCTTTGCTGGCTTAGTCGCACTTGTACCCGCGGGTGCAACTCAGACCCTGCGGGCCTTCAGACAGGATGACACTGCTTTTCTTCCTGTGTGTTCGCTCCTTGAACTTTGCGCCCTGATTGTTCACTCAAGGTAATAATCCTGACCTCCCCTGAATTTGTCTACGGTCTAAACCCCGAAAGGGGTTTTCTTTTTTGTACTACACAGCGCCTGTCATTTTTAGTACAATAACAAAGGAGAGAATGGAGGGACGGACTATGGTAAAATACCCGGCGGTTGTGGTGCTAGATGTGGAAACCAGCGGCCTTGATCCTAAAGGGGACTGCATTATTGAGGTTGGAGCTGTGAAACTCCAGCAGGGTGAGATTGTGGACAGATACCATTCTCTGATTTTTTTTGATGGGGATTTAAGTACGCCTATCAGTCAACTCACCGGTATTTCCTCTGCTGAATTAAAGGATGCCCCTTCATGGGGTGAAGTTCATGGTGACCTGGGGAAGTTCTGCGGTAGTTCGGTGGTTGCCGGTCATAATATCGCCTTTGACGTGGGCTTTCTTTCTGCCGCAGGATTTACGACGTCGGCCGGTATAATCGATACCTTGACGCTGGCAAGGGTATTTTTCCCACTTTTTTCATCCCATTCCCTGGATTACCTGCAAAAGAGACTATTGTCCCATACCGGAGTCCGACATCGTGCTTTGGGAGACGCTGAAAGCACTGCTTTACTGCTGCAGCTATTCTTTGAGAAGATATATAATCTTGATGTTAATACAGTGCACAGAGTGATTAATGTGGCTTCAAACTGGGAAGGTAAGTTGGCTTTTACCTTAGCCTTGGAAAATATGGCTTGGGATGTTGATAGTGTTGAGAAAAAGGAGCGGGACAAAGATAAGGATAAACCTGCGGTTAACTCTGAACTTCCATTTACAAAGGAAGCTGTCCGAGAAATATTTATCGGCTCTGAAGGCATGGCCTCCGTTTTTGAGCATTACGAACAAAGGTCCCAGCAGTTGGATATGACTGAATTTGTTTACCATTCATTGGCTGAGGATGGTTTTTTAGTGGTGGAAGCAGAAACTGGGACCGGCAAGACATTGGCGTATTTGGTGCCAAGTGCCGTATGGTCTTTAAACAGCGGGCAGAGGGTGATGATAAGCACTAATACTTTAAGCTTGCAGCAGCAGCTGTGGGAAAAGGATATACCGTTATTAAAACGGATACTGCCTGCCGATTTTCAGGCGGCCTTGATTAAGGGGAGGACTAATTATTTATGCCTGAGAAAATGGAATTATTGGTTGGCCCAAGGTGAAGCCCTGCCTGAACAAATGCGTGAATTCTTAATCACTGTGTTAATATGGCAAACCCGTACCGGGACAGGAGATAAAGCTGAACTAAACATAAAGCAAAGACAGTATGAATTATGGCAAAAAATGGCCGCGGAGGGAGAAACCTGCTGGGGTAGTTCTTGCACATGGTTTAAGTCCTGTTATGTTACCCGAGTGAAACGTAAAGCGGCTGGAGCGAATATTATTGTAGCCAACCATGCGTTGGTTTTAGCGGATGCATTCTCTGAAGTAAAAGTGCTGCCTGAATATAGCAGGTTGATCATCGATGAAGCCCACCATTTTGAAGAAACAGTAGCCAGACAGTTAGGACGAACAATTCAGCATCAACAATTAATAGGACTGGTACAAGATATTGCCGCTCAAAAAGCTCCTATTCAATTCGCTGCAGTCTTTCCCCAAGGAAACCTTGTTAAACTGCATGAAAATGCCAAAGAGTTAGCTGAGGACATCAGACAATTGGCTGCTATTACTACTGAATACTTAGAGCAATGCAGTGAAAAAAGTTTAAGGATTACCCCGGTTGTGGCAGCATCTCCTTTTTGGCAGCAGTGGCATAAAATGGCCCAGATAGTGCAGGATAAGTTTAAATATATTTTTGAATTGCTGCAAGAATTAGAGGATGAGATCGATCGGATGGATTTGCAGACAGAAGCGTGGGTCAAGGAATTGCAGGGATTGGAAAACAAGGTGGGAAATATTATTACCTATTTCCAAGAGATATTTTTGGTGAATGATAGAGATTTCGTTACTTGGTTTGAGTTAACTGGGGCAAAAGCAGTTATTTGGAACCGGCGCCCAATTAATGTTGGGCCCTTATTACAAGACTTCTATGCGGAGTATGATAGTCTGGTATTTACATCTGCTACCTTGACTATTGCCAATCGATTCAAGTTTTTTGCAAACAGTCTTGCTTTAACGGATTGGCCCGCGGAGTACAAACAGGTAGCATCGCCTTTTGATCATCGGGTTCAATCGGTTATATGTGTTCCCAAAGATTTACCGCCTGCAAACAGTGAAAAGTTTTTAGAAAAATCCGTACCATTAATCGAACAAATTATTTCATCTGTCGGAGGATCAACACTGGTGTTGTTTACCTCCCACAAGATGCTCCGTGATTGCTATTATCCATTAAGGAGCTCTTTTAAGGGAACTGGTATTAAGATATTGGGGCAGGGTATTGACGGTGACCGATGGCAGTTGGTAGAAGAGCTTAAAAATAATTCAAATGCTGTCATACTCGGGGCCCAAAGCTTTTGGGAAGGCGTGGATATTCAAGGAGATAACCTGCGCTGTGTGATTATGATGCGCCTGCCATTCCTACCACCGACTGACCCTTCTGTGGCTGCTCGGCTAGAGCAGTTGGAGGAACAGCAAAAGAACTCATTTTATCATTTGAGTTTGCCGCTGGCTATTCTTCGTTTTAAGCAGGGTATCGGTAGATTAATTCGCAGCAAAAGGGATCGGGGTGTAGCAGTAATATTAGACAGTCGGATTATCAGCAAACGTTATGGCAGCTACTTTTTTAGTTCTCTACCGGGCACCGGTGTAAAATTATTGGACTCAAAAAATCTAGTAGCTGAAATGGAAATTTTTTTTAATCAGAAAAAATAATGGTTTTGGGCAGGATTCGGGACGTTTCCGGGAGAATTAATATAAGGCAATTTTTCGCAAATGGTGAGGTGTACAGATTGTCTGTTAGTAATGCACAAATATGTCATATAACCATCGACGCGTCTAAACTCAATTGTTTGGATGACCGTAATTTCTACCAATTGGTAGCATTAGAGATAGTTGGCCAGTTGTTGAAGAAGGCGCCATGTGAAAGCCTATTAAACATTCCAGTTCCCAAAAACCATTACTACTTCCGACTGTTTTTACAAGCGGTTCGGGAAGTGCTTCCTGTGGAGCATGGGACCGTTTTAATAGTGCTGCGCAATCAGCACCTCTTAACTGATTTGCGAAAGGAACGATTTATGGCATTGTTTAAATTGGATAAAGGCCGCACCTGTCAGAAAATTGGACTGGTTCTGACTTAACTGATTGCTGGGAAGATGTGCTGTGGAGAAGAATTGAGGAGGAAACTAGTTGCGTAAATTTCCTGTTGCAAGGGAAGCTTGGACCTATGTAGCTATATTAATGCTGCCGGCGGTTGCAGCTTATTTGTTTTTTATCCCCGGTTTTATTGTAATTTTGCTGGCAATAGCAGGGGTTATTTTCTTTTTCCGTAATCCGAGGAGAGTGGTCCCACAGCAGCCCGGACTTATTGTTTCTCCGGCAGACGGCAAGGTTATTGAAGTGGCAAAAGTGACCGAAGACCAATTTCTTAATGGACCGGCACTAAAAATCAGCATCTTCCTAAACATCTTTAACGTGCACATAAACAGAATGCCTATCGCTGGAGAGATAGGATGGGTGCGCTACTTTCCGGGAAAGCATCTCCCTGCGTTTAACGAAGAAGCAAGTAGGGTAAATGAACGTAATTACGTAGCCATCGATGGGGAATGCAAGGTATTGGTTACCCAAATTGCCGGCCTGGTGGCACGGCGAGTGGTTTGTGATGTGGATAAGGGTAGACAGCTCAAACGAGGCCAAATCTTTGGCTTAATTAAATTTGGGTCCTGCACTGAGGTCTATGTACCTGCGGATGTTGAGGTTCTTGTTAGCAAAGGGGAAACAGTGAAGGGCGGGGAAACCGTTCTTGGGAGGTTAAAAATGTGAAGAAACATATTTCCAACTGTTTCACCTTAGGCAATTTAATGTTGGGTATTACGGCTCTGGTATTAGTGTTACGCAACGATTTCCAGGCGGCATCATTGATGATTCTGCTGGCCGGGGTTTTTGACGGTCTGGACGGAAAAGTTGCCCGGCGGATGAACAGTACATCTTTTTTCGGTAAGGAACTTGACTCACTGTCCGACATGGTGTCTTTCGGCGTAGCGCCGGCAATTCTAATGTATGCACAGTTCTACCAGGTACAAACAATTTTTTGGTACTTTTTATTTCCCGCTTTTTTTGCACTGTGCGGTGCGATTAGATTGGCACGGTTTAATACATTGAATATCAGCGAGTATTTCCTTGGCATTCCAATTCCTTTGGCAGGCGGATTAGTGGCTGTCTTTGGTTTATTCGCCCGTGAAAGTAGTTTGCTTTGGGTATCGGTTTTGTTGATTTCATTAGGATTTTTGATGATTAGTAACATAAAAGTACCGAAGTATTAATTGTTACTGAATAGGAATTAGGCTTTATAGGCAATTCTGGCATATTCCCTGTTGGACAAACATATGGTTTGTTAAATAACCATTTGGAGGGATTTAAATGCCGGAATTTTTTCTTTTTAGTGCGTTTGCGGCATTGATTGGTGCCCTGCCCGTGAAATACCTTTTCCTACAGATTAAGAATACCCCTCTATTGAAACAAAACGAGGGAAGACTGACTGTAAAAGACTTAATTACCCATATCGGATTTGAAATGATAGCATTGATTACTGTATTGGAATTGATAAAAGGTTTGCTTGTTGCGGTGTTGGCATTGAATTTTTGGACCGACTGGCAATGGATGGCTGCTTGGGGCATCTTAAGCGCCATTTTGGTTGAGCAGATAACTCATCAGAAATTTCGTCAGAAGGGTTTACCATTATTTTGCGGCGGGTTATTGGTGGTTGCTCCTGCTATGCTGAAGATATTTTTGGCATTGTGGCTGTCACTACTGATATTAAGCCGCAATCTTTATTTAGCCCAAGTTGCGGCAGCTGCTCTGTTAATGACTATACTTTATCTGTCTCGGGAGCCGAACTATTTAGTTTTTCTCACAGCGGGGTACTTGGCTGTATCTCTTTGGGTATATCTTGGATTACATTTTAAATCTTGATTAACTAAGCACCATTTCGCCGCCAACTCATATAATGATAGCGTAAACTGATTTAAAGAGGTGATAAACGGTGCGTGTAATTTTTATTCCACTGCCCAACTTTCTAAAGAACATTCTGCGACAAGTTTTAGGGCAATGAGAGAGCCCCACGCTCTCTCAGTTTTCTTGGCATAAAACATCTGCGGTCCCTGTAATATGTAAAAAGGGATTTTGTATTTTGAACGTATTCGCGGATGGGCAGGTGTCAGGTGGTGGACAAAAGGTTAATGTGGGTACCCGGAATGATATTATTTAGTATTGCAATATTCAGTACGCTATATATTCATGGGAACCCCTTACCGGCACGGTCCGGCAATGCTACCAGCACGATCAGTCACCCGCTTGCGGCGGTAAGCAGTATGTATCGTTCGGTAGAGCAGGGGGACTGGCACCGGCTTGAGCGAAAGATATCGCAGCAGGCTTGGGATAAGTTAAATAAAAGCGGATTTTTAAAGTATTGGCAGTTGCAGCTTGCCAAAGATAGTAGTATTGATTATGTCTCTTTCGTAGTGATGCGTTGGGGAGAAGCAGATAGTGATACTACTTGGGTGCTTGGGCGTGCTGTATGGGTTTCTGCTAAAGATGTAATCCCCGACACCACACAAAAAGTTATCCTTAAAAAATCCAAAAATAATTGGCTGATAGACGATATTATCTTTTATCCCGTTGTTGACCAGGTCGGTCAGTTTTTCGCGGCGGTTTCCCAACAAAATTGGGATGCAGCAGGTGATTTAGCTGGAGAAGCAGCTGTCTTGAGTGTGATGTCGAGACAACAGTTTAAAGGCATAATGCGGTACTTGCCTGAGGACTTTGCTGTTGTTGACGGGGAGGCATGGGTGAAAGGACAATTGGTTACAGGTCAACCAGATGACGCAATAATTCAAGAAGTAAATGTACACCTTAAAAAGCATGATGGCAGGGAATGGCGTATTACTGATATTGTTGGCACCGCAGCAGAGAAATAGTGCTTGAGGAGACGGAGATTATGAAAAAGTCCGGCGTTCTTACTTTTAGGATGGTTGTGGCTGCATTTTTCATCTTAACTGGAATTGTATTAGTGATACTAAGCTTATAAATTAACCAAAGAAGGTGCGACCGTGGTCGCACCTTCTTTAGCTGTATCTTTTGATTATTACCTTTAAATCACATCGCCGCCACGGCGGAAATCCCGCCTAATATGCCGGCAAGCAGGGTGTATACTAACTTAACAGATAGAGTTGTTAGTGTAAGGGTCTGAGGCGTAAAAACGAGTCCAATTAATATTAGGAGAAAAAAGAAACCCAGGCCTACCAAAAACCCAACGATCAATCCTTTTCCGCCGGCTCTTCTTGCCGCAATATTTCCGCCGACAAAGACACTTACTAAGAGAATGATTAAAGACGTCAGTGAAAGAAATTTTTCTGACAGTGGTGATATATACACTGCTAAAGCAGCGATAAATGTAAAAATAAGAGTTAATACCAGTGAGGTAACAACGCCTTTAAAGACGGAGTTCAATGTGCTAGGATACGTCGATACAGTTGTTTTCATTTGTTTAGGGTCACCTCCAATACTTTTTATAAACAATATGCTATTGAAGCGAAAATATGCTTTGGTGTCAATTGCATTGACTTTGCCAGGAATTATTTGGCTGCTAAGAGCAAAATAAACAGGAATTTTGTTTCCTGATGTGGAAGAACCTTACAGAAAACTTTCCGTCGAACGTACTCAGGCATGTTTTTGTAACCTACGCAATAAAGTTCTTATAGGGTTTAGATAGGGGTGTTTACATGAAGGAGACGATTGGTTACCCGACTGCGTTAAGCTATTATTCTTACTACCCTTTTTGGAATGCTTTTTTTACAACGTTAGGGTTTTCCGTTGTCATTTCACCAGCTTCCTCAAAGCAGATAATCGACTGGGGTGTTAAAGAGACGGTGAATGATGCATGTATTCCCATAAAACTTTTTCATGGTCATGTGATGTCACTGAAGGATAGGGTGGATTATTTGTTTGTTCCCAGGATGGTCAGCGTAGACGGCAAAACAACATTTTGCCCTAAGTTCTTGGGTTTACCCGATATGGTTCGATGGTCAATACCTGATCTACCTCGGTTAATTGATGAGCGTATTGATTTAAAGAAAGGTGCTCGAGGTTTATTATCAACTTGTTACAAAATAGGCAATTTCCTGAAGCAAAACCCTGCCAGGGTGTTTTATGCTTATTTGGTGGCTCAGTGGGTCCATAGACAGTATCAAGACAATCTTAATCGAGGAATTTTCCCAAACAAGATTTTGCCTTCAAAAGAGACCGGCAGGGGTTTAAATAGTATTGAGACCGAAATTAGGATAGCCGTTTTGGGATATCCTTACGAAATTTACGATAGTTATATCAGTGTAAATCTGCTGCAAAAATTGAATGAAATGGGTGTCGCAGTGCGAACGGTGGAAATGCTGTCCAACAAAGTACTTGGTGGATATCGTCACCGGTTATCGAAAAACCTTTTTTGGCAGTATTCCAATCGGGTGCTCTGGGCTACGTATCACTACTTGGAAAAAAAAATAGACGGTATAATCCATGTGTCTGCCTTCGGCTGCGGTCCGGATGCCATGCTGGATAAATTAATGCAGCTAGAGGCGAAGAAACATGATATTCCTTTCATGACGCTGACGTTGGATGAACATACCGGTGAGGCAGGAGTGGTGACACGATTGGAAGCGTTTGTGGATATGGTGCGCTTTCGGCGTGAGAGCTCATGAGGGTTACTTTCCCCCATATGGGGACCTCTCATATTGCCTTTAAACATTTGATAAACAACTTAGGTCATGAAGCGATTGTTCCGCCTGCCCCAAGTAAGCGAACTTTATCTTTAGGGGTCCGGCATGCACCGGAATTTGCATGTATCCCGTTTAAGATACTGTTGGGTAGTTACATAGAAGCGCTGGAAAACGGTGCAGAAATGATAATCTCTTCAGGAGGGGTAGGACCGTGCCGCGCGGGAATTTATGGATTGCTGCATGAAGAAATTCTTAAGGATTTAGGTTACGATTTTGAAATGTTAATTTTCGAGCCGCCGCTACGGGGTTTATTGGACTTCATCAAAAAAATTGGCAGGGTTATCAGACCTACTAGAGTAAGTTGGCCAACATTCATAAAAGTGTTCAAGACTTCCTGGCAGAAGTTAATTATCCTTGATGAGACGGAAATTTTGTCCCATCAGATCCGTCCTTATGAAGTGATTCGAGGGGAAACCACCAGAGCTTTTAAAGAAGCGCTTACTTTAATTGATAAGGCCGAAACCAGACAAGAACTTGACAGTGCAGGACAGGCGGCAGAGATGCTGCTAAGGGATGTTACCCAAGACCGGTCCAGAAAACCGCTGCGTATAGGGCTAATCGGGGAAATATACGTGGTGTTAGAACCTTTCATAAACCTAGATATAGAAAAAACTTTGGGGGAAATGGGCGTGGAAACCCATCGGTCCATTTATCTAACGGACTGGACCAGGGATAATACGGTGTTTGACGGAGAAAAGGACATTAAGAATGCTGCTAAGCCCTATCTAAATCAATTGATAGGAGGTCATGGTATAAATTCTGTCGGTGAAACAGTACTCTATGCCAGCAACGGCTTCGATGGTGTTATTCAGTTGGCACCGTTTACCTGTATCCCGGAAATTGTTGCTAAGAGCATTCTTAATAGGGTCAGCCGTGACTTAAACATACCGGTATTGACCTTGTTTTTGGATGAACAAACGGGAACAGCCGGTGCTCAAACCCGACTGGAAGCGTTTACAGATTTATTATTACAAAAGCGAAGGAACAAGGGGGATTTGGATGCAACAGGGATTTTTGGGAATTGACGTAGGGTCTGTGAGCACCAATTTCGTGATACTGGCCGAAGACGCCCGGGTAATAGAAACCTTATATATTAGAACCAAAGGACAGCCTATTAAAACCATCAAAGCAGGATTACAGCATGTACGTAATATCTTGAAAGGAAAGATGGAAATAATTGCTGCAGGAGCTACCGGGAGTGCGAGAAATCTTTCCGGTATAATGGTCGGTGCTGATATAATCAAAAATGAAATTACTGCCCACGCTGTGGCAGTATCGCGAATTATTCCGGATGCGCAGACTATTTTTGAGATAGGCGGGCAGGATTCTAAAATAATTATTCTCCGTAATGGTATTGTTACTGATTTTGCCATGAATACTGTCTGTGCAGCAGGTACAGGCTCGTTTTTAGATCAGCAGGCCAGTCGGTTGAGCATTCCCATAGAAGATTTCGGGAAAATGGCCCTGGCAGCCAGGAACCCGGTGCGTATCGCTGGGCGCTGCGGCGTATTTGCCGAATCTGATATGATACATAAGCAGCAACTTGGGTATAATTTAGAGGAGATTATCGCCGGCCTTTGCGAGGCTCTAGTAAGAAATTACCTTAATAATGTTGGTAAGGGTAAAGAAATACTTGCTCCAATAGTTTTTCAGGGCGGAGTTGCTGCCAACGGCGGTATTGCCAAGGCCTTTGAAGAAATTTTGGGGCAGAAGGTAACTGTTCCAAAATATTATGATGTAATGGGAGCCCTAGGCGTGGCTTACCTAGCGCTTCGTAACTATCGGGAAACGGGCATAACTAAGTTTAAGGGTCTAGTTACCGCGGACTATGAATTTATTGCTAAAAGCTTTGAGTGTAAAGGCTGTGCAAATAACTGTGAGATTATCAATATTCACCAAAATGATTCCTTATTGGCGCGGTGGGGGAGCCGCTGCGGCAAATGGGAACATCTGGATCATTAAAATGTGACGGGTTGGTTGCTTTGTTAAAGTTGACAAGAAGGAACTTTGGTAGTAAAATGTAATTGATAAAAGTTATCAATGGGGTGGGAAACATTAATGCAACATGAACGCGCTAATAAGGTTTTTGAAATGTTGAAACAAAAAGATTATAAGGTGACGCCTCAGCGTAAAGAAATACTTACGTTGTTTTTAAAGAAGGACGGAGAACATCTGAGCGCGGAAGAGGTTTATCGGGTGTTACAAGAATCGCATCCGGAAATCGGGCTGGCAACTGTATATAGAACTCTTGACTTGTTTGCTGAATTAGATGTGTTGCAAAAACTCAGTTTTGATGATGGAAAAAACCGTTATGAGTTAAATGATAGTGAAATACATCATCATCATCACCTGATATGTCTTAACTGTGGCAAAGTGTTAGAATTTGGCGATGACCTATTGGAAGCGTTAGAAGAACAGATCACGGCAAAAATAGATTTTAAAATTATTGATCATAAGGTGAAGTTTTACGGCTATTGCAGTGGATGCTACTAGAGGATGTTCAAAAAGTCCATCGCAGGTGAGCGGCGAATTTCTGCGTTGCTCAGTCTTTGAGACTGCTCACGTACGCCACTAGTACGCTCCGCGTCTGAAAGCCTTCGCGCCTTGAACTTCTTGCTCCTGCTACGATGGCCTTTTTGAACACGCACTACTAGAAATAATTTCTTCTGAAGGAGGAGAGGACATGTTTAAAATTTTTACGGATAGTCTAGCTCAAAAACGTATTTCCCGTTTTCAAGAAGCTTTTGCGGCTACTGATACCATGCTTCATAATCATAGCCATGAAGATTGGAAAATGAGCTATATTCATAGCTTTAAGTAAACTTAATTGCAATCCCCTGTGTGAAACTAATGCAGGGGATTTTTAAATTTTAAGCTATTTTATTCGGCTGAGCAGGGAAAATTAAGTTATAGCAAGAATTTTACATAGATATGTCGAAAAATTGACGGGGGAAAGCAGATGTATGTTTTGACAGTAAAAAAACGGTTTAGCGCTGCTCATTTACTTAATAATTACCAGGGTAAATGTGCCAACCTGCACGGACATACCTGGTTGGTGGAAATAAATGTTTTTGGAAGTGAATTGGATGATAAAGGGATGCTGCTGGATTTTGGTTATCTAAAGGGCCAACTGGAAAAACTGGTAGGGGATTATGACCATCGTTACCTTAATGAACTACCAGATTTTCATGAGGTTAATCCCACTGCTGAAAACATGGCACGGATAATTTTTGATAAGGTTAAAGAATTTTTGCCAAAACATGTGTCAGTGGACTGTGTCACCGTGTGGGAATCCCCTGATGCTTCCGCTGTTTATAAGGAGGATAAGTAATTGAGCGGGGCCTTGGTTTTATTGTCAGGTGGTTTGGATTCTTTGGTCAGTTTGGCATTGGCTCGGGAAAAGCTGCAGGTATCTTTTGCTCTGACATTTGATTACGGGCAGCAGGCTGCGAAAAAAGAAATTGCTGCGGCAGTAGGTATATGTAACTATTATAGCTTGGCACATCAGGTGGTACAATTACCTTGGTTAAAGGAAATTGATAAATCGGCATTACAAATGACCGGCAATTTACCTCAGATGAATGATAAAGATATTGATAATCCTGATGCTGCTGGAAAAGCAGCGGCAGCGGTATGGGTTCCCAACCGCAATGGGCTTTTCACAAGTATAGCTGCGTGCTTTGCTGAAAGTCTTGGCATGGAATATATAATTGCTGGTTTTAATCATGAAGAAGCGGTAACTTTTCCTGATAATAGTGAGCAATTTGTGAAGCGGGTCAATGATTACTTGGAATTATCAACATTGTCCGATGTGGCGATATGGGCACCAACACAGCATATGGACAAGACCGATATAGTACGAGAAGGAATTAGATTGGGGGTTCCATGGCACTATATGTGGAGTTGTTATACCGGTGGGGACAGTTTATGCGGCCAGTGTGAAAGCTGCTTACGATTGTTACGAGCGTTTAAAGGGGCAGGTGTTAATTATGCAAAGCTTATGGATAGATAAAGCGCTTACCTACGATGGAACCCAACTAAGTTCATTGTTTGCATACAAAAGATTCCAACTGTTAGGAGATTCCATTATTGCTTTTCAAGGTCCTTGCCGCGTTCAATTAAGTGAAATGGTGGACGTGGAGGATGTGCTGGATAATGCTCCTATCAGTTCCGATATGATGCTGCATTTCATTGTGGAACATTTCATTAACGATATGTCATTAATGGTGACACGACAGCGGCTTTTGGTGTTGATAGTCAAGGAAGTGCTCGAAACAGTGAGTAAAGAAAAAATTGTGCGACAGGGCGACGACTTATTTTTCGATGGAAAATTATCGGTATCAATTGCCACATTGAGTCCGGTATCCGGACTTATTCATTTGGCGCTTAATATTACAAATGAGGGGACTCCCGTGAAAACTGCTTCTTTGGAGGATTTGGCTATTAGTGATGTCAGCGATCTGGCTCGGAAAATATTGGATGCGTATGTGGCTGAGGTTCAATCAATCGATCGGGCAAGGTGTAAAGTGAGAGGGGTCTTTTAATGGCAATAAACGTGCATGAAATTTTCTCTTCAGTGCAGGGTGAGGGTCTTTTCAGCGGCTGCCGCCATCTCTTTTTACGCTTATCCGGGTGCAACTTACGCTGTATGTATTGCGACACCCGAGTGAGTTTTTACCCCCCGGCAAAAGCGTCTGTATCTTATCCCGGCAGCTCTGACCCGGAAATGGTGGCAAATCCTTTCACCAAAGAAAAGTTGTTTCAAATACTGGCTGCAATGAAGCCGGAAAGGCATCACAGTTTGAGTATTACCGGTGGCGAGCCGCTTATGCAGCCAATGGCTGTAATGGAGGCGGCAGAACATTGGCAGGATAATGGCGGCAGGGTGTTACTGGAAACCAATGGAACCCTGCTGGATGCTTTTAGGAAAGTTTCCCATGCGATAGACATTGTCAGTATGGATATAAAATTGCCACCGGCAGTTTCGGCAACAGTTTGGAGGACACAGCAGGAATTTTTAGCTACGGCAGCAGAGGCATGTTCCTCTGTTTATGTTAAAATGGTGATAACCCCCGAAGTAACTCTGGGACTGCTTAAGGATATAGCGAATATGGTGGCAGCGGTAGACTGCTCCATTCCCGTGATTTTACAGCCAGTGACTTCTGAAAACGGGGATATCTACTGGCACGAGATGTTGGATTACTACCAATGGGAGTTGGCTGATATGCTGACTGAAGTAAGGATTTTACCCCAGCTGCATAAGTTGATGGGAGTACGTTAAACAGGCTTGGAGGTTAATAAAATGGATTTAAAACGAGTTGAAGAAGGCGTCAAAATGATCTTGGAGGCTATCGGAGAGGACCCCGGACGAGAAGGGTTACAGGATACTCCTGCTAGGGTCGCGCGTATGTACAAAGAGATTTTCTGCGGTCTGGAACAAGACCCCAAGGAGTACTTGCAGGTACTGTTCACCGAAGATCATGAGGAGATGGTTTTGGTGAAGGATATTCCTCTTTATTCCATGTGCGAACATCACCTGCTTCCTTTTTACGGCAAGGCGCATGTTGCGTATATTCCACGAAAGGGTAAAATAACCGGGTTAAGTAAACTGGCCCGGGTAGTAGAAGGATATGCAAAGCGGCCTCAACTCCAGGAAAGGCTGACTTCTCAGATTGCTGATTCAATAATGGAATCGCTAAATCCTAGAGGAGTAATAGTGGTTGTGGAAGCAGAACACATGTGTATGACTATGCGAGGTGTTAAAAAACCAGGGTCTAAGACCCTTACATCTGCTGTCCGAGGGATATTTAGGGCAAATGAAGCAACTAGAGCGGAAGCGTTCAGCTTAATACGTGAAAATAGTTAGGGGGGGAACTGGTGGCTGAGAAATTGATACCATTTGCTACCAAAACGCTGCCGGCGGACGACAAGCTCTTTCAAATGGTTGACTTTTTGAATAAGAGTTTAAAAGAGGATAATGTGATGTTCGGCCTAACCAAAGATACCGAGGCAGGCACGATGACTATAAGTATTTATCGTGTCTAATTTGTCAATGTCAGCTCCTTTATCATAAGATGCAGTAAAGGATGTTGGAAGGAGCAGCATGATGGAGGTATTGGATTACTGCTTGAAATGTTATTTGACCCTGTCCGGAAAGGATTGGGAATTGGTTTTTTCGCTACCGAATATGTTAGTTATTCGCTGCCCCCGTTGCCGGACAATGCATACTTGCTTTGCCGACGGTACTATTAAAATTGGCCGCTGAACTGGTCCATTAAGGAGTAAAATTATGAAAAGGCTGTGGATGTTAATAAAGGAAACGGTAATAACACTGCTGGTGGCATTGGCACTATCACTGGTACTACGTACTTATGTTGTTGAAGCAAGGGTGGTTCCAACAGGGTCAATGCTGCCAACAATTCAAATTAACGACCGCTTGTTGGTAAATAAGTTTATTTATGATTTCACCACTCCGGAGAGGGGTGAGATTATAGTATTTGCGCCTCCTGAAGTATTAAGTTCGGAAAACGATTATTTAAAGAGGGTTATTGGGCTGCCTGGAGAAGTGGTAGAGGTCAAAAGTGGTGAAGTCTTTATTAATGGGGTAGCTTTAAAAGAATCATACCAGCATGACCGTCCCGATTATAATTTTGGGCCGGTAAGGGTGCCGGATAATGCAATTTTTGTTTTGGGTGATAATAGAAATGAGAGTTATGATAGTCATGCCTGGGGTGCTTGGCTGACCCTGGATAGAATAAAAGGAAAAGCATTTTTGCGTTATTGGCCACTAAAACATTTTGCTATGCTACATTAATAACTGGAGGATTAGAATGTATGCGAATATTACTGACCAACGATGATGGAATAAATGCTAAAGGCATTAATGTCCTTTACCAGCATATTAAAGAACTTGGCGAGACTTATATCGTAGCTCCAGAAAGGGAGCGCAGCGCATCCGGGCATGGTATTACCGTACATAAACCACTGCGGGCAGATGAAAGAGAGAAAAGGCAATACGCTGTTTCCGGTACACCGGCAGACTGTGTGAAACTGGCTTTGGAAGCCTTGATGCCCGCGCCGCCGGACTTAATTATTTCCGGCATAAATCTAGGGCCTAACCTAGGTACGGACGTACTCTATTCAGGTACTGTCTCAGCAGCCGTGGAAGGAATTATGGCGGGGATACCATCTTTTGCGGTCTCGTTGGTTTCACATGATGGGGATAGTGATTTCAATTCAGCGGCAGAGGTTACGGCAAAATTATGCAGGAGGGTACATCTGAATGAAGTACCTCCGGAAACGCTGCTCAATATTAATGTTCCTGCCGTACAATATCAGCAGTTGAAAGGTATTAAGATTACAACGCTCGGTCTGAGGCGTTATGTGGATGCGGTGCAGGAACGGAAGGACCCCCGAGGTAAAAGTTATTATTGGTTAGCTGGAAGGGTTGAAGATATAAGTGCCGGAGACGATACGGATATCGCTGCAGTCAATGAACAGTTTGTCTCATTGACTCCGGTACATTTTGACCTGACCAACTATCGTATATTAGAGCAAATTAGATCGTGGCAGTTAGAAATTTAAAGTTCCCAGGTACCGGGGAACTTTATTTAATATCAAACTGCTAAGTCTTCTATGGCCCAAGCCAAGTTTCATTTAATACCAGTTAGAAAGCATAGCTCTGGGGAGGCATTAATTCAACTAGGGCTTCCGCCTGCGTCTAAAAAAGACTTAGACTTGGCCCAAGCCAAGTTTCATTTAATACCAGTCAGAAAGCATAGCTCTGGGGAGGCATTAATTCAACTAGGGCTTCCGCCTGCGTCTAAAAAAGACTTAGACTTGGCCCAAGCCAAGTTTCATTTAATACCAGTTAGAAAGCATAGTTCTGGGGAGGCATTAATTCAACTAGGGCTTCCGCCTGCGTCTAAAAAAGACTTAGACTTGGCCCAAGCCAAGTTTCATTTAATACCAGTCAGAAAGCATAGCTCTGGGGAGGCATTAATTCAACTAGGGCTTCCGCCTGCGTCTAAAAAAGACTTAGACTTGGCCCAAGCCAAGTTTCATTTAATAAACCTTTGAAATTGGTTGATGCTGATAGATTTAGTCAGTACTAAAATTAGCAAGTAGAGTCCGCCGCTGAATCCCAGTATGGGCAGTATCAACCATGGATTATATGTTTGCAGGTAATTATCCATATAATATGCCGTAAATGCCATGATTAAAGCAGCACCGGCTGGCGTGAGAAAAGTTTTAATAAAATTAATTCTAAAACCCACTGTCTGCCAAATGGTTAATAGGTTTAGGGTAGCAACAATGAAGAAACCCATATTTGCCGCAATGGCAGTCCCCCTTATACCCAGGTCAGGTAGTGCGGTAAGATAGTAAATGCCGGTCAGGGTAATAGCTGCTCCGCAGGCGGCGTTGAATAGTGAAGTACCTACTTTCCCCAAACCCTGGAGAATACCGGTTGTGGTCTGCTGTAGATAAAGAAAGAGTGCGCCCCAAGCTAATACCTTTAAGGGTACGCCGGCACTGGAAGTGGCAAAAAGCAGTTCACTCAAACGGTAGGGAAAGAGAAGAAAAATAACTACACTGGGTAATCCCAGTATTAAGGTAATCCGCAAAGCTTGATTAATTCGCTGCATAATTTGATGACTGTTCCCAGCCGTGATTGCTTCGGATATTGCCGGAACCAGTGTGATGGCTAGTGATACCGTAACCATGGTGGGCAGGTGTAGTAGAGTAACGGCGATACCGGAATATTGTCCGAACATTTCTGTTGCTTCCCTGATGGACAAGCCGGTGGCTTGAAGTCGTTGGGGTACCAGAGAAGCCTGAATGGTCATGGAAGTGCTGTAAACAATCCTTGTCAGTGTAATAGGAAATGCCAGATAAAATATCCCCTTAATAACAGATAACGCGCGTAAACTTCTAGTCCTCGAACGCTCATGCGGCTGCAGCCGCGGTCTCTTGAAAAGGAAAATTCCAATCATCAGCAGCAGTCCGATAAATTCTCCTGCAGCCATGCCGATGGCCATACCCATAGCCGCGAATTCCACACCATATGGAAGAAAATAATTAGCAAACCATAAACCCACGAAAAATCTGATAGTCTGTTCTACTACCTGACTTACTGCGGTGGGCGTCATTTGCTGCAACCCTTGAAAAAACCCCCTAAAAGCCGAACACACTGAAATAATAAATATTGCCGGTATCATTACCCAGAAACTCCAATATACCCGCGGGTCGCTGTAGAAATGGTCTATTATAAAGGGAAGGGTCTTGTAAAGAATAAGCGTTACCGTGGCACCGGCAACGGTAAGGAATGATAGAGCAATGCGAAAAATTCGATATGCACCAGAGAGATTATCCTTTGCCATTTCTTCTGCCACTAATTTGGAAATGGCCAGGGGAACGCCAGCTGTGGTAATTACTAATACCAGAATGTAAAAGGGAAAAACCATTTCATAGAGACCAATTCCTTCTGTTCCTATCAACCGTATGACCAAGATTTTATAGATGAATCCTAGTAAACGGTTATAGAAACTAGCCGTAACAAGTATGATGGCACCTTTTAAGAAAGTCTGTTTTGTCATAATTCACCTCCTGTCCACTGTTAAATTTATATGCTGGAAAAAAGATGATTAGAAACAATAGACGTGTAGGAATAGGTATAAATTTCCATGGGTAACATATTAAGAAATACAGGTTATAATTATCAAATGCCAAGATACATCCAATAATACAATAAGCAGAATATTACAACTAAATTTTGACTAAGGAAAAAAGGGTTTTTTACTATTTGTGGGAAATAAGTATATTTAAGAGGCGATTTAGGCAGCTTTAGCTTAATCAATACGGCAAATAGTTAAAGGAGGAGAAAGATGCAAGTATTTCAGTCCGACAAAATTAGAAATGTTGGTGTTGTGTCCCACGGCGGAGCAGGTAAGACTTCTCTGGTAGAAGCTATGCTTTACAATACGGGAGTCCTGTCACGTTTGGGTAAAGTGGATGAAGGAAATACGACTACAGATTACTTGCCGGAAGAAATTAATCGTAAGGTTACAATAAACACCGCCTTGGCACCCTGTGTCTGGAAAAATGTAAAGGTTAATCTCTTGGATACTCCTGGTTACTCCGACTTTATTGGAGAAGTAAAAGGGGCCATGCGAGTTGTGGACAGTCTCCTATTTACTCTCTGTGCCGTTTCCGGCGTGGAAGTGCAGACGGAAATTATTTGGGAATATGCTCAGGGTAAACAAAAACCTAAGATAGCTTTTATTAACAAAATAGATCGTGAGAATGCAAACTTCTACCGTGTAGTGAACAATATGAAGGAAATATTGGAAGGGAGCAGCATCGTTCCGATACAACTGCCTATTGGCGAGCAGGACAGTTTTAAAGGAGTCGTTAACCTGTTAGAAATGCAGGCATATGTTTATGCAGATGGGAAAGCCAGCAAAGGCGACATCCCGCCGGAACTTACAGACAATGCTAAGATTTACCGTGAAGCTTTGATTGAAGCAGCTGCTGAAGCCGATGACGAACTTTTGATGAAGTATTTAGATGGTGAAGAACTAACTGAGGATGAAATCAAAAAGGGTTTGAAGGCGGGAATTAAAAGTGGTAAAGTTACTCCGGTTTTGTGTGGGTCGGCAATAAATAACATGGGAGTTGACATGCTTCTAGACTTCTTATCAAGTCATGCACCGTCCCCATTAGATGTAATGGAAGGGGATAATTTACATGAAAAGCCGTTAGCAGCGCAGGCATTCAAAACAATTGCAGATCCATATGTCGGCAGGCTGACCTTATTTAGGGTTTTTTCAGGGGTATTCAAGGCAGATACATCTGTTTATAATGCCAATAAGGAAGAAGATGAAAAAATTAGTCAGGTATTTGTAATGCAGGGCAAGACACAGCACTCTGTGCCGGAGATAAACCCGGGCGATATCGGTGCGGTTACCAAACTTCAGTATACTACTACCGGGGACACATTGACCATTAAGCAAGATCCGCAGCTCTTGGAAGGACTTGATTTCCCGGTTGCGCACCTAACGGTTGCGATTTCGCCTAAATCTAAGGGAGACGAAGAAAAAGTGGGTAGTGCTCTCGCCAAAATCATGGAGGAAGACCCGTCCATCAAATTAGAAAAAAATATTGAGACCAAGCAGACTTTGTTAACCGGTATGGGAGAACTTCATTTAGACATCATTGTAGAAAGACTACAAAATCGATTTAATGTAGAGGTGGAAAGTTTTCCACCCAGAATTCCTTACCGGGAGACAATTCGTAAAGCCGTCCAAAAGGTGGAAGGCAAGCATAAGAAACAATCCGGCGGTCACGGTCAATACGGGCATGTATACGTTGATATGGTACCGGCAGATGAGGATTTTATCTTCGAACAGACAATTTTTGGAGGTTCAGTACCCAAACAGTATTTCCCGGCAGTTGAAAAAGGTATTCAAGAGGCGATGGTGGAAGGCAGCATTGCCGGTTATCCGGTAACCAACCTCAAAGTTGTGTTGGTGGATGGGTCATACCATGCAGTTGATTCATCAGAAATGGCCTTCAAAATTGCTGGTGCTCTTGCTTTCAGAAAGGCTATGCAGCAGGCATCACCAATACTGCTGGAACCTGTAATGAATTTAGAAGTTACTGTGCCGTCGTCTTACATGGGTGATATTATGGGCGACTTGAACGGTAAAAGGGGTAAGATTATGGGTATGGAGCCCAAGGGCAAATATCAGGTGATTAAGGCTCAAGCACCGTTGGGTGAACTGCATAGGTATCCCATCGATTTGAAGTCTATTACCCAGGGCCGAGGTACTTTTCATATGGAATTTGATCACTATGAGCAGGTGCCTGAGAACATTGCCCAGAAGATAATAGAAGAATCCAAAGCAGAAGGGGAATAGTTCTTTTTACCTGAAATGGTAGAAAAACAGACGGAACCGCCAATAAGGGCGGTTCCGTCTGTTTTAATATAGGAAGTTAAAAAACCGAGATTCTTATTCCCATTCAATAAATGCCTGCCCCTTTCCCGGTCCTCCGGTGCAGTAAGCGGTAGACTTTTTACATTCCGGGCATTTCCTGCCGTTTTTATCAAAAAACTGACTGACTATAAATACCTTGCGACATACCGGACAGGTAAAAGCAGCGTTGTTGCCGCGCCAATCATGCCCATGGATGTATCTTTTGGTCGTCAAATGTTTTTTTGGCATATCATCGCCACCTTTTTTATTGATTCAAAATCAAATTATGGACCCCCATTCAGTGGATCCTTTAAACCCTAGCAAATCAACTAAATTATACCAGAGGAACCGGTATGCGGCAAATATCTAGATCCTATAACGCATATAATAAAGATAGCAGAGGCCGATAAACCCCTGCTATAAATAGAAAAAAGCCGTATCCATTGATACGACTAGTGGCAGGGGAGACAGGAATCGAACCCGCAACCAACGGATTTGGAATCCGCTACTCTACCAGTTGAGCCACTCCCCTTCAGCAATATATATTTTAACAGGTTTTATGTTACTTTGCAAGTTGCAGTTTTTGCTATCTTCCGCTAAAATTTAAGATAGTAACTTATATATGCTTTCGGAAATAGAATGTAAGCTTATAAATAAGGGAGGAACAGCTGTGATTAAAGTAGCCGTGTTATACGGTGGGCAGTCGGCGGAGCGAGAGGTCTCTTTAAATACTGGTAAAGCTGTTTACCAGGCACTCATGGATGCCGGTTTTACAGCAGGTTTAATTGATGTGAGCCGAAATGTCGCTGCCGAACTGCAGACGATTTCACCTGATGTAGCTTTTATCGCCCTGCATGGCCCTGGCGGCGAGGATGGCGCAATCCAAGGATTATTGGAAACTATCGGTATTCCTTATACCGGCAGTGGAGTGCTGGCCAGTGCAATGGCTATGGATAAGATTGTCACCAAAAGGATTTTAGATGTTACAGGTATAGCTACCGCCGCCTATGCTGTTTTTGACAGTGGTAAAGATAACCTTGAAGAAAACTCAAAGGTCATCCGCAAAAACATTTCCGGCAAATTGGTGGTTAAAGCACCTAATCAGGGATCTAGTATTGGTATTTACTTTGTGGAACCCCAAGACAATCTGGAAAATGCAATAAAAGAAGCGTTAAAATATGATAAGAAAATTTTAATTGAGCGATTTATATCGGGTATTGAAGTGACAGCTTCAGTGATTGGCAATGATAAACCTGAAGTTCTACCGTTGATAGAAATCGTTTCGCATACCGGCGTATATGATTATAAAGCTAAATACACAAAAGGGTTAAGTGACCATGTTATTCCGGCGCGTATCACCCAGGATGCTACAAAAGTAGTTGAAAAGCTTTCAGTGGAGACATACCGTGCTCTAGGATGTAAAGGGCTGGCACGGGTGGATTTCATGGTGACAGAAGAGGGTGACCCCTTCGTATTGGAAGTGAACACCATCCCCGGAATGACAGAAACCAGCCTTTTCCCTGATGCTGCCAGAGCTGCCGGAAGGTCCTTCCCTGAACTGGTAGCAGAATTGGTTCGTTTAGCGATGGAATAACAACACCGCTGTGAGTTGTAACGTCTGAATATAATAAGCTAACCTCGAGCCCCGCAGTTATAGTTAACCGTGGGGTAATTTTTAAGGTATTAAGATTTAAGTAGCCGAAAATTGTATCTATATTTGGGCATATAAGCCCCTTTTACTAATTCTTAGGGTTGATTAATCGTAACGACTTATTTAATTTCTGTGTTTTTTTGATAGGACAGGCAAGTTTTGCTTCTACCATCATATCTATATAGTAAGAATAACTTTGTTAAAGAGGATGTTCAAAAAGTCCATTGCAGGTGAGCGGCGAATTTCTGCGTTGCTCAGTCTTTGAGACTGCTCACGTACGCCACCAGTACGCTCCGCGTCTGAAAGCCTTCGCGCCTTGAACTTCTTGCTCCTGCTACAATGGACTTTTTGAACACGCACTTAAAAAAGTTTAAATTTATTTTAAATAAATAAAGGGATTTTTCTTTTGACGCCGAATAACATTTTATAGAGTAATCTAAGAGTAATCTAAAAGTTTAGGCTTGGTTGTGAAATATCTAACTTACAACTTAATATTACAAAAGTCCGGAGACTTTAAGTCCAGAGGCCAGCAGAGAATGCTGGCTTTTTGTATTTTAATGCTAGCATTTTTTTCTATTTGTTGGGGGGGATAAGCTTTTTGGCCGCTTTAAGGTCGTCGGACGGAACGCTTAGTAAAGGGTGGGGGGAATACAATGAAAGACATTCGCTGTGAATGTAATAAGATTATTTGTCAGTTGGAAGGTAATGAGGTCATAATAAAATGCCGTCACTGTAAAAGGAATGTGGTAATAAAAGTCAAAGGAATAAATGAAGTTAGTGAAAAGAGCAAGAAAATTAAAGAGAAAATTGCAATTTGAAGTCCGGAGACTTTAAGTCCAGAGGCCAGCAGAAATTTTTTCACGCTGGCCTTTTCCTGTCAATGATGGAACTCTAGCCAGGGGGGTGAATGGGGAAAGGGCATGCAAATCTGACAAAAATCGGGTGGGAAGGAAAGGCGTCTATCAGGTAAATTGGGAAGTACAATGAAAAATAGTTTCATGAGTCCGGAGACTTTAAGTCCAGAGGCCAGCGCAAATTTGCGCTGGCCTTTTATGATTGAAAGGAGGAAATTTAAATGACATTGTTTTTGATCCTGGTAGCTGGTGCGCTGTTGGCTGTAACTTTTGGTTTTTCCAGTGGTTTATATTTGAGCAGGTATGTAATGGGATGGACTGAGGGTGCTTTATCTATTGCTTCCACTTTTGTTTTCGGCACGGCGATTAGCGTAGTAACTTTCGCAGTGGCTTTGGTCGTTGTCTGGCCGCCTTTTTTACCGATGTAATTTAATCATCAAGAGGTAGTGACTAGCACACGAAAAGCAGGCCGGAAATTGACCGCATAATTGAAAGTAATGAAGGGGGGATAGTATGGCAAAGGATGTGATGGGCGAATTAGAAAATTTAAGGTGCCAATGCGGCAAAATTGTCTGCCAGCTAAAGGAACAAGTCGTGGTAATTAAATGCCGCCACTGCAAACGCTTTATTATCATCAATACCAAGGGGTTTGAAACCACTGGCGGAGGGGAAAGAAAAGTTGAATACAAGTAAGAGTCCAGAGATATATCCAGAGGCCGGTTAAAATCTGCCGGTCACTATTTTCTTGGAAAGGGGTGAATCCCACGTGGCATACAAAAGAATTTTATTTTCGGTGCTGCTGTGTATGATGCTTATGCTGATTACCACGGCTGTGGCGCTGGCTGCAGAGGACAATGATTTCAGTAACGAAACATGTCTTCAATGCCACGGAGCCAAAAACTTTAGTGTAGAGCGAGAGGGCAAAACCATTCCATTATATGTAGATATTGAAAAATTTCAGCAGTCAACACATGGGACTAATTTATGTACATCCTGTCATGCCAATATTGACAGTATTCCCCATAAAAATGTAGTGTACGATGAAAAGTTGGCCGCGGAAATTGCCGAAGAGTGTGAAACATGTCATGGCGATGTAAATGCTGAATATCGTTCCAGCGTTCATGGGCAGTTAGAAGCCAAAGGGGAAAGTACGGCGCTTTGTGCCGATTGTCACGGGACCCACGGGATTAGGAAAAAAGAGGATCCCGAATCATTAATTCACCGCAATAATATTACCAATACATGTACTAAGTGTCATGACGAAGAGGTAAAAGAAAGTTATGCCGAAAGTTTTCATGGTAAGGCGGTGAACCTAGGAAGCAGTAACGCAGCTACTTGTGTCAGCTGCCACACCGGTCATAAAATATTAGGGCCGGAAGACCCTAAATCTACAGTAAGCAAAGAAAACCTTCCCGAAACCTGTGCGAAGTGCCATTTTAAGGCACAACCTAATTATGCGAAAGGCATTGAGCATTGGACTTTTGAGCCAACTGGGCCCGGGGCACCCATGTACTGGACGTTAAAGTTTTTCACTTGGTTGACTATAATGACTGTTACATTATTGGTTATTCATATTGAGTTAGAATTGGTTCGAAAATACAAGGAGGCCAAAGAGGGTCAGGATAACCAACATTAAGAAGGGGGGGGAAGATATGTTTTCTAGTGCCTATGGTAAACGCACCCGAAAGTTTGAGCGGTTTAACATCCATCAAAGAATTCAACATATTATGATGTTCGTCAGTTTCTTTATGTGCACTTTTACCGGCTTGCCGATCAAATATAATCACAGTTGGTGGGCACCAAAAGTTACTGCGCTGTTTGGCGGCTTTGACACTATGTTTACCGTTCACCTTATCGGTGCTGCCATTATGCTGGCATCTTCTGCATATCACCTGTTTTACCTAATTATTTATCCTATTATCAAGAAACAAATAAGTATCGCAACAGTACCCGCACTAAAAGATGTTAGAGATATCAATCAGCATATGCGCTACCTTTTGGGTTTGACAAAAGAAAAGGCCCGCTTCGATCGCTATTCCTACAAGGAGAAATTTGACTACTGGGCTGTATTCTGGGGAATTTTCATCATGGGTGGTTCAGGCCTAATGATGTGGTTTCCAAGTTTTTCTGCCGGCCTATTCCCCAGATGGTTGATTGAGAGCACGCGTATTGCCCATAGTGATGAGGCGATGTTGGCCATCTTGGCTATCTTTATTTGGCACTTTTACAACGTCCATTTCAGTCCCGACTTTTTCCCAATGAACTTTGTCTGGTTCCATGGCAAGATGTCCCATGAGTTAATGGAGCATGAGCATCCTGCGGAGCTGAATAAAATCTTGGAAAAAGAGCAAGGTGCCAATGAGAAAAAGGATCCGAAGGTTCCAGAAGATGATACCTCCAGATTAAATATATGAGGGGGAAGATAAGATGAGTAGTAACAAGTACAACGGTAATAGAATCCTCATTATTAGTGAAATGGCGATATACGCTTTAATACTTTTGTGGTTTCTTAAATCGTTTCTGCCGGTAGGTCTTATGTAACCGGAGAAGGGAGGTAGCTTATGAGTTCATCACCGTACAACGATGCGCCACCGAAAAAGCGTCGGCGTTTACTTAAACTACTGTTGATCTATGCAGTAATAGCCATTGTTGGCTACGGGCTTGGTTCTTTTTTGAAATATGATAAAAACCCGGAGGCCTGTGGCGGCTGTCATGCAATGCAGCCCCAGGTGAAAACCTGGCAGGTTACAGCCCATAATAATATAGATTGCGTTACCTGTCATGAGGATTTGTCTATGGCCACCTTTAAGTTTAGAGAGGGAACCGGGCGCTATCGTTTGCCGATTGAAAATACTAAGTTCATGGAAGACGATGTATGTCTCCAATGTCATAACCCAAAGCGGATTGTTACTCCGCCGGGGGACCTGGTAATTCCACATACTCTGCATATGGAAAAGGGCGTGGATTGCATTGATTGTCATGAAGCGGTGGTCCATGCAAATGTTAATAAAGAGGTGATGACCGAAGGATTAGACCCGGGAGACTTTACTTTGGAAATGGCGCAGGAATTGACCGAGCACGGTAATAGAATCCCAATGGATAAATGTATGCAATGTCATAATGGTGCTAAGGCCCCGAGAGATTGTAATGTCTGCCATACTGATAAACAGTCGCCGCCATCTCATGATGAGCTCCAATGGGGTACCGGGCACGGTCGTGAGGCTTTTAAAAACATCAATAGCTGTAATGAGTGTCATGAATATAATCTTGCTAAGAAACAAGCGTATGATGCTAGCGCTGACCCGTTAATTAATGTGCAGCGTGAAGCGCGTACAAATGGTTTTTGTTATAATTGTCACATTCAGAGACCGGTGACCCATACTAAGGTTTATTCAGTGGATCATCCGGATAAGGCACGTGAATTTGCGAAAGGTTGCCTGGCTTGTCATAATAAAGAGAAGGAACCTGAAACCGAGGTAGCGCCGCCAACCACTAATGTGTATTGCGAACAGTGTCACTTTACTCTGCATCCGTCCAACTGGCAAATAAAACACCCTGAAAAGGTGAGGGCAGATGGAGACGCGACTTGTTATTCTTGTCATGCCGCTACAAGCTGCGCTTCGTGTCACTCGAAAAGAAAATAGTTTTCTCAGATAATAATGACAGTTACGGTACCTGCCGTAACTGTTAATTTTTTGTTAAAAATTTCTAAACTTTTTTTGAATTGTTGAAGGAATTTTTCTATCGGTGAAGAATATAATGTATCAAAGAGACGAGAGGATGTAAGAAAGTTTGTGAATTAGAGTACAATTAAAACTAAAAATGCAACTCTATAAGACCCCTAACCGATAGGATGAGTCCGTGAGATTTTTAAGTATGGCCTACCTATTTTGGGGATGGCCATTTTTTATACCAGTTAGATAGTATCTGGAAGATGGTTGTTAGGAAACTGAGAGGAGGGATATAAGAAAAAAGCTAATTCTAATACTTGATCATTTTAAGGGTTGGGTGGGGATTTTATGCAGGACATAAGATGTGTGTGCAATAAGATTATATGTCAAGTAGACGAGGGCGCAATTGTAATTAAATGCCGTCATTGCAAAAGATTTATCATTATTCGAACCCATGGCGATGTGACGGTGGAGACCTCGGTGAATGACAAAAAAGTAAATATGGACTATAAAAAGATAAGTAGTCTATAGACTAAGAGTCAAAAGGCTAGCATCGGGGGTGGATGCTGGCTTTTGCTATTATTCAAGGGGGAATCCTAATGAAAGACTTCCGGTGTACCTGTAAGAAGATTGTTTGTCAAATAGAGGGCGATGTGGTAATCATCAAATGCCGTCATTGCAAGCGTTACATTCATATTCATACCAAAGGATTAATTGACGTTGAGTTTAAAGTGGACGACGCTGTTAAGCACCTAAACATCGGCTAGATTAATTTGGACGTGAAAAAAGTTAATACCTTTACAGTCCGTAGTCTGGTAGACTTTAAAGTCCGATAGACTGGTGACCATGTGTTTTTTCATATGGGTACCAGTCTATTTGTTTTAGAGGATGTTCGAACACGCATTAAAAGTGCATATACAGCAGGTCGAGGTCTGTTAGGCGTTTACAAGCCAGAAAGACTAGCACCGTTATCACGGGGTTAGTCTTTTGTGTTTTTAAATACACCTGAGGGAGGTAAGAGCCATGAATGATTTTTTCCGCTGCCAGTGTAAAAAGATAGTTTGCCAAGTTGTAGAGGATACCATTATCATCAAATGCCGTCATTGTAAGCGTTATGTACACATTAATACAAAGGGTATCAACAGTATCCAGTTCAAACTTACTGCGGACACTGGCAAAGGAGAACCCCAAATCATTGAGTTTGATGAATGTGATAAGTAAGTTTTTTAAGGCGTATAGCCCAAATCAATAAGAAAGAGGTGAGCCATAATGATGCGTATCGCACTAGGTAACTTTTTCACGTACTTTTTAACAGCATGGTTTGTTGTCGCCTTTGCTTTGATAACATTGTCCGGCGTACTTTTCCTGCTCACGATGTTATACCATGCAGTAGTATGAGATTATTTATCTAGGGTAACCCAAAGACTCACTCCGAAGGCCCCGCAGCCTAGAGAATAAGCTTGAGGAAATTCAAGCCACAGCCGTTAAAGGCTAACGAGAGGAGTGAGTTCGTATGTGGAAAAATAAGTTGGGAAACATCTGTGCATACGTATTATCTGGCTTATTCGTAACAATCTTTCTAGTGGTAATAGTATCAGGAATGTTTTTTGGTTTCTTCCTCTTTGCTAGGACTGCTTTTGCAGTGGATAGTTCTCAGGCAGCGGAATTAATAAATCAACAATGTTTGCAATGTCATGGTGAAAAAGGTTTTACGGTGCAGCGAGATGGGAAAAATATTTCCCTGTTTGTCTCGGAAGCGACCTATAAAGAATCCGTACATGGTACAAACGCCTGCACCACTTGTCACCCGGGAATGGAGAAGGATATGCCGCATAAATCGGCAGTATACGGACAGGCATTGCAGCAGAAAGTCTTACAGGAATGTGAGGCATGTCATGATAAGGTTACCAAAGACTATCGTACCAGCGTGCACGGCAAATTGGCCTCCGCGGGCAAAGAAACCGCGTACTGCGGCGATTGTCATGGTTCCCATAACGTCTTAAAGAAGGAAAATCCGGAAGCTATTTACTACCGGTTGAATATCTCAGACACTTGTGCTAATTGTCATGACGGTAAAGTGATGGACACATACAAATATAGCTTCCACGGTACTGCAGTTAATTTTGGCTACACCAAGGCGGCTACATGCGCGGATTGTCATGGAAACCACACTATATTGGCAGCTGAGGACCCACAGTCAATGGTATCAGCCCAGAATAGACCGGAAACATGTGCTCAATGCCATTTTTTTGCCAGAGACGGGTTTGCAAAAGGCATGGAGCACGTTACGCCACAAGACAAAAAAGCGGCACTTCCTTTATATATAGTTTGGAAGATATTTATCGTTTTGATAATCTTTGATTTTGCCAAGGACGGAAGCATAGTTATCTTTGAATTGATACGTCAGCTGCGCGGTGTGAACGAAGTTAAGAAACATACAAAATCCAAAGATACGGGTCTAAATGCTTAGGGGGGTGAGCTAATGAGTACTAAAGAAATTGTAATTCCGAAGAAGATCAAAAGATGGAACAGACACCAGCGCTACCAACATTTATTGCTAGCCTTAAGTGTAATTATGTTGGTAATAACCGGCTTCCCAATCAAATATGGAAGTTGGGGCTGGTCCCAGGTGGTCGTGGACCTATTTGGTAGCTTCCATAATATGTTTATGACGCACTTAACATTCGGGGTTATCATGCTTATCAGCGGTGTGTATCATCTTATTTGGATGGTAGGGTATTTTGCCAGAAAGGGCCCCAGTTGGGCCATGGTTCCTACCTTTAAGGATGTTAAAGACGCAGTTCACCATGCAAAGTTCTTACTTGGCATAACCAAAGAGCCGCCTCGATATGATAGATACACCTACTTGGAAAAATTTGAGTACCTAGCAGTTTTTTGGGGAATTATCGTGATGGGCGGAAGCGGTTTGATACTGTGGTTTCCCGGTATGTTCGGCTGGCTGACAACTACCGGCTTACACATTACGCGTATTGCCCACACCAATGAAGCGTTTGTGGCCATGCTGGCAGTAGTATTGGGGCACTTTTTTTCAGTACACTTCAATCCCCATGTATTTCCCAGCAGTAAAGTTTGGATTAACGGCAGCATATCCAGAGAGCATATGGAAGAAGAACACTTGTTGGAGTATGAAAAGCTCTTAGAACAATACCGCAAGGATGGGGTTCCGGTGGTTAAGCATGAACATCATAGTCGTTTTGCTAAGAGTCGCAAGTTAATCATTTTCGAACTGGTGGTCTATGTTACGGTAGTTATTCTACTTATGGTAACATTTATTCCACTACTGTTTGTGTAGAGGAGGGCGAAATATGGGTTCAAAGAAACTTTACACCGAAAGGCGCCCTAAGAAAGGCAAAGGAAGGCTGCTTATTATCTATCTTGTAATTGCTGTGGTCGGGTTCGGTTTAGGATCCTACCTAAAATATAGCAGCAATCCTAACGCATGCAGTGGGTGTCATGCTATGAAACCCCAGGTAAAAACATGGCAGGTTACGGCGCATAACAATATTAAATGCGATGCGTGTCATAAGAATGTATCTCTGCCAACGTTTGCATTTAGGCAAATGACTGAAAGGTACAAACTGCCGCTGACAACTGATGTGCTGGTGGAGGATGAAACCTGTTTGGGCTGTCATAACCCTAAAAGAATCGTGACACCCCCGGGCGATTTGGTTATTCCCCACTATTTGCATTTGGAAAAAGGAATTGACTGTATTGACTGTCACGATAATGTTACCCACGCCAATGTTTCAGAAAAGGTGATCGCTGCGGGGATAGACCCGAATACGTTTACTATTGATGATGCGGCCAAAGTTGCCACAATGGGTAACAGGATTCCAATGGATAAATGTATGGAATGCCATAACGGTGCCATGGCCACTAGAGATTGCAATGCATGTCATAATGATAAGACAGCACCAACTAATCATGGTAATGAGACATGGGCGATAAGACATGGGATAGAGGCCTTTAAAAATGTTGATGGTTGTAATGCTTGCCATGAATACGATGTTGCGAAAAAAGGTGAGTTTCAGTCAGAGGACGACACATTGATTAACGTGCGCAAGGTAGCCAGAACTAATGCCTTCTGCTATAACTGCCACATTGATCGTCCGCAAAGTCACACCAAGGTATATTCGGTGGATCATCCCGAGAAGGCCAGGGCTTTCCCGGAAGGCTGCTTGGCTTGTCATAATAAAGATAAAGAGGAGCAGGTGGTATCTGCTCCTACAACCCAAGTATATTGCGAGCAATGCCATTTTAGCTTACACCCGGCAGATTGGGAACCGAACCATAAAAATAAAGTTCATCAGGACGGAGACGCCCAATGTTACGACTGTCATGATGCCTCTAGTTGTGCATCGTGTCATAAACAGGCACGTAAAGATGGAAGAATATAACAGATATATCAAGAGACTGCCTCGAACCTTCTTGGGGCAGTCTCTTTTTGCTTTTAGAGGAGGATAATTAGATCATTAAGGAGAAAATTAAACATGGTAGGAGGGATAACTTGTTAACACTGCAACAATTACGAGAAAAGTTATTTAACATTGATGGTAAGGGGTATAAGGCCTATAAAAATATTGCCGGTCAATACCAAGGGGAGAATTTTAAGTTATATATTGATTATGTTCAAGGGGACCCATTTGCATCGCCATCCAGGGTGAGACTGTGCGTAGCTCAACAAACTGCATTATTTCCTGTGGATTCATACAGTACGAGAATTAGGAATACTGCACTGACAGACTTTCTCAACCGCCAAGCCGTTAAGGCCATCGAAAAATCGGCTAAGGGATCACGTGGAACAGGGAAAAGCGGAATGATTGCCGTTGACAAGCCGGGTCAACAGATACTAAGCAGAACAGCAGTGGCAATTAATAATGACTTTGTGGAGCTTAGGGCCAGCATCGGTCTTCCGGCTAGAGGGAGAAGAGTATTGGGGAAACAGGCAGCTGCCATGTTTTTGGATGAACTGCCTCAGATAATAGATAACTGCTTATTGTACAACTCTTTGCCTCAACATAGCTTATGGGAGCACATATACTCTGTAGAAGACCAGGAACACCTCAGGGCAAGTTTAGCAGACAAAGGGTTGGTAGCGTTTGTGGGCAACGGCTCGATTTTACCGCGGAAAAGCGGTGTCAGTGACCGACCACTTAGTATTGATAAAGCTGTTTCTTTCAAATCCCCTGCTTTGTTGGAAATTACACTTGAATTACCACATGCGGGTAAAGTAACTGGTATGGGCTTTACTAACGGAGTAACGTTGATTACCGGCGGTGGGTATCATGGCAAATCAACGCTGCTGCAGGCCATACAAAAAGGGATATATAATCATATTCCCGGCGATGGCCGGGAAAAGGTAGTTAGCCTGCCTTCAGCGGTCAAGATAAGGGCGGAAGATGGAAGAAGAGTAGAGAGAGTGGACATCAGTCCTTTTATCAATAATTTGCCTTATGGTCTGAACACCAAGAACTTTTCTTCTGAAGATGCCAGCGGTAGTACTTCACAAGCGGCAAACATCATGGAGGCCTTAGAAATTCAATCTGAGCTACTGCTTCTGGATGAAGATACCAGTGCTACAAATTTTATGATTCGTGATGTAAGAATGCAGCAATTGGTTACAAAAAATAAGGAGCCCATCACTCCTTTTATTGATAAGGTTAGACTATTGGTAAATCAGTTGGAAGTGTCTACGGTTCTGGTGGTCGGCGGGTCCGGTGATTATCTTGATGTAGCGGATACGGTAATAATGATGGATGAGTACTACCCTTTGGATGTTACCCGAACTGCCAAGGATATTGCGGCCCGGATAAAAACTGGAAGAAATGACGAAGGGGGTACGGTTTTTGGCAGCATTCCCAGTAGAATTGTCGATGCTAAAAGCATTAATCCTCAGAAAGGCAAGAAAAGGAAGATATCTGCTCGTGGGGTAACTAGCCTGCAATTTGGTGTTTATACGATAGATTTGAGCCAGGTGGAACAGTTAGTGGATATAAGTCAAACCCAGGCCATAGGGGATATTATTGTCTACATGTCAAAGAATTATCTAAACGGTACCACGTTAGCAAAGGCGTTGGAAAGGGTTTATCAAGATATTGAAAGGTATGGATTGGATATTATTTCTCCCTTTTATGGGCAGCATCCGGGAGATTACGCCCTGCCAAGGTTATACGAGGTTGCAGCTGCCATTAATAGGTTACGCTCATTGAGGATACGAGGAGGGACATTATGACTAAGACACTGGTGGCCGGATTAGAAAAATATTTAAGTAAAGGATTGGCTGATCATTACCGTCCGCTTAAGGATACCTTGCCAAATGGTCTGAAGGATGGAAGTCATGTGACGGTTATCGGTGGCGGCATTGCCGGCAGTGCTTTTGCGCGCCAGTTGGCCTCTTTAGCACAAGAACATGATAAGTCCATTAAAATTTCTATGGTAAACAGCACCAATTGCAATTATTGTGGTGGTTTAATCACAAATGTAGCCCTCGATACATTATCTCAAATGTACAAATTAGAAGTACCCGATAACTTAGTGCTCAAACAAGTTGATGAATGTATTTATATTAATCAGGAAGGCAGTGTTACCGTTCATCTGCCTCACCCACTTACTGCTACGCTTCGAACCAGCCGTTTTGGGCTGCCGGGATTTGATGATTCTATCAAGGAACGTATCACTGATGGTTTGTCAGCAGAGACAGCAGCTAATATTGAAATAATTGAACCTACTTTAGCTAAAAAGGTGGAAAAAAATAACGACGGTAAGCATAAATGGCGGGTCATTCTCAGTAAAAGAAATTCGGATAATACCAATATGGTTATTGATACTGATGTTGTGGTAATTGCCTGTGGATTCAGAGCTTTAAAACGTCCCATGTTGGAAAACTTTCAACACTTAACAGGTTATAAGCCGCCTCAAACCATTCCTGCTTCAGTGACGGAAGTTGATACCAGTGGCGCAATATATAATAAGATAGACAACCGTATGTTTATCTTAGACGGTATTATTAAGGACTGCGTAGTGGCTTTTGTGCCCAAAGGACCAAAATGGCTGACGTTAACCGTATTAAACCGGAAATTGGAAAAACAGGATATTACAGAGCTCTTCCAGCATCCTGAGGTGAAAAAATATATTGACCTGCCGGATGCAGCAAATTCTTTGCGCTGTCACACTCTTTGTAGTGCTCAGGTGTACACCGGTGCGTCAGTAAATTTCTATGGCGACGATTGGTTGATTATCGGCGATTTGACGGGATACGGTCGTATTTTAAAGGATGGTTATTTTGCTGCTTTTCTGGGTGCCAGGTTAGCGGCAGAAACGTTGATTTATTATGGTTCAGATAAACGTTCCTTGAAGAAGGGGTATCACAAGCGTTTAAAGCACTTTCCAAAGGACAATTTATTCGGCAGACACTTATTTAATATTAATAAAAGATTGCAAAACCAAAAGTGGTTTTCCCGATATTTTATTGCCGCCGCAAGGTCGGAGACGGATACCGAAGACGGATCTTGGGTGCACGGCGCTTTGCGGGCATTATCAACCGGCGAACTAACTTATCGGGCAATTGCAGTGTTTTTTACACTGGGCCTAATTCGATATCCTTTTCGCCTTCTGGCCGGCAAAATAGGTAGGGGAAAGTAGCGGTACTGTGGCTAAAGAAAGTTTTTCTTGCGAAAATATCAGGGCTTTAGTATGCGTTTAATCAGGCAAGCTGCTGTTAAATCTTCTTCAGAAAATACCGGTATTTGATTTTGTTTCAGCAGGGCAGTAGTTACACCTCCACCGCGAATTAACTTTCCGCTAAATGTACCGTCATACAGATATCTGCAGCCGCATGAAGGGCTTCTCTCCTTAAACACGGCGCATTGAACATAGTTTTTTAAAGCGATGTCCAATACTTCCGCTGCGCCCTGTATAAAGTTACGCGTAACATCACCACCTTCCTCTGTCATTACCTTAGCGTTACCTTTTATTACATCTAACCCGGTACCACCAAGTATTTCCGCCGGTTGTCTCGGGGTGGATAAATTGCCCAATTGTTCCGGGCAAACGGGCATGAGCACATATTTTTCCATTATTTTCAGATAATCAGTGCCGTGAGTACCACTGTCGTAACGGCAGTTTCGACCTGCTAAGCACGCTGATATAAGGATAATTATAATCTCCCCCTTGACCTTATCGAATCTTACTAATATTATAGCACTTAATCAAATCATGTATAATCCTTCCCAAGCGCAGCAAACTAAGAGATAGAAAGGGGATTAGGCATGGATAAACGCTCGTATTTTATTAAATTGGATTTATTGATTGTAGTGTTAGGATTATTATTGTCTTTAGGCGTAGTAGCTAATCAAAGTTCCACGGGAGAATACTTTAGGTCTAATAGTAATAATGCGCCTATCAATACCGTGCAGCGTTTAGAGTTTGAAATATCGCAGATGCCGGGCATACGAAAGGCAGATGCGGAGATCTTCGGTAGTAGTGCTGTAATTAATATTTGGTATGATGTGGTTGTGGAAGGTAACCAAGCAGTTTATACCTCTAACAGAGTGAAAGATTTAGTTGTGGTTTGGGATAGTACCATAGCACACTGTAAAGTTAAGCCCCATTATGGACTGGCAGTTGACGAGTTTAGACCTTATTAGCCCCAACGGGGTTTATTTTTTTTGTAATTATGCGTACAATAGGGATAGATTGGTAAAGGGGGCAAAAAGATGCGTTTTAGACGCTATTTATTAGGCACAGTAATATTAGCAGTAATGGCACTGGTATTTTTCTCTAAGTTAGGGCTTAACCTTTATGTAGATTGGCTTTGGTTTAATTCGGTAGACTATAGTCAGATATTTTTGAAGACGGTATATTACGATTGGCTTGTGAGATTAGTAGTACTGTTATCATTATTCATTTTATTGCTGGTTAACTTATTGTTGACTAGGAAACATGTACTGCAGAGAATCTCTTTACCAGAAACAGAGAATGTTATTCCCTTAAAAAACTATTATTTATCGGATTTTTTAACAGGCAAACGGCTGGTAGCAATCTATACCGTTGTCAGTATTCTTTTGGCTGCATTACTTTCCGTAGTTGCAAGCGGTCAGTGGTTAACGGTTCTGAAATTTCTTCATAGGCAGCCCTTCAATATTACTGAACCATTATTTAACTTGGATGCAGGATTTTATGTTTTTCAACTGCCATTTTTTAATCTTATCTATACAATTTTGATGACTGGTTTAGTTGTCAGCACATTGTTGGTTGCAGCTGTGCATTTCTTGACTGACCCCAGCCAATTTTCTTTAAATAAGGCGTTCACCAGAGGCAAAATTCATCTTTCCGTGTTGGTAAGCCTGATATTAATGTTAAAAGCGGTTGGCTACCGATTAGCTATGTATGATCTGCTGCTTTCCCCGCGAGGAGTGGCTTTTGGTGCCAGTTATACCGATGTACATGCCCAATTGCCTGCGCTAAAAATCATGTTTGTTTTGGCACTTGTAGCCGCCGCTGCAGTCCTGGTAAATGTCTTTTTGAAAAAATTCCGCTGGGTGCTGACTAGTATTATATTGCTTGTTATTTCCTCGGTAGTGCTGGGAAGCGTTTTTCCTGGATTAATGCAAAAATTCATCGTAGAACCGGATGAATTCCGAAAGGAAGAACCGTATTTGGAACACAATATTGACTTTACCCGTCAAGCATTTGATTTGGATGGCATCGATAATCAGTTTTTTTCGGTTACTAATCAATTTGCCGGGGAGGACATTAAGGCTAACCAAGGGACCCTCGATAATGTACGTATTTGGGATTGGCGCCCACTGATACAGACATATTCTCAACTTCAAGAAATTCAGCTTTATTATAATTTCGGTAGTGTGGATGTTGACAGATATCAAATTGACGGTCAATTACGGCAGGTAATGCTTTCTGCCAGGGAATTAAATCAAGGACAACTACCCGAGCAGGCCAAAACGTGGATCAATCAAAAGTTAAGATATACCCATGGGTACGGATTGGTGATGAGCCCGGCCAGCGCAGTTACTGAAGAAGGGTTGCCGGCATTTTATTTAAAAGACATACCGTCTAAGGCCTCGGTTTCTGACGTTAATGTGAAAAAGCCGCAAATATATTATGGCGAACAAACTGACAGTTATGTTTTTGTAAAGACAGGCACAACGGAATTTGACTATCCTGCCGCGTCGGGCGAGAACCATGACACAGTATACCAAGCAGACAATGGTATCAAGCTAGGCTCAATTTTTAAACGTCTGGCTTTGGCGGCATACCTTCAAGATATAAAGATCCTCCTTGCCGGTGATTTGAACGCTGACAGCAGGTTACTGTTAAACAGAACTATCGGACAGCGCATGAGAAAAATTGCGCCTTTCTTAGAATATGACCGCGACCCTTATCTGGTGTTGGCTGACGGTGAGCTATTCTGGATGCAAGATGCGTATACCACCACCAATAAATTCCCATATTCAGAAACGATGGGTGGAGTCAATTACATTCGTAATTCAGTAAAAATTGTCGTGAATGCCTATGACGGCTCAGTAAGATTTTATCTTGCGGAGCCTAATGATCCGATAATCCGAAGTTACGCTGCCATTTTCCCCGGCACATTTTTACCGCTAGAAAAGATGCCGTCGGCTCTTCGCAGCCATGTTCGTTATCCTGTGGATTTGTTTATGCTTCAGGCGCAGCAATATTCAACCTATCACATGACAGATCCCAGGGATTTTTATAATAAGGAAGGCCAATGGAATTTGCCCATGGAAATAGTAGGTGATAAGAAAGTACCGATGGAGCCGTACTATACAGTGATGCGGCTTCCTGATGAAGAAAAGAATGAGTATCTTTTAATGCTGCCTTTTACACCGGCAAAGAAACTAAATATGACTTCTTGGCTAGCTGTGCGTAATTCGCCTAAGGAATATGGTGGTATGATTGACTTCCGTTTCCCCAGGGACAGTTTAGTTTTTGGACCGATGCAGATTGAAGCAAGAATAGACCAAGATTCCGAAATATCAAGCCAGCTGACACTCTGGAACCAACGTGGCTCAGAAATCATCAGAGGCAATTTATTGGTAATTCCCATCAAGGATTCAATCCTATATGTTGAGCCGCTTTTCCTCCAAGGAGAACAAAGTCGTCTGCCGGAGCTGCGTCGGGTAATTGTGGCATACAAAGACAATATCGTTATGGCAAAAACATTTGAACAAGCACTAGAAACCTTATTTAAAGATGAAGTGCCCGTGCCAGCACCGCAGCCGGAGCCGAATCCGCAGCCGGAGCTGCCCACAGGGAATAACCAGAATGTCGATGAGCTAATTAAATCTGCTAACCAATTATTTAACCTGGCTCAGGAAAAACTACGTCAAGGTGACTGGAACGGCTACGGTGACGCAATTAACGAATTAGATACAATCTTAAACCAATTGGAACAGATATCAAATAACCCTGCACAGGGAAACTAGTTCAATAATTGCCGGATAGATGGCACTTTATCCGGCAATTAAATCTACCATTGACGATTATTCCTAAGGAGGAGAAAATGCGGAGACTAGTCCTGGCTTTTATTTGGATAGGATATAAAAAAGGCCTTAAGTCTACAATAAATGCCTGTATTTTGGCGGCTATTGTGTTTGGAACCTTGGATTTTTTTTACGGCACTGATCCTGCCGGCGGTATTGGTGGCGGTATTGCACTTTACCTTGCGATGTTTTGGGGCACTTTAGTCGGCATCCGAAAGGGAAAGCATTTTCTGTCAGGGATTATGGTTAGCAGTACATTTTTTCTGTTGGTTACTTTTTTGTCCGGTTTTGCCGGTATCAAATTGTCACCACTGATATGGATGGTTCAAATTATTTTGGCTTTTATTACTTGTGTTGCTGCCTTGTTCGCAGCGGAAAAACTCAGTGCTAAGTCACGCCACTCTTATTCCAGGTCTTTAAATGCTTAGAAGAGCTAGATATTGTCTAGGCATCATAGTATACCGCGTTTTCCTGTTATGCGGGGCAGGTGCAATATATTTTGTGCTCAATAAAGAAAGGAATGCTTGATATGACAAAATTTGGTCCTGCAGGAAATTCACCGCTGTTTTATCAATCCGGTGGCAAAACATCTGCGGAAGTGCCGGCATGGTTAAAAAGTATCGGTTTGAACGCATACGAATATCAATGCGGTCGTGGGGTGCGAATTAAGGAGCAGACTGCTAAGGAAATTGGTGATGCGGCTAGAAAATATGATATAGCTGTCAGTATCCATGCCCCATACTATATCAACTTAGTAAAAGAGGACCGTGAAGCATTGGGGAAGAGTCAAAATCATATTATGAAATCATTATACGCAGCCAGTTGGATGGGTGCCTCGACAGTAGTATTTCACCCTGGCGGGGTTGGAAAGATGGATAGAAAGGAAGCGCTGTTGCTAGCACAAAAAAACCTTGAAGAAACTGTTAACTTGATCCAGCAGAAAGGACTTTCCCAAATCAAATTAGCACCAGAAACCATGGGTAAAAGGAATCAATTAGGCACAGTTGAAGAGGTGTTGGCATTGTGTCAGGTAGCAGACAACATTGTGCCAACTGTTGATTTTGCCCATTTACATGCGGTAAGTGGCGGAGGATTAACGGCACGAGAACATTTCGAAGAAATAGTGGACAGGGTAGAGGCAGTGTTAGGAATGAAGGTTCTTAAAAACTTACATGTGCACTTCAGTCCGATAGAGTACACTGCGGGAGGCGAAAAACGGCACCGTAATCTTGAGGATGAGGGGTTCGGCCCTGATTTTTCCCCGTTAGCAGAAATAATTAAGGAAAGAAATCTATCTCCCACCATAATTTGCGAGTCAAGCGATAGGCAGGCGGAAGATGCCATAAAATATATGGAAACCTTGGAAAAACTTCAATAGAATAAGTCAACAAAAACAAACGGTACAGTCTTTTGCGACTGCACCGTTGATTTTTTTGATAACTTATTAATCAATGTGACGAATAACGTAACCCGCTGCTTCAAATTTTTGGGTGATTGCAGCACTATCGGAAGTGCTTAATCTAAGAACTACTTCGATCTGACCGGCTTCAGCTTGGCGGTTAGCGATACTAATAATATTAATCTGAGCATCTTTAACAATTTTAGTTACATTAGCCAGAACGCCGACTTGGTCCTCTACTTCTAGGGTAATTCTGATACCGGGTCGGCGGAAGCCAAACATTCTAATCAATGCTTCAAATAGGTCTGTCTGAGAAATAATTCCAAGTAATTGGTTTTCAGTCACAACTAACAATTCATTTTTTTTCTCGTCCCGCATTATACGCGCCGCTTCTTCAATGGGGGTATCAGGATCTACCGTGGCGGGCTGTTTATTCATGACGTCTTTTACCGCCATTTTTGATATGAGGTAATTCATTTCAAAAACACTTAGGGTAGACGCTGGTGACGGGGAGACCTTTTGTAAATCCTGTTCTGTAACCAGCCCTAACAATTTACCTCCGTTAGTAACCGGTAGACGGCGAATATTGTGCTGACGCATCAATTCAAGTGCATCCAGCACGGACATATCCTTAGCAATAGTAATTGGGTTTGATGTCATATGATCTCTTACAAACACAAAAAACCACCTCCAAAATATAGTTTATGTGGAAGGTATTCTTCTCAGTCCCATAGTTTTCCTGCTAGTAACAACGCAAAAGCAGGGAAATAACATAATATTCTTAATAATAGGCAGGAATGGGTACTTCGGTAAAGAATTATTATTCTGCGGGAAGTTGTTGAGTAAGCGGCATGAACTAAAACGTTGGTAATTTGAATGTCGCTTCCAGGTGACCGATAATTTCGCCGCGATTATTTTTTATTGGCGGGTGGTGAAACTCAGCCAAGTCCCCTTTGGCTGCCTGGTTGAGCAACCTTAGTTGGGAAAGCAAGCTGATTACGACCGGAGGTAGGGCTCTTTGGTTACCATCAATAATTTTTAAGGCGATACCAAGACCTGTGCCAGGCAGTCCAATGCAGTAAACAGCTTCTGCACCCACTTTAGCAACTATCGGGCCCGGCACAGCCGAAATCACTCTGCAATCCAGGCCATCGGTGGCACTTACCATTTCCGGGTGCTGGGACATTGCCTGGACCACTTTGTCACAGGCTGATGCGTATTCAGGAGCGAGAGATGTTGTGTTGGTAAGCCGCGCATAGGACATGGCCATGCGTGAAAGAGAGAGGCCAAAAACTGGTACACCGCAGCCGTCAACCCCGGTAACAATTGAGCTTTGGTTTAACTGAGCAAATAACGCGACGGTGGCTAACATAGTTTGTTGTACAGGATGAGTCAATTCTAAATAACTTGACAGGTCATAATTATGCTTAATACAGAGTGCTAACATCGCGGCATGTTTACCGGAACAATTGTTATGTAAAGTACTCGGTTTTTCATTTCGGTCCCGCAGGCGTTTGTTTTCAGTGGAAGAGAAGGGGCGATGGATGCCACAAAGGAGATACGACGGGTCCAAACCAATTTTTGTTAAGATGCTTCCCACGGCTTTTTGATGAATTTCTTCTCCACCATGGGAGCCACACATTACGGCTAACTCTTGATTAGTGAAGGAAAATTCTTGGTCCAATCCATCTAGCAGCAATGGAACTACCTGTAGGGGTTTTGCCGCGGAACGGATGTAAGTTATATGGTTAGCATCACCCAATGAGCTTACCACTTTCCCATGGGTGTCAGCTATAACTAGGTGACCGAAGTGACTGCTTTCTTCTAAAACGCCGCGGAAAACGGCAGCCAGTTTTTCCATCTTTTATGCCTCCTATGGTTTGTCATTAACTATTATAACATTACTTTAGAAAGAGGGAATTATCAGTGTATCATATTCAACGTGGTAATGATGGGAGTGCTGAAACCATGGTGTTTGTGCATGGCGCCATAGGCGTTCATCGTCAATGGCTGGATCAGGTCAATTACTTCCGTCAACACATTAACTGCATTGCTGTGGACTTACCCGGGCATGGGCGCTCCAATGAGCTGCCGGCAGAAACCGTCGCTTCTTTTGCGGACAGCTTATATCAATGGCTTCGGGCTAATGTCAAACCGCCGATTATATTGGTGGGACACTCAATGGGCGGTGCCGTCTCCCTAACTCTAACTATTAACCATGCTGAAATGGTGGACCGCTTGGTATTAGTGGGAAGCGGTGCTCGGCTTCCGGTTTCTGATACTCTTTTAGCAAGTTTGAAGGACGGCCACTTTGATGCAAAATTTCTTGATTATGCTTATTCGCGAGCTACAGACCGGCAGTTTGTTGAGCAAGCAAAAAATGAGCTGATGCTTCAAGATGCAAAACTTGCATATAATGACTTTGCGGCCTGCCAAGGTTATAACGTCATAAAGAATTTGGGCGGTATTAATGTACCAACTTTGGTCATCTGCGGTGTTGATGATATGCTTACGCCAGTTTCCTTAAGTGAAGAATTACGTAGAGGAATACCAATGGCGCATCTAGAATTAATTCCTGAGGCCGGTCATATGGTAATGATAGAACGGCCTGAGGCCGTCAACCAGGCAATAACAAAGTTTCTTCAAGGGGAAGGGGCTAAATAATTATGGCAAAGAAAATATTAGGCTTTGTTGGTTCCAAAAGACGCTTAGGAAATTCCGATGTATTGGTACGTACGGTGCTGTCAAAATGTGCTGACATGGAAGCAGAAGTAGAAATTATCTATTTGGATGAACTGGACATCCGAATTTGCCGAGGCTGTTTAGCCTGTGCCTTTAAAGGTGCCTGTGTGCAAAAAGACGATATGACTGAGTTGATTTCGAAAATGCTTAAGGCAGATGGTCTTGTTATTGCTGCGCCTACATATCTGTTTAGTCCAAGCGGCATAATCAAAACCATGATAGACCGTGCCTTGATGATGTCGTCATACTTAGATGAAGTAGACATAAGTAGGCCGGCCGTATCCATTACTGTGGCTGGAAATAAATTATGGAACCCCCTAGGCGTTGAATTTCTAAATCAATTTTGTTTTGCTTTTGGCTTTAGTGTTATTGATTACCTGGAAGCTTATGCACCGGGACCCGGAGAAGTGACTCTTAACGACGACAGCATGGTGTCAGCGGAACAACTTGGGGTTAAATTACTAGACCCGGAAGCGAAACGCCGGCAGCCGGATGGGTATCAGTGCCCCGTGTGTTTTAGCCGCTGTGTGCGTATTTCTGACAAGGATAATGCCCAGTGTGCATTTTGTCTCACTGAGTCAAGCATTAAGGAAGACAGGTTAGAAGTGAAGGAAAATCAAGAAAGTTTTTGGACCCCGGATCATCGTAAACGTCACTTGGCAGAGTGGATATTTGTTACTAAAGACAGGTTCATGGAAAATCGGCAACAAATCAAAGAAAACCTTTCTAAGTTTCGTAATAAATAAATTTATATGTAAAAGCCCCAAATACTAATTACCCCTAAAAAGGGGACACTATTAATTAAGTTGGATTAATAGTTTTCTGGGGTGAAACGATTGGATTTAAACCTGTTATTTCTACTGCGGGAATATCCCTTAGCGACTGGTGCAGCACTAGTGGTATCAGCGTCAGCGTTGTATATGTTTTTACGTCATAGAACGCGTTACAATTGAAGTTGAAATATGTTATAATTTTTTAAAGCCCTATCTACTGTTAGGGCTTTAAAATTTAACATTTTATTTAATATTGGATTGGGCACTTATATTGGGTGTTAGGGGTGTAGCAGTTTGCATATCTGGGGTATAGACTTTTCACAACTATTTGACTTTGCGGCTCAGTTGGGTTATTGGGGGGCGGCGGCAGCATTATTTATTGAAGGGTTAACCATACCGTTTCCCGGAGGAACTTTTCTCTTGTTTTACGGTTTTTTAGCTTCCCAGGGGAAGACATCGCTACTTTTAGCTATTTCAAGTGCATCACTTGGGTATACAATTGCTTGTACTTTTCCTTATTGGCTTGGAAGGGTAGGGGGTAGACCGGTACTGCTGCATTATGGCAGGTACATCGGTTTTTCCCAGAAGCGTTTTGAAGAAACTGAGCAATGGTTTTCCAAATTTGGGGTGCCGATAGTAGCTTTCGGCCGCTTGTTATTCTTTCGTAATTATGTTTCTTATTTTGCCGGCCTGAATCAGATGGCCCCGCAGCGTTTTTATTTCTATACATGGCTTGGGGTAACTCCCTGGGTAATTTATATGGTGGTCCTGGGATACGTTTTAGGCAGTAATTGGCGCTATGCTTTGACCTTGGTTGACCGGTACAGTTGGGTTGGGGCACTGTTAATCGTGGCCATGATAGGAATGGTTTACTGGATTCATCAGGTGGGTATCGGCCGCCGCTTTTTTAATTGGTTTGCTGAAAGATGGTCAAGAAAAAACGAGAAACAATAGGTGATTGTATTTTGCCGGCACTTCACATCGGTTATGTTAATTGGCACTTAATTTATAGCCACTCATCAGAAAATCAATACTTGAACAAGTGTACCACGGTCAAAAGTAAATAGCATGCCGGCTGAAGGTTCAGAAAAGGGGATGGGTAAATAAGGGTACATTATGGTACCGCTTTTATTCTCTTGGAGGTCTTGCTGGAACGGCACACCGTAGGACTGTAATACTTGGTTAAAAGTGTCTCCAAGGCCAATCCCGCGGAAGGTTTGTTCTTTTTCATTTAATATGTATAAGTCGGATTGCCAACCATAATCTAAGGTAATATCCCTGGTCTTCGAATAAGAATCGGTCAGATCAGTATAATCTTTTGCAGTAATCAATGAATAAGGAGTAATCCAAACAGTGGGTTGACCTTGAAAGTCCTTTTCAAAGTGAATATAAAAATGAAATACCTCAGCCACAAAACGAAGCGGTACATAAGTGTATCCGTCTTTGTTCACAGGCGGGTTACCAATATTAACTATACCTGAATTAACTGTCGCTTCCTTATCAGTCAATGCGAAGGTTAAAACCGTCTCGCTTTTATTGAGTGAGATGGTTTGTTTTTCTTCATTCCATGATAAAGTCAAAGTTAATGCATCGCTTAACTGCCGTACGGGGACGAAAACGCTTCCATCGATTATTTCCGGCACCGGATGCTGATCTAGATAAACAGTATTTTGCGGTGTTGACCCTGCTATTACCTGTATTGCTGGTATATTCGAGCCGTCAGCACCATCTGCGATAGAAGTGACAGTAACTGTAATTCCTATGACAACCAATAATATAAACAAGGTTTTATTCAACAAAAATAACCTCCCAACCACTCTCTTACATATTACAACAGTTTATCTGCATAATATGGTGAAATGCGTGATGGGAGGTAGACAAAATCCACCAAAATCTGGGGTAATGAATTGGTTTTAGTCAATTTCCTCTTCTAAGGAGACCCAATCTTCAAGATATTGATCCAAAAGCCGCTGCAGGTCTTGTAAGCGGGCTCCTTTTTCCTGGTAAATGTGATATTCACTGCTGCTATCGGGTTGGCTTAATTCCTGTTCCAATAGGTCGATTTCACTTTGGGTATCATGAACTAATGTTTCCAGTTGATTGATACGCCGACGGCGTTTGCGCTCGTTCTTTTCTCTTTCCTTGGTTTCCAGATAAAATGATTTAGCTGAACCTATTTTGATATCCTCTTTTGATGCAGTTTCCACAGCTTGCTTTTGTTGGAAGTCTTGCCTTTTATCCTGATAGTAGTCATATCCACCGGGGTAGTCAATAGTACCATTAGCGGTTAGCTCCAGTACCCTTTGGGCCAGTTTTTTTAAGAAATAACGGTCATGAGAAATCAGTAACAAAGTGCCCGGATAATCTAATAGAGCATCCTCTAGTGCTTCCCGTCCCTGATAATCAAGATGGTTAGTCGGTTCGTCAAGAATGAGAAAGTTGGCCTTCTTGCATAGTAAAGCGGCTAGAGCCAAGCGGGCTTTTTCACCCCCGCTTAAATCGCAGGTTGGCTTAAAGACATCCTCTCCGTGAAAAAGGAACCTACCCAACACACCACGTACATCCTGTTCATCCATATCAGGATATTGATTCCACAACTGGTCCAGCACCGTAGTAGTACCTGAAAAATCCTGCTCCTGGCGGTATACAGCAATTTCAACATTAAATCCGGTGCGGATGTCTCCATGGATAGGAATTAGGTCACCGGCGATAGTCTTTAGTAATGTGGTTTTGCCACAACCGTTAGGACCCAGCAAGGCCACTCTTTCACCCCGAGACAAATCAAAATTAATATTATTTGCTATCACTGTACCATTGTAACCGACGGCAATATCTTGAAGGTTTAATACATCGCTGCCGCTGGCCAACCCTGCATCAAGGCTAAATCGTGTCTTTCCAACTGATGACTTAGGTTTTTCCACCGACTGCATTTTATTAAGCTGTTTTAATTTTGCTTTAGCCCGCCCGGATGTAGAAGCCCGGGCCATGTTTTTTTGTACGAATTCGGCAAGTTGGTTTTGTTTGTGAGATTGTTTTTTATATTCCTCCATCTGTTGGCCGAATAACTGCTCTTTTTGTTTTAAAAAAGAGGTATAGTTTCCTGTATATCTGGTGGTTTTACCTCTTTCCAGTTCATAGATAGTACCCACTACATTATCCAAAAAAAGGCGGTCATGAGAAACAATTAATATTGCGCCGGGATATGATTGCAGGTATTTTTCCAACCAGACGGAACTTTCCATATCCAAATAATTAGTGGGTTCGTCTAATATCAGAAGATCAGGTTTTCTAGCTAGAAGGCGCGCCAAAGCGAGGCGGGTTTTTTGGCCGCCGCTGAGGCTTGATATCGGTCTGTCGAAGTCATTGTTAAGGAACTTTAAGCCATGTAGCACTGCGCGGGTGTCAGCACGAAAGGTATAACCGCCAGTAATGCGAAATTGTTCCGAAAGAAGGGCATAGCGGTCAGAAACTTTACGATAGAGCGCCCTATCTGCAAGAACCTGAGGGTCCCCAATGCGGTCTTCCAAACTGCGCAACTCATTTTCTTGTTCCAATAATACGGTGTATGCGCTGAGCATTTCCTCCCAGACAGTTCTGGAAGAATTAGGAGTACTATTTTGAGACAGATACCCAATTTGGACATCTTTAGCAAAAGATACCTGACCGTGGTCAGATTCCATTTGCCCGCCAATTATCTTTAATAACGTGGTTTTGCCTGCACCATTAGCGCCAACTAAACCTACACGTTCTTTTGTTTGAACGGATAAGCTGACATCGTGCAAGATAACTTCTGAACCAAAACTCTTGGATGTATGTGAACATTGCAGCAAAATCATCTAATTATCACCTCGCCTATCTCAGTTTAACTCAACCACCCGGAATGGACAAGTGGCGGGCTAAGGTAACTGTAAACATTGAAATATGTGGTAATAGCGTTATAATTAAAGCAATCGGATAAATAATCGCATAGGAGGATGGGCCTTTGACCATTGTTGTCGCTCGACATAACGGAATAGTATATGCAAAAGCAACGGTTAAGCTGTTTACGTTTCGATTGAATGTTTTCACTTACTTAGCAGACGGTGTACTTGTGGACACCGGTCCCGGAAGGTTCAGTCGAGAATATTTAGACTTTTTTAAATCACGTACTATTAGCAGAGCGGTGATAACTCACCATCATGAAGACCACAGCGGCAATGCCAAACTGCTTACTGATATTGGTATCCCCGTATATGCTCATGAAAGTGCCCATGATTTACTGCAGCGCAGGGCGTTACTTCCTTTTTATAGATATCTTTTTTGGGGGAAGCGCCAGGGTTTTAGAGCCATTGCTTTGGCCGGACAATTCAGTGAAAATAACTGTGATTGGGAAGCGGTGGCCGCTCCGGGACATGCTTCTGACCATGTAGTGTTGCTAAACCGAAACAGAGGTGCGGTATTTACCGGTGATTTGGTCGTTACCCCCAGACCTAAGGGGATATTCCGGTTTGAGAGCATTCCAAAGATAATAGCATCGTTGAAAACTTTAAATGGACTGGATTATCAAGACTTGTATTGCGCTCATGCAGGACCTGTTAAAAACGGAAGGGAAATGGTTAATCGTAAAATTGATTATTTAGAAAACCTGATGGGAAAAATCATTGAACTGTCTGACCGCGGCTGGCCATCACGGGCTATTGCCAATAAGTTATTTCCGAACAAGCAATTGTTAACCTACTTTTCCATAAGGGAATGGGACTCTGAGCATTTGGTAAGATCAGTTTTGGAAAACAGGTGATCATCAGTACAAAAGTTATGTTTTTATGTAGTTGGAGGTGTAGTTTGGCAGGTATGATAGTTTCTGATTACCCATACACTAATTAACGAGATTGGCATTTTGATAATTTGTTTTTGTGGATGGTGAAACGATGCAAATAAAACCGCTAGACAGCAAGATGAAGCTTTATGGTTTTAACAATTTAACAAAGACCTTAAGTTTTAACCTCTATGACATTTGTTATACAATAAACCGCGAACACACTAAAGAATACATTGAATACATAGATGAAGAATATAATGCCCAGAGATTGTCTAACATTCTGCATGATGTAGCGGAAATCATTGGCGCAAACATTTTAAATGTAGCCAACCAAGATTACGACCCGCAAGGGGCAAGTGTGACCATGCTGGTGGCCGAGAACAAAATTTGTTGTGAGGAAGATACAATTGATCTGATGGAAAATGAAGCACCGGGCCCACATGCTGAAGATGTTGTGGGACATTTGGATAAAAGCCATATTACCGTGCACACATATCCGGAAAGTCACCCGGTCAACGGAATTAGTACCTTCCGTGCTGACATTGATGTTTCTACCTGCGGTCATATTTCACCATTAAAAGCGCTCAATTACCTGATAACCAGTTTTGAACCGGACATAGCCTATATTGATTACCGAGTGAGGGGCTTTACCCGAAATGTTAACGGCAAAAAATATTTTATTGATCATAAGATTAATTCCATCCAAAATTATATGAGCGGTAAGACCAGGGAACAGTATCAAATGATTGATGTAAATGTTTATCAAGAGAATATCTTTCATACAAAAATGCTGCTTAAGGAGTTTGACATGGACCATTATTTGTTTGGTATAAAGAAAAAAGAATTAAAACCAGGCGAACGTAAGAAGATTAAAAAACGGATTAAGAAAGAAATGTTAGAGATATTTTATGGCAGAAATTTACCACGATAAAATATGAAGGAGATGTAGTGAAATGCTCCCAACCCCGAAAAGGTTTTTTTTAACAGCAGGGTGTGCAGAAGGAAGATCTGAATTAACAGCCTTTGATGGTGCACTTTTGAATGCCGGCATTGGGAATATTAATCTTATCAAAGTGAGCAGTATCCTTCCGCCCCATGCCGAGTTCACACCGGGCATGGAACTGCCGGCCGGAGCGCTGGTACCTACCGCCTATGGCAGCATTATTAGTACAGAACCCGGAACGATCATATCTGCGGCAATTGCAGTGGGTCTTTCCCAGGACTCTTTTGGGGTGATTATGGAATTAGTGGGTAAGTTTACTAAACATGAAGCAGAAGAGAGAATTCGCCAAATGGTAGGTGAGTCATTCGAAATGCGAGGAATGACGCTGATGGAGACTAAAGTATCGGTAGTGGAACATAAGGTGAACAAAATCGGTTGTGCATTGGCCGCAGCTCCAATGTGGTATTGAATAAAATTTTATAATAACCTGTTTTGCTAACAAGATTTAGCAGTCCGAGGCAATTTCCTTGAGGCTGTTTTTTTTTTTTAATCTTTAAATTAGTGGTGGTATTACCAAGAAGTGTTTGACTGAATGTGAGAGAAGAATGGCACGGATATTGCTTGTTAATAGGTAGAAGGTATCTATAACCAGTTGGTTGGACGCTCAAGGGATAAGTTACACAATTAACGTTTTGCAGGTGTTAGCAGATTCTTGCAGGTAATATAAATACAGTAATGGAAGTAACCAAATAAATGCTATTAAATAGGGTCAGACATATAAAATACATTTGGTGCACTTATGCTCAAGGGTGGTGGGGATTTGCACCGTGAATGCTTATTTGGGGAGACGTCAAATCCAATTCAATGTTTTTTTAATAATCAGTTATCTGAACATTTTAATAAGTCAGAAAGGGGTGGTTGTTGAACGTGTTAATGCCCGGTGAATTGGAAAAGTGCTTCGCAAATAAATGTTAGAAAGGGGAAAGAGCATGGATTTAACCGCAGTAATATATTCCAAAGAAGACGGTGTCGCTAATGTGACGCTGAACAGGCCTGATCATTTAAATGCTTTGGATCGATCTATTCAGGATGACCTGGCTGTCATAGTGGACGACTTGAGGGAAGATGAAACTGTCAGAGCCGTTCTCCTGTCCGGAAACGGAAGGGCATTTTGTGCGGGTGGTGATATCAAAAGCATGCTTTCTGGTATGAAGGAAGCTGCAGTTATAAACAGAAAAGAACAAATGTCTCAAGCCCACCAGTGGGTAAAGAAGTTGGCCGCATTAGAGAAACCAGTCGTTGCGGCAGTGCATGGGTATGCAGTGGGAGCAGGCATGAGTATGGCAATGATGGCTGATTTAATTATCGCTTCCGATGATACTCAGTTTAGTACCGCTTTTGCAAAAATTGGCTTGGTACCCGACTTGGGTGCCCTCTATTTCCTGCCAAGGCTTGTCGGTATGGCTAAGGCAAAAGAATTAGTTCTTACTGCTAAATATATTTCTGCTAACGAAGCATTAGAAATGGGGCTCATTAATAGTGTTGTAAAGCGTGAGAACCTAATTGACGAAGGGCTGGCTGTAGCTAAGAGGTTGGCTGCAGGCCCGACCAAGGCTTTGGGAATGGCCAAACAAGCATTGAATAAAAGCATGGAAACGTCCTTTTCCGATCTCTTGGAATTGGAAACTTATCTTCAGGCGGTTGCTGTGGATACCGATGATTTTAAAGAAGGTACGGCAAGCTTTCTGGAAAAAAGAGCACCAAAATTTGAAGGTAAATAAGGCCGTAATTTTAGAGGCAAAGAAATTACAAGGAAATTTCTTTTGGAGGGGAGAACCATGAATTTTGAATTTAGTGAAGAACAAACAGCACTTCAAGACATGGCGTATAAATTTGCAAAGAATGAGTTTGAGCCCATAGCGCAGGAGTGTGACAGGGAAGAGAAGTATCCCAGAGAAGTATGGGCGAAAGCATGTGAGGTGGGCTTGGTTGGCGTTATTGTACCGGAAAGGTATGGCGGTGTGGGCGGAGGATGGATCGAAACCGCCATAATTACGGAACAGTTGTCACGAATTGATATGGGCTTAGGACTGGTGGTAACCGCTGCAACATTTGGTGCAGAAAACATTCTTCTGTACGGTTCAGAGGAACAGAAACAGCGGTATTTACCGGCCCTGGTCAATGGTGAGATTATTTTTGCCGGTGCATATACTGAACCTAATGCCGGAACAGATGTTGCCGGCACCAGCACTCGAGCTGACAAAGACGGGAATGATTATATTATCAACGGTAGTAAGATGTTTATTACTAACGGCACGGTGTCTGATTACATGGCAGTATTATGCGTTACCAATCCCGAAGCAGAGAAGAGGACCCAACGTCACAGTCTCATCATTGTAGATGCAAACAGCGCGGGAATTAAGAGAATTAAGATTAAGGGGAAAATGGGCATTCGTGCTTCTGACACCGCAGAAATTGTTTTCGAAGATGTCCGTGTTCCTCAGGAAAACCTGATTGGTAAAGAAGGCCGAGGTTTTTATCAGTTAATGCATTTCTTTGACATGACCCGGATTATGGTAGCTTCACAGGGAGTGGGACTAGCTCAAGGGGCGTTGGATAAAACCGTTCAATATGTTCAGGAAAGAAAGACTTTTGGGCAGCCGCTGGCTGCCAATCAAGGCATTCAGTTTCAATTAGCAGAAATGGCTACCCGGGTGGAGTTGGCCCGAACCATTACTTATAAGGCAGCCTGGACTGCGGATAATGGGGCGTTGGATCCTTCCTTAAACGCAATGGCTAAGTATTATTCTGGAGAGACTGCTGTGTGGGTGGTGGATAAAGCCCTCCAGCTGCACGGTGGTTATGGCTATATCGATGAATATGATGTACAAAGGTTTTACCGCGATGCTAAAATATTGGAAATCTATGAGGGGGCCAAAGAAGCAGAAAAAATGACCATCGCCAGACGGTTATTTTAATTCATCCAATTTACAGGAGGGGTTTTATTTTTGGACGCTGACAGAGCATACACCTACAAGAAAAACATCGAAGAAGCATCTTTGCATAAGTTTTTGGGGCTTAATATTGAAAAAATTGAAAATGGTGAAGCGCTACTATCAATGCCAGTTCAGGGCAGCACATTGAACCCGGCAGGAAGTCTGCATGGGGGAGTGGTTTACTTGGCAGCAGATGTTGCTGCCTTTTCAGCTATTGGTTCAATTCTTTGCGAGGATGAATTCGCAGTAACTATTGATATTCATTGCAGCATATATAAAGGAACCCGCAATGGCCCTATTTTATATAAAGCCAAGGTCGCTAAGCGCACTCGGAGGCTTGCGTTCATAAATGTGGAGGTTACAGATTATGATGTAAATTTGATCGCCGAAGCCCGAGTGACCAAAGCAATTACTAGACCTGTACCAAAGGTCTTCCAGTCTTAATTTTAAAAAAGAAAGGATTGATTCTATGATAACATTGGTCGCTAAATTAAAGGCACAGCCCGGGAAAGAAACCCTATTAGCAGAGGCTTGTTCTCTACTTGCAGAAGAGGTGAAGCAGAAAGAGGAAGGGTGCATAATGTATTTGCCGCATGTTTCAATTAAAGACCCGACAGAAATTATTCTGGTTGAAAAGTATACGGACCGCGATGCTTTAAATAACCACAGCCAAAGTGCACATTATAAACTAGCCGCTGGAAAATTTAAAGAATTATTGGCGGAACCTGTTGATATTCAAATGCTTAAAGAAATTAAGTAGTCTGCTGGGGGTTTCGAATTGTTCACATAGCATTGGTATATTTGATTTTATAAGAATAATTAATAGTGGAGGTGTCGTACTACAATGACAAAACCTATTGTTTCTGTGGTTAAATTTGAAGATGCATACCGATCTTTACGCCAGGCATTAGACTTAAGCTGTGGGCTAGAGGGACTGAGGAAGAGAGATAAAATATTAATTAAGCCTAATTTGGTATCGTGGGATTTTGACCTGCCGTTTCCTCCTTATGGTGTAGTAGCAACATCTGCTATTATGTCAGCGCTGGTTAAAATCTTGTCAGAAGAAGGATTTAATGACCTAACTATTGGTGAAGCACCATTAATGGTTCCTAAGACTATCGGACAGGCCATGTATAAAGAATTAGGATATGATGTTCTAGCCGAAAAGTATGGTGTCAAATTAGTTGACTTTAACGAGGAAAAGTTCAGTAAAATTGACTGTGACGGATACGAACTTTCCATCGCTGAGAAAGTACTGCAAGCCGACAAAATTATCAATGTCCCAGTGTTGAAGACACATAATCAGACGAAGGTTTCATTGGGGATAAAAAACTTCAAGGGTGTAATTAATCGAAAATCTAAGATGTTCTGTCATAATAAGGATACTGACCTAAGTAACATTTTCCCCCACATTATCGAAAAACTGCCGGTGGCTCTGACCATTATTGACGGGGTATTTGGGATGGCGAAGGGACCAGGACCAACTGGAAAGGCCGAAAGGTTAAATCTCTTGGTGGCATCTCGTGATACATTTGCAGCAGATGTGGTAGGTGCGGCATTACTGGGTTATCCAGCAAAAGAAGTAGAGCACCTGGTTTACTTCAGCAGTCGCAATGGTGGCAGCTTAGACATCAATGACATTGACGTGAGGGGAGAGAAGGTAGAAGAAAACAGCACTTTCCTCGATTTCGATTGGGAGTGGACTGAAGCTAACACTGGGCCGGCAGGTTTCGAGAAACGCGGCATTACGGGCCTGGCACTACGTAAATATGACAGTACCATGTGCACGGGATGTTCGATGTTGTTTAATCCGCTGCTGATCATGTTCATGTCAGCGTATAAGGGTGAGCCATTCCCTAACGTTGAAGTGCTTAGTGGCAAGGTACAGGAAGCGTCACCTGGCTTTGATAAGACGGTTCTTTTCGGTAAGTGCCCCTATTCCTTGAACAAAGACAACCCCAATATAAATAAAGCAATCGCCATCAAAGGGTGCCCGCCAGATTTAGAAGAGTTTGAAAAGGCAATGAATGAAGAAGGAATTGCCTGCGATTACAATGAATATGTCAAATATCGTCACTATCTATTTAACCGCTATAAGCCCGAGGACGGATTTGATTTGGAATTGTTTAAAGTGTAACAGACAATAATCAAGAAGCTCCTCTCCAAGAGGAGAGAAGCTTCTTACAATTTCATATTCATTTGCATATTCATTTGAAATAAAAGCAAATGATATTTGCATAGATCTCTAATATTCAGAATTATAAAAAAACATTTTTGCTGTGTGTCGACGACGTTTATTCATAAATGGAATATCATCATTGGATATACACGGGATTTAAAGGCCTGAGTAAGGGGAGGGATGCAGCACCAATTATTAGAATAGTCACAATTGAAATACTAATGTCGATGGTTGTGTTTATTTGTTTAAAAATGGAGGTGCTTCAATGAGTTTTCAAAAACCCTATCTAAAAGAGTATGAGCAAGCGGGAGTAAATTGGGACATCAAGCTTGAACCCACAGCATTGCCAAGTTTATTATTTCGCTCCAGTCAAAAAAACCCTCACAAAACTGCATTGATTTTTTATGGTCATGAGGTGTCCTATGCACAACTGGCGGCATGTGTCAAAAGAGCAGCATCAGTATTTTACGATATCGGGGTATGTAAGGGTGACCGGATTGCTGTAATGCTGCCTAACTGTCCTGACTTTGTTATCGCGTATTACGCCATTCTCAGTTTAGGTGGTATTGTTGTCAATACTAACCCGATGTATGTTGAAAGAGAAATTGAACATCAGGTAAACGACTCAGGGTCTAATATGATAATTACTCTAAATGACCTTTATTTCCGGGTTAAGAATATTCGAGATAATACAGCGTTGGAGAAGGTCATTCTCACTGGATTTGCGGGTAAGCCGGAAACTATGCCTGATGATACTCTTTGGTTTCCAGATTTCTATGCTAAAGACCGACCGGAACCCCCTAAAATTGATATCAACCCCGAAGAAGATTTAGCTGTTTTACAATATACTGGGGGTACTACCGGGGTTTCTAAGGGTGCCATGTTAACCCACTTTAATCTCTACGCTAATTCTCAACAGACCGACCATTTCTTTATTGGCGATGAAAAGAAACAGCTTACTCTTGCAGTTTTGCCTTTCTTTCATGTCTACGGCATGTCATCCTGTATGAACTTAGCCATGGCAGCGGGAACTACTTTGATTCTAGTTCCTCGGTTCGACCCTGCTGAGATAGCTAAAATTATCAAGGATTACAAACCGACTTTTTTCCCTGGTGTTCCTACCATGTTCATCGCCTTGTTAAATCATCCTGATTTTAAAGACGCGACCAATGTAATGGTGTACAACTCGGGCGGGGCGCCAATGCCGGTTGATGTACTGCTTAAATTCGAAAAGTTATTAGAAGGAACTGAATCGGAGATAGGTGAAGGATACGGCTTGTCGGAATCGTCACCCACTACGCATTGCAACCCAATATTTGGTGACGGTAAACCTGGCAGTATTGGTATTCCCTTCCCGGGTACGGATGCAGCCATTGTGAACTCGGAAAGTGGTGACTTCCTGCCAATAGGGGAAGTGGGTGAACTAGTTATAAAGGGTCCCCAGGTGATGAAGGGCTACTGGAATATGCCGGAACAAACAGAGAAAACACTGCGTAATGGGTTCTTATTTACTGGCGATATGGGTAAAATGGACGAAGATGGCTATTTTTATATTGTTGACCGAAAAAAAGATATGATCATTGCCAGTGGCTACAATATTTATCCTAGGGAAATTGAAGAAGTACTCTTTGAACACCCCAAAGTTCAAGAAGTTGTAGTAGCGGGAGTTCCTGACACTTACCGCGGGGAAACGGTAAAGGCCTTTGTTGTTTTAAAACAGGGAGAAACCTGTACAGGAGAGGAATTGATTGATTTCTGCAAAGAGCGGCTGGCACCATATAAAGTACCGAAAAAAGTGGAATTTAGGGACGAACTACCTAAAACCACAGTAGGCAAGCTGCTGCGCCGCAAGCTGATTGAAGAAGAGAAGGCAAAGTTGGAGCAGGAAAAGAAAGCATAACCCCATAAATAAAACCCGACGGGGCAAACCTGTCGGGTTTTTCTTATCTGCTTCACCTTTAGTTTTAAAAGTCCGCACTTTAGGGTAATTATACTTTCTCCCAAAGGGTGGCATTGGCGTTGCCAAAGCCGCCGCATAGTGTTGCCAAGCCGTATTTTGCTTCAGGCATATCGGTTTTCATAATATTGTTTAACGTGATTACGATCCTGGCCCCGGATTCACCCAAAGGATGACCCAATGCCAGGGCGCCTCCCCAAAGATTGGTTCTTTTAAAGGGAGCATTTTCCTCAATACCAAGCTCCCGCAGTGAAGCCAAGGATTGGCTAGCAAATGCTTCGTTAATCTCTACCACATCGATATCATCCGCAGTTAGTCCTGTTCTTTCAAAAAGTTTCTTTACTGCGTATATAGGCCCAATTCCCATTATGGTAGGGTCACAACCAGCCATAGCGCCGGCTTTATATTTCAGATGATAAGCCAATCCTAGCTCATCGGCTTTTTCTCTGCTCATTAAGATAAGGGCGCATGCTCCGGCAGTAAGAGGCGATGAAAGTGCAGCAGTAACCACACCATCCGGCTTAAAGGGCGACTTCATACCGGCCATTCCGTCTATAGAGATATTATCGCGAATCCATTGGTCATGCTCAACCATGAATTTCGTTCCGTCTTCTTTTTCACCTTCCACTGGGATAATTTCGTTACCAAACTTACCTGCATCCCGAGCCGCGGCCGAATTTTTGTGACTGTAATAAGCCATCTGCATCATGTCTTCACTGGATACATTCCATTGTTCCGCGACCTTTTCCGCAGTAGGACCCATAGGAATATCGTTAGGGTTATAACGCTGTGCCAGTCTGGGCGGGAGGTCCAAAGCCATACCCATAGGAACATGAAGCATATCTTCTACGCCACCGGCGATATAGATGTCACCCTCACCTGCCATAATAGCTCTTGCAGCATGTTCAATGGCAGACATTCCTGAAGGACATTGCTGGCAGATAGTATTTGCCGCTACATTTTCCGGGAAACCGCCAGCAAGCCAGGCAAGCCGGCCAATATCGTTTTGCATGCCCACCTGGGCAGCAGAGCCGATAAATACGGCTTCTACCTCTTCGGGACTGATTTGTTTATTTCTTTCAAACAACCCGCTATATACTGAGGTCAATAGCTCATCCGGACGTTTGTTTCTAAACCACCCTTTATCTTTATGCGCCCGTCCATTGGCTGTTCGGACACCGTCTATTATTACACATTCCTTCATTTTATAGTGATACCTCATTTCATTTTAATTTAACTTAAGCTAGTGCCAAGTAATTTCCTTAGACTTCAGCAAATTTATTTACCCTTAAACTGGGGAGCCCTCTTCTGGAAGAAAGCCATACCGCCTTCCTTGGCATCTTCACTGGCAAATACTACGGCAGAACCGCCCTGTTCTAGTTTGATGCCTTCCTCAATAGTGGTGTTGAGTCCTTGGGTGACGGCCTTTAATATTTCCCTAATGGCGATAGGAGCCCCTTTGGCCAGCTTTCCCGCCAAAGTTTTCGCTTCGTCTAGTACTTTATCAGCAGCAACAACTATATTTACCAAGCCATAGCTCAGTGCCTCTCCAGCGCTTAAGGGGTCTCCGGTGATCATTACTTCTAAGGCCTTGGTTTTACCAATCAATCTGGGTAATCGCTGGGTACCGCCCCAACCAGGTATAATGCCTAACTTCACTTCTGGCAGGCCGATTTTTGCCGTTTCGGATAAAATTCGTAGGTGACAGCTCATGGCCAATTCGTTACCGCCGCCGAAGGCGCTGCCTTGAAGAGCAGCAATAATAGGTTTAGGATAGTTTTCAATTTTCAAAAATAAATCATGGCCACTGATTTTTGGCGTACTACCATCCTGAATGGCAGAAAATTCGCTAATGTCAGCTCCGGCTGAAAACAGTTTCTCTCCCGCGCCGGTGATTACGATGGCTCTGACCTCCTCATCGCTAAAACATTGGTCTAACAGGCTGTTTAAGTCCCGCAAAACTGGCTGCCCTAAAGCGTTGGCCGGGGGGTTGTTGATAACTGCCACAACAAAACCTGGCTGTTTTTCCACTATAAGCTTTTCATACTTCACCATATTTACCTCCTTATAAAATTTGATTTACAACATGAAACATTAATCTGTTAATAATGTAGCAAGTTTCATGCCATTTTTCGAAACGGGCCCTATTTAATACACGGATTTAGGAATGACAGGCACGGGAATTGCTATATTATAATTAACTCAGTAATGCCATGGAAGAAAAAATTTTGCTCAGTGAACCCGGTGTGTTAACGCACCGAGCATTTCGTAGATGCACCTATATTGGTTATTTAGTGGCTGACATGCTTGATTTTTGCAAAATATAACAATTGGTCAAACTATTGAGCATTTCACCTCGGTTTTTTTCCTGTTATTGCTATTGTAAATGAGAAATATAATGGGTATAATATAAGGCTGTATCTCAAGGGTGATGCGGAACATCAGATTGGTCATGTAAAGTCTATTGTTCACGAGCGGATAGCGGCTATCATGTCCCAAATGCCTGAGGTCAGCGTTAAAGAATTGATGACGGGCTTAAAGCAGCTTCAAAGTGCATTAGAAAAAGCCAACGACCGCGATAATCAGATTGAATAAACCTATTACAGCAGATTTGACTGGAGATGATTAGAAAAGATGCTTAAATTAACGAGGTATCTGAAGCCATACACGTTGTCGATTACTGCGGTCTTTATATTACTATTTATCCAATCACTATCTCAATTGTACCTGCCTACCTTGATGTCTGATATCGTTGATATTGGCATAGTGCAAGGCGATACCCGCTACATTTTTAAGGTTGGCGTAGTAATGCTGTTTATAGCTGCAGGGGGGACTGTCGCCACAATTGCCGCCAGTTATCTTTCCGCGAAAAGCGCTACCGGGTTTGGTAAAATTTTAAGAAATAAGGTCTTTACCCACATTGAAAGTTTTTCACTGCAGGGATTTAACAAGATAGGAACTGCTTCTCTCATTACTAGAACTACAAATGACATTACGCAAGTTCAACAGGTAACGATGCTGATGCTGCGGATGGTCATCAGCGCACCGATGATGATTATTGGTGGCGTCATCATGGCTGTATCCAAAGATGCGCAGTTATCAATAATTATCCTGGTTGTCATTCCGCTGCTTTCCGTCGCTATTTTTGTTATTGCCCGGAAAGGGCTACCATTGTTTAAGGCATTGCAGGTAAAGCTAGATAAACTAAACCGTGTCTTAAGAGAAAGTCTGACCGGCATCAGGGTAATACGAGCTTTTAACCGATCAGAATACGAAAGTGTTCGTTTCAATCGTGCCAATGGAGACCTGACAGGCACCGCCATTAATGTCAATCATATTATGGTCTCTATGATGCCTGTGATGATGTTTTTATTTAATTTAACAACTATCGCAGTGGTTTGGTTTGGCAGTATTCGTATTAATAATGGAAGTATGCAGGTAGGGGATTTAATGGCTTTTATCCAGTATGTCACCCAGATTATGTTTTCGTTGATTATGATTTCAGTGATGTTTGTCATGGTACCACGGGCATCGGCGTCGGCGCTGAGAATTAACGAAATCTTAAATATGGAAGCAGATATTAAGGACCCTCAGTGTTCGCAAGGTTCCGAAGGAAAAAGAGGGGTTGTCCAATTCAAAGATGTAACCTTTAGGTATCCGGGGGCAGAAGAACCGGTAGTAAATGATATAACATTTACTACGTTTCCCGGGGAAGTTACTGCTGTCATCGGGGGTACCGGCTCGGGGAAATCAACCTTAATAAACTTGATCCCGCGATTTTTCGATGTGGAAAGTGGCAGTGTTAAGATAGATGGAGTAGATGTTCGAGATATGACTCAAAAAGAACTTAGAGCGAAGATAGGTTTTATACCGCAAGAAGCAGTTTTGTTTACTGGTACAACTGCAGAAAATATTAGATACGGAAAAGAGACGGCCACTGATGAAGAGGTCAAGCGGGCAGCAGAAATAGCCCAAGCCACTGAATTTATATCCACTATGAAAGACGGCTTTCAATCTCTCATTGCTCAGGGTGGTATTAATATCTCAGGAGGGCAAAAGCAGCGGATTTCCATTGCCCGGGCCCTGGTGCGAAAACCGGAGATTTATGTGTTCGACGACAGTTTCTCTGCGCTTGATTTAAAAACGGAGGCTAACCTGCGGGCCGCCCTTAAAAAAGAAATATTAAATTCCACGATAATTATTGTGGCACAAAGGGTCAGTACTGTAGTGGATGCGGACCGTATTATAGTGTTGGATCAAGGTCGGATAGCGGGAATTGGCTGTCATAAAGATTTATTAGAAAAATGTAAGGTATACCGAGAAATAGTAGTTTCACAGCTGTCAGAGGAGGAATTAGCATGACAGAGCGCCGAGATTATAAAACGACCGGTCGCGGCAGGGGATTTGGCAGCGGTCCGCACATGAGCATGCCGGTAGAAAAAGCTAAGAATTTCAAAGGTACTTTAAAAAGATTGCTGCTTTACTTTGCACCAAGAAAATACCAGATTATTCAAGTGTTTTTTATTGCTATTTTAAGCACATTGTTTATTATTGTAAGCCCCAAAATTCTTGGCAAAGCAATCACTAAGATATTCGAAGGTATGATGATGAAAATTAATGGGGTACCAGGGGCAACAATTGACTTCAATTATATTCAGCACATTTTGTTCATTCTAAGTATTCTTTATGTTACTAGTGCCGTTTTTAATTATATTCAGCAATATATCATGGTGAGCATCGCCCAGAAGACGGTCTATGATATGCGCGAGGATGTTAACAGCAAATTAGCTCGCTTACCTTTGAAATATTTCGATTCGCATCCCCATGGAGAAATATTAAGCCGTGTGACGAATGATATTGAAAATATAAGCAACACCTTGCAACAGAGTATCATGCAGCTCATTACCGCTTTAGTTACCCTTGTCGGCGTCATCATCATGATGTTATCAATTAGTCCTTTGATAACATTAATTACTATTTTGACTCTGCCGTTGTATGCGGTAGTAACAAAATATGTGGCATCTCGTTCACAAAAGTACTTTGCTGGGCAGCAGAAAGCGCTGGGACAGTTGAACGGTCATATTGAGGAAATGTACACCGGTCACAAAATAATTAAGGCCTTTGGACACGAGGATAAGGCTATTGAAGAATTTAATGCAATTAACGATGAACTTCACGATGTAGGTTGGAAGGCACAGTATATTTCCGGCATCATCATGCCGCTGATGCAGTTTATTGGCAACATTGGGTATGTATTAGTTTCCGTTGTCGGTGCAATTTTTGTTACCAATCAGGCGATTACAATCGGGGACGTACAAGCATTTATTCAATATTCAAGACAACTGACCCAACCGATAACGCAAACGGCAAATATTGCTAATATTATTCAGTCTACTGTGGCGTCGGCCGAGCGTGTTTTTGAACTTTTAGACGAAAATGAAGAAGTACCTGAAAGTGTAAATGCTAAAATATTGGAGTTTCCCAAGGGAGAGGTCAAGTTCGAAAATGTTAAGTTTGGTTATAAGGATAATGAAACTCTTATCGAAAATATGACTTTCGGGATAAAACCCGGTCAGACTGTGGCCATAGTAGGCCCTACCGGTGCAGGGAAGACTACATTGGTAAATTTATTAATGCGCTTCTATGAACTTAATGGGGGGCAGATATTAATTGACGGGGTTGATATTAAAGAGATGAAACGAGGATATTTGCGCAGCATCTTTGGCATGGTGCTGCAGGACACCTGGCTTTTTAATGGCAGTATCAAGGATAACATAGCCTATGGACGTGAAAATGCTTCGGATGAAGAAATCGTGGCGGCCGCCAAAGCAGCTCATGCGGATCACTTTATCAGAACACTTCCCGATGGTTATGCTACCGTGTTAAACGAAGATGCGTCAAATTTATCCCAGGGACAAAGGCAGCTCTTAACTATTGCCAGAGCCATTCTTGCTGACCCAATTATCCTGATCCTCGATGAAGCGACCAGCAGCGTTGATACTAGAACGGAGGTTTATATCCAAAAGGCGATGAATAATCTGATGAAAGGAAAAACCAGCTTTGTCATTGCCCATCGCTTATCTACCATTCGTGGCGCAGATTTAATCTTGGTAATGAACGACGGCAATATCGTAGAAAATGGTACTCATCAAGGACTTTTAGAAAAGAACGGTTTCTATGCGGAATTATATAATAGCCAGTTTACGGCAGTAAATTAATAGATATTTTACACCAGGGACGGTGGGTGGCTAATTGCCATCAACCGTCCTTTTTTTATTTCTTATAAAAGCCAGACAAAGTCAGAATATTTCAGGGCTGATTAGCCCTGTGGCATGATAATTGCAAATAATTATTTGAGAGGGAGTGGAGTATATGATGCGAAAAATTTGTTTGAGGACAGGGGGATAACGATGAAAGAAACTAGCAGGGCAGAAGAAATGTTAAGACAAATGACCATGGTGCATTATGGCGCACCAAAAAAAATGGATCGCAAGAAACATCCGGTTGCTTGGTGCAGTTCAATTGCGCCGGTGGAGTTCTTACAGGTAATGGATGTTCTTCCGCTGTTTCCCGAAAACCATGGCGCTATGATTGGCGCGAGAAAGATGGGGGTGGAATTGGCTGAGGCTGCAGAAGCGGTTGGCTATTCCACGGACATATGTTCTTATGCCCGTGCAGATATTGGACAGATATTGACAGGCAAGAGCCCGGTAAATGGACTAGCCAGGCCGGATTTTCTGGTCTGCTGTAATAATATCTGCAATACCGTTGTCAAATGGTATGAAAATCTTGCCCGCCATTTTAACGTACCGTTATTTCTTATTGATACACCCTTTAATCATGGAGCGGCAATTTCCGAAAGCAGCATCAGGTATGTTCAAGGGCAATTTGAGGAATTTATTCCTTGGTTGGAGCAAGTGACCGGGCAAAATTTTGACATGGAGCGTTTTAAGCAGGTGTCCGAAATCTCTACAAAGACATCTCAACTGTGGCGTGAGATATTGCAATTAAATAAAAATAAGCCGGCCCCGTTTACTGCTTTTGAAGCCTTTAATTTTATGGCACCAATAGTGACAATGAGGGGGACTCCCGAGGCATTGGAGTACTATCGTGTGCTAAAGGCTGAATTACAGGAAAAGGTCAAGGAAGGAAAAGGGGCAGTTCCCGATGAGAGACATAGGTTTTTATGGAATGGTATTCCCGTATGGTATGCCTTGCGTCCGATGGCTCAACTTTTTGCCAAGTATAATGCCAACTTAGTTTGTTCGACTTACACAAATGCTTGGATATTGGAATTTGATACCACTAACCTGATGCGCAGCATGGCTGAAGTATATACCGCTGTCCTAATCAATCAAAACTTGGATGCTAAATTCAACGATGCAGATCAATTGGCAGAGGATTATAACTTAGACGGTGTCATACATCACTCGAATAGGAGTTGTAAACCTTATTGTTTTGGACTTTATGATTTGAGCAGGATGACCCAAAACGGTAACCATCCAATACCTGATTTTATTTTTGATGGGGATCAAACAGATGCTCGCAACTTTTCCTGGGCACAGTTTGAAAGCAGGTTTCAATCATTCATGGAAACATTAGAAATGGCAGTATATTAAGGAGGGCTATCTAATGGAAGAAAAATTACGCGAGCTTTTGGAAATTGCAGAGAATCCCCAACGCGCTATTACCGGTTGGAAAGAAGTTACCGGCGGCAAAGTGATCGGGTGTCTGCCAATCTATGTTCCTGAAGAAATAATTCATGCAGCAGGGGCCTTGCCTGTTGGGTTGTGGGGCGGCACTACGGAAATTGAAAGGGCCAATGCACACCTGCAGGGTTTTTCCTGTTCTATTGTTAGAGGCGTTTTAGAGTACGCTTTAAAAGGGACATATGACATGGTAGATGGATTTGTTTTTCCGTCCACTTGTGACCATGTTCAAAATAGCTCTGATATATGGGCAAAGACTTTTCCAGACAAAGTAAAATTTGATTTAGTGTACCCAGCCAACAGGTCCAGCAATGCTGCAACGCTTTATTTGGCGGACCTTTATCGGGAATTTATTTCTTGGCTGGAAGAATTGGTCGGCTCTAGTATTAATAATGGCGATTTGCAACGGAGTATCAGTGTTTATAATCATCATCGCGAGCTGATGGAAAAACTGAGGCAGCTTCGTGCGGAACAACCGCAAAGTCTGACCCATCGGGAGATGGCAGGGCTGGTAAAGGCCTCTTTATTTATGCCAAAGGAGCAGTATAACCAGGAGCTCGAAGGTCTGCTGCCTTGGCTGGAAGTTCGAGATATAAAAGAGGTGCCCCATAAACGGCTGTTACTAACCGGTATTATGGCCGAGCCCGAAGAATTGCTGGATGTCATCGAAGACCTTGGTTGTGCCGTGGTAGCTGACGATTTGGCCCTCGGGTCCAGATTGCATGGAGTACAAGTCACCACCCAAACTGAGCCCATAGACGCCCTTGTCCAGAGACACTTGAGTCTTGGCCCCTGTTCCACTTTGTTTGACCCAGGTAAGAAAAGGGGGAGCCATATTAAAGAGCTGGTAGAGAAAACAAAGGCCAACGGTGTAGTATTCATTAACATGAAATTTTGTGAAGCAGAAGAATTCGATTATCCGATACTCAAACAGGAATTGGAACAGGCAGGGATACCACTATTATTTATTGAAGTAGAGCAGCAGATGGCATCTTTTGGCCAAATCAGAACTAGGCTTCAAGCCTTTACAGAAATGCTAGCATAGGGGGAAGTAGCATGACCTATACCATGGGAGTTGACATCGGATCAATCACTTCTAAATGCGCAATCCTAAAGAATGGTCAAGAAATTGTGGCGCATGCTGTAATAAAGGCGGGGACTGGCAGTGACGGGCCTGAACGGGCGGTTAGTAAAACCCTAAACGAAGCTGGTTTAAATCGAGAAGACCTTACTTACGTGGTGGCGACAGGATATGGCAGGGTAATTTATGCGGATGCTGATGAAGAGATTAGTGAAATTGCCTGTCACGCTAAAGGTGCCGCCTTTCAGGTTGAAAATGCACGGACGGTAATCGATATTGGTGGTCAGGATGCCAAGGCCATAAAACTCGCAGCAAATGGAAAAGTGCTAAAGTTTGAAATGAATGAAAAATGCGCCGCCGGTACTGGAAGATTTTTAGATGTGATGGCTCAAGCTTTAGGATACCCAGTAGCTGAATTGGGAATCTTGGGTAAAAGGTCAACGGAAAAAGTGATAATTAGCAGCACTTGTACGGTATTTGCTGAATCTGAGGTAATTTCCCACTTAACAGCTAAAAAGAAAGTAGAGGATGTAGTAGCGGGAATCCATGACTCCATCGCACGACGAATTGCCGGACTTGTCAGACGAGTGGGGATAGAAGAAACAGTAGTGATGACTGGGGGCGTTGCTCAGAACAAAGGCGTGGTCAATGCCTTGGAAGAGAAGTTAGAATGTAAACTTACAGTTCCTCCTTACACACAGATTAACGGTGCTCTAGGGGCTGCAATAATAGCCTTCGAAAAGAATTCGAGAAGATTGAAATAGATGAAGCACCCACTGGGCAATATTGTGACATTTTTTACAAAGGCGGTTTCAAGCTATGAGTGATAAGAAGTCTCCGGTAGCGGTATATAGTACATTTGATCAAGTAAAGATGACCATAGCCAGATCCATTTTGGAAGGCGCTGGCATTTGGAGTTTTGTTAAAGGTGAAAGAGTGCGCAACATGCCGTTTAACTATTTAGACGGACCCATGCAAATAATGGTGAAAGTGGAGGATTTAGAAGAAGTGGAATGCTTGCTTCAAGATTTTCTAGAGGAGTAGAGGCATAAATGACTGACAACCCCTATGCTAAACAAGAATTTCCTGGCGAAGAAGAAACGATGGAGTTGAATGAACAGTTTGAGGAAGAGGATTATCGCCGGCCAATAGTGAGGCGTGGCACATCCGTTGGATGGAAACTGGTCGCATTTTTAGTAGTAGTAATTTTTATTACGGTTTTTTCCTTTAACGGTCTCGGTAAGATATTTTCCTATTTTTCCCTGGGATTTATATCCCGCTCAAGGGAACTGAGCCAAAGTGCGAAGGTCCAGGAACTTAAAGAGGCAGTAGTTCGGGTGGAAGTAATGAGTAAGGGAGAAGGATTAGTATTACCCGAACGGCGATCCGGTACCGGATTTAACATCAGTCCGACGGGGGTCATTGTTACTAATTATCATGTTATCCAAAATGCTGCAGCTGTTAGTGTTTCTTTCTCAGGTGGTAAGACCTTTCGTGATATACAGGTGAATGAGTATCCATCGCTTGATTTAGCGCTCGTTTACTTGGATGGCCAGAACTTACCAAATATTGAGATTAGCAGGTTACTGCCGGGTAAAGGGGAAAAGGTGCTGGTAATAGGTAACCCGTTAGGATTTCCATGGGTAGTGATGGAAGGGGAGATAACCGGTCTCGGCCGCGTAAGCCAATTGGCTGCTCCGGTAATTATAATAGATGCCCCAATTCAGTCGGGAAGCAGCGGAAGCCCGGTTTTTAACGAAAAGGGGCAGGTTGTCGCCATAGTCTTTGCAACTACCGGAGATAGTCAGGAACAGAAAAAAGGGTTGGCCATACCGGCTGAAAATTTACCGGAATATTAATCTCCCCTCATGCTGGACAGGACATACTTAAATTTATGATTTTGAAAGTCACCCATTTGCTCCGGTAACTATAATTCTGTCAGTACTTATGTGAGAGTAAGGGCAGGCAAACAGAATTATTAATCGCTCAGGTCTACTATTAACCAACTGATGGGCTTGATTTGCTTTAACTGTAAAGCAGTCCCCTGTCGTTACTACTATTGGGTTACGCCAAGCCACGTGAGCATCCGCCTCCGGAGAACCGATATACATTTCTCCTTGACCTTCGACTATTTGATAGATTTCTATTCCATTCGTATGATAGTGTGCCCCCACCGGCTTATAACCGTCAATTTCAGCAGCATAGAAGGCAAATGTGTCATTACCTGTTAACCTAACTATTTTTATGCCGACTGCCTCATCTCGCTTGGCCACTAAGAGAGCATCCTTTATATTGTTAAGTTCCAGAAATCCGTTCATTATTAGCCCCTATTCATTTTATTTATGCGATAGATATATCCTTCTCATCATTGATTGCTAATATTAATCTATCTCATAATTTTTAAGGAAAGTAGATCTATTTTTGGTCTAGTACCATAGACGTGGGTAATATGACGCAATTTTCCGTCTATTGAAAAGGAAAATTCAAATGGATTGTAGAATTATTAAGGAAAATGTCTATTCTTTAATAAAGATAATACTTTCTGAAGCTAGAATGCTGGAGGTTTATAGATGAAAACAATTATGGAGGAAATGAAAAGTCTCAATCATTCGCTGGAAGAATCTCGGCAGCGTTATAAGTCTTTATTTTATCATCATCCGGACATGGTCTACTCTTTGGATAATGAGGAAGAATTTACCACAGCTAACCCTGCATGTGCCGGGAAACTTGGTTATTCCATGCAAGAATTAGAGCAATGTACTATTGATGATCTAATTGTCAAAAAAGACCGTCAGCTTATCAGCGATAAAATTCATGAAGCATTTCAAGGGGAAGCCCAAAGTTTTGAAGTAAAGGCTATTCATAAAGACGGGAGCCTAATTGACCTTCATATAACCCACCTACCCATCGTTATCAACGGTAAAGCTGAAGGTGTTTTCGGCATCGCCCGGGATATCACGGAACAAAAGCAGGCAGAAAGAGAACTGAAATCAAGCGAGGAACGCTACCGCCAGTTAGTAGAACTGGCTCCGGTGGGGATCACCACCTATCAGCAGGGCAAAGTCACTTATGTCAATTCTATGGCGATGAGCATTATTGGTATCGCCTCACCAGATCAAATAATTGGGCGTAATCCACTTGATTTTGTCCATCATGATTATGTGAAACGAGCGCTGCACCGTATTGCCGATGCGGAAATAGGTAATAACCAGGAAAAGGTCGAAGGAAAATATGTTCGTCTGGATGGTAAGCCTATTGATGTAGAAATAGCCACTATGTCTTTTGATTATAACGGTCAGCGTATAGTTCAAACCATTTTTAATGAAATAACTGAGCGAAAACGCTACGAGGCTGATATAAAAAAATTGGCCTACTATGATACCTTAACCGGTCTTCCCAATAGGTCACTTTTTTTACAGTCATTATCTGAGGCAATCGCTAATCCAAAGGATTTGAAACAGCGTTTTGCCTTGTTATTTCTGGATTTGGATAAATTTAAGAATGTAAACGACTCCTTTGGTCACCTTACCGGTGACCATTTATTAAAGGATGTTGCTACCCGTCTGCAAACAGTGCTGCGAACGGATGATATGATTGCTAGATTAAGCGGCGATGAATTTGCTGTTTTAGTACCGCACATTAATGGTGCCGCGGATGTTTTTAAAGTAACAGAAAAAATTCTAGAAAGTTTCCGTACACCTTTTTTTATTAAGGAGCAGGAATTATCTTTGGATGTCAGCATCGGCATTGCTTTTTATCCTTCCGATGGTACTGACGTGGAAACCCTGCTGAAAAATGCTGATTTTGCCATGTATCGCGCAAAAGAAGGACAAAAAAGTTACCAGGTATATTCTCCAGCTGTTCATACACAGTTTTTCAAACGGTTGCAATTGGAACAAACTTTATACAAAGCCCTAGAGAAAAGAGAGTTTGTACTCCATTATCAACCACAGGTTAATATTAATACCGGTAAGATTACGTCGATGGAAGCATTAATTCGCTGGAATCATCCGGAACAGGGCCTGCTCTACCCTAATAAATTTATCCCTTTGGCAGAAGAAACGGGCTTAATAATTCCCATTGGGGGGTGGGTGATTGACGAGGCTTGCAGGCAGTATAAGCTTTGGCAACAAAAGGGTTATTCCGATATAAAGATATCCGTTAATCTCTCCCCCAACCAATTTAGAAACCAGGATATTGTCACTGTGGTCAAGCAGGCACTAGACAGGCATAACTTAAATGGGCATTGGCTAGAACTAGAAATCACGGAAAGCATTATTATGCAAAATGTCGACAATATTATCTCCATACTGCATGAACTAAAAAGAAACGGCATTAAAGTCTCCATTGACGATTTCGGAGCAGGCTATTCTTCATTAAGTTATTTAAAGCGCCTGCCCGTGGACCGCCTGAAAATTGACCAGTCTTTTGTGGTAGACATTCCAGTGGACCCAAATGCCGAAGTAATCACCACCGCAATTATCTCTTTAGCACATAACTTAGGCATTGGGTTGGTGGCAGAGGGAGTGGAAACCGACGCGCAGGCGTCTTTCTTAAAAAATCGCGGTTGTGAGATAATGCAGGGATATCTATTCAGCCGCCCACTACCTGTCAGTGGGTGCGACAAGCTGTTTAATGGGGGAAAAAGCTTTGGGCAGTTTCAGTAGAATATATACAATATGGACTTAATTTGCTGCTATGCTGAGCCAAATTTGAATTGGCTAATATTATTCCGGCAGTATTGGCAAGAATATTGCATATGTATATTACATATATGAAAGAAAAATATTTTCTGATAGATAATCTCTTAGGAAAGGAAGCAGCCATAAATTGGCGATCATCTTTTGTTACTGCAAAAGTTACCCAATATTTCAGAAAGTTGAAAAAATTGAAGTTCGGTTACCCATTAATAACAAAAGGGATTAAAAGGTCTAAAAGGGGATAGTGACGTGATTCTGTTAAAAAAGGACAAATCAAAAAATAAAAATGTAAATGAAAAAAAGAATCGGAAACTAGGCAAGGCCGAGACCGAAGATAAGAATTTAAATAATAAAAAAACAAAAATAGCCACAAAATTGGTTTTGGGCTATTTGTTAGTAGTTGTTGTTTTTGCCGGGGCAGTGTATTACACCTGGAGTAATTTGGATAGGTTACAACAAAGCCAAGAGCACAAGGATGCCCAGTATCGTAATCTGGCATCAGTTGAGGAGATGGTATCTCTAGTCAATGAGAAATACATACTTGCAGCAGACCTGCTGATTACCAATAACGAAAAGTCACTTGATAAAATTGAACCTGTTGAGAAGAGATTACTTGTAATTACAGAGCAAATGACGCACCAAAGCTTGGGAGAAAATGAGAATTATTTGCTTAACAGAATATTGCAGTATGATTCTGATTTTAATAAAGCATTGGAAGAACAAATGCTGCCTGCCTGGCGTAACAGCAATAATGTTAATATGCAAAACCGGATATTTAGTATGACCTTGGGGTCATTAAAAGATAGGATTAGCGAGCTTTCTAAAAAACTGACAGCCCTGTTGGAAAAGAATATTGCGGAAGCGGAAGCAGAAAGTGACAAAGTTATCCAAGCTACTGTTTATGCTTTGGTTAGCTCCCTAGTGGTGTCGGTGTTGGCTGTTATCGTCATTGCTTTGATTCAAGCTCGCTCCATTTCTACTCCTTTGAAAAGCCTAACCGCGGTTGCCAATGAGATTAGTCAGGGTAACCTTACTGCCGAAGAAAATCTACAGGTGATTGGTAGCGACGAGATTGGCCAACTTACAAGAGCTTTTAAAATTATGACTCAGAGTTTAAAGAAGGTAATCTTAGATGTTTCTACAGCTTCAACCCATTTAGTACAATCAGGGAGCCAGCTTTCGGGAACAAGCACTGCCCTAGGAAGTGCTATTCAACAGGTGGCTGCCTCCGCCGAAGAACTTTCAGCGGGTGCTGAAGAGCAACAGAATCAGGTAGAACAATCAGAAACGGTTGTTTTGGAAATAACGACTGCAATGGGTGAGGTTGTCACTAAAATTACCGATACGGTGACCCTTGCCGACCAGGCGAGAGATTCTACAAAATTAGGCAATGAAAGCGTAATAGATATGCGGCATCAAATGCATGCTATTTATCAATCCACTTCTGAAACATCAAAAGGCCTTCAGGAGTTGAATCAGTATTCCATAGAAATAGGAAAGATTATTTCCACTATTGGTGATATTGCAGAACAGACCAACTTACTGGCGTTGAATGCTGCAATTGAAGCCGCTCGGGCCGGAAACCAAGGGCGTGGATTTGCGGTTGTTGCTGAGGAAGTACGCAAATTGGCGGAGCAATCGGCGAAAGCTGCACACGAAATTTCCTCATTGGTAACTAATATCCAAAGTGGTACAGGGAAAGTCGTTGACGTGATGTACGGTAGTATGGAACAGGTAAAACAAGGCGGAGAGGTTGTGGAGCGAGCGGGTGCCCAGTTTGAGGGGATAAACCAGGTAATTAGCGATATGGTGCAAGCAGTCAATGCGGTCCACAAAGCAGCGGAAATAGCTTCCGGGGAAATAACCAACATTGAAATGGTTATGAAAGAAGTTCGTCAAGGTAGTGTACAGGCTGCAGAAGCCAGTCACGAGGTGGCGTCGTCCACGGAACACCAAAATACTTCAATAAACGGATTGATTGTCAATGCCGACGAATTGGTCGGACTGTCAGATAAGCTAACACAGACTATTGGTAAATTCAAAGTTTAGAACCAGTCAACCTAACCGTCTTGTGTTTGCATCACAGTCATTTTCTGTAAGGGAGTGTTTAAAGTTGTAAAAAAATCAGACATTATTAACAAGGTCTTTGAATTGGGGTTTGAAGATGTGGGATTTACCACTGCGGCAATATTTAAATCCCAAGTAGAAGTGTTGGCCTCGCGTAAAGCATTATATGATTGGACCGCTGTAAAAGGTTTGGATTTAATAAACGGTGTAGACCCCAAAAGGGTGTACCCTGAGGGTAAATCGATTGTCGTATTGATGGAGAACTACTTTAACAAATCGTTCCCAAAAGCCATGGAGAATACTTTTGGCCGTTGCTATTTGGATGATGACCGGGTTACTAAGGATGGTCTTTTCCTGCGAATAAAAGCTTTTAGAGGGTTTTTACGTGATCACGGGGTTGAGTCTAAAGTGCCATTTAACATACCCCACAGATTGGCAGCGGCCCGAGCGGGTTTAGGTACCTTTGGCAAGAATTGTTTGTTTTATTCGCGTAAGGCCGCCAAGCAAAGCTCTTGGACTTTACCCATTGCAATAATTACAAATCAAGAATTTGAGCCGGATAATCCCACAATAACCATAGGTTGTCCGGATTGGTGTAGAAATGCTTGTATAGTCGCTTGTCCTACCCAGGCACTCCTTGCTCCAAGGAAATTGGACCCACGCAGGTGCATATCTTTTTTAACTTATTATGGGGAAGAAATAACGCCGTTGGAATTTAGGGAGCCCATGGGCATGTGGATTTATGGTTGCGATAGATGCCAAAACATATGTCCCCGTAATCAGCCGTGGTTAGCGGAAAAGCTTCCGGTTAACGAAAAAGTGGCAGCCATGAAAGATGACTTTGATCTCATAAAACTGCTTCATATGGATATGAATTATTTTAAAACTAAGATATGGCCGCATATGTTTTACGTGCCACCAAAAGAAATCTGGCGCTGGAAAATGAATGCGGCTCGGGCATTAGGCAATAGCCGCGACCCAAGCTATATACCGCAACTAGTTAAGGCTTATTCAGAAAATAACGATGAAAGGGTGCAGGGGATGTGTGCATGGGCTTTAGGCCGCATCGGTGGTCATGAGGCTAAAAAGGCTTTGCGTAGTTTTGTTAGTGAATCTAATAAAACAATAATGGAAGAAGTAGAAACGGCCTTGGCATTCGCTTAACAGCCATTACTAAAAAGGGGGTAGAAATTAGTGGGTAAGCTGGATATCAATGACAAAGATTACAAGGAATTTAAAGATAACCCGAACGAAGAACCGGTGGTGATGCTTAATTTACTGAAATTTAAGGATGACGGCGGCGAAGAAGCATACGCGAGGTATGCCGCAGTTGTGACCAAAATGATCACCGATTTGGGTGGGCGAATTATTTTTGCAGGGCAAACACATGAATTATTGACCGGCGAAGATCGGTGGGATTCCGTTTTGCTTGTGGAGTATCCATCGCGGAAAGATTTTCTGAATATGATCAGGAGTGAGGAATATAAAAGAGCTCATGTTCATCGTCAGGAAGCACTGGAGCGTGCTGTTCTCTACGCTACTCAAGGAATGGATTTGCGTAAAATATAGTTTTCAGAAAATGTGAATGTATTTTGGAAAGGTTTGTGGCAAACTCACAGACCTTTACTTTATCACAAAATTTTTTTTAGATGCATGCTGAGGGCTGCACACCAAGATTCTTTTGATGAAGCATAATGTTTCCCATATTGTTCCTTTAAAAATACGACCTCCGGGCGAAATTATACCGGCGATAGAGAACTATAAAGATAAGAGAAAGACAGGTAAAGAGTACACATCCTTTGAAGTAAATATAGATCACAAAAAGTAAGGGGGAAATATATACATGAAAGTACTGATTATCACTGCTAGTCCCAATAAGAATGGTCTGACTGCCGCCTGTGCCGAAGCAGCTAAGCAGGGAGTGGAGGCGGCCGGCGGAAATGTCAGAATGGTACGGTTAAATGACCTGGAAATTTCTCAATGCCAGGCCTGTGGTAACGGCTGGGGAAACTGCCTCAAAGAGCATCGATGCAAAGTACAAGACGATTTTCAGGATTTGCATAAATTTGTAGATGAAGCGGATGGCTACGTAATGGTTACACCTGTATACTGGGGAGAAATGAGTGAATCCGCTAAGATGTTTACAGACCGTTTACGACGGTGCGAGGCAAGTAATAGAGAAGGGAACAATAAAACAGCAAATAAACCGTATATTGCCGTAGCAGCTGCCGGTGGTACTGGTAACGGCACTCTTACATGTCTTTCATCCATGGAAAGGTTGTTCGGACATATGCGGTCTGAGAGATTTGACTTAATAGGAATAACCCGTAAAAATAGGGATTATAAGCTTGATACTATCCGTCTAGCTGCTGAGAAGATGGTAGTAAAGTCAATGCCTATTAATCATTAATAGTGTTGGGAAGGACTTGTCCATAATGCGACGCTAAGGGAGGAATAATCTTTGGAAAGCATATAAAAAGAATCCGTTATTTATCAGGGCGAGGTAGGGGCTCGTCCTGAAATAGTTCTTAAGAAAAGCGCACATGTAAAGGGGCTACTATGCAAAAAAATAACATTCTAGAAAACATATTGTTTCCGCCTACGTATTTGAACCAAAAGAAACTTAGGAACAGTTTAGACGAGAAGACTGTTTTAATCACAGGTGCAAGCTCCGGTATAGGGGAGAAATTAGCTTATCTTCTGGCAGACACCAATACCCGTTTACTCTTAGTTGCTAGAACAGAGGAAAAACTTTTAACAATTAAAAATGAGATAGAAAAGAAAACTGCCAGAGTGAGTATTTATAGGGCTGACCTAAGAAACATGGAAGAGATGGAGGGCTTGCTAAAATTTATTCACCAGATGCCTAACGGTATAGACATAGTAGTAAACAATGCAGGCATATCTATCCGGCGATCAATTAACGACTCGCTGGACCGGTTTCACGACTTCACTCGAACTATGGCTATCAATTATTTTGCACCTGTTCAACTGCTATTGTCTATAATTCCGATGCTTAGAAAAAATCAAGGCCAGATCATCAATATATCTACTATTAATGTATTGCTAATACCCTTCCCCTATTGGGCTGCTTACCAGGCTTCCAAGGCGGCGTTTGATACGTGGTATCAATCTGCTGGGCCTGAATTGAACGCTGCTGGAATATCAACCACATCTATCTACCTTCCGCTAGTAAATACACCCATGATTAAGCCGACAGCGGCTTACCAAAAGATGCCTGTCATGTGTCCGAACCATGTGGCCAAAATCATTGGCAAAGCAATGTATACTCAACGGAAGAGGTATATGCCATGGTGGTTAATTTTTGGCCGTATTGCCTCAGTGTTTCTTAGAGGGGTATGGGAATTATCCATTCCCACTATTCTAAGAAAAAGGGGGAAGTGATATTGCAGGTATTTAAACTTATATATGTTTTATTCAGAGTTAAATTATTTTCTCCATTGGGGTTGTATAGCTTAATAGCTGCCATTCACAAATACGGGATAAACTTAATGCCCCTGCTGTCTTTTGCAGAAAGGGTATACTCTGATAAGGTTGCAGTGGTGGATGACCATGAAACCTTAAATTATCAGCAGTTATTATTGCAGTCGAAAAAGCTTTCCGCTATATTTAATGAAAGATATCAGCTTAGCAGCGGTAATAAAGTAGGCATTATGTGTAAAAACCATGCTTCGTTGATTAAAGCCATATTTGCGTTATCTTTGCTGGGAGTAGATGTATACTTACTTAACGCAGAAATTAGTAAGCACCAGTTTAACAACTTAATAAAGCGATATGATTTTAACTTGCTTATATATGATTTCCAATTGGACTCCTTAGTTAAGCAGTCAGACTATGCTAACGGGGTAGTTTTAAGTTACCATACCGACCTGCCGGCAATAAGCAATTTGCTTAATTCAGTAAGTGAACAACAAGAAATCAAACGTTCTTCACCCGGTAAACTTGTAATACTAACGGGCGGGACCACGGGAGATCCCAAAGCAGCCCCATATAAACCGTCTCTTCTAAACTTCCTAAATCCATTCTTAGCCCTAATAACCAGGCTGAAGCTGCTAAATTATCGCACCGCTTATATTGCCACTCCTATTTATCACGGCTACGGTGTAGGTATATTATTTGTACTTATTGCTTTGGGAAGAAAAATTGTCATCAGTAATGGATTTGATGCCCAAAGAGCATGTTCACTGATTCGGGAACACAATGTTGAAGTTGTAACCGTAGTGCCACTAATGATAGACAAGATGTTAAATAATAACGTCGAAGACTTAAATTCCCTTGCCTGTATAGCCTCAGGAGGTGCACAACTGAATCCGAGACTTGTAGGTGAGACTATGAACAAATTGGGTAGTGTCTTATACAATCTCTATGGCACTTCGGAAGCTGGACTAAATGTGATAGCAACACCACAAGATCTATCCTATTCAGCTGAGACAATTGGTAAAAAAATAGACGGGGTTCGGTTAAAAGTATTGGACCAGCACAAAAATGAAGTAGAAGCAGGTGAGGTAGGCCAATTCTGCATCAAAAATAGGTGGTCGATGAGTAACCAAAATAACTGTTGGTTGGAAACAGGTGATTTAGGTTATAAAGATAGTCGTGGCCATTATTATCTTTGTGGAAGAGTGGATGATATGGTTGTTTCAGCCGGTGAAAATGTTTACCCAATTGAACTTGAACAAATACTTTTAAACCACCCTGAAGTAGAAGAAGCTGCAGTTATTGGGGTTAGTGATGAAAAGTTTGGGCAGAGGTTAAAAGCATTCGTGCTTCCCGCAGCAAATGCTACCGTAACAAAAGAGGAACTTTTCCAGTGGTTAGGCCCCAGAGTTGCAAGGTTTCAAATGCCAAAAGACATAGCATTCGTTGATGATATGCCTTATACACCCGTGGGGAAACTTGATAAAAAGCAACTCAAGTTTAGTGAGAAAAGTTTCTAAGCCAGCAGGATTAATTAAACCTGCATACCAGCTACCTCTTTAGAAATTGTAGTAGCAGGTATAATGGAATTATACTTTTTGTTTAGTAAAGAGGTGTAATTCAAGACGATAAATTAAGGTCAATGTGGCTATCCAGGCAAAAGATTTCGTATACAAAGTACCTATCAGACACTGTTCTAAGTGGTAAATAAAACTTTAAGAGCATGCACGATCTGTCCGATAAAGAAGTGTTGGAGTTGTTGACAAAGATTAAGGGGTTAGGCAGATGGTCAGCAGAAATGTTCATGATATTTTCACTTGGGCGATTGGATATTTTTTTAGTATCCTAAATAAAAGCCCTGGACTGGTTTTACTAGTCCGTTTTTTTATGCCATTAGGAGGAGGTATATGCTGGGACGGAGACTAAATTACTAAAATATTCAAAAAAATATTTGTAAAAAGCAGGAAAAAAAAGGAAATATATCGAAGCGTAGTAGAACAATCGAATAAAATACCAGAAAAAGGCAAACCCCGTGAAAGCGGGGGACGCAAAACTACGGGTCTAAGGCCGAATCAGGCTACGATCGCCGGGTTGCCAAGGCAGCGTCTATTCTTACCGTGCCAAGGTAATCCCTTGGCACGGTATTTTTTTGGAGGGGATGTCAATGAGACTAAAGAGTAAAAAATTTGTTCGATACCTTTCTGTAATTCTGGCAGTAACCATCCTGTTTACCGGTACGGTTACACCGGCACTGGCTGCAGGCAGTATTCCAGCATCAATTAGAGAGCAAAGCTCAATACCACCTGTGTTTGACCCCTACGAACTCACGGGTCTGGCAGGGTGGGAGGAAATGCTTTCTCCCCCGGGAAAGGGACTTCCAGACCCGGCCTCCGTAGCACCAAGCTTTTCGTCTTTGAATTTAGGCACGGTAAATAAAAGTGATGCCGACTTTGGCTACGTGGACCCGGTGACCGGGATACTCACCCTCAGTGAAAGCGATATCGCTTACCCGTCTTCAGGCTTTTCGCCGCGGATAAGCCGTACATATATGCGCCAGGAAGGGATCAAGGGAATGCTGGGTTACGGCTGGAACCTCGCCTTTGACCAGCACCTGGGCATGTACCAGAACTTTGTCATCATGGAGTTTCGTGGTGACGGGCAGCACCGCAGCTACGAGTTTACCAAGGACGATCCCGACTTAATCGTCGATTCCTATGACGGGGACCCGCTGATTTACTATCCCCTGGATCAGGGTACATATACCCAAAAGGGCGGCAGCGGCTCCACCCTGACCAGGAATGCAGACGGTACATATACGGTTGAGGATAAAAACGGCTTTAGCTACCTATACAACGGCTATCAAGCCTCCTGGCGCAGCCAGGCGGCCGATGCCGGAAGGCTCCTGTCCCTCACCGGTCCCCAGGGACATGCCATGAGCTTTGAGTATGACCAAAACGGGGCCCTTGATACTATCACCGACACCGCCGGCAGGGTACTGGACGTAGAGGCCCAAGGCGGCCTAGTAAAAAGCATTACCGACCCTGCAGGCCGGCGGGCTAAATACCAGTATGATAGTTCCCAGAACCTGAAAAAAGTTACCTACCCCGACGGCAGCAGTAAGAGCTTTAGTTACGACTCAAGCCACCGGTTGACCTCCTTTACCGACAAAGCGGGCAGGACTTTTAAATACCAGTATAACAGCCAGGGAAAAGTTAGCCACATCAAAAGAGCAGATAATAGTCTTGTAAAAAGCTTCAGCTACGGCACCGAAGGCGACCTCAGCTATGCCTTAATCACCGATGCCAGGGGCCTGGAGAAAAAAGTCTACTGGAATGCCGATAAAAAGATTATCAAGGAAAAAGACAACCTGGGCCGGATAAAGACCTATACCTACAATGAGCAGGGAGAACGCACTGCTGTCACCGACCAGGACGGCAATACCACCCGGTACGAATATGACGATAAGTACAGAAAAACTAAGATAATCTATTCCGACGGCAAGACAAGCCGGTATTTCTATGAGGACAAATTTGATAAGCTCACTAGGGTGATTAACCCCGACGGTTCCCAGGTAACGTTTACCTATGATGATGCCGGAAACCTTACCTCCAGAACCGATGCCCTGGGCAATACCGTTACCTATACTTACGACAGTGGCGGTAACCGGCTGACGGCAAACGATGCCAGGGGGAACACCACCCGTTATACATACGATGATGCCGGAAACCTGATATCGGTTACCAATGCCAAAGGAGAGGTGACCAACTTCAGCTACGACAGCATGGGCCGGATGACATCTCGCACTGACCCCGGAGGCGAAACGACTTCTTTTCTGTATGATGAAATGGGACGCATTAAGTCAGTTACCGACGTGCTGGGCAATACCACTACCTACACCTACAATGCCGCCGGTAAGGTGACATCCATTATCGATGCCAAAGGTAACAGCTACAGCTTCAAGTACAATGCCCTGGGGCGCCTGGAACGGGTGACAGCCCCCGACGGCGGCACTAAGACCTACAGCTATAATCAGGGCGGGCTGGTAGAGACAGTAATGGACAGCTCAGGCAGCGCATTTAGCTTCAAGTATGACAAGCGGGGCCGGGTAATAGAAACCACCGAGCCCGGCGGCCACGTTACTAAAGTGGAGTATACTGCCGACGGTAACCGCAGCCAAGTAATCAATCCCGACGGCGGTGTGGTCTCCTTTGAATATGACCAGTTTGACCGGCTAACCACCGTCACCAATCCCAAGGGGAATAAAATCCATTACCGCTACGATGCTATGGGGAACCTGACTAAAGTAACCGACGCCCTCGGAAATACTACCACCTACCAGTATGATGCCGCCGGCCGCCTGGTGAAAAAGATAGACCCTGCCGGGGGAGAAATAACTTACGAATATGATGCCTTAGGAAACATGGTGAAAGTGACCGACGGGGTTACGTAACCAGCATAAACTACGACTATGCCAACAGGACATCTGAAATAACCGACCCGGAGGGGAATGTCACCATCTACCGCTATAACTTCAGAGGCGACATTTCCCAGATAACTGATGCCAAGGGAAACACCACCACCTACAGCTATGATAAGACAGGAATGCTCACTGAAGTGACTGACGCCAGTGGCAGCAGCATAACATTTCGCTACAATTCCCGGGGAGAGATAACCCGCCTCACTGATAGAAACGGCAGCACCACCCATTACTACTATGATTCCCGGGGTAACCTGATCCGGGTAATGGACCCCGAAGGAAACAATACCACCTACAGCTACGATTTGGCCAACAGGCTGGTCACTGTTACCGAGCCGGCCAACAGGACGACACAGTTTCGCTACAACGAGCTGGGAGAAGTGACCGGGCAGGTAGACCCCGTGGGCAATGTAACGAGTTTTCAGTATGACCCCCTGGGCCGCCTCATTAAAGAGACCGACCCCCGGGGATACAGCCGCAGCTACCGCTATGATTTCATGGGTAATGTCACCCGGGAGACCGGTCCGGAAAGCGCTATTACCAAATACAGCTACGATTTACTGGGAAATCCCGTCAGGGTGGAGGATGCCCTGGGTAATGTCAGTAAGCTGCAGTATGATGCCTTGGGTCAAGTTGTAAAAAGCGTCAACGCCTTGGGAGCAGTGACCGAATACGATTATGATGCTGCCGGAAATGTAGCGGGAGTGACAAACCCCCTGGGTAACACCACTCAATACAGCTATGATTTCAGGAATAACCTGACTAAGGTAACCGATGCCCTGGGTAACAGCACCAATTACCACTATGACCGGGTGGGAAACCTGCTGTCGGTGGAGGATGCCGGGGGCAGCACCACCAGTCTCAAGTACGATAACTTAAACCGGCTGGTGGCAGAAATCAATCCCTTAAAGCAAAAGACAAGCTACGGCTATGATGACGCCGGAAACCTGACAGAAAAAGCCGACCCGCTGGGACAGGTTACCGAGTATGACTATGATAAGAATAACCGCCTCACGGGTGTCAACTTTAACGGCGAGGAATTTGCCAGCTTCCGCTATAACGGTGAGGGCAGTGTGGGCAGTATGGTCAGCCCGGCCCTGCATGAAGAATACTATTACGACGACATGGGGCACCTGGAGAAAATAGAAGATTTAACCCGGGACAAGGCGCTTAAGTTTCAGTATGATGCCGTGGGCAACCGGATTTCCACCACCGATGCCGAGGACCGCACCACTAGCTACCGGTATGACGGCAGCAGCCGGATGGTTCAGTTGACCGACCCGGACGGAAACGTTACCATTTTTGGTTATGACGACCTGGGCCGGGTGAGCGGCATCAGCCGCCCCAACGGGGTGGATAGCGGCTATACCTATGATGCTGCAGGACGTGTCACCGGTATTGAAAACACCGGCCCAAAGGGGCTTATCTCAAGCTTTGCCTATCAATACGATGCAGCAGGAAACCGCACCAGCCAGGTTGAAGAAGACGGTGCCGAAACCACCTACCAATATGATGAGCTTAACCGCCTTTCGGAGGTAAACTATCCCGTAGAGAAGATAGAAAAATTGAGGACAGCATATATCCTGGAACAGCCCCAAGTCAAAATTCCGGCACAGGAGATTCTGCCGGGAGGCGGCAGCAGGGAAAAGACAACCGGTAAGGAAAAGGGAAACAGCGGTAAAGGTAAAGGAAAAGGCGGAAAGAAGTCCGGCAGTCTGCTCAGCTTAAGCTATGACCTGGAGACAGGTTTTACCGATAACACCGGAGTGCTTCTGGCCAAAGGAGGAAAAGGAAAGGGTAAAGGTTCCTCCGGCGGTGGCGGTTCCAAAAAGAGCGGTGACTCAGGTAAAAGTTCTGGTAAAGAAAAAGGCTCTTCCAAAAGCGGCAGTTCAGGGAAGGATTCGGGTAAAGGCAGCAATTCAGGTAAAGAGAAACGAAAAAACAAAGACCACCCAGGTAAAGGTAAGGCCAAGGGTAAGGAGAAAGGTAAAAAAGGTAAAGGCTGGGGTAAAGGCGGCCGGTGGCGTAATATGGAGTCCTTCTTTAACCAGGAAGGGGAACTTTTAAGCACCGGCACCTACCCGGCATACCTGGTTGAGCCGGTAGAAAACGTCAGCTACAGCTATGATGCAGCAGGAAACCGCATCTCCATGACCAAAGACGGCGAGGAAACAAAGTATACTTATGACGCGGCCAACAGGCTGCTTCGTGCCGGCGGCACCGGGTACGATTACGATGCCAACGGCAACCTGGTCTTTAAGGTAAAACAAGACGGTACCCGTACCGAATATCAGTACAATGCGGCCAACCGCCTGGATGCCGTCTACTTCGAGGACGGTACCGACCTGCAGTATGCCTACGACGGCTACGGGAGGAAAGTGTCCCGGGAGGAAACCTACTGGCAGGTCAAGGAGAAGAAGGGGAAAGGGAAAGAAAAAAGTAAAGGCAAAGGTAAGCAGAAATCCCAGGGTAACAACGCCAAACTGCGTACTGAATCAACCGCCTACCTCTATGACGGTAAGAAAGTAGCGAAGGAATATACAGGAAATGGCAGCCCTCTTGCCGAATACCAAATAGGACCAAAGGGTGCAGTGTCCCGGAAAATGTTTGGCTATAAGGGGCGCAAAGAACAGGGTAAACCCACCCTGCAGACCCGCGGCGGACTGCTGTACTACAGTAATGATGCCATAGGCAACGTCACCGACTTAACCGACAGGACCGGTGATGTCATTAGCAAATTTCGCTTTGACGCCTTCGGCGGCATGTTTGCCGGCACTTTAGCACCGTATAACTTTACCGGGCTGACGGGTAAGGAGTACGACCCCAAAAGCGGCCTGATGGACTATGGCGCCCGCTGGTATGATACAGAAACAGGCCGGTTTATCCAACCCGATACCTATAAAGGAAACATAGCAAAGCCAAGGACACAACATACCTACGCCTATGTAGGTAATAACCCGATAAACCGGATAGACCCCACCGGACATTTCGATGTAATAGTAGACGGCGACGACGTAACAATTGTTTATGATGATGAGGAAGAAGCGGACGAGTGGGAAGATGATGTAGATGAAGTACATGATGAATATGACGATAGTGATGTTAACATAGATGAGGAGCATAACTATGATGACGATGACTCTGGAGGAGGTAGCGGAGGAAGCAGCGACGATGATGATTACAGCCCGCCTCCACCGACACCGGAAGAGGAGCATCAGGGGTTTAACAGCGAGGCACCGGCACAGCCCCAGATCCAAGCAGTTTCAAGCCGCCAAATTTCAATTTCCAGCTATCAAAGCACAGGCCAATACTTATCTGGGATAACCGCAAAAGAAGCAGAGGAGAATAGGAGAGGCCTTTATCAGGGCGTTGCTGATTTCTATGATAAATGGATTAAGCCTACAGATGGTGAATTAGCATTAATACAAAGCACCGGCCCAGTTGGATTACCTCTTGCAGGCGGGTTTGTAGTAAAGAAATTAACGGCAAATGTCGGAAGTAAACTATTATCCGGAGTAAAGAAAATTGGCGGAAGAATATATGATGATGTTATCGAGACTGTTGGCAGGATGCTTGGTAAGGGCGCGGGTAATGGTGGAAACTTCTACCACTATACATCTGCCAACCCAGAAAGCATACTGAAAAATGGGCTCCAGTCTGGTTCGTCAGGAAAAGTATTCACGACCCCTTCTAAAAACCTTAGCCCATTGCAAGCCCAAATAGATTTAGCTTTGCCACCCAATAGAGGATTACCCAAAAACTTACTGGAAATTGATGTACCAACGTTAAGAAACATGGGGATAGAAATTCCACAAGGAAAACAAGTTACAAGAATGTTTAATATGCCAGGAGGAGGGACTGAGGTAGTATTTCCGCATGCTATTCCTTCGGAAGCAATAAAATTAATCAAGTAGTTAGGGGGAATATAAAATGAGTAAGGAAGATGTTCTAGCAATTTTAGAGAGTGACATTTTTAATCCGGGTTCATACAAATCTGGAGAATACTTGGAAGAGCACGCGCTCAGTCATGCAGTAGACGTTTTGCAAAATGATAGACAAGGGCTAATTGAAGCATTGATGGATTGGATTGAAACACAATCAGAGCCGCGTACAATGCTTGCAGTAAGGATTGCGAAAAATCTTGGGCTCGTGGAGCTTAAACCACAGATTCTTGAACTAGGGCATAAGATAGATAGTGGGAAGGTGTTCCCTAGATTCTATCTAAGATACATAGATGAAACATTAAACGAGTTAGAGGCAAAAAACTGCGAAAATAATGCAAGGAGTTGAGACATTCTGTTTTTACACAGTTCAATTAAGAGATATAGGGGTCATCAATACCCCGCTATGTTCCTTGACAAATGCAGGTTTTTTATAGACACTTTATAAAACGTCAGCATTGGCTGTGGTTGTGCACTTACAGCCACCTAAAAGGTTTATCCCACTAATTTAAAGCTACCTAAATAGAAATGGCTGTTGGTTACTAAAGCCTGCGCGGTCGGCATTGCCGACTGCTGTGGACCGCGGGTGCGCCTTAAGGTGCACCCGCCTTTAACCTGCACAGTTTTCGACCCCATGGTTCACCCCGTGATTGAGGTGATGAAGGCGTATTTTGGGGCTGCATTTTTAAGGAAAAGGTTCTTTCGCAGAAAGTCGCCAAATCCGGTTTCATTTTTGTCGAGGGGGCAAACACCTTCTGGCGTTTACTAAAACGCTACACAGGGGCACACGGTGGCTCACATTGCCAGACAATAATATTAGCAAACTTGCCATTGGCATTAACATTTGTGTGCCAGATAATGAGGGCATATATGAAACGCACAGCTTCTGTAGATTGCCGATAACGAACATATAAATTGGCTTTTACCCCATGGTTCATGAACCATGGATTTACAGGAAATCTGTTCTGTGGTAAAACTTGTGCCAGAGTGGGGGTTAAGGGGGTAAGAAATTTTCCCGGAAAAATCCCTCGTTTTCTTTTTCTGCATGTGGTGCTTCACCTCGCCATAAAAATATACCGCAGAAACAACTTGCAATCCGTTTCGGACAGAGTTAACATTAGGCCGGTTTATCCAACCCGATACCTATAAAGGAAACATAGCAAAGCCAAGGACACAACATACCTACGCCTATGTAGGTAATAACCCGATAAACCGGATAGACCCCACCGGACATTTCGATGTAATAGTAGACGGCGACGACGTAACAATTGTTTATGATGATGAGGAAGAAGCGGACGAGTGGGAAGATGATGTAGATGAAGTACATGATGAATATGACGATAGTGATGTTAACATAGATGAGGAGCATAACTATGATGACGATGACTCTGGAGGAGGTAGCGGAGGAAGCAGCGACGATGATGATTACAGCCCGCCTCCACCGACACCGGAAGAGGAGCATCAGGGGTTTAACAGCGAGGCACCGGCACAGCCCCAGATCCAAGCAGTTTCAAGCCGCCAAATTTCAATTTCCAGCTATCAAAGCACAGGCCAATACTTATCTGGGATAACCGCAAAAGAAGCAGAGGAGAATAGGAGAGGCCTTTATCAGGGCGTTGCTGATTTCTATGATAAATGGATTAAGCCTACAGATGGTGAATTAGCATTAATACAAAGCACCGGCCCAGTTGGATTACCTCTTGCAGGCGGGTTTGTAGCAAAGAAATTAACGACAAATGTCGGAAGTAAACTATTATCTGGAGTAAAGAAAATTGGCGGAAGATTATATGATGATGTTACCGAGACTGTTGGCAGGATGTTTGGTAAGGGTGCGGGGAGTACTATTAATAAAAATCTTCCAGCATTATATGATGGGGACTTTGCAGCAAGACAGATACTTAATAGTCCAACAAATATCACACCTGGAGGCAGGACGATAACTGCACACGCTGCGGAAAGAATGGTTAATCCTCCTAAAGGCCGTGTACCGACATCAATGACTGATATAGATAATTTTCTTGATACTGTTACTGATATCAGAAAAATTAGCCAACATCCTTTAGGAGATACTATAACACTTAGGAATGCTAGTTCAAGTATTAAAGAAGTTGTTGTAGATACTGCCACAGGAAAACGTATAATAACTATAATAAATCCGAAATAACAGGAGGATGATACTTTTGGATAATAATGAGATTGAAATTCTTGTAAACAAACTCGAAGATTTTATTTCTGGAAAAGACCGTACTTTGACTATTGCTGGAGAAATAGAAGTCGCACTTGACAGACTATTTTCGGATAATGATGAGATTCAAGATTATGCAACTTACTTTGCTTCATATAGACCTAGTGGTGGAGAATATCTCTATGATGAGAAAACAATGGCTAAGAAAAGTGAATACTTGCTTAAGATTATTAAAGAAAAGCATAAAAATCTATAGGGATCAAACATGACTCCTGCATGCTCCTTGACAAATGCTGAATTCCCCAGTTCGTAACCCCTATTCCGACCCCAGCAGCGGAAATCCGACCCCGAAGAGAATCGTTCCACGACCCGCTTTGCGGGGCGGTGTGAGTTGGAGCGGGGAAGCTCTGTGACCCCATGGTTCAGCCTGTAAATGGGATGGTTAGGGACTATTTACTGCCGGATGATTTATCTGGTGATTTCCGGCACAAAGCCGTCAAATTCCTCCTCACCTTCGTGGAAGGTAAAACTACCCTATGGCGGCAGCTAAAACGCGACACAGCGGCACACAGTGGCTCATGTTGCCAGACAACAATATTAGCAAACTTGCCATTGACATTAAACATTTGAGTGCCGGATAACGAGTGTATTTATGAAAATGTAACATGCAGCTTCTATAGAGTGCCAGTAACGAACAGATAAATCGGCTTGTACCCCATGGTTCATGGTTCACGGCGAATTCACGAACCCATATAATTCCATAATCTGAAAACGAATTTTTAAAAAAATATGGATAATGATCATGATGTTGCGGCCTTCTTGCCTGTTGGTCTTTGAGGGAAGAATGAGGACTTCCTTTCATCGATATTTGGATACAGGAAAACCAGCCGTCCCATGGCGGAAACAGACAGTCCTCTCCTATGCTCCTTTGGTGCTCCTTGTCTTTGCCAACTTTATGGATTGCAAAATCAATTTCTTTTAAAATTCATCTGGATCAGCAAATTGCGGTACTCTTCATCTGCCGAAGCCAGTGTACGTTTTTTGGGTTTACTCAGTTTTGGCCGGAAGACGCGGGGACGTTTCTTTTGTCTTGCTTGAAATCTGTATGATTCTATAATAGGCTGATGTAAATGGGAAGGGAAGCAACGGAAAGAAGTTCAACTGTAAGTTAGTAAAGGTGATAAGTAATGGTGCAAATAATCGAGACCCTGAATGATTATGGTATTTTTGGACTCTATATGTCAATGCTCCTTGAAGGTTCCTCAATTCCTTTTCCGGGGTTAGCTGTAGTGCTGACTCTTGGCAACTTCCTGGATGACGGCTTATTACAGTTATTAGCCGTAGCTTTGGGTATGAGCTTGGCGTACTGTGCGGCAAGTTTTATTCCCTATCTAGTAGGTTTAAAATTCCAAGCTAAAATCCCGGATTACATGTTTTCAAAAATACGCAAGGTGCAGCTATGGTTTGTACGCTATGGGGAGCTCAGCATTTGTTTGAGCCGCCCTTTTGGCATTGGTAATTATATTTCCTATGTTGCAGGAATGAGTAAAGTAAACCCGGTACGGTACGCGGTGTTAACTTTATTAGGAATATTTCCGTGGGCATTTTCGATACTGCTACTTGCCACAATTTACAAAGCAGGGGGAGAGGTGCACTGGTTGGGCAGCTATCACTTTGGATTCTAAAAGCGGAAATGAAATAAATACCTCTTTAGAAATCTGTAGTAGCAGGTATAATGAAATTATACTTTTGTTGTATTAAAGAGGTGTAAGTCATGGGTACCCAGGTATTTACAGACAACGGCATTGAATTAAATCATATTAAAGATTCAGAACACAAAATGGCATACTTAATAGACAGAATTGGAAATTGTACTTTGAACTTAAGAACAGATTTGTTCCAGTCCCTAATACGAATTATTATTGGCCAGCAGCTATCAATTAAAGCTGCCACAACTATTTGGAGGCGAATTGAAAGGGATCTAGATGAAGTTTCACCGGAGCAGATTATAGCTGCACCAGACGATAAATTAAGGTCAATGGGGTTATCCAGGCAAAAGATTTCGTATGCAAAGTACCTATCAGATACTGTTCTAAGTGATAAATTAAATTTAGAGAGCATGCACGACCTGTCCGATAAAGAAGTATTGGAGTTGTTGACAAAGATTAAGGGGATAGGCAGATGGTCAGCAGAAATGTTCATGATATTTTCTCAGCAGATGACGTTGGTCTTAAAAGAGCGGCTCAATGGCTCTACGATCTCCCGGAGCAGCCCAGTAAAGAAACAATGCAAGAAATGGGCGAGGTATGGAAGCCGTATAGAACAGTAGCTTCTCTTTACTTGTGGGAAGCAGTAAATAAAGGTATGTTGAAATCTTAAAAGAGTGTAATTACTACTGAAGCTAGCGACAGATAGTGCGAAGCAATTCATCATAGTATGCAGTTATATTGAAAGAGGACATGCAGGAACTATGTAGTAATAGGACAAAATGAGCGATAGTTATGTAACTATGTAACATGGACTAGCAGGAACAGCGTGGTTGCCATATGGCTGCTAAGCTGTTTCTTTGTATGTTGGGAACAATAACGAGGCTTTGTTTTTCGCTGTCTAATTTGGTAATGTGCAGTATTCAGGCAAAAAAAGGAAAATGTGGAAGGAAGTCGAAATTGTAAATATGCGAACTTTAAAAGGGGCCCAAAATAGCATAAGTTTTACCTTTTCTTCCTAGCTCGGACTGTTCGGACAACCGTATGTAGGGCTATTGTAATTATGCAGTGGTGTCGGGGAGACGGCTTACACTCAATTAGCAAACGTACAGATTCCATATTAAAATATCGTTGAGTAATCGACCTTAAAGCTAATTAAACTGTGATGTACGATGCAAGAGGTGAAGATGAGTGGAAACAGAAGAAAATTATGTATATAAAAAAGAAGTTGATTGGTCACTTTTAAATGAAGGTCTTACTTTGCCACTTAACAATCAGGTTGTGTTTGGTCGTAATATGGGCCAATTTTTGTCCAGAGGCGAATCGAAAAGTATCACGATGATTCTAGATGGAAGGAGTTACCAAGCTAAGATAACAAATGTCAATTTTGCTGAAAGACATAACCGAAAAAAAGATACATTGCAAATAAGGTATTCTCCGAATGGAGAACTGTCAAATGCATTGAAGACTTATTTCATAAATAGTTTTAAATACATTTCTGATAAAAGAAAACTCCGGGAAAAGGGTGACAGAACCATGATCCGTTTGCCGGAGGATTGTAAAGAATATATAGCTATTTATACCACAGAATATCAGGATACATATCTGCTTGAAGCAATTGTCGCAGAGGATATTTCTATTTTAAAAGAGATCATTAAAAATAAGCAGGAGCGAGTATTAGAAGCGAACTTTAATTATGATGTGATTGATGGCGAGCCCGCTATCTTTGAAACGGAACGTTTAGTTAAGATTCGCAAGCTTAATCGAAAGATAGGCGATAATCTTAAATTACTTTATGACTACCGGTGTCAAATTTGTGGAACAGATGTTGGTAAGAAGTATGACTCGAATGTAGTAGAGGCACATCACATCGATTATTTTATACATAGCCTGAATAATGATTCTGATAATCAGCTTATTACCTGCCCGAATCACCATAGTATTATCCACAATGCAAATCCTATGTTTGATAGGCGTCGACGTATTTATCTTTATCCAAATGGAATCCAGGAAGGATTGGTTTTAAACCACCATATATAAGACATGCAGATGACAGAGGGACGGGGATGTTGACACACAGGACCCCTATAGTACAAAGTACCCCAGGGGTGGATAATCCAAAGATCATAGTGTGACGATAATCCCGTCCCCCTGTCACCGACCAGGGAAAACGGAGTATGGACCATTGCCTGTTGCCATTGGGGATCTTTTTGCTTGTGGGTGCTATTTTGTCCAGCAAGGAAAGAGAGAACTTGGTTACAAACTTTGCTATACAGCCCTGTCTGTTTATAAAATTGATTCAGGCCTAATAGAAAGAATTATAAACTTGATTGAAGGCGAAGAATATGAAATTGCTCAGCTTCTCAATCCTCATGTAGAAGTTCCGGGTTGGCTTTTTAATGAGAATAAAGAGTAACTGGTTCTAGCGTTACAAGGCAAATTCTAGCATTTCCCATATCCACAAAACTAGACCTGCATATAACCTAGTTCAAGTTAAAGGGGAGGGGAGGAATGTTTGAGTTTCTTTAAAGCGATTGTGGAATGTGATTAGAAACAGACTATTAACCTCCATGAAAAAGCAAGTAACCATTGGCCATTCACAAACAATATGTGAAATATTTCACTTTATTCAAGAGAAAAATAGGGCTCTGTTTCGTAATGAAACAGCGAAATAAATTTTCGCTGACATTTTAAGATTTGTGCAACTAAAAATTGGGTCGCCCTTTTGACTTGCTGGTACCAAGACATAATCACTCATTTCTGAATTAGTTCTAAAGATTTTTTATTTGGGTTACCGTCCAACTTTAATGGTCATATAATTACGGTAAATACAAAGTTAAACCTAGTTTTAACAGGTTTAGTCACTAATACAAAGTTTCCCAAAGGCCCCAAACGGCGCTGAGAGTTTTGGGACTATATTGCATACGTACAAACACCCCTGGGCGAAATTTAAGGGGCCTTAAAACAGATTCTGCGGCTTCGTAAAAAAGCGGATTTCATGGGAAATAAAATGATCTGGCTGTAGTGTTAACCAACTGGGGTCCGAGGAAAGTTGCCCTGGTAAAGTCGGTCTTGGAAGGTGTGGGCATTAAGAAACTTGACGACGATTTTGAGGAGTTGGCAAGTAATGATTAGAGATGTTGAATCAACCAAGGAGAATTGGCGGGTTGACCGGTTTGCTGTTGATTTGTTCGCTATTAAGACTTCTATCTAAAATTTTCCTTTTCTAGTTTACATAATTAATATTATAGGAAGCAGTAAATCTATTCAAACAACTATTATTTGATTTTATGTCAATTCGCTGCTATTGCGTAAAGTTTCTAATTTGAAAAATTTCTTACTGCCTAACTGATATATCCCTTCCGTTACATTGTTATTTAATATTTCCTGAATCTTGTTGGAACTAAGGCTATGTTTGCATTGCTGTTATTCAATACCATAGTGTAATGGATAAATCGTAATATTGGTGAATAGTTAATAGAAAGTAGAAATAGACATAAGAAAACTCCCTGATAGTTAACATAATATCAGAGAGTGTGGCGTTTCTATTAATCTAATGGACTGGCACCAATAAAACCTGTCCAGGGTAAATAGTACTTTGTTCCAAATTATTAATAATTTTTATCTGATAGATCATTCGTCGGATATCGCCTTCCATTTGTAATTCTTTACAGATGGACCACAGACTATCCCCTTCCTCTACCACTATTTGCACCATTTCTTGATCACTGCCAACCGCATTCTGGTCGAAAAAACTTGCACCAAGTAACCACATTACTATAGTGACACATAATATTAGTAAAATAAATCGAATTCTGCCTGCCTTCCTCTTTTTATCACCAATTACAAGATAGGGTTGCGTCATTCGTTTATAACCTCCTATGCAAACATGTGTTCTTTCATACAAATATTATCACGAACATGCGTTCCGGTCAATAGATTTTGGAAAATAATTCGAACATTTGTTTGCGATATTTGCAATTGTTTGCTATACTAAAATAAATTCCATATTTATCCTCGGAGGTGTGATAATTGAGCAAGTACCCTAACTTATCTAATAGACAGGCTTCTATCCTGGATTATATTTATCAGCAAATTTCTACCAAGGGATATCCCCCTTCTGTTCGCGAAATTGGTGCGGCAGTTGGTCTAAGCTCCAGCTCTACAGTACACAGTCATCTTGCCTATCTACAACAAACAGGCTATATTCGCCGGGATCCTTCAAAACCCCGGGCTATTGAACTGTTGGATAATGAATTTCAGCCCAAAAAAGAAATGACCACAGTCCCTCTTGTCGGTCAGATCACGGCCGGTGAACCCATCCTTGCTTCTGAGAACGTAGAAGACAGGTATCCCCTTCCCCTGGATTTAATTGGAAACCCAGGGGAGGATATATTCATGCTGAAGGTGCGGGGTGACAGTATGATTAATGCGGGAATTCTTGATGGTGACCAGATTCTTGTGCGTTCGCAATCGACTGCCAGTGACGGAGAGATTGTAGTGGCGTTGCTGGGTGAAGAGGCAACAGTAAAGACATTCTACAAAGAGGCTTCTGCAATAAGATTACAACCGGAAAATGACAGTCTAGCACCGATTATATCTAGGGATGTCCAGATAATAGGCAAAGTGATCGGCCTATATCGGGTTATATTCTAAAATAACGCAGGACAACTAAAGTCCTGCGTTATTAAATACATTCGAAATGATCTGCATGGGCATGAGTATTGATGATCGCTGCCAACCCCAGTCCCTTTTCATTTAAGGCCCGTTTTATTTTTCGCCCTGCATCCCGGTCCAGGCCCGTATCTATAGCTATCGCTTAGTCTTTGTCGATTAACAAACCGACGTTTGTGGGGGCTAATAAAATATCTGGCTTAAATTACTAAAACTTAGTTAAGTATTCCTGCAGTTCCCAATCATGGACTTGGCTACGGTATTTATCCCATTCCATTATCTTAGCATCGACAAAACGCTTATACAAGTGTTCTCCTAATGCTTCGCGAACAACTTTGCTGCCTTGCAGTTCTTGAACTGCTTCTATTAAGTCAGCGGGGAGATTATCGATCCCCAGTTCATTTCGCTCCTTAGCATCCAAGTCATAAATATTCTTATCTGTGGGTTCCGGCGGCATTATTTTGTTCTTAATACCGTCTATTCCCGCCTTAATTATTACAGCCAATGCTAAATACGGATTAGCAGCAGGATCCGGGTTCCTAACTTCCACCCTAGTACCGACTCCCCTTCTGGCCGGAATTCTCAACAATGGACTACGATTTTTTTCAGACCAGGCGACATAAACTGGCGCTTCAAATCCCGAGACTAGTCGTTTGTACGAGTTTATCGTGGGATTAGTAATTGCACAAAAAGAGCGTGCGTGCTTCAGCAAACCGCCGATAAAATGATATGCCGTTTCACTTAACTCCCTTTTGTCATTAGCATCAAAAAATACGTTTTCGTTTCCCTGGAATAAGGAAACATGCGTATGCATACCGGAACCAGGAATACCGAATATCGGTTTGGGCATAAAGGTAGCATGCAAGCCATGTCTTTGAGCGATTGTGCGGACTACAAACTTAAAGGTAGCAATCTTATCTGCAGTAGTTAGTGCATCATCATATTTAAAATCAATCTCATGCTGCCCCGGGGCAACCTCGTGATGGGATGCCTCTACCTCAAATCCTATATCTTGTAACGCGATTACCATATCGCGTCGGGCATTCTCCCCTAAATCCACCGGCGTTAAATCAAAGTAACCAGCTTTATCATGGGTAATTGTTGTGGGCAATCCTCTTTCATCAACCATGAAGAGGAAGAACTCTGCTTCAGGACCTACATTTACCGAATAGCCCAGCTCTTCTGCTTCAGCTACGACACGCTTTAAGGTGCAACGGGGACAACCACTGAAAGGGGTACCGTCAGGGTTATAAACGTCACAAATCAACCTTGCCACGGCACCTTCTTGGGGTCTCCATGGGAAAATAACAAATGTTGAAGGGTCAGGCTTGAGATACATGTCAGATTCTTCAATGCGTACAAAACCTTCTATAGACGAACCGTCAAACATTAGTTCCCCATCCAATGCTTTTTCTAACTGCTTGACTGTAATAGCAACATTCTTTAATACGCCGAAAATATCGGTAAATTGTAAGCGCACAAACTGCACATCGTTATCCCGTGCTAACTTAAGGACATCTTCCTTTGTTAAATTTTCCATACCAATATACCCCCTTTTACTCATCAGTAAATATCTTAGCATATAGCTTCAGCTTTGGCAATGCTTTGAAATGAAGGCAGATGTTTCCTTGAAAACATTAAATTAATACCAAATAAATAAAGTATCCGACCATTAAAAGAGCGATGAGAAACTGAATCAATGCGCCTCCTAAAAAGCCAATCAGACTTCCCAATCCGGTTTTTAGAGCCGACTGGAAGTCCTTACCGGATAGAGTTTCCCCGATAATCGCACCTGCCAGCGGTCCAAGAACTAGGCCAAGCGGTCCCATTGTTAAAAGCCCGATAACCATCCCCACAATGCTTCCATATACTCCCAAACGATCGGCGCCATATTTTTTAGCGCCAATAGTAGCAGAAAGAAAATCTGCCGCCATACCTACACCGGTGAGTAACAGGAAAATAGCTAACACGGTAAGGGAAATTGTTTGAAATCCATCTAAAACAGCGTATATTAAAACCATAGCTGCGATAAGGGGAAGCCCCGGTACAAGGGGAATAAGGGTTCCTGCTATCCCGATAATCATAAATATAAAAATAACTGTCAGCATCAGGGTATCCATGGCTACTCCTAACAATTAAAATTTACCAACTTTGCCGCAGTTAATTAGCAACTAATCACGAATAATTTCAATGCTCTTAACCACGGTTTCAATGGTATATTCTCTGGATAGGCCTCCCTGAAGGAAAGCACTAAACGGTTCATGTATAGGCGCGTCAGAACTTAATTCCAAGGATCCTCCCTGAACGAAAGTACCGGCAGCCATGATGACAGGGTGAGCATAGCCAGGCAAAGGTCCAGGCTGAGGAATCACTTGAGAATCTATCGGGGAATATTTTTGAATACCACGACAAAATGCCAGTAAAAGTTCCCGGCTGCCGAAGTCGATTCTTTGAATGATATCTGTTCGCTGTTCCCGAGGGGCAGGACTGACGCCAAACCCTAGGGTAGAGAGCAAATTACTTGAGAAAATCATCCCACACAAAGCTTCAAGTACAATCAACGGTGCAAGAAATAGTCCCTGAAATACCAATCGCTTGTCCCACAAGCTGGCACCGACATCTTTTCCTAACCCCGGCGCGGTAAGAAGTTCCGCTGCAATTTCAATTAGTTCTTCTTTGCCCACTAAGTAACCACCGCCCGGCGCAATTCCACCACCGGGGTTTTTTATCAATGACCCGGCAGTAAGATCCACCCCTAGCATTGGTGGTTCTTTATCCTCTACAAATTCTCCATAACAATTATCAACGAATAGTCTAACCTTAGGATAATTTTGCCTGACAAAGTCTACAATACGTTTTATGTATTCCATTGAAAATGATCGTCTGTTGGGGTCATAGCCACAAGACCGTTGAATGGCCAGAACGCAGTCAGGTGCGCCGTTTAGTGTTTTTGAAAGTTCCCCGAAGTTTACACACCCACTATCATCCAGCGGAAATATTTCGGTGTTAAATTCGTGCGGTCTCGGTTTATCTTCGTTCAAACCTAATGCTGTCTTTAAGGTATCGTAAGGGTTACCCAAGTATATAAGTTTTTCATTTTTACTAACCATAGCTTTTAATCCGAGATAGATGGCATGGGTGCCACTTACAATCTGACCACGCACCAAAGCCGCCTCGGCGCCAAATACCCGGGCGAAGACAGATTCCAGAACTTCCCTTCCCTGGTCTCCATATCCATAGCCGGTGCTGGAATTAAAATGAAAATCAGTAACCCGTTCTTGGCGAAAGGCGTCTAAGACTCGCCGATGGTTAATTCCCACCGCCTCTCTTAAATATGTTTCCTCTATCCCCATTTGCTTCCGGGCTTCATCTACATACTGTCTCAAATACTGTTCCATTCTATCCTCCGATAACTTCTAACGCTGCTTGGGCTAAAGTAGCTGCTCCTATAGGAAGAGCAGCGGTGTCTATTTGAAAGCACGGATGATGCCAAGGATGCCTGAGATTGGCATTTTCGTGGCCTACACCTAAATAAAAGAAAACCCCAGGCACTTTTTCAAGGTAGTAGCTAAAGTCTTCTCCACCCATGGAGGGCCGGTCTGCGTAAAGGGTTTGATTATGCCCAACTATTTTATGTGCGGCTCTTTCCACAACTTTTAGCAAATTGCTATCATTGACTACTGGTGGATAACCCCATTGATAATTAAAAAGATAATCAGCATCATAGCTGGCGCATACATTACTAATGATCTTTTCCATTAAAGCAGGCATATCATTTCTTATTTGAGAATTTAGTGTGCGAACAGTCCCTTCTAGCTTGGCCTTACCGGGGATAATATTGTTTTTTGACCCGGCGTGGAAACTGCCTACGGTGACCACAGCCGGTTCCAACGGGTCTACCCTCCGACTGACAATGGTCTGCAGTTCTTGAACTATTTGACTGCCAATTACTACTGCATCCATGGTTTGGTGAGGCATCGCTCCATGGCCGCCCTGTCCATTAATTTCTATGGTAAACATATCGGCTGCCGCCATAATGGGCCCATCCTTTAGACAAATAACTTCAGCAGGATATTGCGGTTGGCAGTGGAGCGCGAAGATAGCCTTTAATTCCTGATTTAATACTCCTGCCTCTACCATGCCTTTGGCGCCTCCTGGGGGCGATTCCTCCGCTGGTTGAAATATTAATTTAACACCCGCCTGTTTTTCTTTAAGCGCATCCTTTAAAAGCATTCCGGCACCAATTAAGGTCGTCATATGGGCATCATGGCCGCAAGCGTGCATTTGCCCATCATGCACGGAAGAAAAAGCAAAACCGGTTTCCTCCTGAATGGGCAGTGCATCCATGTCGGCCCGAAGTGCAACTATGGGACTACCGTTACCAATGCTAACTTCCAATCCTGTACCGGCGATAGCTGTACGGACCTTAGAAAATCCTTCGTTAACCAATATTTGCGATAGTAATTCCGCTGTCTTGAACTCTTCAAAGGCTAATTCAGGAATTTTGTGCAATTGTTCATAAATTTGAATTAACTTAGGATAAAGCGCTTGTGCCTTTAATAAAATGTGGTTACTGCTCATAAAAACGCTCCTTTATTGAAGTCTAATTTACTTCTTTATAGCGCTATACTCGTGGGTTTTTCGATGGTGTATAGCCGCTAGACGTCACTTTTATTTATTATGGACTGAGCACTGAAGCTCATATTCCTCCAATGAAGTAATAGATGGGTTGTTACCACATACTGGGCATTTATCTTCTCTAGATATTTCGACTTCTCTAAATTGGCTTTCTAAGGCATTGAAAAGAAGCATTCTGCCAATCAGGTTATCCCCTACGCCAAGTAAGTATTTTACCGCTTCGGTTGCCTGAAGTACGCCCATTACTCCGGCAATTGCTCCCAACACACCAGCCTCCTGACACGAAGGTACGCTTCCGGGCGGCGGCGGCGAAGGGAATACGCATCGGTAGCATGGACCTGCATTAGGCTCAATAGTCATAATCATACCATCCCAGCGTAATATTCCTGCTTCCACCAAGGGCTTGCCCCGCATAATACAAGCATCATTTAGTAAGTACCTAGCAGCAAAATTATCTACTCCGTCTACGATTAAATCATAGTCATCTATTAGTTCGGAAATATTTTCCTTATCCAGTTTTTTAAAGTGTGGTATCACATGTACATCAGGATTTAATCTGTTTAATGTTTCTTTCGCAGATTCTACTTTAGCCTTGCCCACGTCTTCAGTTCCATGCAGCACCTGCCGCTGCAGGTTGGACAGTTCGACAATATCATAGTCAATAATCCCCAAAGTGCCAACACCGGCGGCAGCTAGATAAAGACTGGCTGGTGAGCCTAACCCCCCTGCGCCTACCACCAACACTTTTGAATTTAGCAACTTCTTCTGTCCTTTACCACCAATTTCTTTAAGAATAATATGTCTAGAATAGCGTTTTATCTGCTCGTCAGTAAAGTCCAACATTTTCCCCCCTGTTCCATCTTTCTAATCCAATATTATTAGTTGATTATTAGTTTGTCAATAAATGATATGTTTAGCCATAAATGGGTCACTATCCCAAAAACAAAAAAGCTGCTAGCCGGGTTCGAATTAAACTTTTAAAAGCTTTAATAATTCCTGCCTCAAGGCTACTATGCCTTGGCCGGTGGTACATGAACACAGAAAAGAATTCTCCCCTGCAAGGGATTGAATTCTTTGCACGCCTACATTAGCTTTTAAGGTGTCGATTTTGTTTACAACAGATATATACTTACCTTTTGTTTCTAATTCCATCAAACTGCGATCGATATCGGCAATCGGGTGGTCGGTATAATACTCGGCATCATAAATATGTATTAAACAATCACAATCTTGAATTGCTTCTATTGTCATAGCCATGTATTGCCGCAACTGTTTCTTTGGATGAACTTCGTCAGTTAACGCAGTAGTATCCACCAACTGCAATTTAGTCAGTTTAGACAATTCAATGTTGATGTCATAAAGCCCCTGTGTATGATACTCAGCAGCATTGACCAATTTTTGTTTGGCTATAGCGAAGTTAAATCTATATGTTTGGTTTTTATTAGGATAATTGTGCCAAGTAATTGGCAATGTGTTAATACCTAAAAATCTGGTTAAAGTTAAGGCTAAAAGACTTTTCCCTACATTGGTTCTCCCAGCAAGTAAAATTTTCTTAGCTGTCATTTTTCACAGCCTCCCTTAGGTCTTCCGGAGTAATTCTCATTAGCTCCTTTCTGCCTAAATTATGGTGATTTACCAACCTAACTGCCTGACGCCGAATTGCCTTTTCAATAATGTTTCGTACCAACCGGGCATTCCCACTATGCTCATGACCATAAATTAGTTTATTGTTGACTAATTTTCGTAGTTCAACTTTCGCGCCGGGAGTTAAACTGTATTCTCTTTTTTCCAACATTAAATCGCTGATGCCAAGTAACTCATCAACAGTATAGTCTGGAAAGTCTATATGTATTGGGAACCGTGAACGCAGGCCGGGGTTAGTAAGTAAAAACCAATCCATCTCGTCTCTATAACCTGCCAAAATTAAAATAAAGTCATCTTTATGGTCCTCCATCGCCTTGACCAACACATCAATTGCTTCTTTACCAAAATCTTTTTCCCCGCCCCTAGCTAACGAGTATGCTTCATCGATAAACAATATCCCTCCCAGGGCTTTCTTAACCTGTTCTTTGGTCCTTTGTGCGGTGTGTCCAATGTATTCACCTACCAAATCAGCTCGTTCTACTTCTATCGAGTGCCCTTTAGGAAGAACATTCATTTCCTTAAATAATTGACCGATAATGCGAGCTACTGTAGTTTTACCAGTACCGGGGTTGCCGCGAAAAATCATGTGCATCACTAGGGGTTCAGTGCGCAGGTGCATTTGCTGCCTTTGCTGCTGAATATCGATAAACGCTCTTAATTCCTTTACTAAGTGTTTTACTGCCTCTAAACCTACCAGTTGGTTTAGTTCAGCGAGCACATCTTCCACACTGCTCTCTTGTACTTGCCCTTTATTAACTCCGTTGGTCTTTCGGGACGCAGAGCTATCGTTGCCGCCGGTATCGGCCTTGCCATTACCTGATTTTAACATGCGCAGGGCCTTAGCCGGGCTAATTTCACCCTGCTCCACTAAGCTAGAAATCTTTCCCTTCTCAGATAGATTGCCTCTATATTTATTCTTGGATCCTCCACCATTTCCGTAGCGCAGTTTTATATCCACAGCAGCTCACCTCATTTGTACTACTTAATTATACGCATGCATGGCAATATTTTGCGTAAAATCGAATAAGGTAACGCCATAATAATTTCTTGTTGCAAGGTTTCTTTCAACCTATCGCCCCACAGATACGCCGGGCAAATAAAATAACGAGGCTTTCTGCCCCGTTATAAATGCTGCCAACTGCAAAACATCTTCTCGAAGAGATCAACAAAATAATAGAGCATCAATCCCAATAGACCCATTGCCATAATGCCGGCAAACATGGCGCTATATTCCGCTCGATACATTGCTGAAAGAATGAAGTAGCCTAGTCCGCTGGAACCAGCCACGGTTTCTGCGAGAAACAGCACGGCAACCGCAGTACCCAAACTAATTCTTAAAGCAGTTATCATTTCTGGCAAGCAGGCGGGTACAATAACATGACGATATACCTGCCACCCTTTAGCCCCTAGTGATCGGGCAGAATATACTGATGCTTGAGGGACTCCCTTGGCTGCATCCCTAGTGGAAACTAAAATCTGAAATGATACTATTAGTGTAATAATAAAGATTTTCGAAACATTACCAATGCCCAACAGAATCATAATCAAAGGAAAAAAAACTATTTTTGGTATTGGATACACCATATAAACAGCCGGAGCCACAAAACGGTCAATTTTAGGGTTACGGCCCAGCAGCAGTCCAAGAGGAATTGCAGCTAGCATAGCCAAAAACAAACTTATTACTACTCGGTAGGTGCTTACAACGAAATGATGTATCATTTCACCACGAAATTCCAGGGCAAATGCTATAATAGCATTTATCGGCTCAGGAAAGACCGGACTATCGACTAGCATAGCCGCAATCTGCCAAACAGTCAGCAATCCTGCCAGGGACAAGACATACTGCCACCATCGTACTTTATGCTGACTCATGTTGACCGTCCTCCAGTAGTTTCCTGACCTTACTGCACTGTTGATAAAATTGCTTGGTAGCACGAAATTCTTTTGCACCCATGCCCGAATTTTCTACAATGGTGGTAATCCTTCCCGGTCCCGGAGTAAAGATGGCAATCTTTTGCCCTAGAAAAACTGCTTCTTCAATGCTATGGGTAACAAAAACCAAAGTCATTTTGTTTTCCAACCAAATATCAAGAACCATTTCCTGTAAACTTTCCCTGGTTAATGCATCCAGTGCAGAAAATGGCTCGTCCATCAACAGCAGCATCGGTTCCAATGCCAGTGCTCTGGCTACTGCTACCCGCTGCTGCTGACCTCCACTGAGCTGGTTTGGATATTTATCCTGATAGTCTGCCAATCCCAAAACATTTAACAGCTGGCTGACTTTTTGTTTCTGTTTGGCATGATCCAGCTTTCGTAATTTGAGACCAAGGATTACATTATCCCATACTGTTTTCCACGGAAATAGGCCATAGTTCTGAATAATAAGAGCCACATCTTGTCGCGGTCCGGCAACATTTTCATCTGCCACTAAAATTTTCCCTCTTTGGGGAAAAACCAATCCTGCTATAAGAAAAAGAAGGGAGCTCTTGCCGCATCCCGATGGCCCGATTAATGCCATAGATTCGCCTGATTTAACGTCCATACTAATATTAGCCAATGCTTGATGATGCTGATGCCCCCCATAAGAAAGGGAAACATTATCTACAGCTATCAATCACATCATTCCTTTACAAAGGAGTTGTCTATCAATTGTTCATAGGAAATTCCACCAGGTATCAAATTTTTTGCTTTTGCCCAGTTCAATAGTCGGTCAACATCCGCCTGCGCCGGTACTTGTGCAGGCGAGAATTTTGGTGCCTGGTAACTATTCTGAATGTCTTGTGGTACTCTAGCCTTTTCAATAAACAATTGGCGATAACTATCAGGGTTAGCGTTGAAAATCTCCACCGCCTGATCATATGCATCAATCATCTTTGTCACCGCGCCAGCGTTTTCTTGTACTGTATCCTTTGTAAACAGCACGACCACCTGACTAATATTATCATTTATTTTAGTGTCATCTAAAATCACATGAGCACCTTTAGCTTCAGCAAGGGATGCTAATGGGTCGGGCAATACTGCCGCATCAATTTTATCAGCCAGCAGTAGCTGCAAACGCTCAGGTATGCGAGGGATAGACACTTTATCAACTTTTTCTTTGTTAATACTCCCTACTTCGATCAGTTGGTCCAAGACATATTCAATAATTGTGTTCTCAGAAATGGCCACAGAGAGACTATCTACCTTCGCCAGGCTGTCTAATCCTGAATTTGGACTGGTTAAGAGAGCAAACCTTCCCTCCTGGGGAATAGTACCTAAGGTAAGAGAAATAATAGATACATCCACTTCACTTTTCTCCAACAAGGCTGCAGCGAGAATGTCAGCTACTTCACCGTCTATCTCTCCGGCTTGAAGTGCCATATCCCTATCCCTGGCACTATTAAAGGAAACTAATTCGACATCTACACCATTTTCAACGAAAATGTTCTCCGCTTCAGCTACAAACAACGGTAAACTATCTTCAATGGGTAACACTCCAATACGTAAAGGCTGCTCTTCATTAGCTCCGCCGCTGCCACAGCCGGTTGTTAAAATCAGGGAAACTATCAACAATAAAAAAAACTTTTTCATTACAATCCCTCCAGTACGTGGTATAACCCGATAAGTTTTCGCCATCCATCATTGAATTCCTGCAAAAAGAGAAAAACTCCCGCTATAATACCGGGAGTTTTATTGATCTATTTTGCTTCTACTCGTTCATCAAACTTACAGGCTTGTATGGAACAATAGTAGAAATTGCGTGCTTATAAACCATCTGTTGTTTTCCGTCGACATCCAAAACAACAGTAAAGTTATCAAACCCCTTGACATTACCCTTGATTTGAAAACCATTGACCAAAAATACAGTTACAGAAATGTTTTCTTTCCGCACTTGATTAAGAAAAGTGTCCTGCAAGTTAATCTGGGTTTTACTCATCTTGAACAGCCCTCCAAATTTTTCTTGTTAACCTATTCTACAACCTTTTACAGAGTCCTGCAAATATATTCCGTTATTTTACAGATGATATCATCCTCAGCCATGTGGGAAACGTCTATCCAAACAATTCTCTCATCCCGACGAAACCATGTTAATTGCCTTTTAGCAAATCTTCTGGTATCTCGCTTAAGTACACGAATAGCTTCATCCCAACTTAAATCCCCGACACAGAAAGCAGCCATCTGCTTATAACCAAGCCCTTGCATGGCAGGAAGATTCCGTGGATATCCTTGGTTTAATAACATTCTAACCTCATCCAAAAGGCCCGCTTCAATCATTTTATCGACCCGTTTGTTAATACGTTGGTATAATAGCTGCCGGTCCATGGTCAATCCTACCATTGCAAGATTGTAAAGAGATATTTTTTTCTTGTAATAGTTATCAGAAATTCGTTCCCCTCTACTATAATAGTATTCTAAGGCCCTAATTATTCTTTTTTCATCATTAGGATGAATTTTTTCTCCGGCCTGAGGGTCAACCTCCCTAAGTTCTTGGTGGATTTTGTCCAACCCTTCAATCTTAATCTTGGTCCTGATTTTATTTCGGATATTTTTGTCACCGGGCTCCTTGCCGAAGTGATAAGGGTCAATAACACTTTGAACGTACAGTCCAGTACCTCCCACTAATATTGGCAACTCGTTTCGGCTGTTAACTTCCCTGATTAGAGTGCGCGCGTCTTGTTGATAACGGGCGACGCTATAATCTTCGTCAGGCGATACCACGTTAATCAAATGATGAGGTATTAGTCTGCCGCCTGTGGCAATCATTTCATCGGCGGAAATTTTTGCCGTACCTATATCCATCTGACGATAGACCTGCATAGAATCAGCAGAAACAATTTCCCCATTCAGGCGGTCAGCAACCTCTACTGCCACGGCAGATTTACCCACTGCAGTAGGCCCTACAATTGCGGCTAGTGGTAATCTCATCAAAAATCTACTCCTGACGTAAAAATAACTTTTTTAAATCCGCTATACTAAGCTTGATGACTATGGGTCTGCCGTGAGGACACGATAATGGGTATGAAGTCTTGGCTAACTGTCTAATCAAAATTTCCATTTCAGCCTTATCAAGGTACTGTCCTTCTTTGATAGCCCCTTTACAGCTTAATTGGAGCAGCAATTCTTTTTCTAAATCCTGTTGGTTTACTTTAGTCCCTGAAGCTAGAAGCTGTACTATATCTTGCAAAAGATTAACCCCGTCAGATGTATTTAAGAACCTTGGCATACCTCGCAATATGAATGAATTGCCACCAAAATGCTCCAAAATAAAGCCGAACTCCTGGAGTAAAAAAATGTATTCAACGAGGTATTCAGCTTCATCAGCACTAAAGTCCACAGTTTGGGGCACTGTTAGTTGAGAATGGCCTAATTGTGTACCCTGTGAGTACTTATCATACAAGATACGTTCGTGCGCACCATGTTGGTCAATTATATAAAGCCCGTCTTCTGCTTCGGCAAGTATATAACCAGCTTTAAACTGACCCACTATTCGCATTATTGGGATACCGGCACCTGAACGTGAAGCATTAATATTTGTTGTCTTCGCTGCCGGAATGTCATTTTTAATTGCTGGAGATTCTTCCAAAGGCATAGGTAAATCGTTGGCTGGTGCTTCTTCAGGCTTTGGTACATCAATGGATGGGTCTTCTACGGGCGCATCCATTGACCTTTCCTGTACTACCTCTCTCCAAGCTACTTGATGTTGGGGTTCGTGATACTCTACGTTTGGCAAAAACTGTTTTGCCCCGTCATTTCCTATTTGAGGAATAAACCATGTATCGGTATCAGGGCGGCTCAAACAATCTTCTACAGCCGCTAATATTACGCTGTTTATATACTCGGGACGATCAAATTTGACGGTAAGTTTTTGTGGGTGCACATTTACATCCACACTTCCCGGTTTAATACTAATGTTCAATATCGCAACCGGAAACCGGCCACCTGGTATTTTGGAATTATAGACTTCTTTAATAGTATTAAGCAGAATACTGTCTTTAATATACCTACCATTGATAAAAAATACAATATTACTGGTTGTTGCTTTATGTATTTGCGGCGGCGACAAAAATCCCGATAGTTCTACATCATGTTTTAGATAATTAATTTCCAGAAGCTTTTCCGCCAAGTCAAGTCCATACACTGAAGCAACCACTTCCCTCAATCTTCCCTTTCCCGGTGTCTGAAGTAATAGGCGCGGGCCACTATAGTAAGTGAACCTCACCGAAGGGTGCGACAGGGCTAACCTATTAACTATTTCAGAAATGGCCGCCGTCTCCCTGGAGGCATTAAAAAGAAATTTTCTTCGAGCGGGAGCATTAAAAAATAAATCCGAAATTTCTATAGATGTACCTTCGCTGCAACCTGAAGGCTTAGTACTTAAAACAGAGCCTGCTTCAATTTTTAATTCGGTACCAGCAGCATCTTCTCTTTGTCTCGAAGAAGCGTGGACCCTGGACACCGCAGCTATGCTTGCCAATGCCTCTCCGCGAAAGCCTAGAGTCGTTATTTGACTTAAGTCTTCGGCAGTGGTTATCTTACTGGTTGCATGCCTTTGAAAAGCCAGACACATATCATCTGCATTCATACCAAAGCCGTCATCAGTAACTATAATTTTGTCTTTACCGCCATTTTCTATCTTGAGATAGACGGACTGCGCTCCGGCATCTAGGGAATTTTCCAGCAGTTCCTTGATAACTGAAGCTGGGCGCTCTACTACTTCCCCGGCTGCAATTTGATTGGCTGTTAATGGATCCAACAACCTAATTCTGCTCACTATTATCCCCCTCATCTACCAGTTGCTTTAATTCAGAAAGCATATTTAAGGCCTCGATTGGCGTAGTGTTCATCACGTCTAAATGTCTTAGCTTTTCTAATACAGTTTCATAACTTGAATTCAATGCTTCAAAAAAAACTAAATGGTCTTCTTTGGCAGCGGCAGCCTCTATTGATGCTGCACTATTTCCCTGATTTTCCATTTCAGTCAGTAAGAATTGTGCCCGTTTAATTACCTGATTGGGGAGGCCTGCCAATCTAGCTACTTGAATTCCATAGCTTTTGTCCGTTCCCCCGGAAATAATTTTTCTTAAGAAGACAATTTCTTTTCCCTTTTCCTGGACAGCAACTTGATGATTGGCAACCTGCTGATAGATATTGTCTAAAGCCGTAAGCTGGTGATAATGGGTGGCAAAAAAGGTTTTAGCGCCTTTTTTCTCTTGCAGTAAAAACTCAATAACAGCCCATGCGATGGCTATCCCATCATAAGTACTGGTACCTCTACCAATTTCATCGAGAATTATTAAGCTTCGACCTGTGGCATTATGAAGGATATTAGCAACTTCATTCATTTCAACCATAAATGTGCTTTGACCTGTAGAAAGGTCGTCTGCCGCTCCCACCCGAGTGAAAATTCTATCTACCAATGGGATGAAAGCTTCCTGTGCTGGTACCCAGCTGCCGATTTGACTCATCAACGTAATTAAGGCCACTTGCCGCATGTAAGTTGACTTACCGGCCATATTTGGACCTGTAATAACAATAAGTTGCTTTTTGTCGCCTACATTTGTATCATTGGGAACAAAAGCGCCAGCCGTAGTCAATTGTTCTATCACTGGGTGCCTGCCCGCTTTAATTTCCATTGTATCCTCGCTGGGGAGAATTTTGGGTGCAACATACCCGTTTTCTACCGCTGTGGTCGCAAGCGACAACAGAACATCAAGTAAGGCTATCACTCTGGCAGTTTCCTGAATACGTTTGGTTTCCACCGCTAGGGTTTGTCTTATATCAGAGAAAATGCGGTATTCTAATTTAACAAGTTTATCTTCCGCTCCCAGGATGGTATCTTCCAATTCCTTCAATTTCGGTGTAATGTAACGCTCTGCATTGGCCAAAGTTTGTTTGCGCTGAAAGTACGTAGGAACATGGTCGAGATTGGCTTTCGTAATTTCAATATAATAACCAAATACTTTGTTATACTTTACCTTAAGGGATTTAATTCCTGTTTTGTTTCTTTCTTCTTGCTCTAGTTGTGCCAGCCATTTTTTACCTGATGCGGCTGCTTGGCGCAATTTATCAACTTCTTCGCTGTAGCCATCTTTAATCAGTGAACCATCGGTAACACTTACCGGCGGATTATCTTTTATTGATTCCATAATTAATTGGGATATGTCTGTCAACGTGTCTAATGAATGCCAGCAATCATGCAATAGTGGAGTCGTTTTAGCATGTTCCAACCTTTCCTTGATAAGAGGCAAATATTGCAATGATTGACCTAATGCCAGCAGATCCCTGCCATTTGCTGTTTGAAACACCAGTCTGCTGACTAATCGTTCTAAATCATAGACCTTTTTCAGGTACTCTCGCAGCTTTTCCCGTAAAAACATATTATTAACAAATTCAGTAACTGCCTGCTGCCTTGACAAGATTTCATTCCGATCTAAAAGTGGCTGGGAAATGAATTTTTTCAGCAGTCTGCCGCCCAACGCGGTAACGGTTTTATCAAGCACCCAGAGAAGGGACCCCTTTTTTTCCCGAGTTCGCATAGTAGTGTGCAGTTCGAGATTACGTCTGGTGGCCCCATCAATGAGCATGAAATGTTTGGGTGAATACAGCTGCACTCGATTAATATGACCTAATGTCTGTTTTTGAGTATCGCTAAGGTATGCTATTAAAATACCACCGGCGGCAACTGCGGCTTCACAACCTATTATACCGGCCGCTTCCAAACCTGACCGGCTAAACTGTTCTTCCATCTTTAACTGGGTGCGCTTGACAGACCAGTGCTTAGGGGGGTAAGACGTTACTACGCAAACTGGCTCTAGCAACGTTCTTATTGCTCCAGGGTCATCGGGAGCAACAAGGCATTCACTTACATTATATCTGGTAATTTCGTCCACAACTGATGAGGTATTACCGGCATTCAATTCAGTAACATAAAACTCACCTGTCGATACGTCGACAAACGCCAACCCCCAAATATCATCGACTTGACAAATTGCTGCCAAAAAATTGTTTTGGGCTTCGGCTAGCAGTTCCTTATCGATAATCGTTCCCGGAGTAATTACTCTGACTACTTCACGGCGTACAATTCCCTTACTCTTTTCAGGGTCTTCCACCTGCTCACAGATCGCTACTTTGTATCCTCTGTTCAACAGCTTTCCTAAGTAGGTATTAACAGCATGATAAGGAATGCCACACATGGGAATTGGAGCTTCTTTGTCTTTATCTCGGGTGGTCAGAGTTATTTCCAGTATTCTAGATGCCTCCCTGGCATCCTCGCCAAACATTTCATAAAAATCGCCCAACCGGAAAAATAAAATAGCGTCTTGGTATTGTTGTTTAATTTGCTGATACTGTTGCATCATAGGTGTCGTCATGGTGAATCTCCCCCCCGCCGGTGCACACTGTCTGCTAGTAATATCGAACCAAAAAAAATGACCGGATAGCCCGGCCAATTAATTAACAGCAGTTGCCCCCACATCCGGGACCGCAAGAATCAGAATCTTCACCACTTAGTGCTTTGGTCAGAATAAAGTTTACACCTTGTAAAATTTCATTAACTTCGCGCTGTGCTTCAAGGTAAGCGCTAATCGTTGCATTTTTATTCATTTTTTTCTCTATTTCTTCCATGCCACTTTGTTCTGCTTCTGTTAACTCCGCACCACTTGCCTGCTTATATTCTATTTTTTGACGTGCTTCTTGATATTCCTGAAGAATTTTCTGGGCTTCCGCATCTCCTGCCATAGCCGCTTCAGTATTCCTCATATTAATCAACTCTTCACTTTCCTGTATTGCGTTTGCCAACGTATGTGCCTTTTCCATGATACTTGTCATAACTATCACCTCCGAATTTTATTACTACTTCGGGAAAAGTTTTAAATTTCCTCCAACAATTCCCCTGATACACTGAACATCTGCGCCTTGGTAATGTTTACTAGGTAAAACTTTCCTATCACAGATTTATCTGCTGGAACATGTACGAGTTTATTTGAACGGGTACGCCCTGACATAATATGCTCGTCATTCTTACTGGTACCCTCGAATAAAACTTCTTGGGTGCTTCTCAAAAGCTGCAGGTGTTTTTCTTCAGTAATACTGTTTTGCAGCTTCAGTAATCGTTGAAACCGTTCTTTCTTCTGATCAGGCGGTACCTGCTCCGCCATATCGGCAGCCGGAGTTCCAGGCCTTGGTGAATAAATAAAAGTATATGCACCATCAAATTGCACGCGCTGCAAAATATCCATGGTGTCTTCAAAGTCAGCATCCGTTTCGCCAGGGAATCCTACTATAATATCGGTAGTGATGCTGGCATTAGGTACCTTTTGGCGAATTTGTTTGACTAAATCAAGATACTCCCCCTTTGTATACCCTCTATTCATGCGCTTTAGTATCGCTGTGCTTCCGGCCTGAATAGGAAGATGGTAATGCTCACAGACTTTGCCGCAGTTGGCCAGGGAGTCAATTAGCTTATCGGTAAAATCTCTAGGGTGTGAGGTCATAAAGCGAATACGCTGCAGCCCTAGAATATCATTAACTTTCTTTAGCAGGCCAGCAAAATCTATGTTATTATCTAAATCCTTACCATAGGAATTGACATTCTGCCCCAATAACATTACTTCAACGTAACCCTGTTGTACCAAGTGTTCAATTTCGGTGATAATATCGGCGACATGACGACTGCGTTCCCTACCGCGTACATGAGGCACTATACAATAAGTGCAAAAATTATTACAACCATACATAATATTTACAAAAGCCTTTATCCCCGCTGCGCGCCTCATGGGTAAATCTTCGACAATTTTACCCTCCCGGTCCCATACCTTCACCCGGGCTGTGCTATTTTGCTTTGCTTCAGTAATAAGATCAGGCAGTTGGTGTATATTATGCGTCCCGAAAATCAAATCCATATGGGGCATACGTTTTTTTATTTTATCTGCCATTTCCGGTCGCTGGACCATGCAGCCACACACACCCAGGATAAGCTCAGGGTTGTTTGCTTTCAATTTTTTTAAATTACCAAGGCGGCCAAAAACCTTGTTTTCTGCTTTTTCGCGAATGCAACAGGTATTCAGCAGCACGACATCCGCATCATTTTCATTTTCTGTAGCCAAATAACCCATTTGCTCTAAAAGTCCTGCCAGCACCTCTGAATCGTGTGCATTCATCTGACAGCCCCATGTTTCAATCATGTATTTCAAAACTAATCACCTCTTCAATCACTCGCCCCACCCATCTAGCCATTTCGGTGGTTTGAAATTCATCTATAAACTGCTACGCGGGCTAAGACTATTATCCCATCAGCCGATGTCGGCCCGTTACTTGTGCATTGAAAGATTATAATTCTTTCTCAATTAGTTTCCCTAACAACAGCTCCAGATACTCACCTAATAACTGGCATGCATTAGAAAAATTCGCTTGGAAATCTTTCATTGCGTTCTCATTAGCATTATCAGAAATTACTCTTACCACTAAAAGTGGTATGTCGTTGTATGCTGCAACTTGCGCAACAGCAGCACTTTCCATGTCTACTGCTTTACCCTTAAGTTTATCAATCAGCTTTTTTGTATAATCTTTAGTAGCAACTGCTTTATCACCCGTCAATAATCTACCTGTGAACACGTTGCTTTTGTCCCAATCCAAAGCAAGCGCCGTTGAATGTAATCCTTCATCCCCCAGGAATATACCTTGCCCATGATGACGGTAATCCCTCCACTTGGTACCTTTAGACGGTGCATAGACGTCATGTTGACAGATTTCTGACGCAATAAAAATATCTCCCGGCATCATCTCATCAGTCAAGCACCCGGCCACGCCCGCCAAAAGCAGCAGTCGTGGAGAATAATAGTCTATCAGCGCTTGGGCGCGCATAGCCGCACTGACCTTACCCATACCGGTTATGGCTGCGGCCAACAAGGTCCCATGGTAGGTTCCTTCGATAAATTGATGCTTACCTCTTAGTATTGGTTTCTGATCATTAATGCTGGCTTTGAACGGGCGACTTTCCTCATCTAGAGGAAATAATAAACCTAACATATTATTTACCCTAAAGACCCAAAAGATGCTCTGGGCGCAAGGCGTTTCCGCCTTTATCTTTCAAAACCCGGTCAATTTGCTTCAATATCTTATCCTTATTCTCGTTTAAAGTTCCACTCAAAATAAGACGATTAGAAGCATGATTGGTTCTAAATATGCAGCCTTGGAGTTCTAAGTCTTCCACAAACCACCGCAATTCTTGGATTAGTTCCATCGGCTCAACGGGTTTAAAACTCCCTTCTTCTACTTGTTTAGCTAAGGGAGTACCCTTGTAAAACCGCAAGGTTAAAACCGCCAAAAAGTCGGGACCGATCTGGTTAACTACCGCGGCTGACGCTTTTGCGTGCTGATGGGATTGGTCTTTCCCTCCTAATCCACCTAGCACCATCAGCGACAACTTGATTCCGGCCGCTTTCAATTGTCGCCCAGCTTCTACCATTTCTTCATCAGTGACCCCTTTCCTGACTTGCTTCAAAATATCGGGGCAACCGCTTTCCAATCCAAGATAAGCTATACTTAAACCTGCTTTTCTTAGCTCTAGAAGCTCGGTAGAAGTTTTTCTTATGATAGACTTGGGGCCGGCGTAGATGCCTACCCTTTGCAGATACGGAAAAGTATGATACAGCAATGTTAAGAGAGACATTAATTTGTCATGTTCCATAGCAAGTGCATCACCGTCCGCCAAAAAAATTTTCTGAACTGTTTCCGACGGGTATTGCTGGGCAGCGTGAGCTATAATCTCTTCGATTTCCTTCCAAGCGCGTTCACGGTATTTTTTCTCTTTATACATATAACAAAAAGTGCATTGGTTATGAGAACATCCCACCGTTACTTGAAGAATAAGACTCCTTGATTCACTAGGTGGTCTGAAAATTCTTCCGTCATAAAATTCCATATACCAATCCCTCCCAGGTTTTAATTATAACCGTACCATAAAATTTAGTCCATTACAACTGGATATCATGGCAAAAAAAAGAGGCCTTAAGCCCCTTTTTGGTTGAACTTTTTCCTTTTTTCGTACGAAACCCGTACCAATGATTTGTCCTGACTATAGGTGATTTTTTTAATTGCTTCTTCTACAGGGAAGAAGCGACCGTCACTAAACCCTTCTTGTTCACTGACTTTCACTTCGTCATGCTCAGCTTCCATGATAAACCAAACAATTTGATTACATACAGGACGCTGACGAGAAAAAGAATAAAATTCGTAACTAGTTTCCCCTGCCGCTCCGAGAATTTTTCCGTCAATACCGGTTTCGTCTTTCACGCGGGTGACTGCAACTTCACTGGCGTAGCCACTATCGCGGATAATTCCTTTAGGTAAAACCCATTCTTTCTTATCGTTCTGCAACAAAAAGACCTTTTCGCCATGAAACACAATACCACCGGCACATTGTCTAAAAAGCATCAACACACCTCCATCAGGTTTTTGAGAGTTCCTTATCTTCCATCTCTAAATAAATAGTTCGACGGCCTGGATATTATTCCTTCCCAATGAGCAAACTTCAAAATAACATTCTAAAATATTATACTATTCTATGTCGCAATATTGTCAGAATTCACTTGATTATCGTCGGCATTTTCTGATATGATATATTAAACTTTGCCCATAATAAGGATGCATAAGTTTAGTTCTCTTAACAAAAAATATTTAACAACGAGGTGATACTATTGATAACTCCACAAACTGTCATTCAACAGGTGGTTCAGAAGTACCCTGAAGCCATAACCATTTTCGACAAGCATGGCTTACATTGCCTTGGTTGAGGCGGCGCATTATTTGAATCTATCGAGCAGGGTGCTCGAATGCATGGTGTTGACTTGGACAAACTAATGGAAGACTTGAACAATTTATCAAAAGCAAAATAATGCTAAACCCTGTAGTTATGCTACAGGGTTTACCTTTTATTAGGGTTTTATACCTCTATTAGTTGATATTCTCGTTTCCCTAAACCAATCTCTTCTGCATGGTCCAATTGAACTGTTCCGTCTATACCATGAATCGCGGCAAACTTATCCGCTGCACCAACATGCTCCAATCGGGTTCCGGGTAATCCTTGGGACTTATTTACCAAATCTAACGATGCTTGGTCTATAGCCACTGGGTCTTTAGACGCTAGTATGCCGATATCTCCGACAATAGGTGCGTCGCTCCAACTGACACAGTCACAATCAGGAGTAACATTCATGACGAAATTTATAAAAAAGCTTTTCCCCTGTTTATTTTTTAATGCCCCTAAAGTATACTCAGCAATTTTTTGCTGGATAATATTTGCCTCACTCTTCCAGCTAATCCCAATAGCCCCTTCATTGCAGGTTACAGTACACTCACCGCAGCCAATACATTTTTCTTGGTCAATAGTAGCTTGCTTTTCCACGGTAATGGCTTGGGCCGGACACCACGAGACGCACTTTTGACACGCAATACATTTTTCCAGTTTAACTGATGGTAAAATGTCTGAATGCATCTGCTGTTTGCCACTACGACTTCCCAAACCCATCCCAACATTCTTCAGTGCTCCACCAAAACCGGTAGCTTCGTGTCCTTTAAAGTGAGTCAAAGTAATGAGTACATCCGCATTAACTGCGGCACTACCAATATTCACTTCATTAAAATGCTTGCCCTCGATGGGTACCTTTATGAAGTCTTTACCATTGAGACCGTCTGCTATTACCAGTGGTGCACCTACAACCGAATAGGCAAAACCATTTTCCACCGCGGTATTTAGGTGGTCTACCGCGTTGGCCCTACTACCCACGTATAGTGTATTAGCGTCAGTGAAAAAAGGTTTGCCGCCCTTTTCCTTAATAAGATCAATGAGCCTTCTGGCATATGTAGGGCGGATGTATGCAGTGTTTCCCTTTTCACCAAAATGAATTTTTAATGCAACCAAATCCTTTTCGCTAATGACGTCTAATACTTTAGCGCGCCGGCAAAGTAGTTCCAGCTTTTCCAGCAAGCTCGCACCTCTTTTTGCCCGCATGTTAGTAAAAAATACTTCTGAAGCCATATTATCTATTCCTCCTTCACTTTGTAACAACTATTCTGTACTGAAATAAAACCAAAGCTAATCCTTACTTTCCGTTGATTTTATTTGCTCCAGTACCTCCCTGGCAATATGGCGCACATGGATATCTTCATTCAAATCATTCGCAATAGATTCGATCTTTTTTAGGGCACTACGAACACAAAGCTTACCAATGCCTATCAATGCCTGTTCCTTAACAGCGGGTACGTCGTCATCTAAACGGCGCATTAGTGCGAAATAACCCGAGGCATCGCCGATACTGCCCATGGCAAAACAGGCCCGTGCGCGAATCATCGCGTCTCTGTGCTGCATGGCGTCGATAATGAAATCTAATGCAGTAGCGGCCCCTATCTCACCGCATGCCCATATAATTTTTAAATATATTCGCTTATTTTGTTTTTGGGGAAGCATTTGCAGTACTTCTATTACTTCCGGCGATCCGGTTCGGGCAAGACGTTCGATTACTTTTTCTACGACATGTGCGTTTAAATCTTGAAGTATGCTATATGCTTCATTAATGTTTTTGTTCCCGGGCATAATATTTTCCAAGACACTGGACACTAATCTGGGCGCTAACATCGCTCCCACAAGCTGTGCAGATTTAGTAGCTAAGGTGATTTTGCCGCTATAGTCTATATTAATATACCCACCCGAGAGCATCCGTTCTACAAAATATTCAACATCTTGGTAAGAGTAGTCTTGCAACGGTAAACAACCCGTAAGCAGTTCTAATTTTTTTCCCTGCCGTGAATTTCCATATTTTAGCAGTTCCAAGAGTTGGTTTTTGTCCACCTGACCTTCAAAATCATGAATAACTACTAATGACGCCAAAATTTCTGTCGGCTCCATATTTAAGCCCATCTGATAGGCAATGTCTTCAGCCTTCAACCGTTCTAAATAATGAGGGTCTTCAAACCGCTGCCAAAACTTATACATAAAATGAAGTAATTGCTCATCGCATTCAATAAATTCTGTTTGAGCGAAAGATTCGAAGCTTTTTTGTCCGTGTTCCGTGATTAGTTTAATAAATTGGCGATAGTTTTTACGAATTAGTTCCACATATTCCTGCGCAAATGCGGTACGCTCTGCGATAGTTACCGGCGCCTCACCGATTGAAAGCATTCTAAACAAACGTTCCCACGGTTCGTAAAGGTCAGCCTGTGGTAATGAGGATGTATCTTCTCCGACTGATGCTATTATATCTCCTGCAAGGCCCGTAGCGAAAGTAGGTGGAAAGCCAAATTGTGTATTCAGTTTCTTGGCAAGAATATCTGAAAAAACTGGACTAAGCAGGGTGTGTAAATTGATTTCCAAACAGTTAAGTAGCTCCGGTATCACGACTTGACGATAATAATTTTGAGCCATGGGGTTCTTGGGACCGCCCCAATCTTCTGTCAGCAACTTTAATAATGATGCTGATATGGTCTCTCTAAGTTCGCCATCAATTCGTTGTGTACCCAGTTTTATGTTGCTTATCATAACCTTAGCATCACATCCTGCTTTTTGAACCCTAATGGCTAATTCGCGGCCGATCGGTAAAATTCCTTTTTAGTATACCACAAATGGGTAAAGATAAAGGCCGCTTTAAAGCGGCCTTTATTATAATTATATATTCTCTAAATTAGGATACTGCATTACACGCCCTTCCCAGGTTCTGATAGTAATATAATCTTTTCCAGAAGAAATCAGATATTCAGGAAGCATTGGCGTTTTTCCATAACCGTTGGGAGCATTGATGATGTACGTGGGAATTGCCAGTCCTGAGGTTTGCCCCCGTAATGCTTCCATAATGGCAATTCCTTCCTCAACCCTCGTGATAAAATGAGCAGTGCCTGTAACTGGTTTAGCGTGGAAAATATAGTATGGCCTGATCCTAACTTTTAGCAGTTCATGATTTAATTTTTTCATGACATGAGGGTCGTTATTAATACCCTTCAATAATACTGCCTGATTACCTATCGGTACACCGGCCTTAGTAAGTTTATCACATGCTTCTGCTACTTCTTGCGTAATTTCCTTGGGGTTATTAAAATGGGTGTTGACGTAAACCGGATGGTGTTTTTCAAGGATATTACACAACTCCGGCGTCACCCTTTGGGGCATGGTAACTAATGTTCTGGTGCCTAGACGTTTAACTTCGACATGTTCAATTTTATTCAATTCGCCCAATAACCAGTCCAGCACCTCTTCGTTGAGCATGAAAGCATCGCCACCAGTAAGCAATACATCCCGAATTTCAGGGTGATTCCGCACGTATTCCAATGCACCTTCTAATTGTTCTTTGGGCGTTCCTTTATCAATTTCGCCAATATTTCTTCTGCGCTGGCAATGGCGGCAATACATGGCACACTGGTTTGTAACCTTGATAATCAACCGATCAGGATAACGCCGCGTAATAGATGGAACCGGTGAAGTAAATTCTTCTCCCATGGGGTCATCCTTACCCATGTGATCTTGAAGTTCATGAACAGAAGGTATTGCTTGACGGCGAACAGGGCAATCCTTATCATCAGGGTCCATCAAACTAACATAGTAAGGGGATGCAGCCCACCGAAATCGTTCCCCTACGGCGGCAATTTGCTGCTTTTCCTCTTCTGATAAGTTGAGTATCTTGCTTAATTGCTCCACATCACCAAAGCGGTTTTTAACCTGCCAGTGCCAATCATTCCAATCTTCTTCGGTTCCACCTAATAATTTTAAAATCTTTTGCTTTTGAATTTTATACTGGTCGGCTAGTTTCATACCGGTGGGTATACCTTCCCGCGCATCAAGGTAAGGCTGAATCTTACTTTTTAATTCCACTGCCCTTTGTTCAGCAAGATTTCTCTTATCATCCATACCTGAATTCTGATTTGTCATTAATCTACCTCCTCTTAAATTTCTCTCTATTTATAAGTTTATCATAATAATCAGGCAATTTTAACCCCAAAGGCGGCATTCGCTGAGCGCTAAAAGGTTAAAGAGGCGATGCTTAGTCGCCTCTTTTCTGTCAAAGATTAAATACGGTAATTAGGGGCTTCATTAGTAATTGTAACATCGTGGGGGTGACTTTCTTTCAATCCGGCATTACTGATGCGAATAAATTTACCTTTGGCTTTTAACTCGACAATATCCGCCGTTCCACAATAACCCATCCCGGCACGCAACCCACCATTTAACTGATACACAGTCTCGGCCAAAGATCCTTTAAAGGGAACTCGTCCTTCAACCCCTTCAGGAACGAGTTTGCTGTTATCTTCTTGAAAATACCTATCCCTGCTGCCTTCTTTCATGGCACCCAACGAACCCATTCCACGGTATACTTTATAGCTTCGCCCTTGATATATTTCAATGTCACCAGGGCTTTCTTCTGTACCTGCTAAGAGGCTGCCGATCATAACAACATCCGCCCCTGCAGCAATCGCTTTAGGTATGTCACCAGAAAATTTAATTCCACCGTCTGCAATAATTGGTACATCATATTTAGAAGCTATCTGAGAACAATCATAGATTGCTGTTATTTGGGGTATACCGATACCAGCAACTACTCGAGTAGTACAAATAGACCCTGGCCCAACCCCTATTTTCACAGCATCTACGCCGGCTTTTATTAAGTCCTCCGTCGCTGCTGCAGTGGCCACGTTTCCGGCAATAATGTCCAGTTGGGCGAATTCTTGTCTTAACTTCTGAACTGTATCCAACACACCCCGGGAATGTCCATGGGCTGTATCTACAACCAAAGCATCGACTCCAGCTGCATTTAATGCCTCGGCTCTTTCCATTGTGTCTTTACTGACACCCACTGCTGCCGCTACTCTAAGCCGTCCTCTTTGGTCCTTAGCGGAATTAGGATATTTCCGAGCTTTTTCAATATCCTTGATGGTTATTAGGCCCTTCAAATTAAAGTCATTATCAACAATTGGCAGCTTTTCAACCTTATGTTGTTGCAATATTTCTTTTGCGGTCTCTAAATCTGTTCCTTCCGGAGCAGTGATCAAATTTTTTTGAGTCATAACATTACCTATCGGCTGGTCAAAATTCTTTTCGAAGCGTAAATCCCTATTGGTAAGTATCCCTACCAATCTGCTGCCTTCAGTAATCGGTACGCCCGATATGTGATAACGTTCCATTAATTCCAATGCTGCAGAAATCTTATGGTAAGGGTTTAAAAAAAATGGGTCGGTTATTACACCATGTTCTGACCGTTTTACCTTATCCACTTCCAACGCTTGCCTCTCAATAGACATATTTTTATGAATTACTCCGATACCGCCTTCACGGGCCATAGCAATAGCTAACTTTGCTTCAGTAACAGTATCCATTCCTGCACTAACAATCGGAATGTTTAGTTTAATATTTTTTGTGAACCTGGTACTGATATCAACCTCGTTGGGCAATACGGACGAAGCCGCGGGCACCAATAGTACATCATCAAATGTGAGTCCTTCTCTGGAAAACTTGTCCATATCAAAGCCCCTTTCGTCAATTTCCCAACATTATAGCATAATAAATTAGCGATGGCTACAAAAACTTAATAAAATCGCCAGCGGCCGGTCTGGATATAGAATTGAATCCTGTTCTTAATCAATTGTCGCCATGCCGCCCTGGTAGCAGGGATCAATGTAGAAAAGCCGGTCAGGTCAGTTAATAAACCAGGGGTAAGCAGGAATAAGGAACCTCCCAAAATCAGTAATCCCTCAATTACCGCATCTGATGGCATCACCCCCGCATTTAACTGAGCTCTTATCTCTTGAAGTACCATCAATCCCTGCTGCTTGGCCAGTGATACACCCAGCAGCCCAGTAAACACGATAATAGTAAAAGTCCACAAAATACCAATTACCTGCCCTAGCTTAATCAATAGAATCAGTTCTATGGACGGGACTAGGATAAAAACCATTAACAGGCGAAAAAACATAACCATCAAATCCTTGGAATGAAGTTACACCGATTGTGTGCGTGTATAGATAAATTTTACCATTATGGTCAGCTGTGGTCAAACTTCAAACGTTTGGAAACCAATGGCACTTTAAAGACTGTGTGTGGCATGGGAATTTCTTTTCCACCCATATCAAAACACTGAAAGAATACTTTGCGCCTGTAAAAAAAATGCCGATCCACATTAAACAGATAATACATTCCGGTGGTGGGTTTTCCTACTGCACTGATGGTGATGGTACGATACATAAGACCTTCAACATCATAGTTTAGAGCCATAATTAGTAACTTTTCATGAAAATCTACCTGATTAATAATTTCACTTTTATCAATTGAAGCAGGAAAATAGCTAGTGATTAAATCCGCCTTATTCGTGATGAGCCGTATATTGGGTTTCCCTCTAAGAGACATGGGAAGTCCTGCGTTAATTTTTATTAGATTCCTCCGATTCAAAGGAATATATTGTACCAGCGGATATTCCAATACCTTGACCCATAGTTCTCTTGTAACATCCATAATAATCCCTCCCTTTGTTCACAATATATGCAAATAGGGAGGGAAAGTAAATTAAAAGGCAGGAAATTTTATTCCTGCCCTATAATGCTATGCACACCTACCTTTTCAAACTGTTCTCGTAAATGCTCTACGGTCCTCAGTGAAATCCCCAACTCATCGGCCATTTCCTCATCACTTTTTTGGGCGGATAAGTGGTCTAAAAAATTGTTATAATCTACATTTTCTTCCCGCGCTTTTTCCTTTAAAGATACTTCGGGACAATGCGGCATTCTGGATTTAAAATCTACCACCAAACATAACCTCCTTGAACAGGTATTTAGTGGTAGTTTGTCAGAAAAAACCTTAAAATATTTTTAAATTGGTTAAAAGTCCAGTGGCAATTTGTGCCAATGTCCTTTATCTAGTTTGTCCCCTGCTCTAACTCGATAAGCTTTCGATTTTTCGATATTAAGTCTTTAGCATATTTGGAATTAGCCTGCTGAAGTTTACGGTTTTCTTTTTCCAAACGTTCTAAATCTTGTTTTCGCTCTCTCTCCACTTTTTCCAACAAATTCATTAACACCCTGCGACTTACCCGCAAATGATGTATTTTTTCTTCCAGTTCCTCAATTTTACGCGATAGTTTCCTATCTTCGACCATATCCCATCACCTCAAAGTTAAGCCACTTTACTCATTTTAACAATAGTATATTCGGTAATGACAAAATATAGTCTTAAGGTAACTAATAATGGGCGGAAATTCTATCTACGACCTCCTGAAGCCGTTCTTTAGAACAAACCAAAGCCAATCGTACATATTTGTCTCCCATATCCCCAAACGCAATACCTGGAACCACTACGACCCCGGCTCTTTTCAATAAATCCATTGCAAATTCAATGGAATGTTGAAAAGGTTTTGGAACTGGTAGCCATACAAACATGGACGCTTTAGGCTTATCCACCTGCCAACCAAGTTCAACTAGTCCATCAACTAAAACGTCTCTGCGTTTGGCATAGGTACTTGCCAAATCCCTTACCCATTCTTGTGAACCGGTAAGCGCTGCAATCCCAGCCTGCTGAATCGGCTTAAATACTCCATAATCAATGTTTGATTTTATCTTTTCCAATGCGTTAATAACTTTACTGTTGCCCACTACAAAACCTAGTCTGCATCCAGCCATATTATATGTCTTGGAAACTGAATAAAATTCAACTCCCACTTCTTTCGCGCCAGGAACGGATAAAAAACTGTCAGGGGAAAATCCATCGTAAGCGAGTTCAGAATATGCAACATCATGACAAACAATAATATGATGCTTCCTGGCAAATTTAACGATTTCCTCAAAGAATGCCTTGTCCGCTACCGCAGCGTTAGGATTGTTCGGATAGTTCAAAACCATAATCTTAGCTTTATCCGCTATTTCCTCTGGAATGGCAGATAAATCCGGTAAAAAGTCGTTATCTTTCACCAATGGCATGGGGTATTTCCTGCCCCCGGCAAGAAATAGGCCAAAACTGTATATCGGATAACCCGGGTCAGGAATTAGCCCCCAATCACCTGGGTTAATGAATGCTAAATAAATATGGGCCAATCCATCTTGGGATCCCATTAACGACAATATCTCTGTTGCCGGGTCTAACTTCACATTGAACCGTTTCAGATACATATCAGCCACGGCCTGTCTCAATTCCTTCATTCCTTGTGTAAGGGCGTATCCATAATTATTATAATCATTTACCGCACTGCTTAGAGCTTCTACCACATGGGGTGGGGGCGGAAGGTCCGGACTCCCGATGCTTAAATTAATGATATCCCTTCCTTTATCTTCTTCAACTACACGCAATCTGTCCATTTCAGAAAAGATAGCTGAATCCTGTCCGCGCAGCCTATTTGCAATTTCCATGCTTGGTCTCCTCTCGTATCTTTACTAAGTCGCTCACGACTTTATTAGCAACTGTCGATGCAGCCAATTTATTCTTCGCCCTGGAGGCACCATGGAAATCAGAACCGCCTGTAACCACCAAGCCGTACTGTTGCGCCAGGGTCAAATAAAGGCGAACCTGTTCTGAATCATGCTGGGGATAATATACTTCAATCCCCTGAAATCCCTTGGAAATAATTTCTCCTAGTTTATGGTGGTTACGTAACAAACCAGGATGAGCCAGTACCGGGACTCCCCCCGCGTCTCTAATCAACTTTACAGCCTCAGCCGGCGTAAGCTTCATTCGGCATACATAACCGACCTGACCCTTAGACAGATACTTCCTAAAAGCCTCAGAGATATTTCCCACATAGCCTTCTTCCAACATAGCCTGAGCAACGTGGGGCCGCCCCACAACACCTTCTTTGGCCAGATGTTGAACCCTTGCCCAGGATATCAATATTCCTATCCGTCTCAGCTTTGACACCATCTTTTTACCCCGCTGGAAACGCTCCTCTGCCAAGATATCCAACACTTTCTGCAGTTTTTGGCAATTATAATCTATGAAGTACCCTAATGCATGGATTTCCTCATCTTGCCAGTCAGTACTAATTTCGATCCCCGGAATGACTTTAATAGGCAATTTAGCAGCCGCTTCTTCCGCCGCTGCTAAACCTCCTACGGTATCATGGTCAGTAACTGCAATAGCATGCAGCCCGGCTGTCAATGCTAGTTTGACTAACTCTTCAGGGCTAACTGCACCATCGGATGCAGTAGTATGGGTATGCAAATCCACTACCATCAGCTTTTACCCACCTCTTTCGGTAGTATCCGCATCAGTAATTTTCTTACATTCCCGCCTGAAATTGCTTGGCATTCACTTTCAGAAAAGCCGCGTTGCTCTAACCCCTGGTATATTTTATAATAGTCTTCTACACCTTTAAGACCTTCAGGTAAGCTATCTACACCATCAAAATCAGATCCGATACCTATATGTTCAGGACCTATTAAATCCGCGGCATACGCTATATGGTCAAGGAGATCGTCAATTGTACTGCCATTTTCTTTGAGGAAATCAGGGGCAAATGTCAAACAAAAAACTCCATCTTGAGCTGCCAAAGTCTTTATCTGTAGATCTGTAAGATTGCGAACATGATCACACAGTGCGCGGCAATTGGCATGAGATACTATTATTGGCTGGCTGGAGGTACGCAACACATCCCAGAATGATTTAGGTGACATATGGGCCGCATCTACCAGTATACCTAAAGCATTCATTTCTTTTACCACCTTCTTACCTAATTGAGTCAAGCCGCCGGAACCGCCTAATACACCGTCTGCCAGTCGGTTGCGCTGATTCCAAGTCAAACCGATACTTCTAACTCCAAGGCGAAAAAGGTGACGCACCATATAGGTATCTATGATAGCCTCACCGCCTTCAATTGCCAGCAGGGCACCGCAGGTTTTAGCCGTGGTCAATTGCTGCAAATCTTCCCGGGTATTCACCATAGTAAGGACATCTTTATTTTGCTCCATTGACTGCAAAGATAAGTCAATTAATTCTAATGTGCGCTCCATCGCGCGCTGAGGTTTGTAACTGCTTTCAACAAACATTGCGAAAAATTGGAGCTTTACAGCGGAATTAAGGCGGGTTAAATCCAAATGACCTGGATGGTTTCTCAAACTGACACCTTGCGCAAGCCATTTGACAGAATCACAATGAGTATCCACGATAAATGCATTCAAAATATCACCTTCTTAACAGTATTATTACAAGCACATAGCAAAAAGTAAACCATAAAACTGAAAAAATAGCAAAACAAAAGACCTGCTTGTCTTTTGTAAACAAACAGGTCTTTTAAAAACTTTTACTTAGCGAGGCCCCACAATTAATTTAATTGCAGTTCTCTCTTCACCATCAATCATTATATCTGTAAATGCGGGGATACAAACCAGATCAACACCACTAGGAGCAACGAAACCTCGGGCAATAGCTACCGCTTTAACTGCTTGATTAAGCGCACCGGCACCAATAGCTTGCAATTCAGCGCCGCCGTGTTCCCTTAAAACACCAGCTAAAGCGCCTGCAACAGAATTTGGACTCGATTTTGCTGAAACCTTCAACACTTCCATAGATTAGACCTCCTTGATTGTTTCAATGATATATTACCCCTATTATCTGTATATTCTAGCACACACTAAAAAATTCCTTTTTTATATTAAGATTTTTTTAAATATTCTCATAATATAAACAAAAAATTTTTTATCGGACAAAATTAACCGTTTCTATCTCTTTTGCTCTACCAAGACAAATATCAACCTCAACAATTACCGCATTAAACTGGCAGGGTCCGTTGGCAACCTCAAACCTTACTGGGAGCTGTCCAGTAAACTTCTTTATTACCAAATCCTTGTCCACGCCTAATACCGAATTATAGGGACCGGTCATGCCGACATCACTTATAAAGGCTGTGCCTCCCGGCAGAATGCGGGCGTCATTAGTCTGAACATGTGTATGGGTGCCGCAAACAGCAGAAACCCGCCCATCTAAAAACCAAGCTAAGGCCTGTTTTTCTGATGTTGCTTCGGCATGAAAATCAACGATAAAAACATCTGCCTTATTATGAATACTATCAAGTTTGTCTTTTGCTGTACGAAAAGGACAGTCTAACGGCTCCATGAAAACCCTGCCGGCCAGGCTGACTACAGCGACGTTTACATTGTCAATGGTTATAATTGTATAACCTTTTCCGGGCGTTTCTGGTGGGTAATTGGCAGGTCTAACAATGTACTGGTCCTGGTCGATGAAATTAAATACATCTTTCTTATCCCAAACATGATTACCCGTTGTAATCACATCTACTCCAGAGTTGTAAAGTTCGGCGACCGTCTCTCGGGTGACACCAATACCACCGGCAATATTTTCACCATTCGCTATTACCAAGTCTATTGCGTAATCCCGCCGTAGTTCAGGAAGAATTTGACGAACAATATTCCTTCCAGGGCGCCCAACAATATCACCAATCATCATTATATTCAAAACTACATCCTCCTGTGTTCATGCAATATAGTGGCTACTTATTGAATACCATTACTTTACCGTCGTCACGAAACGCAATTAATTTTCCTTCGGGGAGTTCCGTACCCATTTCTATACTTTCCAAAATATTACTAATTAACTCTTCCTGATAATCTAAATCATATTCAAAAAAGGAATCATTTTCATCAGCAACTAATATTCCTAAGAAGTGTTTGTAAAGCAAGGAGATCAGCATGGCGATTTCGTCTTGACTGAGGCTTTCCACATCACGATAGACTTCTATAAGCATAACCTCATCATGTTCCCAGCAGATTAACCTATTGTCCCGTAAAACGGTATCAGCAATATGGCTGAAAGTTTCGACGCATTCTTTAAATTCTTTTGAAAAAACTTCTATCTGGTCCTCGGTAACTCTATGGGAAAGAATAAACGTAAACTTTAATACATTGTGTTTTGGGTCAAAATTTATAGTACCTACTTCCGGGTAACGTACTAAGATTGATATAAGAAGGCCTATACTATCTGAAACTTCCTCACCATTACGAAACTGCAGCCCCATTAATTTCACCTGCCCTATCAAATACTGTTTAAGTAATGTTCTTTAGTTATAGTCGCTTTTCCTGCATCGGGTGATGAAACTTTCCACTGATATTTATCGCAGAAATGGAAAACGGTCCCGAAGGACCGTTGTATTCAAATTCACTCTATTTTGCATAATCTACCGAGCGGGTCTCTCGGATTACCACTACTTTAATCTGTCCAGGATACTCAAGATCCTGCTCGATTCGTTTTACGATATCCCTAGCCACCTGTGGCGATGAAGCGTCATCCACCCGTTCAGGTTTAACCATAATACGAATTTCCCGACCTGCTTGAATAGCAAAAGATTTTTCAACACCTTCGAAGGAGTTAGCAATCTCTTCTAATGTCTCCAGTCGCTTAATATAAGATTCAAGAGTTTCTCTTCGGGCTCCGGGTCTTGCAGCTGAAATAGCGTCAGCAGCCTGAACCAGTACTGCCTCCATACTTTCAGCTTCAATATCTCCATGGTGCGCGCCAACAATATGCACCACATCGCTGCTTTCACGATATTTCTTCGCCAAATCTGCCCCGATTTTAACATGTGGACCTTCAACTTCATGGTCAACAGCTTTACCAATGTCATGAAGCAAACCTGCTCTCTTAGCCAATTGCGAATCCATACCCAGCTCTTCGGCCATCATATATGCCAAATGAGCAACCTCAATGGAATGCTTTAACACATTCTGTCCATAGCTGGTACGGTACTTAAGTCTTCCCAGCAGCCGAACCAATTCTGGATGAAGACCGTGAATACCGGTTTCAAATGTAGCTTGTTCACCTTCTTCGCGAATGTGCTGTTCAACTTCTTTTTGCGCTTTTTCAACCATTTCCTCAATACGCGCAGGATGAATTCTGCCGTCTAATATTAGTTTCTCAAGCGCGATTCTAGCAACCTCGCGGCGAATTGGATCGAAACCAGAAAGGATAACAGCTTCCGGAGTATCATCAATAATCAAATCTATGCCAGTAAGAGTCTCCAATGTTCTAATATTGCGTCCCTCACGCCCGATGATTCGGCCTTTCATTTCATCGTTAGGCAAAGTAACTACTGATACAGTTGTTTCTGCCACATGGTCTGCTGCGCAACGTTGGATAGCCATTGTTACAATTTCTTTAGATCGTTTATCCGCTTCTGCCTTGGCCTGATCTTCCATTTCTTTAATCATTATTGCACTTTCATGTTTAATTTCTTCTTGGACGTTCGTCAGCAAAATATCTTTTGCCTCTTGGGAAGTCAATCCGGATAACCGTTCTAATTCTGTTACCTGTTTATGGTGAAGACTCTCTAATTCGATTTTTAGGTTATCAGCATCTTCAAGTTTTTTCTGTAACCCTTCATCTTTCTTTTCAAGACTATCACTCTTTTTATCCAACGCCTCTTCCTTTTGTACCAGGCGCCGATCCAGGCGTTGAAGCTCGCTGCGTCGTTCACGGTTTTCCTTTTCTACTTCGCTGCGTAGTTTGTGTACTTCCTCTTTAGCCTCAAGTAAGGACTCCCGTTTTTTAGCCTCAGCTTCCTTTTGGGCCTCACCAATAATTTTTTCTGCTGCCTGTTCCGCAGAAGCAATTTTAGCCTCGGCTAAATATTTTCTAAGAAAGTACCCTATTGCGAATCCGATAAGACCAAGTATAATCGCTATCAATATGGGAATTAAATCCATAGCATTCACCTCCTATTCTCAAAAAATTTTTAATAACTAATGCATTAACATAGACATGTAATACGTTGGGAGTCAGTCTTACCAACAAAAAAGGCCGAGTTAGAAACTCGGCCATACCAATACCATATAACGGGTATGCATGCAAATAAGCATACTTATTCAGATTAAAGTATTGAAACACTAATTATAGACAAAACACCTATCAATAAACCAGTTTACTTTAATCTATATATAACCCGCACTAAGGCAGTCGGCTAAACCTAGTTTCTCCCAAAATCATTGTATTATTTTTGGTTGTTTATGTCAAGCTCTCTGCCAACGCGGGATACTATTTCCCAGGAAAATCCCCTTCTTGTTAAAAATGCCGCCAGTTTGCGCCACTCTATTCGTGGGTTCTTCTTTAGTTTCTTGTCCGCTAGTGACAGTGCAATGTCATGTTCTTCAATCTGGGGAAGCATTTCTTCAAGCACTTTATCTACTACCTCCCGCTGAACACCTTTAGCTTGCAATTCATGTTTTATACGAATCTTCCCCATTGGTTTTAACCTTTTTCTTTGGGAAACCCATTGATCTACAAATCGTTTGTCGTCTACGTAACCCAAAGACTTAAGTTCAGTCATTACATTATTAATCTCGTCACTTTCAAAACCCTTTCGATTAAGCCTGTCAATCAATTCCGACTCTGTATACCAACGAAAATTAAGTAACCTCAGTGCTGCTGCCATCACTTTGTCGGACATAGGCACACCCTTAGTTAGCCTCTGCTTGTTCTACCTTTTCTTCTGCAACAGGCAAACCCAATTTTTCACTAATTGCCTTTCTAACCTTTGATTCCAATTCCTCTTTAAGGTCCTTATTATCTTTTAAGAATTCACGTACATTTTCCCTGCCTTGTCCTAATCGATCGTCTCCATAGGAATACCATGCTCCGCTTTTCTGTATAACGCCCATTTCTACCCCAATATCCACAATACATCCTTCTTGAGAAATGCCTTGACCATACATTATATCGAATTCCGCTTGTTTAAAGGGAGGGGCTACTTTATTTTTAACCACTTTTGCCCGGGTGCGATTGCCAACCATTTCCTGACCCTGTTTTAGGGTTTCAATACGGCGCACATCCAGTCTTACCGAGGCATAAAATTTTAATGCCCTGCCACCTGGAGTGGTCTCAGGACTACCAAACATTACCCCTACTTTTTCACGAATTTGATTAATAAAAATTGCTGTTGTATGAGATTTACTGATGGCACCGGACAACTTTCGCAAAGCCTGAGACATCAACCGGGCTTGTAATCCCACATGTGCATCGCCCATTTCGCCTTCTATTTCCGCTCGCGGCACAAGGGCAGCAACCGAATCAATGACAATTACATCAATTGCGCCGCTGCGCACCAGGGCCTCGGCTATTTCTAAAGCTTGCTCACCCGTATCAGGTTGGGATACTAGTAAGTTATCAATATCAACGCCCAAATTTCTTGCATACAGAGGGTCCAGAGCATGCTCTGCATCAATAAATGCCGCGGTTCCTCCATTTTTTTGGGCCTCAGCAATTATGTGTAACGCCACAGTGGTTTTACCCGAAGATTCAGGCCCATAGACTTCTACGATTCTGCCTCTAGGAACACCTCCAACCCCCAAAGCCATATCCATTGCTAAACAGCCTGTCGAAATTACATCAATGTTGAGTTTTGCCGTGGATTGCCCTAACTTCATTATTGATCCTTTGCCAAATTGTTTTTCGATTTGACCCAACGCCATTTCTAAAGCCCTTTGTTTCTCACTCATTTTAATAATCACTCCCTAAAGGAACATTTGTTCGCTATAATTATAAATCATTTGGTAAACACTGTCAATTTAAATTTCTTATTTATCCAAGTTTATTCTATTTCAAACCTATACACGACATTTAGCGACCAAAAAGGTACCCGCAATTAGCTTCTTCTTATTAATAATTAATTCTAGTCCCCTTGGACAATCCCCTTTAGTTAACCAAAATAATATACCCTTTACTAAGCAACAACACACAATTTATTGCTTTCTATTTTACGATCACGTTCACATCACTAAAAAGGGTGCGTTCTAATTGGAAACCACTGCGTAGATTAAATACTTTAATACTATCAGCTGCTATAAGTCGATATCCGTCTTTAGTTTTTTTAAAATGCAGCAGCACTACTGAATATGGTACTTCCTTATTGGTTTGTAAGCCCCTGATACCGGCGGCACCACTGGTACCGGCATCGATTATATGGGTTCCGTCAATGTCCCGTAATTTTAATTTGTGGTCATGCCCGTGGAGGATTACAGGTACCGTGCCGGCAAACTCTCGTGCAATACCGGGATTATGTATCATTATTAAATCAACTGGTATATTTTTTTCAAATTTTGTCTGGATAGAATCTACATATTCATCAACGAGTTTAGGATTGGGAGGAGTGATGCTGGTAGAAACTGCTGCAGGGTCACCGAAGCCAAAAATTTTCAAACCTTTCAGCTGGTAAGTTGTTCCTTCTAGAACAACAACATTTTTTAAGTTTTTCATAGCTTCAACAATCGCCGGCGAATCATGATTACCCGAGACAAACATGTACGGAACATCTAAATCTTCTAATCGCGAAACCAGTTTTGCTTCCAAAGGGCTGCCAAAATCCGATAAGTCCCCGGTATCAAGAATCGCATCTATCTTAAAGTCCCGCACTATTTGTTGAACAAAATCATACCCGGCCGGATTATTGTGCATGTCAGAAATATGCAGTAAACGCAAGGTATCTGTTTGACTTCCTACCGGCTGCAGTGTATCTACTTTTTCAAATAAATCATAAAGGTTACTTGCCATTACTTGCATTTGTTCGCCTAGTTTATCAATTTTACCCAATGCCTTCTCAGCCAGCCCTACCATCCACGGTGCTGCGCTTAATATTCCTTCATACTTTGGTGTCAAAAAGCTGTCAGTATTATATGTATTATAACTGCCAAACAGCAATAACCCCATCAGTATTACTCCAGTAATAGCGCCACGGATATATGTAGCTGCCCTTTTTCGGCGTAGTAAAAAAACTCCAAACATCCCGCCCAGGGCAGCTAAAAGTAATATCCTTAAGATAAATATCCTTAATGTACGTAGTAATTCTGTTTCTAATTTGGCTATAAGTTTTTCTTGTCCCGGAGATTTATCCAGCAATTGACGCAATAATCCCATATCAATGTTAACTAATCGGATAGTAAAGCGCAACGGGGTGGCGTGGGTTTTGGCACTAATTGTACCAACTGGCGGAATTATTATCTCAGTTACTCCGTGGTCAAATATTTGCATGGAGAGGTTAAACTGTAAAGCCTCCACCTGAAACTGCATATGACCGAAAATACTAACTATTAAAATAGCCCCGACTAAAGCCATAAACAGATTTGCCCATTGGTTTTTATGCATCAATCGCAATCTTTGCAATATCGTCACCTCAATCTACGATTAGTATGCACCCAGTGAAAAACCCATTATTCGTTCTTACTATGCATATTAATCGAACTTAACACTTTTGAGGTTAATCAATCACAAAAAAACCATTAAATATATAACCTAATAGCTAAAAATCAAAAATAACTGCTATTGGATGGATTAAAAGTAGAAGCCCTAGTTGGGCTTCTACTGGTTGAATGGCCTAAATAGATGCATTTGCCTGGTCTGCCTGCAAATACTGTCGTAGTTGTTGACCGGAAATATGCTCATCTGTCATAAGTCGACGAGATATAGCAACCAATGGTCGGTGATATTGATTTAACATCTCTTTAACTGCATGATTTTGCTCATTAAGAATGCTGTTCATTTCGCTGGTAATAGAACCCTTATCAGCATTCTCCATATCTACTATGCCGAGGGAAGATAAACCAACACTGATAATTTTGTAGACTAAATTTACAGCCTGTTGATAGTCGTTTCCAGCACCGGTACTGCTGCCGTTCAGGATTAGTTTTTCTGCCTCGGCACCGGCGACACATACTTTAATTTGGTCAACCAATTGTTTTCTCGTATAAAGGTATTGGTCATCCTGGGGCGTTTGACGCATATAGCCCAAGGCGTTGCCCCGAGAAGTAATCGTCAGATGGGAAACTGAATTCGGCCGTAATATTTCACTTATTAGTGCGTGCCCTGTCTCATGGACCGCAATCCTCTCCACCTCTTCACTGGTGGGCTTTCTATCTAATTTTTCCCCTAACATAACCTTGTCGATTGCCTCGCGAAAATGTTCCGGAATAATGGCTTGCATATTATTTCTAAAAGCCATAATGGCTGCCTCATTAACCACACTTTCAAGGTGTGCCCCGGAAAAACCATAACTATCTTTCGCCACCTGGTCTAAATCAACATCCGTCACAATCGGCTTGTTCGTGCAATGTATTTTAAGAATTTCTTTTCTGCCATCCTTATCAGGTAAAGGTACTTTCACCTGTCTGTCGAACCTTCCTGGTCTCATCAATGCTTCGTCAAGCATGTCAGCACGGTTGGTAGCAGCAATCAGCAAAACCCTCACGTCGTCATTAGCTTTTAATCCATCCATCTCTACCAAAAGTTGGTTTAGTGTCTGGTCATATTCCAAATGACTGCCATGACTACCTCTTTTTCCACCTAATACTTCAATTTCGTCAACAAAGAGTATTGCCCGGTCTTTTTTTCCTTTCACTGCCATCTCCCGAGCTTGTTGGAACAGCTTTCTTACCCGTTGAGCCCCTACGCCTGCATACATCTCCACAAATTCACTGCCTGACGCGGCTAGGAAAACTGCATCGGTATAATTTGCTGCAGCTTTTGCCAACAAAGTCTTCCCTGTGCCGGGTGGACCTAATAATATAATTCCCTTTAACGGTCTTATCCCTAATTCTTCAACCTTTTGCGGATTAATAATAAAATCCAATGCTTCTGTTAACTCCTGTTTCGCAGCCTGCTGGCCGCCTATTTGATCAAAACCAATGGTAGTTTTGGCCGAATAATCTTCAAATCGACGACCCTGACCCAGCCCCTTCTTATCCGCAACAATAAAAAACATCATTGCCACACCTGCCAGAAGTAGTAATGGGACAATATCATATCCTGCCGCGGCGAGAAATACCAAGAATGCTATACTAGTCCCAATCAGCACTTCTTTAAGCAACAGGATCACCTCCATATTCCCGATTTATTACACGGTATAGAAAGTGCTCTCCAACTACCGCTTGAAAATATACTCTTTCATTATCCACATATGCTCTTATTTGTACTTTGGAATACTGTGCTGCAATATCATTTAGCTGATGTTTCATATCTACAAAGTGTCCAGAATAAATACCCTCGTAGACTGTAAATTGACTTTGATACCATACTTCTTGAAGAATGTCATTAGTATTATCACTAACTTTAACACGGGTCTGGTCCGAATAAACTTTGTAGACAATTTCCTGGGCCTTCAAAAAACTTTCTTGAAGATTGTTCAACGGTGACATTATTAAGACAATTTCCTTTTCGCCGCCCGCAGAAACCACCCGGTAGTCCTTTACCCCTTCAACCGCAGTAAGCTCCTCTCCCATTGGTTTATCAAGGACAATATGTCGGTAAATATACTGCCCGCCAAATAATAGAGCCAGACAAAGCAATAATACAACCACAATTTTTGTAAGATTCAAGCCATTAAATTTCAAGGTATATCACTCCGATAAATACTTAATACTAATATAGTATAGCATAACGGAACGCTATAATGCTTATGTAATCCTTGGAAACCTAATGTGCAGTATACGTTCTAGGAGTAAGCACCACAATTATACGGGAGCATACCCCCCCTTAACAATCCCCATTTATCAGAACGTACTTATACTTTTTGATAAATTAAAAAAGAAGCAGACCATGCCTGCTTCCAAAAGTTAAATTAAAAGGTTCTTATTTGAGTGACCCTCGTAGCAGCTTTCTTGCCTTATGGAAGTAGTCAAAACCTGACCATAGTGTAAATATTACTGCTACATAAAGGGAAATTACTCCAATAGGTATGTTAATGTAATTGAAAGGAAAATCATGAATTAAGATGGCAACAATAGCCACTATTTGGGAAATAGTTTTCAATTTACCCCATCGGCTGGCTGCAATAATCACTCCCTCGCCGGCAGCAATGGTACGCAACCCTGTTACCGCAAACTCTCTGCCTATTATCAAAACAGCAATCCAGGCCGGTATTTTGTCTAACTCCACGAGAGATATCAGCGCTGCTGTCACAAGCAGCTTATCAGCCAATGGGTCTAGCAATTTTCCCAACCTGGTAATTTGTTTGCGAGACCTGGCAATATATCCGTCCAAGCCATCGGTACTGGCGGCCAGTATAAATATGCCTGCAGCTATATATTCGCCGTATCTTAAGTGTACCAGTAAAATTATCATAAAAACCGGTACTAAAAATATCCGTGCCAAGGTCAGCTTATTAGCTAAATTCACCCGCATCCTCTCCTAGCAAATCATAATCACCCCAAACACCGGTAATGCGTACCGAGATGATTTCTCCCGGCTCGACTGAAGTAGTAACGTAGACAATCCCATCTACTTCCGGAGCCTGACGTTGAGATCTACCCACTTTATATTCGGGGTAATCTGAGGAAATTCCTTCTATGATGACATCAATTTTTTTGCCAATCAGTTGGCTATTTTTGTCCGCAGTAATATGGCGCTGCATTTCCATTAAAATATCCAACCGCTTTTCTTTTTCCCGCTGGGAAACTTGGTCCTGAAATTCTGCCGCAGCAGTATCTGCTTCCGGCCAATAAGTAAACGCGCCAACCCAATCTAATTTAGCAGATTTAAGAAAACTTAAAAGTTCGTTAAATTCACCCTCCGTTTCACCGGGAAATCCGACGATAAAAGTAGATCTGATTGTAATGTCGGGGATTTCTTTTCGGAGAGTTTCTAGCAGACTTACTATCTGCTTTTTATCACTACGCCTGCCCATACGCTTCAATATATCATCAGATACATGCTGAAGCGGGATATCCAAATAATTACATACCTTTTCTTCATTCGCGATAATGTTAATCAACTCTGGCGTAAACTCACTGGGATAGCAGTACAACATTCTGAGCCATTCCAGTCCTTCAATCTTTACTAATGCTTTGACTAACTTTGCTAGCATTCTTTTACCAGATAAATCAACACCGTACCTAGTCGTATCCTGAGCCACTAAAACAATTTCCTTTGCCCCAGATTGAACAAGAAATTCAGCTTCTTTCACTATTTCCTCCATAGACCTGCTTTTGTAATTACCCTTTAACTGGGGAATCGTACAGTATGTGCAATTATTATTACACCCTTCAGAAATCTTCAAATAACGGGTATGCTGCATATTTGTGGTCTCTGTTCGTAATAGAGCGTTGTTTGCACTAGTTTCTCTTAAACCCAGGGCATCAACGATTTTAGTAACATCGCTGCTTTCAGCCAGCAGGTCAATTTCGGGAATTTCCTTGGCCAATTCCACGCCATATTTCCCTACCATACACCCGGTTACCACCAGTTTCTTGCACTTCCCGTTCTCCTTATACATTGCCATTTCAAGAATTGTATTTATAGACTCTTCCTTTGCCGGGGCAATAAACCCGCACGTATTTACAATAATAATTTCTGCGTTTGTACAATCATCCACTAAATGCATACCTGCATGTACCAATGACCCTAAAATTATTTCACTGTCTACAAGGTTTTTAGAGCAACCAAGTGTTTCAATTTTTACACTAGTCATTAATGGTTTATTGCCTCCCTATTTCTTCATTGATTACTGACTTTCTCAGTAGAAATCTTAATTTCCATTTTTTCCTTTCCATTAATCCGTACTATTAACGTCTCGGAGTTAGTTATTTCCATCTGCATATGGCTAACGGCACCATCGCCGCCAATATCAGTTATCTGTTTGCCGTTCACCTTTATTGAAACCGCACCGGCATTTCCAAAAACTGCTGCAAAATTATCTTCTGCATTAATAGTTTTACTAAGCGGACCAACGATTGTACCTGTGTACGTATTGTTACCGTCCACAGTAAACTTTACCCAACAGCGTTTTTCTGCCTCGACGGTGATTTCAGCGTTAATTCCGGGTGCCGTTGTTGTTTTCTCCAGTACAGTTTCATCTCTTTCTTTGTCTTCATTTTTTTCGTTGGACACGTTCCCAGCATGCTCTGACCCCGACCCGTCCTTTGAAACATCGTTATTAGGAGATAAATCAGGTGTACTGCTTTCTGATACCGCAGGTTTTGATCCATTGTCATCACTTGAATAGAGTAGCATACCAACAGATCCCGCTAATATTAGTATGCCTATACACACTGCAGCCACAACCTTAATGTTCCTTTTCCACTGCATTAAAGATTCGGAGGTACTTTTTTCGGCGGCATCCGTTTCATCATCATGGTCATTATACATCTTTGTCTGGTCTCTATATTCATTAACAATTAGATCGGCATCAAGACCCAAGTAACGGCAATAGGTACGTAAGAAACCTATGACATAGACCTCACCGGGAATTTGCTCAAATTCTTCTGCCTCTAATGCACGCAGATATTTAATGCGGATTTTTGTTGCCTGTTCCACATCTCGCAGGGACAAATCTTTCTTGGTCCTAATTCGTGTCAACAATTCCCCTATCTGGGCCATTAGGGATACCCCCTATTGATAGTTTAAATACCGCAACACATCATTTGCAGCAAACACAGGATTAGCGCCGTTAATAATAATGTCAAATTCGTCTGATTTATTAAACGGATGTGCATAAAGCGGGTCATAATAATTATTTAATAAATATTCTACAACCGGAGCATAATTTCCTGCTATTACCATTTCGGTAAGTTGTTCCACTTTCGATTTTCCAATTCGTTTAGTTAAAAACGATAGTGAATGGATTAAAGCATCACGATTTTCCTGCGTGTCTTTACTATACTCGGAAATTATTCTCTTCACCCTGTTGTTGATGTCGTCTTGAACCATTATTTTTTTTCCTTTTTTCATGGCATTAAAAAAGGACTCCGGAATGAAGTTTTTACCTATTCTTTTACTTTCCCCTTCCACAACGATAGTGCTGCCAACGGGTATTTCAGTCAATTGGGAAAATATCCTCGTCTCGAAATGCTTCTGAGCAGGTTGTTCACCCAAACCCACTTCACCAAATACCGAGCCCCTGTTATTTGCTAAACCTTCTAAATCGATTGCAGGATAATCCATCGATTGCAGAATTTTGATTATATCCGTTTTTCCCGTACCAGTAAAACCATGAATAACTACCATTTTGTAGGGTATGGTTTCTTGGAAGTAATTGTTTACATGCCGACGAAATGCTTTATATCCCCCTTGTAAACGACGCGTTGGGACACCCATAATCTCTAAGACATTACTGACGGACTTACTACGAAGCCCACCCCGCCAACAATAAATAACCACAGGCCCACCTTTTGTCTGGTCACTTATTTCCTTGATTAGCCGAGGCAATTTAAGCGAAACAAATTCAAGCCCTAGCCTTTTTGCCTGTAGCGACCCTTCTTGCTTATAGACGGTTCCTACCTTCGCGCGCTCTTCATCGTTGAATAGCGGCAGATTAACAGCACCAGGCAGATGGTCCTCAGCATATTCAGAAGGCGAACGCAGGTCCACGTATATGTGATGAGATTCGAGCGCGTCTTCCACAGTAATTTCCTTCATTTGTCAACCTCTTTCTACTTAATTAATTATATCAGTGATTTAGCTTTTAAGTGCGTGTTCAAAAAGTCCATTGTAGCAGGAGCAAGAAGTTCAAGGCGCGAAGGCTTTCAGACGCGGAGCGTACTGGTGGCGTACGTGAGCAGTCTCAAAGACTGAGCAACGCAGAAATTCGCCGCTCACCTGCGATGGACTTTTTGAACATCCTCTTTAAGGTAAATTAAACTTGGCTCCCGCCGAACCTTTAGACGTAGGCAGCGAGAGACTTGGTAGTTTTGCTTAGTCGAACGGCATATCCTTTACGGGTGCGGAAGTCTTAGTAGAACTTATGCCCCCCAAAAGACTTATGCCTTATGACTGGTAAAAGAAAACCCGGCACGGAGTTAAGTTGATATTTTCGTACCGGAGATTTGATTTTTGAAGCATTTATTCCTGCTTAAATGTGCGGTAATACTCATCCAATGTCATTAAGACTGACCGAGGCTTACTGCCCTCGTACCCTCCAACTATACCCTTTTCCTCCATAATATCTATTAATCTAGCTGCTCTAGTATAACCAATGCGTAACCGGCGCTGCAGCATGGAGATTGAAGCCTGACCGCTTTCGATAAGCAGCTTCGCAGCTTCAGGCAGCAGCTCATCTTCCACCTCTTCTACAACTTTTTTTTCCGTCTCATGCTGAAATAAGTTTTCCTGATATTGGGGTGTGCCCTGCTTTTTTAAATATTGGACGACTGAATTAATTTCTTTATCCGATACGAATACTCCTTGGACTCGTACTGGTTTGGGCGCCCCTGTAGGAAAGAACAACATATCGCCCCTACCCATAAGTTTTTCGGCCCCACCCATATCTAAAATGGTTCGGGAATCTGTCTGGGATGAAACAGCAAAGGCAATCCTAGAAGGAATATTGGCTTTGATAACACCTGTAATTACATCTACTGAAGGTCTCTGAGTCGCTACCACCAAATGAATACCTGCAGCTCGAGCCATCTGAGCCAAACGGCAGATCGCATCTTCCACATCTGCTGGCGCTACCATCATGAGGTCCGCTAGTTCGTCAATTAAGACAACTATATACGGCAGCGCGGGTCCGGTCTCATCCGGGCTTTCTTTTGCTTTAAGGTGGTTATATCTATCAATATCCTTTACCCCCGCACCGGCAAATAATTCATAACGATTTTCCATTTCGTTAACTATCCATCGTAATGCTGTCGCTGACCTTTTAGCATCAGTAACCACTGGGGCCAATAAATGAGGGATACCATTATAATCAGTCAACTCAACCATTTTGGGGTCTATCATTAAAAATTTTAACTCGTTTGGCTTACATTTATACAGCAAACTGGCAATTAATGAATTCATACAGACGCTTTTCCCGGAGCCTGTGGCCCCGGCTATCAATAAGTGAGGCATTCTGCCCAAATCTGCGATGATTGGGTTTCCTGCAATATCTTTACCTAAGGCAACAGTCAGTTTAGAAACTGATTGTGAGAAATCCTGGGTCTCTAACACTTCGCGAAAATGAACCGCAGCAACCTCCTTATTGGGAACCTCTATGCCGATGGCAGCTTTACCGGGAATGGGTGCTTCAATCCTCACATCAGATGCCGCCAAACTCAAAGCAATATCATCTGCAAGGTTTACAATCTTACTCACTTTAACACCGGGAGCCGGCTGCATTTCATAACGAGTAATAGCAGGCCCTCTGCTAACCTGAGTAACTTTAACCTTAACACCAAAACTCTCAAGAGTCTCTTCCAATAATTTTATTTTATCGGATATATCCTTGTTCATACGAGGATTTTTTAACCGCATAGGTCTTTGCAATAAGGAAATTGGTGGTAAAGCAAACCCCTCTATATCCCCATCTGGCTCAGCATTACCAGCTGAGCTGTGAGAATTATCTTCTCTAAAGTCAGTTTCTTTTCCCTTAGTAGGTTTAACCACGGCCTCGCCTAGATCCACGGAGTCAATTTCCCCTGGTAATTCACCTTCCATCCCACTATCTTCGCGATGGTCGACAATTTTTGGTTGTTGATTCGTATTAACTGATCGCGTTCGCGGCCCATTACTTTCTGGTGATTGGACCTTTTCCTCATCTTCCTCCACTACGGTAAAAATAAATCCGACAAGTTTTTCACGAAGTAACGCGTAATTGTGCGAGAGCACCAAAAGGATCTTCTTACCAATGCTTACCAGTGACATATCGGTTATCAACAGCAATGCCACAATCAGCAGCGTTACTAAAATAATATCGGAACCAACTGAACCAAACATGACATATAAAGCAACGGAAAGTAATGCACCGATAATTCCACCACCCAAACCGGACAACCCCTGCTTTAAAGCCAACAAATATTCTCCTTCAATAATAAACGGTTGATGAAAAAAAGCCAATAATGATATATAGAGTATTATAACTCCAATTAATTTTTGGGGCACGGCTGACATCTTACGGTCAATCATTAGTTTCAAACCGAGAAAGCCAAGAAAAATGGGAAGTATCGCCTTACCGTCACCGCCTAGGCCCTTTAACACTCTAACTAAAAATTCACCAACTGCCCCTGCTGCATGGGCAGAATAAAATCCTCCGTTTGCGGATGTGTAAAGACTGACACCAGAAAGGACTGCAAATCCAACCATTATAATTCCAGTAATTTCGTATCTAATTTCTTCTTTGATTTGAGAAAATAAACTAGCCATAGGTTTTCACCTCAAATGATAAGTTCTCTATGAACCGCTGTTTTCCTTTGTGAAACTCTAATTATTCGAAAGGGCCATAACCAAGAAAAGCGATTTCATCGACATCTGGTGGGACAGGGCGCCCCGCAACGTAGCGGGCGTACCCTCTCACCAACCCTAATGTAAGGAAATTGTCACAATCATACTTTCCTATACATTAAAAAACCCCGCCTCGGCAGGGTTTCCGCTGTTTTAAAAAAGGTTTGTCAGGAGAATTAATCCACCGACAGTCCAACAATAAATACTAAATAACTTTAAACGACCGGTATTTAATACTTTTAACAGCACCGCGATTGCAAAATACCCTGTAATTCCAGCCGTAATTGTCCCTACAAGGTATTGGATTGGAAAGAAATCCACCGATGTCGTTGAAAACATATCTCCAACCTTCAACATGGTCGCTCCAAAGATTACGGGAATTACTACCAAAAAAGAATACCGTGCAGCGGTGTCTCTATCAAGCCCTACAATGAGCGCAGCAGCGATGGTGCTTCCTGATCGAGATAGCCCAGGCGTAATGGCCAAACCTTGAGCGAAACCAATTATCAAAGCATCTTTAATGGTCATTGTCTCAGAATCTTTTTTTCCGGAAGCAAGAGTTTCTGCTATCCATAGTATTAAACCTGTTACCAACAGCATTATTGCAACCACAGTTATCGACCCAAAAAGTCTTTCAAAAAGGTCCTCAAAAAGCACGCCTATAATTCCCGTGGGAATTATACCTACCACAATCAACCAAAAAAAACGGTCCGTGGGATGGGTAATAAGATGAAAAATATCCTTGCGAAAAAATATTATCACCGATACCAGGGAGCCAAAGTGAAGTAATACTTCAAAAGTAACCCCAGGCGTATTAATTTTAAGAAATTCTTGTATAACGACGAGGTGTCCGGAACTACTGATGGGAAGGAACTCGGTAATCCCTTGAAAAACACCTAATATGAACGCCTCAACGATAGTCATTATTATATCTCTCCCACTTTAAATTTCTCCCAACACAATGTTAGCCAAATTATGGGAGTGGTCACCAATGCGCTCCAAATTGCTGATAATGTCTAAAAATACTATTCCTGAAGTAGTAAAACATTGCCCATGATTTAACCTGGAAATATGGCTGCGCCGGAGCTGCTTTTCTCTTACATCCACGCTCCGCTCCAGCTGCACTACCTCTTGGGCAACATCTTGATCTTCGTTCTTTAAGGACTCAATGGCCTTGGCAAACGTTTCCAGTACCATTGCGCTCATTTCCTGCAATTCCTCAGTTGCTTGTGCTGTGAACGGCAATGTATCTTCTATACGTCCCATAGCCATTTGTGCTATATTTTCGGCATGGTCGCCAACCCTTTCAATATCATTTATTGCGTGTAACAGGCCTGTATGGCGGTTTGATAGTGCCGGGTCCATACCTTTTTGGGCAATTTGGGCCAAATATGTAGTTATCGATTCTTCCAGATTATCAATGATATCTTCCCTTTCAAATACATCCTTAAGTATTCTCTCATCCTGTTTAAAAAAGCCTTGCATGGCATCGGTCACATTGCGCTGAGCCAATTCAGCCATACGGGCGATTTCTTTATTGGCCAAAGATAATGCAATAGCCGGCGTTTTTAACATTCTTTCGTCTAAAAAAACTGGGCCGAATTGTTCTGTCTCCACCTCGCCAGGCAAGATTTTTTCGATAAACTTTACATATATATTAACAAAAGGCAAGAATAATAACGTATTTATGATATTAAAAGAAGTATGAGCATTGGCAATTTGATGTGAAATATCACTGGACGAAATGGACAAAACCCATTCTTTAAAAAAGCCCATGCCTAAAAGAAAAATTAAACTACCCACCAAATTAAACATTATGTGTGCTAATGCGGCTCGTTTAGCGGTCAGATTAGTACCGATACTAGCAAGCAACGCCGTAATGGTAGTCCCGATATTATCTCCCAAAAGAATAGGCAAAGCAGCATCCAATGGAAGCAGTCCCTGACTGGCCATGGCGATTAAAATACCAATTGTAGCACTGGAGCTTTGAATAGCTACAGTCATAAATATGCCTACCCCAAGCCCAAGCAAAGGGTACTGAGAAAAATTAGCCATAAAATCCCTAAAACCCTGAAACTCCCGCAAAGGCAACATAGCCGTTTTCATTAAATCCATGCCCAACAGCAAAATACCAAAGCCCAATATTACTTGTCCCAAGTACTTGAGGCCACGCTTCTTTGCAAAGAAATTAAGAGCAAAGCCCAAGGCAATAATGGGCATAATGTAATGAGTTAACTTAAATGCAATTAACTGAGCAGTAATGGTTGTGCCAATATTGGCTCCCATAACAACCCCAACAGCCTGCTTTAAAGTCATTAATCCGGCATTAACAAAACCTACCACCATCACGGAAGTTGCACTGCTGGATTGAATGATTGCGGTTACCAATGCACCAACCATGACACCAATTATCGGAACTCCAGTAAGGATCTCCAAAATACGCCGCATCTTATCGCCGGCTGATTTTTGTAGGCCTTCTCCCATGTTCTGCATACCATAAATAAATAATGCCAAGCCGCCTAACAAACCAAAAACTAATTGCAAAAGCCATCGCTCCTCCAAAGTTGTCTCTAATGATTGCCGTTATAAATTATATCACTTTCGCCATTAGTTGACTATCTTTTTAACAAAGAAAAAAACATCGGTTATTCCGATGTTTTTAGACGAAAACTCCCGGTTGGAGCTGTTCGTTTAAGTAATCGTTAGGATCTGTGCTAAACAATCTTACCAGTTTCGCCTGATTATAATCTACCAATTCCACTTCCATCAAGCGGCCCTGCCTTTTAACATACTGCCGATTTGTTGATTCTTCGGAAGGAAACATCAACTCCAAGGGCATTGTAGTATACAACACGCTCATGTCTTAGTGCCTCCCGTTCTTTTTCTCTTCAATTAGCTGCTTCAATTTACTAACTGATGCCGCTAAACCACCTACTTCATTGATTAGGCCATATTTAACAGCATCTTCGCCAACTAAGACAGTACCAATGTCCCGTGCTAACTCCCCGGTGGTAAACATTAACTCCCGAAACTTTTCTTCACCAATCGTTGAATGTTCAGTAACAAACCTAACCACCCTATCTTGCATTTTATCCAGATATTCATATGTTTGGGGTACACCGATAACTAACCCCGTCAGCCGAATGGGATGAATAGTCATTGTAGCTGTTTCTGCTATAAACGAATAATCGGAAGCTGTAGCGATTGGCACCCCGATACTGTGCCCGCCACCTAAGACAAGAGATACGGTAGGTTTAGATAAACTTACCAACATTTCAGAAATTGCTAAACCTGCCTCCACATCACCGCCTACGGTGTTTAGTATCACTATAACCCCTTCGATATTATCATTTTGTTCGATAGCGATTAATTGTGGAATAACATGCTCATATTTGGTGGTTTTATTCTGAGCTGGCATTACCAGATGGCCCTCTACCTGCCCGATAATGGTCAAACAGTGTATGCTGCTGGTATTCTCCGGAACATCCACAGTGCCAAGTTCTTTTATATTGGCAGTTTTAGGCGTCCCCTTTAATTTTTTTGGCTTGCGTCTGGGAGAAGGCTGCATGGGTGTTTGCGGCATCGGTGCTGTTGGTGTTGTCACAGGTATTCCAGGTGGCTGCGCATTATCATTCATTTATATCACTCCAATCTATGAAATCTTCTTAGTCCCAAATCCGTCGCGCCAGGAACTTCTTGCTACATGTTAACCGGACGAGATCTTCGAACACGCACTTATAGTATGCGATACTGTCAATAAAATAATACACAGAGAACATGATTAGGTAATGCAAAAAAAATAGACCGCCTTGATATAGTAAGTGAACTAGTCACTTATAATATCCGGCGGCCTTTAATAGGCTTTTCCAAATACTAAACTTCCATAATAATAGGTAAAATCATCGGGCGACGATGAGTCTTTTCAAATAAAAATTTCCCTAAGGTATCTCTTACACTGTACTTAATAGCTGACCAGTCAGCAGCATTATTTTTGCTGCAACACTTCTCCAGTGCCTGAGAAACCCGCTCTTTAGCTTCTTCTAATAGCTCCTCAGATTCTCTGACATAGACGAATCCCCTAGAAACTATGTCTGGCCCGGCAACGACTGCGCCCTTATTTTTATCCAGCGTCAAAACTACGATTAAAATACCATCTTGGGATAACTGTTTCCTGTCGCGTAAAACGATATTACCGACATCGCCTACCCCGAGTCCATCAACCAATACTCTACCTGAAGCGACTCTACCGGCGATACGACCTCGTTTCTTTGAAAACTCTAAGATCAATCCATTTTCACCAACAAAAATGTTTTCTGACGGTATTCCCAAATCTTGAGCTAAGTTTGAATGCTTGACCAACATTCTGTATTCACCGTGGACAGGGACAAAAAATTTAGGCTTTACCAAATTTAACATCAGTTTTAATTCTTCTTGGCTGGCATGTCCGGAAACATGGATACCTGATACAGCTTCATGGATGACGTCGGCACCTAGTTTAAATAGTTGATCCACTGTCCGGGCTACCATTTTTTCATTACCGGGAATTGGGGTCGCAGAAATCACCACTGTGTCTCCGGACATAATTTCAACCCCCTTATGTTCAGATCTGGCCATTCGTGTAAGGGCTGACATCGGTTCTCCCTGACTTCCAGTACTAATGATAACAGTATTTTGTTTGGGTAAACGATTGATTTCATCTAATTCTACGATAGTACCGTCAGGAACATCCAAGTAACCTAATTCAGATGCTACGCTAACAACATTTAACATACTTCGACCGACAATAGCAACCTTTCGTTTGTAATTATGGGCGGTAGTAATTACCTGTTGAATACGAGGAATGTTTGAAGCAAAGCTTGCGACAACAATTCTTTCTTTTGCCTGGCGAAAAATTTCGTCAAAGGTATTTCCAACATTTCGTTCAGACATTGTATAACCCGGGCGTTCCACATTGGTACTGTCGGACATTAGCACAAGTACTCCATTTTCACCCAATTCACTAAGTTTGGCAAAGTCAGTAACATCGCCGTCAACTGGTGTCTGGTCAAATTTAAAGTCCCCACTGTGCACGATAGTACCAATAGGTGTATGCACCGCAATTCCTACGGCATCGGCAATACTGTGGCTAACCCTAAAGAAATCCACTTTAAACGTACCGACTTTAATGGTATCCCTTGGTTTAATACAGTTCAGTTTGATTTTGTCTGCAGAGATAGTGCTTTCCTTCAGTTTCTGCCTCAGCAGCCCTAAAGTTAACCTTGTCCCATAAACGGGTACATTCAAGTCCTTTAAAACATAGGGCAATGCACCAATGTGGTCTTCGTGACCATGGGTTAAAACAATACCTTTGATCAGCTTTTTATTTTCCAACAAATAAGTGATATCCGGAATTACCACATCTATCCCCAGCAGTTCGTCCTCAGGGAAAGTAAGTCCCGCATCAATAACCAGAATGTTATTCCCATATTTAACTGCCGTCATATTTTTGCCTATTTCCCCCAAACCACCTAAAGGAATAAGCTGCAGTTTTCCTTCGTCCGCCATTTACGCACCTCCATTTTCAAAAAATATCTGCCGATACTCCGCCCAATAATTTATAGTACCGACACCTTGACACTAAACAAGCGCTAAAGTTCTAGCGCTTAACCCGAACAAAATACCTATTGTATATTATACTGTAGTTAATAATAAATACAAGCATTTTTAAAAGTCGTTATCTCTATTATTGCTATAATTGAGCTAAAAAATACTCCCGGGGTTCTATTTATCCCCGGGAGTAAGACTTAATCCAATAGGCCTATCTTCTTCATTGTTTCTTTAACAACACCTAGTTCCGACGCAGTGGCCTCAATTAAAGGTGGGCGCAAAGCGCCTACATTGATACCCTTAAGTTTTAAGGCAGCTTTTAAAGGCACGGGATTTGACGTTATAAACAGAGCTTTAAAAAGAGGAAACAGGTTTGAATGTATTTGATTCGCTCGAAAATTATCACCTTGGTCAAAAGCATCAATCATCTCTTTGATGTCGTTTCCTACCAAATGACTGGCAACACTGACCACTCCCTGACAGCCCAATGCTAACATTGGTAGTGTAATTGAGTCATCTCCACTATAAACGGCAAAGTTTTCCGGAAGCTTTACTTTCAATTCAGAAACTTGATCCATATCACCGGCAGCTTCCTTAACAGCGACGATATTGTTTAATAAAGCCAGCCGGGCAACCGTATCAGGCAGCATGTTTATCCCTGTACGAGAGGGTACATTATATAATAAAATAGGCAAATCCGCTTTTTGTGCAATATGGCTAAAGTGTTGGTATAGGGCGTCTTGGGACGGCTTATTGTAATAAGGCACTACTAACATTATACCGTCTACTCCCATGTTCTTCGCTTCCAGAGACAACTTCACAGTATCCGCCGTGTTATTACTCCCAGTGCCGGCAACTACCTGAGCGCGTCCTCCCACTGTTTCCACTACTATACGAAACATTTCCAGTTTTTCATCATGGGATAAAGTGGGGGATTCCCCCGTTGTGCCACAAACAACTATGCTGTCACTGCCGTTATTTACAAGATAATTAGCTAATTCCTTTACCTTTTCCCAATCTATGTTGTTATCCTTATCAAAAGGAGTTACCATTGCTGTTAGTAATTTACCAAAAATCGTTGACACTATACCGCTCCTCTCCTTATCCTGCCTCCCGATGAACACCCTCATGAAGGTTAAATTGCCTATGCAGTGCCCTTACCGCCTCTTGGAGGTCAGTTCTATCCACTAAGCACCAAATGCTGGTGTATGAATCTGATGATTGAATAATTTGAATGCCACTTTCAGTTAACGCGGTCACAATTTTCGCCATTACTCCTGGTACACCAGTCATGGCCGCACCAACCGCGGCCACTTTAGCACAATCTTTCCTCAGTACAGGTTTTAAGCCAATGGCTTCTAACGTATCAACAGCCATATCGACAGCATCATCGCTGACGGTAAAAATTACTTCCTTGGGTGATACATAAATAAAATCCACGCTAATCCCTTCTTTGGCCATCACAGTGAATACACTCAAAGCCATATCTTCTTCTTTAACTAATGGCACCCTAATTTGGCTAATATTTGAAATATAAGTAATACCGGTAATCAAATTATCCCGAATTTTCGTCGAATTTTCATAATTGGTATCGCCTGCGGCAACCAATGTACCTGGATTGTCGGTAAAGGTATTTCTAACCCTTAGGGGAATTCCCTTCTGCATGGCAATTTCCACCGCTCGCGGGTGAATCACCTTGGCCCCTTCGTGGGCCAATTGACATAATTCATTATAGGTTACCCGCTCAAGTGTACGGGCGTCCCCAACCATACGCGGGTCAGCAGTTTTTACCCCGTCAACATCAGTATAAATCTCTACCACCTCTGCCCCAAGCGAAACTCCCAAAGCAGCGGCCGTAGTATCGCTACCGCCACGACCCAAGGTGGTCACCAAACCATCTGCATCTTTCCCCTGAAAGCCGGTTACCACCACGATACGCCCCTCTTGCAAAAACTTTTGTACCTCATGAGGGTCTACTTCCAAAACACGTGCATTTCCATGATTACCATCGGTAACTATTCCCGCCTGAGGGCCTGTGAGACAGACTGCAGGAAACCCCGCCCGTTCCAATTCTGCCACCAATACCACGCCGGAAATGATTTCACCACAAGACATGATTAAATCCAAATCTCTTTTATTCAGGCCGCTATTTGTCTTTCTCACGAGATCAACTAAAGTATCTGTGGCGTAAGGGTCGCCAGTTCTTCCCATAGCAGAAACCACCACAACCACTTGGCAGCCATCTTTTTTCACCTGACTAATCTTTTTGATAACTTCTCGCCGTGAGTCTCCGGTAGCCATAGATGTGCCCCCGAACTTCTGTACAATAACTTTCATAACTCACCTCATAAAAAAGATCATCAATCATAACATCCCTTTAGTTAATAGCTCCGCTATTTGTACCGCATTTGTAGCCGCGCCTTTACGCAAATTATCAGCCACAACCCACAAATTTAAACCAAATTCCACTGTTTCATCCCGCCGAATTCTACCAACAAAAACTTCATCCCTGCCGTTAGCAGCTACAGGCAGCGGGTATTCGTTGTTTTTTGGTGTATCTATAACTAAGATTCCCGGTGACTTAGCAAGTAATTTCCGGGCATCATCAGGAAGAAGTTCATTTTTTAATTGAACATTAATCGCTTCCGAATGACCATTTACCACCGGGGCTCTGACTGTAGTTGCAGTAACAGCAACAGTGTCATCTCCAAGAATTTTCTTAGTCTCGTTCACCATCTTCATTTCTTCTTTTGTATAATCGTTCTCTAAAAACACATCCAAATGAGGGATTACATTAAAGGCGATCTGATGCGGAAACACCTGGGGATTCGCTTCCTTCCCCGCCAATATATCACGAGATTGTTCCCTCAATTCTTCGATCGCTTCGGCCCCTGCTCCTGAAACCGCCTGATAGGTAGATACAACAACTCTACTAATTCCGGCCGCGTCGTGTAAAGGCTTCAAAACGACCGCCATTTGGATGGTGGAACAATTGGGATTAGCAATGATACCATTATGCCATTTGACATCTTCCGGGTTAACTTCCGGCACTACCAGCGGAACGCTAGGGTCCATCCGGAAATTATTACTGTTATCTATTACTATAGCACCGGCCTTAACAGCATCCTGAGCAAATTCCTTACTTGCCGATCCGCCGGCAAAAAGCGCAATATCTACTCCTTGGAAAGAATCAGGCTTTGTTTCCTCAATTGTTAGAATTTCATTATTAAATTTCACTTGCTTACCAGCAGAACGACTGGTAGCCAGCAGTTTCAGTTTACCAATAGGAAAACGCCGTTCTGATAAGACATCCATCAATGCCTGGCCGACAGCACCTGTACCAACGATTGCGACATTGTATTGTTTCAATGTTACATCCCCCTTTACAGTTCTAGGATATTATTAATTAAAGTGTACCCTATTACATGATATGGAACAAGAACCGTCGTTTACAGTTACCGCAAGTTCGTTCCAATTATTTATACTGAATTAGCATAGGTTGAATTTGTTTCCCTGATAAAGCCTGTTCGATAGTTTCGGGCAAATGCTGCATCATGGCTACTAGGGAATTGCTTTTTTCCTCAGGGTTATCCTGACCAAAAGGAACTAAATAGATATGGGCCGTATTGATAGCGATACCTATATTTTTAGCATTAAAACCTAACCCGTCATTAGTTGAGATTGCCAGAACCAATGGCTTTTTATTTCTCAAGTGCGCTTTGGCAGCCATCAATACAGCTCCGTCAGTAATGCCGTTGGTTAATTTAGCCAAAGTATTACCGGTGCAGGGAGCAATTACCATCACGTCTAAAAACCCTTGCGGACCGATGGGTTCGGCCTCCACTATAGTACTAATCGGCGTTCTGCCGGTGATTGACTCGACTTGAGCAAGCCATTTCTTTGCATCACCAAAACGGGTATCAGTTTGACAAACCGCTGTTGAAAATATTGGAAATACCTCAGCGCCTTCAATTACAATGCCTTTCAAATATGGCATAACTTTATCCATGGTACAGTGTGAACCTGTAAATGCAAAACCTACGTTTTTCCCTTTTAAGGTCATGTGACAAGCACCTCCAAAGTTTATGGGAGAGTTTCGGAAAGAATTCTGGGGATAACACGAGCCAGCATTTCACCAGCAGTCTTGGGAGCAACCTTACCAGGCAGGCCAGGTACAAGAAGAGCTTTGATTCCTACCTCCTGGGCATATTGAAAATCGACGCCACCAGGAGCACTGGCTAAATCAATTATTACGGCGGAAGGTGGCAAATAGTCTATTGCCTTTTGCCCTAACACTAACTGAGGAACCGTGTTAAATATAAAATCTGCCCGAGAAAGAATAGTGTCCATCTCCGCCATTAGAATTTGGCCGCAACCCATTTCGCTAGCTCTTGCCAAAGCCGATGGTTTTCGCGCCGCTACCCATGTATCTGCTCCCATTGACTTTGACAACCGAGCCAAAGTAACACCAACCCTGCCAAACCCAAATATTATTACGAAACTGCCATGCAAAGTTATCGGCGATTCGTTCATAGCCAATGCTAGGGCACCTTCAGCAGTTGGAATAGAATTTAATATTGCCAACTGATCATCATTAGCAATTTCAATCAGCTTAAATCCATAATCCTTTGACCATTGTTTTAGCTGCTCGTTAGCTGCTCCCACTAAGACAGGAACATTCTTTGGGATGTTTCGAAGATTTTCATGAGTTAAACGAAGTGGTTTCTCGCTGAAGGCTACTTTGATCTGACCATGATTATCAATTCCCGGCATCGGTAGTATGATAGCGGAGGCGTGTTCCAAGACAGAGTTTATTTCCGTTGAAAAGTCTACCCCCTTCGGCAACAATTCCTTGGAAAAACCTACAGCTGTAACCATTATTCCTTTTCGAACCAAATTCTCCATCAGAAACAGCTGACGCCGGTCTCCACCTAATACTACGATGGATTTGCCCGCAAGAATGTGAGACACTATCTTCCCTCCCATTGTTCCATTGGTAATGTAGTATCACTATATGTCTTGCCATGGCTTTGGTGCTTGTCACTTATTTGATTGTGAGGTGTTATAATAAATTTTCTAGTCCAATCACCATCCTATCAAGATTTAAAACTTTCCTTACCGCTAACACTAGGCCCGCGCCAAACGAACTTCTGTTCAGCGAATCGTGTCTAATGGTCAGCGTCTCACCTTCTCCGCCGAAAATCACTTCTTGGTGAGCAACTAAGCCGGGCAGCCGGATGCTATGAACTGGAACACCAAATATTTCTCCACCACGCACACCTAATGTTTTCTCACGATGCTCAACCGGTGAGTTGGCTGCAGTACGGGATTCACTTATCATTCTAGCCGTTGCTGCTGCAGTACCCGATGGAGCATCTATTTTTTTATCATGATGAAGTTCAACTATTTCACAGTCAGGAAAATACTTACTGCATTCTACAGCAAAGCGCATCATTAAAATAGCTCCTAAAGCAAAATTTGGTGCCACAAGTGCGCCGCAGCGATTTTCTTCGCATAAGCTATGTAATAGAGACACCTGCTCTGTATTTAAACCAGTCGACCCAATTACAGGGCGCACACCCCTTTTCAGAGCCTCAGATGCATTTTCCACTGCCGCCCTTGCGTTAGTGAAATCCACTAAAACATCGGGCTGGGTATTTGCTAGGACCTCAGCTAAGCTAACTTCAACTTTTAAGGGATTATCATTACCTAATACTTTATTAAGAGGCATTCCGCCGTTAACGTCCACTGCGCCCACAACCTCGATGTCAGATTCATTATCCAATACCTTTAGCATTGCCTGCCCCATTTGGCCGTTAGCCCCAGTGAGTACAACTTTAGTAATTTTCATTACCCCCTTTCTCAATCTCTCTCTCATAGAAAACCATCGATCCTGCCAGAACAAAATATAAAAGAACTTAATTTTTACTCATACGTGTACAAGTGATTTCTACCCCGAAATTATAAATTTTCAGTGCCCGGCGGCATGGCGTCTGACAGATACAAAAAAACTGCTGAAGGAATCCCCAGCAGTAAAACTACATAGTTTCACCCCTCTCTTCCCCTTCGCGAGATAGTTCTCCACCACCGGTCGGGATATCCGTTGGTGACAGTGTTATACCTGTTCGGCATAACCCCAGCCCCATTGGGGGGTCACCCAATAGAGACTTCGGCGATGGCCCCTTTCATCCAAGTTCATGGTAACCCTCCGCTAACCTGGATTACTGATGACTCACCGCTCCTCTACCTCACCCCGAAAGAGATGAGGTACATATATAGAATTTTTTATATGTTAACATAATAAGTAATTATTGTCAATTAAACAGAATAGCGATGCATTACTCCATGAGAGTCATCTAACTCCACAATGATTACCTGACTGCCAATTTTCTTTACAGCATGCCAGGGAATGATCAGCTGAGATTTTTCTGTCCAAAAATTAATCATATTACCTTTGCTGGGAAGAATGATCGATTCAATTTCGCCACTGTGGTCATCTATTACCAGATCCGATTCACCTACTACCCCCAGCCTGACACCATTATAAATGTTTACAATCTCCTTACCCACCAATTCACTTAAAAGCATAGTAACCCCTCACTTTCCCGATAGCTTTTGGTAATACCATAAACGTAATGCTAATGGTTGAAGCAGTGTCATTAGTACTGCAACTACAGCAATAGGATCAATATCAATGCCAAATAGTGCGACCTTTTCAGGAATATGTATGCCTAGAAACGTAATCAGCATAATTAAAGATAAATAAATCCCCCCGGCAATGCCTACCAAATCAGTTAAAGCTTTGGAAAAAGGGGAATCTATGGTATCATCCGATAGATTGCGACTAATTAAATTACGCAATCGCTGCTTTTCCCTTGCAGCAAGAAGAGTTAAAATCGATAAAATGGATAAAAAAATAATCCCCGCTAGCAAATCTATCTCCTCCCAATCTATTATTATGATTGGACGGGTCAAGGTATACCAAACTTTGCACAGGGATTATTTATATGTTTCTATTTTAGCTATTTATAAGTGCAGAATCACCGCTTAAACACCTGTATGCCCAAAACCACCATTCCCTCTTTTTGTGTCGCAGTCAACTGACGATACTTCCACCGGTTTTACTTTTGTAATGGGGCAAACTACTAACTGGGCCACTCTCTGGCCCCTTTTAATTACCGCCGGTGTTTTACTTAAGTTTGTCATAATTAATTTCACTTCTCCTCGATAGTCCGCATCGATGGTACCCGGTGAATTAACAAGGGTTATACCCTTCTTTAGGGCCAAGCCGCTACGAGGACGCACTTGGGCCTCATATCCATGGGGAAGCATAATGACAATACCGGTGGGCATTAAGATGATATCTTGGGGATTAATAGTGATTTTATCGTCGCAGGCCGCGTGAATATCCATTCCCGCCGAATCAGCGGTCATATACTCCGGCAGCGGTAACCCCTGTCCATGCGACAATCGGTAAACAGGCAGAGTAATAGACATTAGTAAAACATCTCCTATTATCTGATTTTAAGGACCCCACTTCTATAAGCGAGGATATGTCTTAAAACCCCGAATTTTAGCAAAACTAAACGTATTCACATTAGTAAGCTTTAATGAAACTATAATCAGTGCGTCTCTGCACAGCATTATATCCCGCATCTTTAATACAATGAATTATTTCATCCAGAGGCACCCGATGAGATACACCCGCTGCCCGCACTACGTTTTCTTCAAACATAGTGCCGCCGAAATCGTTGGCTCCAAAAAAAAGCGAGACCTGTGCCATTTTAGCTCCCTGAGTAACCCAGGAGGCCTGAATATTCGGTACATTGTCCAATACTATCCTGGCGATAGCCAGCGTCTTAAGATAATCATGTCCAGTGGCAGATAATCCACCTAATGCGGTATTGCTTGGCTGAAAACTCCAAGGAATAAACGCGGTAAAGCCGCCAGTCTTATCCTGCTGGTCCCGTACATGAATCATGTGCTTTACTCTTTCTTCTATAGTTTCTACGCTGCCAAACATCATGGTCGCTGTTGTCTTCATACCTAACTGATGAGCTTCATCCATTACATTCATCCACTGTTTCCATGATATCTTTCTGGGACTAATATATTTCCTAACCCGGTCCACCAATATCTCTGCTCCACCACCTGGAAGCGAATCTAATCCAGCTGAGCGTAATCTTTCTAGAGTTTCTTTTATAGTTAACCCAGCTTGTTGTGAAAAATGTACAACTTCCGGCGGCGAGAATGAGTGAATGTGTATATCAAAATTGTTTTTGATATTCTGAAGCATTTGCAAAATATCATTGAACTTGAGATGAGGATTGAGACCGCCCTGCATTAAAATTTGAGTTCCTCCATGGTCAATGGTTTCCTGAATCTTTTCAAATAATTGCTGTTCAGTAATTACATAACCCTCGTTATGATTTTCACCCCGATAAAATGCACAAAACCGACATCCAACTAAACAAATGTTGGTGTAGTTAATATTTCTATCAATCACAAAAGAAACAATGGGCTCCGGTTTGATTTTGTTTCTTATCTCCAAAGCTACCTTACCTAGTGGTAGTAACTCTGCCTTATTAAACAATTTCACAGCCTCAGACTCAGAAACCCTCTCACCCGATACGGCTTTTTTAAAAATAGCTTCAACCGACAAGATTATCACCCCAAATTTTTAGTTCGGGTACATGCTTTAACAAATCAATATCTGCAGCCTCTTTATAATAGCGCAGCAATGCTGTTTGGTAGTAATCATTCAATTGGTGTTTTATATGTGCAAAATGCTCCGAAATTAAGTCTCTGGGTAAATGATGAGTTTGCTCAGCTTCATTAATTAGTGTCTCCATGTTTTCTACGCCCCAAGCTTTAGACTTTAAGAAGGCACCCGCAACATTTGCCAAACCCTGAGGGTCAGCACTATAAGAATTACGTATTACCCATAAAGCAAAAACCATTGGCAGACCGGTATAATTTTTCCAGACCTCACCCAAATCATAAACGTAAAATTCCTTTACATTCCGAGATTCTCTTAAAGCATCATCTCCTATTAATAATGCTGCATCCCCCTGGGTAAGCATTGACGATAAATCAGGTTCTCGTGTTAACAACCGAGGCTTCACGCGCCAATATTTTGCCAAAAGAATTTTTAATAATACCACCGAAGTAGCTGAAGATTTCGTCATAGTAAGAGTCTTTCCGTCTAACTTTTCCGCTGGTAACTTACTGATAAGTAAGATACTCGTCACCCGCCCGTCAGCACTGATAGACATATTGGGAAGAATTAGGCTTTTTTCGGAGTTACGCGCATATTCAATAGATGATATAGGAGTAATATCTAACTTGCCGTCAATAAACATTTTGTTCAATTTTGTCGGCGGTCCGTGGAATAAATCGACATTAATTGGCACTATTCCTTTTTCAATCCCGTAATAAACAGGAAGACAGTTGAGGTAATTTATTCTTCCCAGCCGAATTCTTGCATCCATTAGAAACTCTCCCTGACTACATTATAAAGGGTATCGCGCTCAACAGGCCGTCTCCCAGCAGCTTTTATCATATTTACCAGTTCTTTTTTAGTAAGGGCCTGTCCTGCTTCTCCTCCGGCTGCCTGGGTAATCTTTTCTTCGACGACTGTACCATCGATGTCATCCACACCAAAAGATAGAGATATCTGTGCCAGTTTTGCACCAACCATGATCCAAAATGCTTTTATATGGTCAAAGTTGTCCAACATTAGACGCGAGACAGCAAGAACTTTTAAGTCTTCAAATCCAGTAGTTCTACTTTTGATAGGCTGTTCTAACCGAGTATGTGCGGGATGAAAAGCAAGCGGAATAAATGATTGAAAGCCACCGGTTTGATCCTGTAATTCTCGCAGCTGAATCATATGGTCAATACGTTCCTCGTATGTTTCAACATGTCCATAAAGCATTGTTGCGTTAGATTTTAAGCCTGCATCATGTGCGGCCTTCATCACATTCAGCCACCGTTCGCCGCTGATTTTCTTGTCGCAAATTTTTTCTCGGACCCTTTTAGCAAATATTTCGGCTCCGCCACCTGGCATCGAACCCAAACCAACTTCTTTTAAATCGTCAAAAACTTCCGACACTGATTTCTCGGACAGTTGGCAGAGATAATCTATTTCCACTGCTGTAAACGCCTGAATATGAACGTCAGGTAAACACTTTCGCACAGTTTTTATCATATCCAAATAATATTGATAAGGCATGTCGGGGTGAAGCCCGCCAACCAAATGGATTTCAGTTACCCCGGAGTCTTTGACTTCCAAAGATTTTCTTCGGATTTCTTCCATATCCATAAGATATGCATTCGGCTTATCCGCTTCAACACCGAACGCACAAAGCGGACATAAATTGACGCATATATTGGTATGATTGATATGTCGGTTAACAATAAAGTAAGCATTATCGCCATTAATTTTTTCTCTCACCATGTTGGCCATATAGCCTAAAGTTAACAAATCATTACTTTGCATTAAACGGATACCGTCCTGCCTGGTTAAGCGTTGTCCGGCATTTACTTTAACCAATAAATCATGAAGACTGTTTTCCTTAAATAAAAAATCCATCGATCTCTTCCTCCTATAATCCAGAATTCGCTAATAACTGAGGCCATAATAGTTCATTATTGGTCTGTCCAATAGTAGTAGAGGAAAATGACGCCCTATTAAACAATCGTTCTGCTACCATGTGGATATCCTGTCTAGTAACCGTATTAATCTCTTTTACAATTTCTTCTGCTGTCACGACTCTATCAAAAGACAATTCGGTTTTTCCCAGCCGGCTCATGCGACTGGAAACATTTTCCATACCCAAAAGTAGGTTGCCTTTAATTTGGTCCTTGGTTCTCTGCAATTCCACTTCAGTTACACCCTTATTCTTAAATGAGTAGATTTCCTTAAGGATAACCTCTATTAATTCCTGATAGTTCTCCGGACTTGTCCCAGCATATATGGTAAATAAACCTGTGTCACTGTAACTGGTGTGGTAAGAATAAATGGAGTATGCTAAACCACGTTCCTCTCTTATTTCCTGAAATAAGCGCGAGCTTAGTCCGCCGCCCAACATATTGTTCAGCGCATAAAGAGCGTAAATGTCCTTATCATCTTGGGATAAACCAGGTACGCCCAGACAAATTTGCAACTGCTCAGTGTCTTTAGCAAAGTTCCTGCTGCGGGCCTGGAAAACCGCAGGACTCATTAGGCGTTTACCACCATTACGCCTAAACTGTCCAAATACATCATCTAACCGATTAACCACTTCATGATGTTTTATATTTCCGGCCACCGCTAAAACCGTGTTTTCTGGAACATATTGCTTATACAAATACTCAATTACCTGATCTTTGCCCAAACTTGAGACCGATTCTGCTGAGCCTAATATCGGTCTTCCTAGAGGATGATCCTGCCAAACCGTTTCCGAAAAAAGGTCGTGAACCAATTCGTCCGGAGAGTCCTCATACATTTTGATTTCTTCCAAAACCACCTTTTTTTCTTTGGCCAAATCCAGCTCAGCAAATAGACTGTTAAAATACATATCACTAAGAACCTCAATAGCAAGTCCTAAGTGTTCGGCTACTACCTTTGCATAAAGACAAGTATACTCTTTGGTAGTAAATGCATTGAGGTGACCGCCAACAGCGTCTAGTTGTTCAGCAATTTGTTTAGCGGTTCTATTTTTGGTCCCTTTAAAAAACATATGTTCCAAGAAGTGAGACAACCCTAACTGCTGCTCGCTCTCATCCCGTGAACCACAACCTATCCAAATGCCTACAGCTGCCGAGTGAACTGAAGGTATCTCCTCAGTGACCACCCTAACTCCATTGGCCAGTTCCTGCTTTCGATACATGTTGTACCTCCTTTACAATATTAATAAAAATTCGGGAATATCAGTGTGATTTCCTTTAAAATTCTAAAAGAAAACTTGATTAAAAACATAGTTATAGTTTCATAATGTAAACTCCCGGCTTAAGTTCTTGTTCATTCTAATTGTGCAAAGTGCCCAACGGCGCCGGCGTGTAACAAGGAATTTTGCTGTTTTAGTTCCAATGACTTTACACCTATCGCTATGGCCTTTAGTAGTAATAATACCATCGAAAATTTATATACTTTCCAAGGATAAAAAAAGTAACTAGGAATTGACCTAGTTAACCCCTTATTTATGGGAAATTATCCGTAACTAAAATTTCCCAGACAGTCCAGTAGTTTCATTACTTCGTTGATTAATTTACTTAACTTGCGGGCAGGGAAATCATTAAAGGAACGGATGCTTTTTTCTCTTTGTCGATATAAAGGGATAGTTTCCCGACCTGAAGGTATTGGTCAAACGGGGACGCAGTTCTATCTAATTCTAATCGACGTTCCACCAGATTACTTTGACTGCTGGGGTAGACTAAGACCAAAGGTTTTGCGGTTTTAGCCGGAATAGTTTTAGTGCCTTCATTATCAACAATAGAAACCTGCCCCCAAACAGTATGTTTTGGTATATATTGGACAGCGAAATTTTCAAAACCGTAATCCAACAATCGTATGCTATCACCATACCGATCGCCGCTTTTTAGAACGACCGAAACCAGTTGGAGATTATTTCGCTTTGCTGAAGCAACCAAACAACTGCCCGCAGCTCTGGTTGTACCGGTCTTTACACCGTTTGCACCAGCATATTTCCACAGTAATTGATTGGTATTTCGCAAGTACCTTTTTCCTTGTCCATTGAATGGAATTGTTTCATGCTTTTCATCCACTACATCAGCAAACATTTTCTTGCTGAGCGCGTATTTGGCTATAACAGCTAAATCATATGCAGTGGATAGGTGCCTTTCGTCTGGAAGTCCATTAGGGTTCACAAAGTTACTGTGACTGGCCCCTAATAATCTTGCCTTTTGATTCATCAATAAAGAGAATAGTTCTACATTACCAGCAACATGCTCTGCAAGAGCAACCGCCGCGTCGTTGCCGGATTTAATCATAGCCCCTTTTGTCAGTTGTTCGACTGTTAACTTCTCGCCCGCGATAAGATGAATTGACGCTTCACCTGTGGATGCGGCGTTTTCACTAACTGTTACTATATCTTCTGCGTTTGTTAATTCTAAAGCTAACAAAGCCGTTAAGATTTTTGTAGTGCTAGCGGGTGGTTTAGGCTGAAAAGCATCTTTATTATAAAGTATCTTACCGCTTTCCGCTTCAATTAGTACTGCATTAGTAGCAGTTATTGATGGTTTACCCCACAACGGCTGGGGATTAGCCAATAATACGCAGCTCAACAAAAAACTAAAAATTACTTTTCTTAACATAAAAACACCGCCCTTTCAGCATTTTATTATGCCTTGGCGGTTGGTTAGTTATTTAATGAAAACATTTTTTAATTATTGTCTGATAAAATTTTACTTACCGGTACTATCTTATAGCCCTCATTCTTCAATTCGTTTATCATACCAGGAAGCGCCTTAGCTGTGGCTTCAGTGGGATGCATCAAAACTATGGCCCCATTATGCGCCTTGTCTACTACTTTGCTAACAATTTGGTCAGGGCTTTTATCCCTTCGCCAATCTACCGTATCAATACTCCAAAGTATGGTGGTATACCCAAGACTTTCTGCCGCCTTCAAAACATGATCATTTCGTTCACCTGAGGCCGGTGCAAAAAGGGTAGTTTTCTTCCCGGTTACTTGCTCAATTATTTTTTCTGCTTCCTTTATATCCTGCCGGTTTTGTTCTAGACTCATGGCATTAGGGCTATTGTGTTTCAAACCATGGTTTCCGATTTCGTGGCCGGCCCGGGAAATATCCATCGCATCATTTGGAAATTTTTCGGCCCATCTTCCGGTAAGATAAAATGTAGCCTTTGCTTCATTCTTCTCTAGTGCATCCAACATTTCCGATAGAAATTCCTGTCCCCAATCAACATTAAAGGTAAGCGATATTTGTTTCTCTGTATCCATACCTTGATAAATGGGTTCAGTAATAGTAGGCACTGACGTAATTTGCTGCCATAAACTTAGCCACAAAATTAATAAAATTAAAGTTGCAGTAATTAACCCCCAGATTAAGATTTTACGCTTTGGTAAAAAAATTACCTGCATTCATTACTCACTCCCCTGAATTTGTTTTTTAAGCTCTGATGTGCCTGAAATCCATATAGTTAATACTCTACCCTCGATTCGGGACCTAATAATTACTGGCTCTTGGAATTTATTATAAAATTTAAAGTCGAGTCCCGGGAAACTAATGGCCGCATCCCGACCTACCGGTACATAATAAACCTTTTTACTGTGGGGATGTCTTTCCACGATTTTTAATTTAGCTGCCATTGTAGCATTATATAAAGTACTGGATACTTGACAAACACCTCCCCCGGCATCCATACCGTGGCCTTCGCCAATTATTATAGGTGCAGCCTTGTAACCTTTTTCAACGGTGCGCGGCCCTATAGATGCGTTAAAGGAGAAAAGACTTTGCGCTGGAACGATAGTAAAATTTAATTTTTTCGCAGCCAAGGTAATATTGGTGAGTCTATTTGTGGTGCCCGATACAAATGTTGTATATGTTCCCAGAGTTTCATCCAATCGTTTTATTAAATCTACAGTTATTTCCGGTTGCACCTGTCTTACCACTAAGGTTATCTGTTCTCTCCGTTTAGCTGACATGATTTTTCTCTTAGACTGCTCTATGTCTACCTCCACACCCTGTACTTCCTTGACAATTTCGCCATTGTCCATCATAACAGCATTTTTTGGCGGTCGATTTTTTTCTATCGCTAAGTGAGTTACTAAACGTGTTACTTCGGGGGGCAGATAGCCCCCCACATTGAGACCCTCGACAGTAACGCCTGGCTTCACTCCATAGATAACTCTTTGCGCTAGGCAACCCCCAATACCGGCCAAGAGCAACATCAGCATAACTCCCATAAGTATCTTCCAGTTTTTAGACATCAATATTGATATCCTCAACTTTGCCACCTCAATTAAATCTGCTGTAATAGATTTATTCATTTTACGCTTTGCTAGAACAATCAAAACCAACTTAGTTTATCTGATTAGCTTTAGCTTATTCAGATCTTTTATCTGCTGGCTGTCAACCTATGTCCAACGGCGCGCTACAGGTCAGTAAGCTTAGTTGAATTTGTACCTCCTCAGAACTTATACTTTCTAGTCGGTATAAAATAAAAAAAGCACTTACATGTTATAAACACATAAGTGCCGGAACGGTATTCTTTAAGTTCTTGAAATGGCTTATGGAAAAAAATTTTGACTGGGTTGCAAAAGCCAAACGTAACACGGTATTATTTAGAAAAATCTATGATCCTATATTAGGAAAGGACCAGTGCGTCAAACTTAATGCAAAACAATCACTGGGAAGTTATCCCCGAATTCGGGCCATTGGTAGATGCTCTATTTTTAGTATTCCGGACATTGATTCGATGGAAAGACCTCCTGATTATTTTGGTAGTTATGTCTAAACCAAAAATTAGAAGGGTAGGTGGAGATCTGGCTTTATAATAAATAGAATATATCTTTCTTTGCACGTGATATAATCATAGGCGAAAAAGCATGCTCTCAAAGAAATGTTAACTGAAACAACGAAGTGTGGAATAAAGCTTCGGGAAGTCTATGGAGATAAAGCCTATTTTAGAAAATCAATACTAGATGATATCAAAGAAACCAAAGCAAGTGCATACATACCCGTGGGTTCCACTGTTTATAGACTAGATGAAAGTGAATTTACCTATAATAAAGATTCTGATGAATGGCAATGTAGCCAAGGGAACACGACCGACCGAAAGAAGTATTTTAGAAACAAAAGGAAAGAAGGAGGAGTACGTGAAGGCTACAAATACTATTTCGAACGTGTAAGACCTGTCCTTTACATGATGACTGTGCCAAAAAAGTGCGAGAAGAATCATTAGCGTAGGATTGAACACTTCAGAATTCTATGAAATATCTCAATACCAGAAAACAGATGAGTTCAAGGAAAAATATAAAAAAAGAGCATCCATTGAAGAAAAAAATACGGAGCTTAAAAGATTTCATGGCCTGTCTCGAGCTAGGGGATATGGTCTATTAAGTGTTTCCAAACAATCAAAACTAGCAGCCATCGCAGTAAATATAAAGAGGATATCAGCAAAAGTATCCTCTTCATTTACTGGATTTTTAAACAAATATATGATTATTGAAAGTCGAATGAGATATTTAACCAATTCATAAAAAACACGGAAAAAAAACGTTGGTTTTTCACTGGTCTCGAACCGTCCCTGTGCTACAGGCCCTTGTAGTTGGGTTTTCTTTTTTTGAGGAAGGCAGTAGCGCCCTCTTTTAAGTCTTCTGTCGCAAACAGCTCTCCGACCAGATCGGCTTCTATATCCAAGCCATCACGCAATGAACCTTTTAAGCCTTCGTCAATAGCCTGCTTGGCCTTTCTAATTGCTAAGGGGCCTTTGGATAATATCTTTTGGGCCATTTCACGGGCGGCATTTACAGTCTCACCTGCTGGAACGACGCGTTCTACCAGGCCTATTTGCAGTGCCTCCTGGGCCATGACCGCATCCGCAGTGAAAATAAGTTCTTTCGCTTTACCCTCACCAATCAACCGGGCCAACCGTTGGGTGCCGCCATATCCGGGAATGATGGCTAAGTTCACTTCCGGCAGGCCCAGCCGCGCCTTTTCGGAGGCAATACGAATATCACATACTAGTGCGAGTTCGCAGCCTCCCCCAAGGGCAAAACCGTCGATGGCCCCTATTACCGGAATCGGCAGGGCGGCAATCTTGTCAAACACTCTTTGCCCCGTCTGTACCATCTTTTTACCTGTGTCGGAGTTGAGCGAGGGAAATTGAGAAATATCCGCCCCGGCCACAAAAGCTTTCTCGCCTGCTCCTGTAATAATGACTGCTCCGACCTCTTCCCCCTTAATTACCTCCACAGTTTCATCTAATTCTTGAATGACCTGCGCATTTAGAGCGTTAACCGGCGGATTATCAATAGTTACTTCCGCAATTTTGTCCTTAATAACAAGTTTTACTAATTTCCCCATTAAAAACATTCCTTTCTATGATATTTGGTTAGAATATAAGGCCAATGCTAGCCAAATACTGCTGCCAACCGGTAGCGGTATAAATCCTCCGCCTCACTGATAATTCCCTTCACTACATCCTCTACTGTTTCAATCTCGTTAATTAAACCTACTGCCTGGCCGATAGCAAAAGTAGAATTCTCAATGTCACCCTCAAACAAAGCCTTCTTTCCTACTTTACCGCTAATAATGGCTAATAACTGTTTCAGAGTTGCTCCGTGGGTTTCCATACCCAGCACTTGATAAGCAGCACGGTTTTTCATCGCTCGCATCGGATTGCGAATGGATCGCTCAATGATTATGGTATCAGTTTCTTGGGCATTTACCACCCATTCCTTAAAAGCCGGATGCGCGGTGCACTCCTGGGTCGCCACAAACCTTGTACCCAAGACTACGCCTTCAGCGCCAAGGCTAAGTGCAGACAACAAACCCCTGCCGTCAACTATCCCACCCCCTGCTAACACCGGGATATCCACAGCCCGAGAGGCTTTATTGACAATCAAGGCCGTAGGCACATCATCCAAGCCGGGATGACCGCCGCACTCAAAACCGACTACAGTTACCATATCAACACCGATTTCAGCCGCCTTTTTAGCAAAGCGGACAGAAGGAACTTTGTGAATAATTTTTACGCCTGCCTGTTTTAAGTCACCAATAAAATCCTTAGGACTTCTTCCCGCCGTTTCCACTACCGGGACTTTAGCTTCAATAACTGCTTCAACATACTTCGGGGTCATATCCCCAGGCCCTACAGTAGGCAGCATAGAAATATTTACTCCAAAAGGCATGCTTGTAAGCTCACGAGTTTTCCTTATCTCTTCTAATAAGTCTTCTTTTGAAGGATGCATCGCAGCAGAAATAACACCTAACCCGCCGGCATTAGAGACCGCTGCGGCGAATTCAGCACATGCCAGCCACTGCATGCCACCCTGAATAATGGGATATTGAATATCTAATAAGTCCGTAACTCTGGTCCTAATCATTTTTTCCTCCTCTACCAAACTTTCTCCTTACAAAAAGTAAAATTCCTCCAAAAAACTCGGTTGCAACCTTATTACTGCGATACTCGCGGCCTAGCCACCGGGCAGCTGGTAAGGCATTTAAAACAGTTATAATACATACCTAGGCTTTGCGCTTGATAATAATTCCAAAAGTCCGTACTGCTAAATGCTTTATCCCACTTTTCCGAATCACTTGCATCCAGTTCTCTCAGCCACTTACCATAGTTGCCCAAACCATGCGGCTGCAGGTGTAAAAAGCACTTGGTCACATTGGTTCCTTTGTCTGATAAAGCGCCGGAAGGACAATTGTTGATACAGGCTTTACAATGTCCACACGGGTTATAATACAGCACTTTGTCTCCCTTCAAAGGAGCGTTGGTCACCACAGCGCCCAACCTGACCCGAGGGCCTAACTCTTTAGTTATCAATAGCCTGCTCTTACCCAACACCCCCAGGCCCGCCCCTACGGCAGCGTGGCGTAACGATATTTCCCCCGAAAGCCCCTTTGTCTCCTTAGACATCTCAACAGGGATGTGTGGCGCTATAGAGGCCGCATCATAGCCAAGAGTCTCCATGTACCTCCCAATACGGTAGGTTATACCATGCAACTCTTCGTAGGTTGCATTAGTGTGGGACGTGGCAACCTGGTAGTTTGAATTACTAATTGAGCCCCACAGCATCCTGATCCCGAAAACAACAACGGCCTTTACATTGGGTAGCACCACTTCCAATTTTCGCTCAGGAAAATAATCAGGAATGGCACTGGGCTCCGCTATTCCGACAATATCTACTCCTTGGCTTTTGGCAAATTCCTTCAGTTTTACCTCCATTAGCTATTTCCCTCCCCGCTTGATTTGACGAAAACCCAGCACTCGTACAACTAAAGCAGACTATTCAACCAGCAGCACACTGGCTGTGTTCAGAGCTGTTTTGGTCTGCTCTATTAACTCTTCAACTACCTCTGAAACACTTTTTATTTCATTAAGAACATTTAAACTCTGACCAACTTGGACAGAACCATTCTCGATATCGCCTACCAATGCGCCAAGCCTGTTGGTTCCCGTCGCCAATTTGTCTAGAATTTCCTGCACAGCACCGGAACGCTCCTGCTCCAGGTACTCTTGCGTAAACTTATTTCTCAGGCCCCGCACCGCATGCCCTCTGGAAAACCCGGTGACCTCCGAATCGGTATCCGTTGCTTTAATAATGCTATCCTTCATCTTCTGGTGAGCCTGGCATTCGGTAGTGAGCAAGAACCTCGAACCCATCTGCACTCCTGCTGCACCCATCACCAAGGCTGCAGCAACTCCACGCCCATCAGAAATACCGCCCGCTGCAATTACCGGAATTTTCACCCGGGGAATGATATTGGTCATTAGAGCCATGGTTGTCAATACGCCAATATGCCCGCCGGCCTCCATGCCTTCGATGACAATGGCATCTGCCCCGTTTTCCTCCACCCTTTTCGCTAATTTGACATTGGGAATAACCGGAATTACCTTTATCCCTGCACTTTTTAAACGGTCAAAATAGGGTATGGGGTTACCGGCACCCATGGTGACAAAAGCAACTTTTTCTTCACAAATTACCTCAATTAATTCGTCTATATGCTTATCTTTAAGCATCATGTTGACACCAAAAGGCCGGTTTGTTAATTCTTTAGTCTTTTTAATTTCTTCCCCCACCCAGCTTACCTCTCGGCCACCCGTTGCAATTACTCCGGCCCCTCCGGCATTGGACACTGCGCTTGTTAAGACGGATTCTGAAACCCATGCCATTGCACCCTGAATAATTGGATATTTAATAGCTAATAGTTCTGTCAGTTTTGTTTTCATCACCAATTCCTCCCTCGCAAGTCTGTAAGCTAGATTAACAATAAGGGGGCATTGTTATTAGCTTGTAATCTTCTTAAAATTTTTAACAAATAGTAGAGCTATTTCGAAGGACATCATGCCCATCGCCAAAGGCACCATTGCCAGGATAGGGTAAACCGGCCATCGCACAGTGCCAATGTTCATTTTCTGTCCAATACGAAAAGCTTCTATCGCATACTTAAAAGTAAACCAGGTGACAACTACATATATGAGCAGTTCTACACCAAATATAATGATATTTATCGGCCTGCGTATAGTGCCGGGAAAACGTTCCGTAACAAAGTCCAGCCTAGGGAACGTTCCTTGTTTATGGGCAATGGGAATAGCCCACAAAACTAGCAAAGGAAAGAAAATTCGTTCAATCATGTTATAGGTGCCCGGTATCAAATCCGCTCCCATAACATAGCGCCCGTAAACCGAAATAACGGTAAAAATCATAATAAACATTAAACATATTCCACTTCCAAACGCAGCCATATTTTCTTCAATTTTATTAAGAGAGATTTTACGCATTTACAGTCCTCCTAATTAATTTTACTGGGCAAGTAGGTAATCAGACCCGGAAAAGCAATCATTAAGGTGACCACCACAACGGCAGCAACTGATGCAAAAACTATGGCATAGCGGAATATTCTTTCGACCGGGTAATTGGTAGCTGCTGCTGCTGAATAAGCAGATAATCCTACCGGCGGAGTTAACAAGCCAATAGAGATTACAAAGGACGCCATCACACCAAACCAGAGGAAATCAGTTTCCATCGCCTTTAATATCGGCAGAATAACCGGTATGATTAGTACCATTACTGCAGCTGATTCAAGGAACATGCCAAAAAGATAGAAGACAAACAGGATAATTCCTAACACCAGGGTTGGATTACCCATTAGTGGCTCCACAAAAGAAAGTAAGTGGCGGGGGAACATGGAAAATGATAAAAACCTGCCAAAGATTTGCGCTCCCATTACTATCACCATAATCATCGCTGTAATCTTCACTGCATCGGTAAGTGAAGCTTTGATATCTTCAAAACCTATTCTGCGCATTACCAGCATTCCTATCAGACTAACAAAAGCACCGAGAGAACCTGCTTCTCCCGCAGTCACTATCCCGCCATAAATACCCCCGAAAATGGCTATCATCAAGATAATTACAAAAATAAACGCATAAAAACTTTGCGCCCCAATTTCTGTCTCAACTGTAGCGGCTGTCTCCTGCTCAACTGCCCCGTCACTTTGCACCAGCACTTTACCGGAGTACTCGCTGTATACGTAAAGACAGATAATGAACACTGCGATAGTAATAGCACCGGGAATAAACGCGCCCATAAACAAATTACCTATTGGTACGTTGGTTAAAGAACCATAAATAATCATAATAATACTTGGCGGTATAATAGCCGATAACGATCCTGCCACCGCAGTCAACGCGATGGAAAAATCTTTCTTATACCCGTACTTTTCCAGTTCGGGGGAAGCCAGTGTAGCTAGTGCTGCCGCTGCGGCAGCACCGGAGCCTGTCACAGCACCTAAAACACCGCCCAGCACTAATGTACCGGAGCCTAACAGAAAACGACTACCTCCGCTCAACTTGTGCGCTACTAAAAACAGGTCTTCTACCACTTTTCCCCGCATCAGAAACTGTGCCATGAGCAAATAAAGGGGAATGATAGATAGGGAATAAGTAGATACTGTATAAAATACATCCGGCCCAATAATTCCTTTGAACATATGCGGGCCTTCCCATAGAAGTACGCCGACGAGTCCTGCCCCAAAAAGTGCTGATGCTACATTCTGCCCAAATGTTAAAAAAGCAGCAAACCAAATAAAGAAGATGGAAATAATAATGGTTTCATTCAAGCGCTATCACCCTTTTTTAGAAATTTACTCTGGTTCTTAAGTATTTGCGTCCCCGAATCTATATTTATATGGGCAACGACAAATATACGGCACATTAGGGAAGTGCGGGGGCCAAATGTCAGCCCCCGCCACTTAAGAAGTTTATCTTCTTATAAGCCCAGCAGCTCACTTACACCGTCCGGCAGGGTGCCTCCCTCTTCCAAGATAAGTTGCGCCCATAGCTTAGCAGCTGCTTCTGCGGGATGACCTTCTTTTTCAACCGCAGCTATCCATCTTTCCCAAGTCTTGGTAGCTGCTTGAGTGAAATGTCCCTGAACAGCCGGGTCAAGGTCGGATATATCCTCGAACACCGCGCCCTTTGCCTTTGATTCTTCTATTTGCGCTACATCCAAAGAGGTAATGTACTTAGCGTTCTTCAGCGCCTGCTCCCTTGCCACCCTGTCCCACGTTTCTTGAACGTCTGCAGGCAGCGCATCCCAAGTTTCCTTGGTCAGCGTCAGGTAACTTTCCCAGTGTCCCATGTTAATACCGACAATGGTATATTCCACCAGCTCTTGAAAACCGTATGACTGCCAATCTCCAATGGAGGAAATCAGACCATCCAGAGTTCCTTTGCTTATTGCCTCATAAGCATCTGCGGAAGGCATGTACACAGGGGTGAGCCCTAGATTTTCCACAGCCATCATTGCCAGTGTCGAGCCCGCCCGGATCGGTACTCCCGAGAAATCATTAATAGTATTGAACTCTTTACCAGCGGTAGAAAGTGCATATTTCTCTGTTGCTCCTAACGGCCAGGCAACAAGACCTTTTGAGGTAAATTCATAATCATAAAAACTTTGGCCGTCCTTCAAATCCACATCGCTGTCCATCAGTTTTTGGAAAGCCTTAGTCACCATCGTAGAATCACTGTTCAAAAGCGGCAGCTGCGTCACATCGCTTAAGGGGAATAATCCCTCATGGTAAGGAGCAAGGAATGGTGCAGCCACATCAATAGTGCCGCCCTTTAATGCGTCCAATTCCCGGCCGACCTTTACCAATTCGCCTGCATAATAACGGTCAAACTCAATATTCGTTTCTTTTTCTATCTCATCAGCAAAATTGTCCATATAGTTGCCAACCCAGAAGTGAACCTGTCCCAATCCAGACGAAAGCCGCAACTCAATTGGTTCCACTTCAGCAGGCTGCCCTTCATCAGTTGAACCTGTAGTCTCTTGCTTACCAGTATTCACCTGCTTATCCGAGGATCCGCCACAACCACTTACCGCTACCAAGGCCAGTATAAACATCAGGATTAAAATGCCCCAAGATAACTTTTTCTTCACTTATACATACCTCCCAAAATTTATTTACAATCAAACGTGCTTTACGGTTTGTATCTTAGTTGGCTTTTCAGAACCTTTCCCCCAGGATTACGAGGCAACTCTGCAAGTATCTCAACGAACTTCGGCACTTTGTATTCGGCTAAATTCGACGCTACGAATGCCCTAATTTCTTCATCATCCACTTGTTGGTCCGGTTTCGGAACTATTACCGCTTTTACCTCCTCCCCGAAGACCTCATCAGGAACACCTACAATAGCGACTTCGAGAACTTTCGGATGTCTGTACAGGACTTCCTCAACTTCCACTGAGAATATCTTTTCACCTCCTCTGTTAATCATGTCTTTCTTCCTGTCCATGATGTAGATATAGCATTCATCATCCATTTTGGCAATGTCACCAGAGTGCCAATATCCATTCGTAAAATTCTGAATATTCGCATCGTTATTTTTCCAATATCCGGGTATAACGATGGGCCCCTTAATCCATAATTCACCCGCAGTACCTCTAGGCACTTCCTCACCTGTTTCATCCACTACTTTGCACTCTGCAACGGGTACCGGTTTGCCCACTGATTCGCTCATGTTGAGAGCAACATCCGGCGTTAACAATGTGGTTGGTCCCGACGACGTTTCCGTTGCTCCATAAGCATTAAACAACCTAATTCCCGGAAGTAGTGCCGACAGTTCCTTGATGGTAGCCGGAGCCATGGGCGCCCCACCATAAGCAGCAATCTTGAACTTTGGCAATTTATATTCTGGATTTGCTCTCATATAATTTACCAGAAACACATAGATGGTCGGGACAACTATGATATAACTAATTCTTTCGTCATCCATCAATTTAGTAAATAAATCGGTCTTGTACCTGGTCATCAGTACCACCGTACCGCCGGCATAGATTATATGCAGCAGTTGGGCGATAAAACCGGTCACGTGGAACAGCGGCACACAGATTAAAGTTCGCTCTTCATGGGTTGTTTCCATGATATTGTTATAGTTCATCATGCTGTGGATCATGTTTAGATGTGTTCCCACAGCCCCTTTAGGAATTCCCGTTGTCCCGGAAGTATACATGATAAAAGCAGCGTCGTCTTCATTAACATTAACTTCAGATTCCTCGAAATTCAAATAATTTGACATCAGCTTAAACGGCACCGCATTATTGACGCGAGTATCCGATGTAACTACCACATGCTTCAACAGCGGTAACTCCGGCATGATTGGTTCGACAACTTCCTTCAACAGTTCCGGTTCCGCAATCAACACGCTGGTCTCCGAATTACTAAGTACATATTTGACTTCCGCCGACCCAAATCTGGCATTAACCGGTACCACTACCGCACCTAATTTGGCCGCTGCATAGACGCCAATGCAAAACTCAATGCAATTATTGGTAAATAATGCAATCCGATCCCCATGCTCAACATCCCATTCTTGACTCAAAAACGCCGCCGTATTTCTGCATAACTGAGTAAATCCTTTGTAAGTCAATCTGGTCTTGCCAAAAACGATAGCTTCTTTATGAGCAAAATTGTTTTCAGTGTTCACCAGTGTCTCCCACAAAGTACGCGGGCGGTCTTTGAAAACTAATACCTCTCTCTCAAAGTGGCTTTCCCTGACAATCTGCACATCTAAACCCATTGACTATCCTCCCTCACCCAATTAAATTAGTTTTTCAAACTATCAATACCTGCAATCTTAGTTGCCAATTTTTCCTTGTAGCCCAGGTTACCCTGTCTTAACATAAATACCCGCTGAGCCTGGGGCGAACCCGCACCGTGCATCGCTTCTACCAGCGCCGTACCACTGGATAGACATTCAATCAACCGGTGAACCCTGAGGCGCGCTTCCGTGGGAACCCCATCCACTCCGACCAGATACTTGTCAATCAGTCCGCCGATTTCCGGATGTCTAAAGTCCTCCTCCGCCGGTTGGGTAGCCAGGATGCCGCCGCCGATGTCCTGAGCGATTCTGCCTATTTCGTATACAAGCCTGGTAGTATTTTGTTTGGTAACGTTGGCAAGTAAAATATTGGTCAAGTAGGCGCCGGACGCAGTTTTGTGTCCTTCGGAAGAACAGGCGATGGAACCGGAATACAGCGTTTCCACTAGGTGGATCATTTCCACTAATTTATCTTTGATGTGGGACGCAGTTTCAACACCGTTATATTTGGCGGTCAAGTACGTAGCGCCAATCAACACGTCAGCAATGCCGCCCTTGCAGGCACCATAGTTTTGCCGGTGGGATGCGGCAAAAATCTCCACGAATTTGCCGGCGAAATCAGTTTCTCCGTGCATGTAGACACTTTCCCAGGGTACGAAGACATTATCAAAAACAGCTATACATTCGCCGCCAACCGTAGCAAACTGAGCATTTCCTTTGTCTATTTCACCCTGCTCGGTCTTTCTGGTATCGTTACTCTGTCTGCCAAAGATGTAAGTCACCCCTGGAGTATCCACGGGCATTGAGAAAACTACCGCATAATCTTTTTCATCGTCCTTAAGGGCTGCAGTAGGGAATACCAGTACTTCATGGGCCCCGGTGACCCCGGTGAGGTGAGCCTTGGCACCTTTAACTACAATCCCGTCTTCTCTTTCCTCTACCACATGCAGATAAAGGTCCGGGTCTTTTTGTTTGCTGGGCTTAAGCGCCCGGTTTCCCTTTACATCGGTCATCGCACCGATAACTACAATGTTCTCATCCTGAACCTTTTGTATATATTTGTTAAAGCGCTCATGATAATTGGTGCCGTACTTCTGGTCAATATCATAGGTGACAATGTGGCCAGTATTCAGCGAATCCATTCCTGCACAGCGCTGGATGCAGCAGGCAGTCTTTTGATTTATCATGCGCAGCATCTTCACTTTTTTCAGTAAGTCCTCGACACTTTGATGGATATGATTGAAACGACTAATCTTCTTGCTGGTTAGGTGAGATTCTGCCAGCATCAAATCTTCGGTAGTAGGGTCTAAAGAAAACTCATAGGTGGCAGCTACCGCATTGACATGGGGTACAAAAAGCGGATGATCCACAACATCGCTAATTTTTTCGCCAAACGCCCAAATCTCGGTATTTAACTGCCGCAGACTATCGCGGTACTCCTCTGGTGTCCTGATACTCATCTTTTATTCCTCCTTAAAATTTTGGTTTTCTTTTTTCAAAAAATGCAGTCCTACCCTCAGCGTGTTCTGCGCCGAAAATACATACCGCCTGGCCGGCTTCCTCCAAATCCAGTGTAGCTTCTAGCCCCACCTGAACGGCTAATTCGAAATTAGCTTTTGTCAGCGCCAGTGCCTTTGCCGGCCTGGCTGCAATCTTGGTGGCAAGCTGCTTTGCTTCCTCGAGCGCGGTGTCATTCGCAAGCACCCTGGCCACCAGCCCCAGCTTATAAGCTTCTGCAGAATCAAAGGTTTCTCCCGAGAAAGTCAGCTCTTTTGCTTTTTGAATGCCAATCAGCCTGGACACCAGGTAACTTGCCCCGCAATCGGGCACCAAGCCAACATTCAAAAAGGGAATCGCAAATTTTGCACCTTCTGCGGCGTAAATCATGTCGCATGCAGCCGCCAAGCTAAGACCCGCTCCAACAGCATAGCCTTCCACCAAAGCTATGGTCACCTTTGATGATTGGTGGATTTTTCTTATTAAGGTATGGACATCCGCCACATATTCCTTTGCTGCCACCGGATCGCCAATCTTTGAAAGTTCCCCCAAGTCTCCACCGGTAGAAAAAGCACGCTGGTTTCCTTTTATGACAATCACCCTGACGTCAGACTGCGCTGCTGCAGTTAACTCCAGTTTGAGGCTCTCTCTCACCTCGGTGCAGAGACTATTTAAGGTCTTGGGATAGTCAATTTCAATGATACCTAGATTTCCTTCTTTAACAAAACTTACACATGTCACGGATTATCCCACCTCTATTTATTTAGTATGATCATAGAACCCTTTGCCCGACTTGACCCCGTAGTGACCCGCCTCAACCAGTTTGGTAAGAATAGGGCATGGGAAATATTTAGGATCCCCATAACCTTCATACATCACCTCAAACACGGACAACAACGTATCCAACCCGATAAAATCTGATAACTCCAAGGGGCCCATGGGATGGCCCATGGCCATTTTCATGCCCTTATCGATATCTTCAGCTGTTCCTTGCCCCTCCATATAACAATAAAAAGCTTCATTAAGTAGCGGAAGCAGCATTCTATTCAAAAGAAATGCCGGGAAATCCTTGGCCACTACCGTTTCCTTGCCAATCACATCAACAATTCTTTTAGCGGCGTTGAGAGTATCTTCTGAAGTCTGAATACCTGGAATTATCTCTACTATCCGCATGGTTTGTACCGGATTAAAAAAATGAGTGCCGATAAATACTTCAGGCCTCGAAGTAACGGCCGCAAGTTTAGTTATGGAAATGGAAGAAGTATTGGTCGCCAGGATTGCATCCGCTTTCAGTAGTCTGTCTAACTCCTTTAAGATACTCTCCTTTATACTGACATTTTCTGTCGCAGCCTCAACAACCAAATCAGCCTGCGCTACCTCCTCCAATGTTGTTACCGGATGCAACTTGGCCAGTACTTCGTTCTGCCGCTCCTCACTCATCCTCCCTTTAGCTACTTTCTTGCTCAGGTTCTTCTTAATCTTTGCCATGCCTTTCTGCACCAGGTCTTCATTCAGATCCCGCATAAATGTCTTCATGCCGGCTTCGGCAAAAACCTGGGCAATACCGTGACCCATAGCTCCCGCCCCAACCACAAAGACTGTTTCTAATGACTGCATTCTTTATCCCCCTTTTTCGTAAACTCAGTTGTATTAAAATTGCAAATATTGTGCCAATTGTTTTCACACGTTATTGCAGCGTCTTGGCTGTATACTTTTCGTAACAAGTGCAATTCGTATACATACAGTTTTCTTAATTTTCTAAAAATAGAACCAATTTGACGGCTTTATGGGTTGGCAGATAACTTGCAGTAGTATTATCAAGTACAATATAGGTAATTGCGAAATTCAAAATTTAACGTAGGCAGCTAATCAGAAAGTTTAATAAAGAGGACAGAAAATTTTAAGCAGAGGTTGGACAGAAAAAATTCGGCACAAATAACCGCAAGTATTTTGCGGGTTGAAAGAGCAAGTATAAAGGATTTGCTAAGCCAAAAGAGGTTTAAGGCTTCTGATGAGTTCGTGTTTATGGAGTTTGTCTGCAAGAATAACGGTAAGCAGTTGAGTAATTCCTGCAAGGAGTAAGTCAGCCTTAATGGTTAAAGCATTTGTAGTTTTTCTGTTGGCGACGCCAAAATTGGATTTAAAGTGTTGAATGGTTTGCTCAATAACGCAACGATTTTTGTAGATATCAATCCATTCAGGGGTGTCTCTAATAATGCCAGGATAAAGTCTTAAGTCTTTTTCAGGATAGGTATAAAACATTCTACCAGAAGGAGAGTCGGAGCAAGGATGTTCACATAAAGTAATGCGTTTAGAACCTTTCCACTTCATTTTTGGGCAAACCCATTTATCTCTAACAACGCCACTCCTTAAGGGCGCTTTACCTTCATATTTCATGGGTAAAGAAGAATCTAACGGACACAGAGGTTGTCCAGATTCGTTGAACCCGGGTTCAGGGAGGTTCTTAGAACCTCGTTCGTTCAGAGGAATGACTGTTTTTAAAAAGTGACAATCCTTCAATAAAAAGTTATAGGAATCGTTTGTATCAAAAGCAGCATCGCCAATAAACGTGCTGGGTTTAAAATGAGTATGTGTTTTAAAAAAGTCGCGCAGAACAGGTTTAAGTGCTTTAGAATCGGATAAGGATTTATCTTCATCAGGGGAATCAGACTTTTTCTCTATTGGGATTTCAGGGTGTGCATTTATAAAGTCTTCATCAAAAAAGGAAATATTTCTGACTATACCAAGGCCATTTGTGAGCATACCAAATTTATAGACATAGCAAAAATGGCCATTGATGTAAAGCTGTTTGACATTTGGATTTGATGATGCGCAGGAAGGCATAATGCCGTATGCCATTTTGTATGGGTCAACAGAAGAGTTGCCTTTGTATTGAGACTTAAGCTGCTTGATTAAGCGATTGATAAACTTAGGATTATTCTCAGTAACGTAAGCTTCAACGCCAGAGGTATCAAAGACGAGATATGAAGCAAGTTCTGAGTTAATTTGCTCACAAATAGGTTCAGTTTGATCAACAAGGTTATCAAAAAGTGTTTGAAGATGTTTAGAAAAATCTTGCTTAAATCGTGTAAATTTTGATGCATCAGGTACTTTAGAAAAACCACAGAATTCACGGATTTCCTTGGAAAAATTCAAAAAAATAATCAGAAGCGCATCTGTAGGAATAGAAAAGATTCTCTGAATGATGAGTGCATAAAGAAAAGACTCAAGCTTAAATTTTCGTTTGCGACCAAAGTGCTTGTAAAAAGCCTGATAGAAACTCAGCGAAATATACTCTGAAAGTTGAATATGCTCTTCAAGAAGCGCTAGAAACCGAGGTTTATCCTTATCAACGAAATCAAGACAACCGTCATAAATATCAGATAGGGATAATTGTTTAAATTTCACAGAATAGATCTCCTTTCTTGTTGAATGTAGATATTGCCTGTTAACTATATTTTACACAAGACAAGTGAGGAGTTCTATATAACTAAGCAAGAAAAAAGATAGAATTTGCAAGGGTTGCGGCGTTTTGCAAACGCCTATTATCAAGTACAATATTATACGAGGAGGTTAGACTATGCGTAATGTAGTAATTGTTGCCGCCAAAAGGACGCCAATCGGGGATTTTCTGGGCTCGCTCAAGTCCGTTTCGGCCGTCGACCTGGGCACCACGGTGACTAAAGCTGCCTTGCAGCAAGCAAACTTAAAACCCGATGTCATCCAGGATGTGGTTGCGGGAATGGTATATAAGGAAGGAGTTAAGGGTAATCCCGCTCGGCAGGTGCAGATAAACTGCGGCATACCGGTCGAAAGCGCTGCTGCTACCATCGATCAGCAGTGCGGTTCCAGCATGAGAGCGTTCGAAATAATTTCACAACAAATCATGCTCAACAAAATTGATACCGGTCTGGTAGTGGGTATTGAAAGCATGTCAAATGTGCCTTATCTACTCTTGAATGCCCGGGGCGGTTACCGGATGGGTCCTGGTAAATTAGAAGACGGCCTGCTCTATGATGCCCTTGTCGATGCCTTTGAAGGATATCACGTAGGCATTACAGCCGAAAACCTTGCTGAACAGTACAATATATCCAGGGAAGAACAGGATGAATTAGCCTTATCAAGTCATGCCCGCGCTCTCAAGGCAATCGAAGAAGGAAAATTCGCAAATGAGATAGTGCCGGTGGAGGTAAAAACCAAAAAAGGCACGGTAATCTTTGATACAGATGAACATCCCAGAAAAGATATCAGCATGGAAAAGCTCGCTAAACTTCCGCCCGCCTTCAAAAAAGGAGGCACCGTTACCGCAGGAAACGCTTCCGGGATCAATGACGGGGCATCAGCAATTATTCTAATGGCAGAAGAAACAGCAAAAGAAAGAGGAATAAAGCCCTTGGCGCGGTTGGTTGCCACAGCCTCTTACGGAGTTGAGCCTAAAGTGATGGGTATCGGACCCGCTTATGCCATTCCCAAAGTGCTGAAATTTGCAGGAATGAGCATGAGCGATATTGACTATTTCGAAATTAACGAAGCCTTTGCCGCTCAAGTATTGGCCTGCAACCGGGAATTAAAGATTAATATGGACCGCTTAAATGTCAATGGTTCAGGAGTAGCACTGGGACACCCAGTAGGTGCCACCGGCATCCGGCTTATCGCCTCTCTAATCTACGAAATGCAGCGGCGCCAAGACCGTCATGGAATCGCTTCACTATGTGTAGGCGGAGGTCCTGCAATGGCTACACTGGTGGAACTGCTTTAAGCCCTAACCGAAAAACTTGTTAAAGTCCAAAGGATCTAAGTAATCAATTACTTAGATCCTTTGTTTTGTAATATGCAGGTTTATTCGTAATAACCAGGCGCTTTTGTTAAGTTTTCAAAAACACTAACGTCATGCCCCGGCAGCAGTAGCCCTTCGTCACGTTCCGCTATTACTTTTAGCCTTTTTATTGAGCGATAAGCCAGAGAAGAATTCCAGGAACCAAGCGCAACCAACTCACGGTCAATATTCTCTTAAAGATAAAGTGAGTCAGCTGCTAATATTACAGTTTTCCCTGATGGTAAATCTACCACTAATGACTGATGCCCAGGACTATGTCCGTCGGTGAGAACAATTGTAACACCAGGCACCAGGACTTTATCACCTTCTATTAAATCCCATTGTAGCTCAGGATAATCAAAGTCATCTCTGAGATAACCACCTGAGTAGGCATCAGGATAGTGTCCGCAGCCTAGTTAAATGACGAAATTACATAAATTATCGCCAGATTCCATGACGGATAAAAAGGAAAAAGAAAGCCGACGGTGTAATTGACTTAAAAGAGTCGTCAAGTTACCTGTCGGCTTTAGTGATTAAAAGGTTTTCATCATCGTAGTGATCAAATTACAGTCGCCGAGGCTGTGGAGAGTGTGGGCAACACGGTTTTCGTTGTCCAAGCCTTGTGCGTCAACCTGGAGCGTAGCGGAGGGTTGTCCACATGGCGGCACTATACATAGCCTCCCTCTATAATCTTTAAATTTCTTCGTTTTTCTCCCTCATTCTTAGAAATTCATTCTTTCAAAAATGAGCTTGTTCCGCAAAGCAGGCCTCTAAATTACAGATATTCAAATATATGGAATATAAGGGTTGCCACTTATTACACTACGTCCTTGTTTTCCATATTTTGGCCATCGGAATCCACGTTTCTCACGGGGGCGCACCCTCCCATGTCTCGCTGGCTCGTAGCCTAAATTCCTTCGTTCAGCCTGCCCATGAGGTGGACGTCAGCCATGCTCCTTTGCTGGGTCTATGCCCTATGGATATTATTTCTGCTGACTTATCCGGCTCACTTTTATCAATGTCTTTCCTAATCATAAGATTGAAAACGAATAGTTTATACTTATCCATCGCACCGCTTAACTACCCTAACCAGCTGCCATGAAAGGTTGTCAAGGGTCCGCGTAGCGGAGACGTAGTCCTTGCCCTTGATAAGCTTTCTTGGCTGCGGTACACTCTCCTTGGCGGTGCAGTCTTTTATGCTGCTTGTGTCATTACTTTTGGTCTTTTAATGTCCGAAAGTAGTTTTTCGGGACTGTATTCTACGCCTTGGGTCAGCAAAGCATAGATTACTCTAATCAATTTCCCGCATAATACTATGAGTGATTGTTTCTTTCTCAGTGGATTTACGGGCCTTGTTGTGTAGTACTTATGAATCTCTTTGAACTCTTTATTCTTTGCGACCAATGGCAGTATTGCCCTGAAGAGTAATGACCTTAATCGCTTCCTGCCTCGCTTACTAATTGTACTTTGGCCTTTATGCTTGCCGGAGCTGTTTTCTCGTACGTTAAGTCCTGCAAGCTTTATGATTTGCTTTGGGTGGTTAAAACGGGATAAATCACCAGCCTCCGCAATGAAACCGGCTGCGGTTATGACCCCTACACCTTTTATCTGCAAAACTTTATCCATTCCAGGGATCAGGGACGCTAATGTCTCTAATTTCTGTTCTGTCATCTCCAACATGTTGCGTATTGCCTGATATTCCTGAAGCATGCACTCAAGTTCGTATTTTGCCATCTCTAGCCCAGCTTGTATTCCTACTGTTTCTTCTGCCATCTTTACAAGTGCTTCTGCTTTTTTAATACCTACTGCGCGTTTCACTTTCTCTCTCCAGGCCGCTAGTATCTTTTCTGCGCCAAGTTCTACTATCTCTGTTGGTGTGGGGAATTTCTCTAGTGTCATCAATGCAGCCTTGCCTTCCCAACTCTTAAATACTTGGGTAAACTCGGGAAAGTAAATGTCAAGCCATCTTTGTACGCGGTTCTTTATGGCCCACTTCTTTTGCAATTGGTTTTCCCTAATTTCATAGGCTTTTCTCATTTCTGCATAATGACCTTTGGGAAAGTATGGTATCAGATATCTCCCATCTTTCACCAGCATCGCTATGGTTCTTGGGTCTTTGCGGTCGTTTTTACTGGGCGTGTTATCATCCATTTCTTTTGACTGCTTAACGTGATACGGGTTTACTTGCACTACCATCATCTGATTGCTATCTGCATCGGCTGCAAAGGTGAACCAGTAATGTCCTGTGGGCTCCATACCCACGATAATTTTGTTTTTGCCCTCATCCCTGGCAATCTTTTCTGCCCACTCTCTAAACTGCCTAAACCCTCTTCTGTCTGCTCGAAAACTAATGACTTTGCTCAGCTCTATCCCTCGCCAATCAAATGCTCTGGCATAGTGCTTGCTCTTTGCAATGTCCACTCCAATCACTAAGGTGTTTTCGGTCACTTGCGAAATCTTGAAATTTTGGTTATACTTCATTTTGGAGTACCTCCTTTGCGAATTAAGGGTCATCGACCGGTGACACCTAGTATATTAGCAGGAGGTACTTCTTTTTTCAAAGATCATTTTTTTTGATTACAGGAATGCTCCTCGATGTAGATAAATCGACTTTAAAGAAAGGAAAGAGCCATTGCCCCCTTGTTAGCTCGCCAGCTACAGGCAAATGGCTCTCCCAAAACCTATGATAATTTTACTCGAAACCAGCGTATCTATCAAGCAATATTTAAAGAATTGGCAAAAGTATGACGGAGATATTAAGTGCCCTTTGTGCAATACATTGACACGAAGGCATACCAAATATGAACGGGAAGTAATCTCTAAGAATGAAACACATACCATAGTAATACTTCGCCGACGCTGTAAACCCTGTAACATAACCATATCTCTACTACCAAGTTTTCTAAAACCTTGGCAAAGATTTGCCAATCATTTTAGAGAGATTGCCGGCAGGTGGCATTTAACCGGCAGGTCACTTAATAGAATAACAGCCAGTCTTTCAAAAAGCGGCATTAGCCGCCGGACACTGCAGCGGTGGAAGCAAAAATTCCATAAGCAACTTAATCGGCAACTCATTCGACAGCGCCGAAAAATCGCAAATGATGATGCCACAGCAGATAGTATCCTACTACAGTACCGTAAAGGCCTTACTGCAAGAGAAGAACTTAAAATTCTTTTGTTAACTTTTAGGGAAAGCGAAAGCTATCCCACAACCAGGCAAGCTGCTTACAGCTCTTAATCTCAATCTTCCGCCACAAGATTTCTGGTAGCAAAGCCAAAACAGATGCCACGGCACTGGTAGTTTCAGGTAAAAATGCAAGCGGTTCCCTCAACATAAAATGTCTACTTAGACGGTACCGGGTTTGCCGGACACGAAGAAAAATTCTATAATTAATCTTGAAAGGACGTGTCCAGCAAATGTCTGAAAGTAAATATCATAAGAGGTTCGATCCTGAGTATAAAAAAGAAATAGTTCGCCTCGTCGAAGAACTGGGAAAATCACCTGTGAAAGTAGCCAAGGATATAGGTGTTACGGCCCAATCTGTGCGGCGCTGGGTACAGCAGTATGGAACACATGGAAGCGCTGCCTTTCCCGGTAAAGGTAAACTCCATTCTGAAGATGAGGAAATGCGTAAGCTCAAGAAACGTAATAAAGACCTTGAAGAGGAAAATGCTATTCTAAAAAAGGCTATGGGCATCTTCGCCAAAGACGGAAGATAAGGTACTTATTCATTAAGAACCATCGCTCCGAATTTTCCATCAAGAAGATGTGCGAAGTGCTTAATGTTGGCCGGAGCGCATTTTACGATTGGTTCAAGCGTCATCGCACTGAGCGAGAGGAACAAGACTTGCTTCTTTCGAAAGAAATTAAAGAAATTTTTGAGGAATCGGAGAGCACCTATGGCCATCGCCGCATCAAGAAACATTTGCGGAAAAAAAGAATTAAATGCAGTAACGATCGAATCCGACGGCTTATGAAAGAGCTCAACTTAATTCCGATTCAGAAGCAGAAATTCAAGGCTACAACCAATTCTAAGCATTCCTTTCCGGTGGCGCCTAATCTTCTTAATCAGAACTTTATGGCTGATGCTCCTTGCCAGAAGTGGGTCGGAGACATTACCTACGTTCGCACAGATGAAGGCTGGCTCTATTTAGCCACAGTGGTTGATCTATTCTCTCGCAAAGTTGTTGGCTGGGCTCTGGGTGCGCGGATGACGAAGAAATTGGTTATCGATGCTATCAATCAAGCTATACAGCATGAAAGTCCTTCGGATGAGCTCATATTCCATTCTGACAGGGGCTCACAGTATGCTTCATATGACTACCAAGACCTCTTGCGTGCTCACGGTATTCGACAGAGTATGAGTGCCAAAGGCGACTGTTATGACAATGCATGTGCTGAATCCTTTTTCGCTACGCTGAAAAAAGAACTTGTACACAGGAGGCATTTTAAGACTCGATCTCAAGCAAGTCTAGTTATTATTGAATACATGATTTCATGGTATAACTCCAAACGAATTCATAGTCATTTAGATGACCTGTCTCCGCTTCAATTTGAGCAGCAATACTATGAAAGCCTACGCTTCCCAGCAGCCTAGATCACATTAAAAATGAACTGGCCAGTAATCTTGTGAATAAGAGAGAAAACGAACGCTTTTACGTGTCCGGCTAGCCTATATCGCTCCAACTTTATCCATCGCCCTTTTCTATGTCATCATGAGATAGTTACTAAATTTATGCGCGGAAAGGAAGATAAACGATGGATGAAAGCAAGCGAAATGAGATCGCTGCCTTCCGGTTTGGCCTAATTGCCCCGGTAGTACAGCGAAACCTCCACCCCGGGGAGAGGTATGCCCTGTTACGGGACATTGCACAGAAAAGTTACACCATTCCCTACAGCGATAAGACTACCATTAGTATTCGGTCTTTAGAAAGGTATCTTCAAGCTTACGAAAGTGGAGGATTTGAAGCATTAAAGCCTCAAAAACGAGACAAAAAGGGCAGTCTTAAAAATCTTGACCCTAAGATATTAAAAAAGGCTTTAGACTTTAGGAAAGAACTCCCTAGCCGGAGTGTAGATACCATCATCCGGCTTTTAGAATTAGAAGGTCATGTGGCCCCCGGTATTATCAAAGCAAGAACCTTGTCTCGGTACTTTCAAGAACAGGGCTGGGGGAAGAAAGATTTAGAAGGTAAGGTAGCCAAAGCATTTCGACACTTTGAGCATGATGAACCCAACGATTGCTGGCAGGCAGATACCCAACATACTCTGTATCTACCCGACCCTAAAGATCCTGACAAACGTAAAAAAGCGTACTTGATAGCCATCATAGATGATCATAGTCGGCGCATTATGCACGCTGAATTCTTCTTTGAAGAACGCTATCCCCGGCTTGAACGTTGCGTTCAAAAAGCGGTGTTAAAGTTTGGAGTACCGCGAATTCTTTATGTCGACTATACCGAAGAAAAAACTATGCCGAAAAAACCCGGGAATACGCTCCATATCTGCGTTTCCAGCTGAAACTTCGGCATAGTTTGGTACTGCTATTTTGTGTTAACATCATCCTGTAATCAAACTTTTCAGGAGGTGTAGTAATGCACAAAATCAGGACGAATAACCTAAAAGAACTGACCATCGCGGTACTGACCGAAATGGAAAAAGCCCATTATTGCGACAAGTATATCCAACAAGTTAGAAGCACCTGCACACTATTGGAAAATATGGCTGACAGGATGGGCAAAGACACGCTTGACGATGAGCTTTCGCAAGCGTTTATCGACGATTCGTCGCATTTCAGAACAGGTGCGTACAGCAAATCCAGATTCAAGAGGCACAGTCGATGTATACACATTTTAAAAACATATCGTGACACAGGCATATCGGATTGGCCTTCGCTCCCCCGTGCGCCAGTTCTTGACGAGTTGACCGCACCGCAGCTCATTGAGGCCTATACTTCATTCATCCACCACATGAGGGAAGAAATTGGGCTAAATAAGAATACGATCGACGGATACAAACGCTTCGTTCATCACTTTCTTCTCTACTGTGAAGAGAACAGGTGCCGCACAACAGGGGAAATACAAAGCGGGGACGTCCCATCCTTTTTGGAAGTGCTGTGCAGGGATCGCTATCAACCCACGAGCATAGGCGCTCATCTTCCGGGCTAAAAGCTATTTTTTGAAGTGAGCGAGTCAACACGCCAACTCCTGGCGACCTTCCCCAAGGCACCAAAACGGAAAAGGGAAATCATACCCGTGCTGGGAAAATGCGAGCATGAGGCATTTACAGAGTATCTGAAAACAGCTAGCCTTTCAGCAAGGGACAGAGCTATCTGCTGGCTCGCGTTTGAAACCGGAATGCGCTCCGTGGACATATACAATTTAAAAATCACCGATATCGACTGGGCAAACGATAGAATACATGTCACGCAACAAAAGACATCGAAGCCGTTGGAACTCCCGTTGCGGGCCACATACGGCAACGCAATAGCGGATTACCTGCTGCACGAGCGCCCATCGTCAAACTCAACACAACTCTTTCTTTCCACGCAGGCTCCGTTCAGACCTCTCTCCAGCCACACCGGATACCGGGCAATCCTGTCGAACGCATTTCGCAACGCTGGTATTCTTAAACAGGGCAGAATATGTGGTACAAGGTTCACCCGCCATAACGCGGCGTCTCATATGTTAAAAAGCGGCGTCCCTCTTTACGACATATCGACCGCACTCGGCCATTGTAACCCTAACAGCGTGGATGTGTATTTAGCTACTGACGAGCATATGATGGCCCAGTGCTGCCTCCCAGTTCCTTTTGTGGAAGGGGGCGTGAGCAATGAATGACATATCTGCATCCATGGACCGTTTGGCTGAGCAATTCCTCACGTACAAAAGGGCATTGGGGGTTAAGTACGAAACAGGTGAATATTATCTAAGAAACTTTTTGACGTATGCTAAATCGAATAATCCAACTATCCAAGTCCCTGACAGGGAGCTTGTATCCGGCTGGTATGCCAGGGCGGTGGACAACCCCGGCTGCCTGTACAACATGGCAGCCGTTATTAGGGAGTTTGGTAAGTACCTTGGCATGAACGGATACGACAACGCGTATATCCTTCCGCCCAAGCGGGGTGGGAAGCTGGAACCTCATTTGCCCCATTTTTTCACAGCGACCGAGATCAGGGCATTTTTTAACTGTTGCGACAAAATCCAAAAAAGAAAGGAATGGCCTGGGAGAGAATTGGTCATCCCGGCGGTATTCCGTCTGTTATATTGTTGCGGTCTCCGGTGCAGGGAAGCGCGTATGCTTCTGCACAGTGACGTATGTCTTGACGACAAGTACATTGATATCAAAGCATCCAAAGGCCGCAGCAGGCGCATTTTCATCAGCGACGAGCTGACCGAGGTTTTATATAGATATGACAAGCGAATGTCCTGCATTATTCCTGACCGGGCATATTTCTTTCCACGAAATCAGCGCGAACCATACAAAGAAAGCTTTATCTCTGCAAATTTCAACAGAATTTGGAGGGGGGCACTCCCACATTTTCGCTCGCCAATCAAGCCTCGCGCATTTGATTTTCGACATCACTTCGCATATGCAAACCTGAACCGCTGGGCTGAGCAAGGCAAAGACGTCAATGTAATGTTGGCGTTCTTGATGAGGTATATGGGGCACGCCCATATTCAGAGTACACTGTACTATTTCCATTTTGTGCCCGAATATTTTGGTGCCTTCTCGCAAAAAGCGCGAGCTTTGGAATCCCTTGTGCCGGAGGTGCCACATGAAGAACAGAGCTGAAGACAACGCTTTCTTTTGGAGCATTGCGGCTGAGTTTCTTAACAACTATCTACCAGACATCAGGAGGGCAAGTGCCAACACTGTAGCATCCTACAGGAATTGCCTAAACCGTTATATTGATTACCTTGAGTCAGAGAAGGGCGCCAAGCGCAAAGACATCAGCTTTAAGATGCTTGATAGGGAAAACATCAAGGGATACATGTTGTGGATGCACAAAACCGCGCAACTAGCCCCAAAAACCTGCAACCTTAGGCTGACGGCATTGCGCTCCCTTTTGGAATACGCATCACAGGAATGTATAGATATCATGCCTATCTGCATAAGTTCAGGCACGATCAAAGGGATAAGGCTGACGCAGGCGCCCATTGAATTCTTCGAACGTGAAGCCATGTCTGCTTTGATGGCAGCACCGGACACACATAAAAAGCTAGAACGTAGAAACCAGATGCTGCTCATTTTTTTGTACGACACCGCAGCGCGGGTTTCGGAAGCACTAAAGGTAAGGTTGTGCGACCTGCACATGGATGCGTCCATACCCCATGTGACATTCTTTGGTAAAGGCCGGAAATACAGGAATGTCCCTCTGATGGATAGCACGCTGGCACATCTAAAGCGCTATCTTCGAGAGTTTCATGGATCAGAGTATGAAAGCACTGACGCGCCATTATTTTATGCTAAGACGCACGGGAAAGCGCATGGGCTATCCATTGACACCCCTGAAAAAATGATAAAAAGATATGCAAAAAAGTTGTCGGATACATGCCTGTCAATGCCGGGAAACGTTCACTGCCATATGATCAGAAAAACCAGAGCCATGCATCTGTACCAGGAAGGTGTCCCACTGACCCATATACAGCAGCTTTTAGGACATGAGGTTCTCTCCACGACGTCAGGTTTTTATGCTTTCGCTACGCTGGAGACGCTTTCGAAGTCGTTGGAAAGGGCGAACCCTTCTGACATGGAAAAATCATGGAAAAGCAAAGAGTATTCAGAGAGACTTTACAAACTATAGCCAAACTATGCCGAAATTTCAGCTGGAAACGCAGATATGGAGCGTATTCCCGGGTTTTTTCGGCATAGTTTTTTCTTCGGTATAGTCGACACTATTCCGAATTCGGAATAGTGTCGATAATGGTTCGGTTTACAGTGCTAAGCAGTTCCAGGTAATCTGTGCCCATATGGGCACAAAACTTTTGCACGCAAGGCCCTACAGTCCAGAGTCAAAAGGCAAGGTAGAAAAATTCTTCAGATACGTTGATTCAAGCTTCACCAACGAGGCCAATCTGTTGATTAATCACGGAAAGCTTTTCGATTTAAAACAGCTTAATACCTATCTTCGCTCCTGGCTTGAAACTTACGATAACCGAGTCCACCGCAGCACCAAACAGACACCAAAACAAAGGTATGAAGAAAATACCTCCCATATCCGTCATCTGACACCGAACGAACTTAAGAAATCTTTCTCTGGGAGGGAGAACGGACAGTACGTAAAACCTCGGTGATTGAGGTAGAAGGTAACCTTTATGAGGTAGATTCGTTCCTACGCGGCAAAAGAATTCAGATACGCTATAACCCTTTTGATTTATCCCTGATCCGTGTCTACAAAGACGGCACGCGCTATGACGATGCTAAGGCAGCTGTAATTAACAACAAGCGTCACCCAAAGATGCCCGATGAATTAGAGGAGCAATCGCCGGGTTTTATCTCTAGTTATTTAGAAAACCTCAAAAAAGAGCAGGAAGAAAAACAGCGAAAAGAGCTTGGCACCACCAGCTTCGTAAAGCTTGAAGATAAGACCTGGGGTGAGACACCATGTTAGACTTTTTTGGTATGAAGACAGTCCCTTTCACCCGGGAAATTGATACTAACCAATGCTTCGTTTCTCTAAGCCACAAGGAAGCAAAAGCCCGCCTGGAGTATACAGTGAAGAACCGGCTGGTGTTTCTTTTAACTGGAGAGCCGGGTATGGGGAAAACCACCATTGTCCGTTCCCTTTTGCATAAGCTTGACACCATGCATTACCGCTATGAATACATCTGTGACTCGTCGCTGACACCAAAGCTATTTTACAGAGAAATTTTAGAGCGTTTCGGGGTACCTTGTTCCACGAGGCCTACAGAAATGAAGCGTCAGTACCGGACTTTGATGCTTGATATGTATGAACAGGACAAGAAAGTTCCAGTAATTGTCCTAGATGAAGCGCATCGTTTTTCAGAAACCATGCTTGAAGAAATTCGATTTCTACTAAACTTTAAAGAAGATTCTATGTCTCCATTGGCACTGGTTTTGATAGGCCAGACAACACTAAGAAACCAGCTCAAAGTGCGGCATTTAGAGGCTATTGATCAGCGGATACAGGTTAGATTCCAGATGGGAGCTTTAAGTGAAAAGGAGACGGAGGAGTTTATCAGGCATCAAGAAAAGATATCTGAAACGCCAAGTGATATCTTCTCCGGGGAAGCTATCCAGGCCATCTACAACTATACCCAAGGGGTTCCCCGTAAAATCAATACCCTGGCTAGTCAGGCCCTTTTAGATGCCTATATTCAGGGTGAAAAAATTGTGGGCGAGGCTCATGTTAATCGAGTGATAAATGAACTCTGATATTACTGACAACAAAAGTGGCAAACCGGTAATGCCAGTGGCAGTGTGGGTGACCGTACTTACGCTGCCACGTCAGTGCCGCTGGCTAGGCATCCGACATTTAGGTTGGCTGCGAACAGGATAGTATGCATATCGGTATTCAGCTTTCTGCACTAAAATTCTTGCCTGCGGGAAAAATCTTATTCCTCCGGCGTGATCAAAGTGAAGATGCGAGAGAACCACATGAGTTATCTCTTTAGGCTTAATTCCTACTCGAGCCAACATTTGTTCAGGATGATTTTCTTCCGAAATTTTTGGAACAAAAACTTTTGCTAAAGAGCCCCATATGGCTTGCGGGTCATTTGTTGCAACCCGCGGATCACAACCACTGTCGAAAAGGATATTATACTATCAGTCTGAATTAAAAATATTGGTACCGGGGTACTTAACCATCGCTCGGCCCTGCGAGCACTAACTGGAACACGGTTCTGGTCGATTTCTATTGAACCTCCGTCTAAAATAAAAAGTCGATTAACTGCAGTCCTAGGCATTGTTATTTACACTCCCGAATGTCTGACGTAAATTATTTTTTAACACCTTCCCCGAAGGATTGCGAGGTAAAGAATTAAGAAATTCTACTTTACGCGGCCGTTTATAACCAGCAATTTTACCTCTACAGAACCCGATAATTTCGTTTTCGTCGGTAGAATGTCCCGGCTTTGGCACCACAACAGCTCATTGCAATCTCCAATGCTATAATTTGGGATACCTTTTTTGCGCAAAGCTTCCACTAGAGCATTACCATTAGATTTTCTGGCGTAAGCAATAACAACAGTATCCGCCTCAATAGTCTTTTCATCACCCTGGGAATCAGTAACAGCGACCCCGTCATCTTCCATCCTAACTGCTGAGGTATTAAGAAGAACCTCTACTTTTTCATCACCTAGATACTCTTGCAGTTCACTGCGCCTTATTGGATAAATATAATCTGCGGCGCCCGCTTCCAAATTTTCCTCGATTACCGTGACCGCATGGCCTTCTCTCGCAATAGACACTGCCGCCTCCGCACCCTCTGCACCACCAATAACCACTACTTTTTTACCCAGTGCCCCCTGCTTATTAATATAATCATAAACATGTACCACATTAGGAAGCTGTACTCCGGGAATAGCGGGATAGGCCGGCTCGGAATCAGTGGCAAGAATCACTGCATCAACATTCATAGTTTCTACATCTTCAGGGGAAATCTCTTTGTTCATGATTACGGTAACCCCTGCCCTATCAAGTTCTTGTTTCTGCCAGGGTAAAGCATTACGAAGATCTCTGGTATTCAAATATGGTATGGCTGACGCCGTTAAAACTAAACCTCCTAACGAGTCGCTTTTCTCGTACAATGTGACATTATGCCCTCGGTACGCTAGACCCCGGGCACTCTCCATGCCAGCGGGTCCTCCTCCAATCACCGCTATATCCTTTGGATCTTTGGTAGACATTAAACCAGCCCACGCCTCGTCTTCTCGACCGTAATCAAAGTTAACAGCACAGCGAATTTTTCTTTGAGCGAAAAGCCTATCGGCACAACCCACATCACAACCAATACATTTACGAATATCGCCCCGGCGGCCTTCTTGCATCTTACGTGGGAAATCAGGGTCTGCAATTATGGCCCGTGCTAGACCAACTAGGTCTACACTTCCGTCCGCAACCACTTTTTCAGCCAGAATAGGATCATTAATCCGACCACGTCCTATCACTGGAATATCCAAAATTTCCGTAATCTCCCGGGTAATGGGTATGCGCCCGCCCCCGACCAATAAATAGGCTCCACATTATGGGTCACTGTTTCGGCAACCGAGAAACTCACACTAATAGCATTTATTCCTAGATCTTCAAGCCCCTTAGCGATTTGTTTACCCATTGGTAAAGTTATGCCCTTATCGCCGACATACTCATCAACAGATAGCCTTACAATTAACGGATAATCACTACCACATCTTGCCCGACTTAATTCTATTAGTTCTTTTATGAATGTAAACCGCTGACCGTACTTGTGGAACGGTGGTTGGTGTAAGGTGATAGAAACTGCTGTAATAGAAACCCATGGGCTGCATGCAGCTCCACAATATCAAAACCTGCCTCATAAGCTCTCCAAACTGCGTCAGCATAGTCTTGGACAAGTTCTTCACATTCCTTAGTGCTTAATTCCTTGACAGCAGCAGCTCCATCATCAGTATAACCCTCAAAAACTCCTTGTGCGGAAGTACTTGGCGCTATGGGTGTAGTACCTGTGACCCAAGAATTTGCCTTGGCGTCCACCATGCATTAATTGAATGCTGGCCTTGGCTCCCCCTTCGTGAATAGCCTCAGCTAGCAGATTCAATCCTATAATGTGCTTATCAGACCATGCGCGTGCATCCCCCAAAAAGCATTTCCATCTGGCCTGATATATGTGGCTTCAACTGTGACCAATCCTGCTCCGCCCTCAGCCCTTCGGCGATAACAAGAAACCATTTGAGGTGTAACTTTTCCCTCATCAGTTGCAAAGTTCTGCACCACCGGCAAAGCTACAATTCGATTTTTTAATGTCACCTTACCAATTTGTATCGGTTCAAAGACCTTTCCCATAGTCTTACCTCTCTTTAAAGTTTGGCTTTCTTTTTTCTAAAAAAGCCCTAATTCCCTCTTGATAATCATCACTAAAACAGCATTGCTGCGCTAGGTCTTCTTCATCATCCAAGATAGACCAAGTGCTTTGGACATTTTTTTTGGCAGCTTTTAAAGAAAGAGGTGCATTTTGGTCCAAAATAGTTATTAAATTGGCAGCTTTAATCGGCAGGTCTGACTGGGCAACTACCTGATTTACCAGCCCCCATTGCAACGCCGTATCAGCAGTTAGCGTTTCTCCAGTAAAAAGTATTTGCATTGCCCGAGCCGGACCCAGAAGACGTACCAAACGCTAACTATTATTTTGAGTAATGCCAATGCCTCTTTTTGCAGCCGGAATGACTAAACGGCAGTCATCGGATGCTATTCTAAGGTCACAAGCAAGAGCTAACTCTAGCCGTCCCCCTAACACATATCCTTCTAACACTGCAACTACTGGAATAGTAATTTTTTCAATAGCCATTACAGCCTTCTCCACTATATTATGCAGCGCAATAATGTTTTCAGGGCGCGAGTCACACACGTCTGCCCCCGACGAAAAATTACCCCCTTCTCCTTTAATTGTTACGACCCTAATTTTATTCAAACTAAATAACTTTTCACAATTATTAACGATATCTATCCACATCGAAGCACTTATCGCGTTCTTTCTTTCCGAATTTGTTATATGCATTTTAGCTACTGTACCTTCTATTTGTAGTCGCACATGGTCCCTCATATAGTTCGATCACCTCCTTAATTAACACAATAGGTTCAAATGCCAATCAGTCGTTTATTCTATGCTTTGTAATTCAGATAACCGAGCATAACCACTTTCACCCCCTCTGTTCTGCAAAAGGCTAGTAATATGTAATAATCTTATGAATATTGTAAATATTACACCAGCGTTTTTTCTCTCGTCACACTCTAGTTAAAGCTTTTGGCCCTGTATACTTATCGCAACATGTGCAATTTGTATACATACACTGTTTCTTAATTTTCTGACTAATTTCATGCGTGTTATCTCTGAAATTTTAAACTAAAACAAGGATAATTATTAGCGATAGAGAAACTATTACCTAAAGACTGCCGAAAAACTGCTCTATAAATTGAGGTGAGAATCGAGGTGGTTTCTTTGTTATTAGACGTGTTTAAACAAAATGAAATGAATCATGATGCTAAGATTATGGTGGGCATATTGGACAGCATAGAAGAGTGTGTCTTGATTATTAATTGTAACTTAAAAATCGTTTACGTAAACCCGGCCTATGCCAAAATCCTTAAGGTGCCTCGCAACAGGGTAATCGGGCGCAGCCTGAAAGAAATTGAGCCAGCAGCAAGAATTATTGATGTTATTCGCACGGGAGAACCAATTATCAATGACCCTTCCCACATTAAATCACTAAAACTGGATGTAGTCGCCAACATGACCCCATTGTATTATGATGATAGTTTGATTGGAGCGGTAGCTATCTTCCGCAACGTGACAGAAATCAAAAAACTTAATGAAGAAATATTTAACCTCCAGGAACTGACTCGTTCACTGCAAAAACAACCATTTGCCAGTGAATTAGAAGACCCATTCAACAAAATTATCGGCAACAGCAAATGCCTGCAGGAAATCTTGATAATTGCCAATAAATCGGCAAAGACCAATGCTAATATATTAATCAGAGGCGAAAGCGGTGTTGGCAAAGAGGTACTGGCGCAAGCAATACACGATGCCAGCAAGCGGTCGGAAAAGCCCGTCATTAAGGTTAATTGCGCCGCCATCCCCACCGAATTACTGGAAAGTGAATTATTTGGTTATGAGGAAGGGGCGTTTACAGGCGCCAAAAAAGGCGGCAAAAAAGGGAAATTTGAACTGGCAGACGGCGGCACCCTTTTCCTGGACGAAATCGGTGATATGAGCCCGTCCATGCAGGCAAAAGTGCTGAGAGCAATCCAGTTTAAAAAATTTGAAAGAGTTGGTGGGAACAATTCTAGATTTTCCGATATCCGCATCATTACCGCCACCAATCGAAACCTGGAAAAAATGATGGAAGCAGGCACCTTCCGGGAGGATTTGTATTTTCGCATTAATGTTATTTCCCTCGACCTGCCACCGTTGCGGAAACGTCGTGGTGACATCCCCTCATTAATTACCATGTTTCTAAAACAGTTAAATAGTGATAAAACTCTTTCCGCCGAGGCATTAGAACAGATGATGTCTTACAGTTGGCCGGGCAACATCCGGGAGCTTCAGAATGCTATCGAACACACCAACATTATTTCCACCAACAACATCATTCAACTTGAAGATTTGCCCAAGTACGTTAAGGATGCAAAAACTTCAAATTATAACTTATCTGAGAAAAACCTTAACCTTTCAAATCTGATTCAAGACGTAGAAAAAAAGGCCATTATTACGGCCCTTCAGATTACGGGAAATAACAGAACCAAAGCAATGAGTCTGCTGGGAATTTCGAGAAGAAGTTTCTATGAAAAATTAAACAAATACAACCTTTAGCATACCCTAATGGGATGAGTACTCCAGCCGTAACTGCTGGATACGCGGCTGCCCTGTACTACCCCGTAGTTACGCTGCCCACCCCAGGAAACTGTCTGCTTAGTTCCCACCCGGACAACAGGTACCCGACTCCTCATAACCTTTTCATTGACTACAGCGATTGCATCTTCCAGGCCGTTAAAGCAAGGCACTACCATAAATGACGCGCTTTCCCCCATTCTAACCGGGTTTAACCAACTATCTTCTGCCGGCTATAAAGATTATCATCTCTCAGCGACTCCGTCTCAAAAGGTACTGGTTCAACAACGGTGTTTTCCATTAATATCACTATGTCAAACCTGGGATCAAAATGCTTAACCACCAGCCTATCACCGGGGAAAATCCCTTCCGGGTTTAATTCAGGATTCAGCATTTCAATTTCTTAAACAATCAAATCGTAACGTTGGGCGATCACCCACAGGTTGTCTCCCTTTTCTCCCTCGATAACCTCAGCTTCCCTGTCCTTTTCAAAGATTATCTCACTTGCCTCGGCGATGTCTATCAACTGAGACGGCGCCATCAGTGCCTGCTCCGCCTTTACATCCTGCTTAAAGTCCACCTACTTAATTTCGGCACTTTCATCAATACCCGCCAGATACTGCAGCTTGTACTCGGATATTATCGCATGCAGCCTGTCCTTATCCTCGCTGTTAACCGGCAAATATGGTCTCTCCATCGGCAACAAACCGGTAGGCCTCAACAACATAGATGTATTTCTTTCAGCACAACCTTGTTGACGTTCTTTTCAAACATATTTTTATCCAGCCGTGACTGCTGAAGGTCCACCCGTTCCAACTCCTGCACGGGGTAACCCACCTATTTACTGACCAAATCTCGATATTTCTCCAGCGCAACCTGAAATGCGGCCTCATCCTTGATCTGGGCCACACCACCACTGCGTCATAAGCCTGCATCGCTCGTTGGTACCAAAACAATGATGCTATTAAGGACAGCCCCAGTACGGCAAACAATATGGGGCGATTGCCCAGAAACCTTCTTGCCACTCACTTCAACTCCTTTGCTTTCACACTATATTTCGTGGCCTCTGTTGTCCAGAAAAATCCCATTTATTGGTAATGAAAAGAAATTGCACCTCGAACGGCGCGCTGCAGCTCAGTAAGCTTAGTTGAATTTGCACCTCCCCAGAACTTATACTTTCTCCTGGGTATAAAAAAAAGCACTTACATGTTAGAAACACATAAGTGCTGGAACGGTATTAATTATATCTCAACATTTTCCTTAATCCAGGCAACAATATCATCAGTAGATGTTCCTGGAGTGAATAATGCATCCGCATCTTTAGCTGCTAATAATTGTTTTAAATCGTCCTCGGGAATAGTTCCCCCACCGACAATCTTGATATTGCCACAATCATTCTCATTTAACAACTTACGAATTTTAGGAAACATCGTCATATGGGCCCCGGATAAAATACTAAGACCCACCACGTCAACATCCTCCTGAATGGCTGCAGCTACAACCTTTTCAGCCGTTTGATGCAAGCCGGTATAAATTACTTCCATGCCTCCATCCCTCAGAGCTCTTGCAACCACTTTCACACCTCGATCATGGCCATCCAGCCCGGGCTTCGCCATTAGTACCCTAATTTTTCTGGTCATCTTTTTCCCCTCCTAGAATCTAGGCTGTTCTTTATATTCGCCAAAGACGGTTTTAAGCACCTGGACTATTTCGCCTAAGGTAGCATAAGCCTTAACAGCGTCAACAATTAACGGAATTAGGTTTTCGCGTGAAGAAGCAGCCCTTTCAATAGCTTTTAAGCTATTATCCACCAAGTCATTATTTCTTGTCTTGCGCAACTCAGCCAATTTTTGCTGCTGTCTAGATTCTACAGCCGGATCAATTTTTAATATCTCAATTTCAATCACTTCATCCGGGTCTACAAATTCATTAACACCTACAAAAATGCGTTCTTTACGTTCAATGGCTTTCTGGTAAGCAAAAGCAGCGTCGGCAATTTCTTGCTGGAAAAATCCTTTATCAATCGCCCTCAATACTCCACCGTGTTCTTCAATTTCTTCGAAGTATTTTTCTGCCTGCGCCTCCATCTCATTGGTCAGACTTTCGACAAAATATGACCCCGCTAATGGATCAATAGTATTGCTAACACCGGTTTCATGAGCCATTATTTGTTGAGTACGTAATGCAATCTGAACAGATTTTTCAGTGGGCAATGCTAACACTTCATCCATAGAGTTGGTATGCAGAGACTGAGTGCCCCCCAATACCGCTGCCAAACCTTCAAAAGCCGTCCGTACTATATTATTTTCTGGTTGTTGGCCGGTTAGTGAACAACCAGCAGTTTGAGTGTGAAAGCGTAGCAGCCACGACCGAGAGTCTTTTGCTCCATACTTTTCCTTCATCCGCCGGGCCCATATTCTTCTAGCCGCACGATATTTGGCTATTTCCTCAAAGAAATCCATATGAGAATTAAAGAAAAAGGATAGTCGCGGTGCAAAGTCATCTACATTTAACCCTGCTTCAATACCAGCTTCCACATAGGCAAAACCGTCAGCCAAGGTGAAGGCCAATTCCTGAGCTGCCGTCGAACCTGCCTCCCTAATGTGATAACCACTGATACTAACGGTGTTCCATTGTGGAACATTGTTGCAGGCATATTCAAAGATATCTGTGATGATCCGCATGGAAGGGTGCGGCGGAAATATCCAAGAATTTTGGGCGATGTATTCTTTTAAAATATCATTTTGAATCGTCCCTCTCAATTTTTCCGAACTAACACCTTGTTTCTCCGCAGTGGCAATATACATCGCCCATAAGATAGCTGCAGGTCCATTAATCGTCATCGATGTACTGACTTTATCCAAAGGAATACCATCAAAAAGCACTTCCATATCCGCCAAGGAATCAATGGCCACTCCACACCGGCCAACTTCCCCTTCAGAATATGGGTGATCGGAATCATAGCCCATCAAAGTTGGCATGTCGAAAGCAACACTTAGACCTGTTTGGCCTTTCGATAAAAGAAATTTGTAACGCTGGTTAGATTCTTGGGCACTGCCAAAACCAGCAAATTGCCGCATAGTCCATAAACGACCCCTGTGCATGTTTGACTGCACACCTCTAGTATATGGGTATTCTCCTGGAAAGCCCAAATCTCTTTCGTAATCAAGATTTTCTACATCTGCAGGGGTATATAACTCTTTAATCGGCTGCTCTGACACTGTTACAAACTCAGCCGAACGTTCCTTTGATTGAGAGTATTTCTCTTTATACCAGCGGTCATATTCCTGCTGTATCTTTTTATTCGCCATTTCCTCTGTCCCCCCTGTTAATATTCAATGCCCTCGCGGGCTTCTACACCACTTTGATAATGATGCCTATGCTCATCAATGACGCTTACCAAATCAGCCCGTTTAAGCAGTGCTGGCGGCGCATAACGCCCAGTAATGATTAAGTCAAGTATCTTAGGTTTAGTATTTAACAGTTCTTCGACCTGTTCCCAGAATACCAATCCAAAACCTAATGCGACATTTAGTTCGTCCAATATAATTAATTGATACTCACCTGACTGAATTACTTCATTAGCTCTCAAAAGCCCCCGTTGGGCCCAATCAATATCTATCTGCTCAGGTTGTTTTGGATGAACAAATTCATCTCTGCCCCACTGTTCCATAGTAAAACCGGTAAGTTTTTTTGACATAATTACTTCCCCGTAATTGGGGCTTCCCTTCATAAATTGAAGCATAAAAACTCTTTTACCATGTCCCAATGACCTTATTGCTTGACCCAAAGCAGCTGTAGTTTTTCCTTTTCCGTTTCCGGTATAAACCATCAGTAAACCTTTTTGCATCTCCTAGCACCTACTTTAATATATTTGCAGCAATAACAACTCTTTGAACTTCACTGGTACCTTCATAAATTTCGGTAATTTTAGCGTCCCGCATCATTCGTTCTACAGGATATTCTCTTGTGTAACCATAACCTCCAAATACTTGAACCGCTTTTGTAGTCACTTCCATGGCTGTCTCAGAAGCGAACAGTTTCGCCATAGCTGCGGCGGTGCTGTAAGGCTGACCATTATCTTTCATGTAAGCTGCATTATAAACCAACAATCGAGCTGCTTCGATATTCGTAGCCATATCCGAAAGTATAAATTGTATCGCCTGAAATTTGCTAATCGGTTGGTTAAACTGCACTCGTTCCTTACTATAGTTTACTGCCTGTTCTAATGCTCCTTGAGCGATACCCACTGCCTGCGCCGCAATACCAATTCGTCCACCATCCAATGTAGCCAACGCAATCTTAAACCCTTGACCAATCTCACCAAGCAAGTTCTCTTTTGGTACCCTGCAATCTTCGAAAACCAGTTCCATGGTGGTTGAAGCTCGAATACCAAGTTTTTTTTCCTTTTTGCCAAAGCTAAAGCCTGGGGTTCCTTTTTCAACTATAAAAGCGCTGATGCCTCGATGACCTTTCGCTTTATCCGTCATTGCTGTGACTACGTAAATTTCTGCCTCGCCCCCGTTGGTAATAAATATCTTAGAACCGTTCAGTACCCAACTGTCCCCGTCCAATACAGCAGTTGTCTTGGTAGAGCTGGCATCGGAACCTGCCGCAGGTTCCGTCAAGCCAAAGGCACCAAGTTTATCACCAGTTGCCAGGGGCATCAAATATTTTCTCTTTTGTTCCTCTGTACCATAGGCGAAGATTGGCCAACTGCACAATGAAACATGGGCGGAAAGGGTAACACCAGTGGAGGCACATACCCTAGAGAGCTCTTCCACAGCAATCGCATAACTAATATTGTCGGCATCTGCACCACCATACTCTTCAGGAAAGGGAATACCTGAAAGGCCCAGCTCCGCCATCTTATCAAATAAGCTGCGGTCGAACTCTTCATTTTCATCTCGTTCGGCGGCACCGGGAGCAACTTCGTTTTCTGCAAAATCTCTTACCATGTCTCGTAACATTTGTTGTTCGTCAGTTAGTTCAAATTTCATTCGTTGATACCTCCTTGAAATCGTCTTTGAAAAGTCATTGAATTATTGCTTCAACAACTGTCTGGCAATAACAATGCGCTGTATTTGATTAGTGCCCTCGTATATCTGTGTCGCTTTTGCATCCCTTAGGAAACGTTCTACCGGATATTCCTGCATGTATCCGTAGCCCCCAAAAACCTGCACCGCATCTACCGCCACCTTCATAGCAGTATCTGCAGCAAACATTTTCGCCATGGATGCTTGTTTACTATGAGGCATATTGATTTCTTTTAAGTATGCCGCTTGATATACAAGCATTTTGGCTGCTTCAATATTGGTTGCCATATCGGCCAGCATAAACTGAATGGCTTGAAAGTCAGAGATCGTTTGCCCGAATTGTTCGCGCTCACCAGCATAATTCTTTGCGGCATCGCACGCAGCCCTGGCAATACCTACCGCCTGGGCACCAATACCAATTCGTCCTCCATCCAGTAATGACATTGCTATTTGAAAACCCTGCCCCTCTTTTCCAAGCAAATTTCCCTTGGGCACTAAAGCATCCTCGAAAAATATTTGGCAGGTGCTTGAAGAATGCAAACCTAGTTTTTTTTCAGGCGGACCAATTTTTAATCCCACAGTATCTTTTTCCACAATAAAGGCAGAAATTCCTTTTACCCCCATATTTTTATCCGTAACTGCCAGCACGGTATAAACACCGGCATGGCCTGCATTGGTTATAAAAATCTTTGAACCATTCAACCGGTAATGATCTCCTTCAAGTTTTGCTGTCGTTTTAATTTTCGCGGCATCAGAACCAGCATTAGGCTCAGTTAACGCAAAAGCACCGATAATCTCTCCACTGGCTAACCTAGGAATATACTTTTGTTTTTGCTCTGCCGAACCAAAATTCAGGATGGGAAAAGTACCTACAGAAGTGTGTACCGCCAAAATAACACCCAAAGAAGCACTGGCTCGCGATATTTCCTCTATCGCCAAAACATAGGATAAAAAGTCCATAGCTGCGCCGCCATATTCACTGGGAATAGGAATGCCCATCAAATCCAATTCCGCTAATTTAGATATAAGTTGCGTAGGAAATTGCCCTTCATGGTCATGTTCCTGACTCCAGGGTGCAATCTCCTTCTCCGCAAAATTACGTACCATATCGCGCATCATCCGCTGTTCTTCGTTAAGTTGTAGTTTCAAACATTACACCCTTTCATTAATTATTCGTAATTATAAAAGCCTTTTTTGGTCTTTTTCCCCATCCAACCTGCCTGAACATATTGCTTTAGCAGCGGGCATGGGCGATATTTTGAATCGCCGAAGCCATCATGAAGAACATTCATAATGGCCAAACAAGTATCTAAGCCGATTAAATCCGCTAATGCCAATGGACCCATCGGGTGATTTGCCCCTAAACGCATAATCTCATCCACAGCTTCCGGAGTGCCCACACCCTCAAATACGGCATAAATAGCTTCATTTATCATCGGCATTAAGACACGATTGGCCACAAAACCAGGATAATCGTTAACAGTAACTGGAACTTTTCCCATCACTTTACTCAATTCTACAATGCTTTCCGCAACTGCATCGCTGGTGGCTAACCCACGAATAACCTCCACCAATTTCATTACTGGAACCGGATTCATAAAGTGCATGCCGATAAATTTATCAGGGCGATTAGTAAACCCTGCTAATTGTGTAATAGGCAGCGAAGAGGTATTGCTGGCAAAGACCACTTTCGGTGGACATATTTGATCCAGCTGCTGAAACACATTTGCCTTGATATCAAGGTTTTCCACAATTGCTTCAATCACCAAATCGACGTCCGCTGCATCATCCAAAGCCATCGAGGGTCTTACTCTGCTCAGAACCTCTTCGGCTTCTGAACTATCCATTCTGCCTTTGGATACGCTTCGTTGAAGATTGCTTTTAATTGTTGCCAATCCTTTGTTAACAAACTCTTCCTTTAAGTCATTAAGCTTAACCTTTATCCCCGCCTGGGCCGCTACTTGAGCTATTCCCGCTCCCATTTGACCGGCACCTAACACCATAATGCTATTATATTTTGTCATTGTCCCATCCCCCCTAATACACTTCTAATAACATAGCGTCACCTTGGGCACCGCCGCCGCATATTGCAGCTAAACCAATACCGCCGCCGCGCCGTTTTAATTCATATATTAATGTCATAACAATCCTCGCCCCACTGGCACCGATCGGGTGACCAAAAGCAATAGCACCACCGTTAACGTTGACTAACTCAGGATCCCAATTGGTAATCTGACCACTGGTCAGGGCAACTGCAGCAAATGCTTCATTAGCTTCAATTAAATCTACGTCCTTAATTGTCATTCCTAACCTATTTAGTAGCTTATTGCTGGCTAAACCAGGAACCTTCGCAATGTAGGTGGGTTCCTCGGCGACAGTGGTATGACCGATAATTCTGGCTAAAGGTTTTAATCCTAATTCTTGCGCCTTAGCTGTGGACATCACCACGGTACTAGCAGCGCCATCATTAACTCCAGGCGCATTGCCTGCGGTTACTGTACCGTTAGGATCAAAAACCGGCGGCAATTGTGCTAATTTGTCAAGGCTGGTATCACGCCGTGGTGATTCATCCCTGCTGACAATCAACGACTCAGCTTTCTTTTGTGGTACCTCAACCGACACTACTTCTTCAGCAAACTTACCCGCATCCATTGCAGCTATAGCCCTTTGTTGGCTGCGCAGTGCCCATTGATCCTGCTCTTCTCTAGAAATATTACATTCTTTAGCCACCGTACTGCCGTGAACAGCCATATGCACATCGTGAAAAGCGCAGAAAAGGCCGTCGTGAATCATAAGGTCCTTTAGCTTTCCATCCCCCATTCTCTGACCCCAGCGGGCCTTAGGTAGGAAGTATGGGGCATTACTCATGCTTTCCATCCCGCCGGCAACCACAATATCAGCCTCATCAGACCTAATAGACATATCTGCCATGGAAATTGCACGCAAAGATGAAATACAAACTTTGTTAATTGTGTCTGACGGCACCTCCTGCGGCAACCCTGCTTTTATAGAAGCCTGTCGAGATGGTATCTGCCCTGCACCCCCTTGTAAGACCATACCCATAATGACGTTATCCACGTCGTTTGAGCCTGCAAGGTTAGCACGGTTTAATACTTCACGAATAGTAATTGCTCCAAGTTCAACCGCCGATAATGAACTAAGAGCACCGCCGAACTTACCAAAAGGCGTTCGGGCTGCAGCAACGATAACACTTCCTTCATGCTGACTCATTAAACTAACCTCCTTTACAAAGTGGTTTGGTTAAACACAATTTAACCGTAATAATTTAAATATTGCAAAAATTATGCCAGCTGAATCGGGACACCCCCTTGGGTCCATTACCTTGGAAACCATGGGCATTCCGGCAGATACAGCTGGCAATAAAAGTAAATCCTATTGCAGTTTACGTGTATACATTCGTTTACATGTAAACCTTCCTGGACATCATCTGTTTTATCCTTGAGGCAGTATTAGATAATAGACACTAACCATAAATACCACTGTCAAAATTATAGCTATAATACTTCTAAATGTAGAGAATTGCTGGGTTTGGCCAAGCTCTCGGGTGAGATAGCCAATGCCAAGCGCACTACATACAACAACCGCAGCGACTAAAAGATACGCAACTATCGGTAATAATGTTCCGGTTAACAGCAGTAAGCCCCATGGCCAGAAAAACAAAAAGCCGGTTCCGGTTGTGTGGTATAAGCGCCCCACTCGCCCTGGGCCTCCTAACATTCGGGCCATAGCCCAATATACGCCCACAATGCCCAGGCGTGTGATAAAAGCCATTGCAACCCCGCCTACAATAAAAAGCAGCGGTACAAACACCGTGGCCAACCAAGACGATTCAAAGTTAAGCGGAGCTTGAATTTGATTATTAATATAATTCGCGACCCCGTACACAATCCCTGCAATTGTTACGGCAACTTCAGCCACCAATTTACTGCTCTTTATCTGTGCCACATTAATTGGTATCAGTTTATCGATTGTGGTAAATCCGGTCATGTTGTTACCTCCTTACTGCTACAAAGAGAAGAGCAGGATTGCCCTCTGCTTGGGCAACCCACACCCTTATATATTTCCTTCTGACGAAGGGCTATCTTGTTACCAAGGCATAACCGCCCATATTACCAATACACTGCAGATGCTCGCAATAATCAACGCACCGCCATTACTGGCGTACCGACTGTCACTAACCGTATTCCAACCGTGAATTCGCTCCACCAAGCCGTTGTTCTCATCTCGGGGTATACGATTGGCCAAGGATGGAACGCGATTAGTAATATAAGAAACGACAATCAATATCACAAAGCTAAGCGGGGCAGACAGCAGGGCTCCCGAAAGCCCAAGACTATCTGTCAAAGCATCGCCACTAAGCGTAAGACCAGGAACGATATATGGGGAAACGAATAAGTAAGTCAGTCCTGCCACTGTGGCTGCAGCGATGGCCCCATATCGATTTGCTTCCTTCCACCATACTCCCATAATTACCAAAGGTGCGCTTACTGTTCCAGCTAGACCAAAAGCCCATAAAATACTGACCACTAAAAATGCAGGTGGCTGGATGGCCAAGAGAATACTTACAATACCACCGGCAGCAATAGCTCCATATCCTATGCGCATTTTTGTTTCTTCCTGCAAATTAGGCTTAAATGTTGCGATAATATCCTGGGCCACTAAGGCGCCTATGCCCAAAAGGTTTCCATTAAGTGTGGAAAGACCTGCGGCTATTGCACCAGCGATAACCAGTGCCGATACCCATTCTGCATTATAAACTAGGTTGAGGATTATTGTAATTTTATCTGCATCAGTGGGACTAATTACTGTACCGGTAGTTTGAGAAAAATACACCCCGGCAAAACCCATAGTATAGGTAGCAGAAAAGACCAATCCCAGTATCGCAGCGTACCAAACCATTGCCGTTCTAGCGCTTCGTAGGCTCGAAGCGGTAAATACGCGCATAGCCAGATGAGGCAGCCCCACCCCACCCAACGTTAAGCTTGGTATGAGTGCAAAATACCATTTGGCACTATACTTAAGATCAAAGAAATCCGGTGCCACATCTAGCATAGAGGACACCATATCGCCGTAGCCCAACGGCGGGAACCACCAACCACTGCTGCCAAGGGCCTTCATAATTGCACCAAGGGGAATAACAAAGACAATTCCCATAATAACCATCTGCAATGCCGCATTATATGAAGCACCGTACATTCCACCAATGGTAATATAGCCAACAATAATCAAACCGCCTATTGTCAATCCATAGATATACGGAATACCTAGCAATGTTTCGAAAGTCTTTGCTATACCAATCATTTGCCCCAGAGAATACATCAACATTACCAAAATCATCCAAAGCGCAGCAACTACGGCAGCACTGCCACCATAACGTTCTTTAACAAAATGCGCCGGAGTAAAGGCACCCATTCTTCTCAAACTGGTACCAAATAAAATCGTGATCAATGGAATTGCCAGAATGAATTGTATCCACATAAAAACAAATGGTACTTGGAGTTTTAAGATCAATGCTGTTACTCCCAAGAATGTGGCCAAACTCATATAAGTCGATGCCATGCCTAACCCATTTGCCAGCGGCCCAATAGTTCCCCCAGCAATATAAAGGTCACTGGTGGTCTTACTGGCTCGGTTAGAGTACCAACCAATAAAATAAAAAGCAATAAAACTGATTAACAAGAAAACAATACCTATTGTTGTATTCGTTAATTGCCAATTTTGTTCCATTATTTACGCCTCCCTTAACCCATCGAAATCGGCTTGCTGCCGTCGTTAACGTTAGCTTTTTCCTGGGCGTCACTTTCTTTAGCTATTTCTTCATCAAGATAGTTGCCGATATAACCGGCTACCACAGTTAAAAATAGAACTCCAAACCAACCAACTATTACTGGTACAATATAATGAATAGGAAACCCTAAAAATGTACCCTCTACTCCATTAGGGGCAAATATAGCAAAAAACAGCCCAATATGACCAGAAGCCAAAAACAGAATGGTTAGAGCTATAGTCAAATATACTTCTTTTTTATAGGCAGTCACAATGATTACCTCGCTTCCACAAATTGATTTCTAAACATTCGTTTGGTATACTTGTCTGTAAAGCAAGGGGTTTTTTCTCTCACCTATGGTTGCCGCCATTCCAGGGAGAAAGCACCTTGCTTTTTTTATTGGGCCGATCAGAAGTAGTACCGATCGGCCTTTTAAAATAAACAATTTATTCTTTGTCAGCTGCGGCCTCGCCTTTAGCCATCTTGGCAAGTTTATTTTTCTTTTCCTGATCCCTAAGTTCCACTCTGCGAATTTTACCACTGATGGTCTTAGGTAATTCTTCCACAAATTCAATTTCTCTAGGATACTTATATGGGGCAGTATTGCTCTTGACATAGTTCTGAATATCCTTAACTAAATCGTCAGACCCTTGATACCCCGGTGCCAGAATAATAAATGCCTTCACAACTTCCCCGCGCATTTCATGGGGGCTGGCTACTACTGCGGACTCAGCTACAGCCGGATGTTCCACTAAAGCACTTTCGACCTCAAATGGACCAATCCGATAGCCGGAACTAATGATTACATCGTCAGCTCTACCTACAAACCAAAAATAATCATCTTCATCTTTATAAGCTCTGTCGCCGGTTAGATACCAGTCGCCTCGAATACTTGCTTGGGTACGTTCGGGGTCATTATAGTACTCTTTAAATAACCCGACAGGGCGTTCAGGTTTGATGCGTACGGCAATATCCCCTTCCTGATTAGCTTCCACTTCGTTTGCGTCTTCGTCAATGACAGAGACATAAAAGCCAGGGGACGGTTTGCCCATAGAACCAAACTTAACATCCAAGCATGGGAATGTTGCCACCATTAGTACACTTTCTGTCTGACCATAACCGTCACGAATAGTCGTACCGGTGGCTTTCTTCCAAACTTCAATAACCTCCGGATTTAGCGGTTCCCCAGCTGCTACACAGTGACGAAGGCTGGCGAAATTATATTTTTTCAAATCGTCCAACACGAACAGTCGATATGCGGTAGGTGGGCCACATAGTGTTGTTATAGGGTACTTTTCCAGTAACTTCAGCGTCTCTTTGGGACCAAATTTGCCTACGCTATGCTGTACAAACACTGCGGCACCCATATTCCAAGGACCAAAGATGCTGCTCCATGCCGCTTTCGCCCAACCGGTATCAGATAAATTCCAGTGTAAATCTCCCGGCTTTAGATCAAGCCAAAATTTACCGGTAATAATATGTCCGATTCCATAGGAAGCGTTGGTGTGTACCGTCATTTTAGGATATCCTGTGGTTCCCGAAGTAAAATAAAGTATAGCAGGATCATCACTCTTAGTATTTTCAACGGTAAAATCGGATGATGCCGCGTCCACAGCCTCTTGATAATTGGTCCATCCTTCGCGCTGACCAACAACGATCTTAACCTTCAACTGGGGAATTTGATCAGCTACTTCGTCTACCTTTGGCGCATTTTCTTCATCCGTAATAATAGCAACACCATCAGAAGCCTCAAATCGATATTTAATATCTTTAGGCATTAACTGTGATGTACCCGGCATAATTATGGCACCTAAGCGCATCAGCGCCAGCATAGTTTCCCACCACTGCGGAACCTTCGGCAGCAACAAAAAGACGCGGTCTCCCTTTTTAATGCCCAGGTCTTTTAATACATTAGCTAATTTAGACGAACCAACCTTAAAGTCAGCAAAAGTTTTTTTAATTTCACTCCCCTCATCGCCAACCCACCACATTGCTAGTTTGTCTTCTTCATCTGCCCACTTGTCCACGATATCACGGGCGAAATTAAAGTACTCTGGTACTTCAAGTTTAAAATCCTGGTATGTTTGGTCATAGTTCTCCATGTTATAGGTCATGGTTTACCCCCTCCTTTTAATATGGATTAATTCCTACGCCCCACCCTATTCCTTGATACACCACCCCCTAAATACTCTCAATATACTAAATGTTCGAACTATTGCGCTAGCAAAACCGCCACCCGCCCATATTTATGCAAGTTAAATACCAACTTGGACTTAGTTTGAGTTGACAGCCCCGACTATGTTAACACCAGGTCTTTTCCCGTTTTTTAAAATAATTTCGACTCTATGGGCAAAAGTGAAAATGTGTAGATGTTCGCATACATGTCTCTGAGTGTTTACAGTTCGCTATAAGCTATACTTTTGGATTTTTTGATAAAGCCAAGCCCTGGATATTCCCAATAAACTAGCCGCCTGCACTTTGTTACCAGCGGTTAAGTCTAACGCTTCTTTAATGGCAACTTTTTCCGTCTGCTCCAGCAGTACCTGTAAGGACTGATGTTGACCAATAACTTTTCCGGATTGACCAGCTTTCTGTAAGTACATCGGTAAATCTTTCGCCTTAATGTTTTCGCCTTCCACTACATTAAATGCTCTTTCCAACACATTTTCCAGTTCCCTTACGTTACCCGGCCAGTGATGATGTAGGAAGACCTTCCAACATTGTTCAGTTAGTCCCTTAACCTGGATGGAAAATTCAAAATTAAACTTATCAATGAAGTGTTTTACCAGTATCTTTAAATCGTCATGCCGTTCTCTCAAAGGTGGTATGGTTAAGCTGATTACATTAAGACGATAGTATAGATCTTCGCGGAATTTTCCTTTTCTAATCAATTCTTCGACATTTTTATTTGTAGCGGCAACAACCCTTACATCTACCATACGAGTACGGGCATCACCTAATCGTTCTATCTCCTTGTCTTGCAGCACCCGCAGCAGTTTTGCCTGCAACGGCAGAGACATATCACCAATTTCATCTAGGAAAATGCTCCCTTTGTCAGCCAATTCAAACTTGCCCACCTGCCCATCCTTACGAGCTCCCGTGAATGCTCCTTCAATATAACCAAATAGTTCGGATTCTAACAGTTGTTCAGGGATTGCAGCACAGTTAACTTTAATAAACGGACCGTATCGCCTATTACTCTCTAAATGCAATGCGTGAGCAAATAACTCCTTGCCAGTACCTGTCTCGCCAGTGATGAGGACTGTGGATGTACTTTGGGCTACTTTTGCCAACGTTTCTTTAAGCCGACTAACTTCTCGAGAATCACCGATAATATTTTCTAGACCATATTTAGCGCCCCGATAGCGCTGCAATTCACCCTTATAATAAGCCAACTCGCTACGCAAAGAATTGATTTTTTGGGCCAATGCGTTGAGGTCATGAACATCTTTAAACATAATTTTCCCAACCGCACCGATGGTACGCCCGTCCTTTTTAATAGGAAAACGCATCACCACCACATCTTGTCCGTTGATTCGCTGCAAATCACCAATTTCTGCACGACCATTCTTAACCACCAGATGCATACGGGTATTTTCCATAATTTCAGTAATATGTTTACCCATGACACTCTGCGCGGAACGCCCCAATAAACTGGCAAAAGCATTATTTACCATTGTAACAATACCTTCACGGTTAACTACAATGAGGCCGTCGTATGCCGTTTCAATAATTGTTTCCATTGTTCCTTTTAAGTCTTTTACCATCTGCAACTCTTCCACAATACTTTGCAGTTCAGTAATCTCTTGAATTACTCCAATAACACCAATGACTTTGCCTCTTGAAATAATTGGCGTCCTATTGGTTAAATAAACAGCATCACCAATAGTAAATTTCCGGCCAATATGAGATTTGCCAGTTTCCAAAACTTTTAATAGACCCGTATATGGAATAATTTCTTCAATGTGCCTGCCCAATACCCTTCTTTCGCAATAACCATAAATCCGTTGAAGGGTTTTATTGAAAACCACAATAATTCCGTTGGCGTCCACCGCAACCACACCATTATGCATAGAATCCAGTACTAGGTCATTCTTTATATCCAAAGATTTAACCACATCATCCTTGATTAATGCCATGCAAACACCTCGCAGAATAGAACGAATTTTCAAGCCAATATTTCATTTAATATTATATAGGACCGTTTACAAAAAGCATACACCCATTTGGCGAGAGGTATAAAACACATAGCGAATGGTATTTAACCGCCTGTAAACGGTTGGATACTGTCAATTCACCTTTACAATCAGTTATCTACCATTGACAGCTTGCAAGTCTTGACCGCTAATCCATGACTCGTTAACAACCCACGTTGTCAAAAATTGCTATTCTTTCTACTCCTCTGAAATTGTATTTTCATCTTTCTCTACTAATGCCTCCAGCAGCATGACTAATTAAAAAAAAGACCATAAACACCTGCGTTTATGGTCCTTTTCTTAATTATTTCGGTTGTTACGTCCACGGTCATTCCGTCGACGGTTCCCCTGGTCACCGCTATTTTTGCCCTCGTAACCCGGCAATGCCTCTTTGCGGGATAACTTTAATCTACCTTGATGATCAAAACTAATGGCCTTGACGGTAATCGTTTCACCTTCGGAAACAATGTCTTCCACCTTTTCCACTCGTTCCGGTGCTAATTGAGAAATGTGTACCATACCTTCTTTACCAGGCATCCCCAGCACACCTGGGAGAACTTCAACAAAAGCACCAAAATCCATCACCTTAGTAACTTTACCTAGATATATTTTACCAACTTCAACTTCTTGAGTAATAGCTTCAATAATTTTTGTCGCGTTTGCCCCTGCTTCACGGTCAATCGCAGCAATAAACACTGAACCATCATCTTCAATGTCAATTTTGACATCTGTTTCTTCAACAATCTTTTTAATGGTTTTGCCGCCCGGACCAATTACATCTCTAATCTTATCAGGATGGATATGCATGCGAATAATGCTCGGGGCATACGGGGACAATTGTTCTCTGGGAGCAGCAATTGTCTCAACCATTTTATTCAGTATAAACATGCGGCCATCTTTGGCCTGGGCAAGTGCTTGTTTTAAAATGGGTATGTTAATACCGGCAACCTTAATATCCATTTGTAGGGCCGTAATTCCATCACGAGTACCGGCTACCTTGAAATCCATGTCTCCCAATGCATCCTCAATACCTTGTATATCAGTAAGTACCGCAACTTGGTCCTCTTCTTTCATCAGACCCATAGCTACACCGGCAACAGGCGCCTTAATAGGTACGCCTGAATCCATCAGAGATAACGTACTGCTACAAACACTGGCCATAGAAGTAGACCCGTTAGAGGAAACAACTTCCGACACTAGTCGAATTGTATATGGAAACTCTTCTTCACTGGGCAGTACTGCTTCCAGCGCCTTCTCTGCAAGGGCTCCATGTCCGATTTCCCTTCGGCCTGGTCCCCGCATGGGTCTTGCTTCACCCACACTGTAGGGTGGAAAATTATAGTGGTGCATATATCTCTTGGATTCTTCTACCCCGAGTCCATCAATCATTTGTTCGTCACTGATGGCGCCTAGTGTGGCAATATTTATTACCTGGGTCTCGCCCCGAGTAAACAACCCGGAACCGTGGGTACGAGGTAATACGCCCACTTCACACCAAATAGGTCGTACTTCATCCAAACTTCTCCCGTCAATTCTTTTTCCTTCTTTAATACCGGTTTCGCGGAGAAGATGTTTTTCCTTTGAACCTATTATGTCTGATAGTTTGCTTTCAAAATCCGAGAATTCTTCCATTGCTTCAGCATATTCTTCCAGCAATTTTTCTTTAAGGCTGCCTTTAACTTCAGCCATTTTTTCCTCTCGCTTATGTTTCTTTAAGCTAAAACAGGCCTCAATCATATCATTTAAGGGAGCACTACATTTACTTGCTATTTCTTCGCTCAAATGTTCTGGTAAACCTTCGTATTCAAAAACCTGCTTTTCCTTTGCAATTCCTTGTGTTAAAGCTTCTTCACGGAATTCACTGATAAACCGGACTATCTTTTTGATTTCTTCATGCCCGCGCTCAATTGCTGCCAGCACTGTTTCTTCGCTTACCTCTTTAGCCCTTGCTTCCACCATCATGACTCCATGCTCTGTACCGGCTACTACCAACCGCAGCTTGCTAACCTCACCTTCTTTAAGGTTAGGGTTGACCACTAGCTCACCGTCAACCAAACCTACTTCCACCGCAGCTATAGGTCCTTCGAATGGTATGTGCGAGAGAGTAAGTGCTGCCGACGCCCCAACCATTGCTGCAATATCTGGTGCATTGTCTTGGTCAACGGACATTACCGTTGCAACTACTTGTACATCATTACGATAGTGCTTGGGAAACAGCGGTCTAATAGGGCGGTCAATTAACCTAGCAGTTAAAGTTGCCTTTTCACTGGGGCGGCCCTCTCTCTTAATAAAACCTCCCGGTATCTTCCCTACCGAATACATTCTTTCCTCATAATCCACTGTCAGTGGGAAAAAGCTCATACCTTGTCGGGGTGCCTGAGAGCCCGTAGCAGTTACCAAAACCACTGTGTCACCGTAACGTACAATTACTGAACCACTAGCTTGTTGGGCCACGCGGCCAGTTTCAATAGTCAGTTCACGGCCACCAACAGTTAGGGCTTTTACTAATCCTTCGTTATTTACCTGCATCAAACACTTAAACCTCCTTAAAGCATCTTATTGTAGCGAATGTCAACCTTGACAAGTTCCACATCCTTTATATTATTTCCTTCCCATACAGAAAAAAATACCAAATAATGCTGAATCCATTCAATTCAAGCAGCCCATCGTCACACTTATCAAAGCGTTTTACCAGATTACTAAAAAAAAAAAGAGCGGTTTATCCGCTCTACCTTCTCAGTCCAAGAGATTCAATTAGCTTACGGTAGCGGTCAAAATCATTATCCTTAAGATAATTGAGCAAACCTCTACGATTACCTACCATTTTCAATAAACCACGCCGAGAATGATGGTCCTTTTTATGCTGTTTCAAGTGTTCTGTCAAATGGTTAATTCTTTCAGTAAGAATAGCGATTTGTACTTCAGGAGAACCAGTATCATTATCGTGCAGCTTGTACTTGGTAATGATTTGTTGTTTGCCATCCTGCGGAATTGACATGGTAGTTCACCTCCTTTTTTATAATCGCCATAAACCAAGTATATCGACGGAGGAATCAATTAACCTAGTTAATGGTTCAAAACCTATTATAAAAGAAAATTTGTTAATTAGCAACCATTGTCTAAAAGTGTCACGTTATCTTTAATTACTTGCCGTACCTGACTAATATCTTTGCCGATTTGCCTCACTAACTGGTCCACACCTGAGAAAGCACGTTCTCCTCGCAGTCGTTGAAGCACTTCTACTTCCATTATCTGCCCGTATAAATCTCCCTCAAAATCAAGCAAGTGAACTTCTACACTAACTTTATCACGGTCAAAAGTAGGGCAATTACCTATGTTCATTACCCCGGTCCGAATAATATCAGAGCAGTACGCTCTTACCATGTAAACGCCTGATGGTATAATAACTTGCATGCGGTCAGTGTCAATGTTGGCAGTCGGAAAACCGATTTTCCGCCCCATTTTTTCTCCATCCTTAACAATGCCTTTAATTATATAGGGATGTCCCAAATATTCATTAGCTTGTTGTACATCTCCATTAATAAGCTGGTCACGAACCAGCGAACTGCTTACCACGTGGCCGTCCACTTTAACTGGTGGAATCGTGAAAACAGAAAAACCATAATATTGCCCAAGTTGTTCAAGCATCTTAGAGGTACCTTTTCCCATGGCACCAAATGAATAGTTATAACCGATAAAAACTGCTGCTACTTTGAAACGGGAAACCAAATATTCTTCAACAAACCGTTCCGGCGACACCTTAGAAAACTGACTAGTAAAGGGTATCTCTAACAGCATATCTGGTTCCAGCCTACTTATCAGTGCGCGTTTAAGATCGTCATCCGTTAATAACGCCGGAGAATCATCAGGTACTAAAACCTGCCGGGGATGAGGACGAAAAGTTAGCACAGCCGAAGTAATTCCCTTTTGCCTGGCTTTGCTAACTGCCTCAGAAATTAATTGCTTATGCCCCAAATGTACGCCATCGAAATTACCGATGGCCAAAACCGAACGATGCGTCAAATAGGTTTCTTGGTTTATCTTGATTAAATCCACCTATAGCCCTCTCCTTAACAAACATCATCAAAGATATAATACTTTCCTAGGCCTCAATATAGTGGACCCGGAACTGCTTTCCTCTATAATTGCGATGGCAATAAACTGGTCGCAGTGGTCGTAAACAGCTACTTCTGTTCCTGCCCCTGCTTCAAATTCCCTGCAAACACGGGCAGTTCCCCCGTTTTGCAGCTTCACGGTTATTCTTTCTTCTGGTAATCTTACCTTGGGCAGGTCCCTTAATGCAGTATCCATGGGATATAAGAATTGTGTCGGATGCGAAGATATATTAGATAGTTCATCTAATGAGAATGCTTCCTTTAAAAGAAAAGGTCCGACTGCTGTCCTTACCAAAAACTGCATCATTCCACCACACCCTAGTGCTGAGCCAATATCAGCACAAAGTGTACGAATGTATGTGCCCTTTGAACAAGTTACGTCAAGAAAAAAATCTTTCTTTTCCCCATCCGTAGATCTGCGAACAAAATCCAGACTAAAAATAGTTATTTTTCTTTTTTTTCGGGCAACGGTTTCCCCTTTTCTGGCAAGTTCATATAATTTTTTTCCATTAATCTTAATCGCGGATGTCATAGGTGGAATTTGTTCAATCTCACCCGTAAAATGCGATAATACCAGCGAAATTTCTTTATTACTAACATCCCTCACTAGACTTGTAGAGATAACGTTACCATAGCTGTCTCCGCTATCAGTGGTCACTCCTAATCTTAGCAAGCAGCGGTAGCTCTTTTGCAGGTTTAGAACGTATTCACTTAACCGGGTGGCTTTACCCATAGCCAACACCAAAACCCCTGCAGCGCCTGGGTCTAATGTCCCTGTATGCCCGACTTTTTTCTGTTGAAAAGTTTTTCTGGCCCAGGCAACTACGTCATGGGAAGACATGCCCGGCGGCTTTAATACGTTAATAAACCCATCCAAACTAACCACCCGCAGTCTAATTGATTTTTTTGTTCACAAAACCCACCACTTGCCTAATAGCCTCATCCAAAGAAGCATTGACCGAACACCCGGCTGCCTTTGCATGACCTCCACCACCAAAGACTCTGGCAATGCGGTTTACATCATAATCGTCCTTGGAACGCAAAGCAACTTTAACCGTATGTTTATCCATCTGACGAAAAAACAAAGCAATCTTTACGCCTTTAATGGACTTAGGGTAATTAACAAAACCTTCACAGTGTTCACTATCAGCGCCCAAGCGCTGCATTGTCTCTATATCAACCCACATATAAGCCAATTGACCATCTTCACTCACGTTAAGAGACGGCAAAACGGCTGCAAGCAGCCGAATACTGGTCAGAGATCGGTTTTCATGTAATGTCTGATTTATAATACCGGACTTAACGCCCTTACCTAGCAAAAGCGAAGCGATTTCCAAAGTTTTTTGCTTTGTATTGCCATATTGGAAGGACCCGGTGTCAGTGGCTAGCGCTACATATAAAGCATTGGCCATATGAATGTTTAGCTCTACTCCCATCGCAGCAATTAAATCGTAGATCATTTCACCAGCTGCCGCTGCCTCAGGGTCAATAACGTTATAGCTGCCAAAATTGGTATTGCTTATATGATGGTCAATGTTAATAACTTGTGGTTGGCGTCTGATTATAATTTGTTGAAGTTCATCACCAATTCTTTCCAAACCGGTGCAGTCAACAGCTACACATAAAGCGGGAACGTCCACTATTTCCGATGACTGCTTAATTTCATCACTGCCAAAAAGAAACCCATACATTTCTGGCACCGGGTCATTATTAACCATTATTACATTTTTCCCCATCGACTTCAAAGCTAATCCTAACGCCAGGGTAGAACCTATACTATCGCCGTCGGGAATTACGTGCGAGGTGATTAAAATATTCTGATGTTTCTTAAGCACAGCAACAATCTTATTAAGCATCTTCATCCTCGGGTTTCTTTACTTCCGACAGCAATTTTGAAATATGGGCACCGTATTCGATAGAATGGTCAAAGCGAAATTCAAGTTCAGGTGTGTAACGCAATTGTAGGCGCTGTCCTAATTCCCTGCGAATGAAACTGGTCGCTTTTTCCAATCCTGCTAAAGAATCTTCTCGGTTTTTATCAGTTTCTAGGATACTGATAAATATTTTTGAATGCCGTAAATCTTTGGAAAGTTCCACACCCGTGACGGTAACAAATCCGATACGCGGGTCCTTTACTTCATCTCTGATTATTTGAGCAATTTCCTTTTTCATTTGTTCAGCTACTCTGTTTGCTCTCAGAGAAGACATAGTCTACCCCCCTAAGGTTCTACAGTTCTCTTTGTACTTCCACAAAGGTATAAAACTCCAGAATGTCCTCATCTTTTATATCATTATAATTTTCAAGACCTACACCACATTCATATCCCTGCATAACTTCCTTGGCATCATCTTTAAAGCGCCTTAGGGAATCAATGGCGCCTTCGTGCACAACAACGCCATTTCTGATAACCCTTACTTTTGCACTGTTGGTAACTTTACCGTCAGTAACATAACATCCGGCAATAGTGCCAGCTTTAGGAACCTTGAATGTGGCGCGAACTTTGGCTTGACCCAAAACCACTTCTTTGAACTCCGGGTCAAGAAGACCGGTCATTGCCGCTTTCACATCATCCAGCGCCTCATAAATGACACGGTAGACATGAATATCGATTTCTTCTTTTTCCGCAGCTTTTCTGGCATTATTATCGGGTCGTACGTTAAAACCGATAATAATACCATTTGATGCCGTAGCTAACATCACGTCAGTTTCGCTGATGCCTCCTACGCCACTGTGAATAATGTTAACTTTTACTTCGTCAGTAGACAGTCTTTCCAATGATTGTCCCAAAGCTTCAACTGAACCCTGAACATCACCTTTAATGACGATGTTTAATTCCTTGATTTCACCAGCCTGCATACTGTTAAATAATTCATCAAGGCTGATTTTTCCGGAGCGCCGCAGCTCTTCTTCCCGCTTAACCGTTTGTATTTCACCCGCCACTGCCCGAGCCTTCTTTTCATCCATAACCTGAAAAACATCACCCGCATTGGGAACATCAGACAACCCCAACACTTCTACAGGAACCGAAGGGCCTGCACTTTTTATTCTTCGTCCTTTGTAATCCATCATCGCCCTGACTTTACCAAAAATTGACCCCGCAACAAGGGGTTGACCTACCTTAAGTGTCCCTTTTAATACAAGCATGGTTGCAACAGGGCCCCGACCTTTATCCAATTCCGCTTCGATAACAATACCGCGGGCCGGCCGGTCAGGGTTAGCCTTGATTTCCTGCATTTCAGCCACCAGAAGAACCATCTCCAGCAAGGTATCCAGTCCTTCTTTACGTATTGCAGAGACCGGCACACAGATAGTCTCTCCACCCCAGTCTTCGGATACTAAGCCGTGTTCAGTTAACTCCTGTTTCACCCGATCCGGATTTGAATCCGGTTTGTCAATCTTATTAATTGCCACAATAACCGGTACTCCTGCTGCTTTGGCATGGTTAATTGCTTCCACTGTTTGAGGCATGACACCATCATCTGCAGCCACAACTAATATGGCAATATCTGTAGCTTGAGCACCCCGGGCACGCATTGCCGTAAACGCTTCATGACCCGGCGTATCCAAAAAAGTAATCTTCCTTCCATTAATTTGCGCCTGGTAAGCACCAATGTGCTGTGTAATGCCTCCCGCTTCCGTAGCTGTGACATTCTCTTCACGGATTGCATCTAGCAATGAGGTTTTACCGTGGTCGACGTGTCCCATTACCGTTACCACCGGTGGGCGTTCTATCAACTCTTCAGGTTTGTCCTCAATATCCTCAAGTTCTTCTGGTTTCTCTGGTTCTTTTATTTTGGTCTCAACACCATATTCCGCACCCAAAATTTGGGCTGTCTCTGCATCGATTTCATTATTCAGTGTCGCCATAACACCTAGGCCAATCAATTTTTTTATTACATCTGTAGCCTCAATACCGAGAAGTTTTGCATATTCCTGCACAGAAATACTCTCACCGATTTCAATTTCTTCCACTTTGGCTTTTACTATTTCATTTTTCCGAGACCTTGGCCCTGCGTTATTCTGCTGGGTTCCCTTAGTTTTTCCTTTTCGTTGGTCTTTTGATTTATTCTTCTTCTGCAGTTTCTTTTTCTTTTCCTCATCACTTTTAACTTTGTTGCTATTTGCTTCTTTTTGTTTATCTTGAGGCTGTTCCAATTTTTTCAGATGATCCTTCACTTTATTTACTGCTTCGTCGCTTAAAGAACTCATATGTGATTTGTAATCTATATCCAAATCGTTAAGCAATTTCATAAGCTGTTTACTGCCAAGTTTTAATTCTTTAGCAAACTCGTAAACTCTCTTTTTGGTCATTTATCCTTACCCCCTTAATATTAGACCATGGTTTCCACTACCAACTCCCAACCTAATTCATTAATTGATAAACTTTTCTAGCCAATCCGGGGTCTAAAATCCCCAAAGCCGAACGGGGAGATTTTCCAATAGATAAACCCAACTGAACTTTAGTGCCGGTAACGCACCATGGCACGCCTAATCTTTCAGCGTTGTTCAACAGCTTATCTTTAGTGTTCTCTGCCGTATCAATAGCAATAATTATTAATTTCACCCGGCCATTCTTTAACTTATCTTGTAAAACCTGGTCGCCGGATATCACCTTACCGGCTTTCTGCGCAAAACCGATTAACGCAAATACCTGATTACTCATCCTAAAACTTCCTCTAACAGTTTCTGCCTGACCTCTTCAGAGATGGCTCCAGCCAGTGATCTTTCCAGGGCTTTGGTTTTAATCGCTTTCGCAAGGCATGCTTTATCCGGGCATACATATGCCCCTCGACCTGGTCGTTTCCCACTTGGATCGATATGAATTTCTCCTTCCGGCGAGCGAACCACCCGTACCAATTCTCGCTTGTCCTTACGTTCCCGACAACCAAGACACATGCGTAGGGGTACTTTTTTTTTGGCACCACCCATCATTAGTCCTCCTTAGGTTCTGCCGTTCCGGCAGTATCCACGTTAACTGCTTCCTGTAAAACACCTTCTTCAGCATCTAACTTTGATTTGTCAGGTTCTTGCGGTTTAACTTGGCTTTCACTCTTTATATCAATCTTCCAAGCAGTCAGCTTAGCAGCTAGGCGGGCATTTTGACCTTCCTTACCAATAGCTAAGGAAAGTTGGTAATCCGGAACAACCACTTGGGCAATTTTTGTTCCTTCATCCACGTTAACAGAAACAACCTTGGACGGGCTAAGTGCGTTAGCTACAAAAACCGCCGGATCATCACTCCATCGAACTATGTCAATTTTCTCTCCATTCAGTTCATTGACAATGCTTTGTACGCGCATACCTTTTGGGCCTACACAGGCTCCTACCGGGTCTACATTATCATCTACCGAAGAGACAGCTAATTTGGAACGGCTGCCCGCCTCCCGGGAAATAGACTTAACCTCCACTACACCATCATGAATTTCCGGCACCTCTAATTCAAACAACCTTTTTAAAAGACCAGGGTGCGTTCTGGACACGATAATTTGAGGTCCTTTAGTTGTCTTCTTTACCTCTAAGATGTAACTTTTTATTCGGTTACCATGTTTATATGCTTCATTGGCAATCTGCTCCGTGGGCGGCAGTACCGCTTCCGTCTTACCTAAATCGACATAGACGGTTTTACCTTCAATTCTCTGTACTAAACCAGTGACAATTTCATCTTCCCGGCTAACATATTCGTCAAAGATAACCCCCCGCTCAGCTTCCCTGATACGTTGCACAACTACCTGCTTTGCAGTCTGGGCGGCAATTCTTCCAAAATCACGGGGGGTAACTTCTTCTTCTACTATGTCGCCCAACTCATAGTTGGGGTTAGCTTTTTGTGCCGCTTCGAACGAAATATCAGTCCTGTCATCCTCAACCTGCTCAACTACAGTCTTACAACTATATACCGTTATCTCTCCGGTTTCACGGTCAATGACCGTACGTACATTTCTTTTAGAGCCAAAGTTTTTGTTGTAAGCAGAAATAAGTGCCGCTTCTATTGCATCAAACAGCACTTCTGAGGACACCCCTTTAGATTTTTCCAACTCATGAATCGCATCAATAAAGTCCGTATTCATTTTTTAAACCTCCTTACAAATCTACAGATAAATGTATCATAGAAATCTTTTCCCTGGGAATCATCCACTTATCGCCGCCATCCTGAATAGCTACCACATTAGCTTCTAAACCTAAAAGCGTTCCCTGAAAAGACTTTTTTCCTTCTATCGGAGTATATGTACTTGCAGAGACCCTGTATCCCGCGAACCTATGGAAATCCTCATCCTTTTTTAAAGGCCGTTCAATACCCGGGGAAGATACCTCTAAAATATAACTATTGGGTATCGGATCCTCTTTATCCAAAATAGTACTTATTTCCCTGCTAAGTTTCTCACATTGGTCCAACACAATTCCCTCAGGGTGGTCTATGTAAACTCGCAAATACCAATCAGCGCCTTCCTTTTGGTATTCCACCTCAACTAACTCATAATCAGTCCCTTTAATAACTCTTTCTACAACATCTTCAACTTGTTTCTCCACTTTACCTGCCATTACTTAATCCTCCCAACATTGTCGGTGTTTAGTAATATCATATGTGATAAATTTCTGTATGTTTGATTCTAACGTTGCAAATATTTTATCCAAGCTTGTGGTAAATCATAAGTAATTGTTCCATTAAATGACAACAGTATAAATGAAAGAGTGGGAATACCCACTCTTTCGGCAAAAGTCTCATATGGCTAAGTATACCATACAAACCAAACGGTTACAAGTACAGTGTAATCCTTCTCAACTTACTAGAATAAGGCTATCTGGTCCGACGCCGGCAGATGTTTAACTACTTCGTGTTGGCTGAGAATTTCTATCACAGCTGTGGAGACCTTACCTCTAAAACGTAAATCCTCCACAGAAGTAAAATGGCGCTGTTGGCGAGCATTGACTATATTAGCAGCCACTTGCCCACCCACTCCCTGTAAGGCGGCAAATGGTGGTAGAATACCTTCTGTATCAATGAGAAACTCTTCAGCAGATGACTTTTCTAGGTTAACATGCAGCAAACGGATCCCACGGCTAAACATTTCCAAGGCAACTTCTAGGATAGTCAGTAAGCCTTTCTCCTTTTGGGATAAAGTATTACCTTTAGCTTCTAGTGCTTCAATCTCTTTAACAACTCTTTCCCGACCTTGAACAATGAGCTGAGCATCAAATTGATCAGCTCTCACCGTAAAAAATGTCGCATAAAATGCCTGCGGATAATACACCTTAAAATAAGCAATTCTATAAGCCATGGTTACGTAAGCCACTGCATGTGCTTTGGGAAACATGTATTTAATCTTGTTGCAGGAATCTATGTACCAGCTGGGGACATTACACTCCCTCATCTTTTCCACGTATTCAGCCTTGAGACCCCGTCCTTTACGGACATCCTCCATTATCTTAAAACTTAAATCCGAGGGCATTCCTTTGTAAATAAGAAAAACCATAATGTCGTCACGGGTTGAAATTACCTGAGAAATAGTGGCCTTCCCCCCCCGGATTATTTCTTGTGCATTATTTAACCACACATCTGTACCGTGAGAGAGTCCGCTAATTCGAACCAAATCGGAGAACTTCTTCGGTTTAGTATCCAATAACATCTGCCGAACGAAGCGAGTGCCAAACTCGGGAATCCCATATGTCCCAACGTCAGAACGGATCTCGGTCGGTGTAACATTTAATGCTGAAACACCGGAAAACAAAGACATTGTTTTATGCTCGTCCAATGGAACTTTCTTGGCATCTACCCCGGTTAAATCCTCAAGCATTTTAATGGCAGTAGGGTCATCGTGACCTAAAATATCCAGCTTCACCAATCTGCTGCTGATGGCATGATAATCGAAATGTGTCGTTACAATTTGCGACGAAGTATCATTTGCCGGGCGTTGAATGGGGCTGAACTTATGAATATCCAAATTCTGTGGTACCACCATTAAACCGCCGGGGTGCTGGCCGGTAGTACGCTTAACTCCGGTAATCCCCTGCACCAGTCTATTAATCTCTGCCGTTTTTGCCATTTGTTCTCTTTCATTAAAGTAATTCTTTACGAAACCAAAAGCTGTTCTTTCAGCAACTGTGGCAATGGTACCCGCACGGAATACAAAATCCTTGCCAAAAAGTTCTTCAGTAAATCGATGGGCTCTTGGCTGATATTCACCGGAAAAATTCAAATCAATATCAGGCACTTTGTCGCCCTTGAAGCCCAAAAATACTTCAAAAGGAATGTCGTGACCATCTTTGCTCAGGGTCGAATCACATTTTGGGCAATCTTTGTCCGGCAGGTCCACACCCGAATTGACTGAACCATCCTCGATAAACTCTGTGTAACCGCAGTGTTGGCATAAGTAATAGGGTGGTAACGGATTCACCTCTGTTATACCGGTCATGGTAGCAACAAATGAAGAACCTACTGACCCCCGAGAACCGACAAGATAACCATCCTCATTTGATTTCTTGACTAACTTATGTGCAATTAGATATAATACGGCAAATTCATTGCTGATGATGGCGTTTAGTTCCTTATCTAACCTAGCTTTAACCAAGTCCGGTAAAGGATCTCCGTAAATTTTTAAAGCTTGGCTTGTAGCCATACCTACAATTTCTTTGTCAGCCCCAGGTATTTCAGGTGGGTGAAGGTTTTCAGGGATGGGGCGTAATTCCTTTATGCTCTCTGCAATAGCCCGTGGTGTATCAATTACCACTTGATGAGCGACTTCTTCTCCTAGATAACCGAACTCATTCAACATTTCTTCCGTGGTATGAAAGTAAAGCGGCGGTTGTTCTGAATCGTCATAGCCTTGACCGCTCATTAGTATTTTTCGATAAATATTATGTCCAGGGTCAAGGAAATGAACATCCCCGGTGGCAACTACCGGTTTATCTAATTCCCTGCCAATGCGCACCAGAGATTGATTCAGCCGATGCAGGTCTTCCTGATCGGACACTTTACCCAGACGGATTAAGAATAAATTGTTTCCGTCTGGCTGAATTTCAATATAATCGTACCATCGGGCAATTTCTAACAATTCATTCTCTTCTGCTCCATTTAGATAGCCTTGTATTAATTCCCCCGCTTCGCACGCGGTACCTAAAAGGAGACCTTGACGATGCTCATTCACTAAACTACGTCGTAATAACGGCTTTCGATAAAAATGATATAGATGCGAATGCGACACTATTTTATACAGGTTTTCTAGACCCTGCTTGGTTTTAACCAAAATAATTATATGATATCGTGGCGAATTATTGTCTTTACGCCAATCATCATTAACCAGGTAACCCTCAACACCATAGATAATTTTTATACCATGCTTTTTCCCTGAATCAAAAGCTTCAGGAAATGCTTGTACTACCCCGTGGTCAGTAATTGCCACGGCGGGGTGACCCCATTTGGCGGCTCTAGCTATAACTGCGTCAATGTCGGTCACCGCATCCAAGGAACTCATTTTGGTATGTAGATGAAGTTCCACTCTTTTCTTATCAGCATTGTCTTCCCGAACTATAGCTTCAGCAACATTAATGTCGTAGCAAAACAGTGTTAGTTCTTGGGTATATTTGTCATATTGAACAGAACCGCGGACTTTTACCCACGTATCCTTTTTAATACTTTCACACCATTGTTCATCTTTTTCCGCGAATGCTTTAACAGTAATAGAGTCCGTGCCATCAGTAATATTAAACATTATTAGTTGGCGTTCACTCTTCAATTGCCGAATATCAGCTGAAAATATTCTGCCAGAAACCACCACTTCTTTTTCCTCATCTTTTATCTGGTTAATGGTAATTGCTTTCTTTCCTTCGCTGATGCTTTTGCCTTTGATCACCCCAGGTGCAGTACTGTTTTTCTGCCTCTTATGACCCGCCTTTCCGTTATTACCGGTGGGAGGAGGAACAGTAACCTCTACTTTTGAAAGGTAAGTTTCTTTTAATTTATTGGTATCTACCGCTTCTGTGTCAGTTTGAATAAGTTCCACACTGACATCAGTCTTAAGCAGCCCCTTCAGCCATTCCCCTAACATAGCAGGAAAATCTTTTTGCAGCAGGTATTCAATACCGATGGTCTTGTCCAGCCCTAAATAAAGCGTATTTCCTTTGACTTCAGGACGGAACTCCTTTGACCAACTGTTCACCATGGGAAACTGATGGCATACTGTCTCCATTAGTAAATCCCAGCGGTCACACAACTGGGATAAAGAGATATCATCTAACTGGTAATCGACGCTAATGGAAACCTGAAAACCCAAGCTGTCCTTCATTAGTTCAGTTAGACTGTTAATCGCCTGCTGAGAAACCAATTCATCGAACTGGAGAGCAATCCGCCATAAACATCTTTTTTTGTTTACTGTTACTTCGGATAATTTCCCTTGATATAACACTTGTAATAAATGATCAGGCAGGGCCAACATCTCTTGAAGCTTGCTGACCCAGGACCGGTCCGAAGAAGCTTGCAATTCGACTCCCACAACTCTTCCTCCTTTGAGACAAATTCCGGCCGGTATCTTTGTTTAGGACCCCTTTTTAACATATTGGGCGATTTCCCAATACATTTTTAGCCGAGCTAGAAGACCCTTTACCATTCCTAATTTTTCTTCTTTCATGACATGGGTCAAGTCTTTAAGTTCCACTTCCTGCACCCGGAGGTTGTTTTCCGAAGCGTATCTGGTAAGTGCGATCTCCACACCAAAGCGTGTTACTTCCAGATCGCTAATCTTTTCAATTATCTCACGTCTTACTGCCCTCTGGCCGGATAAAAATGGCGCAAAAAACTGCGCCAAGTCTGTAGCAAAGCGGCCATGCCCAAAAACTCCAACTGTCATATCCATAGCGCCCCGACAAACAGGAAGAATAAGGTCGGTGACATGCTTTTGAGTTAGGCCTATCAAATCTGCATCTAAAAATAATAGAATACTATTGAGAGAATGCTTTACTCCCACCATCATAGCGCCGCCTTTGCCAAGGTTATTAGATAGTGAAATTACCCTGGCGCCGGCATTGGTTGCCTCGATAGCAGTATTATCTTCAGACCCATCGTCGACGACAATCACTTCAGTAACTAAGGGAATCAAAACTGCACTACTGACCACATCCCCAATAGTTTTCTCTTCATTATACGCTGGTATCACTACAGAAACTTTCATACTTTCACCCCTCGCAAGACAACCCTTACATACTATGCCGCCGGAGCATTATTATGAATTACCCAGATACTTAGGCTGACAACTTTTGATTAGATCACGAACGACCTCCGTGATTTTTGTCACTGCAAGATTTTTATTCACAGCCTCTTCAGCACCTGAATGGCGCAATTTAATGTCGACGGAATTATCCTGAATGGTCTTTTTACCTACCGTAACCCGTATAGGATACCCGACCAGATCAGCATCTTTGAACTTAACTCCGGCCCTTTCATTTCGGTCATCCAAAACGGCTTCAATACCTGCTTCTAAGCACTGCCGATAGAGTGCCTCTGCCTCCTTAACCTGTTCATCTTCTTTGGTGGATACAGGTATAATCACCACATGTGCCGGTGCTAGGGTAATAGGCCAGATAATACCATTTTGATCGTAGTTCTGTTCAATTGCTGCAGCTATAGTGCGGCTGACTCCAATTCCATAACAACCCATCACAAAAAACTTTTCATCACCATTCTCATCGGTATACTTTGCATTTAATGATTGGCTGTATTTTTCACCTAACTGAAATATTTGGCCAACCTCAATGCCCCTGGCACTTTCTAGACTGCTGTCACACTGTGGGCATGGTTCACCGGATTGTACCATACGCAGGTCCGTAAAATCATCAACCTTAAAGTCCCGGTTTAGGCTAACTCCAGTATAATGATAGTCGTTCTTATTGGCTCCTGTTACCGCACTTTTAATGAATGCTACTTCTTGGTCCGCCAATATTTTTATTTCTAAACCCACAGGTCCTACAAACCCCACAGAGCACCCTGCCATACGCTCTACATCCTCCGGTTGGGCTAATTCCAGCTGAACACACCTGAGATGGTTTTGCACTTTAATATCATTAACCTCTCGGTCACCCCTAACCAACACTGCTACCATTTGGTCATCTGCCTTATAAAACAATGTCTTAATAAGCTGCTTTTTAGCTACACCTAAATGACCGGCCACCTCTTCAATGGTACGAACATTAGGCGTATGCACTAATTGGATTTCACTTTCGGTTCCCACTACAATTTTATCCGGTACGGCTTCTGCTTTTTCCACATTAGCTGCATAATCACATTTTTGGCAATAGACCACTTGGGCTTCGCCAGCTTCCGCTAATACCATAAACTCATGGGTGGTACTGCCGCCAATTGCACCGGAATCTGCTTCTACCACACGAAATTGAAGCCCACAGCGCAAAAAGACGTTAGTATAGGCCTTGTACATCTTCTCATAACTTTCCTCTAATCCCGTTTGGTCTTGGTCAAAGGAGTATAAATCCTTCATAATGAATTCTCGCCCCCGCATGAGACCAAAACGAGGTCGTTTTTCATCACGATACTTATTCTGAATTTGATAAAGTAAAATCGGCAGCTGCTTGTATGAGTTTACTTCATTTCGCACCAAAGACGTTATAATTTCTTCATGGGTAGGTCCCAAACAAAATTCCCGTTCATGACGGTCTTTTAAGCGGAACATCTCCTGCCCATAAACTTCCCATCGTCCCGATTCCTGCCAAAGTTCTGCCGGCTGGATAATTGGAAGCATAACTTCCTGCCCGCCAAACCGGTCCATTTCCTCTTTTACAATTGCTTTAATTTTTTCAAGTACCCTCATCCCTAAAGGCAGATATGTATAAATGCCGGAAGCAGCTTTACGCATTAAGCCGGCCCTAACCAAAAGCTGATGGCTGATTACTTCAGCTTCAGATGGGTTTTCCCGCAGCGTCGGCATCAATAGTTTGCTGACTCTCATTGTTATCCTCCTCGCTTATAATCTTATCTATTTCTTTCACCAATTGGGAAACCAAATCCTCCTGGCGCACCCTTTTTACAACCTTACCGTGGCGAAAAATTAAACCCCCATCTTTACCACCGGCAATACCCACGTCCGCCTGGCGAGCTTCCCCCGGCCCATTAACAGCACAGCCCATTACTGCAACAGTAATGGGTTTCTTTATATTTTTGATTCTTTCTTCAACCTCACGCGCTACCGCTAGCAGATCGAGCTGACATCGCCCACAGGTTGGACAAGATATTAATTCTGCCCCATGCTTGGCCAGACCCAATGCCTGCAGAATGTCTAATGCTACTTTTACTTCTTCCACAGGATCACCGGTAAGTGATACCCGAACTGTATCACCTAATCCCTGGGATAATAAAACACCAATACCTACCGCCGATTTAACAGCGCCCCTTCCAGGCAGACCTGCCTCAGTAACACCGATATGGAAAGGATAATCAACCTGTTTTGAAAGAAGCTGATAAGCTTCTACCATTAACGGTATGTTAGACGCTTTCAATGAAATCTTGATATCATGAAATCTTTCCTGTTCCAACAGTCTGATATGCTCTATGGCACTGTCAACCATTGCTTGAGCCGTTACTCCACCATACTGCTTAAGATGTTCTTTTTGCAAGGAGCCGGCATTAACACCGATGCGAATCGGGGTCCCCGCAGCACTGGCTCGCTCCATTACCTGGCGTACTCTTAAAGCACCACCAATATTCCCCGGGTTTAACCGAAGTCCGTCAACTCCCTGGTTAATCGCTTCTATTGCTAATCGATAATTGAAATGAATATCGGCAATAATGGGTAATTCCACAGCTTTTACTATTGGGCCAAGTGCATCCGCCGCCTCTTTGTCCGGAACCGCAACTCTTACAATCTGACATCCCGCATCGTGCAGCTTTTGAATTTGATCAATTGTCGCAGAAATGTCCCGAGTGTCAGTGTTGGTCATGGATTGAACCGATACTGGATGGTTACCGCCGATTGCTACATTGCCCAGATGAATTACTCTCGTTTGTCTTCGTGTAAACATTCCCCATCCCCTATCTAGCCCAACAGCTTAGCAATATCATTGTAGGTAATTACTATAATCAGCATCATTAACAGCGCAAACCCAATCAAATGTATCATGTTTTCCTTATCAGGGTCCAGCGGCCGGCCTCTCAATCCTTCAAAACCCAGGAATACCAATCTACTGCCATCAAGGGCCGGAATGGGAAATAAATTAATCAATCCTAAGTTCAAACTCAGAAGAGCGGTAAAATTCAACAACGTACCGAAGCCAAACTTCATTGCCTGCCCGACCAAACTATATATACCTACTGGTCCGGAAACTTCCGCCTCTATTTGACCGGTAAATGTTTGGATAAAGCCCACTAAAATCAGTTTGGTGATTTCGTAACTTTGCTCCAATCCCAGCCAAATAGCACCAAACAAACCATGTCTTTCCCAAGATTGTTCTATGCCGATGAGACCGACATTATATTCAGGATCCAGCTGGGGCACCGCAGTAAACTCGCGTTCATCTCCATTACGGACAATACTTAAAGAAATTTCTTGATCCGCTTTATTATGAATTATTCTAACCAAATCCATCCAATTAGTTACCTTCTGCCCATCCACGGCAGTAATTCTATCCCCTGCCATCAGACCTGCCTCGGCAGCCGGTTTGTCAGGTAGAACCCTTCCCACTACATTGGCATCGGAGGGTACTCCTAACACCATGAAAACTACTACAAACAAAATTACTGCTAAGATAAAGTTCATCAAAGGGCCGGCAAAAATAACACTCATCCTGGCCAAAACAGTTTTATCATTAAAGCCCTGTCCTTCAGGTACCTCTAGGTCGGATTCCATTCCTCCCATACGTACGAAACCGCCAATGGGTAATGCACGCAGTGAATAAAGAGTCTCTCCCTTTTGCCTGCTTACAATTTTTGGGCCCATACCTAAGCTGAACTCCTCCACATAGACGCCAGCCCTTTTGGCCACAATAAAATGCCCCAACTCATGGATAAAAATTAACAGACCAAAAATTATTACGGTTGCCAGTAAAGTCATTATATCACCGTCCTTTTGCTTCAATCATATGGGATACCGATTCTCTGGTGTCAGCATCCACTTGAAATATGTCGTCCAGATTAGGGTTATTATTAACCTGATGTTTCTCCATTGCCCTTTCAACTACCGCAGCAATATCCAAGAAACCTATTTCGTTTTTTAAAAATGCCTCTACAGCTACCTCATTGGCAGCATTAAGCACCGCCGGCATGGTACCGCCAATTCTTCCTGCAGTAAAAGCCAATTTTAAGGTCGGAAAGCCTTCTAAATCCGGTTTTTCAAAAGTGAGTTCACCTACTTCAGCTAAATCCAGCGGTTTCAGTAAACCTACCCATCGGTGCGGATAACTGAGAGCGTATTGAATAGGAATCCGCATATCAGTCACGCCCATATGTGCCAAAATAGAACCGTCCACAAAACTGACTGCAGAGTGGATAATGCTTTGAGGATGGACAACTACCTGGATGCTGTCGTAAGACACGTTAAAAAGCCAATGGGCCTCAATCACTTCTAATCCTTTATTCATCAATGTGGCCGAATCAATACTTATTTTTCTTCCCATATTCCAATTAGGATGTTTCAATGCCTGAGTGGGTGAAACGCCCTTTAATCTTTCTTTGGTCCACCCTCGAAACGGCCCTCCTGATGCCGTTAAGATAATCTTATCCAAAGCCTGTTTTTCACCTTGAAGGCATTGAAAGATAGCTGAATGTTCGCTATCCACAGGGATGATTTTAGCCTGATAGTCTTGAGCCAAGTTCATCACGATACTACCTGCAGTAACCAACGTCTCTTTATTTGCCAAGGCAATGGTTTTGCCCATTTTTATGGCCGCCACGGTTGGTTTTAGACCGATCGCACCACTTACAGCAGTAACTACGACATCTACTTCGGGTAATGATGCCACTTCCTCTAAACCATTCATTCCTTCAAGAACATTGGTCTTTAAATCAGAAACCCGCTTTTTAAATTCTACTGCAGCCCCATGATCATATACCACTGCATATGCAGGTCTTAGCTGCCTCACTTGACGCTCTAAAAGCTGAATATTACGGTTAACCGCTAGGGCTACTATTTCTATTTTTTTATGTTTGTCAGCGACTGCCAAAGTCTGTCGCCCAATGGAACCACTTGAACCAAGTACTGCGATCTTCAAAATACCCTCTCCCTCACTAAAACCATCGTGAAAACAAACCTGCTCTGGCTAATGCTTTAAATAATACTAAAATCATTGGCCCCAGAACAATTCCCACCACTCCCATCACTTTTAAGCCAATATACATAGCCATCAGGGCACTTAATGGGTGAATGCCCACCTGAGTCCCAATAACCTTTGGCTGAAGCAGCTGTCGTACCACCACAACAGAGCCGTAAAGAAGCAGTAAAAATAAGGCAAGTTTCTTTTTCCCTAAAACAAACTCAATAATAATCCAAGGAACAAACACTGCACCGGGGCCAAGTACGGGTAGTATATCTACCAGTCCTACCACAACACCCATCGTCAATGCATAATCAACACCCATAATACTTAAAAATACTATGGTTTGGCCTGCAGTAACGACAATCAAGAAAATCTGGGCTCGCAAAAAACCTACTATAGCGCTTTCCAATTCCTCCAACACAGAAGCGAATTTTTCTTCCCACCGATCAGGTAAAACCTTGAATAAAGTTGCGACAATTAATTCTTTATCTCTGCTGAAGAAATATGTGGACAGTAGAGCTACTAATGTTATTAACAAACCGCTTGGCAGTCCTGCTAACATAGCAAGCAGTAAATCGATGGTATTTGAGGCTATCACAGAAAGCAGCTCGATTAAATTATCTACAGTACCCTGAAGTCGTGTGATTACCTGCTGAGGCAGCTCAATATCAACATACCAATTCTGCAACCTCTGCTGTAAGAGTTTAACTTCTGCATTAAAAATAACCGAGTACTGAGGAAGCGTCTTGGATAATTTTTCTAACTCCACAATCAATCGTGAAATAATGCCGATAGTGATCGTAGCTATAATGGTAAGAAAAAACATCATAGTACCAATTACCGCAATTGGCCTGCTCATTTTACCGTGTTTTTGCAGATATTTCACTATCGGGTCAATAATAGTAGCCAAAAGAAACGCTATAATAAAAGGCAGAAAGACTGGAACTAAATAATGAATGGTTCCAAGCATTGCAGGGCCGATATAATAATACAGTAGAAATAACGCAGACAACACCAGTGTTAGTAATGCCATCCGGTTCAACCATTTTTTTAACCCATCAGAGGATTTCACTTTGAGACCACCTTAAACCTTAATCTATTATTAACCAGTAAAGGAAAATATATGCAATAGGAGCAGCCATTAACAAACTGTCAATCCGGTCCAGCATACCGCCATGACCTGGCAAAAGATTACCGGAATCCTTAACCCCGGCACTCCTTTTTAAAGCTGATTCTATCAAATCACCTAATTGTCCTGCCAGTGAAATTAACAAGCTCAAGAAAAACATATGTAATAAGGAAATTTGCCAAAGAGATGTAAACACCATTCCTACCGCCAACGCGCTACCTAAACCACCAAAAAAACCGCCCCAGGTTTTCTTGGGGCTTATTTGAGGCGCAAGTTTCCTATTTCCCCAAGTCCTGCCAATGAAATATGCGCCGCTATCAGTAACCCAAATCAACGTTAACAAACCTACGACCGCCCAAACACCCCATTGCTGACGAAGTAAATAAACAGATGATATGGCGATACCGCTGTAGACTGCACCAAAGTAACTAAGCATTAAGCCGCCAATGTCGACATCAGGGTAATAACGAAGCATAACTATTAACGTAAAAAATAAGGATAAAATCAAAGCAGTGAACATGGCACCAAAATTACCATAATAAGCCGACAAGATAATACCCAACATGCTAGTAAAGGCAGCCAATGGATAGCTTCGGTAAATATTCTTAGTCAATATTAGCCACTCATTCAAGGCTAGAATAGCTACAACCAATAGGGCCAACGCGAATAATTCACCGCTGAAGACTGTAGCAATAACTAAGGGAATTCCTATTAATGCTGTAATTATTCTGTTAATAAGCATTACGCATCACTCCGGTCTTTAATACCTCCAAAACGGCGGTCCCGGTTTTGAAACTCGAACAGCGCCTTATAAAAATGGGGTTTGCGAAAATCTGGCCAATAAATATCGGTAATCCAAAATTCTGTATAAGCCAATTGCCATAACAAAAAATTTGAAACTCTAAGCTCACCGGAAGGACGAATCAATAACTCTGGGTCCGGCATGTTGCGGGTGTATAAATAACTTTCGAACACATTTTCATCTATGGACTTTAGGTCAATTTTATTATTAACCACGTCTGCCGCCAAAGCCTGAACAGCTTCTACAATTTCTAATCGTCCTCCATAGTTTAGAGCGACATTAAGCACTAATCTATCGTTTCTGTAGGTTTTTTTTCTAGCAATTTCCAGTTCGCGACGGGCCTCCTTCGGCAAAGCATCCAGTTTACCAATAGGGTTGATTTTAATACCGTTTTTGTGAAGTTCCTGCAACTCTTTACGTAAATATTCCACTAATAGATTCATCAGCACACTGACTTCTTCTTTTGGCCTCTTCCAGTTCTCCGTAGAAAACGCATAAACTGTAAGATAGGAAATCCCTAATTCACGGCAAGTTTCTACTGCAACTCGTAGGGATTCAACCCCTGCCCGGTGACCAGCTGCTCTGGGCAGTCCTTTTTCGTGGGCCCATCGACCATTACCATCCATAATAATTGCTACATGTCTAGGCAGTAAACTGCTGTCCAAATTTTCAGGGCCGATTTGGGTAGCCGATTCCTTGTCTTTTTTAAAAAACAACACAATAGTTCCTCCTTGTGCCATCAGCCATTACGCCATCCTAATCTTTAATATAGCATATCCATTCTGATAAAAGGGATTTAACCATAAGGAGCACCCCTCAAACAACCTCTGGGTAGAGGCGATTACCATTAACAGACAACTCCATATATTTAATGAAACCCCCTCATTTAGAGGGGGTTCGAGATATTATTCTTCAATAATTGCGCCAGTTGGGCAGGACTCTAAACAAGTGGCACACTCAGTGCACTCATCACCGTTAATGGAGAAGATGTCATCTCCTTCCATAATAGCACCTACAGGACACTCATCGGCACAAGTACCGCATGCTAAGCATTCTTCGGTAATCTTAATAGCCATCTGCTGCCACCTCCTTTCAATTCAATTGTGAGAATAACTTTCATATGAGACTATAAGTTCGTGAAGATTGTCACCGATTTCTCTCTGCCGAATTACACGCAGTTCACCCTCACCGGATGACTTCTTTTTCGGTTCAGCCCGGACAATCTTGACACGCACATCTTCATTGTATAATATTTTTTCTGCTTCATCAAGAGTCATTGCCACGACTGTGGAGATATGCACCATAGCTAAACTTCCATCACTTCTGCTTCTTTATGTTCAACAACCTGGTCAATCATTTCTATATGTTTATTAGTTGTCTCCTGTACGTCATCTAATGTTCCACGCAAGTCATCTTCAGAAATGTCACCGTTTTTTTCTTCCTTTTTCAGCTGCTCGTTTGCATCTCGACGAACGTTTCGCACACTAACCTTAGCTTCTTCTCCCTTTTTCTTAACAAATTTCACTAGTTCTTGCCGTCTTTCTTGAGTTAGCTGGGGAATAGCAATACGAATTACGTTACCATCGTTGTTTGGATTAAGACCGAGGTCAGATTTTAAGATAGCTTTTTCAATTTCCCCTATGATACTTTTATCCCACGGCTGTACCAACAACAAGCGGGGTTCTGGTGCAGAGATATTACCTACTTGATTTAACGGTGTAGGTACTCCATAATATTCCACTTGAATCTTGTCCAACAGAGCTGGGTTAGCCCTTCCGGCACGCAGAGTTGACAGTTCGCCCTTTAAAACCTCAATAGCACCATCCATCCTGTTTTTGGCATCATTTACGATTTTTTCAACCACCAGGATTACCTCCCTACATAAGTTCCTATGGCCTTACCCATAACAGCTTTCAAAATATTACCTTCTTGGTTGAGATTAAAAACTATCAGCGGAATTTTATTATCCATACACAGCGAAGCAGCTGTTGAATCCATAACCCCTAGACCCTTATTTAAAACCTCAATATAACTTAGCTCTTTATACATTTTCGCACCAGGGTTTTGGACCGGATCTGAATCAAATACACCGTCTACCTTTTTAGCCATCAAAATTACTTCGGCCTCAACTTCTGCAGCCCGCAAAGCGGCAGTAGTATCAGTAGAGAAATACGGATTACCAGTACCCGCCGCAAAAATCACGACTCTACCTTTTTCAATGTGTCTAATTGACTTTCGACGTATATACGGTTCTGCTATCTGTCTCATCTCGATGGCGGTTTGTACCCGCGTATCTACACCATGGTTTTCAAGAGCATCTTGCAGTGCTAAGGAATTAATCACCGTGGCAAGCATACCCATATAGTCTGCTGTAGCCCTATCCATCCCCTTAGCGCTGCCGGCAACCCCACGCCAAATGTTTCCACCGCCAACAACAATTGCTACATCAACACCAGCATCTTTCACCTGTTCAACCTGCTTAGCAATGGAATTTAAGGTCTCTTGACTGATGCCGTATTCGTTACCTCCAGCCAATGCCTCACCGCTAAGTTTCAACACCACACGCTTATACTTCGGCTCATTCATCAATGGCCTACCTCCATTTATGACAATAATTCTTTCTACACGAACAAGTAAAATCCTTTCATTCGGCCATTATTTTTTTTAAAAAAGAGCACAAACGAGTGTGCTCTTAGCCTTTTTGCTGCGTCATAGCTTGCACTTCGGCAGCGAAATCATCTTCTTTTTTCTCCATGCCCTCCCCAAGCTCAAATCGGGAGAAACGGCGAATACTTATATTTTCACCAATGGTAGCAATTTTCTCAGTAATCAGATCCCCTACTGTTTTGTCTGGGTCTCTGATATACTCCTGCTCTAACAAGCATATTTCCTTAAAAAACTTGTCCAAGCGCCCTTCCACCATTTTTTCAACAATTTTTTCAGGTTTTCCTTCGTTTAAGGCCTGACTTTTCAATATTGATCGTTCTTTGTCAACCTGCTCCTTAGGTACGTCCTCTCTTTTGACATACATAGGATTAGCTGCCGCAACTTGCATGGCAATGTTCCTGGCCATTTCTTTAAAATCGTCGGTTTTAGCCACGAAATCAGTTTCGCAATTAATTTCTACTAATACGCCAATACGACCGTTGCCATGTATGTAAGACTCTACAACACCTTCAGAAGCAACGCGCCCAGCCTTTTTAGCAGCAGCAGCCAAACCCTTTTCGCGCAAGAATTCAGCGGCCTTGTCCAAGTCACCATTAGTTTCTTGCAGTGCCTTTTTGCAATCCATCATCCCAGCACCGGTACTTTCGCGCAATTCCTTAACAAGTTTTGCAGATATCATTTGTATCCTCCCTTCCGATTAGCAAGAAAATCGATTTCATCGCCTTAGGCGCATTGAGGTAATCGCTTATCTTGTCCGAGGAAATTATTCATTTCTCTACATTAAAATAGTGCCCCTCCTAAGGAGGGGCTGTAATTATTCTGCTACCGCCTTAGCCGCATTATCTGCTTCAGCTTTCTCTTCAGTCTCAACACTGTTGGACCCTTCAATAACGGCATCAGCCATTTTACTGGTTAACAGTTTTACTGCTCTGATAGCATCGTCATTTCCAGGAATAACGTAATCGATCTCATCGGGATCGCAGTTGGTATCAACAATAGCAATTATTGGAATACCGATACGACGAGCCTCAGCTACCGCAATTTTTTCTTTGCGTGGATCAACAATGAACAGTGCTCCAGGTAGTTTTTTCATGTCCTTAATACCACCGAGAAACCGCTCCAGTTTTTCTTTTTCTCCATTCAAATGAGAAACTTCTTTTTTAGGCAGTACATCCCACATGCCTTCAGCTTCCATGCGCTCTAATTCATGCAGTCTATCAACCCGCAGACGAATAGTCTTAAAATTAGTGAGCATGCCACCCAACCAACGCTGGTTTACAAAATACATGCCACAACGTTCGGATTCATCACGAATGGACTCTTGTGCCTGCTTTTTAGTTCCGACAAAGAGAACACTTTGTCCATCTGCAACTATTTCGCGAACAAAATTGTACGCATCTTCAATCATGCGGACGGTTTTCTGCAAATCAATAATGTAAATCCCATTACGCTCAGTAAAAATATACTTAGCCATTTTAGGATTCCAGCGCCTGGTCTGATGACCAAAGTGAACCCCGGATTCTAATAATTGTTTCATGGAAATCACACCCACGGTTACACCTCCTCCCTTGGTTTTCTTCCTCCGCTTCGTTCGTCTTTCTTCGGAACCTTTTGTAGGCACCCCCGAAGAAATCCCGAAAGCGTGTGTTTTAGACACCATGTATAAGTATAGCAAAATTTTCTGCCGGCCACAAGCTAATGTTTGAAAAGTTTGTTGAAAATGTCGAGTTAGAATTTAATGCTTCAATTTTTTGATTTCATTTAATAAATTATCATTCAAAACCCTAATATAGGTGCCCTTCATGCCCAATGATTTCGATTCAATCACCCCGGCACTTTCAAACTTGCGTAAAGCATTCACAATTACAGAACGGGTAATGCCCGCCCGGTCGGCAATTTTACTGGCAACTAATACCCCTTCGCTACCATCAAGTTCCTCAAAAATATGGTCCACGGCTTCCATCTCTGAATATGAAAGTGTTCCCAAGGCAATGTGCACTGCCGCCTTTTTCCTTGCTTCTTCTTCCACTCTCTCCGCCTTTGACCTTAATATTTCCATGCCTACAACCGTTGCCCCATATTCAGCTAGGATTAAATCTTCATTAGTAAACTGGACATTGAATTTTGCTAGTACCAATGTGCCTAACCTTTGTCCGCCTCCGTTAATTGGAACAATGGTGACCAACTTATTATTAAAAAGGCATTGGTCTTCTTCAAAAATACATGCATTGGCAATCTGGTTGAAGTTGGCTTTTGTCTCATGCGTTCTCAATAATTCTTCATTATATTCTTCCGGAAAACGTTCGGATTTGGTAACTATATCTTCCATAATGGCACAAGAAAACCCTTCCATAAAAGTATATCCTAATATTTTTCCGTGCCGCCCTACGATATAACAATTTGCATTAATGTTTTCCGATAGTACCGTCGCCATTTCCTCAAAATCAACAGGGTTCCCCGCTGCTTTTTGCAGCAACTTATTAATGTTTCGTGTTTTTTCTAACAGTGTTTTCATTTTTTTATCTATCCCCCTAAAAAATCTATAAGATATATCTAGCTAAATCCTGATCCTTTACGATACCAGCAAGTTTGTTTTCCACATATGCACTGTCAATAACAACTTCTTTGGTACCAAATTCCGGAGCATTAAAAGAAATTTCCTCCAACAATTTTTCTAAAATTGTATGTAAGCGCCTCGCACCGATATTTTCCATACGTGTATTTACTTGAAAAGCAATACTAGCAATACTAGCAATAGCATCTTCTTTAAAGTTAATTTTTATTCCTTCTACTTCCAGAAGTGCTATGTATTGTTTGATTAAAGAGTTATGCGGTTCAGTCAGAATTCTGCAAAAATCCTCCTGATCGAGGCTTTCCAGCTCCACTCTAATGGGAAAACGTCCCTGTAGTTCTGGAATTAAATCGGTAGGTTTGGAAACATGAAAAGCTCCAGCGGCAATGAAAAGAATATGGTCAGTCTTCACCGCACCGTACTTAGTCATTATCGTTGACCCTTCCACTATTGGCAAAATGTCCCTCTGTACCCCCTCCCGAGACACATCGGGCCCCTGGGAACTATCTTTTCCAGCAATTTTATCAATTTCATCCAGAAACACAATTCCTTCTTGCTCAACTCTATGAATTGCCTCATTATTGACTTCTTCAACATCTATCAATTTCTGAGCCTCTTCCTGAGATAAAATCTGTCTGGCTTCTCTAACCTTAACTCGACGTCTTTTTTTGTTCTTAGGCATCATCCCACCTAAAATGTCCTGAAGATTAATACCTAGCTCTTCCATGCCTGATCCGGAGAAAACCTCCAGCATCTGTGGGCGAGTATCGCTTACCTCCACCTCAATGGTTTCATCCTCCATTTCGCATCGTTTCAACTTTTCTTTCAGGATATCTCTTTTTTCTTCAGCCCTTTTTAGTCTCTGCTGGTATAGTTCATCCCCTTGACTTTCCTGTTTGTTTTTGTTGGGAAAGAAAAATTCCAACGGATTACTCTCCTGCTTATCGTTTTGCGGCATGGGGGCCATAATATCTAAGATGCGGTCTTCAGCAAGCTTTTCTGCTTCAAATAGAACACTGCCAATTTTTTCATTTCTTACCATCCTTATTGCTGTGTCCACCAAGTCGCGGACCATGGATTCCACATCTCGCCCAACATAACCTACCTCGGTAAACTTACTAGCCTCAACTTTGATGAAAGGTGCTCCTACCAGTTTGGCCAACCGCCTAGCAATTTCCGTCTTGCCTACACCGGTAGGCCCAATCATTATGATATTTTTTGGTAATACTTCGTCTTGCATATCTTCGGGCAATCTTTTACGCCGATATCGGTTTCTTAAAGCTACCGCTACACATCGCTTAGCTTCCGACTGCCCCACTATAAACCTGTCCAATTCCCGAACTATTTCCCGAGGCGTCAAATTTTCCATTAGCGTCCCCCCTTTAGCTGCTCCACAGTAATGTTATCATTAGTAAACACACATATAGACGCCGCTGTCAATAACGCTTCTTTCACTACAATATCAGCAGGTAAATTGGTATTGTTAACCAGTGCCCTAGCAGCAGCCAATGCATATGCACCGCCAGATCCAATAGCAGCAATATCATCGTCAGGTTCAATAATCTCACCGGTGCCGGAAATTATTAAAAGATTGTCTTTATTTGACACCAACAATAATGCCTCAAGCTTACGAAGAACCCTATCGGTGCGCCACTCTTTGGCCATTTCTACTGCCGCTCTAATTAAATCTCCATAGTACTCTTCAAGCTTTTTCTCAAACATATCAAACAATGATAACGCATCGGCTACAGATCCTGCGAATCCGGCAATTACTTGACCATTGTATAAACGGCGAAGTTTCTTTGCACCATGTTTCATGACCGTCTTATCACCAAAGGTTACCTGACCGTCGCCGGCCATGGCCACTATGCCATTTTTTTTAACTGCAACAATTGTTGTGGCGTGAAACATAATTCCCCCCCTTACGCTCGTGGATGAGTGTTTTGATATACTTCTTTTAACCGTTTTTTGGTCACATGAGTATAAATTTGTGTAGTAGATAAACTAATATGTCCTAGCAGTTCCTGAACCACACGTAAATCCGCCCCTTGATCCAGCATGTGCGTAGCAAATGAGTGACGTAATGTGTGTGGCGAAACTTTTTTGGCTAACGCCAATTGTTTTACGTACTTGTCCACGATGTAATGCATACCCCTGACAGTTAGCGCATCTCCTCGATAGTTAACGAATAGGGCTCCGGACCTTGAAAGGGTTAATTTAGGCCTGGCTTCTTTTAAATAAGTAGAAATAGCATCTGCAGCTTTGCTGCCGAAAGGGACTAAACGCTCCTTAGCCCCTTTCCCCATAACCCTAACATACCCCAAAGAAACGTCTACGGAGTCTAACTTTAGTAATGCCACTTCACTTACCCTAGCTCCGGATGAATAGATGAATTCTAGTAGGGCTTTGTCCCTAATGCCGAGAGCATTTCTTTCATCCGGCGCTTTCAAAAGTTCAATGACCTCTTCATAATATAAAAAGGATGGCAGCTTTTTGTCCTGTTTCGGAGTCTTTATCATTAAAACCGGATTCGTTTCAACCACTTGTTCCTGATTCAAATAGCGGAAGAATGAACGTAATGCGGCCAATTTCCTTGCCGCTGTAGTCTTCTTGCAACCGCCTCGTATTAACCAAGATAGAAACTGCCTGATAATACGATAATCAATTTCGGAGGGCCTGACTTGGGAAGGCTCTTTATTAAGAATATCTGCCGTAAAAAGATTGAACTGAAAAATGTCTTTTTGGTAGGCAATATTAGTCAGTGGCGAACAATTTTTATGTACCTTTAAATAAATTTGGAAGGCATCTAATGCCTCCTCCATGCTAGTCATCCCTATAATCCTCCAGCTAAACATTATTATGTTAACATATTCACAAGCTTCTGACAAGCATTATAACAGTGACTAAAAGGTTAAAGCTTTAGCTGCCTTAAATTGCGCCAGACTGGCTAATGCTCTTTCTGCCAGCATTTCGTTTTTACGTGACTTTGGTTTTATTTTTTCCCCTAAAGGCGGTAATAAACCAAAGTTAATATTCATAGGTTGAAATTTATTAGCGTTGGCCTCCGATGCATAAGCACATAAAGCACCAATAGCGGTATCCTGAGGAAAAGATAACAATGATTTGCCACTGACAAACAATGACGCGTTCAGTCCTGCTACTAAACCACTTGCCGTGGACTCCACATAGCCTTCAACACCAGTAATCTGCCCAGCAAAAAAAATTTCTTCTTTTTCGCTCATCTGCATGGTTTCTTTAAGTAACCGTGGTGAATTGACAAATGTATTGCGGTGCATTACCCCGTATCTAACAAATTCTGCTTGTTCAAGTCCCGGTATCAGGCGGAAAATCCGTTTTTGGTCGGGCCATTTAAGATGTGTTTGAAATCCAACTATATTATACAATGTAGCCGCCCGATCGTCCTGCCGCAGTTGTACCACTGCAAAAGGTTCCTTACCCCTCTTCGGGTCAACTAACCCCACCGGCTTCATCGGGCCAAATAAAAGTGTCTGATATCCTCGTTTAGCTAGCTGCTCCACCGGCATACACCCTTCAAAAAAGCGTTCCTTTTCAAACTCTTTAACTGGCGCCAGTTCAGCACTGATTAACTCTTGATGGAATTGAGCATATTCGTCTTGATCAAGGGGACAATTAATGTAATCTGCATCGCCCTTATCATACCGTGATGCTCGGAATGCTTTTTGGTAATCAATGCTCTCAGCCGCGACAATCGGGGCTGCTGCGTCATAAAAGTATAAATATTCTTCGCCGGTCAACACACTTATTGCCGACGCCATCTTTTCTGATGTTAAGGGCCCGGTGGCGATAATAACCGGCCCTTTCGGCACTTCCATTTCTTCACTTAAGTCTACATCTATAAACGGGTTGCCCCAAATTCTATCAGTTATTTCCTTAGCAAAGGCTTCCCGGTCCACAGCCAACGCTCCACCAGCGGGAACCCTGTGTTTGTCCGCACATGCCATGATTAAAGAGTCCATTTCCCGCAGTTCTTCTTTTAGTAAGCCTACTGCATTGGTTAAACTCGTACCTCTTAAAGAATTGCTGCAAACCAATTCTCCAAAAAAGTCTGTTTTATGAGCCGGAGTCATTTTCTTCGGCCTCATTTCAACTAATTTTACATGAATTTGTTTCTTCGCTATTTGCCAAGCCGCTTCGCTTCCTGCTAGTCCAGCGCCTACTACGGTAATTTGCATAAAATTCCAACTCCTACTGTTCGGCCTGTTTTTTGACTTGACGGCGATAAGTACACTCTTTATTTCCACACTCTACCCTTGTTCCATGTTTCTTTGATTGCTTTTCCACCATATATGTATTACATTCCGGGCAGCGCTCTTCCACCGGCTTTGCCCAGGAAATAAAATTGCAGTCAGGGTAATTACTGCAGCCAAAGAATTTACGTCCTTTTTTACTGCGTCGTCCCACAATCTTACCCTCGCAAAGGGGGCATTTGACACCGATTTCTTCCAAAAGTGGTTTTGTGTTTCGACAATCGGGAAACCCGGGACAAGCCAAAAATTTGCCGTAACGACCAAATTTTATTACCATATTGCGGCCACATTTCTCGCATAGAACATCAGATACCTCATCTTCTATTTCCACCTGACCCATTTCTTCTTCTGCCTTATCAAGCAACTCTTTGAATGGGCCATAAAAATATTCCATCACGTCACGCCAGTCCCTATGACCTTCCTCAACCTCATCCAATTCTGTTTCTAAACTAGCCGTGAACTCAGCATCCACTATATCGGGAAAGTATTCCTTTAAAAGCTGTACTACCACTAGGCCAAGTTCAGTGGGGTGAAACTGCTTTTCCTCACGTGCCACATAACCCCGAGATATAATGGTCTCTATAGTAGGTGCATAGGTACTTGGCCTACCAATACCCAATTCTTCAAGAGTTTTAACCAGAGATGCCTCACTATAGCGCGGCGGCGGTTGAGTAAAATGCTGTTTATCAATTAATTGGTCTAATTCGAGCTTGGCCCCTATGTTAACCTCGGGCAGCAAGTCATATTTTTCTTGAATGCTTTCATCATCGTCAATGTAGATTTCCATAAAGCCGGCAAATTTGATAATTGACCCCGTTGCCTTAAATAGATATTTTCCGCCGGAAATCAGTACAGTAGTGCTTTCTAGCAGAGCAGAGCTCATTTGGCTGGCTAAAAATCTTTTCCAAATCAAAGTGTACAAACGATATTGATCCCGAGACAAATATTCTTTGATTTCTTTCGGAACACGCCCTATATCTGTTGGTCTGATAGCCTCGTGAGCGTTTTGAGCAGATTTTTTGTTACCAAATTGGCGCGGTTGTTCCGGAATATATCTACTTCCATACCTTTCCTTGATATAGTCCCGGACCTCTTGTTGAGCAGACTCTGCAATGCGCGTAGAATCCGTACGAATGTAAGTAACAAGACCCACAGCACCTTCTTTGCCAATATTAATACCTTCATACAATTGTTGAGCAATACGCATTGTTTTTCTGGCAGTATAATTCAATTTCCGGTAAGCATCCTGTTGTAAGCTACTGGTGGTATAAGGTGGAACAGGATTACGCTTTTTATCCCGCTTCTTAATATCGTCAACAATATAGGTACAATCCTGCAATTCGGCAAGCACTCGCTCCATATCCTGCCTGGATTTTATTTCAATATTTTTACCTTCAAGCTTTGCTAACTTAGCTTCTAGCTTTTCTGTCTTAACTTGAAAAACGCCATCTAGTGTCCAATATTCTTCTGGTTCGAATTCGTTAATTTCTTCTTCACGGTCACATATTAATCTAACTGTCACTGATTGCACCCTACCAGCACTTAATCCTTTTTTGACTTTTCTCCACAGCAAAGGACTAAGATTGTAGCCAACCAACCGGTCCAGAATTCTTCGAGCTTGTTGAGCATCCACCAAATCAAAATTAATTTTTCGAGGATGTTTCACTGCATTAGTTACGGCACCTTTTGTAATCTCATTAAATTGGATGCGACAGTTTTGATCTATTTCCATCTTTAACGCATGGGCCAAATGCCAGGCAATTGCCTCTCCCTCTCTGTCCGGGTCAGGAGCCAGCAAAATATTGTCGCTTTTCTCTGCAGCTTGACGAAGTTCTTTTAATAACTCGCCCTTACCGCGAATGGTGATATACTTAGGTTCAAACCTTTGTTCAACGTCTACACCAAATTGACTGCGCGGTAGATCTCTAACATGCCCCATGGAGGACTTTACTGTATAATTTCTTCCTAGAAACTTGGAAATTGTTTTTGCCTTCGCCGGCGATTCCACAATTATAAGTGTCTTTGCCAAAAATCTTCACCTCAAATTCTTACGATTAAATGTCGTTAATCATTATAAACATGGATAAGGTTAATTATAACTATTTGTTAAAAATTATTAAATCGCCTGATAATAACTGCCTGGCAACTTCTTAACCAATCCCTTTACTTCAAGAAACAATAGTAACGACTGTAGACGTTCCATAGAATGGCCTATATCTCCCGCCAGTTGTTCAAGATGTATTGGTCCGCCGCAAAGCAAAGATATTATTTCTTCTTCCTCAGCGGTAAGTAGAACTCCTTTTTTACCCGGAGCATTATTCTTCCACAGGCCGCTGCTGAAACCCAATTGATTTAGTACATCATCAGCGTCTTCGACTAGAAGTGCCCCTTGCTTTAATAATCTGTTAGTGCCAACACTATTGGCACTGTTAACCGGACCAGGTACCGCAAAGACGTCTTTCCCCTGTTCCAAGGCCAGATCAGCCGTAATCAAACTACCACTTTTTTCTGCAGCCTCTACCACTACTACTCCAGAACTCAAACCACTAATAACTCGGTTCCGAATAGGAAAATTCCTCGCTTCGGGAGGAGTATTAGGAGGAAATTCCGATATTACCAAACCTTTGGTGCAAATTTCCTGATAAATCTCTTTATTTTGTTTAGGATAGCAAATATCCACGCCTGAACCCAAAACCGCTACAGTCTTGCCCTGGGCACCTAGAGCGCCCTTATGAGCTGCTGTATCAATGCCACGAGCCATTCCACTGACAATAACTAACCCACTGGATGCTAGGTCAGACGCTAAGTTATAGGCCACCTTTGCACCATACGCAGTGGCCCTGCGGGAACCAACCACCCCGATTGTCTCATCCTTTAATATAGTAATATCCCCACGGTAGTAAAGCACCAGTGGTGGGTCGTAAAGCCATGTCAGCCTTTCCGGGTAATCGGGATGATCAAGATGGATAAAATAAATTCCGTTTTCTAAAAGCAGTGCAGTCTCCCTGTGCGGGTCAAAATTCTTTCGGAACTGCAAAAAGGTTTCAATCTGCGCCTGAGATATTGCTGTTTGGCGCAACAGTTCAGCAGAACATGTCCATAACTCTTCAACACTGCTGAATTCCTGCAGAAGCTGCTTTAATGACCTCGGACCAAAACCCGGTACTTGACTTAAACCCAGCCAACAAATATCCTTCATAAACGCTCCCCATCCCGAAAACCTTTTTTCAATGCTTTCGGGGTAGAAGGGCAATTTCCTTCTTATTGAAAAAAATTCATGCTAATGAATCGGCGGCAGTTTCTGTCTTTTGGTGAGTACACCCTGAAAAAGCGTGTCCCTTTCTCTTATCTGGTCCAAAACATTAGTCATAGTAAATTGATATGGATGAATACTGCGCTGCTCTACTTCCTCCCAGGAGATCGGCATTGAAACGGTCGCGCCCGGTACCGGGCGTACGCTGAACACTGAAGCCATTGTTCTACCGGCCCCATTTTGAAGATAATCAATATATACCTTATTTTTACGGTCTTTAATATTGCGAGCAGTTGTAGCCTTTTCCGGATAGGCCGAGGCAATCATTTCTGCCAATCCCCTAATAAAATTTTGAACCTGAGAGTAGCTGTACAGCGGTTGGATAGGAATATAAATGTGTAACCCTTTTGATCCGCTGGTCTTAGGATAACCCATCAATCGAATGCTTTCTAAGGCTTCTCTGATGATTTTTGCCATGCTCAAGACATCTTGCCAAGTTGACCCCTCAGCTGGATCCAAATCAAAAACCGCTATATCGGGCTTCGTCGGGTTTGTATAAGATGCGAGCCAGGTATGCATATCGATACACCCCTGATTTACCACCCAAAGAATGTCCGCCACTTTATTTATGATAATATAATCAATGACCTTCTCACGTTTACCCATCGCAACTCTTCCCAACCAGTCTGGTGCATAATCCGGGCAGTCCTTCTGAAAAAAATGCTTCCCGTCTATGCCATCGGGATATCGTTTCATGGTAAAAGGTCGCTTTTTAATGTAGGGCAGAAGAAAAGGACCTGCTTTGTCGTAATAGTTAAGCAGATCGCCTTTACTAAAATTATCATTAGGCCAGAACTTTTTCTCTAAGTTTTTAAGCGTAACATTTACATCGTCTGTATTATAAATAAATTCCTTCAATTATTTCCACTCCGATTAATTTATTTTCTTAATTTTTTCACCAACTTTAAACAAAACTAAGTAAAAAACAAATAACTGAGCAACTCCAGTAACCAGTGCAGCGACAATTCTCATTCCATTAGTCACGGCTTCACCCCCACCGTTTTATTAGTTATAATATTATTTTATTCATGTTAAATATATTATTTCTGTTAAATCAATTTTTTAACACAACAAAAATAAAGACCGGGAGATGACCCGGTTAGAGTTAGTAAAATTAATTATTTTGTCGTGGTTGACAGCTGTTGTTCCGCCATCTGGATCATTTTTCTTACCATGTGTCCACCAACTGAACCGCAGTCCCTGGACGAAATTTCGCCCCAATAATCTTCTGAACCTTGATAAACAGGAATGCCAAGTTCACCGGCAATTTCATACTTCATATTATCTAAAGCCTTGTGAGCCTGGGGCACTACATGTTTCTTCCCTTGTTGTCCTTGAGCCATCATTATCACCTCCTTTAATTGGTATTAGTTTTTCCCGGAGGCGAAAAATTATGGTGAATAATTAAAGGCATAATTGTTTATGGTTGCCAAAGTTTCTTTAAGAGGATGTTCAAAAAGTCCATCGCAGGTGAGCGGCGAATTTCTGCGTTGCTCAGTCTTTGAGACTGCTCACGTACGCCACCAGTACGCTCCGCGTCTGAAAGCCTTCGCGCCTTGAACTTCTTGCTCCTGCTACAATGGACTTTTTGAACACGCACTTTAAATCATTTTTCTTGGTAAAAAACTTCGAATTATTTATTGCAAGTTACTTCTGTCAAGACTTCTATATTGAATTGCTTCCGCCAAATGACTGCTTGATATCTCTTCTTGCCCAGCAAGGTCTGCAATAGTTCTTGCGACTTTCAAAATTCGATGATGGGCGCGCATACTTAAGCCCAAGCGGTCATATGAAATTCTCAGTAAGTTTTCTCCTTCTTTATCCACTTTACACCATTTTTTAAGGGCCTTGACATCTAATTGACTGTTTGTATAAAATCCTAAACCTTTATATCGCCAGGTTTGTACTTCCCTTGCCTTGATAACCCGTGACCTAATTTGTGAAGAAGATTCCGATGTCTTTACAACTCTAGTTTCATCAAAGGCCATTCTGGGCACCTCTATTTGAATGTCTATCCGATCTAGTACAGGACCGGAAACACGACTTCGATAACGTCCGACCTCATAGTCACTGCAGGTACATTGTCTGGAAGGGTCTCCGAAGAAGCCGCATTTACAGGGGTTCATTGCTGCAATCAACATAATTTCAGCTGGGTAATCAACAGTTGCTGAGATCCTGGATATTGCCACATTACCATTTTCCAATGGCTGCCTTAAGGATTCTATCACATCCTTACGATATTCCGGCAGCTCATCTAAAAACAGTACCCCGTTATGAGCCAAACTAATCTCACCTGGCTTAGGTATACGGCCACCACCGATAATACTTGCGGAAGATGCAGTATGGTGTGGTGCACGAAAAGGCGGCCGAGTAATCAACGGGAAAACAGGATTTAATTGCCCAGCAGCACTATACACCTGGGTGATTTCAATACACTGCTGCCTGGTCAATGACGGTAAAATTGAAGGTAATCTTTTAGCCAACATAGTTTTACCGGAGCCTGGCGGTCCCACCATTAAAAGATTATGACCACCAGCTGCTGCAATTTCCATTGCGCGTTTCGCACCGCTTTGCCCTATTACATCAGCCAAATCCGGATCCAATTCTTTGTTACAATCATCAAGCCGCTTAGGCTCAGCAGGTGTAAGAGCTAAGCCCTCATTAAAGTCCATCGCCAATTGCCGTAGGCTTTCTGCCGGGTAAACCCGTATGTTATTAGCTAGTGCACCTTCCCAAGCATTAACTTTTGGCACAAAAAAGCAATCTTTACCAAGCTGTGATAATGCTAATGACATGGGTAATATACCGGAAACTGCTCGAACGGTTCCCTCTAAAGACAGCTCCCCTACAAATACCTTGCCGCAAAGAGCGTCTAAATTTAGCTGTCCGTTAGCAGCCAATATAGCTAAGGCAATGGGCAGGTCAAAAAAAGGACCAACTTTTTTTATATCAGCCGGTGCCAGATTTACAGTAACTTTCTGATCAGGGAAACGAAAACCGCTGTTACGGATGGCAGCTTTAACCCTGTCTCTTGCCTCCCTAACTGCAGCGTCGGGCAAACCGACTATTTCAAAGCCAGGCAACCCCAATGATACATCCACTTCCACCTTTATTAAGCAAGCGGAAATACCAATTAACGAACAGCTTTCAACTATCGCTAACATATGAAAACACCCACACCTTTATCGCATTAGATTCTTAGTGGTATTTTTCTACAAAATTTTCCATTAACCTTCTCACAAATGCCTTTTATCCCTAATTTAGTAGCTAGCTAATTATTTCAGGAATTTAATGCTTAATTCATTGAGTTGAATTTAATGTCAAGATATAATAAAATAACTGCAAACATAAGAAGGAGGAAAAAAATGGCGGAAATAGTCCCAATTAAAGGTCTACGTTACAATCCTAAAATGGTAGCACACTTAGAGGAAGTAACCACCCCACCATACGATGTAATAGGACCTGAAGCACAGAATCGTTTCTATGAACAGCATCCCTACAATATAATTCGTTTAGAGTTAGGAAAGACTTACCCCGATGACGATACTGATAATAACCGTTATACTCGAGCATCAGAGATTTTTAAGCAATGGCAGCGTGATGGCATTTTGGTTCAAGACAGCACTCCCAGTTTATACCTTTACCGCCAGGAGTTTTCAATCAATGGAAATACCTATAATCGTACCGGTTTCATTACCGGTCTAAAATGTGTGGATTACGGACGCGGCGAAGTTCTTCCGCATGAGGAAACCCTTCCAAAAGCTAAGACCGACCGCAAACTCCTATTAGAATCCTGTCAGGCGAATTTTAGCCCGATTTTTGGTCTTTACGACGAAGAGGAGAAATCATCTCAGAAATTGCTTTTAAAGGTATGTCAATCCAAGGAACCTGATTGCACGGTTTCTGACAGCACCGGCGTAATTCATAGGCTTTGGGCTGTGACAGACATTGATGTCATCAACAAAGTACAAAAGAACTTATTCGCTAAAACCATTTATATAGCGGATGGTCATCATCGCTATGAAACTGCGTTGAAGCATGCTGAAGAAATGAAAGCAAAAGGTCATGACGGGTATGGTCACATTATGATTACTTTGGTTAATCTTCACGACGATGGACTGATTATCTTGCCCACTCACAGAATGATAAAAAACACTTCTGCGGAAGACTTAACTCGGCTGCTCGCCGAAAGTAATAAATACTTTATCATCGAAAAAGTAGCTGCTGATGCTGGTGCCCTTGAAGATAGGTTAAATGAGACAAGTAAATCGGCCTTTGCCATATATGCGGGCGGCGATCAAGCGTATTTCCTTACCTTAAGGCCGGATTGCTACCCGGAAACCTTATATGGTTTGGATAAGAGCTTACATTGGCGCAAACTAGATGTTGCCATTCTCCATAGCATGTTGTTAGAAAATGTTTTGGGACTTGGTAGTGCGGAAAGAGCATCAGGTGATTTTATCACTTATACTCGTAACGGGAAGGACACCATTGATAAAGTAAAGAATGGAGACTTCTGCTTTTCAGTACTTATGCGGCCAACTCAAGTTGAACAAGTTACTGATGTTGCAGGTGCCGGAGACAAAATGCCCCAAAAGTCAACATACTTTTATCCCAAATTAATCACCGGTTTGGTTATTAACCCGTTGGGCAGTAAATAACTCAATCAGAAGAAGCCCTCTTTTTAAAAAGAGGGCTTCTTCAATGTATTGCAACTTTACTTGCAGCTAATACCTTTTAAAATTAAAAGGCATGCTTTATCACATTAATTTCTGTGACTTCACCCGCTGGGGTTAAATACACACCTACTACATCAAAGCGCACATTTCCCACATATTCTTCTACGGACTGCAGGTAGATCACTGCTAATTGCCGTAATTTTTTTTGCTTTCTTATATCTACACTTTCAAAAGGCGAACCAAAACGAGCAGATGTCCGACTTTTGACCTCCACAAAGACCAATGTATCGCCATCTCGGGCAATGATGTCAATCTCCCCATACCTACAACGGAAATTACGGGCAACAATTTGATAGCCAAATTTCTTTAGATGGAGAACGGCTGCATCTTCTCCTCTTTTGCCCTTATCTACCCTCCCCTTTGTCGGCATGGATTTCACCTCAATTATCAAAATTTACTTTTCATAAATATGAAAAAATGCCTTATGCCATAGAAGACTTACCAGCTTGCTGGTCTAGTCGCACGGCCCCCCTTTTAGGGGTGGAAATCTTAGCTAATTTTAACCAGCAAAAGTTTTAATTTTGACTGGTATAAAATACCGGTATAAAAAGAAAAGCAGGGAAGAAACTCCCTGCTTATGGTGTTTGATTAAAACGGGAAGAACACATGAGCTACGTTTAAAGCAACATTAGTAAGCGGCTCGGGATAAATCCCAAAGAATACACTTACAATCATACATATTAACAATGCTGCTTGAACACTGAATGGAAGCTTAATCTTATCTGCCCCTTCTACTGGTTCTCCCAAGTACATCACCTTGACTACCATGAGGTAGTAGTACACTGATACCATGCTCATACCTATACCCAGGAAGGCCAACCAAAGGTAGCCTTTCTCAATAATTGCGGTAAATAGGTAAAACTTACTGACAAATCCCGCTAACGGCGGAATACCTGCCAGTGACAGCAAGGATAACAGCATTACGGCAGCCATAAACGGTGAACGTTGGGCCAAGCCGGTATAGTCTTTGATTTCATCACTTCCGGTGTGGTTATAAAAGGAAATAGCCACAATAAAAGCACCCATGTTAGCAAAGACATATAGGATTGAATGGAATAATATTGCCGCAATTCCTAAAGCGGAAAAAGCAACCAAACCAAACAACAGGTAACCCGCCTGAGCAATACTGGAAAAGGCCAGTAACCGCTTAATGTTAGTCTGGGGAATAGCAACAAAGTTACCAAATAAGACAGTTAAGGCAGCCAGTACAATTACGATAACCAGCCAAACATCTGATGCCAGCGCGGGCAAGGCGATTACCAGTATCCGTATCATTGCCGCAAAACCGGCAGCCTTGGAAGCTACCGCCAAGAACGCAGTAACCGGTGTAGGTGCACCCTCGTAAATGTCCGGGGACCACATGTGAAAAGGCACTGCAGATATCTTAAATGCAAAACCAGCTATTACAAAGATGGTGCCCAACACCATCAACGGTTGTATACCGCCTTGCATTGCTGCTGCAATCTCGGAAAACACAGTGGAACCGGCCGCGCCATAAACAAAACTGAGACCATATAGTAAAACAGCGGAAGACATAGCCCCTAGAATTAAATACTTGATACCAGCCTCAGATGCCTTGGCATCTTTTTTACGATAAGCTGTCAAAATGATGAATGTGATTGTCATCAGTTCCAGGCCCACATAAAGGGAAATCAAGTCGCCGGAAGATGCCAACACCATCATCCCCAGTGTAGCAAAAACCAGCAAGCTAAAAAACTCTGCCTGGTTATATCCCAAGCGAAGGATATAGTCATATGAAGCAAGGCTGACCAAAACTGCCGCCAGCAGGAATATCTGCTTGAAGAAAGTAGACAGCGGGTCAATCACGTACATTCCGTTGAACAAGGTTTCATTCACACCTGAAAAAGCCAAAGTGGAAATCAGAATGCCAGTCAGACCAATAGTGGTCAAATAACTGATGCCTCGCCACTGTCCCTTTGGTACCAATAAACCAATTACTAACAAGCCGATTGCCAAGACGGTAGTTAGAATTTCAATACTCAGCAGTGTAATGTTCATTAGAATATCCCCCCTACCTTGGCAGCCGCACTGAGCTTAGCTGCAAGTGGTGCAACCCCATTGTTGATCAAACTGATCAGAGGTTGGGGGAAGAAACCAAATAGCAGCAGTGTGCCAATCAATATCACATACGGCACTAACTCGATACCTTTTGCATCTTCTAAATGGTCCCATTTAGCATTACGCGGTCCGAAGAAGACGAATTGCACAACTCTCAGCACGTAAACAGCGGTAATAACTACACCCAGAATTGCCAAAATGGACAGTACTCGGAAGTGTAGCCAACCAAACAAAACTTTATCTACAGAAAACGATCCAACAAATATCAGAAATTCCGCAACAAAGTTATTTAAGCCAGGTAAGCCCAGCGATGCAAGGCCACCAATAATGAAGCCCACAGCGATACGCGGCATCTGATGAGCCAAGCCGCCAAAATCTGCAATCATCCGAGTATGGGCTTTATGATAGACATTACCAACCAGCGAGAAGAATAACGCTGTCATAATACCATGGGCAAACATCTGAGCTACAGCACCGTCAATGCTCAAAGTATTGAGTGATGCTATACCCAGCAGCACATAACCCATGTGACTAACACTGGAATAACCGATAACGAACTTTAAATCCTTTTGTTTCATGGCTACCATAGCCCCATAAACCACGTTAATGATACATAACACGGCAATTAATGGTGCCCAGAACTGAGCTCCTTGCGGGAAGAAAAAGATGCCGGCACGGATAAGACCGTAACCACCCAATTTCATCAATACGCCAGCATGAAGCATACTTACTGCCGTAGGTGCCGCAACGTGACCATCGGGAGACCAAGTATGCAGCGGCCACATGGGAACCAGGAATCCAAAACCTACCATGAACAAGAAGAATATAAACTTCTGGAAACCGACATCGTAATTAACTGACGCCAACTGGACAATGTCAAAGGTACGAAAACCCAAATGCTCTGGCTGTGCTGCATATAAGAACAGGGCAATAATACCAATCAGAGCAAATGCACTACCCACCAACAAATATAAAGTCAGCTTCATGGCTGCGTACTCTTTGCGGGTGCTCCCCCAGACGCCAATTAATATATACATGGGAATTACCGCAACTTCAAAGAACAAATAAAAGAAAAACAAGTCTCTGGTAACAAACACGCCGAAGACACCCGCAACCAGGGTTAACAGGAATACAAAAAACTCTTTTACCCTGTTATGCATATCCCAAGATGCAAAAACCCCTGTAAAGATTACCAAAGAAGTTAATAAAACCAATGGTAGACTGATGCCATCAACTCCAACGGAATAAGCAATACCGAAGCTATCCACCCATGGAATACTTTGAGTAAACTGCAACCCGCCCAACGATCGGTCATACGCTATAAATGCGTAGATGGACAGCGCCAGGGCAACAAAAGTGGCTACCGCAGCAGTAATCTTGATTGTCAGGTCTTCCTTCTCTGGGATTAAGATGATGATCAATGCTCCCAGCAGCGGCGCTAAGACTATAGCAGTTAAAATTGGAAACATGTTATATCCCTCCTAACGCCGGTACAGCTATCCATAACACAATCAGGATAACCGCTGCGAAAATTACTAACGCATAGTTTTGAAGACTTCCGGTTTGAACAAAACGCAGTCGGGCACCGGTGGCCCGAATAAAATCGGCAAAACCATCTGCGATACCGTCCACAACCTTACGGTCGCTCCAGTTAAAGGCTGCGGAGATATTTAACACAATATTATCAAAGAACCATTGATACACTTCATCAATGTAGTACTTGTTATAAAGCAGGTTCCAAACAGGCAGAAAACGCTGTTTCAATGCCTCAGTATCCACTGCTTTCTTATAGTACATAAACCAAGCTACGACAATTCCGGACAAAGCAATCAAAGTGGATGTTACCATCAACATATAATCCGGTTCAGCATGGTGCGGTTCTCCGAAATAAACTAAAGAGGAAAAACCATGCTCCACAAAGGGCGCACCAATGAAACCTGCAAACACTGAAAATACAGCTAAGATTAAGAGTGGTAATGTCATTGTCCAAGGTGACTCGTGCGCATGGTGGTCAGAATGTTTCTCACCAAAAAACGCCACAAAAATTAACCGGAACATATAGAACGCTGTTAGAAATGCAACTATGGAACCGATGATATAAAGACCGGTAAAGCCACCATCTTTAGTCACTAACAAAATTTCGTCCTTACTCCAAAAACCAGCTAACGGGAAAATACCAGCTAGGGCTAAAGAACCAACAACAAACGTCCATGTGGTAATTTTCATCTTCTTATATAATCCACCCATGTCAAAGATGCTGTTAGAGTGAACGGCATGTATCGCACTTCCTGCACCCAAGAATAATAACGCCTTAAAGAAAGCATGAGTGGTCAGATGAAACATACCGGCCGTAATGCTGCCAACGCCGATAGCCATAACCATGTACCCTAACTGACTGAGAGTAGAAAACGCCAGAATACGCTTAATGTCGTCTTGAACAATAGCAATTGAAGCGGCAAATATTGATGTGAAACCGCCGAGATATGCTATTACTAACAGTGCAGCAGGAGCAGCGTGGAAAAGAACAAACCCTCTAGCCAATAAATAAACACCGGCAGCAACCATTGTCGCTGCGTGAATTAACGCACTGACAGGAGTCGGGCCTTCCATTGCATCAGGCAGCCACACGTGTAACGGAAACTGTGCCGACTTACCTACTGGACCGATAAACACCAGTATGGCTACCATAGTCAAAAACGCAGTATTATCAAAGTGCTCTATCGCTCCTGCTAATTCACCAAAATTAAAGGTCCCGAATACCAACCACAGGAAAAATATGCCTAGCATGAAGCCGAAATCGGCCACCCTGTTGGTGATAAAGGCCTTTTTATTAGCATTAGCTGCCGAATTCTTGTAGAAGTAAAAACCGATCAACAAGTAAGAACAAAGGCCCACCAATTCCCAGAAGAAAAACATCTGGAAATAGTTATTAGCTACAACCAATCCCAACATTGAAAAGGTAAATAGGGATAGGAAAGCGAAAAATCTTGAAAACCCTTCATCATCGTGCATATAGCCGATAGAGTAAAGTTCAACCAATGTTGCAACAATGGTTACCACTACCAGCATGACGGCAGTTAATGGGTCTACCAACACCCCGGCTGTAATCTTTACACCAGGCACTTCCAACCAGGATACAAAATACTCTACTGGCGCTTCCATGGTTATATGTCCTGTAATAACCTCAAATAATACACCTACAGAAACCACCAGTGATGACAAAATACCCGCCAGTGCCGTCAAGGCACTCAACATCCTAAGCTTTTTGGTAACAAAGGCAATCAGCACAAAGGATATTACGGGAAATAAAGGTATTAACCAGGCTAACTTAATCCAGGTAAAATCTGCCATTGAACTTTTTCCACCACCTTTTTAGTAGCAATTACTACCACTTCAACCAGTCGAACTCATCAACATTTGTGGTTAAGCGGTCACGGTAAATATTAATAATCAAGGCCAACCCTACAGCCACTTCGGAGGCTGCAACAACGATAACAAATATGGCGAATATGTTTCCGGACAAACTGCCAGGGTTTAAATACCTGTCAAAAGCCAATAAGTTGATATTTACCGCATTTAGCATTAATTCGACGCCCATTAGCACCGCCACAGCACTGCGTTTCGCCAATGCACCATATAAACCGATGGAAAATACCAGTGCCCCTAAAATAAGAAAGTGGTATAACGTAATCATTGGGGCTTACCCTCCCCCCTAGCCAACAGGATAGCGCCTACCATTGCCACTAACAGTAATACCGCTGCTACTTCAAAAGGTATTACGAAATTCCCTAATAAAGAGTCGGCAATGGGGCCAACGGTACTTTCAGGCATAGCTGCTGTACTCAATACCCAGTCAGTCTTCAAAATAATTCTTTCTACAATGAGAAAGAATACTAATGCCACAATTCCACCGCTCAACTTATAACTGTTAAACATGTTACTATTTTTGATATCACCGCGAACAGTAAGCATCACACCAAAAACAATGAGTATAGCTACTGCCCCGGCATACACCAAAAGTTGAACCGCGGCTAAAAAATCTGCCTGTAACAGAATGTATAGTCCCGACACGCCCACAAAAGTGACAATGAGGAACAGTGCACTGTGTACAATATTACGCAACAAAACAACTGCCAATGCTGAACCAACCACTAATATGGTAATCAGCCAAAAAATAATTGGATTAGTCACCTATCTCACCCCTCCATCGCTTCGCCGGATTGGGTTTCTGTGCTGCCGCCAGATTGGTGAAGATTGAGTACAGCATCTTCCCGGGTATAGCATGACAATTCAAATTCCTGAGTAAAGTTGATAGCGTCAGTTGGACAGCTTTCCACGCACAAACCGCAGAATAAGCATAAGCCGATGTCCATCTGATAGCCATCCAGCTTTCTCTTTTTGTCTTCACCCTTGCTGCTTTCAATATTAATTACATTATTGGGGCAGGTTTTAGCACAAATCCCACAGGCAATACATTTTTCCACATCCAACGCAAATGAGCCATGGAAAATCGGAGACAAATTAGGCATTTCCTCCGGGTATTGCTCGGTAATGGCCTTACCAAAGAAATGCTTTAACGTAATTCCCAATCCTTTTAACAAGCCTTGACCGTACATCTTCTCACCACCCTATGGTCTGAACCATTCAAATATTTTTATGCCAATACCAGTCACCAAAATGTTCACCAAAGATAGCGGCAGGAGAAACTTCCAGTTCAAATTCATCAGGTGATCTACACGAATTCGTGGATAAGTCCAACGCACCCACATGAACACGTAAATCATGATATAAACCTTAATTACGAACCATATCCATGACGGTGCCAGGGGACCAGCAGGACCACCCAGGAACAACGTCACCGCTAACGCTGACATAGCTACCAGATTAGAATATTCAGCAAGGAAAAAGAGTGCCCACCGCATGCCGCTGTACTCGGTAGTTGCCCCGGCAATCAGTTCTTGTTCGCCTTCCGGCAAATCAAAAGGCGCCCGATTTAATTCTGCTGTGCCGGCAATAAAGAATATCAGGAAAGCAACCGGCTGTAATACGATGTACCATACATCAGACTGGGCAGCCACGATATCAGACATTTTCAGTGAACCGGTAAGCATTACCACTCCTAAAATGGAAAATACAAACGGAATTTCATAACTTACCATTTGAGCTACTGTACGCATACCGCCTATCAATGAATACTTGTTGTTCGAACCCCAGCCAGCCATCAAGAATGCAATGGTTGTACTGGAAGAAATCGCAATGAAATAGAAAACACCAAGATTTAAATCCACAGCAATCATACCACTACCAAAAGGAATTACAGCATAAAGCATCACTGCCGGTATGAATACTATGATCGCCGCCAAACGAAAAACCCAACGGTCCGCCGCTTGGGGCACGATGTCCTCTTTACTTATAAGCTTAATTACATCCATGGTAGTCTGAAGCAATCCTCGCGGGCCCATTCTATTGGGGCCCAAGCGCTGTTGAAAATAAGCACTGAGTTTTCTTTCAAGATATACCAAGTACAGCACGTTTAATAGAACAAAACTAAGAATTGCGGCAACATAAATGACCACCATTATCAAATTAACCAGGCTATCTCCCATTCCCATGGTAAATAACCAATTTCTAATCACATCACCAAGATTTAAAAACAGTTTTTCCATAAACTCTTCTCCCCTTTATGACACACTAGCGGTCAACCTCTCCAAGAACAATGTCGATTGAAGCTAAGATGACAACTGCATCCTGGATATTACCGCCTCTGGCAATCTCGGGATAAACTCCTAAGTTTACAAATGAAGGACTGTGAATGTGGTTCCTATAAGGTTTGGTAGTGCCATCACTAACCAAATAATAGCCCAGCCATCCTTTAGCGCCCTCAATCTGATGGTAAGCCTCACCGGCCTTGGGTTTAATCACTTTAGGAACTTTAGCCATTATTTCGCCTTCAGGAATATCCTTCATGGCCTGCTTGATAATCCGCAAGCTCTGCCGCATTTCTTCCATCCGAACGATAAACCGGTCATATGAATCACCGTTTTCACCAGTAGGAATATCAAAGTCAAAGCGGTCGTAAATGCCGTAAGGTTGATTCTTTCTTAAATCGAAACAGTAACCGGAAGCACGAAGATTCGGACCGGTAATACCATAATTGATTGCAGTTTCAGCATCCAATTTACCTACACCCTTGGTCCTGGATTGAAAAATTTCGTTACCGGTAATTAAACCATCGTATTCTTCGAAACACGCGGGAAGATCATCCACCAGTTCTTGTAACCCTTTCATGAACTCATCGGTCAAGTCATGAGATACCCCGCCAATCCTGGGGTAATTCAGGGTTAACCGTGAACCGGTAATCATCTCGAACAGGTCAAGAATTCTCTCCCGATCACGGAAAGTATACATCCAACCGGTAAAACCATTAAGGTCTAACGCGTAGCTGCCAATATAAACCATGTGGCTGGCTATACGTTGAAGTTCTGATACTATCACCCTAATATATTCAACACGTTCCGGCAGTTCAATATCTAACAGCTTTTCAACAGCCTGAACATAGCCGACATTATTTAGGATGGCTGCCAAATAATCCAACCGGTCAGTGTAGGGGATAAATTGAGTGTAAGTGCGATCTTCCGCAAGTTTTTCCATACCCCGATGCAGGTACCCCATAACGTTCTCAAGGTCAGTAACATACTCACCGTCAAGAGTCAAGATACAACGATATACACCGTGTGTACTAGGATGCTGTGGGCCCATATTCAGGGTAATCTCTTGAGTTTTAAGAATTTTATCTTGCGCTTTTGCCATGAAACGACACCTCTACTATCCCTTTGCTAAGGAGACTATCTCCTCGCCTCTACTTTATAATCCTTGCGTAACGGATGCCCTTCAAAATCGTCCGAACATAATACTCGTTTGAGATCCGGATGGCCCTCATAAATTATACCCAATAGATCGTAAGTTTCTCTTTCCATCAAATTAGCCGCAGCCCATAAAGAAACCACCGAAGATAGCCGGGGGTCCTCTCTCTCTAGATTTACTTTTACCTTAAGCTGATCACATTCAGGCAGGGACATCAAGTGATATACCGCCACCATCTTTTCCTCATAATCCACCGCCGTTGAGTCCAACAGCATATTGAAATGGTACTTATCCTTAATAGTACCCATTACATCCAGCACATCGTCTTTATTGACATAAAGTGTACCGGGTTCCTCCTCTAAGACGGCTACTTTATCCTTGAACTTCTTGGCAAGCTTCTCCACCAATTTGATTTGCTTATCCATGCTCTCTCATCCTTACTACATTAGGATTAATTACCTTCTGACGCAGCTGCAGCAACCCGTAAATTAGTGCTTCCGGTCTTGGTGGACAACCAGGAACATACACATCTACAGGTAAGAAAGTGTCCGCGCCAGGCACAACATTATAGGAATCAACAAAAGGACCGCCGCTTATAGCACAGCTACCCATAGCTACCACATACCGGGGTTCAGCCATTTGGTCATAAACCCGCTGAACTAAAGGAGCCATCTTCTTTGTAATGGTTCCGGCAACAATCATTAAGTCTGACTGCCGGGGCGAGGGTCGAAACACCTCATAACCAAATCGGGAAATATCGAACCTCGCACCACCTGCCGCCATCATCTCGATTGCACAACATGCGAGACCAAAAGTGACCGGCCAAAATGAATGGGCCCGTGCGTAATTTAGCACCTTATCAACTGAAGTAACAATAATATTGTTCTTAGACAATTCTTCAATTTGTTCAACCTGGTTTCCTTTAACTACATCCATTCCAATGCTCCTTCCTTCCAAGCATACCACAGGCCAATCACGAGGATGGCAATGAAAATAATCATCTCCACAAAGGCAAACCATCCCAAAGATCTGAATTGTACTGCCCAGGGATAAAGAAACACTGTTTCAACGTCAAAAACAACAAAAATTAATGCGTAAAGAAAATAACTAATCTTAAACTGCACCCATGTAGGACCTTGAGTCTCTAATCCACACTCATAAGTGGAAAGCTTCTCCGGACTCGGACGCTTAGGTCTCACCAGCCACGCTGTCCCCAAAAGAATGATTGGGAAAACTAAGCCAACGATAAAAAATACACCAATCCCCGAATAATCTTGTAACATCCATTCCCCCCCTTTCAAAAATGTTTGCCTTGAAGAATAATAAAAGCAACACCCTTGCCCTAAACAATATTGTTATTCGCCATATTAAAATAAATCCCTTCAAAAACAGTTAACTTTTTTGCTGTAACTCCCGCCCACGATTGTTCATGAAAGCACCCTTAGCAATATATTCCATGCCAGAATTTCTTATGATTATTTACAGGCATTCTTTGACACCACTAAAGGAACACCGGTGTATCGAACTGACGCCATATTTAATAACCGCCTTTCTATGTTCTTCTGTAGGATAGCCAAAATGTCTGTCAAATCCATATTGCGGGTAGATTTGTGAATATTTACGCATGATGCTGTCCCGTTCTACTTTAGCAATAATACTTGCACATGCAATTGCTGCACTCTTTTGATCACCTTTTACCACCTTAATCTGGGCCGAAGGAAATCTGCATGTATGTATCCCATCAATCAATATAATTTCCGGTACCTCACATAGTGTCGAAAGTGCTGTCTCCATAGCGCGGAGAGTAGCCTGGTGTATGTTAATTTCATCGATAATCTGCGGTGGAATTACCCCCACTGCCCAAAATGCAAGATGCTTTATTTGTTTGGCGATGTATTCCCTTTTGGGTGCATTTAATCTTTTAGAATCATCTGTTCCCAATGGCAGCGTCACACCCGTTGGTAATATCACCGCTGCAGCTACCACCGGTCCGGCCAATGGCCCGCGACCAGCTTCATCTACTCCGGCCAAGAAGCCGTTTGCAGGTAGATATCCTGCATCAAAAGCCAGCAACTTCGCCAACCGCTCTTGTTCCTCTTTATCCTGCTGTTGCTTTTGGCACCACCGCTGGTATAGTTTGTTTACCCCTTTGCGAGGGTCATTCCTCAACGCTCGAACCATACCGGGGCTAAGCAAACCCTGCAACAATATCTTTTCTATATCCTTAATGGATTTATCTCTTAACATTTATCTTCCTCCACGGCTAAACATTCTTTGTAGATTAGGAAATCCCTGCATAAACGCTTCTTTTGGAAGATATACTTTTATAGGAATTTGTCGATTTTAGAGGAAACCCAAAAAACACCGCCTCATTCCTAATTTTGCCATAATTCAAATTTTTCTATTCATCAACCATTAGGCATTAAATAATCCCGCCCAATTTAATTAGGCGGGACCTCCATGCTGAAATTTCCCAACTTACCCGAACGAAATTCCCGAAGCACCAGCTCAGCCGTTTTTTCATAATCCACCTTGCCGCCGGATAAAAGGCAACCCCGCTTAGTTCCGATTACTTTCAATACTTCCAAGGGTTCGCCCAATGGTAGCGATAAATCATAACGATGCGCCAAGGATTGCGGATGGTTGTCGGATAACCATTTAATTAATGACAGTAACGCTTCAAAAACATCAAATACACTATCACTGATACATCCTATCCATGCTAACCTTAATCCAATATCCGGGCTTTCAAACTTTGGCCATAGTACCCCCGGCGTATCCAACATCTCTACTTCCTTACCTAATTTGAACCACTGCTGACCTCTGGTTACCCCAGGTTTCTGACCTGTCTTCATCGCTGCCTTCTTCACCACTCGGTTAATAAAAGAAGATTTGCCAATGTTAGGCACGCCAATTGCCATGCTGCGAATAGCTCGTGGTCTTAAACCCTTTTGGCTTCTTTTGTCTAAGATAGGCTGACCCAACAACTTAATCTTATCAATAATCAGCCTCCTGTTCCCAGTCAAAGAATTAAAAGGTACAGCCAACTGCCCTTCAGCCGAAAGATATTTAGCCCATTCTTCGGTAATTCCCCCTTCAGCTAAGTCTTGCTTATTTAAAATCACTAAGCGCGGTTTTATTCCAGCAAGCTCGTCTAAGCGCGGATTAGACGAAGCCAAGGGGGCCCGAGCATCCCGTAACTCCACAACCAAGTCGACAAGTGTCAAAGCTTCTTTGATTTTTCTTTCGGCCTTTGCCATATGTCCCGGATACCAGTGGATACTCATAATAACCTCCACGTTAAAAGAAATTTTAGTGGTATCATTTTACTTAATCAATCCCATCCTATTTAACGGCCAAAAACGGATGATAGCCCTACCAATAATCAAATCTTTATCCAGTGGACCCCAAAACCGACTATCTTTACTATCATTCCTGTTATCTCCCATCATAAACAATGTACCTTTAGGTACTGTTACCGGACCAAAATCCTGCATAACCAGGTTCTGACTCAGATAGGGTTCTTCTAACTTCTTCCCGTCAATGTATAAATTATTATCGCGAATTGCCAAGGTGTCCCCTCCGAGACCAATTATTCTTTTTACAAAATCGGTATCAGGATTCACCGGATATTTAAAAACAATGACTTCTCCACGGTGGGGCTGTTTAAACCAATAATCAAACTTGCTTACAATTATTCGGTCCCCTGGTTTCAAAGCGGGTACCATTGATCGGGATGGAATATAGAATGGTTGGAAGATTAGCAGGCGTATTACAAATGCCAACACCAGTGCAATAGCTAATGACTGAACTGTCTCCGCTATGAACTTTTTAACCAAAGCAACCACCTTCATCATCAATTTTACAGTGGAGTCATATCTTTAGAGAAAAAAGACTGGTATTAACCAGTCTTTACTTCCTCTTTTCCTTAATTCTTGCTGATTTCCCTACTCTGTCGCGGAGATAATATAACTTCGCACGCCGCACTCTACCTCTACGAACTATCTCTAACTTGGCAATACGCGGTGAATGAACCGGGAAGGTCCTTTCAACGCCTACACCATAAGATACCCGTCTAACAGTAAAGGTTTCGCGTAACCCTTCACCTCGCCGCTTGATTACAGTACCTTCAAACACCTGAATTCTTTCTCGAGTACCTTCCACAACCTTTACATGAACACGCATTGTATCGCCAGGCTGAAAACCAGGCACCTGCTTAAGTTGACTTTGTTCAATCGTTTTGATCAGGTCCACTGTATGTAGCCCCCCCTTCACTAAGTTGTTCCTTTAATTTAAGGCCCATTTTTACACATAGAGTATTATAACACAAGCAGTTAAGCCTTGACAATATTCTACCACCATTTTTCTCCACAGAGCCGATCTAAGATAATTGCAGCTGCACTGCGGACAGACAAATGATTGTAATCTCCTGCACCGTAGATTGGCTCTAGTACTAAGTCTACTTGTTCCATCAATTCCCGTTTAATGCCCCAACCGGTGCCAAACAATAAGATAAAGCTTTTATCTTCATGCAGCATCCGGCGAACCATCCCGTATCCTACCGTTTGTGGAAACACACGAGCGTCAGTACCAATAAGAATGGGTCTCTTTCCATCCTTTTGGACCACCTCTTCTATCATTAGCTCCAAACTATCAAATACATCCACCCGTTCAAAAGCCTTTTGCCTATCAGGATTAAATTGGGCACCTCGCTCTGAATGCCAATAGCTGATAATCCGATTCACCATTTCTCGCTGCTCTGCCAGAGGTTGGATCAAAAAATAACCATTCAAATCGTAGGTGGCAGCTGAGCGGGCAATATCATGAATGTCCAGGTTAGTTACCGAAGTATTGATAACATCCATTCTTTTATTATACACGGGGTAGTGCAGCAATGCTGCGTACAGCCTACCTTTTCGTGTGGTTACCATGATTATCCCTCATTATTATTTCCAAAATTAGGCGGGGTATCCTTTATCTCCATTAAGAGTTTTCTATCCTCAGGGGATAGAATCTTCTTTTCGAGCAAATCAGGCCTTCTTTTATCGGTACGCGCCAAAGACATTTTTCGCCGCCAATACCTAATGGCCTCGTGATTTCCGGATAAAAGCACCTGCGGCACCTCCATGTCCCGGAAAGAGCGCGGACGGGTGTATTGAGGATATTCCAACAATCCTTCAGCAAAGGAATCTTCCTGGGAAGAGCTATCATCCCCCAATGCGCCCGGGAGTAATCTAGTTACCGCATCCACCAGCACCATCGCCGGCAATTCCCCCCCGGTTAAGACATAGTCACCTATAGAAATTTCTTGAGAAACTATACGTTCGCGAAACCGCTCGTCCACCCCTTCATAGTGTCCACAAACCAATATCAATCTTTCTTGCCTGCTGAGTTGTTGAGCGTGTTCCTGGGTAAATGTCTCGCCTTGGGGTGTCAGAAGCACTACAGGAATATTCTCTCCGTCACAAGCATTTTCGACTGCGCGAAACAAGGGCTCCGGCTTCATCACCATTCCCGCGCCGCCACCAAAAGGATAATCATCCACCTTGCGGTGCTTGTCCTGAGTGTATTCTCGAATGTCTATTACATTGACAGAAAGCAACCCTTTATCTCGAGCCCGTTTAATGATACTTTCTTCCAATGGTTTAAACATTTCCGGAAAAATGGTTAAAATATCTACCCGCATAATTCCACCTACGTTAACCCTGGTAACAATTTTACGGTTACCCGTTTTTCTATTAAATCAATCTGTGATACCCATTCTTTCACAACCGGAATCAAGAGTTCTTTGCCGCTATTCCTGTCTATCACAGCAAAAATGTCATGTCCACCGGGTTCTAGTATTTTATCAATTTGGCCCAAATAGTTACCATCTTCGTCATATACGTCAAGACCAATAAGCTGAAAGTGGTAATATGAACCCTCCGACAGTGCTTTCACCTCTGATTTAGAAACTACTACGTCAGCATCTCGATAAAGTACGGCTTCATCCATATCGTGTATTTCTTGAAACTTTATTATTAAAAATTTTTTGTGTTTTCGTACCGTGTCAATATGCAGTATCTGACAACGTCCGTTTGTTTCCACTTCCACTGAGCTCATTTCTTTAAATCTCTCGGGAAATTCCGTCAACGGTAAAATCTTTAACTCGCCCCGGTGACCATGGGTGGTGGTAACTTTACCTATGATTATTTTGTCCCCTGACCTTTCACCGTTCTGCAAGCAAAAACCTCCTTCCGAAAAATCACCGAAAAACAGTTATAGTGCGTGTTCAAAAAGTCCATTGTAGCAGGAGCAAGAAGTTCAAGGCGCGAAGGCTTTCAGACGCGGAGCGTACTGGTGGCGTACGTGAGCAGTCTCAAAGACTGAGCAACGCAGAAATTCGCCGCTCACCTGCGATGGACTTTTTGAACATCCTCTTATACAAAGTAAGGGGCTAAAATAGCCCCTGAGCATTATTGCAGAATTTCTACAACTACCCGTTTTCCTTCTTTAGCTGCCGCTGCCTTTGCTACAGTTCTGATTGCCTTTGCAATTCTTCCCTGTTTACCAATAACTTTGCCCATATCATCAGGAGCTACTTTCAATTCAAGAATTACGGATTTTTCACCTTCAATTTCATTTACCTCTACCGCTTCCGGGTTATCTACAAGAGCTTTGGCCAATAGTACAACTAATTCCCGCACATTGAACCCCCCTTTAAACACTCTATCTGTTCTGGAATTTCTCCCACACTCCCGCTTTGCGGAACAGTGCCTTGACGGTATCGGATGGTTGAGCACCTGTGCCTAACCAATGCAGTGCCCGATCCTCTTTAACTAACAATTCCTCGGGAGATTTTACGGGATTGTAATAACCAATCTCCTCAATAAAACGACCATCTCTGGGAGAGCGGGAATCCGCCACTACCAATCGATAGAAAGGGTCTTTTTTAGCACCCATTCTTTTTAGTCTAATTTTAGTTGCCACCTGATGTTTCACCTCCTTAAATAAATTACCAGAAGATTATTATTTTATACCCCTGAGTAAACTTACTTTGCCATTATCACGGTTTTTCATGATTGGTATTACTGAAAAACACCAATTATTTGAAAAAGGGCAAACCCATACCGGATTTTTTAGCCTTTTTAGCCATTTTTTTGGCCATTTTCCCCTGTCCAGCACCGGCATATTGCTGCATCAACTTTTTGGATTGTGAAAATTGCTTTAACAATTTATTTACATCCTGTACCCTTGCGCCACTTCCCGCTGCAATCCGCTTTTTGCGGCTCCCATTAATAATTTCAGGTTTTCGTCGTTCTTCGGCGGTCATTGATTGAATAATTGCTTCAGTACGAACCAGTTCCTTTTCATCAACTTGCAGGTTTTCCAACTGCTTGACATTTCCCATGCCCGGAAGCATGGAAATTATATCCTCCAGCGGCCCCATTGATTTCATTTGTTCCAACTGGTCCAAAAAGTCCTCCAATGTAAACTGCTGCTGACGAAGTTTTTGTTCCAATTGTTTTGCTTTCTCCTGGTCGAATGTTTCTTCCGCTTTTTCAATCAAACTCAGCATATCACCCATACCAAGAATTCTCCCGGCCATTCTATCCGGGTGAAAAGGCTCTAATGCATCGAGTTTTTCGCCAACGCCCGCATATTTGATCGGACAACCGGTAACAGCTTTTACAGAAAGCGCCGCACCACCACGAGTGTCACCATCAAGCTTAGTGAGAACTACACCAGTAACCCCTAATTGTTCATTAAATTCTTTACTGACATTAACGGCATCTTGCCCGGTCATGGAGTCAACCACCAAGAGAATTTCGTGGGGTTGAACAGTTTCTTTGATATCTCGTAATTCATTCATCAAATCAGCATTGATGTGTAGTCGGCCCGCCGTATCAATAATTACCGTATCGTTGCCATGAATCTTCGCGTGTTCAACCGCACCTTTAGCAATATGCACGGGGCTATTCTTATCCCCGAGAGAATAAACAGGTATCTCCAATTGTTCGCCAAGCACCTGCAATTGCTTGATTGCCGCCGGGCGATAGACGTCCGCCGCCGCCAGCAGCGGTCTCCTGCCTTTTTTACGTAATTGATTGGCAAGTTTGCCGCTGGTTGTGGTTTTACCGGCACCTTGAAGTCCTACCATCATCATCACAGTCGGTGGTTTAGAACTCATGTTTAGGCCCGTTTGAGAGCCACCCATTAGGGTGGTCAGCTCTTCATTGACTATTTTTATAACCTGTTGCCCTGGGGTCAAGCTGTGAAAAACCTCTTCCCCAACCGCACGTTCTTGAATTTTCGCTACAAATTCTTTAACAACCTTATAATTAACATCTGCTTCTAGTAAAGCCAGTCGTACTTCCCGCAATGCTGTCTTTACATCCGCCTCAGATAATTTCCCTTTTCCTTTAAGTTTTGAAAAGGTGTTCTGTAATTTTTCCGCTAATCCGGAAAAAACAGCCATTTAACTTCCTCCTTAGGGAATTAACTTCTCTTTAACAGCATCCAACATCTTTTTCCCGCGCTGCTTTAAATGGGGATCCTGGACTGCCTCATCTAACAAATTTTGCAAGCCGATAATTTCCAATGTAATATTTTCATATCGACTTATCAGCTTTATCTTATTTTCGTATTCTTGTAGAATTTTTTCAGTACGTCGCAGGTTATCATGTACTGCCTGACGGCTTACTGCTAATTGGTCGGAAATTTCCCCCAGCGACAAGTCGTGATGATAATAAAGCTCGATCATTAATTGCTGTTTTTCTGTAAGCAGCTCGCCATAAAAATCAAAAAGTCTAGCCATCCGGGTTGTTTTTACCAGCATATAATCACCTTGTGTAAAGTAATTTTGCTTGACACCAACCTATAATACAAAATATTCTTCAAAAAGTCAAGCCTGGCGAATCCTCCACTGTCTATTATGGTCATTTTTATTGAGATGGTCGTGTGAGTCTTACAGCCCTGTCCCTTATTTCCCTGAAAAGTTTTTCATCATCAATAGCCGCAACTTTGCCTTGTTCCATTACGATTTTACCATTAATCACCACGGTGTCTACATCCCCCGCTTGGGCAGCGTAGACAACATGAGCTGGAACATCATGTAACGGATAGAGATGCGGTTTTTGAAAGTCCAGAAGTATCACATCCGCCTTCATTCCAGGTGCTAAGACTCCCACTGGCAATCCTAAAGCCTGGCCACCGAATTTGGTGGCCATTTCCAAAGCTTGGTAAGAACAAATCACTGTTGGGTCTTCCTTATTTACCTTATGGAGCAAAGCGGCAGACCGCATTTCTTCCATCATGTCTAAATTGTTGTTACTAGATGCACCGTCTGTCCCCAGCGCTACATTAATTCCGGCCGATAGCATTTCCGGCACCGGAGCAATGCCACTGGCTAATTTCATATTACTTTCCGGATTATGAACTACTTTTACATCATTATTAGCTAGAATAGATATTTCTTCACTGTCTACATGAACGCAGTGAGCCGCCAGCACCGGAAAATTAAATAAACCTTGAGCCGCCAAGTGTTTTACCGGGGTTTTACCATAATTTTTGGTAATCTCTTCAACTTCTTGTTTCGTCTCTGCCACGTGAATATGAATGCCGGTGCCAAGTTCCTCCGCCAATTTCATTACCTTTTGCAAGTATTCCGGCGGGCAGGTATAAGGTGCATGAGGACCCAGCATAGTGGTTATTCGGCCGTTAGCCTGCCCTTGCCAATTCTCTACCAACTCCCTGCTTTCATTCAATGCATGTGTTCCGTTGGGAGCCATACCAACCATACCCCGGGAAAGCGACGCCCTGATACCGCTGTCCCTAACTGCCTTGGCAGCATCGTCCATAAAGAAATACATGTCAGCAAAAGTTGTTGTGCCACCGGCGATCATTTCTCTGGCGGCAAGCATTGTACCCCAGTAAACATCATCTCCGGTCAAATTTGCTTCCAACGGCCAAATCTTTTCTTCCAGCCACTGCATCAATGGCAGATCGTCAGCGAAACTCCGCAGCAAAGTCATGGCAGCGTGGGTATGGCAGTTGACAAACCCGGGCATAACCACTTTTCCCGCAGCGTCAATAACCGTATCCGGCCGCCAATCTGCCGGAATATCTCCTACAGCCCGAATTTTATTACCATCTATAAAAAGACCTCCTTGATAGTATAAGTCCCCTGCATCAGCTAAACTTTTTTCCATAGGAAGTAAAATACCGTTTTTTATTAATATTTTACTCATTGGCTGCCACCCCCGGTAATTTTCTTTAACTCCTCCTGATAAGGCGCGCTAACAACACCCTTATCAGTTATAATGGCACTAATCAACCGTGCCGTCGTCACATCAAATGCCGGATTAAATACCGGAATCCCCACAGGAGCCGTCATAATTCCGCCAATCCTACGCACTTCCTCATGATCCCTTTCTTCAATGACGATCTGACTACCGTCAGTAAGAGCCATATCAATGGTCGAGTACGGTGCCGCAACATAAAAAGGAATAGCATGTGCTTTGGCCAGCACAGCCAAAGAGTACGTGCCTATTTTATTGGCCACATCTCCATTGGCAGCAATCCGGTCCGCTCCAACTATCACTAAATCAATTTTCCCCAACTGCATTAAATAACCTGCCATACTATCGGTAATTAACGTTACCGGTATTCGATCCTCCTGCAATTCCCAGGCTGTCAATCTGGCACCCTGAAGCAGTGGACGGGTCTCGTCTGCAAAAACCGTTACCTGCTTACCATCAGAATGTGCGGTACGAATAACCCCTATTGCTGTTCCATATCCTGCCGTAGCCAGACTGCCTGCATTGCAATGTGTCAAAATTGCAGCGTTTTGCGGGATTAGTTTGCTGCCAAAATAGCCGATCTTTTTGTTTAACTCCACATCCTCCCGAAATATCTCCTCCGCCTCTTTTTCCAGTACTTTTATCACTGCTGCCGGAGTTTCATCCAAATGCACCGACATTGACTGCTGCATTCGCTTCACTGCCCAAAAGAGGTTTACGGCGGTTGGCCGCGTATTGAGAAGGACCTCCGCCACTTTCTCTAGGTGCTTTTTCAAAGCCGAAACATTGCCACCGCTAAATTCCATCGCCCCTAATACCATTCCGAAGGCCGCAGCAGCCCCGATAGCCGGTGCCCCCCTTACTTTCATAGTCCGGATAGCATCCGCAACAGCAAGATAATCAAAGCAATTAATTTGTTTAATTTCACTTGGCAGCTTTTGCTGATCCAGCAATAGTAATCGGTCTCCCTGCCAAGACATCGTTTCCACCAAGTTACTTCACCCCTGTAATTTTCTTTGGCTTGATACTGCATCAGTACAACTACACTGTTTCTTTTCCGCCATTTGCGTACTTTTGGCCAGTAAACGCTTGAGTTTGGCCTGATTTGCTGCCATTGTATCCAAAACCTCTTGATGGGTTAATTCAGTGTCAGAAATCCCTGCGGCAGAATTTGTGACTACTGCTACGGCACCATAACAAATTTCCGCTTCTCGTGCTAATACCACTTCGGGAACATTTGTCATTCCAACCACATCACCGCCTAACCGGGCAAACATAGCAACCTCTGCCGGAGTTTCAAACCTTGGTCCTTGGGTGCATATGTATGTGCCTTTTTCAACTAACGGCAGGTTTTCTGAATGAGCAGCCTCAATAAGCGTACCCCTAACCTCCTGGCAATATGGTTGGGTCATATCTACATGCACCACAGCATCTGCACCACCATTAAAAAAAGTATGTTTTCGACCAGAAGTAAAATCGATGAATTGATCCAGTATGACAAGCTGCCCGGGAGCGATATCTTCACGCAGCGAACCTACGGCTGCGGTAGCGATTATCATATCCACCCTGGTTTCTTTAAGCGCGGCGATATTAGCACGATAGTTTATTAAATGGGGCGGCAGCTTATGTCCTGCACCGTGGCGATTCAAAAAGACCACCTGATTACCCTCGGCATAGCCAGCCATCAATTTTACTTCTCCATATTTCGTCAAGACTCTTTGTTCCTCAGCATCTTGGAACAGTCCTGCATCATATAATCCTGTGCCACCAATAATCCCTATCTTCATTCACGAACCTCCTCACGACCGAACAGTGCCTTGGCAAATAACTCCGGTTGGAAAGGTCTTAAATCCTCCATTCCTTCCCCGATACCCACCAATTTTACAGGAATACCTAATTCATTAGCTACGCTTAAAACAACCCCACCTTTTGCCGTCCCATCTAGTTTTGTGAGAGCAATTCCGGTCACACCGACAGCTTCTTTAAATATTTTTGCTTGGGATATGGCATTTTGACCGGTAGTTGCATCCAAAACCAGCAGCACCTCCTGAGGCGCATCCGCTAAGTCTTTGGCTATCACACGATAAACTTTTTGCAGTTCGTTCATTAGGTTGGTTTTATTCTGTAAACGCCCGGCAGTGTCCACAATAACCACGTCATAACCTCTGGACCGCGCGGCATGAACAGCATCGTATGCCACCGCCGCCGGGTCTGAGCCGGCCTGATGTTTAATCACTGGGCATTCAACACGGTTTGCCCAAACTTCCAATTGCTCAATAGCAGCCGCTCTAAATGTATCACCGGCTGCTATCAGTACCTTTTTGCCCTCGCCTCTTAGCTGATATGCTAGTTTTCCAATGGTTGTAGTTTTTCCTGCACCATTGACTCCTACTACCATAATCACGGTAGGAGCATCAGCTAAATTAAGAGCAGCCCCTTCTCCTAACAGCTCCAAAACTAACTCTTCCAATACCAAGTGCAATTCTTCAGTTTCCTTTATTTGGCGGGACTTGACTTCTTCCCTCAACCTTTCCACCAACTGCATTGTGCTTTCAACACCTACATCACCTTGAATGAGGATTTCTTCTAGTTCCTCAAAAAAATCGTCGTCAAATTCCCTTTTGCCTGCAACTAATTGAGATATTTTACCAACGAATCCTTCCCTGGTTTTGCTTAATCCCTGTTTGAATTTATTAAATAACCCTGCCACAATCGTCCCTCCATTCTTTCAAAGTCCACAGCGACTTTGTAAAATACTTCTCCACCAGCAGGCTCTTTTCCTTTCCATTACCTTCCGAGCATTAAGGTATAAATTGAAAAACGGTTAAGGTCGAGACCTTAACCGGAATCATCAATTAATTTGAATAGGTTTACATAAACCCGTGTATTCCTGGGCAATGCCGAACTTTCTGTTACGTATTTCAGCTTCCCGCTCAGGCGTTTCTGCCTGAAAAAATTGCAGACCAAGCTGTTCATCTTCATCTGCCAATTGATACAGTTTGTCACCGCTTTCCACTACCGTGGCACCACGTATCTTGCCCTTGGCATCATGACCGATTGCGACAATCGCTCTTCCCCAAGTACCCGGGCCAGCATTGGCATCGCCAATATGCATCACGCCGGTACCGCCCGGGTGTGTATGTACTATTACAGCATCTTCCGGAACAAGCTCACTATAAATTTTGCGTAATGATTTTTGTGAAATATCTACGGCGCTGGAAGCTAATAGTCGTGAAGGGACAAAACCAATGCCTCCTTCAACTATCTGGCCCTGAGAAACCACCCGGCCGTCTTCAATTCTACCCATCATGGCAACTTCCCGCCCCTGACCAACCTCCATAGACCTGTCCACCAAATCTCTGGCCAGCCCTTTGTCAATGGCATTGATCTTAATGCGGGGAATATCGATAGTATGCTCGTGTTGACTGGTGTATTCGTCACTGCCGTTTTTATTACTGACACCCAGTTCAGTTGTCAATTCCAAATATTTAAGACTAAGTAAATTACTTTTTTTCAGAACTTCCTTTTCGTCATCCATAGTTACCGACCCTAATGTCGCCAAATTTAACATTTCTGATTCCGTGGCCAAATCAAAATATTCTTCCTTTGGCATGATTAATCCAATGCCGGCTAATCCATTATTTTTAACACCAATGCTTATGATAGGCAAGTTAAAAAAATCTACACCGGAAACGTCGGTAATTAAACCGGTTTTTCCGGGGCGTGTCATTATAAGCACAGCATTATCTGGGACCGACGACATTCCCTCTATTAACGATTTACCTTCCATGTTCGTTATATGGCTCAGCATTATTCTTAACGGAATGCCATTTAAACCACCATCAATTACTTTTGTGCTGGAAGAAACAAAGCCGGTGTCGTCAATAAAACCTAGACAACCCGCGTTTCTACCCTGACTTAACTCTGTCGTTCGCTGCACTAGCATGTCTACTATTTCCTGCGAAACAGCTTTTATTTCCATTCCCAAGCCTCCCCGAAAAATAATTTTTTGTGCACCCATACATATTTATTTTTCCCGGGGCGAAGGGAACTATGCAAGAATCAAATGGTTAGCTGACCCGACCGCTGCGTTCCAATTTTACCGATACAAGTTTTGATGTGCCGGTATTCTCCATCGTTACTCCGTAAAGATCGTCAGCACCTTCCATAGTTCCCTGGCGATGAGAAATTACGATAAACTGAGTGTTGACAGCAAAACCCTTTAAAACATCAGTAAAGCGGTCCACATTAGTTTCGTCCAAAGATGCATCAATTTCATCCAACAAACAAAAGGGACTAGGCCTATACTTCAATATGGCAAAAAGCAGTGCAATTGCCGTAAGTGCTTTTTCTCCACCAGATAATAGGGAAAGATGACTTAGCTTTTTTCCCGGAGGTTGGGCAATAATATCAATTCCGGCTTCTAATACATCTTCTGCTTCAGTAAGACGAAGTTCAGCGGTTCCGCCGCCAAACATTGTTGAGAACATTTCAGTAAAATATTGATTTACCCGATTAAACGTTTTACCAAACCTTGCTTTCATGATAGATTGCATTTCAAAAATTACTTTGTTCAAAGAATTCTTTGCCTCACGCAGATCAGAAAGCTGTTTGGTAAGAAATTCGTACCTTTCACTCACCCGCTGATATTCCTCAATGGCGCCAATATTAACAGTCCCCAATGCCTGCATCTCTTGACGTAAGCTGCGCAGCCTAGTGGTTAAGCCTCTAACCTCCAATTCGTCATCTTGGTCTAACAGCGCCTGCTCGTAGCTCATTTGATGGTTTTCCCATAATCGTGCACAATAATTTTCTTTTTCTGTTTCCCATTTGGCAAGTTTAATTTCTTTTTGATTTAATTCTATTTGCTGCTGCTGCAAACTTTTATTATTGAATTTGATTGTCTCTTCTAACTGTTCAATGTTGATTTTGCATTCATTTTTTTGTTCTTTAAGTCCCAACTCAGCCTCATGCAGCTTTTCCAGCAACAGTGCTAGTTCCTTGCTTTCTTTACTGAAATTTTCTAATTTTTGATTTATTAGTTGATTTTGTTGAACCAGCCTTTCTGATTCAGAGTTTTTCGCTGCCATATCCACAATTACATCATTTAATAGCCGTTCCTGCTGATTAATATCGTTATTAACTGACTGCTCTTGTTGTTCTAAAGCGGCCATTTTTACCTTTTTACCAGTTATAATTTCTGAAATAGTACTTTTCCGGGACTCCAAATTTCGGTTTGCCTCAGTTAGGCTTGCGAGGTCCTGCTCCTTGCTGGTGCGCTGTTGCTCTAAGCGGGATAGCTTCTCTTTAAGTTCAGTTTCTTGAGCTTCAATGGAAGATAAATCTTCTGACAACTGGGCTTCTTCCCATTCGAGACCAGTTGATACTTCCACTAAATTATCTATCTCCTTAGTTAAAGTCACTGCCGATCTTTCCAAAATATCTTGTTCCTTAAGTCTCTCTTCAATCAATTCCTTAAGTTCTGTTTCTTGACCATTAAAGCCAGCTAGTTTTTGCTGTTCTCTTATCATTTGGTCATTAATCTGCTTGAATTGACCTTGCAATTTCCCAAGCGATTTTTGCAGACGATTTATTTCACCTTCACGACGAATCAGGCCACTCTCCTTAGGACTGCTGCTCCCTCCGGTCATCGCTCCACCGGCATTGACCACTTCTCCCTCTAAAGTAACAATCTTCATTTTAAAGCCGTATTTTCTCGCCGCCGTCACAGCACTTCTCATGTCTTCGGCAATAATCACACTGCCAAGCAGGTGGTCCAATATCGGTTGATATCGTTCTGGAGCATTAGCCAAATCCTTCGCCACACCAATAATTCCGGCCATGGATACAATGCCGCTTAATTTACCGGATAATAGTCGAGGTCGTACCGTATCAAGAGGAAGAAAAGTAGCTCTACCACTGTTGTTGCTTTTTAAAAACTGGATGGCGCTTTGCGCATCAGTATCATTATTCACCACAATATTTTGGGCAGCGGCTCCCAGCGCTGTTTCTATCGCCAATTCATACCTTTCCGGTACCACAAAGAGTTGGGCTACGGCACCACAAATACCGGTCAAGCCCTGCTGTTGTTTCTCATGAGCCTGAAGAACCTTTCTTACACCACGGTAAAACCCGTCATAACCCTTACTAAGACCTTGTAGTGCTTCTAGCCTATTAGCCTTTTTACTTATTTCAATTTCCACCTGACGTCTTTGCAGTTCCTGCTGCTCTAATTCCCGTCCTAACGTTACAATTATTTCATCCAGATCCATCAGCTTCTGGCGGAAGTTATCAACCTTCTTCCCCTCTGATGCCATTCGTTCTTCTATATCAGCCAATGCTTTCTTTTTTTCAGTTAGTTTGTTTTGCAACTCACTTCTCTGTTTGAGAAACCGCTGCTCTTGTACACCATAGTTACGCCTGTTTTGGTCTTGTCTGGCCAACTCGTTTTTTACACTGCTTTCTTTGTGCAGCATATCAAAAATCTCGTTTTTCAAATTCTCTGCGTTTACGGCACCTGTAGAAAACTGATCAATCAGCTGCTGATAGTTGTTTTCTGTCTCAGTAACCTCACTAAACACTTTCTTAAGTTGATCGGCTATGCCTTGCTGCTTCTCCCTGATGCCAGCTATTAGTTCCTCTAACCGGCCTTTCTTTTCCTGCAGGCGTTCCTTTTCTTGAGATAATTGGTCTATTCTTTGGCTGCCGTTCTGACGTTTTTCCTTCTCTATACCCATAGAAGCTTCCAAATGCTGAAGTTCTTGTTCTTGACGGTAAAGGCGCTGCTGTATTTCACTAATCTTTTCCTCTAGCTGCTTTAAGTTGAGTTTGTTTTGCTCAAGGTCTGCTTCCATCAGATTATTCTGAGCTTCTCCCTCTTTCACTTCAAGCAGTAATTGCTCCCGTTGCTGTCCGGTTTGGTCCAGCTTCTCCTGTAGTTTGCCGATTTCCACCACGGCACCCTTGATTTCAAGTTTATCGTGTTTAGACTTCAGAGACTGGTATTGTTCAGCTCTTGACGCTTGTTCACCCAGCGGTCCTAATTGAGATTCAATTTCCTGAACCAAATCCTGGAGGCGCTCGATGCTCTGTTCCGTCCTATCTAATTTTTTGGCAGCTTGTTGTTGACGATATCGGTACTTACTAATGCCTGCTGCTTCTTCCAACAGAGAGCGCCTATCTTCGGGCTTAGAATTTAGAATTTCTTCTACTTTTCCTTGCCCAATTATAGAAAAAGACTCTTTACCCACGCCACTATCCATAAATAACTCATGAATATCCTTTAAACGGCAGGGCGTTTTATTAATTAAAAACTCGCTTTCTCCTGAACGAAATACGCGCCGAGTAATATCCACTTCATTGAAATCAAGAGGTAAATTCCCATCTTCATTGTTTAATACCAAAGAAACCTGAGCCATGCCTACAGGTTTTCGTTCTTTACTGCCGGCGAAGATTACATCTTCCATTTTATTACCCCGAAGTGACCTGGCGCTTTGTTCCCCCAGTACCCACCGCACCGCATCAGCGATATTAGATTTACCAGAACCATTTGGTCCCACCACAGCTGTAATGCCCGGGCTAAACTCCATTATTGTTTTATTGGCAAAGGACTTGAATCCTTTTATCTGTAGTTGTTTTAAGTACAACTTGTTCCCTCCCCCAAAGTTGACTATTACTTCCATTATTTTACCATAGCGGGTAATCCCTTACCAGTAACTAGCAGTTTCTATGTATCCTGGATTCCCGAAAAGTATAACGATGATGTCTAGAAGCATTGGAAACAGTAACCTTAAGCTCGTTACACATTTCATATGTGTAACGATGTGTCGAAAATGCTCGAATTCCTAAAAGTGTTGTTATTACAGAGCCTCAAGGGATTGCCTCGTTATATATTTGTAAGATCCGCGGGAATGCAGGATGTATAGGAAATTATCCACAACCCATAATTTCCTATACATCAAAAAAAATAGCCGTAACCCATTATCGATTACGGCAGAGATAAACCATATTCCTCTATTAACAGTGTCTTCATATCTAACTCACCTTTATTAGTGCCATTGACTAAAATGCTGACTCCATCACCACTAGAATCTCTATCCGGTTTAATCTCAAGTCCTATACCGGAATACTCATGTTCTAGGCGGATTTGGTTAATTCTTCGATATCCAATCATTGCTGATAAAGCTTGAGTAGATACTAAAAGCCTAACCATATCTCCCTGACAAAGATTTTGTCTCTTTAATAGCATTTTGGCCATATCATAATAAATACGCGTTTCTACCAAATGCCCCAATGCTTGGTGATACGGGCCCGCAACCACTTCTGCCTCCAACCCCGGCGACGGGTGAAGCCCCACACGAATAACGGGAATATCGTTAGCCTTCAATAACACCACCGCCCGCTTGCTGAAGTTTATAGCGGTTTCCAAGGTTAAAGGGCGATAGCCGATATCGGCTTGCATTGAAGCCAAAGTCGTATTTTTTAAAACAACTGTTGGATACAAGCGACAAAAATCCGGGTGAATCAGGACTGTTTTCGACACGGAAGTGAAATCAGAGCTCTCTGTACTGCCTGGCAATCCTGGCATCAGTTGAATACCTACCTGAAAACCATTGTCACGCAGCATCCTGAATGCCTCCATGGAATGCTGAGACGTATGTCCCCGGCCGGATAATGTTAAAACCTGGCTATCAAAGGATTGTACTCCCAGTTCCACCGTTCCTACAGCATAATCTTTTAGCACTTGTATTATGTCCTCGTCAATATAATCAGGTCTGGTGGAGATACGAATTCCATTAATAGCACCTGTCCGCAAGTACACATTTGCCTCCTGCAGAAACTGCTGCTGCCGGGCTTTAGGTAAACCGGTAAAACTGCCACCGAAAAAGGCAATCTCTTTTATTGCCTCAGATGGAATAGTTTGCAGATATGTATTGACAATTTCTTTTACAGCAGCTGGTTCCGGCTGGGATGCAGCACCGGAAATAGCATGTTGATCACAGAACGAACAGCGATGCGGACATGCTAAATGGGGAACAAATATTGGTATAATGTAATGTTTCTTATTCATCATTTTCTCTCATCAAACATTTCTAGGGCCGCTTTAGCAGCTTGCTGTTCCGCCTCTTTCTTGCTTCTTCCCTGGCCTTGAGCCAGCAGCTTATCTTTCAGAATTACTCCCGCTATAAACCGCTTATCATGATCAGGCCCAAATTCCTCTAAAATAGTATATTGTGCGTTATTAGTATACTGTTTTTGAATTCTTTCTTGTAGAACTGTCTTGTAATCGCCATAATTTCCACAACTGGAGGCTTGTTCAATTTCTTTATCCAAAATACCGTGGATAAATTTAGCGGCTTGTTCCATCTCCGCATCTAGATAAATGGCAGCAATTAGTGCTTCAAACGCGTCGGCAAGAATAGACGGACGCTGTCTACCACCAGTCATTTCTTCTCCCCGCCCCAAAAGAAGGTATTTTCCCAAGTCAATTTGCTGGGCGGCCCTGGCCAGGGCCGCTTCACAAACTACAGCTGCACGAATTTTAGTCAGTTCACCTTCAGGTTTGTCCGGAAAAAGGTCGTAAAGATATCGAGCAACCACCAAATCTAACACCGCATCACCCAAGAACTCTAATCGCTGATTATGGGCCAAACCTATGTTAGGATTTTCAAAGACATAGGTTGGGTGAACCAATGCCTGATTTATCAAATCAGCTGATTCCACGACAAGTTGAGAGCGAGTTATTAATTCTTGAAGCTGCCGTGCCCTGTTTTGCTCCATGTTTTCACCTTCTAAACTTCTTAAAAATAATTGTGGCATTATGACCACCAAAACCCAAAGAATTTGACAATGCCACTGAAACATCTAGCTCCCGACACTCATTGGCTACATAATCCAAATCACATTCCGGGTCTGGGTTATGATAATTGATTGTCGGAGGCACTTTGCTATTAGTAATAGCCATAGCAAGAATTATTGCCTCTATAGCACCTGCCGCCCCGAGTAAATGCCCGGTCATCGATTTAGTAGAACTTATTGCTAACTTCTTTGCGTTATCCCCAAATACTTTCTTAATAGCCATACTTTCAAACTTATCATTAAGTTCAGTAGATGTTCCGTGAGCATTAATGTAATCCACATCTTCCGGAAATAAATTTGCATCCTTTAGGGCCATATTCATGGCCTTAGCCGCTCCGGTTCCTTCCGGGGCGGGGGCTGTAATATGATGTGCATCGGCCGTACAACCGTACCCTACCACCTCTGCGTATATATTTGCTTCACGTTGTTGCGCGTGCTCCAGTGTTTCAAGAATTAAAACACCGGTACCCTCACTAAGTACAAAACCGTTTCGGGTTTTATCAAAGGGACGGCTGGCTCGCTGTGGGTCATCGTTATCAGTAGTCATTGCCCTCATGGCACAAAACCCTGCAAATGCCAGTGGAGTCACCGATGCCTCGCTTCCGCCGGTGATAACCACCTGAGCAGCGCCACGCTGCAATAGTTTGTATGCCTCACCGATTGCATTTGTCCCGGTAGCGCATGCATTGACTACTGTAAGGTTCGGACCGCGAGCCCCAGTATCAATTGATATTTGCCCTGCTGCCATGTTGCCAATCATCATAGGGACAAAGAATGGGCTGACCCGGTGTGCCCCCTTCTCGATTAAAACTTTGGTCTGTTCTTCAAAAGTCTGCATACCGCCGATACCGCTGCCAAAAATTACTCCAACCTGGTCCATATCCTCGCTGTCCAAGTCAATTCCTGAATCTTTGACAGCCATTCTGGTACCGGCTACCGCAAACTGAGTGAAACGGTCCATTCTTCGGGCTTCCTTGCGGTCAAAGTAGTCTTTTGGGTCAAAGTCCTTCACTTCGCCAGCAATACGGGTTGGTAGATCACTGGCATCAAACCGCGTAATATGATCCACGCCGCTTTGTCCCACCAGCAAATTGTTCCAAAAATTATCTTTTCCCGAACCTACCGGGGTGATCGGTCCCATTCCTGTTACCACAACTCTATGCTTCATACCATCACCTCCCCTATTTTAGAAAATCCCGCAGCATGCTACGGGATTTTAGCACTTACTTTACTTTACTTTCTTTGTTGAATATATTCTACAGCTGCACCAACAGTAGTAAGTTTTTCAGCTTCCTCATCGGAAATTTCCAAGCCAAATTCTTCTTCCATAGCCATGATTAATTCTACAATGTCTAAAGAATCCATCTCCAAATCTTCGAAAGAGGTAGTCATGCTCACCTCGTCGGCTTCAACACCTAACTGGTCTACTACAATTTCCTTAATCTTACCAAAGACATCCATCAGTGTCACCTCCCCTCATGAAATCTAATAGCTATATGTTGTATCGGTGTAGACGATAATGTATGTTTATACCATACCCCCGTCCACTGGAACTACTTGACCGGTAATGTACCCCGCCGCTGAAGATGCTAAGAATATTACCACCCCTGCAACATCATCAGGGCTGCCTGCACGGCCCAATGGAATTTGATTTTTTAGTTCACCTGCTGCCTCATCACCCAACTCAGCGGTCATGTCCGTTTCAATATAGCCAGGCGCTACGCAATTAACTAAAATGTTGCGGGAAGCCACTTCCTTGGCCATTGATTTGGTAAAACCAATTATACCCGCTTTAGCTGCTGAGTAGTTCGCCTGACCGGCATTGCCCGTCAAAGCAACCACTGATGTCAAATTGATAATCCTGCCCCATCTACTGCGCATCATAGATTTTAAAACAGCTTTGGAACAAAGGTAGGTTCCTTTTAGGCTAGTATTCACCACTTTATCCCAATCAGACTCTTTCATGCGAAGCAGTAATCCGTCGGCCGTTACACCAGCATTATTGACCAGAATATCTACGTCACCCAACATTTCTTTTATCTTGGCTATCATTCCCACTACATCTTGGGCAGAACTGACATCAGCCTGCACACTAAACGCTTCTCCCCCTGCGTCCCTAATTACCTTGACCACTTCTTCTGCAGCTGCTTCATTGGCTGTGTAATTAACGGCCACCTTAGCCCCTGCCTCAGCTAATTTAATTGCTGTAGCCCGGCCAATACCCCTAGACGCCCCTGTTACCAAAGCTACCTTACCCGCCACACTCATTGTTTCACCTCTTTAAAATAAGCTATTGTCTTTTCGAGACTGCATAAATCCCCAACATTTAGAACGGTTGCCTTTTTATCGATTTTTTTAACCAAACCACCTAGTACCCTGCCAGGACCAATTTCCAAAAAGGTGTCAACATCGTTCGCTAACAGCATCTCCACGGATTCATGCCACTGCACCGGATGGTCAACTTGAGCAACCAGCATTGATCTGGCTTCTTGCCCCATGGAGACTGCTTGAGCATTGACATTACTGATCACCGGTATACTAGGGTCTTTAAATTCAATTGTAGCTAGCTCGTCGGCAAGCTTTCCTGCTGCACCACCCATAAGACTTGAATGAAAGGGACCGCTTACCGATAGCTGTACCACTCGCTTAGCGCCCTCATTCATAGCAATCTCCCCCGCTTTTCTAACAGCGGTGGTTTCACCAGCAATAACTACCTGCCCCGGACAATTATAATTGGCAGGTTCCACAACACCATATGGGCGGGCTTGATTACATATGTTCAACACTACATCCTCAGGTAATCCGAGAACCGCAGCCATAGTTCCTTCGCCGGAAACAACTGCTTCTTCCATGAAATATCCACGTTGTCGCACCAATGTTACAGCTTCTTCAAAGGGAATCACTCCTGCTGCAACCAATGCGGTATATTCACCAAGACTGTGGCCAGCAACAAAATCGGGCTCAGGCAGACCATGGTGTCGGACTACAGCAAGTGCAGCAATACTTGTGGTCAGCACTGCTGGTTGCGTATTTGTTGTCAGAATCAGCCTTTCCTCGGGCCCAGAAAAACATAATGTTGACAAGGAATGTCCCAATTTTTCGTCTGCTTTCTTGAACACATCCAACGCTTCCCGATAGGATGAGGCCAACTCGCCACCCATACCCACATATTGGGAGCCCTGTCCGGGAAACAAGAAAGCCAATTTACCCATTATAAAGTATCACCTCTTAGCATACCTGCCAAATCTGAAGCAACTTTTTCAGCTTCAGAAATCATATCTGTAATGATTTTCCTCGCAGGCTGCACATTCTTAACCATAGCTGCAGATTGACCCGCCATCAGCGAACCGTATTCAATATCGCCCTCAACCACCGCAGCTCTAAGTTTCCCAGCACCTAATTCTTCAAAAACTTCAAAAGACGCACCATCAGCCCGCAATTTAGCGAACTCTCTAGTAAGTTTATTTTTCAACACTCTAACCTGATGCCCTTCAGGACCGGTAGTAACGGTATCCCTGTCTTTCGCCTTAAGAAGAGCCTTTTTATAATTCTCGTGAGCTATACATTCCTCAGCACACACGAATCGGGTGCCTACCTGTACTCCTACTGCTCCTAGCGACAAAGCTGCCACGAGTCCTCTTCCGTCTGCAACACCACCGGCTGCTATCACAGGCAGGTCGACAGCGTCCACAACTTGAGGTACAAGTGCCATGGTGGTAATCTCACCAATATGCCCCCCGCATTCCATTCCCTCAGCAATCAAACCATCCACCCCGGCTCTGGCCAATCTTTTTGCCAGCGCTACCGACGCAACCACAGGAAACACTTTTATATTGGCTTCCTTAAGTCTGCCGATATGTTTACCAGGGTTTCCCGCACCAGTGGTAATTACCTGAACTTGTTCTTCAACAATAAGATCCATAATATCCTCAAGATAAGGCGACATATAATAAACATTTACCCCAAACGGTTTTTTAGTTTTTTCGCGGACCTTTCTGATTTGTTCCTTAACAACCTCGGGCGGTGCATTACCTGCACCAATAATACCCAAGCCGCCCGCTTCGGAAACCGCAGCTGCAAGTTCTGCCGTAGCAACCCACGCCATTCCTCCTTGAATGATGGGGTACTGAATGTCCAATAAATCGCATAACGCTGTTTTCATTATTTTCCCCCCCTCACGGTGCTCCCGGTCCAGGTCATTACTACTGACCCCCAGGTAAGGCCGGCGCCAAAACCAACAAGCAAAACTACATCGCCGTTCTTAATTTTTCCTTCATTTACTGCTTCGTCCAAAGCCACCGGAACAGAGCCTCCGGACATATTACCGTATTTATCAAGGTTAACATATACCCGCTCAGGTGAAAGATCTAATCTCCTAACTGCTGCATCAACAATCCGAATATTTGCCTGGTGCGGTACTAAAAAATCTATATCTTTTTTAGTTATCCCTGCCTGTTCTAGGGCTTTCTTGGCAGCCTCATCCATTACCCTTACTGCAAACTTAAAAACTTCGGTTCCACTCATTTTGATGAAATGTTCTCTCGCAGCAACAGTTTGCTCACTTGCCGGGAGGCGCGACCCTCCGGCAGGCAGCTTCAACAAATCGCCGCCGCCACCGTCAGCGCCAAGATATAAGGATAAGATGCCCTGTCCTTGTTCTACCTGACCCAGAACACATGCCCCTGCGCCATCGCCAAACAAAACGCATGTGTTACGGTCTTCCCAATCTAGCAGACGGCTAAGTGTATCAGCTCCTACTACTAACACTTTATCATACATTCCTGTCGCGATAAATTGACTACCTACCGCCAAGCCATAAATAAATCCTGTACAGGCGGCCTCCAAATCAAATGCTGCGGCTTTTTTGGCTCCCAACATATTCTGTAGCAGACAAGCAGTTGATGGGAAAAGCATATCAGGGCTAGCCGTGCCAACAATTATCAAGTCCAATTCATCCGCGGATACGCCGGAACTATCCAATGCTCTTAATGCGGCCTGATAGCATAAATCAGATGTAGCTTGATGAGCAGCCACCCGTCGGCGTTCCTTTATACCCGTCCTAGAAGTTATCCAAGCATCACTGGTTTCAACTATTTTCTCCAAATCTTCATTGGTAATTACCTCTTCCGGCAGATAAGAACCAGTACCTAAAATTCCTACACCTCTTGAAAACACTATTTATCTTCTCCTCGCAATCTTGATTTTGTTGACGCTACAAAACCGTTGTTTACGCAAACCCCAGCAGCTTTAATAGCGTTTTTGATAGCCTTGGCATCAGAACTTCCGTGGCTAATAATACTAACACCATCAACCCCCAGCAACGGCGCACCACCATATTCGCTATAATCCATCAGCTTTTTAATGTTTCTAATTCCGGGTGCAACCATAGCGGCACCAATTTTATATCGATATGTAGATGTCAATTGGTCTTTTATTGCGTTCATCAAAAAGGTTCCCAGCCCTTCAGCCAGTTTCAAGACGATGTTTCCCACAAAACCGTCACATACCATCACATCAACGTTCCCTATAGTAATGTCCCTCGGTTCAACGTTACCGATAAAATTTAATGACTCGTTCTTTAGAAGCTGATAGGTTTCGACAGTTAACTCATTTCCCTTGCCTTCTTCAGAACCGATGTTTAACAGTCCAACAGTAGGGTTTTCCATTCCTAAAACCTTTTCCGCGTAAATGCAGCCCATATGGGCAAACTGCACCAGGTTTTCCGGCTTAGAGTCAGCATTAGCACCACTATCTAACAAGACCTTGGGTCCTTTAGCCGTTGGAAACAGAGTAGAAATAGCCGGACGTTTAATACCTTTTATTCTACCAAGATCAAAGAGGGCCGCAGTCATTTGTGCTCCTGTGCTTCCTGCAGATACTATTGCCTCGGCGTATCCATCCTTAACTAACTTCGTTGCAACCACAATAGATGCATCTTTTTTACGACGAACCGCTACCGCAGGTGCTTCATCCATATGTATTATTTCAGTTGCGTGGCGTATTTCTATGTCTGTATCCGAGGGAAGCAGCTCTCTCATCCTTTGTTCATCGCCAACCAGCGTAATATCGTAACCAAGTTCATTTCTCGCCAATAACGCTCCGGCGACAATCTCCTCCGGTGCGTTATCGCCGCCCATGGCGTCTACTGCTATTCGCATGTTACCCTCACCTCCGCTTAGCACTGCATTAACAGAATTAACTGTGCCCGAAATACCATTTCTTTATCTACTCTAGAGTATACCGAAACTAATGCCGAATTAGTCTTTTTCACTTTAACAATTGCTTTAGCAATAACTTTATCATTTAAGCTAACCGGTTTCAGAAACCTTAATCTACAACTGCCTGTAAGTACCACATTGGCATCAATAATTGCTGCAGCCAAAGAGTTGGCCTGAGCAAATAAATGATGTCCCCGCAATATTTTAGTTTTTTCCAAGACCATCTCTTCTGTAACTTCCATAATAGAAATTGCTCTATTATTCAATTCTATATCCACCAGTTCTCCTACTAATTCCGTCTCATGCATAGAACGAATTTCGGTATAAGCTTCCTCTGCCACATGTTTGACCCGTTGCCTCAATTCGGGAATACCCAGCGCACTCCTATCTAAGCGAATAGTCGGAATACTCACCTTAAACCTCTGGGCCAATTCTTCATCGGTGGCAAACGGATTATGCTTCAAGTATATACCTAAACGTTCCTGCCTTTCTCGGCGTGACATGGATTTACCTCGCATGTCGAAATCCCACCTTTTATGTAGTACCAGGTATTATAACCTACTAACAATTTATAGTATACTTTATTTCATTTGGGATTTCAATCCATATAGATAGAAAACCTCAGCAAATCAAAGGAGAAGAATCTTTTCAGACAAAAAAAAGCAAAGGCCTAAAAGACCCTTGCTTTCAGCAACATTTATTTGGCGTGCTGTGCTACAACCTCTTTTCCCTTGTAGTAACCACACTCGGGACAAACCCGGTGGGGTAACTTTAACTCATGACACTGGGGACATTCAACCAATTGGGGACTTCCAGTTTTCATCCATTGACTTCTTCTCTTATTCGTCCTGGATTTGGATTGTCTTCGCTTTGGTACAGCCAAAGTTTCTCCCTCCTTCCTACTCCTTCTCTTCGAAAAATTTCTGAAGCGCTTGCATACGGGGGTCAACCTTTTCCTCCCGACAGTCACACCTGATTTCGTTTAAGTCCTGCCCGCATTGAGAACAAATACCATGGCATTCTACATTACATAGCCACTTCATGGGCAAAACCAGTATCAAGTTTTCCGCAACCGATGGGCGAAAATCTATTACCTCACCGTCGTAAGCAATACAGTCTTCATTTTCTTCCTCATCCGGAGTACAAAATTCCTCCAAATAATCTACGGCAACATCGTGCTCAAACAACTTCAAGCACCTGTTACACTTTAGCGTAACCCGGGTCGTTACATCACCCTTGGCAAGCACGCTATTACCAATATTCGTAACCTTCCCCGAAAAAGATACTGAAGAAGCGAATTTAACTATCCCTTGCCCCGTTTCCAGGTAATCCCAGTTTTCGTTAAATTCAAATACTTCCTCGCTACCTGGGAATTTTAACAATTCCTTAATTTCAAGTTTCACCAATTAACACCTCATTTCCTAAATAAAGAGGCGACAAACCTGACCAAAAAGTCCCTAAACTAGTATAAACAATAAATTTGCATCCATATATAGCACAGTGAGTATTATACAGAACAATTTTATTAAGTGTCAAGTCCTAGCCTCTTGGTATCCCTGGCAATCATAAGTTCCTCGTTGGTAGGAATGACGAAAACCCTTACCGTTGAGTCTGCTGCGGAAACCTCCATCTCTTTGCCCCTGATACCATTTTTCTCTTTATCCAATCCAATACCGAGATAATCCATATCTATACAAACAGCATCACGAACTTCTGGAGAGTTTTCACCTAAACCAGCAGTAAACACTAAAGCATCAATTCCATTAAGTATGGCTGCATAAGCACCGATATATTTTTTGACATCGTGAACAAACACATCAATAGCTAATTGAGCGCGTTCATTTCCCCGGGAAGCGGCCTGCTCTATATCCCTGAAATCACTGCTAACTCCAGACAGGCCCAACACACCGCTCTTTTTATTAAGTAAAGTACTTATACCGGTAGTATCTAAGCCTTCCTTTTCCATTAGAAAAGGAACAATGGCCGGGTCCAAATCACCACAACGCGTGCCCATGGTAAGGCCCTCCAACGGTGTAAATCCCATACTGGTATCCTTAGAAACACCACCATCAATTGCTGTCACACTGGCTCCATTGCCCAAATGACAGGTTATTACCTTTATCTGAGACAGTTCCTTACCCATCAGTTCTGCGGCTCTTTGGGCAACAAATTTATGGGAGGTTCCATGAAAACCATATTTTCTAATCGCATATTTCTCATATAATTCATACGGCAAACTGTACATGTATGCTTCCGGCTCAATGGTTTGGTGGAAAGCAGTATCAAATACTGCCACTTGAGGAACACCCGGCAGTATTTTTTCCGCTGCCTCAATGCCCAGAAGGTTAGGTGGATTATGTAAGGGTGCAAGTTCCGCTAATTTCCTGATCCCCTGCTTAACTTCATCATCAATGAGTGCGGAGCGTGAAAACACATTGCCGCCGTGAGCAACCCTATGCCCCACTGCTTCAATTTCTCTAATGTCGGTCAAAACACCGTACTGAGCATCAGTAAGTAAGTCCATAACCATTTTAATAGCCGCTTGATGCTCACCTATCGCAGTTTCACGAACATATTTTCCTTTTCCTTTGGGTTGATGAGTAAGTTGAGAAGCATCTGAACCGATCCGCTCAACCAATCCTTTAGCTAGCACATTTTCATCTGCGATGTCAAACAACTGATACTTCAAAGAAGAACTGCCACAGTTAATTACTAAAACTTTCATCGTATACCTCTCTTTCCAAGTTCTTAAAGTTCGTGTTAAAAAAGTCCATCGTAGCAGGAGCAAGAAGTTCAAGCACCCCCTGGGCACAAGTGCGACTAAACCAGCAAAGCTGGCAAGTCTTCTATGCACTCAAGAGCACAAGCGCGACTAAACCAGCAAAGCTGGCAAGTCTTCTATGCACTGGACTTTTTAAACAACCTTTAAATATATTATTTATTATTGTTTCGGACCGGTCTTGGTTCTGATATTAATTGTTTAATGCTGGGAAGCATCTCTTTTGCCGCAGCCCTACCCCTGATGATGCCGTTATGAGCATCATCAAAGTTATTGGGATTAATATCGCTAAGATCTGGTTGAATTAATACATCTGCTTCTATGATAAAACGACTAGCCAATTCTCTGTCCAATAAGTCCAAGCTCAATAATATCACATCGAAAATATTGTTTACCTGCTGGGTTTTTCTTTCAGAGCCACCAAATTTAACATCCACCGCTATTACAATCTCTGCACCCTGCTCTCGGGTAACAGCGATAGGCACCCTATCCATCACAGCCCCGTCCACTAAGACACGTCCACCTGCCAATACCGGTTTAAATATTCCGGGGATGGCAATACTGGCTCGTACAGCTTCTGCCACATTTCCCTCATTTATTATTACCTTTTCCCCTTTAACCAGATCTACAGCAACCACAAATAGCGGTAGGTCCAGTTGGTCGAAATTCTTGTTATGCGTTAGTAGACGAAGCATCTCTTCGACTTTATTTCCCTTTAACAAACCCATACGAGGAACTGAAATATCTATGAATTGTTTTTGACGAATTTCAAGTATTAATCTCTCCAAACGGTGAAAATCCTGCCTGCAGGCTAACATTGCGCCAAAAACACTACCTATGCTGCTGCCGGCAATTAAATCAATAGGTACGTTTTCCTCCTGCAACACCTGTAATACGCCAATATGGGCCAACCCTCGCGCCGCGCCCGCTCCAAGTGCCAAACCAACTCGTGGTTTATTCAATGACATTCTTCCACCTCACCGTTATTCTTACCCTAAAACCTAGGGAAATACACTGGTCTATTCCCATCCTAATATCAATATATTAGTTACAAGTTTTATTTAATCCCCAAAACTTATAACTTAACCAATAACCTTTGAATTAAAAGAAATTTAGGTGATACACCATGCCCCGGAAAAAACCTTTAAAAGGAGTTATATATGCCCTATGCGTTATTATCTTTGCAGTATCAATGATTGCTTACCCCCAAGAGGTTTTTGAAGCATCCCAACGCGGCCTGGACGCTTGGTGGAATATTGTCTTTCCTGCATTATTACCATTTTTCATAGTATCTCACCTAATGATGTCTTTTGGTATCGTTCATTTTCTTGGAGTATTATTAGAACCTTTAATGAAACCTATTTTCAATGTCCCTGGTAATGGTGCGTTTGTTATGGCCATGGGTTATACGTCCGGTTTTCCAATTGGCTCACTACTAACTGTAGATTTAAGAAAAAATAACCTCTGCACCCGAATAGAAGGAGAAAGGTTAATCTCGTTTACAAACAATGCCAGTCCTCTTTTCATGTTTGGAGCTGTGTCGATTGGTATGTTTAATAATCCCCGCTTAGGAATAATTCTCGCTTCGGCTCACTATTGCGCAAACTTAAGTATTGGCCTATTGCTAAGATTTTATGGCTATAATGATCCGGAAAAGCTAGATCGGAACATTTCCACAAAGAAGATAGTGAGACGCAGCATTCAAGCAATGTTAGCGGTACAACAAAAAAACGAAAAGCCATTGGGTGAACTATTGGGAACTGCCATTAAAAAATCTATGGCTACCCTCAGCTCCATTGGCGGCTTTATAATCTTGTTTTCCGTTATACTACAGGTACTGATACAATTGGGAGTTATCCCGTTAATATCAATTCTCTTAGCCAAAGTGCTTACAAGCCTCGGATTAGATGCCCAACTATCGACATCACTTTCCGCCGGACTTTTCGAGGTTACTCTGGGCTCTAAATTAGCCAGCGAAATCCATGTGCCTCTTTACCAACAATTGATAGCAGTCAGTATGGTGATGGGCTGGAGCGGTCTTTCGGTACATGCCCAAGTGGCCAGCATCATTTCGGATACTGACCTGCGACTCTGGCCATTTGTACTAAGCCGTTTTGGCCAAGGCCTGCTCGCAACCATATATTTTGTTATATTTTTTGGCCCTGCTACTCCGGTGTTTAACCAGGTGGGCCAAATAGATTATATCGCTGCGCAAAATCCCCTTTGGATAACAATATTAATCCAGCTAGCCACATTTATAACGATAATGTTTGGCGCCGCCGTATTGTCTTTACTGCTTGCCATCTGGCAAAATACATTTGGCTTTCGAGTACGCTAGCTAGCAGACCTTGCCTTACTGCTCTTTAGTTCCTGCCGCCCCTTGCGTACCACGGAAAGAGTCTTTTCCAGGTTAGACTCTAAATTAGACATAACATCATCAGCATAAACTGTTGACCCTTCTCGAATTTGCTGTGCAGTTTTTTTCGCTTGAATGACCATTTCTTCCGCCTGCACCTGTGCTTTTTTCATAATCTCTTCTTCAGAAATCATCCGGTTGATACGAGAACGGGCCTCTTCCAAAATTCTTTCAGCTTCTTGTTTCGCGTCCTTCATTACCCTTTGTCTTTCCTTGTTCACCTGTTGAGCTTCTCGAAACTCCACAGGCAGTTTTGCCCGCACCTTGTCCAATATATCCAATATCAGATCTTGGTCCACGACCACTTTCCCGGTAATTGGTACTCGGGTTGAATTAGCCAACAATTCTTCCATTTGATCTAGCAGTTGTAAAGCTCCTTCCAACTGATCCATGAAAAGACCTCCCCCATTTAACTATTTCTATAAAAGCCAACTGATGTATCCCCATATTTTCTTAGGGACAACAGATTAAAATTACCGCATTTGTCCGGTATAACATCCCCGGATCTTATTTCTAGCATAATAGTAGCAGTTGGTGCCGCTAGTTGATTCGCTATCAAGACCTCTATCGTTTTTTTACCCCACTGTTTAGCATATGGCGGATCAATATATACCAAATCAAAGACGCTGCACAGTCCTGTCAATGCGGGAAATACATCAGCAGTGATAATATTAGCATGGTCTACAAAGCCAGTGACAGCAAGGTTGGCTTTGATGCTGTTAACAGCTGCACGGTCATTTTCCACAAAAACTGCCTCAACTGCTCCTCTACTTAAAGCTTCAATACCCATCGCACCACTACCGGCGAATAGGTCTAGAAAACGAGACCCGGCAACGTCCGGCGCTATGATATTAAATATTGCCTCTTTTACACGGTCGCCAGTGGGACGGGTCTTAAGTCCTTTGGGCACCTTCAATCGTCTGCCTTTAGCATTGCCGGCAATAACACGCAACTGCCCTCACCTCTAACCACATGTAATTATAACATAATTTGGCATTCATACTCGATATATTATTAGATATTTTACCCTTAATTCGACCATTAAAAATCGCAACGAATATAATTTGTCTGTACTTTCCGGAATAACAGTTCATTACCTCTTAAAAAGCTAACATTTTTACAAAGTATTTTTTATTTTTTCTATGGTTACCGTATATTTTCTCAACTCGGAGTCCATAATATGAATGAACCAAGAAGGGCTTAGAGGTTATTTTTTTCCTAAAATAACCCTCCCCCATGAGCTCTTCCTCCGGTTTCTCCTCTCCCAAGAAAGGCGACTTCAGTCGCCTTTCTATTTATTTACTGCTAAAAGTTCAATATTTTAAAGTGGTTTTTTAGGCTTTTGTTCCTCCCGGGCTTGATATTTTACTTTTTTACTACATTGGCTACAAATATATACCAGTTTGGGTTCTTGCCTAATCCTTTGAAAGTCCTTATGGATTTTAGTAATTTCTTCTTTTTTACTACAGATAGCGCATCTAACTTCCAACTTTTTATCCTCCCCACAGCTTTTTAAATATTATTTCTACGACACTGCTGCCTTTTCCTGCCATGCATCCATGTACTGATTGCGGAGTATAGAAAAAGACTGTCCTTCTTATACTAAAACCAACATCTAAAAGGAGGTTATGAAAATTGGAAGCTAAAGCTTATTTAAAAACAATGGGCGTAAATTTGGATCTGGCAGTTGAAGCTCATGAGCTGTTGAGAGGAGACGCCCAAAAGGAAATTCAAGGAGTGAAAGAAAGCAAAGAAGATCATGAGTTCTGCTCAGTAACAACAGTAAGCATCTTAAATGCCCAAGGCGCACAAATGATTGGCAAACCACAAGGAAACTATATTACCATTGATGCCCCAGACATCAGACATAATGACTCAAGAGTTCAACAGGAAGTAAGTCAAGTCTTGGCAGAAAAATTAGAAATGATGATAGAAAATTTTAAGCTCAACGAAGATGCATTAATACTCTTGGTTGGATTGGGCAATTGGGACGCTACGCCTGATGCACTGGGCCCACGAGTAATCAATCAAAGTATGGTTACCCGTCATCTGTACAAATATGCTCCAGATGCTGTGCAGGGAGGGCTCCGTCCGGTTGAAGCACTCGCCCCGGGTGTGTTAGGTATTACCGGGATCGAAACCGCAGAAATTATAAAAGGTGTGGTAGAAAAGACTAAACCGGCTTTGATCATTGCTGTTGATGCCTTAGCAGCCCGTGCAGTAGAAAGAATCAGCTCTACTATTCAAGTTGCCGATACTGGGATTAACCCTGGTTCTGGCATAGGTAACCAACGCAAAGGGATTAATTTTGAGTCCATGGGAGTGCCGGTTATTGCAATAGGGGTTCCCACAGTCGTCCATGCAGCAGTTTTTGCTTTTGAAGCATTTAACAAAGCTTTGGAAAAAAACCCTTCCCTCCAAGGAACGATTAACCAGGAATCAGTTCAAGAAAGTGTAAACGAAGTTCTTGCTCCCTTCGAAGGTAATTTAACAGTGACGCCAAAAGAGATTGATGACCTCATTGACAGAATTTCTAAAACTATCGCGTTAGGGCTTAATCAAGGTCTTCATTCCGGTGTCGGACAAGAAGAAGCGTTGACTCTTCTTCAATAAAACAAAAAAATGGCCTCCTTCTTTTCGTTTTGGGGCCATTTTTTTATTTTACTTTTTTTTACTCTCCTGGATAAATTTCAAATTTTGGTCTTACATCTCCCTCATATTCTTGGGCAAATTCCATTAACTGATTGTCCGTCTTTTGGTTCAAAAGTTCAGCAGCAAATTCCAAATCTGCTTTTTTAGTTACCTGTCTTTTTGGGACAGGCATTTTGTAATCTTTTACCATGCTCACCCTCCTTTCAGTATTATTTTTTCTAAAAACGGCAAATTTCATTCTAGAAATACTTTTTTGCTGTTTTTTTAGCTGATAAACTGAATAATAAAGTTCGAAAAAGCGCAAAATGAAGATAAGAAGTAAAGCAAAAGCGGGCCACATTTGACCCGCTTGTTCAAAAGATTACTGTAGTGTATTAGGTTGGCCACTTTGGTTGGCAAATTGTTGTTCATAGGCTTGAACCATTTTCTTAACCATGTGGCCGCCTACTGCACCATTCAATCTTGCAGGAACATCGCCTAGGTAACCTGAATAATTCTGGATACCAATTTCAGCAGCAGTTTCCTGCTTAAATTTTTCCATAGCTTGTTGAGCCTGAGGAATGACTAATTGGTTTGTTTTTTGTCCAGCTGCCATTTGCTAATTCACCTCCTTGAAAAAATTTAATTTTATTTAAGGGTTATTGCTGGGTTGTACCAGCTAGATTTTGTTCGTATGCTTGAATCATCTTTTTAACCATATGACCACCGACTGCACCCCATTGTCTGGAGGGGATGTCGCCACCATATCCGCCTGTCCAATTCAATCCAACTTCAGCTGCAGTCTCATACTTAAATTGATCCATTGCTTTTTGTGCTTGAGGAACTACTAATTGATTAGTTTTTTGTCCTGCTGCCATTGTGCTCACCTCCTTTGCGGCTTTGTAATCTTAGTATTGCTCGCAGACATGTTTTTATACTTTGTTGTTGCTAGAAGTATTTGTATGAACTGACAGGACTATCTTTTATTGGTACTAGGTTTCCTTTTGTTGTTGCGTTGTTGAATGCCCATTTCCTGAGCGACTTCGTGCTTAAACTTTTCTAATTGGCCATCAATACTTTTCTCCTCTTTCTTATTCATCTTAAATCGTCACCTCATTTATTATTGTGCTCGTATAAAAATAATCTATGCTGGAAACATTATCACGTAACATTGAAAAAGGCCTAACCAAATTGGTTAAGCCTTTTTTTGTAATGTTATTGATGTTACGAAATTTTTGCATTCCCGAAACGCAATGCTATCAGCTCTGAAAAAATCCCCAGTTGGTAGTTAGATTTGTTTTGCACAAGCTTCCGAGCATCGTCGAATGTTTGTTGAACTACTTCTGCATCGCGTATTAAGTCCGCCACCTTAAACTCCGGCAAACCGTGTTGGCGGGTACCGAATATTTCGCCGGGTCCGCGAAGTCGTAAATCCTCTTCCGCAATTACAAAACCATCATCACTCTTTTCCATAACTTGCAAACGTTCTCGTGCTACTTCGGTTTTGGGATCACCCATCAGGATACAGTATGAACGATGTTCTCCGCGCCCTATACGACCACGTAGTTGGTGGAGTTGGGCTAAACCAAATCGTTCTGCTCCTTCCACCATCATTACAGTCGCGTTAGGCACATCCACCCCTACTTCAATTACCGTTGTTGAAACCAACAGGTTAATTTCTCCCCGGTAGAACCCCTGCATATACATCTCTTTTTCCGTAGATTTCATTTTACCGTGTACTAAACCAACGTTAAAATCTTTAAAGCGGTCCATTAACAAATGCGCGGTTTCTTCTGCAGCCGCTAAATCCAGTTTCTCTGATTCGCTTACCAAAGGACAGACAACATAAACCTGTCTATCCGCGTTCATTTCTTGACCAATAAAGCTCAGTACTTTTTCCCGCCTTTCTTCACCTACCCACCGGGTAATTACTTTCTGCCGGCCCGGTGGCAACTCGTCAATTACGGACACCTGCAAGTCTCCATAAAGGGTCAATGACAATGTTCGAGGAATAGGCGTCGCTGTCATAACCAAAAGGTCGGCATTATCCCCTTTATTAAGCAATTCATCCCGCTGCATCACCCCGAAACGATGCTGCTCATCAACTACTGCCAGCCCAAGGCGATGAAACTGAACGGTTTCTTGAATAAGTGCATGTGTTCCTACAACAACATCTATCTCACCCCGCTGGATATCCCGATAAATTTTAGCCTTCTCTTTAGCAGACAAACTACCGCTAACCAAGCTTACCCTAATATTCAAATCTTCAAATAAGGCGTTAAGAGATTCACAGTGTTGTCTGGCTAAAATCTCGGTAGGTGCCATCACCGCAACCTGATAATCATTGGCCACCGCCTTAACTGCTGCAGCTGTCGCAACAATTGTTTTGCCTGACCCCACATCACCCTGCAGTAAACGTGTCATAGGCTGTGCCTGACCCATGTCCTTACGAATTTCATTAAGTACTCTACGTTGAGCACGAGTGAAGGTGAATGGTAAAGATTGAACAAAGTCATGCCATAATTGTCCTTCATTAGTATGGGCAATTCCACTGCGGCGCTCACTGCGTATATAGCGCTGTGATACAGCCATTTGCATTAAAAATAGTTCCTCATAAACTAATCGCTGCCTCGCTCGTTTCAAAGATGACCAATCATCAGGAAAATGTATCTGCCATAGGGCCTGGCGCCAATCAATTAAATTATATTTAGTGCGCAGCTCTTCGGGAAGAAAATCCTTGTAGTAGGGAATCAAATTCAACGTTTGAAAAATCAGTTGACGCATAATGCGCTGGCTAATCCCCTCAGTAACCCCATAAACTGGCACAATCCTGGCTGTATGAACCGGTTCATCCTCAGCTGCATTTAGTATTTCATAGTCAGTTACGATAACTTCCCACCGCCCACTGCTTAGCTGTACTTTACCAGTAATAATTAGTTCGAGACCCGGTCGAAGTTTGGCCCGTAAATAGCTCTGGTTAAACCAAACGGCGACACCATAGTTTTCCCCGTCATAGACCAGCGCTTTAAGTATATTAAGCCTCTTACGCGGCTGCAGCAATTCTACAGAGCGCACTTTTACCCTAAGAGTTTCTTCAACGCCAACATTCAATTGTCGGAATCTTTTCATGGTTGATCTGTCTAAATAGCGCCGCGGCACGTGATAAATTAAATCAAATACTTTTTTAATGCCCAAGCGCTGAAGTTGTTGTCGGCGTTTGGTACCGACGCCTTTTATTACAGCCACTTCCTGCCATATAAAATTCCCCTGCCCCCAATGACCTATAACGGGTCTTTCAACGGTTTCAGGGGGTAAAGTTATTTTATTTAATAGAGTAGAAACCCGTGCCAATACCTCCGCACGGGTTTGATGATCACTCCGATAATAGACATCTGACAAATTTACTAATTCATCAAGAATTGCTTTTTCCGTTTCCGACCAATTTGCCTCGTTGCGCAGCAAAATGCACTGTTCCTTTAAAAACATGGCAAATCCACCAAAAACACCGGCGTCGCTGTAAGCACCTTTTTTTTCTCTGATTAGCGCCTGTTTCATTTCCTTGAGAACAGTGTCCAACAATTCAAATCACCCCGGTTATTCTACAGAAATAATGTAATAATAGAGCGGCTGTCCGCCGAAATGAATTTCTATTTCCAAGTCAGGAAATCTATCGGTTACTATCTGAGCTAATTCTTCAGCATCTTCCTGCTTGACGTGCTGTCCGTAATATAAGGTTAATAATTCTGCATCCTCATCCACCATCTTTATGAGAAGTCCCACCAAAACTTCGGCAACTTCATCACTTACTATTTCTATTTTGCCTTCCTTGATACCAAGAATGTCACCTGCTTTAATTTTACTGCCGTTTACACTGGAATCCCGCACCGCATAAGTAATTTCACCAGAAGTAACCAACCCCATCGCCTCAGTCATCATCCTTCGATTGTTATCAATGCTTTTCTCGCCATCAAAACTCAGCATCGCCGTTATTCCCTGGGGAAAAGTTTTACTGGGTACAACTACTACATCCTTTTCCGCTAATTGAGCCGCCTGCTGAGCGGCCAGGATAATATTGCTGTTGTTAGGCAATATCAATACCTTGTCTCCCGAAGCTTCGTTAACGGCAGCAACTAAGTCCTCGGTACTGGGATTCATGCTTTGTCCGCCGGAAATAATTTTATCCACGCCTAAGTTTTCTAAAAGTTCGGTAAGACCTTCACCTACAGCAACCGCCACCACACTTAAGGGTTTTTTTTCCTGAGGCGTAACTTCAGTTAGCAGCTTGCTGCGATGTTGATCTTCCATATTATCCATTTTAAAATCATGGATTGTTCCTTGGTCCACGACAAATTCTAAGACTTTGCCCGGGTTATTAGTATGTATATGTACTTTAAGTAATGTTTCTGTTCCCACCACCAACAGACTATCCCCCAAAGGTTCAAGGACGAGCCGCAGTTGCCCTCCATCTAAGGCATTTCCTTTAAGAATGAATTCTGTGCAATACTGGTATGTCAGGTTCAGCGGTTCGTCTTCCCTGTCGGAGAAGTCCTGGGGCACTTCTGGCTGCGGCAGATACTCTTCATCCAAGTCTTCACCCTTTATCGCCCTAATGCCACCGTTAAAAATAACTAGCAGCCCCTTACCGCCGGCGTCTACTACCCCAGCTTCCTTTAGCACGGGAAGTTGTTCCGGGGTTTTGGCTAGGGCCTTTTCACCGTAATTCAAAGCAGCTTCCATTACCTCCAAGCTGTTCGCACCTGCTTTTGCCGCCTCTGCTGCACCTGCTGCGCATGCCTTGGCAACCGTTAATATAGTACCCTCGACGGGTCTCATCACTGCTTTGTATGCCATATCTACCGCTTTTTGTAACGCCGTAGCCAACTGCTTCGCGTTTATCTCTGCCCCTGATGTTCCTTGGGCCAAGCCGCGAAAAAGCTGAGACAGGATCACTCCCGAATTTCCCCGCGCTCCCATTAATGACCCTCTGGCCACTGCCTGAGCCACCTGTCCAATGTCTTGTTCATCGGGCGTGATTTCTTTGACCGCCGCCTGCATGGTCAGTGACATATTTGTCCCAGTATCGCCGTCAGGAACCGGAAAAACATTGAGCGCGTCTACAGCCATTTTATTCTTTTGCAAATACTGGTTTCCACCGAAAAAAAACTTTGTCAATTGTTCAGCATTCAATGTCGTCAACCCCTCGTCCGTTATTCTTTTACTCTAACCCCTTGTACCTTAATATTCACCTGCTTTACAGGGATGCCAAGACTTTTTTCCACCGTATAACGGACCTTATCCATAATGTTGTGTGCCACCTCAGAAATTTTAGTACCATAACTTACTACAATATACAAATCTATATCTACGCCATCTTCATAGTTAATAACTTCAACACCTTTATTCAGTGCCTCGCCGCGCAGTAGTTCCACAATCCCATCTTTTATCTTTCGGGATGCCATTCCCACCAAACCGTAGCATTCCATAGCCGCTAAACCGGCTACAGAAGCTATTACCTCATTACTGATATTAATCTTCCCTAGATTATTTTGTACTTGCTGACTATTTCCCATGACCATATCCTCCCATCTAAAACAAATGACCAAGCAATTACATTATACATTAGTCCGAAATTACCTTCCTTACTTATTCACCTTCCCAAAGGTTATTAAGATCCACCAACAACTTTGTTAAATCCAATCCATGCATACGAGCGCCCTGAGCTATCGATTCGTTAACCGACGCCATACAGTCACTGCAGGGCATTCCATGGTTTTGGAATACCTCTCTCGCCTCAGGATAAATTTGCAGCACCCGAAATATTGGCCAACTCCCAGTAATAGTTTCGCCTTTCTTCTCGCTCACAGTAATCCCTCCCCATAACTCACTTTTTTTCTTTTATTAATAAAGCGTTTTTCAGCTTGCCAAAATATTATATTTTTGATAGAATTATTGAAGATGTGTTAAGAGACGTACTAAGGAGGTGCAGGAAACAATGGCGAAATGCGAAGTATGTGGTAAAGGAATTGCCACTGGTAATAAGGTTAGTCATTCCAATATTAAGACAAAGCGTACTTGGTCTCCGAACCTGCAAAGAGTTAAAGCAATGGTTGATGGTTCTCCAAAGAAAGTTCATGTTTGTACTCGTTGTCTGCGGTCGGGAAAAGTTGAACGTGCTATCTAAAAAGACTGGATTTATTCCAGTCTTTTTATTTTTTTATAACTTCTGTGTTTTTACAATTGCCGAAGAATTTCAATTGGTTTGCTTACCTCTTCTGCACCAAATACAAAAGAACCTGCTACAAGAATATTAGCCCCGGCAGCAACCGCCCCAGGAGCAGTATTTTCATTAATACCCCCATCAACTTGTATATCCACATTTCTTTCCAAATTCGCAGTGAGTTGTTTTAATCTTTCCACCTTTGGCATAACGGCGTCAATGAATTTCTGACCACCAAAGCCCGGGTTGACTGTCATCAACAGCACCATATCTACTTCATCCAAAACATAATGTATACCGCTTAGTGGTGTAGCAGGGTTCAGAGCCACACCAGCTTTTATGCCTAGCTGCTTTATATTTTGTACAGTACGATGTAGATGATTACATGCCTCTACATGTACAGTTATTATATCGGCACCAGCGCGACAGAAGTCTGCAAAGTATTCATCCGGATGTTCTACCATTAAATGAACATCGAAAATCAGTTTGGAATGAGGGCGTAGATCCCGCACCAGTTGCGCACCAAAGGTTATATTAGGTACAAAATGACCATCCATGATATCTAAATGCAGATAATCTGCACCGGCTTTTTCCACAGCGGCCACTTGTTGCTTCAAAGTTGCAAAGTCAGCAGATAACAGTGACGGTGCCACAATTATAGACACATTAGTAACTCCTCTCTCGGGCGGTAATTTCTTCCAAAAAACGCAGGTAATTCTTATATCGGCTTTGGCTGATTGCACCTCTTTCCAAGGCCTGCTTCACCGCACATTGGGGTTCTTTATAATGTAAACAGGTGTTAAACCGACAATCCTGCCGATAACCATCCATTTCTGGAAACAAGAAACTCAGTTCTTCTCTCGAAACATTTGGCAGTTCTATCCTACTAAACCCCGGAGTATCGGCAACATAACCACCATAAAGAGATAATAGTTTAGTATGTCTCGTCGTATGCTTTCCCCGGCGCGCCTTATCGCTTACGCTTCCTGTCTCAAGTTTAAAACCTGGCTCCAGGACATTCAGCAAGCTCGATTTTCCTACACCAGAGGGACCGGCAAAGACAGATATGTGATTTTGTAAGAAATTTTTTAGTTCATCAAACCCAGTCTTGGTTTTAACACTGGTCAACACCAGGTCATAGCCGATGTCTTTATAAATACCAATAATCTCTTCCGCCTCAGAATCACCGGCTATATCGCGCTTATTAAAACAAATCACCGGCATTACCGGTGTCTGTTCCAAATAGACTAACAGTCTGTCCAACAACACTAAATCCGGTGGTGGGTCAGCTAATGCCAGCACTAAAATCGCTTGGTCCACATTGGCTACCGGTGGACGCAACAATTCAGTCTCTCTGGGCAGCAATTCTTCGATAACACCCTGTCTCTCATTCGTTAACGAAATTTTGACATAGTCACCAGGTAGGAATGTTAGTCTTTCTTGGCGGAATCTACCGCGCAAGGAACACTCCACCTCACCATGAGCTTGGGTCCTGACATAATAAAAACCACTAAAACCCTTAAGAATAATCCCATCTATCAATCGACCTAACCTCTCCTTTATGGTACACTATGTTCTTTCGCTAGTTCATCATCCATGAATACCTGAATTTTACCTCTCTTATAGAAGGGCACCCATTCTTGTACATAATCACCACTCTCATGCAGTTTGTTATATTCTTCGTGGGTACCCTTGACATCTACTACCACAATTCGAACCTGGTGTTGCTTATCATCGTTGGGCACCAATACACTAACTAACGCCTGCTGCGGCGTGGGACCTGGGCCGCTGCTAATAACCAGATTAACAGTGTGGCCCTGTAAGATTCGGTCACCGGAAGCGACATCCTGACTTATTATCTGTCCGGAAAAATAGTCTTTACTGTTTTGGAAGGTGAATTGACCCAAATCCAACCTTACGTCCTTTAATTTCTCCCTGGCCTGTTCCAATGTTAAGCCAGCTAAATCGGGCATAGAGATATATTCAGGTTGGGGACCGCGGCTGATAACCAAAATGACCTCTGTACCCTCAGGGTGTTTTGTATTGGGCAGCGGATCCTGACTTATGACTTTATCTGCCTCCACCTCGTCATCATAAATTCTTTGAGGGTCAGGTGCCACTTTAAACCCAGCGTTGGCCAAAGAAATCCTTGCCTCCCGCTCTGCCTGTCCCTTAACGTCAGGAACTGCCGTCAGTTTGGCACCCAAACTGACATCCAATTCTAGTGTACGTCCTCGTTTGACCTTTTCACCCGCTTTAGGGTCTTGTTCAATCACGGCACCCTCAGGCACATCCTTATCATATCGGCGGGTGGCCACACTGGTATGTAAGCCGGAATTGTTCAGGGTCTTTTGGGCCTCAGCAAGATCATCTCCCACTACATTGGGAACCTCTATCTCCGCAACATTAAAATAGGACTCCAAAGTGTAATATCCGGCGTAGCCAGCTGCTATAAGCAGTAATAATAAAGTGAAATAGGCAACAGGACGCAAACGCCTTTTTTGTGTCCGCCCAGTTTTTTTGCTTCTGCCGTTTACAGGCGAAAACACTTCAGTAGGGTCATCGTCCGATTGAAGCATATTTTTGATTTTAACCAAATCCGTACGCATTTCCACGGCTGTCTCGTATCGCAATTGATAATCTTTTTCCATGGCGCGGAGAATTACTTCTTCCAACGCCGGTGGAATGGTATCACCTCGATCGCCTCGTACCTCATGGGGTGGCGGCGGTGTATCTTGAATATGCTTCAAAGCAATAGTAATCGGCGTCTCCCCGCTGTACGGCAATTGGCCGGTTGTCATTTCATAAAGTACAACCCCTGCAGCATAGATATCTGACTTTTCGTCAGCAGTTTCGCCCTTGGCCTGTTCCGGTGACAGGTAATGTACGGAACCAACAATGCTGCCGGTATAGGTAACCGTGGCTGCAGTTGAAGCCCTTGCGATACCGAAATCCGTCACCTTCACCCGACCGGAAGGGGTCAAGAGTATGTTCTGTGGTTTTATATCCCTATGAATAATACCGTTTTCATGGGCATGTTCTAAGGCATCACATATTTGAATAGCAATACCTACAACATCATTAATGCCCAGAGGCGCATGTTCCCGAATATAATCTTTCAAAGTAGCACCTTTGACATATTCAATCACCAAATAGTGGGCATCATCCTGCTGGCCCACGTCATAAATACTGACAATGTTAGGGTGTGACAGGCTTGCCACCGCCTGGGCTTCCCTTTCAAAACGGCGCACGAAATCCTGGTCACTGGCAAACTGTTCGCGTAGAACCTTAATAGTAACCACCCGGTTTAATAAGGTATCCCGGCCCTTATAAACAACGGACATACCGCCGCCGCCCAATTTTTCAATTATTTCATAACGCCCGCCTAGCACTTTACCTATCACAGGCTTCGCCTCTTAATGTTGTACACTAGCATCGCAGTAATATTATCATGGCCGCCTCGGTTCAAAGCTAACTGCAACATCTGTTGAAGTTTGCTGTTTGTATCTTTGTTGGACCGAATCATTTGTTCAAGTTCGTCCGCCGACACAAAAGCACTTAGTCCGTCGGTACAGCAGAGAAGTATATCATCTTTTTGCAAGGTTAATTCCTTCATATCCACCTCGACATTGCTTTCAGTGCCTAACGCACGGGTTAACAAGTTTCGCTGAGGGTGTTTCTCCGCTTCCTGCGCAGTTAGATTTCCGTTACGAACCATCTCTGATACAAACGAATGGTCGCAAGTTACCAAATCCAGTTTTTCGTCACGAAAAAGATATATCCTACTGTCCCCAATATGGGCCAAATAGGCGATATCCTCCACTACCCAAACTGCAGACAAAGTGGTGCCCATCCCGGAATGAGACGGGTGGTTCACTGCTTGAAAATAAATTTCCTCATTTGCAGCAGCCACAGCGTCAGCCAATACCCGAGCCGGCGGATGGTCGTGGATATGCTTATTGATATACTCTGCCAATGTATTCACTGCAAGCTTACTGGCTATCTCACCTGCTGCGTGACCACCCATCCCATCAGCAACAGCAAATATTTTTAAATCAGAAATTATTAGGTAAGCATCCTCATTGTTCCTTCTGACCAACCCGGTATGGGAAATAGCTTCTGCTAGCATAAGTTCACCCCTCAATCACCAACTAGAGCTTGCTTATTTTCTTAATCCATTCGCTTTCCAATTACATTTTTCCTCTTTTAACCTTACTTTTAACATTGACATTTTTGCGGCGAAGCTGTCCGCAGGCCGCATCAATGTCAGTACCCTTCTCTTCCCTAACCACTACGTCAATACTCATCTTTGACAGTATCGCCGCAAAGCGCTGTATTCTTTTTGTGACTGGACGTGTTAGACCGGTCTCGCTAACAGGGTTGACAGGTATTAAGTTGACATTACATTTCAATCCCGTTAACAACTGTCCTAACATCATTGCGTCGTTTTCTGAATCATTAACATCTTTTATCAGTGCGTATTCAAATGTAACCCTTCGTCCAATTTTAGCTGTATAATCCTTACATGCAGACATTAATTTTTTTAGCGAATATTTATCATTCACAGGCATAAGGCTGCTTCTAACGGCATCAGTAGCGCCATGTAGAGAAATAGCCAGTACTATAGGCATATCTTCTTCCGCTAATCGATAAATTTCCGGAACTAAACCACAAGTTGAAATAGTGATACGCCGCCACCCAATGTTTAAACCATCCTCAAAATTCATTAATCTAATAGCCTTAACCACATTATCAAAATTCAGCAGCGGTTCCCCCATGCCCATAAATACTACATTGGTGATTTTTATCCCTAGTAATTGCTGCGTAGCGAATATTTGACTAATTATTTCGCCGACAGTCAGATTCCGCTTAAATCCACTTAGTCCTGTGGCACAAAAAGCACAGCCCATGACACAGCCAACCTGAGAGGAAATACAAATTGTAGCTCTAGTGCGCTGAAAATCCCGATCATGATACTTCATTAATACAGCTTCAATAGTTTCATCATCATCCAGCTTCAACAGCATTTTAACGGTATCTCCGCTTTGAGATTGCCGTTGGGTAATTACACGAGGCAAATTAATGGCACAGCTTTCCACCAATATTTTTTGTAGGTGAGCTGGTAAGTTGTGCATATCCTCTATACGTAATACACCTTTTTGGTGAACCCAGTGAAACAATTGTTTAGCTCGGAAACGAGGAAATCCCCAGTTATCCAACATTATTACCATTTCTTCAAGATTAAGACTTCTTAAATCAAGTTTCACCGTATCACCTCTTCCGTCTCAGGCGGGCCACAAAAAAACCATCAACGCCATGTCTTTGGGGTAAGAGCTGCAAACGCCCCAACCGAGCATCCTCCACATCTTCTGTTTTTATTGTAAAAGGTAGAAGATTAGTAATGTCCTCCGTCTCGAATTCCGGAAACTCACTGACAAATTTGTCAATCAACCATTGATTTTCTTCTTTGGTAATAGTACAAGTGCTATATACCATTATTCCACCGGGTTTCAAGGCCCGACACGCTCCGGTGATAATTTCCCATTGAAGTGATGCCATCTTGACAATGTCCCCCGGCAGCTTACGCCAACGAGCATCAGCACGCCGGGATAACACTCCTAGTCCCGAACAAGGTACGTCCAAAAGCAAAAAGTCTGCCTGGCCAGCATATTTTTCCCCTAGTTCTCTGGCATCAAGCAGTTCTTCCGTCACTATGCTAATTCCCAAGCGGTTTTTATTGGCTTCAATCAACTTTAATTTATGGTTATGTACGTCGCAGGCTAAAATACGACCCCTGTTTTCCATTAATTCTGCCAAGTGAGTAGTTTTTCCACCAGGGGCAGCACAGCCGTCTATCACCATGGTTCCCGGAGCAGGGGCCAGTACACTGGCAGGTAACATGGAAGACTCATCCTGCAGGGTAAAGAGGCCTTCTTTAAAGGCACGAAGCTTATCTAACGGCGGTCCTGAAACTATAGCTAAAGCCTCCGGTATCATCCTCGAGGACAAGACCTGAACACTTTCACTTTTTAGAGCTGTGCTCAATCCATCGTAATCAGTCTTAAGCGTATTTACCCTAGCTGTAACTGGGGATGGTTGGTTATTGTAGGTACAAAGCTTTTCCGTCTCTTCCACACCAAAATTTTCTATCCATCTTTTAACCAGCCAACGGGGATGAGAATGAACAACTGCAATGTATTCAATAGGATCTAAGGACTTGTCCGGCCACTTAAGATTTTTCTTACCCCTTGCCACATTTCGCAGCACCCCGTTTACAAAGCCGGCGGCACTGCGATATCTTAATTTCTTAGTCAGATTAACCATCTCATTGCACGCTGCACTTGCAGGAACCTTGTTCATATAAATAAGTTGGTATGCTCCTTGCAACAGTATCAGTCGCACATCCGGGTCTAATTTTTTCCATGGTTTTGACAAATAGTGCTCCAAATGCCATTGTAACGTTAAGCGGCGGCGCACAGTACCATAAACTATTTCTGTGATAAAGGCGCGGTCCAATTTAGTCACCGCGCCCTTAACAGCTTGATTTACAGCTAAATTGGCATAAGCTCCCTCATGCTCAATTCTCTTAAGTACCTCAAATGCTATCTCCCTGGGTGATTTCTCCTTAGCCATAGCAAAACTCCAATCTAATCATCGCCATACATGCGCGCTAAAAGTATTAGTCGTACTAAATTGAGTACAGCCATCAGTGCCGCTGCCAAGTAAGTTAAAGCAGCTGCATCAAGCACCTTTTTTGTGGGACCAACTTCTGCTTGTGAAATAAAGCCGTTGCTTTCCAATTGAGCTATTGCCCTGCTGCTGGCATTAAACTCCACCGGCAAAGTGACTATTTGAAATAATACTGCTGCAGAAAAGAGTACAATACCCGCCTGGATTAACAACGGCACACTCATGAATATTCCGATTAACAACAGCGGAAATGATAAGGAAGAACCGAACTGGGCAAACGGCACCAAGTTGGCTCTTAATTGCAATGGTAAATAGCCATGGTCGTGTTGTAGCGCATGGCCGGTTTCGTGGGCGGCCACCCCAATACTAGCCAAAGAGTTGCTTTGATATACTTGTGGGGACAGCCGAAGCACCTTTTGACGCGGGTCATAGTGGTCAGAAAGCTTACCATTTATCATTTCCACCCGTACATCGTCAAGACCGGCACGGTCAAGCAAAGCCTTGGCCACTTGTGCCCCAGTGAAACCTTTTTCCGATCTCACCTTCAAATATTTATTAAATGTTCTTTGCACCTTTGTCTGAGCATACCCTGCCAAAATAATACCCGGTATGAGAATGATAAAAGTCCAGTCGCCAAATAGAAAGGGAAAGAAGCCAAACGAAAACATTATTACACCTCCTAGGTTTCTGTTAGTTGTTGATTATTTGTAAAAACCGACCTCCGTCTATTGGTAAATTGTCTAATAGCATCTTCAACCTGGTCCAAATTCACCCTGGTATTGTAGCAAGGACCCTGGGGCCTAATATTCAATACACCAATTACCGGAAGCGGATTCACATCCTGAACACCACTGGTCAGATCCCGCTCACACGCGATTGCCACCACCGCCCGGGGCCTTATTTCTTTTACAAATCTCCTCGCCAACGTGCCACCGGTAGCAACCACAAAATGTACGCCGTAGCGCTCTTTAATATCATGTAAATCATCAATAGGACATTTACCACAGCGGCGGCAGTTATTAACATCGATAGTAATCTTATGAGGGCAGTCCGCATTCTGCAAGCAATGCGGCGCTAAAATCATCACTTGAGACGCAACGACCTGAATATCGCGATTGTCAACTAGTTGGTTATTCACGGCAATAAATGAGCTTTTTATCTTGTCTGCATCAATACCTACCATTTTCCCCAGCTGCAACGCTACTGGAAACAATAAATTTGTGGCAGTATAAATCAAATTCTGCAGCGAAGGAAAGGATTTATGGCTCCATAATGTAATTACTAGTACCACAACACCAAAACCCACTACTCCTAAACCCATAAGAATTAAACTTCCCATCAATACCAATACGATCTGATTAAATAAACTCCCATTATTTAAGAACAGATACCAGGCCAAGAAAACAACAGCTCCCAGGATAGCTACGGTAATTCCCAATAAAGCAATATAGATTCGCTTTTGACTAGGCATCGCTATCACCATCGCCAAACCGGTGGCCAGACATAATTCGGTAACCCCTGAGAAAATCGGCTGTCGGCATTTTTTGCTTGCCGGGAGGTTGTACTCTTGTAACCAAGACCGCATTATCATCACCCGTTGCTACCACAATACCTGTTGGCACGATTTCTAATATCATACCCGGTTCCGGCCGACATTTGTTGCTTTTTTCCTTCACCATTGGACGATATGGGAACAATTCCGCATCAAATATCTTTAACCGCTTGTCCTCAAGAGTAGTATATGTCCCCGGCCAGGGATTCATGCCGCGGACCAAATTAACGATATCAGCTGCAGATCTGTTCCAGTTTAATTTCTCATCCGCTTTGGATATTTTGTCAGCATAAGTTGCTTCGCTGTCCTGCTGTGTAACCGGGCTGACCTCAGCAATCTTTGCCAGCGTCTCAGCCAGTAATTGGGCTCCAATTTCTGCTAAACTATCGTGTAATTCTCCTGTGGTCATTGTTTCCGTTATCGTTACCTTTCTTTGGGCCAGTATCGGCCCAGTGTCCATACCGCGTTCCATTCTCATAATGGAAACACCACTTTCCTTTTCTCCATTTATAATCGCTCTGTGAATAGGCGCTGCTCCCCGATATTTTGGCAGCAGCGAGGCATGGACATTTAGGCATCCGTATGTCGGTATATTTAAAACCTTTTCCGGTAATAGCTGCCCATATGCCACCACTACTATCACATCCGGAGCCAGTGCCTCCAATTGTGAAATAGCATCAGCATTAAGTTCTTCCGGCTGCATCACGGGAAAATTATTCTTTTGAGCAAACCGTTTAACCGGGCTCGGCTTTAGCTTTTTTCCCCTGCCCTGCCGACGGTCCGGTTGTGTGACCACTGTAGAAATTTTTTCACCGGTTTCTATTAACTTTTCCAGTGTAGGTACAGCAAAATCCGGTGTGCCCATAAAAACAATTTGCACCATTGTCACCTCACTAATCGATAAATTCAGTTACTTTGTCAATAAAAAGAATTCCATCAAGATGGTCTATTTCATGCTGTAAGGCTCTGGCAAAAAGTCCGTGAGCCGTAATTTTGATTTCTTGACCCTGTCGGTCTAACCCGATTACCGTAACTTCCGTTGCCCGATGCACCCGGCCTTGAAGCCCGGGAATGCTTAAACACCCCTCAGTATCCTCTTCATTGCCTGAAGCAGAAATGATCTCCGGGTTAATCAACTCAAAAATTCCTTCACCAATATCCACGACAATAACCTTTTTGGAAATACCGATTTGCGGAGCTGCCAAGCCGGCACCTTCGGCAGCATACATAGTATCTGCCAAGTTGTCCAACAACTTCTCAATGTTAGGCGTAATTTTGGGTACCGGACGCGCTTTTTCCCGCAGTATCGGATCACCCTTCTTTATTATCTGGTAAACAGCCATCAAAATCCTCCTCTCGCCTCCGTATCAAATCATACCCGACGGATCCACATCAACAGCCAGGTTAGTACCCTGTTGGTCAAATTCCAAACTGTACTGCCGTAGTGAAGCGGACACCACTCCTTTAAGTTCCTCAGCATCCGGACTTTTCGCCACCAGATGCCAACGATGCTTCCCCTTAATTTTTGCCAACGGCGCCGGAGCAGGTCCAAGAATTTCACCGGCCGCTGAATGTAATAAAAAGTTCTTTTTTATCACTTTTGACAATGCCTCCGCTCCAGTCTTGACCTTAACTTCGTCTTGACCAGTAATCAACACCCTAATTAACCGGCAAAATGGTGGATAACCAAACTGCCTTCTCCGGGCCAGTTCAGAACGGTAAAAACCCAAATAATCATGGGTTCTTGCCCTGCCCACAGCCGGATTATCCGGCTGATAAGTCTGTACCACCACTCTACCCGGGCGCTGACCCCGTCCTGCTCGTCCTGCTACCTGCGTCAGCAGTTGAAAGGTCCTTTCCCACGCCCGAAAATCAGGGAGATTAATCCCAGTATCCGCCGAAATAACGCCGACCAATGTAACATTCGGAAAATCTAACCCCTTGGCAACCATTTGTGTACCTATTAAGACACTGCCTTCACCACTGCCAAATTTGTCTAATAGCCGCTGATGTGCCCCCTGTTTGCGCGTGTTATCAACGTCCATACGTATGACAGATAAATCAGGAAATCTGCGGTACATCTCCTCTTCTACCTGCTGTGTGCCACAGCCGACTCCGCCAATACCGGGACTGCCGCAGCGTGGGCACTGAGTGACTACCTGCTGCTGATAGCCGCAATAATGGCACATCAACTTATTTCCTTTAGTATGGTGGGTGAGAGCTATATCACAATGGGGACATCGAATGCTAAAACCGCACTTATCGCAAATAAGAAAACTGGCAAAACCACGCCGGTTGAGAAAAAGAATTGCCTGTTCCCCGTTTCCAAGACAGTTTTCTAACGATTGAAACAATGCCGTACTGAATATTCCCGAATTTCCCTGGCGTCTTTCCTGACGCATATCCACCACTGCAACTACAGGGAGCGGCCTGGTTGTCACCCGTTGGTCTATTGTCAGCAAACCGTAATTACGTTTCTGAGTTTCCAAATAACTCTCCAGGGCCGGGGTGGCACTACCCAACACCAATGCCGCTTCATGCTGCCGAGCTCTGGCTTTAGCCACCTCTCGCGCATGATATTTCGGCACCTGATCTTGTTTATAACTAGATTCATGTTCTTCATCAATTATAATAATACCAATATCTTTAACAGGAGCGAAAACAGCCGAACGGGCACCCAATACCACCTTAGCCTGACCACGATGCACCCGCATCCATTCCTGCAGCCGTTCCGCACGGGATAAACCGCTATGTATTACGGCAATACCCTCACCAAAACGCTGACTGAACCTGCTTACCATCTGCGATGCCAAAGCGATTTCTGGCACCAGCACTACTGCGCTTTTACCCTCTTCCAATGCACGCTGCACGGCCCTCAAATAAACTTCCGTTTTACCGCTGCCAGTGACTCCGTGGAGTAAAAACGGTGCATATTTCCCGTCACGAATGGCAGAAGAAACCCGGCGAAATACTTGTTCCTGTTTATCGGTTAGTTCGTGTATTACCTCAGGTCTATCACTTTGTCGAATAACCTTACCCGCCACCGTGTCTTCCTCAAGTCGTACCAGACCTTTGGCCACTAGCGCATTTAGAGAGCTTTTGGGGGCGCCGGTTTGCTTTAACAGCAGTGAAACCGGCAGCCTTTTCTTATCCATCAAGGTGGAGAGCAACTGGCCCTGCTTTGGCGCCCTATTGGCCAACGCCTGGGTGTCACTTGAAATTTCCTCATCACGAACCAATATGGCGGACATCTCCCTGCGAAAGCCGGTCATACGAAATTGCTGCTTCATTGATATGACCCCGTAATCGACAAGTGTTTCAATGGCTCTAGCCACATTCTTACCCGAAAATTTTTTTTCTAAATTGGCTCTAGTAATGCTGCTTTTATCTAGCACGAATTGTAAAACTTCCGCCGCTTCAGTATCCATAAACTTTAGACTGTTAAGCAGGGACATAGCCTCTTCATCACTGCCCAATAGCGCAATAACAGTACTATTCTCATATTTTAACCCCGCAGGAAGTATACATTCTAGTGCCGCCACAAATGGGCACAAATAATAATCAGCCATCCAACGGGCTAATTCTATGTCCTGCGGGGTAAATAATGGTCGTTCATCCAAAAGCTCTTTTATATTTTTAATTTTTTCCACATCAGCCCTTTTTACCAGATTAACTACATAGCCCTGGTGCAATTTATTGCCAAAAGGTACCACCACCCTGGCACCTACCTTAATTCTGTCAGTCAAGCCAGGGGGAATCCCATAATGAAAAATACGATCCAATCTTCTATGCTTTAATTCCACATACACTTCTGCAAACAATTTCTCCAATCAAAGCCCTCCCGAACAAACCTGTCCAGGTAAATTATATCAAAAAAAATACTACTAAAAAAGGTGGTACGCATAGAATTCACCTTTAAAGCTCAACAATATACTTTTGCCACTAAATTTTTAACCTATCTCTGCGATATAGGAAAGATTTACCGGAAAGCTTTAGGAATTTTTATTCCCCCCAAGGACCATTATATTAATGGCGGGAGAGCCAACAATATATAAACTAGGAGTGATAGTTTTGTCTTGCGGCAAAGATTTAGTATGTGATGTATGCGGAAATGATGACTGCGCCAAGTTTAAAGAGGTAGGATACAACGAACAACCTGAATATCAATGCGACCAGTGTGGTAATACCATAACTGAATGCCAATAATTTAGCTGGCTCTCCCTTATAGTATAAACAGTCCCCGGGATTTTAAGATTTTTCCCGGTATTTTTTTTGCCAAACCACCCCTTTCCTATATCCCAGCAATAAATAAAAACCCTTATTGAAAAAAAATCAAAACCAGCAGTGCTGACCTTTATTAATAATAAAATGTCAGCCGCTCGCCGATGCAAAAAATTATTTCTTTACAGGAAAAACTATGTGCGCAATAATATTCACATATGTTCACAGCGTTAAAATAGCAAATGTGAAAAAATATTTACAGTAACTGATACTACGCATAATAATTGAAAATTTTAAATATTATTATAATGGTACATATCAACTGTTCTTCCGCATCATTTTGCTCTTGGTATTGATTTTGCATCAATAATGAATAAGAATCAACAGATAAGATTTAAATCGAGTTTGAAAGGAGATTTTTAAAAATGACACAACCATTATGGCAACCAAGTGAAGAACGCGTAAAAAATGCCAATATGACTGAATTCAGAGAATTTATCAACAAGAGGTACGATCAGACCTTAGTCAACTACGATCAGTTGTACCAATGGTCCATTGACAACAGGGAGCAGTTCTGGTCAGCAATATGGGATTTCAACAATGTGATATCCTCAAAAAGCCCTGATACAATTGCTACCGGTTCAGATATGATGGAATGCAAATGGTTTCAAGGTGCTAGACTAAACTTTGCTGAAAATTTGCTGAAATACCGGGACAAGCAAGAAGCAATAATCTTCAAAGCCGAAGGAAATGAGCCCATTTCCATTACCTATGCGGAGCTATATGATAAGGTTGCGCTGCTTGCTGCCGCATTTCGTGATGCAGGAGTAACTGTTGGTGACCGTGTTGCCGGTTTTATGCCTAACATGCCTGAGACCATCATAGCGATGCTAGCCACTACCAGTATTGGCGCCATCTGGTCATCATGTTCTCCGGATTTTGGTTTTAATGGCGTTATGGATCGTTTTGGCCAGATTGAACCCAAGGTATTAGTTGCTGCCAATGGCTATTTTTATAACGGTAAGACCCATAATTCCCTGGAACGGGTTACAAAAGTACAGCAAGATATAGATAGCATCGAAAAAGTTGTAATAGTTTCGTATACTGAAAGTCGTCCGGATATCAGCAGTATACCAAAAGCCGTACATTATGAAGACTTTACCAGCCGTAAAAATATTCCGGAATTAACCTTCGAACAGCTTCCCTTTGACCATCCACTTTATATTATGTATTCTTCCGGAACCACAGGCGTCCCTAAATGTATTGTGCATGGTGCAGGCGGCACACTTATTCAACATTTGAAGGAATTGGTGCTTCATACCAATTTAGGCAGAGATGATTCTATCTTTTATTTTACCACCTGCGGTTGGATGATGTGGAACTGGTTGGTGAGTTCCCTGGCAGTAGGTGCCACTCTTGTTTTATTCGATGGTTCGCCATTTTACCCTGAACCAGGCGTCCTATTTAAATACGCACAAGATGCGGGTATCACAATATTCGGTACCAGTGCCAAATACCTGGCAGCTTTAGAAAAAGCAGGCGTGAAACCAGGTAAGGAATATGACCTTTCTAAACTCCAGGCAATTTTATCTACGGGCTCACCGTTATCCGTAGAAAGCTTCCACTACGTCTACCGTGATATTAAGGAAGATTTATGCCTTTCTTCAATTTCCGGGGGTACCGATATTGTGTCCTGTTTTGCTTTAGGTAATCCGGTAGCGCCGGTCTATCCCGGTGAACTGCAGTGTCGGGGATTGGGTATGAAAGTAGAAGCTTACGATGAGTGTGGTCAGCCGGTAATAAAACAAAAGGGCGAATTAGTTTGTACAGCACCCTTTCCCTCTCAGCCGGTAAAATTTTGGAATGACCCCGAGCAAAAGAAGTATAAAAGCGCTTATTTTGAAGAATATCCAGGCATTTGGCATCACGGAGATTACATTGAAGTTACCGATACCGGTGGTATCATAATCTATGGCCGGTCAGATGCCACCCTTAACCCCGGTGGTGTACGTATTGGTACAGCGGAAATTTATCGCCAAGTTGAGGCTATGGATGAGATATTGGATAGTGTGGTAATCGGTCAAGAATGGGATAATGATGTCAGGGTAATTTTGTTCGTCAAACTTAGGGATGGAGTAAAGTTTACTGAAGAATTAATTAAAAGAATAAAATCGGACATCAGAGCGAACACCACCCCAAGACATGTGCCTGCAAAAATAATTGCCGTGCCGGATATCCCGTACACCATTAGCGGCAAAAAAGTGGAGTTGGCAGTCAGAAAAATGATCCATAATCAGCCGGTAAAAAATCAGGACGCCTTAGCAAATCCCGAAGCATTAGAATATTATCAAGATATTCCCGAACTTATCTCTTAGTGGATATGTCAGATATTTAACTAGGGTACATTTTTGTACCCTAGTTTTTTTCCATAAGTATCGAAAAAGATGATTAGGGCTGAAAAGGCAAGACAATATCAGCCATGTTGCACTAAAACCGTTAGCTGGTTATTAAATCACTTCTATTAATACTTGGGCTATTTCCTCGATACTAAAAGGTTTGGCAACTAAACCTTTGAATCCATATTTATCATAATGCGCCATAACCGGATCGTTAGAATAACCGCTGGATACAATGGCTTTGACGTTGGCATCTATTTTAAGAAGTTCTTTAATCGTTTCCTTCCCTCCCAAACCCCCTGGGATAGTCAAGTCCATGATTACTACATCAAAAGGTTTGTTCATCATTTTAGCCTCTTGATACAATTCTATGGACTTTTCCCCGTCACAGGCACAAACTACTTCATAGCCGATGTACTTTAACATTTCGGAAAGTACCTGCCGGAGCATTTTATCATCATCCATAACAAGAATTCTACCCTTTCCCGTAGAATTAGCTTTTTCCGCAGTACTGGCTGTATCGGTAATTATCTCGTTCTCCACTAACAGAGGTAAACCTGGTAATTGACATGGTAGCTTGGTGTTCACCTTGGTAATAACCTCTTTCCCCTTTTAAAGCTTTTAGCAGCGCATTTCTCATTGCGGTGTTTTCTAATTCCTTGGCAGCATGAAAACCGATGATCTTGTCTTTAGGCATTTCGAAAATTTTAGTCGAAGAATCGTTGCAGTCAATAATCCTACCATTACAATCATAGGTAATAATCCCTGAATGGCTGCTACTAAAGATTACTTCATATATATTAATTTTAGCCAAATCACTCATATGACGATTCGATATTTTTTCTGCTTTCACTAGATTAACCTCCACGTCTATTTTTTTCCTATTAATTGTAAGCAAAATATGTCACAAGCACAATTGTTTCGACAAAACATGACAAATGATTTTCCCTTTTATTTTGCAAAAAAGAAAAAACGAAGAAGTTTCGAGCTCCCTCGCATTAACGTGTCCAATTGAGTTTTATCCAAATAGGCAATCTATTGGTCATAATTTTATGATTATATTTAAAGTAAAGAAAAACTATTAAACAAATTCAGCATTAATAAGAGAATTACCATTATGATAAACGTATAACCCGCATTCCAACGAGGCCCGATTTCCATTGGAGATCGATCAATCTGACCGGACATAGCTACGTTTATCCCTGATGAAGGTGATACAGTTACCCCTAATGACCAACTGACTGTTAACATAAGCGCCAATAGGTTATGGGAAATATGGTAAACCTCCGGCTGCAACGTACTGCCAAAAATAGTAACCGTGATAATAGGGTGTATGCCTGCCATGGAGAAAATAACGGTCACGCTAACTACCGCTATAGAAAGAAGTACAGTATTTGACCCTACTACCCCATTTAACAACCTTGGCACCATACTCCCTAATTGAGAGTAGTTTACTGCAGTGGAAAAAAAACCCGCACCAAGAAACAAAACGACTTCGTTTTTAAGCTTAGGTAAATTGACTGCAAAGTACTGCCCCCTAAATTCCTCAGGGAATACTCTTATTCTTCCAATTAAAGCCAGCCAGATTAAAGGGTAAACCAATGAAATTAAGGCCACTATAATCACAGTTTTGATGTCGGTAATGATGGAAAGCACCACAATACTGCCAAGCATTACGACACCGAATGCAGTTAGTTCAATAATTTTCTGCCAAGATATTATTATATCGTCAACCTTAACATCACCAGCTGAGGTTTTATCAGAGTCTATTGATTTCTCTTGCCAGACAGTCAACAACCAACCAATTAGAAGTGCTGCTGTACCCATAAATAATCCGTAAGGGAAAAATTCCAACCAATTGGCCCCGGTTAATTCGATAATCAAAGCTACCGCGGCGTAGCTGGGTGCCCAGATGATAGATGCCGCGAATCCACGAATAATTGCTGTGCTCAATAATCGCCCATTTTTGCTCTTTTCGCTAGCCAAGCTAAGTTGGTACATTAGCGGAATAACTGCCACATTAATCAAAATAGCCACCAAAAATGTAATTATTTTGACCAGCAGATAAAACTGATGATCCCGCCGAACAAAACGTTTGAAAAAGCCCTGGAGGACTATCATATATCCTCCTCGGCGGATGGGTATCCCTAATAGCGGCACTAAAGTAAACATCACAAGCAAAAACAAGTTCCTATTTAATGCCTGCTCCCAAACTCCTAAAGGAGCATCATACAGCCAAAGCAAAACGCCCCCCAAAGCAAATAAAGCATAGCCAATTAGCCTTGATGTTCCTCGTGCCGCTGCAGCGCTCAACACCACCACCATTATCAATACAACATCGATAAATTCATTCAACCATACCGATTGTACAAATACAGAAGTTAAATAACTGATAGCCAAAATAAATATTCCTATACTGCGTAGTTTAATCCATAGCTGATTGTCCATTTTGTCCATTTCATCCTCCACTAGCATTTATATCATAAAGAAAAGCTAATCATATTGTCAGGAACCTGTCAAGTCCCTCAAGTAAAACAAACACCAATTAGAGCTATTGTTTACCTAAAGCCATTTGAATACTGATAAACTAGTCGGGGAAAAATCATAATAGTAGTAAGCACTAAGTATAATTAAAGGGGATGTTTTTTATGTCCGAATTGCTGGACAGCCAAAAACAGCGGCAAGAAATGCTTAAAGGGATTATTGCCGACCTGCACGCAGGCAAAGGGATAGAAGAAGTCAAAGAAAAATTCGCTCAACTACTCCGCCATGTAAGCCCCACAGAAATCTCTCAATTGGAAGACCGGCTGATTGCGGAAGGTATGCCCGAATCCGAAATTAAGCGGCTCTGTGACGTACACGTTGCGGTATTCCGAGAAGCGCTTAATGCCCAACCTGAACAGCCAGAATTAGAACCCGGGCATCCACTACATACATTTATAGCAGAGAATGAACAAATTCAAAAAGTGGTAACTTCCATCCGCGAAATGTTTGACCAATTACGCAGTAATGGCAAACTGGATGAGATGGCCGGTGCCATTAAAAGCCAGTTAGACCTACTTGGCGAAGTAGAAAAACACTATCTTCGCAAAGAAAATCAACTCTTTCCTTTCCTGGAAAAACATAACATCACCGGTCCTACTAAAGTAATGTGGAAATTCCATGATGATGCCAGAGTAATGCTGAAAAAGGTCAAGGGTTCATTAGTAAAAAAAGATAGCAATACCTTGCTGGATACCGGCGAAGAACTACTTAAAACCATTGAGGAAACCATCTACAAAGAAGAAAATATCCTCTTCCCCACCGCACTAAAGACCCTTTCAGAAGCCGAATGGGGCGATGTGCGTTATGGCGAGGAAGAAATTGGCTATACACTTGTCGAACCGGGCAGCCAATGGCAGCCACCTAAACAACTACAACGAAATATTTCCGATACTGCAGCCAAAAACGATGGTATTTCCTTAAGCGTAGGAGAAATGACAGCGGAACAAATAAACTTAATGTTGACCCATTTGCCGGTAGATGTAACTTTTGTCGACGAAAATGATAAAGTGCGCTACTACTCACAGGGCAAGGAGCGAATCTTCCCCCGCAGCCCGGGAATAATTGGACGCGATGTGCAAAACTGTCACCCAGCTGAAAGTGTCCATGTTGTGGGGAAAATTGTGGCAGCGTTTAAAGATGGCAGTAAAGACACTGCAGAGTTTTGGCTGACACTAAACGACCGGTTTATTCATATACGCTATTTCGCTGTTCGTGACCAGAATGGCAAATACCGGGGTGTAGTCGAAGTGTCTCAGGACTTAACTGACCTGCGCACGCTCCAAGGGGAAAGACGTATCTTAGCATGGCAAAACCAAGAATAGACTGATGCCCCGCACACGCGGGGTTTTTGCCCTCCAGGTGGACAAATAAAAAAGGAATTTCACTCCTTTGTACGAATAAGTTAAGTTAATAAGCCAAAACGGGGGGATAAAATGACTACAAACATTGATTTTAAGTACGGTTCCGGGAAGGTAGCAATACCACTACCCGACGGCAATTTTACTGAACTTATGCCAAAGAAAGTTTCTCCTATTCAGGACTTGGAGCAAGAACTCAATCAGGTCCTGGATGGCCCTATCGGCACAAAACCCTTTAACGAAATTTTTTGCCAAGGGGATAAAGTTGTTATTATTGCCAGTGATGTAACCCGAGTAGTGCGACTAAATCTGTTCTTGCCCCACATTGTTGACCGACTTAATCGGTTAGGTATCCCCGATGAGAATATCATAGTAATCATAGCTCTAGGTACCCATCGCCACCAGACCGATGAAGAAAGAAAACAAATTGTCGGTGAGGAAATGTATAACCGTCTAGAGGTCATTGACCATGACTGTGACGGAGCGGTTACTTATATGGGTAAAACTAAATTCGGTACGGAAGTAGAAATAAACCGATTAGTAGCGGAACGTAAAACCATCCTCACTGGCAGTATTGTCCATCATCTAATGGCCGGTTTTGGCGGCGGTCGAAAATCTATCGTACCCGGCGTAGCAAGCAGAAAAACTGTCCGCCAGAATCATAACCATGCTCTAGACCCGGAAAACGAACGCTCTAACCCATTAATCGGCGTAGGCGTGACAGCCGGCAATCCAATAAATGAGGATATGGTGGAGTGTACCCGCCTGGTCAACCCTGATTTTTTAATTAATGCCGTGATGGACCCAGACGGTAATATCGCCAAAATATTTTGCGGCCACTGGCTTAGTGCTTGGGAACAAGGATGTAAGTGGGCTGACGAAACCTTTGGGGTCACGTTGGCAGAAGATGCGGACTTGGTAATAACCAGCTGCGGCGGCTTCCCCAAGGATATATCACTCTACCAAGGTACCAAAACCATGTTTAATGCAAACCTAGCAGTTAAACCCGGTGGCACCATACTGATGCTGGCAGAATGCCGTGAGGGTGCAGGTGCTGATTCCTTTTTCGGATGGAGTAAACCCTTGATAGCTGGAAATTTAGATAGTGCATTGCGAAGTAATTTTACCATAGCGGGTTACATCTTTTACGCAGCCGTAGAAGTAGCCAAACGGGCAAAAGTAATTCTTTATTCTTCGATTGACCCGGAGTCAGTTAAACCGATGGGTATAACTGCCACTAATTCTCTCACAGAAGCAATGGAATTGGCAGAAATTTCCCGTCACGACCAAAAAACAGTCATTATCCCATACGGCGGAAATACCATTCCAAAACTGGTAGAATGATGTTGATTCAATAAAATCCCCCTTTCCCGGGGGATTTTTATTGACTGTTATAAATGACGGATTTAAACGACCAATGCCTTAATAAGATTTAATTAGTGAATAATTCAAGCCTGACCCCATTATTACTGTGCCATCCCCTTGCAGTTTCCATCTGCCGTCACGTCTAATTTTTTCTGCCAGATTGAGTACTGCCTGGTCCTTATTTTTTGCCTCCACCATCAGATCGATGTCAGAGTCACAGTCTTTTAATTCTTCCGCTACCCACAGAAAATCCTCCCAACCGATGTCAGCAGCGTGACTACGAAATTGTTTTTCATTTTTGGCACTGGAAATGTGCATTTTAGGCTTAAGACCGGAAGGCCATGTCTCAATAATTTTAGGTAGATAATCCTTAAGCAAAAACCCGCCGTCATTACAGCGATGATGATGAAAATCCAGTACCATTGGAATTTTAAGGTCACGGCACAGTGCGAGTGTATCAGCAATATTAAAGATTTTATCATCATTCTCTATAATTATTCGCTGCTTTATGTTTTCAGGCAGCTGCCGAAAATTATCCTTGAAGCGCGCCAGGGAATTACCCTTACTGCCGTATTTTCCACCCACATGCAGTACTAGCTTTACCCTGTTATCTAAACCCATCGCCGCAAAAATTTTATCATGATATTCTAAATCTTTAACTGCGCTTTCCACCACCTCTGCTTTAGGGGAATTCAAAACGGTGAAATGATCCGGATGCGCACCGGTACGAATAAGATTGTCCTTAATAAATGCCCCCACCTTGCTAAATTCTTCTTCACAGCTTTTGATGTAATCCCAATCATCAACAACACTATGGGTAGCAAAAGGAACTAACTTAGAAGTAAACCGGTAAAACTTTATCTGATGGGCGTTGGCGTGGCGCAGTACTCGCAGTGTATTCGTCAGATTTTCCCTGGTTATTTTTGTGAGCTTAGATTCTAACACAGGCTTATCCAACTTCTCCAACACTTTAAGAGTAGTACTTTTGGATGGAGAAGCATCCTCTAATGCTAAAGACATTGCTACAAAACCAAAGTTAATTTTCATCCTTTAACCTCCGGTTTTAATCACTTATGGCTATTATGCCCATATTAATAAATAGAATTTTACTAGAAGCCACTCCGAAAGTACTATAAACATATGCCTTTTTAAGGTTTAGACTTACATCTATTAATGGCAATACAATTCTGGTAAGATTAACCTGTAACTAAGATTTGTATAGCTAAGTACTTGGAGGTAGGTCAAATGCAAAAACTGTTCACTATAGGCTTTGTTTTTTTTACCGTCACCGTTCTTCTCGATTACCTTTTTGGTAAAGGCAAAGTTAAATACTCCCGGTGGTTAATAGCGGCAATCATATATACATTTATCTACCGGCTGGTAACCAGTTAGCAAAAAAAAATTATCGCATTTAGTAAAAAAATTCTTTCTTAGGGAAATACTCTTATTACAAACCGTAATCGGGAGGGAGCATAAATGACAGAAACCCAACAATCCTATCAGAAGCGCGAAGATGTCCCAGAGCAATACTGCTGGAATTTGGAAGACATTTATATCTCTGAAGAAGCATGGGAAAAAGACTTTCAAGCGGTTTCGAAGTTATTGAATGAGCTTAAGCATTACCGGGGACAGGTGTTAAAATCAGCAGAAAACCTATATCAGACCTTAGTTCTGAAAGATGAAATCTTAATGCTTCTTGAAAAAGTAACAACTTATGCTATGCTGCACCGAGATGAAAATACCGGTAATCAGCATTTTCAAGGTCTGGCGGACAGAGTAACTGCGCTAAGCGTCCAGGTAGAAAGCAGGCTTTCTTTTATTATGCCGGAAATTATCTCGCTAGAGCTAGCAAAACTTCAGTCGTACATAGAGTCAAAGGACGAGCTTGAACTGTACCGCCACTTTTTAGATGATGCACTCCGTCAAAAACAGCATTTTCTTTCCCCGGAGGAAGAAGAAATTGTCGCCCAAGCCGGGGAAATAGCCCAAGCGCCGAGGACGATATTTAGCCTATTGACAAACGCAGATATGGAATTTCCTCAAATAGATGTAGCAGGGGAGAAAAAACAACTCACCCAGGGGAATTTTGTTGGGTTTTTACAAAGCACCAACCGCGAAACCCGCCGTGCGGCCTATGATGCGCTTTTCCAGACATATACTGGGTATGCTAATACGCTGGGGGCCACATACGGAAGTAGTATTAAAGGTGATATGTTTCAAGCCCGAGTACGGCGTTATAATTCGGCTTTGGAGGCTGCCTTAGACCCCGATAAAATCCCCCTGTCTCTTTATGATAATTTACTGTCAAGCATACATGACCACCTGCCGGCGCTGCACCGTTATATGGAGCTAAAAAAGAAAGTCCTGGGCCTTAATGAGCTTAAACCCTACGATTTATATGTACCGGTAACCGGCGATAGCAAGAGAAAACCCTCCGTGGAAGAAGCGCAAAGTACGGTGATTCAGGGTCTTTCGGTGATGGGTGAGGAATATATCGAACGACTAAAAAAAGGATTTAAAGAACGTTGGCTGGATGTATACGAAACCAAGGGCAAAAGAAGTGGTGCCTACTCCTGGGGAGCATATGGGGTACATCCCTTCGTCTTATTAAACTATCAGCACAATCTAGAAAATGTCTTCACCATTGCCCACGAAATGGGTCATGCCCTACATAGTTATTACACCAACGAAAACCAGCCCTATGTTTACAGCCACTATCCTATTTTTCTGGCTGAAGTAGCTTCCACCGTCAATGAAGCCTTACTTTTTAAGCATCTGCTTAATAATGCCGAAGCTGAAGAAAAAGCATCACTTTTAGAGAAAAATCTGGAACAATTCCGTGCCACCGTATTTCGTCAGGTTCTTTTCGCAGAATTCGAAAAGAAAGTACACGAACTCGCCGAAGCAGGTACGCCAGTAACACCGGATAAATTAAACGAAATCTACGGCCATCTATTGGAAAAATACTACGGCAGCGCTCTGGTTGTTGATGATTATATCCGCGGAGAGTGGGCTAGAATACCTCACTTTTACTCTGCTTTTTATGTATACAAATATGCTACCGGTTTTTCATCTGCTGTAGCCCTGTCTGAAAAGCTGGCTCAAAAAGATCAAACTGCAAAAGGTCATTATCTACAATTTTTACGCAGCGGCGCTTGTGATTATCCTTTGGAAATTCTGAAAAAAGCCGGGGTAGACCTATCAACAGGAAAACCGGTGGATGAGGCTTTAGCAGTGTTTGAGCAGCGACTGGAAGAATTTGAGACCTTGTTGGAAAAGCAAATAGATTAAACCCATACAAGAAGCCTCCATACCGACCCGGAGACTTCTTGTGTTTTTACGAAGCATAAAATATTAATGTTTCTTGAACACTTTTACCTTCATGCAAAAAGATAAAGGTTACCACATGGAATCCCTTATCCAACGGTTTAACGATGGGTACACTGACCAACTTTGATTCTATATCATAGTTGTTTTGATATTCTTTTCCATCAACTAGCACTTTAAACCGAATTTTTTTCTGAGCTATATCACCAATTACCTTAGCCGCAAGAATAGGTTTTCTTTCACTAATACACTGCCCGATTTGACCTGGCTTTATCGGGCGAAGTTTAACTGCCGCTGCTTTTTCATCACTAATTGTGTCACCCCACACCTTCTCCATTATTCGTAGAGTATTACCACCCATAATTTTATCAATATCATCTTTTGAATATCCTCGCCCTAATAGCTCCTTTGTTAGATTAGGCAGCATGGCAGCGTCACGTAAATCCCCGGGCATCTGTCCCAACCCGTCAAAATCAGAGCCAATACCGACATGATCTATTCCTACCAGTTTCACGACGTAGTCTATATGGTCCGCTACAGTCTTTGAAGTAACATTCGACCCCAGCTTTTTCAGAAAATGAGAGTGAAATACTACTTGAACCACACCGCCGGACTTAGCTATCGCTCGAATTTGTTGGTCAGTTAGATTACGGTAATGGTTTCGCAAGGAATAAACCCCTGAATGACTCGCTATCACCGGGTTGGTCGTGAGCTCCATTACATCCCAAAAAGCCGGCTCCGCCAGATGACTGACATCAATTACTATCCCCAGACGGTCTAACTCCTTTACCACGGAGCGGCCATATTGAAAAAGTCCACGTCCCGGCCCTTGGCGAACTACATCATTATACCCCACGGCCAAGAAATTGGAATAATTCCAGGTGAGAGCCACAATCCTTACGCCAAGGTCATAATACTGCCTTAACAAGTTTATGCCATGCGGAGGCTTAAGGGAATCAGCACCCTCCAGAGCGGCCACAGCAACTATTCTCCCATCATTTATGAGCTGCTCAAGCTCACCCGGCGATTTAGCGATGGCAATATTTGCTGAGTTTTTTACCACCGTATAGTATAAAGCGTTTATTCCGGCCAAAGTCCAGTGACGACTGCGGCCGGGAAACTGTTTATCCGTTGCCCAAATGGCAAAAAGCTGGACGTCCACACCGCCACGCATCAATTTGGGAATATCGATATCAAAAGCAGTATCATTACCCAGATCAACCACAGGGAACCCCCGCTGATCAAGTATTTTCATTAAGGTATCACTGTGCGCATCCACCACTGCAGCATTAAAGTGAATAGCATCTGCATGACTAAATGAGTTTCGAACAACAGGTGGTTGATAGGCAAAATAAATAACCAATACCAGTATCCATGCTGCCGCGACTAAATGTTTTCCTCTAAACTCATAACCATTCTTAAAGCGGGAACTAACCATTGAGTCCTCCATGTCAAATATATCTTATACTAATAGTTATTTCTTAAGAGGCCGCAGTATGTCCCTACTATAATGAGAACTAATCCTGAACTTTTAATGACCACTTTGAGTCCCTTCAGACAGGAAATGCGATGTAATCACCGGCAGACATTTTTCGTTACAAAGACATAAATATTAGAGGCGCATTTTTATGCGCCTCTTGATTGTTTCTCATGCATCATATTTTTAATATACATCATTATTCCGCTAAAGTTAAGACCCCGTCATCATAGCTGTACCGAGAACTTGCTCCTGACTCACCAACTTCTATCAGATGGCGTCCGTCGCCATCCAGCAAACGAGCATATACATTACCCGTCTTTTGGGTTTGACTTGTATTAGAATGCTTCTTCGGGTATTTCAATTGCAGAAGTGTCAGCATCCAAGACAACATCCCTGGTCATCATTACTTTTGGTACAATATTGCGCAGATAAAACTTAGCGGTTTCCACTTTACCCTTGTAGAAATTATACTCGCTGTTACCTGCATCCAACTGTTCAAGCTGCTTGGCCGCTAAAAGTGCCTGCTCCATTAAGATCATTCCACAGTAAACCATGGCCGTACTGTGAAGAATTCGCGTAGAATACAGCGGCATCAACTGTGGCTTTTGCTGTAAAGACTTGAGGATGAAGTTACGCATTTCCTGGTAGGATTGGCAAGCCGTGGACAAAATATTGATTTCTCTAGAGAATTCTTGATTATCCTGATGTTGTGTAATAAATTTGTCAATATCCGCCAGCCATTCTGCAAATACAGTGCCTTTTTCCATGCTCCACTTCCGCCCTAATAGGTCCAGAGACTGGATAAAGTTGGTTCCTTCCCAGATTGTTAATATCTTTACATCCCGGGCACACCGGGCTGCGGGATATTCTTCGGAGTAACCGTAACCGCCATAAACCTGAATTGCCTCTGCAGTAAGCTGCCAAGCAGTATCAGAGCAATAGGCCTTAACAAGGGGAGTATTAACTTCCATACGTCTTTGGGCTCTTCGTTTCTCATCCGCATCATTACTATGCGCCGCAATATCAATATAGTAATAAGTCTGATAGATTAAGGCTCGCATCGCTTCTATGGTGGCTTTTTGCACCATTAGCATCCTTCTGACATCTTCGTGCTCAATAATACGCACTCGCGAGGCCTTTTTGCCCTGGCCAAATGGACGGCCCTGTACTCTTTCCTTGGCATACTCCACGGCATTGTTATAGGCAACCGCTGCTAAGGAAAGAGCCGTATGACCGGTTCCCATCCTAGCCCCGTTGACCATCTGAAACATCTGAGCCATACCTTCTCCACGACCATTTTCATCCGGCGCATTGCCTAGTAATATACCGTAACAATTATCATTGTCGCCAAAATTAAGCATTGCAGTTGCTGACCCATTCATGCCTAATTTGTGTTCTATAGCTACAGTGGTCACATCATTTGATTCTCCAACGCTGCCGCCCTCGTTAACCGTATACTTAGGTACAACGAAAAGGGAAATTCCCTTGGTTCCCGGAGCAGCACCATCCACCCGCGCTAAGACCAAGTGAACGATGTTTTCCGTAAGCTCATGATCTCCCTGAGAAATAAAACATTTTGTTCCTCGAATCTTATAAACCCTCGGGTCATCGGTAGGATAGGCCTTAGTTAACAGATCACCAACATCGGAGCCGCCGCCGGTCTCTGTAAGACACATGGTACCGGCCCAGTCACCACTGAACATTTTCGGCAAAAACATTTCTTTTACCGCCTGGTCACCAAATGCTTGGATTAACCCTGCTGAACCGCTGGTCAGCCCAATATATTGCATTAACGGATAGTTAGCAGCACCCATAAATTCCTCGCACATATGGAGCAGCAGATTAGGCATTGCTACTTCCTCAGGATTAGCATGACTGGGACCCCAACCATTTTCGTTCAAGAACGCATAAGCGGATCGAAATGAATCCGGCACCTCAACCTTGCCATTCTCTAAGCGCATAGGATAGTTTTCCCCATCATCATTGGTTGGTGCGATAACTTCTTTAGAGACCTTCAATGCTTGATCAAGAATCATATCCACATCATCAATGCTGCAGAAATCTTTAAAAGCATCAAACCCGAAAAGTTTCTCGCCATCCAGCCATTCCTTAATAATAAATTTTTGTTCTCTGTTATCATAAACAAAATTAGAAGCCATAAAAATAACACCCTCCCCTTATTTTATGCAGAATCGCACCAGACTAGATTGGTACTATTCCCTTGCCCTGCGGCTTTTCCTTATAAATTAGATAATTGCCGTAGTGATCATTAAATTATATTGCAACTTTCGTGCCACTACTCTGTTAATGAATACACATTAAGCCCGTTTTTGCTTTCCTGACGTACCTGCCCCTGCCCTTCTAAATACTTCAGATGCGCTGCGGCCTCGCCGGTAGCAAACCACTTTTGTGGAATGGGAAATTCATCCCACGATTCACATTTTATATCCCAGCTCATCGCTGATGCGGTATCGTAGGCAGTCTGACTGCTGCTTTTTAAAATGGACAATACTTCATTTACTCTAAGCTGGTGGTGCTGTTTCAGTTCATCAATTCTCTCTCTATGATTTTCAAACATGCTCCTGTGCCCTGGCAGCACCAATTTAACTTCCAGTTGATAAACCTTGTCCAGGCTTTCCATGTATTCCTTCAGTGGATTTCCCTGCTCAGGAAGCGCGAGAGAAATATTAGGGGTGATATCTTTGAGAATGTGGTCACCGGAGATAAGTATTTTATTAACCGGCTCATAGAGGCACATATGGCCTTTAGTATGGCCCGGGGTGAGGATACACCGAAATTTATATTCACCAATCACTAGGATCTGACCATCTTTAACCTCAGTATAATCCAGTTGTCCGCTGGAACTGTATTTATTCCCGGGATGGTTATCGATAGCCTGCTGCAGTTCGTGTTCGGGAAACCCGTTGGTACCGGCGAACTCCCGCATCTTATGCCAAGGATCGCCGTACTTAATTACATCGCCATCGGGCTCACTGAAATATATTGTAGAGCTGCTAGCTGCTAGAGAGGTGACCAACCCTGAATGGTCTGCATGCATGTGCGTAATAAAGAAGTCCGTTTTTTCCGCATCTATTTCCAATTTATCCAGTGCGGGAAGAATGACTGCTTTGCACTCTGCCCTGTTCATCCCGGTGTCAATAATTAAGTTTCTTTCCGGTCCTTTTAACACATAAGAATTAAGCGATTTAAGTGGGTTTTTGGGAAGTGGCACTTCGACCCTATAGATATTCGGTAAGATTTGCTGGAACATTTTAGCTCTCCCTTTCCATAACAACTGTAAAATTTCATACCACACCACATTTTATTAAGGCGACACTACCATCAGCTATTGTCAAATTCGGGCGGAATCTTAAAGATATCTGCATTAGCAATCTCAAAAGCCTTCGATAGACGAAATATCATGCCTTCGTCAAAGCGGGGAGCAGCTATTTGCAGCCCTACCGGCAGACCTTCCTTAGTGTAACCGCAATTAATGCTGGCAGCAGGATGGCCGGTTAAATTAAATACCGAAGTTAACATCCAATCTGCATAAGGGTCTACCTGCCTGCCATTAATTTGCATTGGTCCAGGACCATGGGGAAAGGCCGGCACAGCCAATGTTGGCGTAATTAATAAATCATATTGAGAAAAAATCTTTTCAATTTTGTTATATACCTTTGACCGTGCCCTCTCCAATCGCTTATAGGTCACAGCCGAAATCTTTTGCCCGGACTTAATTGTGGCCACAAATCCTTTGGACATCTCCGTTTCCCATCGAGGCAAAAAATTTTCATAAAATGCCGCATAATAGACCGCCCACAGTGAAATAAATGTTTCCGTTACCAACTCTCTACCAGCTTCAAAACCCGGGGTAACTTCTTCCACTTTACACCCTAAGCCAGTTAGGGAATGTATTGCCTTTTCCACGATTTCCCTTACCTCGGAATCTATTTCAAAGTAATCTAGGTTGGGGCTGTAAGCAACCTTCAGCCCTTTTAGATCCATAGGCATAATGGGGAAAAATGCTTCTTGGGCCTTGGGAAGAGAATACGGATCCCGACTATCGGGCCCCTGAAGAATGTCCAACATATATGCCGCATCATCTACATTAAATGTTAGCGTACCATGATGCAGAAAAGGACTATTGGAGGAAAACTTTGAAGGAGCAGAATCGAACGGTATGCGTCCGTAAGTAGGTTTGAAGCCGTAAATGCCGCAGGCACTGGCTGGTATACGCACAGATCCCCCGCCGTCACTTCCCTCGGCAACTGGTATCAACCGTGCCGCCACCGCCGCTGCCGAACCACCACTTGAACCGCCGGAGGTCCTGCTAATATCCCAAGGATTACTGGTTTTCCCAAAAATCAGGTTATCCGTTGTCCCAGTATAACCAAATTCAGGAGTGTTGGTCTTGCCAATAACTATAGCCCCTGCTTGCTTAACCCTAGTGACAAAAGTGGCATCATAGCTCGGGACATTTTCAGCAAAAATTTTTGAACCAAAGGAGGTTCGAATTCCTTTGGTAGGTGTGAGGTCCTTAATAGCTATTGGTATGCCTCCAAGAGGTAGGTCCTCATCCAGCATCACTGCTTTCTCAATTTCCTTAGCCCTTTTGCCAGCTTCTTCGGCGGCAACAGTACAAAAGGCATTAATCTTGTCATTATGCTGCCAAATTCTTTGAAGAAAGACATCTACCACTTCAACCGGTGACAGTTCTTTCCTCTTTATCATGCCGGCCAAAGCTGCTACACCGGCCTTAAAAATTGTGTCTGTTTCATGCATAACCAGCTCAATCCCTCCTGTTAAAAATTATCCGACTCAATCCTACTTATTTAAGCTCCTAAATATGCCCTCTTTACCGAATCATCTTTGATCAGTTTTTCGCTGGAACCCTCCATGATTAAAACACCGTTTTCCAGCACATAGCCGCGGTGGGTAATCTTTAATGCCATATTGGCATTTTGCTCAGAGAGAAATATTGTCGTCCCCATTTGGTTAATATTTTTAATAGTATCAGCGATCTGCTTGACGATTAAAGGAGCCAGCCCGATGGATGGTTCATCCAAAAGCAACAGCTCCGGCTCAGCCATTAATGCCCGGGCTATGGCCAGCATCTGCTGTTCTCCACCGCTTAAAGTGCCGGCCATCTGCTCCCGCCGTTCTCTGAGAATAGGAAACATCTCCTCCACCATGCCTATGTTTCTTTGTACCTTCTTTGGACTCTTTCTCCTGGTATAAGCCCCCATTAATAAATTTTTGTACACCGTAAGATGTGGGAAAAGCCGCCGTCCCTCAGGACATAAAGACAACCCGCGCCGTACCATTTTATCAGCAGAAAGGCGGTTAGTCAGCTTTCCTTTAAATTCGATGGTACCCTGTGTTGGTTTTAACACACCGGCTACGGTTTTAAATAGAGTAGTTTTACCGGCACCATTACTCCCCAACAGCGAAACAAAATCACCTTTTTTTATTTCAAGAGACACACCCCTAATTACCTGTGAGTTGCCAATACTAGTTGATACGTTAGTTAGCTTAAGCAATGTGCTCACCACCCAAATAAGCTTCAATGACTTTAGGGTTATTACTAATTTCCTCGGGAGTACCCTCCGCTATCTTGCTTCCATAGTTTAAAACCACTATCCTGTCTACCAGATCCATAACCATACGCATTTTATGTTCAATTAAACATACAGTAATTCCTTTTGCTTTTATCTTAAATATCAGGTCAGTAATGGCATCTGTCTCATCCTGGATAATCCCAGCTGTAGGTTCATCTAATAAAATAATCTTAGGTTCACTCACCAGCGCTACCCCTATAGACAAACGCTTCTGGGCTTCTTGGGGCAGCGTAGATACAAAGTCAAATGCATTATGCTTAAGACCTATAAACTCTAAAACATCCATAACTTTAGCCTGAGTTTCTTCCCTTTCCCGTTGGTAGCGAGAAGTATGAAATAGAGTATCCCAAAAACCCGATTTAGTGCGCACTTTATGACCGATAGCCAAATTATCCACTACCCGCAGTTCATCAAAAAGGGTAGTTGTTTGAAAAGTACGAGCAATACCCTTTTCAGCAATGGTGTGTGACTTAAGTCCGGTGATATCCGCACCCTCCAGGTAGACCTTTCCCGAAGTGGGTCGCAGCATTCCGCTGATTAAATTAAAGAGGGTTGATTTTCCGGCTCCGTTGGGCCCAATAATGGCTAAAATTTCTCCGCGGGCCAAACCAAACTCTACATTATTATTGGCCACTAGACCCTCAAAGTGTTTCGTCAATTTTTCTATTTTCAGCAACATCTTCTACACCTACCCCTCTTCGAGAATAGTAATCCTGGATCTTGACCCGTATACCTTCAACAATACCCATAATGCCGCGTGGAAAAAAGATAATCGCCAATATTAATACCAGACCAAATAGCATCAAGCGGTATTCACCTAGTGCATACATATACTCCACCAGAAATGAAACTGCAAAGGCACCAATAATAGGACCGGCAAGAGTAGCAATTCCGCCAATAATTAAATAGGCTAACCAGAAGAATGTAAGGTTAAAGCTGGCAGATGTAGGACTAATGCTGCCCATCAACGCAGCGTAAATTCCCCCGGCCACTGCAACCATAAAATCTGCCGTTATAAATGAAAGCAACTTAGTCGCAAAAGTATTAATGCCCACTGCCTCGGCCAATACCTCGTTATTTCTGACGGCCATAAAGCTAAGTCCCTGGGAAGAATAAACTATTCTATACTTAACAAATAAAGTTAGTAGTAAAAAGCCTATCACCAGGTAATATTGAGAAACTTGGCTTACAAAAGTTATATCGCCAAGAAAAGGAACCGGAATAGGAGTTGGACGAGGTATGCCTAACAGTCCGGTATATCCACCGGTAAAATCAATCCAACTGCCGGAAACAACGAAGACGATTACCCCAAAGCAGAGAGTACTGATGGCAAAATAATGTCCTCGGGTGCGCAGAGTCAACATACCTATCAACAATCCGATAAAAGCGGAAATTAAAGCAGCTATAGGTAGCGCCAGCCAAAAAGAATAGCCCGCCTTCGTTATCATAGCTACCCCATATGCTCCAATGCCAAAAAAACCTGCATGTGCCAGAGAAGCCTGCCCGGTGTAGCCAAGAATTAAATTTAAACTTAGAGTAGCCATTGCCCAGATGCCACCTGTTGTCATTATCTGGATATAATACCTATTGGAAACTACCAAAGGGAATAATAAGGCAATCATAAGGAATATGAAATAAGGCCAGTTTTGTTTGAAAAAAGCTTTTTTGGGCATTAGGCTGACTCCTTTCCAAACAAGCCTGTTGGCTTAATTGCTAAGATTAATACCAATGCGCCGAAAGCAAAAACATCCTTATAAGCCGCGGATATATAACCGCCGCCGAGAGCTTCAATGAGTCCAAGAATATACCCGCCCATAATAGCACCCTTCATGCTACCCAATCCGCCCAAAATAATAATAACAAATGCCTTCATTACTAAGAATGCGCCCATAGTGGGTGTTATCATAAAAATCGGTGCCACCAGGGATGCAGCTGCAGCTGCCAAAGCCGATGAAATGCCAAATGTCATAGAAGATACCCAATTTACATTTATTCCCATCAATTGTGCTCCTTCTCGGTCCTGAGCTACCGCTTCAATGGTAATGCCATGAACGGTCTTCTTAATGAAGAGCTGCAACAAAACAATAAATATTATGGCTGCCAAAATAACAATCAGGCGCTGCTCGCTTGTGGTGACACCTAAAAATTGAACCGCATCTGGATAGGGATTTTCAATACGCTTGCCACTAGCCCCCCAAAAAACTATCACGAAGTTTTCTAGAAAAAGTAATAAGCCAATAGCCGAAATAAACATATTAATATCCGGCTGTTTTTCCAAAGGTCGAAAAACCAAACGCTCCACTAACATCCCGGTTAACCCTAATAAAATCATGGAAAATAATAGTGCCACCCAAAATCCAAAGCCAACATAAGTTATGAGAAAAAAAGTAACATAGGCCCCTAGCATGTATAAATTACCGTGGGCAAAGTTCGGTACATGCAATATTCCGAAGACCAAAGTCAGCCCTAAAGCAACCATAGCATAAGTACTTCCAAGCATGACACCATTGAATACTTGTTGAAAAAAAAGTTCCATCTGTTGATCACACCCTTTGCAGTCATATTTCTCTAACTCGGGTAAAAATAATACCCCCACCCCGCAGGAGGTGGGGGCGATATTATTTATTCTTCAATTTCAGTGATCTTAATATTATCTAACTGCGAGAATTCCTTAACATCATTTAGAACCTCTTCAGAATCACTCCACCATACATAGTTTGTGGGAGTAGTATAGTTGCCGTTGTCATCAATAATTTGAACACCACCTAGACCGTGTATAGCGCCCCGTTCGCCAATATCATACATCTCAGCCGGGTATTTTTCTCCACTCAGCGGGAATACTTTGGGGAAAGCTGCTCTTATCGCCACTGGGTCATCCACTGTGCCCGCTTCTTCCATAGCGGCAACCAAAGCATGGATAGCCATGTAATTCCAGACAGATTCCCAAGTATTAATAGTACCATATTTACTTTCATAAGCTTTCTTGAACTCTTCAGCCACTGCTGTACCAGCGTCCTTGGTTGCCGGTACTCCCATTACTCCATGCATCAAATCGGTGCCGCCTAGAATCTGCTCAACATGATCCATTTTAGCTTGGTCTACCAGCATTAGCGGACCTTCATAACCAAGGTTTCTCGCCTGCTCAATTACCAATGCCGTGGATTCAGTCGGACCACCAATCAAGATAAAATCGGGATTAGATGCAAGAACTGCACTTAACTGAGTGGAAAAATCAGTCTCAGTATAATAATTTGCCGGTTGGTCAACGGTAATTTCGCCGCCCATGCTCTCCCACTTCTCGCGGAATGCTTCACGCCATTCGTCACCATATCCGCCAAGAGTCACAACCATACCGCCCTTACGCCAACCATTTTCCCAAGCAATTTCGGCAAATCCATTCACATATACTAAAAATGAGGGTGGTATGCGAACTACCAAGTCATTGTCCATCTGAAGAATCGCCGGCGTACTGCTGTAGGCCATCATCAAGAATTCGTTACCCGGTTCCTGGTTAATTCCCATCAGCGGAGCAATTGTGGTGAATACCGGGTTAAAAATTGCCGGTACATCAAATTGATCACGCATTCTCCGAGCATTATTAACTGCCTGTGTTGGGTCTGCCTGATCATCCATAGCTTCCAGCTTAAAAGTATATTTTTGATCGCCAATGGTGATACCACCATTTTCATTAATATTGTCGATACCCATTTCAAGGCCATTGACATTGTCCTTACCATATTGAGCTGCCGGTCCACTTAATGGTCCACTAAATCCGATAACAACCTCTTTAGGTGGTTCATTTTTAGGTGTTTCATTAACCTCTGCTTTGGTATCATCCGGCGCCTGTGAGCTGTTATCCGGCGTATCCGTACTGCCGCAAGCAACAGCAAAAATAAGTAATCCTAATACTAGTAACGTCACTATAGTACCTTTGATTAATTTCATTACATAATCCTCCTTTTTTTCTAAATATTCTTACTCTTAAAAATATTTTCAATCCTTTCGGTTTGAAGTTGTGCTCGCCCCCTTATTATTTTGTTTTCCTACCATTTATCAGGTCAAACAATAACTTCTTAAACTTCTTGCTTTCCGTATTCGTAAAAACCTTTACCGGTTTTCCGCCCTAGTCGACCGGCACTGACATATTCTTTTAGCAGTGGACATGGACGGTATTTATTATCCTGAAAGCCACTATATACAGACTGCTGTACATCCAAGCAGACATCAAGACCGATAAAATCCGCTAATTCCAAAGGACCGATTTTCCAATCCATCGCCAATTTCATGCCCTTATCTACATCCTGCGGAGCATTCCCTTCATAAACCAAATAAAATGCTTCATTAAGCAGCGCACCCAATACCCTGTTTATGGTGAATGCCGGATACGGTTTTGCAATAATCCATTGTTTTCCCATCTGTTCAGCAAAATCCTTCGCTATGTTCATAGTTTCATCACTCGTTTCCAAACCGGGTACCAATTCGACAAGAGGCATTTGCGGTACCGGACAGAAAAAGTGGGTTCCTACAACCTTTTCAGGTCTGCTAGTGTATGCTCCTAATTTAGTAAGGGAAATGGACGAAGTATTAGAAGCCAAAATCGTGCTTTCTAGACATACTTGGTCCAATTTTCTGAAAACTTCTTTTTTTAATTCAATCTGTTCTGAAACCGCCTCCACCACCATATCCACTTCCGAAATGTCTTCAATTCGGTCAGTGTATGATAAATTGTTAATCAACTGACCAATATCTGCATCAAGTTTACCACTTGTACACTTTTTTTCTAACCGATTCTTTACGGCTATAAAAGCCTCTTCGGCACGTTGAAGACTGGCTTCCACCATAACCACCGCCATGTCCGCCTCCAGAGCAGTTTCAACAATTCCGCTGCCCATAAATCCTGCTCCAACCACACCCAGTCTTCTAATAGTCTTCATAACAACCACCGCCTATAAAATGTCTTGTATTCCGGGCTCCACCGGTAGAAGTAACACTAAACAATAATGGCATTTCCTTTCCTTAAAGTTTCACAATGTGTTCATGAGTTCCTTGTCAGATTTTTCAGAAACATAGAGAGATTTTAATCCTGATGATTTATAAATATTCTAAGCAAATTTTATTATTGTTTAGTTTATTTATTGCAATCTTGATGCCAAGGACAAGATGTAGGTATCAATTGGGTGTTTCAAAAAAATCCGCTTGATTCGGTTGCATAGATGCACCTCCTTGGTGCATTGCTCCACCAAGTGGAGGTCTTGCCAAAACAGTTACTTAGATTTAGACCGGCTACGGTCCAACCGCCTAGGCCGAAAAGCTGGTTTGGCGTTGATATAAATTCCCTCTCAGCAAATAGCTTAGTTAAACATTTCAGAAACATTACTGGAGGTAGTTAACCTTCTTTCCATAAATTCTCTATAAATTGAAGCCACTCCTTCTTCCACAGTAGGACAAATAATAAAATGATGCCAAATTTAACTTTGGTATCATTTTACATTCGTTACTAAGGGTGTCGCGGTTATTTCCTGCCAACCTTCGTTTTACAAACGAAACTAGTTTTGATGATTCTGTTTAAGTACGTGTTCAAAAAGTCCATTGTAGCAGGAGCAAGAAGTTCAAGGCGCGAAGGCTTTCAGACGCGGAGCGTACTGGTGGCGTACGTGAGCAGTCTCAAAGACTGAGCAACGCAGAAATTCGCCGCTCACCTGCGATGGACTTTTTGAACATCCTCTTTAAGTATTTGGTCTAAAGATAGTAACCCAAAATTTAAAGCTGTCAAAATAGCTTCAGTTCGGGAGGTAACACCTAATTTGGAAAATATCTTTCCCAGATGCGCCTCTACCGTGCGGATACTGACAAATAACTGACTGGCTATTTCTTTATTTTTTAACCCAGCGGCTGCCAGATGTAGTACTTCCATTTCTCTCTGTGTCAATGACTCCACTGTCTCCCCATTATTACTTTTGTGGCTGCGAAGATGCTTGGTTACTTTTCCCGCAATGCTTGGGTGCAAGACGGTCTCCCCTTGGGAAACCGCTTTGGTAGCTTTAATTAATTCTCGCCCGCTTACGTCCTTAAGCAGGTAGCCTGCTGCCCCAGCTTCTAATAAGGCTATGACATATTGGTCGTAGTCATATGCAGTTAAAATTAAAACAGCGGTGCCGGGGCATAGTTCCCTTATTTTTCTAGTGGCCTCAATCCCGTTCAGTTTGGGCATGTCGATGTCCATTATAATAACTTTTGGGTGAAGCTCTTTGGCCATTTCCACAGCCCTTTCACCATCTCCAGCTTCTCCAACTACCAATAAATCATCTTCACTTTCCAGGAACTTGCGAATACTTTCTCGCACTACCACATGGTCTTCAGCCAGCATAATGGGGACCTTAGTCATAAAGGACACTCCTTCTAATTAATCGCACTATATTTCACAAACTCGGTGAAAAAATAGTCCATGCGTTTAGTGATTTTTTAAGGGTTACGCGGCAAAGACCCCTGCAGCCTGGTAAAAGGCTGCAGGTATTCTGTCAGACTACATGGCCTGCCTTATTTAAGATGATGGTGATGGTAGTTCCTTTACCAGCTTCCGAGGTCATCCTAATGCTCCCCTGCAGCAGCCTGACCCGTTCTGCCATACCGGCCAGGCCTAGTTTTCCTTGTTTCAAAAAGCCGGTGGACGATTGGGGGAGGTCAGGCATGCCAATTCCGTCATCTACAATAGTAATAGAAATTTTTTCCGAAGCAAATTCCATTAACACTTTGGCGGTTGTGGCATGAGAATGCCGTACAATGTTTTGTAATGCTTCCTGAGCTATACGAAACAAGTTAATCTCCACTTCAGGTTGAAAGCGGCAGGGGTTACCTATAATGCAAATCGTTCCTGCTATTTGATATTTCTTTCGTAATTCTGCCACCAAGTATTCAATGGAAGGCAGCAGTCCCAAATGATCGATTATTGAAGGACGCAGATTTTGGCTAAAGTTACGTACTTCTTTTAATACTGTTTTGATTTGGTCATCTAATTTTAATAAAAACCTTACTGTGGGCATGTCACATTGTCCGGTCTCTGCCAGGAACCGCTCCAAGTCATGGCTGATGGCCACTAACGATTGAATGGTACTGTCATGTAGGTCTCTGGCAATTCGCAAGCGTTCTTCTTCCTGAGCCCTGGTAATCTGTCGTACATAAAAGCTCAGATGTTCGTCGTTTAGAGGTTCCAACATCCCTCCCCCCTTTCTCAACCTATTTTAAAAATCTGTCTAATATCTCCTTATGGACGGCTGCAGGGTCCACACTCCCTATAGATGTACCTAGGCCACGGGCCAATTCCGCTATCACTTGCCGGGTTTCTTTGCCTCCCTTGGGGGAAACCGCCGGCGACACGAGCTGAATCTTGCCTTCTACGTTAGTGATGCTGCCCGTGGTTTCCATGATTAATGTTCCGGGAAGTACTACATCCACTTGTAGGTTTCGGGGTTTGGCTGGAGTTATCAGCACTGTTTTCACGTTCGGTTGAAATAGCTCAGGATTCAATTCGGCTCCATCATTAATCACCAAGAGCCCTTTTATTCGACCCACTTTTAAATCGGCTAGCTGTTGACGGTAATCCCCCGGATGTGTATTGATGCCTATTTTCCATTGGCCGGCTATATTACCCTGCGGGTAGAGGGGCATTAAACCGTTATAGCTCTTAGTGCCGCTTCCTGACAGAGAAAATAGACGCTGAAGCAGGGCCATCGTTTCTGGAGATACAGTGTCACCGTCCGCTATTATCACCGGCTTAACAGCTTCGGTTAGCAGCCGTGTCAATTCCTGTAATCGGTGCCTAGTGGTATGCACATTACTATTGCTACTACTGTCAAATTCATTTTCCAGGCATTGCTGTGAGTTTCCTTGACTGCTTCTCAGATAATGAATAATTACTTTTAGTAAATCGCTGGTATTGCGACTACTGCTTTTTAAAGTAAGGCAGGCAATAATGTCAAAATTGGTGGCGTAGGGGCTGATGATTACCAGTTTACTGCCATTAGCCACTGCCTTCTTAATTTTATGACCAACGACGGGATACTTAGTAAATATTTCCCCGTTTACCAGCACGATTAGGTCACTGTCCGACAGATTTTGGAATGATGGGCAATGGATATTAGCATCCATTAACGGCGAAATAACAGGAACTGTGCTAAAAATTCTCTGGGTACCTAGACCCATGCGCCCCAGCTTATATGCCAGATAAAGCTCCTCATTGGTTAGCTTAGGAGAAACCGCAACACCAATGCTGTCCAGCCCTTCTTTACCCCAAACATCATTCAACAGGCTGGCTGCTGCTGCTAGTGCTGTTTCCCAATTAACCTCTTTAGGTATACCGTTAATAATTAGCGGCTGGGTCATTCTATCCGACATCTTTATATCGGTATAACCAAAAGTTCCATTCATACAAAGATTTCCTTCATTAGGGGTGTCAGCAGCCACAGGTGATGTTACTCCTATGATCCGGTTACCGGCGGTTCTGACCTCCAAGCGGCAGCCGATATTACAGTAATTACAGACCGATGCAGCTTTCCTGTAATTCCAGGGCCCCGGTTTTGGCAGTATGCTCTTTCCGGTTAAGGCCCCGGTGGGGCAAACGTTAAGACACTGGCCGCAGGATTGGCAAAGGGTTTCCATCAGAGGGTTTTTTAAAGCGGGCAATACTACGGTTTCTGAACCTCTGCCCACAAAACCGAGGGCACCCACCTCCTGTACTTCCTCGCAAATACGCACACAATTGCCACAAAGAATGCATTTGTTTGGATCACGTATGATAAATGGGTGATCCAGGTAAACGGGGTACGCCCTCTTGCCAAAGCCCAACTTTTTGATATCTACTCTTTGCTCCGCAGCATACTGACGCAGTCGACAGGAGAAAGTATCTAAGCAGCCACAAGATAGGCAGCGCCCAGCCTCCCTTTCTGCCATTTCTTTACTATAGCCTAATTCAAACTCCTTAAAATTTCTTTTCCTTTCCTTAGGCACGCAAGTAGGCATCGCGGTACGGGGTATTCTCGGGTGCTGTTCAAATTCAGCGGTATCAATGTCTGCTAAATTACCGCGAGAGCAGTTAAAAGGTTCTGCCTCGGGGCGAATTATTTCACCGGCAAGGTATTGATTGATGCCGAGGGCGGCCTTACGCCCGGCTGATACGGCCTCAACCACTGTCGCTGGCCCGGTGACACAATCTCCACCGGCAAACAGCCACTGGGTATCAGTCTGCATGGTATTAGAATTGGCCTTAATGCGGCCGCGGCTGCTGAGTATTATTTCATTACTGGTGGTTACATCCGAGACATTTAGTTTTTGACCGGTGGCGGCAATCAACGTATCCACGGGAATATCATATTCGCTTCCCTTGATAGGTACCGGGCGCCGTCTACCTGAACTGTCCGGTTCTGCCAGCCGCATTTTAATACAGCTCACTGTCTCGATGCTGCCTTGGTCGCCGGTAAATGCTACCGGACCTGTCAGCAAAGAAAATTTAACTCCCTCTTCTTCTGCCTGGGAAATTTCATGGGCGCTGGCGGGCATTTCTTCCCGCGAACGGCGATAGACCACAGTTACCTTTGCTGCTCCTAGGCGCAATGCGGTCCTGGCGGCATCCATGGCAGTGTTACCGCCGCCTATTACCACTACTTGATCACCAATATGGGTATCCATCCGAGCTCCTACTTGACGGAGAAAGTCAATCCCTGAGTAAATTCCCGTCAATGCTTCATTTTCTAAACCTAATTCTTGGTTTGACCAGGAACCGATGCTTACAAAGACGGCGTCAAAGCCCATCTGTTTTAATTGGCCAACGGTGAAATCGCGGCCCAATTTTTTATTGTTAAAAACTTTTTCGCAAAGACAGGTTATCGCCTCAATCTCGTAGTCCAAGGCTGCCTTGGGCAGGCGGTATTCAGGGATACCATAACGCATCATGCCTCCTAATTGGGTAGATGCATCGAAAATGCTTATCCGGTGACCTTTTAGTGCCAAGTAATAGGCTGCAGATAATCCCGCGGGGCCACCGCCTACCACAGCCACTCTTTTCCCGGTGTCGGGTGCTAAGGCAGGGGAGGTTATTGCAGCATCTTTTCCAAGTTCGCAGTCACCGGCATAGCGTTTTAAGGTGCATATAGCTACCGGTTGGTCCACCAGGTTTCTACGACACTCTTCTTCGCAAAACCGAGGGCAAACCCTGCCGACGGATGCAGGAAGGGGAAGCTTTTCCTTGATTAATGCAGCAGCCTCCTCCGGATTGCCATTGGCAATATGGGCGACAAACCCCTGGATGTCAATGCCGGCGGGGCAGGCTAACTGACAGGGAGCGATGCAATCGCCGTAATGTTCTGAGAGCATCATCTCTAAGCATAGCTTTCGCAGCCGCTTCACTTTTTCGGTATTTGTTCTAATCACCATACCCTCAGTAATCCTTAGACCGCAGGCCTGTACCGGACCCTTGGCCCCTTCTACTTCCACCAAGCATTGGCGGCAGGCACCGAAGGGCTCTAAGCGCGGGTCATGGCAGAGGGAGGGAATAGGAATGCCGTTTTTTCGAGCTGCTTCCAAGAGGATACTTCCGGATTCTTCGAGGTATTCCTGACCGTCGATGATTATTTTAATTTTAGCCATTGTATTCTTCCCCCCTTGCCCCCGGATATATCAAAATGGCATTGGACTTACAGGCACTAACACAAAGCCCGCAGCGGATACATTTCTCCTGTTCTATGGTAAACGGCTGCTTTTTCTCCCCTGAAATAGCGTCAGTTGGGCATTCTTTACTGCAGCGTCCGCAGCCTTTACACCGTTCCTCCACTACTTCCATTCTGATTAGTGCCTTACACTTTTTGGCCGGACATAATTTATGGTAGATATGGGCTTCGTATTCTTCACGGAAGTACTTGATGGTGGTAAGTACCGGATTTGGTGCTGATTGTCCCAGGCCGCAGAGTGATCCGGCGATGATGCTTTGGCCCAGCTCTTCCAGCAGTTCAAGATCGCCTTCTTTTCCTTCTCCTTGAGTGATACGCTCTAATATCTCCAGCATGCGCCGTGTACCCACTCTACAGAAAGTACACTTACCGCATGATTCCTCTTGGGTAAAGTTTAAGAAGAACTTTGCCACATCCACCATACAGGTGGTATCATCCATAATCAGCAAGCCGCCTGAACCCATAATAGCGCCTATCTTTTTTAGAGATTCATAATCGATGGGCGTATCCGCCAGCTTAGCCGGGATACAACCGCCGGAAGGTCCGCCGGTTTGTACTGCCTTTAGTGCTTTACCCGAAGCCAACCCGCCGCCAATGTCAAATACTATCTGGTTGATGGTCATACCCATGGGTACTTCAATCAGACCGCCACGGGCGATATTTCCTGCTAGGGCAAAAACCTTGGTGCCTTTACTTTTTTCGGTGCCGTATTGATTGAAGCTGGCCACTCCATTTAGCATTATCCACGGTACGTTGGCTAAAGTTTCTACGTTATTGATGGAGGTAGCCTCTCCCCAAAGACCCGATTCAGCCGGGTAGGGAGGGCGAATTCGGGGCATGCCCCGTTTCCCCTCAATGGACATAATCAGCGCGGTTTCCTCTCCACAGACAAATGCGCCCGCGCCTTCCCTGATGTTAATGTCAAAATCAAAACCATGCCCCAAGATGTTTCGACCAAGATATCCTTCTTCACGGGCCTGCGCAATAGCAAGGGATAACCGCTTAATGGCTAGAGGGTATTCTGCTCGAATATATACATAACCCTGCTGTGCGCCAATGGCGTAGCCGCCAATTAACATTCCTTCCAACAAGGCATGGGGGTTACTTTCCAGCACGCTTCGATCCATAAAGGCGCCTGGATCACCTTCATCGGCGTTACAAATAAGGTACTTATCCTGACTTAAGGTTTTTCTGGCCAGGGCCCACTTAGTACCGGTAGGAAATCCTCCCCCGCCTCTTCCCCGCAGGCCAGAGTCAATTATTTCTCGAATTACCTGTTCTGGATGCATGCGAAGAGCTTTTTTTATTGCTGCGTAACCATCAACTGCCAAATAACTTTGGAGGCTTTCCGGATTAATAATACCGCAGTTTTTCAAGAGGATGCGCTGCTGCTGTACTAAAAAGCTTTTATCTGCGGTATCCCTATCCTCAGCATAAGCGAGCCATTCGCTGACTGGTTTTCCACTTTCCATGTATTTATTTACAATTTCTTTCGCTTTGTCCGGAGTAACCTGACAATATAGATAGCGGCTACCATCTGACATGGTCATTTCCATCAAGGGTTCATTGTAGCACATGCCCATGCAGCCGCTAAAATCCAATGCCAGCGGCAGCTCTTTTACAGCGGCTTTCAGCGTATTGAAAACTTCCCGCGCACCTGCTGCAATACCACAGCTAGCCATGCCGACAGTTATCTTAGCAGCATATTTCTTCTCACTCATCCGGCGTCACCCCCGGCTGCTGATCAGCATGCGAACTTTTCTCACATTTACAACCTTTTTTCTTACTTTTTGCCAACTTCCGTGCCGCCTCCGGTGTTAGCCGAATATGGGTCGTTTCATTAATGGTCATTACCGGCCCAAGGCTGCAACACCCGAGGCAGGCTACCTTTTCCACCGTAAACTTCCCGTCCGGACTGGTATGGCCTTCGGCAGCACCTGTTTCCATCGTTATGGTTTCAGTTATTTTTTCAGCTCCTGCCAGGTGACAGGCAGTGCCGTGACACACTTGCACAAGATGTTTGCCAATGGGCTCCAAACGGAACTGAGCATAAAAGGTAGCGATGCTGTATAAAGCGCTGGCGGTTATTCCTGTTAATTTAGAGATGCGTCTAATCATTGGCGGTGAAACGTACCCCAAGGAGGCTTGCACTTGCTGCAAAATTGTTATTCCAGCACCTTTATTCAAGTTATTCTCCTGTACAATCTTATCGATGATAGATCTGGTAGACGGGTCTAAGGTAGTTTTTCGGCTGTCGTCCTTCATAATTATTGTCCCTCGGTTACACTTATCGATAAAGATTTGATGGGCTTATGCCGCTCTAGCAAGCTGGTCATTTTCAATACAGAGAGATTAGCAACCCACGGCTGTTCAGCAATTTTTTGCGCTACGCATTGGACAGTAACCGGCGCTTCAATCATGATAACTAAGTCGTAATCCCCTACTACCGGGTCAACAAAGTCTACTTCCAAAGTGTTTTCCAGTTCCTGTAGAATTTTAATGAATTCCCTGTGTTTAACCCCATCCATTACATTGACCAACAAATACGCTCTCGCTCCCATAAGTAAAACCTCCTAAAGTTTTTAGGTTGAATCCACCCTAGGTTTATTAAACCACGGGAGGGCTAAGGCAGGCATCGGTAGTGCTGCCTATTTTGCCTAGGTAAAAACCACAATTAGCAGCACCGTAAAAATACGAAAAGCCATGCGTACCGGAAACCGGTCACATGGCCTTGACATGATAAAGTCAGGCTCATCGCTGAGGCGATAAGGGTAAAATTCTTCTCAATCTTATATTTATTCTTAGGTTAGGAAAAATTGACTAAAGTTGTGAAAAAAGTTACAAGCATTTACCGGTGTTTTGTTAGCTAAGCTTGTTACCCATCACGGCTAAGGCACATCCCAAACAATAACCTTCGCTCTTTTACTAAAGAGCGAAGGTTATAATCATTCCCTCTAAATATTAACTTATTTCTTCTAGTAACTTTTCTGCATTTCTAAAGAGTATTTTTTCTTTAACTTCCTCTTTAAACGCCAAACCCTTCAACTCCTCAATAGCCCTTTGAAAAGGAAAAACCGGCCAGTCAGTGGCAAATAGAACCTGCTCCTGCAGCAACGAATTGGCAAAGTGAAAGAATACCTCCCAGCCACTGCCCTGTTTTGCGATATACTTAGGAGAAATACCTCCAAGGTCCATATACACCTTTGGATGTTTTCTAGCAACAGCAACAATATCAGATATCCAGGGCCAACCAGTATGGCAGGCAATAATATTAAGCTCAGGGAAATCACAAGCTACTTCGTCAATATGAAGCGGGTGATCGTATTTCATCGGATGGACCTCGGAATAGTTTACTCCTGTATGAAGGGTTACAGGTATCCCCAACTCCACACACTTAGCATATAAAGGGTAAAATAAGCGATGGGTCGGTTCCATTCTTAAAAAACATGGCTGCAGATTTAGACCCCTTAAGCCAAAATCCTTCACCGCTGTTTCTAACTCCCTGACAGCTTCCATTCCCTCTCGTGGATCAACAGTAGCAAATCCAACAAAGCGGTTAGGGTAACGCGCCACTATTTCCCCGGCTCTCCTATTTAATATCTTAGCGTAATCACCATACTCATACTCAGCCTGCAGTACCGCCCTATTTATCCGCGCTTCATCCATTTCCTCTATTAACTTGTCTAAAGGCTTATTTACTCTTTCCTCGTAGTTGAGTAACTTATTATAGCGACCCATAAATGGGGGCGCCGGGACCATAGGGTCATCTTCCGTATCACGTAATGGGACACGTACTCTAAAATCTACAATCATCCTATCTACCTCCGTCTAATGGTATTACTTTATTCTCCCTTGAAAACTTTCTTAATACGTTTGGCCTTTTTCTCAAAGGTTGGCAAGGATCCTGAAGGCACTAGTTCGACTTTTGTTGTAACCCTCAGTTCATCAGAAAATCTATCCTCAATAAACTTCCTTAATTTATCTAAATGGTTTAATTCAATATGTTCTGCGTATTCGATTTTTAAAGGTAAGATATCTATTGCCCCTTCACGATCAAGGATTATTTGATGCTCACCGGTAACCTGAGGCCGCAGCTTCATCACTGTCTCTTCAATTGCCTTAGGGAAAACGTTAACACCACGAACCCATAGCATATCATCACTCCGACCAATAACTTTAAAGCGAAAACTAGTCCTGCCGCATGAACAAGGTTCCGTGGTAACAACCCTGACAAAGTCCCTTGTACGGTAGCGGATTAACGGGGTGGCCTCTCTTTCTAAAGTTGTGAGAACCAATTCACCTTCCGCTCCAGCTTCTATCTTTTTTACGTCAGCTGTATCTGGGTCAATTAGTTCAACAATCAAAGCACCTTGACCGCAGAAATGAAGTCCGTCTTCAGCTTCACATTCCGAAGCAAATATGGCCAACACTTCGCCAAGACCATAGTTGGCATCCCTAGCTTCAAAGCCCCACATTTCTTCCAAACGCTTACGAGTGGCTGGAATACCCGCTCCCGGTTCACCACCGAATAAACCTTTCTTCAGCCCAAGTTCTTTCGGTTCCATACCATATTCATCCCTCAGTTTTTTTGCCAAATAGACAGGGTAGGAAGGAGTACTGGTGATAACTGTAGGTTGGATATCCTTTGCAAGGCTAATAAATGCCTGGGACTGCCCCACCCCTATGGGAACCACGGTCGCTCCCAGATATTCTGCCGAAAGGTGGTCAGTCAACCCGCCAACGTAGATGCTGTAATTAAACACATGAAACACTGTATCATCAGGCCTCATGCCGGCTGTCCACAAACTCCTTGCTCCGCATTCAGCAGCTACACGCACATCGTTTTGAGTAAAACAAGTTAAAATAAAGCGCCCGGTGGTACCAGAAGTCCCATGCACACGTTTAAGTTTTTCAGGGGATGAGCTTAAGTAACCCCCATACGGCGACTCTGTTTCCTGATTTTCTCGGATTTCATCTTTTGTAGTAAAGGGAAACTTACTTAAATCCTGCTTGCATTGTATGTCTTCCAGTTTAATACCGGCCAACTGCATCTTATCTCTATAAAAACTGCTTGTCGCAAAACAGTATTCAATTTGCTGACGCAGCTTCTTCTCCTCCAACACCTCTAACTTAGATGGCGACATAGTCTCCAATTCTTCATCCCAATATTTTTTCCAGCTCATCAAGCGACCTCCCTAGGAAGCAATTTCCTTTTCTTTTACAATTTTTTTGCTCTCAGCCAGTGACACAACAACGATGGCCGCAAAAGCAAAAATCATACCCCAGGCACCCGGCTCCAAATAAGTTTCAAAACCATAAATCTGTCTCAACAGGAATAACCCCAAGCTGAAAACCAGTCCAATAATTATGGAAGCACTGGCGCCATTTCGGGTAGCTTTTTCCCATCGCAATCCCATTACCAAAGGAATAAAAATACTTGCTGAAAAGATACCCCATGCAGCCGAACCAATCCAAATAATTAAATTCGGAGGGTTAAGGGCAAATAATATGGGAATCAAACCAATAACAACTACTGACCACCTGGCAACTTTCAATTCCTGTTTTGGCGTTAGCTCGCGTTTTGAATATTTTTGATAGAAATCTCTGCTGACAACTGAACTCGCAGTCACCAAAAAGGAATCTGCTGTAGACATAATTGCAGCTAAAATTGCAGCAGTCATTACCCCGCCAGCCACCGGCCCAAAATAGAGCTTAATAAATGTCGGTCCCGCCATATCGGGATTAGCCAAAGGTTTTACCGCCCCGGTAATCTCCAAGTACTTCATCCAAAAGCCGGAAAATTCCCCCATAACCATAATGGCGTAAGAAAATGTACCTACCAGACAGGCGTATTTCAGAAATTGGATTTTGTTTAAAGTGTAAAACCTGGTCACCACGTGTGGTAAACCACCAAGCCCGATACCCATTAACAAAAACCAGGATATTAAGCCCCAAATACTTGATCCACCTTCTACAACCGGTTTAACTGCATCCATGTAGTGGGGCTGCTGCGACAAGGTAGAAAATATGTTGGTGAAACCACCGCCAACCTTAAGTCCGGTAAATAGTATAACAATTGCGCTAATTATCATAACTACTGCTTGAAATGTGTCCGTATAAATGGAAGCCGCAATTCCACCTGCAACAGAGTAGATTATCATTAGCACAGCGCCTATGATCACGAAAGTTGCAAAGGGAATACCAAAGATAGCTTCACCAATGGCTCCTAAAGCTATATACTGTGCCAAAAGGTAGGCAACGCAGCCCACCAGGATGGCTATCCCCGATAGCGTCCCAGCCAATTTGCCACCAAACTTAGCGTCTATAATATCTGGAATAGTCAGTACCCCGTGGGAATCAACCATCTTTCGAATAGGTGCTGCCAATAAGAAATACGCTACTGCAGTACCAATAACTGCAAACAACTCAATAATTAATATAGGACTGAACCCATAAGCATAAAGTGCACCCGGACCACCTACGAAACCCCAGCCGCTCATTGTAGAGGCCGAAGCGGAGAAAGCTACCGGAATAAAACCAATCCCAGCCCCAGCGATATAAAAGTCTCGCATACTCTCCTTACCCTTTGCTGACCAAAGACCAATGCCCAAAACTATCAATAGATAAATAGCAACTACCGTTATAAGCATAATGCTCTCCTCCTTTCATTCACTGTTCATACTTTTCGTAGTACCACATGTAAGCCACTCCACTGACAATGCCCATTACCGGTATTGCAAGCATCAAGAAAAACGTTACTACAGGCATACCGAACAAAATAACACCTCCCCCCGTAACTGCCACTTTGACCCATTACGTTTATTGTTAAAATGTTCTGAATCTTCTATATATATTAGCAAGTCCTGTACCAATGCTTAAAACCCTTACACCACAATGCTTTTACTAAAAACAGACATTCCCCGGTGTAAGTCAGTAGTGACTTGCCCCGAGGAATAAATACCATAATAGCAGTAGTATGGTGCCAAAATTGGACTAAGCCACCAATGGCTCATTATCAGCCCTTAATGGCTTATGGTTCTTCCATATATTTATTAATTTTTCTCAAGGCAGTCCGCTGACTAATGCCTAGTTCTCTTGCAACCTTATAGCTGGAGCCGAATCTTTTATATACTCTTAAAACAACTTCTCTTTCCACTTCACTTAGTATTTCATTTAACGTCCGCTGGCCAACAGGCACGTTAACCTTCTTTCGAAAGACATTATCAGGTAACTCCTCAGGAGTTATCATTTCCCGATCAACAGTAAGCAGGAGCCTTTCTAAAAAGTTTTCCAACTCCCTCACATTTCCCGGCCAATCATGATTCACTAAAACGTCAATTGTCTGAGGATGAAGCTGCTTATTGATATTATAAAACGTATTTAGGCGATGACCAAAATGTTGAATAAATGCAAAAACATCTTCTGGACGCTGTCGCAGGGGTGGAATTCTTATCGGTATTACATGCAGTCGATAAAATAAATCCTCTCTGAACAAATTATCATGAACCATTGTTTCAATATCTTTATTAGTAGCTGAGATTATACGAGCGTCTACTTTTATATGCTTTGTGCCACCCACTCGCATCATTTCTCTTTCTTGAATAACCTGGAGTAATTTTACCTGTAAGTCAATAGGCAAATCCGCAACTTCATCTAGGAAAAGGGTTCCACCATTAGCTAATTCAACTAAACCAATTTTGCCCGTTTTCTTTGCGCCACTAAAAGCGCCAGCTTCATACCCAAACAACTCTGATTCTAATAATGGCCCGGGAATGGCACCGCAATTGATGCGTATAAAAGGCCCTTGTTTTTTCTTGCTAACTTTGTGTATCCCTCTAGCAAGAACATCTTTACCAACCCCGGTCTCCCCTAATAACATCACCGTTGAACTGGTTGGCGCCACTTTTCTGATCAAATCCATAATTTCCTGCATTTGTTTGCTCTTCGCTATTATTCCTTCAACCTCAATTTGCTCTCTACGAAGAACATTGAGTTCTTCGGAATAACGTTTCACTAATTGCTGAGTCTGTTCTAATTTTTCTTTTAAGTCCGATACTTCAGAAATATCTCTAGCGTTAACCACAACTAGCTCAATGTTGCCAGTATCATCAAATACCGGATTAGCGGTGACAATTGTTTTTCGGCCAATCTGAGTATCCTGGATAATGGTAACTTTTCTTCTTTCCTTCAGTGCCAAAGGAATTACTGCCGGATGATAAATTCCTTCTCTTTCAAGCTCAGAAGTATGTTTGCCAATTAAGTACTCAACCTTAACTCCGTAATGCCTTTCACAAGCTGCGTTGGCATAAAGCAAGACACCCTCACCATCGCTTATAACAAACTCATCGAAAGAAAAGTCAAGTATGTGATTGTACCTGGAAATAATATCCTTGATAATACTCATTTAATTTCCCTCAAAACATATTCTGTCTATCTTTATTTTACTTGAGCATAGTACAAAAATAAAACAATTCTTCTTGAACCGTAGAATAATCAGGTTCAGTCACACTATATCAGAAGTTAGCTGTACGGACGCCACAATAACCGTACCCACCCAGTATTTTAAAGGGCAAACGCTCCTATGTATTCCCCACCAGCGGCAAGGGTTGGAAGCTTTAACGTTTAAACATCTAACGTTAACACCTTTGCCCCTTTTGGCAGGCCTTTCAGGACCACTTCCTGCCAAGGCATACCAAATACCGGTTCAAGAATAGCAATGATACCATGGTCTTCTTTCCTGCGGATCAACCTACCACAGCCCTGTTTCAATCTCAACCCCATTTCAGGATAATCTACCTCAGTTACCGGGTCAAGCCCCCGCTCCTTTACTTCAGAACGCTGAGCTTCAATTAACGGGTCCTTGGGCGGAAAAGGCAATTGCCAGATAATAAGCAGCGACAATGCTTCACCGGGTATATCTATTCCTTCCCAAAATTCACTGCCAACAAGCACAGAAGATACGTCCTCTCGAAACCTTCCCAGCAAATAGCCCCGTTCAGCTTTATCTTCCCAAAGTATCTTAAAAGGAAACTGATATTGTTTAAGATGTGCACGAAGTTTCTTTGTTTCAGAAAAAGAGTTAGTGAGCACCAGCGCCCGCCCTTGAGAACGTTCTAGCAACGACACCAGATGCTGTACAGCACGAGGCCGCCAGGGAATCTGATCTTCACTTTGAAAACGCTCCATCAAGTAAACGACCGTTTGCTTTTCGTAATCAAAAGAACCTTCAACTGACGAGCCAGATGGTTCCGTTACCCCAAGCGAGGTTGCCAAGTAATTAAAATCTCCTCCGATACTAAGGGTTGCTGACGAAAACAATACGGGAATCTCTTTGGAAAATAGATGCTCCCTTAAAAGTGCGTTGAGCTGTCGCGGAATAACCCAGAAACTATCATCCAACCGATCCAACCAAAAAAGAGCATCTCTCCCCCTATTGTTACAAAAACTATTTAGAGCTTCCAATGAATGCTCCACCCTTAATTCATAGGTCAGCAAACGATTTGCGGGCAACGTTTGGCTATGCAGCTCTTGTTCATTTTGCAACTCCACATCCAAGCTGTCAAAAGCCCGTTTTAAGGTTTCCGCTATAGCAAATAGTTCATCATTTACCTGGATAACTTGCCGGTTATTTCTTTCTTCTTTAATAACCGATTTACGAAGAACCTTAAAAAATTTAGCACTAGCTAAAGATACAGCTACAGCACTAGCCAGCAAGGAAGTTCTAGCTCCCTGAAGCTGTTCTATTAAGGAAGTCATACCGTCAATCTCTCCCCGAACAATATACCTACCTGCCCTTTTTGCTGCGGGAAGCAGCACCTTATGCCCTTCGTCAAAAATAACTGCCGCGTAATCAGGCAGAAGAGGCAGTTTTCCTTCCATCTTTCGTTCTGCTCGCGACCATAGATCGTCAAAGAAAACCCCATGGTCGCACACGATTAAATCTTTTGCCGGTCGATAAAAATCTCTTGCCTTGGCCAACTTACAGAAGCCCCGGGATGAACACCCATCGCAAGGCATCGCCTCGTCCCAAGCCAACTGCGTCCATATGTGGTCTGATATATGGGGAATCTCCGAACGTTCACCCCGTTTAGTTTCCTCCGCCCAACGAATAGCCTTACCTAATGCGCTGCTTGTTTGCGCCCCGAATGGCTGTGTAAAACGTCTAACCTTTAAATCACAAAGATACTGGCTTGATTCCTTAGCCATTCGAGCATCAATATCCAAGTCAAGAAGATGCGAAAGCGTATTAATATCCCCTTGGGGTCCGGCAAGCTGCTCTTGAAGAGCGCTTGAAGCACAAGCAATTATCACTGGCTTTCCCTTTAATCTAGCATAGGCAACCGCGCTAACTAAATATGCAAAAGTCTTACCCACACCAAGCCCCGCTTCCGCAAAATGCACCTGTCGCTTGCAGAAAGCATCAGCCATTTGATAAGCTGTATATATTTGCTCTTCACGAATTTCATACCCGTGCTTAGGCAGGATATCATAAAATATATTGCCAATCCACTCGGCCAATTTTATTGAAAACTCTTGTTGACTGTCATATTTAAACGGCATTCTGCGTATTGTCGGCGAATATATATTAATCTCCTACCCTTCGAAGGAACTATTTTTAGAAAACCGGTAGCAAATGGGGGAAAGTAAAGCGTAAATAAATATTTTAATTTCTCTGGAAGGACATGATACAGCTTGTACGTTTTTAAAGATATGATTTAAGAGAATATTTCATATTAACATAAAAATATTATTTTGTAAAGTTAGCCTTTCTCCCTTTTTTAAACAAGCTTGTCACCCTATGGTCCCTTTGGTATAATTTCGTAAGCTATTTAATTATCTTAGAAGGCTCTGGCTGAGCATTTGTTTTAATTAAGGGAGGTAATTTATATGAATATAGCAGCTAAAAAAATCTCAAAAACGCCTCCGGGAGAAAAAACCGGAGGCGTTGATATTAAGGAGCTGATGGTCGGATTCGAATCGTCGACATATTGCCCGAACTACACACCTTTAAAGTTCGGCTCTCTCTTTTCCAGAAAAGCCTTTGCCCCCTCTGCAGCATCTTCCGTCTGCTGCAGCTTAGCCAGGACGCTTTCTGCATACTCGTAACCCTCAAATCCCCTGTTGACAGCCTTTTTAACCGCCTTGATAGACAGCGGCGGCATTTTTTTGATTTCGTCAGCAAGCTTCATAGTTTCTGCCATCAGCTGGTCATGGGGAACCACTTTTGTAACAAAACCCCATTGGACTGCTTCCTCGGCAGTGACAAACTTTCTGGTCATTAGCACCTCTTTAGCTCGGAAACGCCCGACTTCTCCCGGAAGTCGGATAATACCGTACGGTCACAAGATGCCTAGGTACGTCGCCGGCCAGGCAAATTTCGCCTTTTCGGAAGCAACATTTAAGTCAAACGCCAGCGCCCACTGGGCACCGTCTCCAGCCGCCGCACCATTGATTGCTCCCAGCACCGGTTTCTCAAATTTAAAAAACGCCCGGGCCATTTCCAATAGCTTTTTGTTAATTTCCTTCTGTAAATCTGCATCATCGGAACCAGCAGCAAATTCATTAATGTCAGCCCCGGCACAGAATCCCCGCCCAGCGCCGGTGATAATTAAGACTTTAACTTCCTCGTCCTGTTCCAGGTCAGCAAGGACCGATAAAATTTCCGCTCTCATGGTCATATTGACAGCATTTAATTTTTCAGGTCGATTTAAAGTCAATACTGCCGTCCCATCTTTCTTCTCCAAAGCAATAGTTTCAAAAGCCACGTTCTGCATCCTCCCATATTCAATATTCTTAACATTAACTTTTTTGTACAATTCTATATTTTGATGATAGATTCCTTTTTTAAATTCAAAATATTCCCATAATAGTTAAGGAAAAAATTGACACGGGAACTGGGGTTTGCCAACAAAAAAACTCAAGACTATGCCCCGTTTAACAAGTGCACAGACACCGCTCACTTCTTGTATTTTGTTAAACATACCCCATTTTCGCTGGGATTAAAATCATACCAAAACAGTACACGCCCATCGGAAAGTACTCCTAGAATATATGTTTGTGCTGCCTTTACAGTAATAATATTAGTTTCCACCGTTAGGGTATCTAAATCAAGGCGGTGCAAATAGGACATGCCCTGGCTGTAATCAAGGCCCTGCCGGGAAGTTATAAAAGCGGCATCATTCTCGCCGACGTAGGTAAGATCAGGAAAGCGAATATAGCCGCCATCGCCAAGGTCACCCAGTTCGATTTCCTTAACATGGCCCGTCTTAAAATCTAAATATTGCAGGGTTAATTCACTGGTCTCTTTATCTTTTATACGGACACCCTTCACCTCCAACACACCGGTATCATAACGGATAAATCTAGATGAAGATGCCTCCCCGGTGATATTGTAAGTCTTAGAAGTATTTTCCTGTAAATCATATAGAGTGTACCCCATGGCAGATTCATAGCCGGTCATGGTGGTTATTACCTTTTGGTCATTAGCCACAAATCTGGGACTAGAGTGGTAAGATTTTTTTACTAAGTCAGTGCCCGTTACAGGCTTCGTTGAAGCGAGCAGCTTTTCACTGCTGTCAGCTAAATCGAACAACTTGACCCCTTCCTCATCAGAATAGATAATCCTCGTAAGGTCGGTGGAAATGTCGTAACCGCCAAAGTAGGTCCCCTGCTGCAGCTCGCGTGTTATTTTGTCCTTAATCACTTTCGGCAGGGATAGCTCCTCCAACTGCTCCAGGTTTTTCTTAACAATAATAATTCTGTCTTTAAGGCGCACAACGATTCTTTCTCCCGTCAACGTGACATCAGTTGAGGTAAAGTTCTCCCCTAAGTTAAGTTCCTTCTCCACTTCCATGTTTTCGGGATTAAGCAACATGAGAGATCCGTTTTTCTTTTTATCGTATGGTCCATAGGCAATAATCACCTTATCATTGTATTCGCCTAACATGGCAAGGGTTTGCATATTGTCATCAAAACCATTGATTTTGTCAAAGCGCTGAAAATCACCGGTCAAGCTCACTAAATTATTATTTACCCACTCTTCGCGTCCGCTTATAAAGTATAGACTGCCGTCCTCACGCGGTTTTAGTGTGAATGTCCTGGTCCGCTCCACGCGACGAGTCACACTTGAATCGTAATGTTTTAAAACCGCAGTAATAGTACCGTCGCTGTTTCGTGTGACTTCACCGAGTTTTATCCCCCAAGGGTTACCCTCATTGTAGCGGGGGCGGTCACCTTCGCTGCCGAGATTAAAGATAAAGGCACGTCTTTCCGGGTCGTAGTCTCTATCATCAAATGCAGTCACATTAAGGGTCGTCAAATTGAAATAACGCTGGGCGTACTCAAGCACTGCCTCGACGGGGAATACCCGCCTGCGGCTGTTCTCATTTGCCAGTTCCAGACTTTCTCTGCCATGTTCTGCAATATACTTAAACCAGCTGTATTGGGCAATATGTACAGGATCTATTTCTGCAGCTGAATTAAACTCATGTGAGTTCCCTATGGTGGCGATTGCATCATAAAGGTATTCCTGCCAAAGTTTCTCCAATTCTGTCGGATCGGTGATGACGCCGTATTTCAAGTTTGTCTCCTGGGCGTCGGCAGCGTCGCCTTCTTTCTGGTTTACCTCCGCTGTATCGATTTTAGCGCCGCCGTCTTGAATTGCGGCCGGCAGGGTGTTTTCTGGATCACGAACGGATACATCCCTGGACTGATCTTTGCACCCGGCACCAAATATTACTAAAAATACAGTGAAAAATAAGATTATAAAAAGTTTAAATCTCATAACAACACCTCATTCCTAATTTAACTCTCCCGGATATCTTTAGATGGCGTTAAAGTAAATAACCTACCAAGCCAACGGGAGATAACAACATTGAAATAATGGCCCAAAACCAATAATTGATACCTATATTCTTTGCATTTATCCATACGGTAGTGATATCCCTGCCATGAAAAAAACCGGTGCCGGAGATCCAACCAAATACACAAAACATAATAAATACCCCCATAAAAAACCCAAAAGGAGGAATGTAGGCGCAGCCCGAAACCGGGATGATGCCCCATTCTTTGCTAGGTGCAGTTTCTCAGAGACCCCTGTAAAACCACAGGCCCTGATACCCCACTGTCGGTATTAAACGGGCGTACTTCTACCCTGCTGCCGGCCGATACTGAAATTCCTCTGGGTAGAGCAAACGTGGTAGCCCATGTAGGGGGAGTCACCGGCGTGGCAAACAGTTGATTGCCAAATCCGTTAACTTCCGGTATCAAAACCTGTGCCAGCCAACCGTTAAATTCCCCCAACACTTCCGGCGGTGGCAGAACTGCTACAACACTCACTTCCTGTAACCCGGTAGATGCCGCCGAATGGACAAAGGCAGCCGCAGCAGCATCAGCACCCGGCTGTAACTGTTCCTGCAGCGTTAGCACCACGCAGCATGGAGCAGCCAGACCTTCAGGAACGCAAAGTACATCTCCCGGAACAATAAGATTAAGATTACTGATGTGGGGATTAGCCGTTATCAATGAAACAAGCGTGACCCGAAACCGTTGGGAAATGAGAAACATAGTGTCTCCTCTGACTACCGTATACCTAGCCTGAAATCCCAACGGACACGACGAAGGAACACGCGGTTCTATCTGTCGAAACATAATAAAATCACCCTCCAATTTAAGTACGCACAATGCCTTTAGTACATAATATGAAGGTGATTTGTTCCCGTGTTATTTGGCGTCCACTCATTACAGCAAATTGATCATGATAGTGCTGCTAGAATTGAAATAATACTCATATTGATGAACATCAATTTCAGCCGCTGAATAGTTAAACTGCATTTTATATTTCAAAAAGATCTATAATTATTGCCTTAGAGCAAACCCCTAAGCAACTATTTAATGCTTTTAAGTAAAAAACGGCCAAAATTAAGGGCAATCAACACAAATAATTAAAAAGAATCATCCATTTGTTCAGGGTAGGTTAGCATCATTGTTTGAACTTTCGTGTCAGGGTCGATATCCGCCGAAAACTGTGATTGTCCTTCCGGCATGTCAAACTTGAAGTATAAGGCGGCGGCACCTTCTACCTTAAAAATCCCATAAAGTTTACCCCCATGAATACTCTCCGGTTCTATATATCTTGATCTATATGTCTTAAAAACCTTCGCTGCCGTATCACCTATTCTTACCCCTAAGTTGGTTTCAGCTTTAGGAGAAGTAGCCATTATCTCTAGCACTTTTCCAGATTCTTCACCTATGAAAATCTGATAACCCTCATCATAAGTCCACCTGTAAACTTGCTCCGGAAAATGTCCCATTTCTCCGGAGGGAGGAGTTTCTTCGTAACCATTTCCTAATACTTCTCTAACTTGGTCTTTGGTATCCCCCAAATGGACACCCACGATGCTGGGTCTAATATTTTTAGTTGTCTTTTTAGTTTCTTTACCTTCATAAATTTCCGTATAGCCTATATTCCCTTCTTTATCCCAGTATGAAACTTTATATAAGACATCTTTGGCTTTCCAGATGTATTCACCTTTCTTCTCTCCCAATGTATAAACTTCTAAAGATCCCCAACTTTCCCCGTAGTTGTGCTGCTCATAAGCAGATGCCAAAGCCAAACCGTCCGGACTCCACACTGGAATGGAAATACTTTTTATTTTATATTCCTCTTCAGTTAAAGTTTCGACGCCTACAATACTACTTACGGCTCCTTCTCCAAGCTTTTCACTAATTAAAAAATGTTCATTGTCTGGTGCCCAGGTAAAACCGTAAGTTGTCGGGGAAACGTCCCGTACGAACCTGCTATTTGCTTCGCCAACTTTCCAAAGATATGCTTTATTTAATCCATTATCAAGGTTGCCTTCTTCAACATAAACGACCTGTGTATCGTCCGGGGACCAGGTTATTTTGGATATTTCATTCTTTGAAGCTAATAGGTCCTGCAGTTTTTCTTTACTATAATCGTTCTGACTGCTCCCAGTTTGCTTTGGGTTAGAAGTGGAACCCATCGATTCTTCTGTTTGAAGAGGGTTACTTTCTAAAATCTTTTCAACTTCTTCGTATCCTGAGGGGAATGCATAGTTGTAACGTGCAGGAAGCGCAAAAACGTAAGTGGTGTTGCGCCCCAGTTCGCTTGGTCCGATAGGTGCCGGACCAATATGAAATTCATCCTGCTGCAGTGCGTCCCACTGTCTAAGGGTGAAGACCATTATGGGAATGTCTTGTCTTAGATTTTCAGAAGTCCATTGAGGGTGTCTGATGAAAATCATCGGACCGGTTTCCACAATCTCACCGGCTTTTGGACCTCCAACAGCCATACCCTCCCAGTTACCTGTTATTATCGAATAATCTTTCCAACTCTTCGGCAAGGTAAAACTAAAGCCATACTTGTTATTCCTGTAAACAACATTATTAGCTTCTTGGTAGGAACCTAGGCTGACGGCGTCAATCTTCCAGCGCTTCCCGGTCTTGTATACCGTGAGTGTAATTGGCCGTTTTGCAGCAATTCCGCCTTTAACTTTCTCGGTACTCGTTATCTCAATTATGTCTCCTTTAACTTCGTATGCTTGTTCGGACATTTTTTCTACGGTCATGTTTTCTATGCGGTCCGGCCATGGACTTGAAGTCATTCTCCCGGGAGCATCCTGAGGATCACTTACCCACTCTTGCAGGAGATCCAGGGACACCAACTCACCATAATTCTCCTGCATACTTTCTTCCACTTTATCCTTGGGGGCTAAAAGCGATACCTTTTGAAGCTGCCCGCCGAAATTTTCAACCAAACTGATAACCGCCGCTTCATCATTTCCACCGATTTTAGGTTTCTCCTGATTACCGCTCGCCCCATTTGTACACCCAACCAAAGAAACACTTACCAATAAAATGAGTATAGAGAATACTATTTTCTTCATATTGCAGCCCCTTTTAAAAATGTTTTCTAGTTTTATAGACGTGATTAGTACCGCATCGGTTCCAACTATTGACCAAAAGCTGCCCAAATTGTGACTTTACCTATGTACCTACATATCATTCACCATTATTAATCATGGACATACAATATAGCATAGTTAATAAAAATTACCAAGGAGGAATTACTAAATGTCCACGACTTTAGGGACAGTTTATGTCATGACAAATTCACGTATTAATAATGAGGTAGTCGCCTTTCGCCGGGGACCTGACGGAACATTATCGCTAATAGATGCATACAAAACAGGTGGCCATGGTACTGGCACAAGAAGGGTTTCCCCTGAAACACCAGGTGGCGCTGTCGACCCACTGGCATCACAGGGATCTATTGCCCTTTCTGACGATAAGCGTTTTCTCTTTGCTGTCAACGCTGGCAGCAATAATATCTCAAGCTTTCGTAGAAATGTTACCGGCGAGCTAATTCTAGTAGATAAGGTACCTTCGGGCGGGTTACAGCCTAACAGCTTAGCTGTACATGAAAAACTACTATATGTTTCTAATGCCGGAAGTGATACTAACGGTTCTGATTCTAATATTACTGGCTTTCGCATAGGCGCCAGGGGGGAACTCAACAGGGTACCCAACTCAGAAAGCTCTTTAAGTACCCCAAACGCCCATCCAGCCAGCGTTGTATTCACCCCTGACGGCAGTCAACTTGTTGTATCTGAATTAACCACAAACCACCTCAGCGTGTTTGACGTCAAACCCGATGGTACAGTATCACGACGTACCGTTAACAGATCCAGTGGGGCAGGGCCATTTGGATCATATTTTCTTCCGTCCGGGTTACTGTTAAATTCGGAAGCTGGTACAAATGCCCTATCCTCTTATACCGTTTCTCCAGATGGAATACTAAATGTTATCAGCGGTTCTGTTGAAAGCGGTCAGATGGCAACCTGTTGGGTAGTGGCAACTCGAAATGAGCGTTTTGCCTATACGTCCAATACTGGCAGTGGTACCATCAGTTTCTATAGCATCAATACCGATGGGACTTTGGAGCTTGTAGAGAATATACCAAGCACACCAGAGGGATCACCCATGGGCGCACCTATTGATAGCGGGGTAAGTAGAGATCAGCGCAATTTCTACGTTTTAAATGGAAACCAGGGGTCAATTTCTGTATTTCAAATAAACTCCGTTGGGCAACTCATTAGATTACAAGTGATAGATTCTGAAGAAGTACCTACTCTAGGAGCCCAGGGCTTAACTGTGATTTAATTATTATATACCCATTCAAAAATACTTGTTTTGGACGGGTGATCACAACCGTCCAAAACAAGTCTCAATCCCATCTTCAGATTCACTTCGTGTAATAAAGCCTTTTGATTAAATATTTAGCGAGTCTATTTCTTCCAAATTACTTATCCGATTTGCTTTAACCATCCCGTCGGATACGGTGTAAAGATTATCCTCTACAAAGAAGATTCGTTTCACATTCTTATTGTTGTTATAGTAATATCCGGTTTTCTGAAAGTCTTGACTATTTAAGTGGGTAATGCGGCCTTGTAAATTAAATCCGTTTTCTATATCAAGATTATATACATAAGCACCCTGAAAGGAAAACTCTCCATATTGGGGCCAGCTGCCGGTATTCTCCTGCTGCTTATTAATTTCCATTACCGTTACCGGAAACGCCAACAGATTCCGCTCCTTATCAAACAATAACGCTTTATGATTGTGAAGCAATTCCGAATCCGTCCCCCTATCACCAATGATTTCTTTATGAAGCTCAATAGGATTATTAACATCAGTGATGTCAAAGAGGGCTATTTTCATACCTTGATAGAATGCCATTGATACCCCATCGCCAAATCTTTCATCAGCTGTTTCCATGGCATCCTTGCCAAAGCCAATGATATAGTTCTCACCATATGGATGTAAATAATCGCTGTACCCAGGAATTTTTAGCTTTCCTAATATTTTAGGACTGTCAGGGTCTTTCAAATCTAGGACAAACAGCGGGTCAACCTTTTTGAAGGTTACCAGATAACCCCTCTCACCCATAAATCGAGCAGAGTAAATTCTTTCACCCGGGGCAATATCTTCAATTTTTCCAACAGTATTCATCTTGCCATCTAACACATAAATATTATTACTTGACTGATTTTGTCCCTGACCAAAAAGGCTTCCGCTTGTAGTGGCAATCCGGAAATGGCCGTTATATTCATCCATGGAAAACTGATTTAATATATGCCCCGACACTTTGCCTTTCCCTTGATAAACCATGTTTCCATTCAGTAATGCAAACTTATGGATGGCAGTGGTTTCGTTATTTTGTAAGGGCACCGGCGGCGCAATCATCTTTTGCTGCTCAAGCGGAAGTACAGCAGGTTTTGTTTCTGCCGCTTCATATTCGGTCAATGCCACATATAGGTGCTCCGGTGATGCATATATATTTTCGCCTGCACCTAAGAAAGTCGAAATGTTTGCTTTCTCATTTGGTTTATCAAGATTAACTGCTACCACCGTCAAATAATTGGGGCTAATGGCCTTAGGAAAGTAGTGTATTTTAGAGTACGGCATTTCGGTAAAGCTGCTCTCGTTATCTCTGTAACGCAAGGCAGGAACGTATTCCGTTTCTGTCCCCATAATTTGATAGCCGCCAAAATATTTGTTTGAAACCAGATACAAAGAAGACCCTACTTTTCTTGACGATAAGTAATTCCCTTCCACTTCAATTTCTCGAACTTGATTCGGATTTTCCCGGTCCGTACGGTCAAAGACAATAATTTTAATACTGTTATTAATGTTAACCGGTGGGTAAACTTCCGGCCGGGCCATACTAGGCTTATCAACTGTAATATCTTCATGCCGATAATAGGCAGTACCGATAACAATCAAATAATCGTCATCAATGTAAAGTTCTGCCGGCATGAAACCGGAGGTATCCCCCCTCGGTTCAAAACCGATAACGTTACGTACCTCTAGTTCATCCGCGGGGAAAATCCTGGATATAACTATTTGCTGATTTGATACCTGGTACAGATATTCACCATCAGTCTTAACAATATCCGCCTCATCCACACCTTGAACCTGCACATTGGTTTCCGAGTGTTCAGGGCTTGAAGCCGCCTCACTTTTCAGCTCTACTCTGTCAACTGACTTAACAGCGGCGTCGCTAACTGCTTCATTTATACCGTTATAAAGATAAGATTGTCTCATGTCTGCATTTTCTTTAAGCAGCTTTTTAAGGGTCTCAAAAGAACCTACAACGGGTAAATCACCGGCAGTCACGATGGAAATCGCTTTTGTATTCCCATCCCAGTTTACATGCGCGCCAAACGCCTCACCAACGAAACGGAGCGGTACATACGTTCTTTTTTGGCTGAGATAAGGAACCGCTTCAAGCATTATGTTAGTACCGTTCTTTTTTGCCGATTTACTGCCAATTGTCACCTTAATTTCAGTATCGCCTTTAACAGCGGTAACGGTTTGGGTAGCGTCATTCCATTCCACCTGAGCCTCGAATGCCTCAAAAATACCTCTTAGCGGCACGTATACTCTGTCGTTACTTAGCTGCGGTTGATCGTTGAATGAAACCTTCTCATCGTTCAGATATAATTCTATCTCCGACGTATTGGCAAAGGAAAAAGAAACAGCCACCAATAAAAATAGTAAAACCATTGCTACAAATGTCAGTCTTTTCATTGAATCTCACCTCCAATTTTAATAAATTAGACGTAAGCATTTTTGCTTTGTTCCTTTCTTCACCAGTTTTTAAAGGAATTAATTCTCTTATCATATTGGACAAAAATAAACTGGAAACCCTTTCGTCGGGGAAGGTTAGTTAAAGAAACCTCTTGTTCTTTTTCCGCTAGTTCTGGAATGGCTAAACAGGGCGGGGTCGTCTGTAAAACTTAAAGATACTTTCTGCTGTAAGGGAGTTAGGGGTGTAAAAGACTTAAAAAAGCATCCATATAAGGGGGGATGGGCTTATCCTTTCGTGTAATGACATCTAAGTACTGCGGTTTGAAGTAATGGTTCAAAGATATAAACACGAAGTTTTTCCGCTCTAATAACGGCAAGTCTCTCACAACTGTTGCAAAGGATATACCCAGACCCATTTCCACATAAACTGCGCTAAGCTCCACATTTGAAGACTCCATTATTACACGGTAGTTGAGACTATTTTGCCGGAACAATTCTTCCAACTTTTTACGGTTATTATAAGCCCCTCCCTCAGGTGGTAAAATCAGGGGGTACCGCGCTATTTGCTCCAACATAACGGTCTTTTCCTTGGCAAGCGGATGCTCTCTCGGAACTGCCAACACGGACTCGATTATTTTCCAATGTTTCTTATCCAAGTTACCGGGAATAATTGACTCTATGGCAAAACCCAGGTCTACCTCCCCACTTTTTACTAGTTCAATTACAGCTCGCTGCGGCCGATCCAGCAGGGATAGTTCAACCCAGGGAAATTGGACCATATATTGTTCCACAACTTTCGGCAGCAGTTGATTAAGTGTGGTATAGGGTGCTGCTATCTTTAACTTTCCTCTCTTTTGACCGTTTAAAACACTGATTTCCTCCACTAAATAATCATAATTATTCAAAACTGTTTCTACAAAAGCAAAACACTTCCGGCCGGCAGGCGTAAGCAAAAGCTTTTTCTTTCCCACCCGTTCCAGAAGTTGACAGCCCATTTCCTCCTCCAGTTTCTTGACTTGCTGTGTCAAAGCTGATTGAGTGCGATACGTTTTTTCCGCAGCTTTTGTAAATTTACCCGTCTTTGCCACATGATAAAAACCCACCATTTGTTGCCACCGCATAAATATCCCCCTTATAAGTGTATCTAATTAACAATATTATAACTAATAATTTGTCTAATATATAGCAAATTGATATAATTAGTTTGAAAATTATAACTATTGCCAGTGGCGTTGCCCAAAGGGGGTGAAATAACTTGAAAGCGCAATTTGCCGATTATAAGGAAAAGGTCCTGCAATCATTTAATCATCAAGGTTTAGCACATACTCTTGGCATTGAAGTTGAAGATTTTGGCCCCGGCTGGTTTCACACCAAAATGATTCCCAGTCAGCAAATTCTCCAGCACCACAATTATGTACATGCCGGTGCCCTGGCGTCCATGGCCGACCTCAGCAGCGGCTTTGCCGCATATTCGCTGATGTCAGAGAAGGAAGAGGTATTGACCGTAGAATTTAAAATCAATTTGCTGCGCCCCGCCGTGGGGGAGATGATATTATGCCGCGCCAAAGTGTTAAAGCCTGGGAAAAGAATTTACGTGTCTGAATCTGAAGTATTTACCGTTAATGAAGGAATTAAAAAGTTGGCCGCCAAAGCCACTGTAACGCTGTTGGTGGTTGACATGGACTAGAGCCGGCTAGGCAATTAAAGGTACTGAACATACCTAAGGAGGCAATATAATGGAGAGTATTGTATTGATAGAACGATCTAATTCAGTCACTTACATATCATTAAACCAACCCAATAACTATAATGCGCTGAACCCGGAAATGGCTGAAAAACTGTCAGAAGCAATAAGTAAGTGTTTTGAAGACAAGTCGCGGGCGGTTGTCATAAGGGGTATCGGGAAAGCATTTTGTTCCGGCGGGGATCTTTCCTACCTTAATTCACAGGACTCAATTTCGCAAGCGTTGGCAGGCCTTACCCAATTGTTTCACAGGCTGATAACCGATATTCGATTGTTGCCAAAACCGGTAATAGCTGCAGTCAACGGTGCCGCAGCAGGCGGCGGAATGAGCCTTGCTTTAGCGTGCGACTTGCGAATCGCCTCAGATAAGGCTAAATTCAAACAAGCATATACCAGCGGTGGTCTGGTTCCTGACGGCGGCTGGAGTCTTTTTGCACCGGCCATGCTGGGTTATTCCAAAGCCAGTGAATTACTGTTATTGGATGAGGTAATAGATGCCCAAAGAGCTTACGAGCTGGGCTTGGTCAATCTAATGGTACCTTCAAGTGAATTTAATCAAAAAGTTGAAGAGGTGGCGACAAATCTGGCAAAAGGGGCCACCATAGCGCATGCAACTGCAAAAGAACTGTTAAATCAATCGATCATGCCAATGTTGGAAACACATTTGGAAAAGGAACGCCAGGCGATGATCTCTATTGGTCAGACAGAGGACATAAAAGAAGGACTAATTTCATTTCTAGCAAAAAGGGCGCCCAGCTTTAGCGGTAAGTAATAACAAATGTAGCTTTACCCGCCCCCTGGATATCATCAGTACCCTTTAGAATCACAGGCGTAAAAGGCCGAGGCTATTGCATCTTCATCCAGATTTGCCCTATCCCACTCAGTCACTACATGGCCTGTTGGGTAAATGTATCAGATTGGATTGTTGTAGGAAAGAATTTAGGGGCAGGCTTAAACATCCCCCTGATAGTAAGGGAATATTTCAACCTGGATTCCCGCCTACTCATAACGAGGAGGGCGGAACAACGCCCAAGCCTATATAGATTTCCTTCTGTTTCTCAAGAAGCTCACCAACACGCAGTTTCTGGCCGGGCGCTTCAAAACATTCAATGACGTCAAGTTTATCGAGAGCGCTCTGCAAGGTATAATTTTTGAATAAATGCGTCTCCTGCATCTGCTTTTTGATGTAAGAAAGATAGATGAGAGCCACAAACTCTACAAATAGTTTACCGTCAAGGCTTTGCTCCGAGGAAACCAATGTGCGGCGCATATTCAGACGTTCCTTAAGGTTGCCAAATGCTTTTTCAACCACATCTTTGTTGCGATAAAACTCCAGTGCGGTAATGGCATCCATCTTTTCATTAGTCAAAAGGGCAAAGAATCCATAATACCGTTTTGCTTTAGTAACGGCCTCTTCATTGACGGTGACCTTTGTCCCTCGTTTTGGCGTAGTTTTCGTCTCGAAATACTTTTTATAGAGGTTTTCATGTTCAGGAACCCTCTTACCTGACTCCAGTTCATGGCGCAGTGCGATTAACTTTCGGTCAAAGGCTTTTTCGTCTTCAGCTGCTTTATCAATGTTGTAATAATAGTGAATGTAGATGCGCCTGGGTTCTGAGAGGGTGTCCCCTTTATACGGACGGTACTGTGTATAAAGCCAATTAGTCTGTACTGTATGGCAATACAGCTCGTATTTCTCGCTATAGTGTTCAAATATACGAAACTTATCGTAGATGAGGTCCAATTCTTTCCTGATAAAAGCGAGGGATATTTTTACGGAGATCAGGAATTTCAAGTGTTCTTTAAAGAGGGCATTGATATTATCTTGACTATAGAAGCCTCTGTCCATAACCAGCTTCACTTTGGAAAAACCAAGGACATCCAAATCAGCAAGTAAATTCTTAATTGTTTTGGAATCAGGAATGTTTCCAGCCAGTTTGCGGTAATAAAAAGGAAGGTTGGACCTTTCACCGAACACTAACGCCAGGTTCAGTTGAGCCAGTGGATCGCTCTCTTTATTCTTGCCGTATTGCACTTGGCGTAGATGTTCAGAATAGCTGGAGATGGAAGTAATGTCATATGCCCAGAACTCCTTTTCTGTCCGCCGTTTCCCTTGCAGCTGAAAGAATTTGTTCTTTGCTTCTTCGGTGATGGATGTGAAGAGTTCGCTGCTTCGCTGGGAGGTTATGTTCTTACCGTAAGGATGCTTATGTAAGCTGCTCCATTTTTCAAAACGATAGAGGGGGTTTTTATCCTCAAGAATCAGGTAATACACAATCGAAAGAATTTGCCAATAAATACTTGGAAAACAGTGTTTCAAATCCTCGGTAATGCTGAGCTTTTCACCAATAGCGTCCAGCAGATACGTTGCTCCGTAGAAAGACCTTGAGGTTTGAACAGATGGAATAGGGCCTCTTTGGGGAGGCGCAGGCACTTCTTTCTTTTTTCGGCCCCTACCGTCTGTCGGGACTATCTCTTTGGTTTCACTGTCCACCCGGCCGATGAGCGTCCTTTTTGCCCGGGATTGCTGCTTGTCCTTATCCCAGTAAGAAACGGACTCATAGGCGTATGTAATCCCTGATCGCTTATCTGTCTGATATACGATGGCTGCCATTCGATTGCACCTCCTCGTTATGTATATTATAACACATGACGATGTTGGCTGCAAGTAAAAAATGGCATTAAGTCCAGGTTTTTCAATGGTTTGTAGTGTTTTTTGTTATCGCCTCGTTATGAGTTTAACGGGAATCCAGGTTTCAAGCCTGACCCCAAATGTTTCACTGGAGCTGATGGTCGGATTTGAACCGACGACCTGCGCATTACGAGGACTGAATCCAGTATTTTACTTGGTTTTCGTTCGTTTCTGTTGATGTTAGTTAGTCTGAAAAAATCCCATAATATCAAGGCTTTTACCCAGAGGACATCTTATTTCGTGTAAATTAGTTTTAATTGATTTCAGTTCTTTCAGCACTTTTTCGTTTGATTGGTTTGATAAATGGTTTGATAAAATTTTAGTACTTTATCTCTGTACCAGTTATAATTTCGTCTTCATTTTCTCATGTTTTTCGGTTTTATTGTTTGATACTTTCAAGTTTGCGCTCAATTATTTCTTTAACCGTATTGATGGGGGAAAAAATTTTAGTGCCGGGGACCGGGATTGGTCTGAAATGTATGTTTATATCTGTATTTGATAGCTATTTCAGAGAAATGTAAAAAAGCTCTGTCAGTATATTAACAGGGCTAGTTAAAAGCAAGATTTCACACAATTTAAAACTTCATTCAATTCTTCTTCAATTCCCTGGGGTATTTTAAACTCTAGCTGATCTCGACCGATTGTATATAATTTGTTCGTTCTTATTATACTTTCTTCTTTGAGTTGAACAGGTTTGTCAAACTTAGTCCTTGCTGGCTTAGTACTACATTTACAGACGATAATATCCCTGTCATCATGAGCCTCACTATTCCCTACTACAAGCACAGGAGAAGTTCTCAATATATGTTCACTATGGAATGCTGCAAAGAAAAATTCTCCCTGTTTCGCTTCGTCTCTATCCTTTTGTAGCTTCTTTGTATAGTCGTTTAATTTCTTGTTCATACCACTCTTTGAAAACGTCTCCTTTCTCCTGCATATCTAAAGCATCAGAAGGAGAAGCTTCAATCGGCCTACACTGATCTAAACCTAATTTAGCTTTCATTTCTTCTACAGAAGGCTCCTTTTGCATACTGCACGCCCCCAATTTAGCTTCCATATCTTTTAATAGAACTGACATACCGTTCCCCTCCTTTGGATTAATTTTACAACAGTTCCCATGGAGAATCAACGGTGTTATTTCATTAGTTTTTTATTATCGGCAAATTATCGTTATATTATACTCTATTTATATGCCAAATGTACTAACATCCTGCCGTGTCGTGCCCTTATTACTAAATCCTCTGATATTTGAAAATAATAAAGCGGATAGGAAGGTCTGGCAATTCCTTCAAGTGTTTTGTTCGGAGCAAGAAAAAAGCAGCCACACGGAAAGTGCAGCTACTTCATTGTGAATTTATATAGTTAACTACTACTTATACGAAATATTATTTCTAACATCGTCGTTTGTTTTAAGATCCTTTTTTAGATCCTTCCAAAAACGTTTCTTAAGTTTACCTTGCCGAATTAACTGCATTTCTTTTAATGACCGTTCAAGCGATTCTTTAGGGGACCAAAGCCTTAGGATTTTTAAAACCGTAGTCATTTTCTTGTTACTCTCCTTCCCTTGAGGTTCTCCCTAGTTACTCATTATAGCTCTCTATTGTACCGTATAGATTCCAGCTTGATAACGGAGGGTATAAACCATCCCCATATCCGTTATAAGGGCGGAATCGATGGTATCATTCACCAACAAGGTAGTATTGTCATCAGCACCGACTTTATAGAGTCCTAATTCATAACCATCTGTTTGGTAATAGATGCCGGTTTTGCCAACAAAGAAATTTTGCACTGATTGATTTGTCAGCAATGTCTGCTGCCCGCTTTTGATGTTATATTGATAGAATTTATGAGCTGCAGTATCATTTTTTGCAGCAGTATAGTAGATGTTCCCTTCATAGGCTTGAAGATCAATAACCTGTTGGTCAGAAATTGTAATTTTACTGTTCCCATCTAAATCCATCTTCACTAAATCCCCAGTTCCCGAATCAACATAATATATCTGCTGGGCGATAAGCCAGAAATTTCTTGCTGGGGATGATATTCTTTCTTGCGTCAAATCCTCCAAATTAATTCGAAAAACGGAACTCTTATCCTCCTGGTCAGTTTCTTGATATCCTAAGATATAAAGATAGCCGTCTTTGAAGTAAAGGGTAGGATTACCTGAGTAACTCACGCCACCACCTTCCCTGATTGTACGGTTTACTCCATACGTAAAACCCTGCTCACCGAAATTTTCCTTTGCACCGGTTTCTAAGTTAACTCTATATAAGTTATTAGTAAAAGCAGGTGGATAAAATTCCGTATAGTAAAGATAATCGCCGGTAATTTCAAAGCTGATAAAGGTTTTGGCACTGGCAACTTCGTGAGCCTGACCGTTCACCAACTTGTATAAGGTTTCCGAACCCATGGTCAAATCGCCGTAATGGAGCACAAAATAAAAGTCATCATCGATATACTTCATAGTTCCCAGCCAAGAATAATCTTGGTCCAAATCACATAATTTCCTCGATTGACCGGCTGCCAGGTTAAACACACGGAGTTCTATTTTGCCGTTGATAGTGGTGGTATAGTAGAGTTCATCATTAATTACCTGACTCCTGCTAAAATTATTTAAACCAGGCAGTCTTACCTTTTGTCCTGAGCTGCCAGGTGTTTGCTTATAAAGTTCTTGGATGTTGTTGCTGTCTTCGTAGTTTGTTTTTACGTAGAAGATCTCATCCTGATATTTTGCCAGGGGAGTCACCTGTTCTTGGTAGCCGACAGGTTCTCGTGTATCATCCAATTTCACCTTCATCTGATTCTTGATTATTTCAGCCTGCGGGCTATGTAAATCAACCATGTCATTGCTGATAATTACCAAGCCGTCGAACCATTCGACGTTTTTTCCCAATGCCTCTGCTGCAGCTCTTAAAGGCAGGACAATGCGCCCGTTGATATTTTGAGGCGGAACATCTAAAGTCTGCGGCTCATCATTAACGAACATGGTTTTGCTATTAACCGTCAGTTTAACAGTCTTATGTAGTTTATGATTAGATAGAAGCACTTCCTTGGGCTTTTGTGCATCCCATACTACTTCCCAATAGGCCCATGTAACCACGCCGGATTGGTTATTACGGTCCACTTCTGTGGCTAAATATCCCATCAAACGAATAGGTACAAGAATACGGTCGTTCCTCAGGTACAGTTTATAGTCACCGCGAACATCCGTTTTTCGGCCATTGACAAAGGCTTTATCGTGATAATCAAGGGGCAGCACCACTGCATTATAAAAGGCTTCACTAAGGGGTTTTTTCGGAACATCTCCTGCCCACACAGCAGTCGTTCCTAACAGCAAAAAGATAAGTGTAAGCACAATCGTTCTACATAACTTCATTAGGAAAACCATCCTTTCTGGTCTTGATTACATGGTACAGATTCCGCCCATTAGGGTGCGTCTATTATAATACGGGTAAGCTTTTGCCGACCCTGATGTGCCAGATAGCTTACCTCTTCGCCTTGAACAATCCTCTCTATCTCAGGGTATGTCAGCCTGTATATATCTTTAAGCACAATGACGGCACGTTCTTTTACCGGCAGCCCGTTAAGCGCCTGTTGAATTTCAGGGATTGAGTCATCGGGAGCTATAGCCCGTGATAAATTGCTGCACCTTTGCTCCAGCAGCAGCTCTACTGCTGCCTCTGCCGCCCTAACAAATATTCCTTCAGCCGAGCTAAACAGCTTATCCCGTTGAAGTTTTTCCACAGTGCGAAGGCAAAGGTCTTGGGTTAACTGCACGTCGCCGGTAAGTCGATAGCAAAGAGTATAAAGTTGGCGTATAAATATTTCGTTACTCAAGTTAGACACCTCAAAAGTTTGCAGTTGGAACGGGAAGGTTAAATTCATGTTCCAGGTCTAACTGTTCCCCGATACTTTTCAAACGAACGGTGGTCGGCCATTCATCTGAATACAGCATTACTGTTCCTGTTCCATTTTCTGAACTAAACTCTAGACTTCGCCCTGGGGTTTCGAACCCTTTAGGATGGACAACTATAAATTCAGGAACATAACTGGGCAGTGATGCACTTCCTGCCTCTATTAATTCAAATTGCAGTATCAAAGCCGACCGCTCTCTTTTTGCTGATGTAAGTCTGATTTGTTTTCCGTTACCACTAACCGTTTTATCTAGCTTTTCTTCCTGCCCGTCATTTAGCTCTATGCTGATCTCTTGGTGCTCTTTATCATTTACATACCGATAGAGATAAGTATTGGGTAACGTAAATTGCACTTCACTTGTTGTCTCCGGCAGCGGCTGAAAGTTAAAGCTTGCAGTAATTCCGCCGGATAGAGAGTCAGTCTTTAGCCCAAGTTGTTCAAGTTCGGCTTTTCTGCGGTTTTCCATGTCTACAAGTTCGGCATACCAGGGCAGTGCTGCCATCCCTGGGCGCACATTATAAAAAGAACCTGAAGCGCTGCCGGCACTTCCGTCTTCTCGCATCTTCGGTCCTACAGGCGGGAACAACCCGAAGCCCACACCCCTAATATCCTGATCAAGCGGCCAAAATGCTCTTAAATTAACCTGGCTTTTGGTTAAGCCTAAGATAACGTGTTCCAAACCAAACTCCACCGGCCCGGCTTCCCTTTTGATACCAGGCCACCATTCACTGGTGCTGGCCTGAACTGCCGCCGGTTCTACCGCCACAATAAACTCACCTTCTGCCGGAGCACCTTCCAGCCGAAATGCCAAAGAAAGCTGTGATGCCTTAGGGCTGACCGGTTTTAATTCCAAAACATGCTCCTCACCGCTGTAACTAAAGCCGGACATAGGCTCGTAAACTCTGCCATCCTGATCACTGATAACTAATTCCAGCCGCTCTCCTTCCTGGATTTCCGGCTCTATTTCATAAAAGACCACTGTTTGGGCTGCATCAATGAGCATTCTTTCTACGGTAACCTCATATGGCCCAATCTTCTTTGTTTGATGTACCGGGGTAAAAAGATTTTCTTTAAATGCACGGCGGTATTCCGGGTCTCTTAATGCCGTAACTTTCCCGGCTTGATATGCCCAAGAGAGCCCGCCTGCCCCAATAAAGAGGATTAATACCAGCACCCAAGCCAGTCTTTTTCCGGATACCCAGGGTAAAAGGACAAACTTCCGCCGGTTTTCTTCAACCACAATCTCATCATGTTCGAATAGCTGCTCCTTATAAACTAGGAGCGCCTCTTTACAATTTCTGCAGCCGGCCAAATGTTCTTCCACCATCTTAGTGCCGGCTGCACTTAGCTCATCATCCGCATAAATTGGCAGTAAGTCCTGGATAACTTCGCACTGTTCTCTATCTATTTCATCCACAAAACTCACCTCGCAAATTCCGTCCTATACACTTAGTACCGGTAACACCTATTTTGTTACACCAATAAATAAAAAAAGTGCCTATCGGCGCGCTTTAGTCTTTGCTATTGTTTAGTTCATATTTCTACCCGTGAATTCCTTTATAAGTGGTTGGTCGCATTTCTCCTCCCAAACCCTCACAAGTGAATCTGGGTGGTACTGTTGGATCCCCATCGTCCACCCCCCAGATTATTATTATCCCTGCACGGCGAAAGCCAACTCTAGTTCGTTGCCATTTTCCCATCGGCAGGTGAGAACGTAGTAAAGAACTGCATTGTCATCATATTCAATGGGAAGAGTGTAGAGGGCAGCGTCTCCGTCTGCTGTGGTATCAAATGTCATATTGAGGTCTACATAGGGACGGGAAGCGTGAAGCGGAAACCGGTCGAAAGTAAAAGGGTCGCGTGTAACAGAAACTTCATCAGGCGCGTTCTGAAAAAAGCTGACAACAATTTTCGCTCCCTCCGGAACGACTTGCGGCGAGCCATCCGCCTCAGCAAACTCCTTATAAAACACCTGCCGATAGCTGGCCCGATCATAGATTGCACCGTTCCATACACTGGGCAGGATGTGATAATCCTCCAGTTTATGGCCTTCGTTGTCTTTCCGCCAGGTGATTTTAACCGGGAGAGCATCGTACACAGTGCCGGTCGCCCAGAGCAGGATATAAGACTTGGGGTAGTTGTCTTTAATAAACTCGGTTGAATTAAGATCACGGATATGAAGCACATGTGCTTCATAGGTGTCATACCAGTCCTGGGGGCCGGTCGCATCGTATTTGATGTCCTCCTCAGAAAGGATGTCCCTGCATAGACTGACCATGATATGGCCCTTGAGTCCGGTTTGTCCGCCCTTTTTAAACTCAGTAAACAAATAAGGCAACGCATTAACATCCAATGCAAGAATGGCATTATACTCTGTTTGATGGGCGTCAATATAATCCTGGGGATTGGAGGATTCCTTGGGGGAGGACATAATCGTATTAATGTTGTCTTCCACAAATGTTTTTTGGTCAGCCGGATCAGCCGGCAACAATCCCTGGTGGCCCCCGCCCGTGCCTTTGCTTACGATTTGATATTCATTATTTCCCAAACTTTTGATGCGGAATTCGCTATTGTCGCCTTCAGCCTCATAGCCCGTATCCGTGGACTTGAAACTGCCGTTGGCGCTCATGAAGTAGAGCCCGGTGGTGGAATAGTTTGAATTAATATGCACACAGAATTCCTTTTTATCGCCCGCAAACAATGAAATGTCGTTAAGTTGATAGCTTGTAATCCTGTACTCTTCCGGGATATCCTCTCCCATAAAAGAAGCATAGTAGTGATTAAAGGCTGCTTCTCCAATCTTCAGCAAATCGGTCTCCCGGGTAGAAAAGACCGTAGCCTTCGCCTTTGTTTTTTTCAGGTCAAAGGCCTCTTTTGGATTAGCCGAAAATATAAGCGACGCAGATACTACCACAACAATAGCGATAAGGATGAGCCCAAAGGCAGGCCTTTTCACATTTCTCTCGCCAAAAGCCAGGGGATTCACCGTCAAAAGCCCTTTTCTTTGCGACAGCGACCGCAGGATATTATTAAATCTTTTCTTCATCATCTTTACATCTCCATTAAAATCAGACTGCTTTCCACTACAAGACGCTGTAACCGTGCAAGTATTCACTTTTTAACATTTTTTTAATAGTTTTCAAAACAATAATTAAGATTAAGTATCCTAACATAACACCAATTGAATTTAAAATTATGTCATCAATATCAAATGACCCAACTCTTAATACCAACTGAATAATTTCAATTAAAAAAGGTATGGTCAAAGAAAGACCAAAAACATTTTTAATGGTAGGGAGTTTTTTGTGAAAGATTATAGGTGCTAAAAATCCCAGCGGCATAAAAGCCAAAACGTTGCCAAATAAATTGATAAACCAAGTATTAAAATTATATCTATGATAATCAACAATGTATCGGGAGATAGTTTTAAATGGTACCAAATTATATCTAAATTCACTTGAATACCATCTATGACCGCCCAAAAATAACTCACTTAACATGACAAGAGCATAAAATACAAAAACTATGATAGCAATACCTCTGATTGTTTTTGATAAGAAAATTTTCTTAGTAATTCTGTCCGAAATGTTACTCAATAAAATCCATCTCCTTTGCTTTGTATGCTGCCATATCGCTTTAACACCACTTTACTGTTTTCAGTTTTTGTATCATAAACTGCTACCTACTGATTCCTGTCTGGTTTTCAGCCTTATAGCCTTTAATGTCTTGGGTCTATATATTTAGTACCGTCAAGAGCCGTTTTATTACACTTAAGAAGGAAAAAAATTTGACCTTTTTGCATTTCAAGTGTATTTTTTAAAGTAAAGTTCTCTAAATCTTTTCTTTGCCCTAAATAATAATACCCTCACTGTGGAGGGAGACTTGTGGAGTAATTTGCCAATATCCTCAAATGCCAGACCTTCTATTTCCCTCCAGATAATAACTGAGCGATAATTTTCCGGTAGTTCTTGCAAAATAGCAAGAATTTCTTCGCCAGCTTCTTTTGTTAGCAATATACTATCGGGTTCTTCTTTGCTGGAGGCAGTAAGCCTATCTACGTTAACTTCATGGTCAGAAAGAAGCCTATTCCTGTTATAATCTTTAAGATAGACATTCCGGGCTACAGCCATCACCCAGGTAATTTCATTACTATTACCTTTAAAGCTTTTTCTAGAGAGAAAAACTTGATAGAAGGTTTCTTGTGTTAATTCTTCCGCTAACGATTTATTTCCGCACTGATAGTAGAGGTAGCGAAATACCTTAGGCTTAGCTTCTAAGTATACTTTTTTAAAATCAAGCATCATAACGCCTTCTCTCGGGTCGTTCCACCTCTTTTTTTTATTAAAGATGATTGCTGTTAATCCCTGCAACTGGGAAAAATATGGTAAGGCCATTTCATGGTATGTTTGAATCTATTTTCTGCTCAGCCTGCCCTTGAATACGGTCAATCATCAAGGATAGCTTTTATCCCTTGTGTTCGTTCCTAATTTCCAGTGGGAAGAACTGCACAACCGAGGCATAATCAGAATCCTTGATTTGGGTGCGGATAAGCCGGTATCTTTGGTTGAATCCCTTTACCAGGACAGCAACGCCATAATTATCAGCATGGGCCTGGTCCTTGAAGGAAGCAACCAGCGTGCGTCCGACCGATTGAGTTTCCAGCACATAGGCATCAAAAGCGGGCTCAAAAGGAGTGGTGAATTCCGTGATGGCTGCGGATAAATCACCCTTGTCAATTGTGTAATGATATTCCGAAGCATAGATATTATGAGCAGAATGTGATATTGGTTGTATTCATCTTAGATAAAGTTCCCTTATTTCCTGCAAAGTCAGTTTTAACAAATCCGGAAACCGTTGAGCACTAGCGTATACTAACTCAGCTATTTCTTGGCTATAGGCATGTGATGTTCTTGTTACGATCTTCTAACATTTCAAACCAGAGATCAATGTCTTTGATGATTCCTGTTTCATAAGTAACACGTATAGCTTGCCTGGGAGAATTAGCCTCGCGGCCCTCGATTTTTGCTACCCTTCGAAGCAGCTTCCATGATAGCTCAAAGGTGTATTCGAAACGTTGAATGGTGGCATCCCTGATAAAAACGGAATAAGGTTGACTTAAAGCTTCCTCAAGACTTGAAAGTGCTTTCTCAAGTGTTTTTAATCTAAGAGCGAGCTGCTCTTTTTTTTCTTCCATATTTCCACCTCTTTTAGGGCATGTTTAGTAAATCCCTGATCTACACTATTAAAGTCGACCAAGTCCACCCTCCCCGGAATAGGTAGTTCCTCCAATTCTCCCTTTAAGAGAGTAAGAGTTGAACCGGAAATAGGTTTTCCAGCATAAAACCCAACATCGTAATCAGAGCCAATAGTAACGTCTCCCTTAACCTGGGAACCGAAGAGAAAAATGTCTGCGTCAATATTGCTGAATATTTTCATTACCGTCCTACGAATGGCTTCCTTTTCATGAAGGATAGTTTTCCCGTCACTTTCAGCAACCCTGTAACCTTTCTTTTTCCACGGACGCCATTCTTCTCGCTGGGCCAAGAGGGTATTTGCACGCAGTCTAATGAAATCTTTTTGCTTTTTTTCAATTCCAGTTGACATAAAAATCAAGCCCTCCACCTTTATTCCCGGTTATTACTTTTCTAGTTACCAAAGCCATGGACTTTGTAAAATTATACCATGAAAAATATATACTAACAACTTACTACCCTTTGTAAATATTTAGCTATACAATTGCCATTCTTCTTTACAATGCCTGCCGTTGATAATTATCCTTATCATGTTGACACGAAGGGCCTACTGCAAACGCATTTCATAAAGTAACAACTATTAACTGTTCCCAAAACAGTTTCTAAGACGCAGCTGCATCTTGACACCCCTATACCACTTCCCATACTCCGCGTTCAGTGCTGAAGAATTCCGGGCATGTTTGCAGGCGTTCTCGTATTTTTGCCTGCCAGTTAGAATTCTTTTTGGCCTTAATTGGGTAAAGCTCGGAAACTTTCTCATAGAGATTTTTTAGACTTGCCTGCCTTCCCAATTCAGATAGCGCATCACGGATGGCATCTCTCCAACTGGGAACAAGAGAACTTTGCCGGACATCTGGTCGCACTTAAAATGCAGATTATTATTGATGCAAAGAAACTAAAGGAAAGCATGACCCTTGTAGGTAAAGTGGTGGACGGGAAGGGTACCATGCCGATTCTGTCCTCGTTTCTGGTTAAAACCGATGAAAGCAAGGATAGCGTCACCCTGTTTGCCACTAACCTGGACGATTCGGTAGCTTCAAAGACGTTTTCTGCTACACTTAGCTTATGACCGTTGGTAGCTGCAAGGCTTACACTTTTCCCCTGCCTGCAGGGGTGCCCCCTGCCGGGGGCAGTTGGTTTATTACCCCCGGTCAGAAGTCACCTCCTGAAATTGATTTTTGTATATAAAAACCCACTATAGCCTTTTGAAAAAGGACATAGTGGTGATTTTTTGTAAAATACGGTTTTACATGGCCGATACGCCATGCTCATGCGCCTCTAGCCTGCTGTGCAGGATACACGGGCGTAGGCACTGAAAGCTTCACAAACGTACACCCCTTGGTGCTCACTTTGTGGACCGTAGGTGCTTGAAGAATTATTAATTAGGTTAATTATAACATAATGGTAAATTATTGCAATAAACGATTGACAGGCAATTGCAAGGACTTTAGTAAATGAAAAATAAAATTTAGCTGCATTATCCGAAAACGTTGAACTCGTATCTTATCCGCATAAACTGTCTTTTACCTTTCACTTCAATTGCTTTTTCCATCCCGATATCCCCTTTTTACTTTGTTTAATTCGTAACTTTTTCATGGCCTTGCTAACTTCTTGGCCAGCAGATTCTTGATAGATGTCAGCGTAAGTTTTTGAATCTTTGATTAAATCGTCGCAGAAAGCCGCTACGTCACTGCCCGTCACTTCGAGCACGCCTTTCCCCAAAGCCGCGCCCTCTTCAAAAAGATCGATAATCCCCGAGAGCAAACCCATCCCGTCGGTTAGCTCAACAGGGCCCACCTTAAAGAAATATTTCTGAACCTCTTTATAAACAATCTGATAATCTTGCGGGAGCGCTTTGACACGTGCCGCGTGCGCCCGCCACTCTTTTTTGCCTTCGATAATATCTTGTATTCTCATTTTGATATCTTGTATTTTCATTTTGTCCTCCTATTTACCTAATTTTTTAGCGATATTATTGTTGAGCTGCTGGCGCCACTTTTCGCGAAAAGATTTTGCTCCTTCTTCGCCGACCAGCGCTGAACAGAAGCCTTTGATATCCCCACCTAAAACCTCTTGAATACTTTGCCCCTCCGCCGCCGTTTCTTCGAGCAGACCAAGCACACCGCCAAGAATTGGCATCAGGTTGCGACCAGTAAAATCTGAGTACACCCAAATGTTGGCATTAATTTCTTCCCATGCCGCTTGATAATCAGCCGGTAGCTTTTTGGCTCGCGATTCAAAAGTTTTCAATTCTTTAGTCATGTCGCTTCCGGTAATTTTTTCCCAATAATTCATTATTTCTTCTCCTTTAACTCGTTAATTTTTGATGATACGAACTCCCATTTTTCCCAGAACTTCCGTAGTTCCTTGCGCCCCGCATCGTTGAGCACGAAAAACTTGCGCGGCGGTCCTTTATCAGATGGCTTTTTCGTAATCTCCACCAACTTGTTTTTCTCAAGGCGCACCAAGATGGTATAAACTGTGCCATCCACAACATCCGTAAAGCCGAGATCATTCAGCTGCCTAGTTATTTCGTAGCCATAGGTTTCTTTGCGGCTTATAATTTCAAGGACGCAGCCCTCAAGCACGCCTTTGAGCATTTCTGTTAGGTTTACCAGCACAATCACTCCTTTCTATTCTGTATGACTTATATTCAGTATTACTTACTACCACTATATAGTAACACATAATAGTTGGTTCGTCAATGCGGTTTTTCTGATATGTGATTGACAGGCTATGACCTATCCAGCCTCGCCCTCCTATATACGCTGCGGGGTAGTGCAGCTCACCGAGTTAGGGGTCTTGCTGCTTGGTTAATACGTATATAGGAGGTGATGCCTATGGGCGATGTTGTTTTTTTAGCAACATTTCTGGCAACGGTGTCCGGAACTGTAGTGGGGCAACTGTTAGTTGTTTTCGCACAGGGTTGGCTCCAAAGCTGGAATAAGCGCATAAAATAAGAAGGCTAACCTCTGACCAGGTTAAACCTTCTTAGCGCAAATGACTCGTTGGCATAGAGTTGGGTACATGCCTAGCTCGGGGTTGCGCTACCCCGTTTTTTCTATTCTATGTCTGTAGTATTACCAACAAACAAAAACATAATTTGACTTTTGTCAATTTCATCATGAAAACCAACTGTGCCTACCACTTAAAAAATCCTTTTTCCCATTTGCTTTACCAATAAAATCGGCTAAAAAAATAATAGCTGCAGAGCCATCTATCTCTGCAACAACCTAATCAGCCTGTCAGTTCCCATTATATTGATCACACGCTTCATATTGTATATTAGAAAATGTAGGAACGACTCCATTCTAGCACCTTCCGTTCCTCTGGTAAGAAAATAAATAAGAAAACCCGGAGTTCCTTTTAGGCGTTCCAAATGGATGTTCTGCGAGTCGTTGGCGCTTTTTATATACATCCATGTTTCAGCTATACGCTTATCTACCTCATGTTCAGGGCACATCGGAAACATGTTTAGCTGAATTTTTATTCCACTTTAATTATAGCTGCATCACCTTGTGCCAAACCACCACAAATTGCAGCTATTCCATACCCACCGCCCCTGCGGCGCAGTTCATAAAGCATAGTCATGATTATCCTTGCACCACTTGCAGTATTCGGGTGCCCGATCGCAATAGCACCTCCGTTAACGTTTGTTCGTTCCCTAATACTTGTTGTTTTATTAGTGTCTCCGTCAGCTAACATTTTACTACTTACCAGCGTAACTGCCGCAAATGCCTCATTTATTTCAATCAAGTTCATATCTTCCAATACCAAACTTGATTTTTTCAGAGCTGTTTCTATAGCTTTGGCAGGGGTTTCAGCCAATAACCTTGGTTTTTTAGCTATACTAACTGTGCTAACTAGAGTTCCTAAAACTTCTAGACTTAACTCTTCAGCTTTCTTCCGGGTCATTAAGAGCATGGCTGTTGCACCGTCGTTTAGCCCGGGAGAATTACCTGCTGTGCAGGTAGGACTACCGTATATAGTTGGAAGTTTAGACAGTTTTTCCATGGACATGTTTTCCCTATATTGTTCATCTTTTTTAAACTCTAAAGGTTCCTTTTTTTTCTGTGGAATAGTCATATTAATCATTTCTTCATTCATTTTACCTTGTTGATAACACTTACCATAAAGCTCATGACTTCTTAATGCCCATTCATCCTGCTCTTCACGACTGATCCCATGTTCCAAAGCAACTTCGCCAGCATCAACTGCCACAGGATTATAGTCTTTATATCCTATTTCAAACAACGGATCTTCCATAGGAACAGGGCCGAGACGATTTCCTTTAAATCTAAGTCCTCTAACTACAAGTGGCATTTGACTAAAAGTTGTTACACCTCCAGCTATAACAATTTCAGCTTCATTTGATGCTATAGCTCTCTGTCCCAGTTGTACAGCCGACATTGCAGAAACACATGCTTTATCCAGGGAACAAGATGGAGTTTCAGGTGCCAGACCAGCTTCAAGCAAAGTCTGTCTTGCTATTACCGGAGTATAAACATCTTTAAAAGAAGCGGTATCACCTACTCCCCAATAAATTTCATCAACTTCATCTTTATAATCTACTCTGCCTAAAACCTCTTTCATAGTAATTGCGCCCAATTTAACTGGATCAAAATCTTTCAGACTTCCCCCATACTTGCCAAAAGGAGTTCTACAGGCACTTACTATTACCACGTCACGTTCATGCAAAGAAATTTCCTCCTTTATTTGAATTGTCCAACCACCATCGACATTTAGAATGTAACCATAAACATAGTTGGAAGCATCTGAAGCTAGTAGACTACTGACCCTTTAATATCCTGGGCATTTCCAAATCTATTGCTGGTATATAACTCAAGAATGTCTTTCTTCTTGGCTCTAAGTTACCTACCAAATGTGTAGCCCGTCCTTTGAACTGTCAGTAGTTAATTCCTCCCCGCTAACACTATTGCCATTTTATCCTTGTAATCCCGCGCCGTTCGGAATCCTCGTCATGCCAGCTACCACTATCCCACTCATATTGACACCTCCCGTTCTATCATTACAGCACAAGCCCGCCGTCTATCTTCAGCACTGCGCCGTTTGCGAATGCCGCTTCGTCCGAAGCGAGATATATTCATGCAACGGCTATCTTTTCCGGCTTTCCGAGCCTTTTTACTGGCGTTCTACCCTTGATGGTGTCAAGTATCTTTTCAGGCACCTTCTGCACCATCTCCGTCGCCGTATAACCCGGAGCAACGGCATTGGCCGTGATGCCCTTTTTGCCAAGCCCCATGGCCCAAGTCTGGGCCACGGATATGACGGCCGCCTTGGTCGAGAAGTAATTGGTCTTCCCAATATTGCCGTTGTGGGCGGTCACCGAAGAGATATTGATGATCCTGCCGTACCCGTTCTCGATCATACTGCCCACCACCGCTTTGGTGCAGCAGAATACGCCCTTCAGGTTAACCGCGATGACTTGGTCAAACTGCTCTTCGGTCATCTTTGTAAGCTGGGCGTCGGCGGTGACTCCCGCGTTGAACTAGTTGTGCTCAATTCCTCCGCTGTCTTGCGGACTCTTTGCTCATTGATGTCGGTGATGATTACGGTCGCCCCTTCCTCGAGGAACTGTTGAGCGATGGCCCTGCCCAATCCCCGAGCGCTTCCGGTGATGACCGCCACTTTATCTTTCAGTTTCATATGATATGACCTTCCATTTTGGGAAAGGATAACTTGTCCAACTCTTTTTAAGAGCCGGATTTGAGTAGTATTTTGTTTTGATCCCCCATCAGATCGAGTTCCTGCCGCCGCTTACGATCAGGCACTGTGATGAGATGAAACTTGCATCATCACTGGCCAGAAAGGATACCGCACCGGCCACCTCTTCCGGTTCCCCGAGCCTTTTCAGGGGTATCATCTTTTTGTGTTCAGCGATGATCGCCTCCGGCACTGCCTGGTACATATCAGTATTGATAAATCCCGGAGCGATGCAGTTGGCCGTGATATTCTTGGGGCCACCTTCCAAAGCCAATGCCGTTGTAAAGCTTATGATGGCACCCTTTGTCGCGACGTAGTTCGCCTGCCCCACATTGCCAAACGCCGATACGGATGAGATATTTACGATCCGCCCGTAGCGTTTTTCCCGCATGATAGGCACGACGTATTTGCATGTATGGTATGTGCCGTAGAGGTTAACATTGATGACGGCGTTCCAAGCCTCCTTGGACATTTTATGGAACATGTCGTCCCGGGTGATACCCGCGTTGTTGACCAGAATATCGATAGTACCGAATTTGTCAAGTGTCGTCTTGATCGCTTCCACGACCTGCTCTTCCTTGGATACATCACAGTTAATGGGCAAAACCTTGTCCCCGGTGGAATCGAGCTTTTTAGCCAGATCCTTGGAGGAGTTAAAATCCCACTCCAATATGGCGACCCCCGCCACCCCGTCATCTAAAAACCGCTGTACTATGGCCGCGCCGATTCCCCTGCTGCCGCCCGTCACCACTGCGTATTTTCCATTCAGTTTACTCATTTTAAGTTTCCCTCCATTTTTATTTAAAACTCGCAGTCACGCTACACCGGGCATGAGAAACCCTGGCCGCCGCAGCAGAATGCGATAAGCCCGTTCTTCAAATAGCTCTCCTGTATGTACCGGATTTTGGTTTTACCCGGTAATACCTTTTAGCATTGGGAAATCTATCTTCTTTACTCCAACGGTGGCAGCAGTGATCGGATTGGCCATCGCGTCCTTCCAATAGACGTCCTGGGACCTCAGATGCTTTCTGTACCGACCGGGGGGAATCATCACGTGCTTTGTAAACACCCGGTTGAAATGGGTGATATTGACAAACCCCGTCTCTTTACTGACCTTGGAAAGCGGCATATTGGTATAGGTGAGCAACTCCACCGCCTTCCGGATCCGGATAATCATCAGGCACTCAAAAATAGTGACCGTGGTTTCTTTCTTGAACAGGCTGCAGAGATAACTTTTTTGCAGTGGCGCTTGCTCAACAATATCATCCAGGGACAACTGTTTCTTGTAGTTGTCCTCCAGAAACCGGATGGTCTCCCGTACCGGCTCGGAATAAGCCGATACCTCTATATATTTCGAAAGCGTGTCTTTCTTCCGCCGTTTCTCCGCGGATAGTTTGAAGAGCATGGCGTATAGATACGTAACTATGATCTCCTCGGACTCCGGCGTGGAGTTATTGCTCTCGTCGAAGATTTCTTTCATGAGCTTCCCCGAGAAATCGTCATCCCGAATCAGAAAACCGATATCGGAGCACATCTCCTTAACGCCCTTGGAAAACGACGAAAACTTTACCTCGAAATAGTAGCTCGGCTCATTGCTGGTATTTATGATGGAATGAACGCTGTTCGCCGGGATCAAAATCGTATCCCCCAACCCCACCGCGAAGGTATTACCCTCGACCGTGATTTCATATTCGCCCCGGACGACATGATTAAGCTGATAATAAGGATGTTCATGGGGCTCATAGGTTTCGCCCATATTCAGCTTGGATAGCACCGCTATCAATATCTTGATTTCCTGCTGCATAAAATCAACTCCATTGTATTCATTTTTGTCTACGATACCATATCCTCGATTCCAATGAAAGCCGGGGCCTCCGACAGTTTCCTGCCGCTGTCTGAGAAGCCCACCTTCGCGTACCGCTGCATCGCCATCCCAATGGCCATGACCAGCATCAATCCCTTGTTGGAACCGTGCCTGTTCAAAGGCCAAATGAAGCCGTTTTTGTTACTTTGATTCCACTTAACCTTTAATTTTTATCAGACATTACCTAAATATGCCTTTACAATATCATCACTGTTCTTCACTTCGTCCTTGGTACCCGAAAATACTATATTTCCGGTCTCAAGAATATACGCATAGTCCGAAATGCTAAGCGCGTTTTCGACCATCTGCTCAACCAGTATTATTGTTACACCCATCTGCTTTATCTCCGTCAGCAATTTGAAAACATCCTTTACTATTATCGGAGCAAGACCGAGCGATGGTTCGTCAAGAATAAGAAGATCGGGTCCCGTTATTAAGGCTCTTACAATTGCAAGCATCTGCTGCTCTCCACCCGATAATGTGCCTCCGATTTGCTTGCGTCTTTCCTTAAGCCTTGGAAATCGGTCAAACATTTCATCCATTCGGTCACGTATCTTTTTTGCGTCCTTTTCCACATACGCTCCGAGAAGGATGTTCTCTTCAACAGTATGCTCCGCAAATATCTGCCTGCCTTCTGGGACAAGCCTTATTCCTTTTCTGACAAGCTTATCCGGAGCTTTCCTGGTTATATCCTCGCCATTATATACGATATTCCCTTCCTTTGACCGGTGGAGACCCACAATGGTATTTAGTATCGTACTCTTTCCCGCTCCGTTCGCTCCCGCTATCGTAACAACTGAGCCTTTCTTTACATCAAACGATACGTGGTGAACGACTTCTGTCTTACCGTAAGCGATAGTTAAATTCTCAACCTTCAGCATGCCGTCACCTCTTCTCCCAGATATGCTTTCCTTACTAGCGGGTCTACGCTCACTTCCGCCGGAGTACCTTCCGCAATCTTCTTTCCATAATCTATAACCGTTATGTAATCAGAAATACCCATTACTATGCTCATATGGTGTTCGATCATAAGTACCGTTATCCCGACATCTCTTATTTTCTTAATTATCTCGGAAAGCTCTGCTACTTCCGTTTCATTAAGACCGGCGCAAGGCTCATCCAGTACCATGAGTTTTGGCCTTTCGCATAGGGCACGGGCAATCTCCAACAGTTTCTGCTGTCCCGCTGAAAGGCTTCCGGGGGCAAAATTCGACTTACTGTCCAGTCCCATCAGTCTCAGGCAGTCGTAAGCTTCCAGATATGCTTCTTTTTCTTCTTGTCTTTTCTTGCGCGAATGGAAGATTGCGCCCGCCATACTATATGTGTAGTATATTCTTCCCCCCATCGCCACGTTATCTATTACACGCAAGTCTTTGAACAACCGGACATGCTGATATGTCCGGGCTATTCCGCGCTTCACCGAAACGAAGGGTTCCATTCCCGTTATATCCTCGCCGATGAATATAGCGCTGCCTTCGCTCGGTTTGTCGATACCCGTTATCATATTAACCGTAGTCGTCTTTCCAGCTCCGTTCGGTCCGATTAAGGAATGTACCGTACCTCTCTTAATCTCAAAGTCTAGATTCCCTACAGCCGTAAGTCCACCGAATCTCCTTGTGAGATTTTTTACTTCCAGGATATTTTCAGGACCATCCGCAGAAACTTTGTATTTTTCAAAGCTTATCGGCATCCTGTCGCTTAAATTTTCTATATGTCTGTTATCTTCGATTGCCCCGAAATGTTTCTTTATTTTTCCTACAATACCGTCGGGCATTACCTGCGTCAGTATGATAAGAAGCCCACCGAAGACTATCTGCTTAAGGTCCGGTGATGCATTGAAAAATTCCGGTATTATCATTACGACGGTAACGCCGATAGCTGGGCCGCTCAATGTGCCCGTTCCGCCTATAACGACTGTCAAAAGGATAAATATTGTCAGGTAGAATCCAAAAGTGTCAGGACTGATAAACTCACTGTAGCTTGCATATAGGGAACCGGCGACTCCTATTACCATTGAGCTTATGAGCAGTGCAATAATCTTGAAATTCCTATTGTTTATGCCTACTCCCGACGCCGCTACCTCGTCATCCTTGACCGCAATAAAATCACGGCCCCAATGGCTTTTGATCAAGCCCCATTCAAATAACATGATGAGAATCAGGAAGAAAAAAATTACATAGTATTTTGCATAATTACTGAGCTCCATACCGAATATGGACCATTTGGGAAGGAAAAATCCCGCCGCGCCTTGCGTTAAAGAACTCCACTCGTTGAGTATCCTCTGCACGACCTCTAAAATGCCAAGGCTTATCATGGCAAGATAGTGGCCTTTCACCTTATGTGCCGGCAAGGATATCAGAAGGCTTATCAGTCCAGTGGCAACCATTGCTACAAGCATACCGACCAGGAACGGCATTTTAAGGGTGGTAATCGTTATTGCCGACGCATATGCACCGACGCCAAAAATAGCCGCGGCGGAGAGGGTCAGCATACCACAATACCCTGAGGAAATATCATAACCGATCGACAAAATGATGTAAATAAATAAAATTATAGCAAATCGCAAAAAATAATTACCGGCCATGAACGGAAATGCCAAGCAGGTGAATAGCAATGCCAGCTTTAGTATGTTAAACCACAAGCTATACTTTTTCCGTAGCGGACCAGTTTTTATTAAAAATTTTGGCACTCATTATCCCCCCCGGTAAAAATATTATCACAATAATCATTATAAAGAAGCTGATCGAATCCTTTATCCCGGCGGGGACAAACATACTTATGAAGATTTCGACGAGCCCCAATACGAAGCCTCCGACAAATGCTCCTTTTGTGTCTTCAAATCCGCCCAACACAGCGGCTGCAAATCCTTTCAGGCCGATTGAACTCGTCATGGTGTAACTCGCAAACGTAATAGGAGCGATTAATACACCGGCTACCGCCGACACGATCCCGGCCATTGCAAAGCAGGACAATATTATCTTTTCGCTATTGATGCCCATCAGCTCCGAAGTTGTCGGCCTGAATGCAACAGCGCGTACAGCCCTACCAAACTGGGTCTTCTTTATTATCACATGGTATATAACTCCGATAACGAGGGTTATCGTTATCATCATCAACTCATGAAGCATGATGTTTGCCCCAAGAAATTTTACGATTTTGCCATCGAATAAATACGGAAACGCCTGCGGCTCGGTACCAAACACCATTCGCGCAATATTATCCAATATGATAGCCGCGCCGAACAATGTGATAATCCACCCTACATTATCCTGCAAGTCCCCAAGTTTCTTAACGCACGTCTCATACATTACTATGCTCAGCACTATGCTGACGGCTATTGCAAATAATAGAGCAGGTATATAGCTAAATCCGTATATTACGATCAGCCACCAGCTCACCATTGCGCCCATCATTACAATAGATGCGTATCCAAAATTAATGATGCCTGTCGTAGAGCTAACAATTCCGATTGCAAGCGCCATTAGTGCGTATATGCTGCCGTTCGCCAACCCAAATATTAATTGCTGCACCCTCTCATTCTCCTTTCTTTGTACTGCCTGTAACTGTTCCGGCCAGTGTTTTAATCGTTTTCTCATTATAATGTACTTGCCTCAGGATGACCCATCACGATTTGTTGGACAGACAATAGTGAGATAAAATACTCTTGTGTGGGGTCTAACGGCTGCTTAAAAAGCAAAGAGTCATACAAGAGGATAGGCTGAGCTAAAAACAGCTACCTCGCGTAGCAAATCTGGAAGAATCGTTAACCTTACCAAAAAAGCAAAGGCCATCTTTGCAACAACACAGCATCGGAAGCGAATATGCCAGTTCATCTGAGGTCAAGCTTCGAACAACCGGCGAAGAAAATGGCCAATTGCTTAATTTGTCAGGGGAACAACTATTAGGCCTGGATAAACCGGCCACCCAGCAGCTAACAAGTAGAGCAAGTCACACTCACTTGGTCAGCTGATTTCAAACGTCAATCAACTACCTCAATATAAGCATCCATACATCATTATTTTTTTCTAACAAACGGTGTGTCGAATATCGGTTATTTGTGAACCAATATCGACACACCACATTCTGATTTTAGTGTACGTTTTACTCTTACTTTGTAAAGGATCCTCTGATAGAAACGTCTCCGAAGATTTTATCCGATGATACCATTGGGTCTAACAGAACAGGCAAAAGATCTTTTCCGGAAATAGCTTCATGATTTGTTGGCGAGAACCTATACGTGTTTGCAACACCAATCTTCAAAGGATACTCGGAAATTTTTGTCTCTAGGGTATTTTTTACTAAGTCGGGATCGAAAGAACTCGCTGTTTCGACTGCCCATTTATAAAGATAAACCGCATCATAGCCGGATGCCACCATCATAGGGGAGGTGCTTCTACCGCCGGGTCCGTATTTATCGTATTTCTCGACTATCTTATCATAGAGTTTCTGACGTGCTTCATCCAGCTGAGTTTCACCTTTTTCTACCGACCAGTAGCCGCCAAGCATATAGCTCCTGCTAATGCCATCTCCGGCAAGCTCTCGGAAATTCGGCAAAGAGAGTCCTGTGTATCCAAGAAAAATCACGTTGTCCATATAATCGATTCTTGAAAGTGCGGAGACTATTCTCGCACCATCTGCACCAAGGGTCCAGGCGAGTACCACGTCTGCGCCAGCATCCTTAATCTTCTCTGCAACAGGCGTCATATCTACATCTCCGGATTTATATTGAATTGCTTCTACCGGCTTTATTCCGGCTGCTTTGCTGGCTGCTTGCAAAGCGGCTATTCCATCATTCCCCAGGGCGGTCGTGTCGCCGAGCAGCACAGCCCTTTGAAAATCGGCTTCTTTTGCGATATTTACAAGGGCTTCAGCCTGTACCGGACTTGGGAAGAATGTTCTGAAGGTATAAGGATATTTTTCAACATTAGTAAGCTGGGTGTTGGTTGCAATGTTAAGTATCTGAATAATTTTGTTTTCATTGACATAAGCTTCAGAAGCGGCAACGCTTGTTGAGTTCGGCTGGCCAATCATCATCTGAACTTTCTCTTTATCAATCAGTTCTTGAACAGCAGTTTTTGATTTTGTCGGGTCTGCTTCATCGTCACGCGATACAAATTTAATGGTTTTTCCCATAATTCCGCCTGCATTGTTAATTTCTTCAATAGCGAGTTCGGCGCCCTGCTTAGTGGCTAGTCCCATCGTAGCCGACGGACCGGTCATTGGACCGACATATCCGAGTAATACTTCGCCGCCCGCCTCATCTGCAGTATTGTCCGTCGTTTTGGAAGTGCATCCAGCCAGTACTAACGTCATCATTAAAACTATAACGAATATTGCGATGACAGGCTGATTTTTCCTCATCATTATTCATTCCCCCATTTCATTTTTTATCATATCGGATAAATGCTAGCAATCATAACATTCATGCCGTTATGGACATCTTTCAAAAATGCCAAATTCAAAACCGCGCAATTTTGAATAACACCGAACTGAGATATTACTCTTCTGTCATATTAGCCAACCGAGAATCCGCCGTTATTTTCCCTGCGTTGTTTACAATCATAGCTTCACATAGCTTCACTCCCTATTCCCATAACAACAAAATATGAACATTGGTCACCCTTTTTTCAGTCAATGATGAATTTTCTAATAATTCATTAGATTCCTTTAATTACGCTTCCCCTGTCCTTCATTTCCCTTTGTTAGATATTTTAACACTCGAAAAAACAAATGTCAAGCAATTTAAGTGTATCTCACCGGGTAAATAAGCAAATATTGCGGACTTTGAGAAAAGTATACTTTAATTGCAATGTTACCGAAATATATTTATTTTTTTGAACTTTTATCTTTAATTCCACTTTCAATAAACTTCCCCTTTCTCTCAATTACCTGTTCTGTATCCACCGGCAAACAAAATTTCCTCATCTGTAACCCAGGAGGCTTCTTGGTTTCTAGAATACTATCGGACATAATCCGCTCCCTTCGTCTCAAAACAGAGTTTGGGCATTTCCTTGAGGTCTACCGCAATCGACGGAGTAAAATCCAGATGATCAAGGATATCTTTTTTAAGGTCGAGTCCTGGGGCGATCTCGATGATCTCGAGCCCGTCTTCTTTCAGCTTTAATACGCATCGTTCGGTGATATATAGAACCGTCTTATTGTTGGCGAACTCAAGCCCCGCGTTCATAGAGATGCTCTCCACATCCGCCACGATTTTCTTATCTTTCCCGTCGCGCGGGACTAACTCTCCGTTTTCGATATCGTAGCCCGATCCCTGCATGAAGGTAAAGCAGTACACCAGTTTGTCAGAAGAGTGAACGATGTAATTAAAACCACCTACACCCGCGAGGCGTGTCCCCTTTTTGCAGACGTTGACGTTGCCCTTTTGGTCTATCTCCAGAGCGCCTAGAAAACCGATATCGAGCCCGCCGCCCTCGTAAAATCTAAATTGGGACGCTTGGTCATAGATGGCGTCGGTATTCATGGATACGCTGAATACCGAGGACAACTGTACCCCGCCGCTGACGCCAGTCTCGGTGGTCATCACGACGGAATCCATATCGATTCCGAGATCTATGGCCTCGCCGCTAATCATCTGCGGGATGCCGAACCCGATATTCACGACAACCTCTGGGTACAGCTCCATTGCCGCCCTTCTGGCTATGACTTTGTGCTTGATCTTTCTTTTCCGGGCACTGTTGTTGGTATCTTCTTCTATGATCTTATGTATTTGTTCCTCACTGCACCGCTCTTCATTGGAGAAGTACGGGCTATATTCAAGGTGCGGAGCCGCCTGTACTATACTGGGATCGAGGATGATCCCGTCCACCAGGAAGTGCGGAATGTGCACGAGACGCGGGTTGAAATACTCTTCCTTCAGTTCCTTGACATATACGAAGACCTTGCCCCCCTCGTTTTTGACCGCCATGGCTACCCCGAGGGCATCATTGTTGGATGGCTCGGCTTTGAGGGTGATATTGCCGTTTAGGTCGGCATAGCTTGACTTCAGTACGGCGATGTCCTCCCTTATTGCTTTAAACCAGAGGTATTGTTCTCCATCCACTTCCCTGAGTTCAACCAAGTCTTCCATCTCTAGTCCCTCGTTGAGTTTACAGCCCTCATGGCGGGGATCCTGCTGAGTGCCCAGTCCGACCTTTGTCAGGTAGCCATTCTTACCAGCGGCCCTTTCGCTCGTTAAGATCGACAGCACACCCTGAGAGATATTGTATGCCTCTATCTCGTTGTTCCTGATCAATGGAAATAGCGCGTGATGAAATCCCATATGTCCGCCAACCACCCGCCTGACAAGGCCCTTGTGGGCTAGGTACTCAAAGTAATTGTAGCCCGGCACATTGCTCCCAGGAGAACCCTCCGAGACGATGCAAAGATCTCTCGGATGCCCGGTCTTTAGGAACGATTGCCTAATGTTTTTAAAGATTATAGCGGACGAGCACACCAAGGCTGCGCCAGAAATCCGCACGGTAGCACCGTCAGGTATCAGCTTGACGACTTCGTCCGCAGTCATGAGTTTTTTCTTCAATGATGAATCAGTCATAATAACCTCCATTCCGCCGCTACCACCAGCGGCACAAATAGTAATGAAAATGATGTGCGTTCATTGGTTTATCCCATATTTCACTCTAGCTATGTTCCTATATAATAACTCTAGCGATTATATATGAGAATGTCAAGCAAGTATTTGTATATATAACGTAAAATATTAATAAATAAAATAACTAGAGATATTTTTATTTATAGTTTCGGTATATTAAATTATTACGACATCTGGATTATAATTTTCTTTAGTTCCACATGTCTACAATTTTATTGGGCCTCATTAGCGCATCGGCTATCTCTCTTCCTAAGAAAATCAGAGATAATGGGCGGTGATTATCCGCGACCCTCCTACTCCATCATGCAAGCGGTTCCACACTAGTCGGTTCATCAATTATGATTGCGAAGCCAGAAAACGTTATGCTGTCGTCAAACACCCCAAAGAATAAAAAACAACGTCTCACTCGAGAGTCTATCGTCAAAGAAACAGAGCGCCGCCTAGAAGAGCTTATAAAAAAACCGCCCTATCCCGAAAGTGCCTCGGGATAAGACGGTTAATAATCGTAGAAACCCCCTTCTAGAAATAGAAAGGGGTGGTAACATTTTTAGTATTTTGTTATTTTACATGGCCTAAATTGTCCATGCTCGTGCGTGCTTCGTCTGCTCACCTATTGTGGCGAGACGTGAACGCTAGCAAGTTTCACTCGTGCACCTCTTGGCTGCTCGCCTAATGCGGACCGTCAGAATTAAACTACAGTTTTATTTTAACCTAAAATACAATTATGGCAAGAGAAAATAAAGTAGAAGATCACCATTGTTAAATCCCAGCTTTATATTAAGGGTCCCTAGTATCCCCCCCCCTATGTTAGGATAGTTGTCGTAGGGCTCCGAGTAAAGTATAGTTAATATAAAGACTCGGAGGAGGAAAAGCCATGCTGGCGTAATAAGTCCTGTACTATAGAATCTCTTCATGCCTATGCATTTGACAAGTGGATGGCGTCACATTTCCCAAACAACCCCATCTGTCGATTCGCTGATGATGGTATTGTGCATTGTAAAAGTAAGGCAGAAGCGGCAAGCACTAAGTAGGCGATTTGAGTCCTGTGGCCTAGAATTACATCCTACGAAAACAAAAGTGGTGTACTGTAAGGACAGTAACAGAAAAGAGAAAGAAGATGTGACAAACTTCACTTTTCTAGGTTATACCTTTCATCCCAGAAAAGCCAAAGGGTGGAAGGGAGCAGAATTCACAAGTTTTCTGCCAGCAATTAGCCAAGAGGCGCAAAAACGTATTAGACAAGAAATAAGGAAGTGGAAATTGAAATTACACCACATTGGACTAGAGGAAATTGCAAAAGAATACAATCCCATTATTCAAGGGTGGTTGAATTATTATGGGAAAAACGGTCGCAAAATATTACGGAAAGTCCTAGAGTACATCAACTTACATCTGGTCCTTTGGACTAAGGGTAAATTTAAGAAGCTTAAACGGAAAAAGATGCGAGCTATCAACTTTTTAGAAAGAATCACTAGCGTTGCATAAAAACTTTTGACAAATAGCAAGCGGAAATTTCAAAAGCCGCAGCATTACTGTATTTTGCATATATGTATAATATTTACAATGGGTTTCTTTGGTTTGGTGAAAGAGGAGCAACCACCTAAGGGTATTCCTCATCCACATTTTGACAGAGAATATACTTTTACGGAATTACCGGGTCATAGTCCAGATCACTCAAGTGATCTGCTTTGTCTGTTATCACCTGCCTTAGTATTTCTTGGTAGATTGCTTCATGGTCCGGTTGTCGTCGCCGGCCTCTTTCAAAACCTTAAAGGTTAGGTCTTTAAAAAGCGTTTGGAAAACCTCTGTGGGCAAATTGTTTAGCCGCCGTGATATTTGCGAAAAGCTGATGGATTTAAGGTTAATTTCCTGGCTGAAATCTTGATTATTAAGACTGTTACTGATAGCTCGTAAACCCTTTAGTTGTTCAAGTTGAGCATAAATCATAAAAATGATGAATTGTGGCGTAAAAAGCTTTTTTACGTATTTATCAACCCCTAAATCTTTTATTTGCTTGAAAAACTGCCCATTTAAGATGGGTTTGAACAGTTGATAAAATGTGGATTTTTTGGTATCCTTGCCTTGCATTTTTGTCTCTCTTATTTAGAGATTTGGGCAAGGACTACCCTGTATCTCTATTATAAGGGGTTTTTCTTGTTAAATCAGGCTTTTTCGGTGATTTTCTGCAGTTTTTCTGCCGTTGTTAATGGTTGACAAATCTGGTTATTGTTTATGCAACGCTAGTGAATTTTAGCTCAAAAATGAATTTTCTCAATTCCTTTGAAAATTTACCGATCTCATCTTTTTCTTTTTCATTGCTCACCCCCATATACATTGATTTTATTTCACTAGAGAGTGCCTAGTCAAGAAAGTAATTCTCCCGAATTTTTTGTAAAGTGGTTTACAGCTTTAGATTCCAAAAAGTGTTACCATTATTTCAGGAGGTGATACAATGAATACTGCGGAAATTATTAAGAAACAAATTGTCGGCGCTCTAGCCGCTGCAAAATTCCCTATTAACAGTCCCGAGGAATTGCTGCAGGCCTTTCCCCAGGGAACTGATACCACTTGCGAAGCCGGCGATATCAAAGTAACTGCCGGTGAAGCAGGCAAACTGTTAACTACGCAGGATTTCCCCTTCACCAGTGCGGAACACGTAGCGGTAACCATTGTTGGCCGCGCCGGCCTGTAAAGGAGTATAAATATGAAACTAATTGCATGCGGCATCTTTAAAAGAGAATTGGAAAAGGTACAATCCGAGGCCCCTGATATATTTGCCGGCATAGAAACCGAATTTCTCACTCCGGCACTACATGTTAGTTTGGCAGCATTAGAAAAGGAAGTAACAAGTCGCCTGGAAATAGAGCCACAACCGGCACTGCTTTATGGTTGTAACTGCCACCCGGAATTGAAGGAAATTTGCCGGGAGGCTAACTGCTTATTGCCCCAAGGGGTGGATTGTGCTCAGGTGCTTGCCGGCAAAGAATTTCTTCAGGAAATCAGCCAAGGCAGTAATGATTTCTACCTTACTCCTGGTTGGCTTGAACACGCCGATGAAATATTTAAACATGGATTAGGCTGGGATAGCATTGATGCCAGGCAGAATTTAGGGTTTTATGACCGGATGGTGCTGTTGGATACTGACGTACGGCCAATAGATGACCTAGAAATTCTGGGATTTTACGATTATTGCCAGGTGCCGATAGAACGTGTTGCTTTGTCGCTACAGTTTTTCAAACAGAATTTACTGCAAATGCTTTCCGACAGAAAAAATAGGAGGTAACTATGGGAAAAATTGTTGTTGGCATTAGCGGCACGGGAAATACCACCTGTCTCTCATGCATGAAAGTGATGATTGCGACATGAGTACATTACCGCATATTTTTGGCGAAGGAGCTCACCCCAGTAAAGATAAATATTCATCCATCTGCGAACAGAATGAAGTAACAGAGCATGCCAGGAAGTTAGGTGAAAATATAGCAGCGTTTCTTTCTGGAAAGGGTGCTTAACCAATCCTACACTAACGCCCTGCGGGTTATTGACCTACAGGGCTTCGGTGTTTATAAATTTAGTATTTAAACATTGGTCTTTTAGTACATAATATCGACCTTGTTTAGTCAGGAAACCAGCTTCTTTGAACTTTTTAATCACCTGGGCTACCATCACTCGAGAAGCCCCAATCATGTTGGCCATGTCCTGCTGAGTAAGGTTCAGCTCAATTAACTGCCCCGAGGATGTTTCTTTGCCGTATTCCTTAGCGAGTCGGAAAAACAATGCTAACAGTTTATCCTCTACCGAGTAATTGGCGGTGTCACTCAACTGCTGCATCGCTGAATAAAGCTTTTGCCCCAGATTGGCAATAACACTTAGTGCAATATTGGGTTTATTTTTGATTAATGTTTCGAATTGTGATAAGGAAAACGCACAGACATGTACTTCTTCTAAGGCTACCGCATCACTCAGATGTTTCTGTTTTTTAAACAGAGCCATTTCCCCCAAAACATTGCCTCTACCCACGATGTCCAGTATTATTTCTTTTCCTTCTTCTGTGCACTGAGCGAGTTTGATTATGCCTTCTTTAATTAGATAGATTGTATCCGCAGCTTGTTCTCGGCAAAATAGGAAATCACCTTTTTTAAGTGTTATTTTTGATGCATTTAGGCAGACATTTTTAAAATCTTCCATGGCCAGCCCGTCAAAAATAGGCAGACTGCGCAGACAGAGGATACATTTAGACATTGTAAATTCTCCTTGGCTAAAAGGTATTTTCTAAATCATAACACCAAAGACCCCTTGCGGCAACCACTGCAGTATAAAAAACTTCACCTCCTAATTGCTGGCTTCTAAAGCTTTGACTGCGTGACTAGTTCTACCGTTTTTTCTCCCACTGGCACTAATTCCCAGTATAATAAAAATCTCCCTCCCAGGTTTTACAGATGCAAATTCTCACATGCCAAAAACGGCCCGTAGAGGGCCGAAAAAATGGCAATATGGGTTTATTTGACCTTCATACACTTCATTACAGCAAGCTTTCAACTTTTTCCGTTTTAAACAAAACTTCTTTTCCTTCTACGCAAGCTTTTCCGGATAGACGGAAGCCTTTGGGACCATCATCGGTAGCGGCAATACCAACCTGCATCAGGCCGTTATCCGTTATATTCTGCTGCGTAGTCTCCATCTTGTAGATGCCAAAGACCAGAATATCGTCATCCCTTACTTCTTTTACTTTGCCCACCACTATAAGATGTGGCTGACCATCGGCAGACACTGTGGTAATGGGAACAAAGGGTGCTTGTTCAATGACCGCTTTAACGTCATTTGTAATAACCAAAATAAAACCCTCCTTTCTATGATTTTAGTTAATTATAAACCTTGACTGTTCAATAAATCTGTAAAATATTTTACTAAGCAAAGGCTTTATTTGTAATTTCTTCAACTTCCCACTATAAAGGAACTGCTGAATATCCATAACACTTTTCATTTCTTCCAACGCCTGCCCAATAGGGCATTTTTGTCTAAGAATACAAGGTCATCCTCGGACTGACAAAGCACGTGATGGTAGATGTTTGTCGTTCTCCCTAAGAACAACAGAAAGAGTTTGGTTCATTATAGTGACTTAAGTAAAACATAGCACGGTCCAGTAAATAGTTTGTCCTTCCTTGAAATAATACTCTTTTCCAAGGTCAATGCATTGTAGAAGTTATTTTTGGCCGATTTCGATGAAATGCAAGGCTTTTTCCCAGTTGAATATGTCAACAAGAAGCGTAAAATAGTAGTCAAGAACAAAGTTAATAGCGTAATCGCCGAATCCTTTTAGGAACGGGGGACCCAATTTTTTGGGGTGAATCTTCTGCTTTACAGAAGTAGGGTTACTTTTCCCAACCCGAACCCGACAGCTAACCTCGTAGGCGTTGGAAAAGGAGATGATATCTTATGAATCATGGTTCTTCTCCATGATTTTTTTGCTTTTCCCAGTAAGTTTGGGGATGTATTTCGGAGGGTTTTAAAATCAGCCGATTGCCGACCTCGAAGAATGCGGTGTTCTAAATACTTCTTCAAAGGATGGTCGAATATGAGCAAAAAAGGTCTTATGGAAGAGAAAGTAACTAATGCTATGATAAAGATTCAGAAAGAACAAACCGGAAGGGGAGCCACATCAGGTAAAAGTTATATAATTCAAGATATGATTGCCGTTCGCTTAAGGGGTGTGCTGACGCCCGCTGAAAGCAAGTTAACCCATGACAGTGAGGGGTGCAGATTGATAAAAGATCTGCGATTTCACCTTGAGCATATGACTAGGCCGCAGATGGAAAAAATAATTTACGATATTACAGGAGTTAAAGTTATTAGCGTACACGGAGATATCAGCACTAAAACCGGTGAAAGGCTTGAAGTATTTATGTTGGGAGAAAATTTAGAAGAGAAATTAAATTGACAAAGAATAACCGAATAGTTTCTGGGAAATGACCGCAGGGCCATGTTTGGTTTTGCCGGTGATAGACCAGCTGTTATCCCTTAGGGAAAATGGCTGGTCTTTGTCTTTTTACCACTATACTATATGAAAGGATGACCATTATGCAAACTCTGAAAGAGTTCTTGAAGCAAAGCGAATATATCAATTCTCTTGATACCAGGATCATTGATAAAGCACAAAAGTTGGCCAAATCTGAAACTGACCCTTCCGGTGTAGTAAAAAGGTTTTTCTATTTTGTCAGGGACCGGATACCTTTTGACCCGGTTGAAGAAGAAATCCCCGTACGGGCTTCAGCGGTTCTAGTATTTGGCAAGGGTAGTGCGCTGGGTAAAGCATGTCTGCTCGCTGCGTTATGTAGAGCAGAGGGAATTCCTGCGGGAATTAGTTTTCAATTGCTTAAAGACCACAAAGTATTAACCAGTTCAAAACAAGCAACTGAAAAATGGCATGGTATCACCAGTATGTGGCTGGCCGACAGGTGGCTAAAATTAGACCCTTCTTTAGACAGGCACTTTGCCCTGGGGCGTAAGTTCTTTGCTCCTGGTTTTGATGGAATAAACGATGCCCTTTTACCTGCCAAAGACTGGCAGGGAGTTGATAATTACGAAATAGGTGAAACCAGTCCGGTTTTCGCCGGCGTACCAAATTGTTTTATTGACCATAACCATAAAACTGAAGTTGAAAAAGGGGTGATTTCCAGTGTATGTGATAATTGCGGGCTGCGGTGCAGTTGGGTCACAACTGGCCAATACCCTGGCCAAGGCCATGCATAATATCGTAGTTATTGATGAGGATAACAAGTCTTTTGAAAAACTGGAACCGGGGTTTAACGGCAGGACAGTGCAGGGCAATACCATTGACCTGGAGGTACAGAGGAAAGCCGGCATGGACAAAGCCGACGTGTTTATTGCCGTGACCCAAAATGATAATGCCAATTTAATGGCTGCCCAAATGGCCAAAAAGATTTTTTCTGTTAGGCAAGTAACAGCCCGTGCCAGCGGCACACATGCGCAAATGATATCAGCACGGCATAATATTGAAATAATTTATCCTGTGACGCTGCAAATACGGCAGATAATGGAGGTAATATCATGAGAATCACCGTAATTGGCGGCGGTAAGGTCGGTTATTACCTGGTGAAGACGTTGTTGGACCACAAGCATAAGGTGACTTTGATAGAAAAGGATCCGGACCGGGCTCAAAAAATTGCCGACGAACTTGGGGTTTTAGTAATAAAGGGTGATGGCTCGGACTTAAATACCCTGAAGGAAGCGGAAGTTGATTTGGCTAAAGTTTTGGTAGTGGTTACCGGTAAAGATGAAGATAATTTGATTGCTGTTCAGGTGGCCAGCGAGAACTTCTCCATTCCCCGGATAATTGTACGGGTAAATAATCCTAAGAACGAAGAAGTTTTCCAGCGTTTGGGAATTGAAACCACCGTGAGCAGTACCGGCACAATTGCCGGGTTAATTGAAAAAGAGGCGGTTACCGATGAAATTAAGACCTTACTGACATTTGAAAGGGGCTCCATGACCATAGTTGAAGCAACTATTAGGGCGGATTCCCCCGTAGTTGATAAAAGTGTACTGCAGATAGCTTCAAAACTGCCTCAGAATTGCGTGCTGGTCACGGTTCTGCGGGAACATCAAGTGATATTTCCCCGGGGAGATACAGTGCTTCGCAAGGGGGATGCCTTAATAGCCGTAACTACCTTGGATAATCAAGATGCCCTGGAAATCGTCCTAATGGGGGCAGCGAAAAGAAGGGTGTGATTTTTGTTGACCTATCGAGAAAAAATTTTAAGGGAATACCGGACAATCGCATATTATTTCGGAAAACTAATTATCGGCATCGGCGTGGTACAGTTAATTCCTATTCCTATGCTGATGTTCCAAACAAGTACCTTCTTAGATTTCATCGCCTTTATTGCACCGGCAGCCTTAGCTATCATAGGGGGCTATGCAATAGTAAAGTATACTATAAACGGAGCAACTGCTTTTTCCATGAAATCCGGGGCAGTGGTGGTAACTCTCACCTGGGTCGTTGCCGTTATATTAGGTGCGATACCTTTTGTAGTTACCGGCCAGTTAACATGGCTGGATGCTATCTTTGAAGCCATGAGCGGCTGGACAACAACCGGTTTATCCATGGTTGATGTGTCCCAAACTTCCCCGGTATTTTTGTTTTGGCGCAGTCTAATGCAATTTGTGGGCGGGGCCGGATTAGCTGTCTTGATGCTTTCGGCAGTAGTCGGCCCGGAAGCCAACGGTCTTTATGAAGCAGAGGCACGCAGTGATAGATTTGTACCCAATGTTATTGATACCAGTCGGATATTGCTAAAACTTTATTTGACGTATTTTGGAGTGGGTGCTGTTTTATATATGCTGTCCGGAATGACATGGTTTGATGCCATCAACCATTCAATGGCTGTTTTATCCACGGGAGGCTTTTCCACCCGAGGGGAAAGTATAGGCTATTGGAACAGCATTTCCGTAGAGACGGTAACTTTAGTGTTAATGATTCTAGGTACCACCAACTTTTCCACCCATTATGTATTATTAACACAAAGACGCATTAAGACGCTAATGGATAATGAAGTGGTCGCATTTTTTGTACTGATGGGGATTACCGTACCTTTGATCCTGTATGCCCTTGTAAATACAGTATACCAGGGCGTGGGGCATACATTTCGAATTGCTTTGTTTCAGGCGATTTCAGCCCTCTCCACAACGGGTTTTCAAACAGTTCCTTTTACCCATTGGACCGAAACAGCAGTATTATTAATTATCATTTTAATGATTATCGGCGGGGGTACGGGAGCTACCGCCGGGGGTCTAAAGCTCTATCGGATCTCCCTTGCTTTTAAAACTGTGTACTGGTCAATAAAAAGTAAATTATTCCCCAGAACCGCCATAATACGCCACACCCTCAATAAGCAGGGTGAAGAGGTGGTTATCAGCCATGAACACTTGCTAGAGGTTGCCTTTTATATCTTTATTTACCTCATGACTTACTTGGCAGGTGTGTTGGTGCTCATGTTTAGCGGCTTCAGTTTAAGAGATTCATTATTTGAATTTGCTTCTTCATTGGGTACAGTCGGACTTTCAGTGGGTATAACCGGGCCAGACATGCCGGCAGCGGCAAAAGTGGCGGAGATACTGGGTATGTGGCTGGGTAGATTGGAGTTCACCGCTATAATAGTAGCAATCAGTAAACTAGTTAAGGATTGTTGGCAATCGCTGAGAAGTTGAAATACTGTGAGCCAAGTTCTAAAATTGTAAAGATTATCAAGAAATGTTGCCTCTACAAGTTCTGAGGCAACATTTCTATCTCACATTAGCATTATAAATTAACGAGCATTCCTTAGCATAATGTGTCTAATTAGAAAGAAACAAGGAATCTGTCAAGACGTCGCTGGTACAGATATTACCATAGACCATTTTGGCGCTATTTAAAGTTTAAATTAATTTGACTACATAAATCATAAGCGTAGAATTAATGTAGAAACTAAAGTTAATAACGCAATCGCCGAATCCTTTAGGAACGGGGGACCCAATTTTCTGGGGTGAGTCCTCTATGTAGAGGTAGGGTTACTTTTCCCAACCCGAACCCGACAGCTAACCTCGTAGGCGTTGGAAAAGGAGATGATCTTTATGAATCATGGTTCTTCTCCATGATTTTTTGTTTTTCAACCATTTTTATTTTTAAGAATTGCTTTATAACCATAAGAAAAAATACAAAAGATCGGAACTTTTGTAATCTAGAGAGGATCTGAAAATATGAAAAATAAAACCGTAGAACTTCTCCGGGAATTTTCCATCCCCTTAATCGCGGGTGTAATAGTAGCCTTAATTTGGGCAAACATCGCCCCTGACGGTTATCACGAGCTAATGGAAAAAGAATTATTCTCCGGGGTAAACTTTCACTTTCTTATTAACGACGTGTTTATGGTCTTTTTCTTTGCCATCGCCGGCGTCGAAATTGTCCAAAGTCTCATGCCCGGCGGGGATTTGAACCCCATAAAAAAAGCCATCAATCCTCTGTTTGCCACTTTGGGCGGAGTTTTGGGACCGGTGGCAGTGTACTTAATTTTAAACTCTGTAATTGGTTCTCCAAATTTAATCAGGGGTTGGGGCGTTCCCACGGCTACAGACATTGCCCTGGCTTGGCTAATAGCGCGATTTGTCTTCGGTGCAAGCCATCCCGCAGTAAAGTTTCTGCTGCTGCTGGCTATAGCAGACGATGCAATTGGTCTAATCATTATTGCGGTGTTTTACCCGGATCCGCTGCATCCCACAGAACCGATTTGGTTACTGTTGACTTTAGCTGCTATGCTCGTGGCATATACATTGAGAAAAATCAATGTCAGAAACTATTGGCCCTATCTATTAATTCCGGGGGTACTAAGCTGGACAGGACTGCATAACGCCCACCTGCATCCGGCTTTAGCATTAATATTCGTTATCCCGTTTTTGCCGCACCCGGTGAGGCCGGTCGGCCATCTTTTCGATTCCGATGAATGTGAAGACGAAATTTCCACTTTGGCGCATTTCGAACACGATTGGAAGATAATAGTGGACTTTGGCCTTTTCTTCTTTGGCTTAACAAATGCCGGTGTGCAGTTTTCTAGCATCGGTACGGCAACGTGGCTTGTCTTCGCCGGGCTGCTGCTGGGCAAAACCATTGGGGTTTCTCTTCTGGCTAACATTGCTAGGCTGATTGGGTTTCCACTACCTGATGGTATGGGGCAAAAAGAACTTTTGGTAGCCGCTGTTGTAGCAGCAACGGGTCTAACCGTAGCTTTGTTTATGGCGGGCGCAGCCTTTGTACGTGCTGATGTGCAAGGCGCGGCAAAGATGGGGGCGCTTTTTAGTGCCGGTGCCGGGCTTATAGCGTTCCTTTTGGCTAAAGTATTAGGGATAAGGAAATCTGTCCAGGAAAATCCGGGCAATGCTTAAATAGAGATCTCAACCACACATAAATAGCAATCGAAGGATTTTTAATGAGCACTATTCTAAATAAACTGGGGCCGCCTCAGTTATTGGTACTAGGATTCGCAGGGGTTATAATTTTAGGCGCTCTTTTATTTTTCCTTTTCCATTCCTATATTCAAATAGAACAATTTTGCAGCTATTAGCTAAGCAATGTGTAGAACCAAGAAAAATTTTCGCAAGCGTATTTTAAACTGTTTGTTTCGCTGAAACAAACGGAAAGCTAACTTGAGTTAATGCGCTCTTTGTTATTTAAACGACATTTCTGAGGAAAGTGGTTTGCGCCGTTATTTAAACTGAGAGAGACATAACTACAGTGCTTTACCCTATCAATTTGTAAGGCCCTCAACCATACTGATTGAGGGCCTTTCTTGTGTGATGTGATATACGACCTTTTTGGGACGCTTACTATGAAAACATATTTTCAACTCTAAAATTAAACCCCTTTAGCACAGGGGGTTCAATTTGTTTTTAGACTGAAAATATAGCGTCTGTAGCTTGGCTGTCAAACAACGTTGCCGCCTGAACTAATTGGTCTGAATGTCCTTGAATTTTTGTTGCGCCATAAGGCACCTCTCCTTCCGTCTTTAGAAAATTAAGAAACCCCGACTACAACAGTTTCTTTTGCAGTCGGGGATTTTAGAATAAGGCGTAGTACATGCTAACAGTCTGTTTACATCTACTTTGCCGCTAATTGTCTTCCTGGGAATGCATTCCGGAAATCGGAGTATTACCGAGAGAAAAGGTACTAACAAAACCCCTCTTTCCCCCGTCAGCGCCAGGATTATTCTTTTTCGACTAAAATTTTCGCATCTGCCTTTTAAGAAGGGATGTCAGCTCTCTCATATCATCGAGATCTGTACCCAGCGTCTGCTGATACTGGACAAAGTTCTCCACAACGTACTTCCCTTCATCAAGCGCCCTGTTGACTTGGCCAGCAGATATTTCATTAGAGCCTAACAGGGTTTTCTTTAAGGAGCCGATAGTCTGTTTAAGTTGGTTACTTATTTTCTCCGCCTGCACTTTTTGGGGCCCTGCGGCCCCTGGTTTTAACGCAGGCACCGCAGGTATTATCTACCCCCTGATGGGCAGGAAAAGGACGCACGAGCGAACGAACCGTTTACTGGCAAATTTGTATCTACCTTTTTACACTTATACTAAAATTACCAACTGGTCCTTTATGTAGTAAGGAACCAGAATGCAGAACATCAGGATAGATTGTTTAATGTCTTAGGTAATTGCGAAATTCAAAATTTAACGTAGGCAGCTAATCAGAAAGTTTAATAAAGAGGACAGAAAATTTTAAGCAGAGGTTGGACAGAAAAAATTCGGCACAAATAACCGCAAGTATTTTGCGGGTTGAAAGAGCAAGTATAAAGGATTTGCTAAGCCAAAAGAGGTTTAAGGCTTCTGATGAGTTCGTGTTTATGGAGTTTGTCTGCAAGAATAACGGTAAGCAGTTGAGTAATTCCTGCAAGGAGTAAGTCAGCCTTAATGGTTAAAGCATTTGTAGTTTTTCTGTTGGCGACGCCAAAATTGGATTTAAAGTGTTGAATGGTTTGCTCAATAACGCAACGATTTTTGTAGATATCAATCCATTCAGGGGTGTCTCTAATAATGCCAGGATAAAGTCTTAAGTCTTTTTCAGGATAGGTATAAAACATTCTACCAGAAGGAGAGTCGGAGCAAGGATGTTCACATAAAGTAATGCGTTTAGAACCTTTCCACTTCATTTTTGGGCAAACCCATTTATCTCTAACAACGCCACTCCTTAAGGGCGCTTTACCTTCATATTTCATGGGTAAAGAAGAATCTAACGGACACAGAGGTTGTCCAGATTCGTTGAACCCGGGTTCAGGGAGGTTCTTAGAACCTCGTTCGTTCAGAGGAATGACTGTTTTTAAAAAGTGACAATCCTTCAATAAAAAGTTATAGGAATCGTTTGTATCAAAAGCAGCATCGCCAATAAACGTGCTGGGTTTAAAATGAGTATGTGTTTTAAAAAAGTCGCGCAGAACAGGTTTAAGTGCTTTAGAATCGGATAAGGATTTATCTTCATCAGGGGAATCAGACTTTTTCTCTATTGGGATTTCAGGGTGTGCATTTATAAAGTCTTCATCAAAAAAGGAAATATTTCTGACTATACCAAGGCCATTTGTGAGCATACCAAATTTATAGACATAGCAAAAATGGCCATTGATGTAAAGCTGTTTGACATTTGGATTTGATGATGCGCAGGAAGGCATAATGCCGTATGCCATTTTGTATGGGTCAACAGAAGAGTTGCCTTTGTATTGAGACTTAAGCTGCTTGATTAAGCGATTGATAAACTTAGGATTATTCTCAGTAACGTAAGCTTCAACGCCAGAGGTATCAAAGACGAGATATGAAGCAAGTTCTGAGTTAATTTGCTCACAAATAGGTTCAGTTTGATCAACAAGGTTATCAAAAAGTGTTTGAAGATGTTTAGAAAAATCTTGCTTAAATCGTGTAAATTTTGATGCATCAGGTACTTTAGAAAAACCACAGAATTCACGGATTTCCTTGGAAAAATTCAAAAAAATAATCAGAAGCGCATCTGTAGGAATAGAAAAGATTCTCTGAATGATGAGTGCATAAAGAAAAGACTCAAGCTTAAATTTTCGTTTGCGACCAAAGTGCTTGTAAAAAGCCTGATAGAAACTCAGCGAAATATACTCTGAAAGTTGAATATGCTCTTCAAGAAGCGCTAGAAACCGAGGTTTATCCTTATCAACGAAATCAAGACAACCGTCATAAATATCAGATAGGGATAATTGTTTAAATTTCACAGAATAGATCTCCTTTCTTGTTGAATGTAGATATTGCCTGTTAACTATATTTTACACAAGACAAGTGAGGAGTTCTATATAACTAAGCAAGAAAAAAGATAGAATTTGCAAGGGTTGCGGCGTTTTGCAAACGCCTATTGTTTAATGTCTGTATACGAGGAGGTGAGTAACTGGTGATTGCTGACAGGAAAATTACATCCACTGAGGAAAAGAATTCTAACGAAACCTTGCTTGCTTTATTTGAAGATAAAGTATTACTTACAGTTCCTGAAGTTGCTAAGATCTTAAGAATAGGAAGAACAAAAGCCTACGAGTTAGTACGCGACGATATTATACCTTCTATACGGCTTGGCAAACACATCCGTGTACCTTTGGTTTCATTAAAGAAGTGGTTGCAAATTCAAGTAAATAGTGATATACAATAGATGTCCTCTGGGTAAAGCCAAAGGAGGTTCGAGTGATGTCAAGAGGACATATTGAAGAGCGAGAGACGAAGACAAGAGGAACTGTTTATGATGTAATGGTGTCTTATACTGACCTTAAAACTGGCAGAAGGGCAAATATCTCACGCACTGTATACTCAAAACGTGAAGCTCAAAACACATGCGCAAAATGGTTGCGAAACTAGGGATTCCTGGCCTTACACCTCATAATTTGCGGCATTCGCATGCGACTTCTCTTTTGCTGAATAATGTACATCCAAAAGTTGTCCAAGAGCGTTTAGGTCATTCATCAATTGATGTTACAATCAACATATATTCCCACGTCGCACCATCACTACAACAAGAAGCTGCTAGCATTACTGATATACCTGCAAGAAGCTAAAAAATAGGGTTTGGTTTGATATCGGTTTGATAAAGCACTTTTGCCTCACCCGAACCAATATCCACCAAACCCTGAAACCCTTGCGGGGCCGACGTTTTTCTGGAGCTGATGGTCGGATTTGAACCGACGACCTGCGCATTACGAGTGCGCTGCTCTACCTCTGAGCCACATCAGCATAACATAATATATATTTTTTTATCAGCATTAAATATTTTACTCTTCTAAACCCTGATAGTCAAGTCTTCGAATTTGATAAGACTCTTTTCTGATGTAAAAGGCTGGGAGGTATTAGGTACTGCTCATATTTGACATGCTTGGAATTACATATTACAATTGTATGCACATCACCAAATGTAAATAAACTCTTATCAAGAGTGGTTGAGGGACAGGCCCCATGACGCCACGGCAACCTGCTGACTGCAAGGTGCCAATTCCTGCCAGATGAGAATCGGTAAACTCCTCATCTGAGGAGTTTTTTTGTTGGGTTTATTTGCCTACATAAGGAGGTAACCAAATTGAAGATTGAAACCAAATGTGTCTGGGCCGGGGTGTCAAAAAATGAGAAGACCGGAAGCATCAGCATGCCCATTTACCAGACTGCTACATTTAAACATCCAGGCCTTACAGAAAGCACCGGTTACGACTATTCCCGAACTGGTAACCCCACCCGAGAAGCCGTAGAGAAAAGTATCGCTGAATTGGAATCGGGAACCCGCGGGCTGGCCTTTTCTTCAGGCATGGCAGCAATCTCTGCTTTTATCCACCTTTTTAAAAGCGGTGATCATATCATTGTGTCCAATGACCTTTATGGGGGTACTTACCGCCTATTGGAGCAAATCTATGCCTCCCTTGGTTTAAAAGTGACCTACGTCAATACCAGTGATTTGGCTCAAATGGAAAAGGCTGTTAAGGGCATAACCAAAGGCATTTTAATTGAAAGCCCGTCTAACCCGATGATGAAAATTGCTGATATCAGTTTAATTGCTGATTTTGCCCGGCGCCACGGTTTATTGTTAGCCGTAGATAATACCTTTATGACTCCTTACTGGCAGCAGCCACTGTCTCTGGGAGCAGATATTGTGATTCACAGTGCGAGTAAGTACCTGGGTGGTCATAACGACCTTGTCGCCGGCTTAATTGCAGTAAAAGACCCGGGCTTAGGAGAAAAGCTGGGCTTCATTCAGAATTCCATCGGTTCAATTTTGGGACCACAGGATTCTTGGCTGCTGCTTCGAGGGCTTAAAACACTGGCAGTACGGTTAGAGCAAAGCCAGAAAAATGCCTTTGAACTGGTACATTGGTTAAAGAAACATCCTCAAGTAAAAAGTGTGTATTACCCGGGCTTAAAGGAACATCCCGGCTATCAAATCATGACAAAAAACTGTACAGGTTTTGGTGCTATGATTTCTTTTGAGGTAGCCCAGCCAGCACTTATTGGGACGGTTTTAAACCGGTTAAAGCTGATTTCCTTTGCTGAAAGCTTAGGCGGAGTAGAAAGCTTAATTACATTTCCCTGCCAGCAGACCCATGCCGATATTCCAAAAGAAATACGCGATGAGCTCGGTATCACAGATTGCCTGCTTAGATTATCGGTGGGTATCGAGCACGTGGGAGATCTTATCAATGACCTAGATCAGGCATTGACCATAGAGGAGGACAACTAGATGATCAACTAAGATGCATATGACATTACAATTTATCCCAAGTAACTCTGCCATCGCCGGTAATGGGTATTGCATCACCCAGGTATTTGGGGGTTGAATGCAGGATAAATAACTGTAGAAATGCCTTGTTGCGTGCTAAAATCTCTCGGAATTCGTAATAATTCTCGGCGTAATAAGTATGCTGGTCAGCCTTAAGTCCCACTGCATCAATGCCTAAGCTTCGGGCTGTAAATACTGCTCTGGGCAGATGAAATTCCTGGGTTATTACCGCTGCTCTGTCTATATTAAAAATATCCCTAGCTCTATACATGGAATCATAAGTACTAAAACCGGCATGATCCATAAAGATATCCTCCGAGGGCACCCCTTTTTCTAAGACAAATTGGCGCATGGTATTTACTTCATCGTATGATTTTTGCCCATGATCACCGCTAAGAAGTAGTTTTTCTGCCTTTCCGGATTGATATAAGTCAATTGCCTTGTTCAATCGGTCCGCCAGCATCGGGGACACCCTTCCATCCGAATAGACCCTGGCGCCAAGGACAATAGCTGCCTGCACCGGCTCAATTCGCTGCGCGGGAAAGATATGCTTCTCCCCACCAAATTTAATCATAAAATTTATAGAGAGAACCCCCACCACACCTAACACGGCAAGCAGAGCCAATACCTTAATTTTTTTCATCAAGCCTTTCTGTAACATACAAACTTTCCCCTTTAAAAAAATTAACACCTGTCAATATCAATCCATGCCCTGCCATCCCGCCACTTAACGGCAACCGGACGTTCGAAAAATTCAGAAAGGCTATCCCCGGTCAGTATCGCACCGGTCTCACCGGCTGCGAATGTTTCACCCCGACGCATCAATAATGTATGACTGAAGGCCGGTAAAATTTCTTCAGCGTGATGAGTGACATAAATTAAGGTGGGCGGGTTCTCAATCCTTGAAATGCGCTCCACGGTATCCAGCAGCTGCTCCCGCGCAAATAAATCCAAGCCGGAGCAGGGTTCATCCAGTATCAGTAGATCTGGTGAAGAAGCCAGCGCCCGTCCAATCATTACCTTTTGCCTTTCCCCTTGAGACAGGGTCTTGTAACGACGATGGGCAAAATGACTGCACTCGAGTTCTGCCATGATTTCTTCGGCTCGATGTTTTTCCTTGTCTCCAGGAAGCTGATAAAGGCCGATGGTGGCAAAACATCCTGATAAGATTATTTCTGCTGCCGTCTCATTGAGGTAAAGCTTTTCCTGCAGTGATGAACTGACCAATCCGATAGATTTGCGCATTTCCCGCAAATCACTGGCACCGAATGTATGACCCAAGACAGTAACCCGGCCAAGGGATGGGTATATATAGCCATTAATAATATCCAACAAAGTTGTCTTCCCTGAACCATTTAGACCCATCACTGCCCAGTTCTCCCCTGGGCGTACCTGCCACTCAATGCCTTTTAGAATTTTTATACCGTCCCGTATCCAGGAAACTCCCTGCATCTCGATAATCGCTTCTACCAACTGGCTTCAGACCTTTCTTTTGTTTTTATCTTTATTAACTTTCACTGTTATATTTCGACAAAACTTGCTTTTTAACCTTCAACAAGGAAACGTTTTCATCCCTTCGGTGCATTAAAAAATACCTTTTCTTGTACTGACAAAAAAAACAGGCCTTAAAAAAGACCTGTTCCTGTTATGCAACTCCTAGGCTTTGCAGTTCTTTAACGATATGGTGGTAGGAAATTGCTCCTGCCCATTTAGGTTCACCGTCTAAAGCAACAATTGGCAGTGGTGTCCCGGGATGATCCAAATGAGGCTTAACCTCGGGATAATCATTTACTGCGTCATCGCTAACATCAATGTAAGTCATTTCCACAGTGTCACCATATTGGTCCATTACCATCTTTCTCACCAGACCGGTGAGTTCTTCCTGAGTCTGTTTGGGGCCTCAACCGCCGCTATTGCATGCGTCCCAAGAACGTGAACCAAACACCTGAATCTGTACCTTCTTATCCATTTTGAAATGCCTCCTCAAGTAAAATTGTCACTTTCAATTCTACTATATTGCATTTTCGCTGTCAAGTTGCATGCTCTAGATTTGGCTTCAATATCCCCTTTTCCAGTTCATTACATTATGCAGGGATTCGGCTGCTAGATATGCAGCTAAATTTGTCGCAAATACATCCACTGCCCGAGTGGTATAGCGCGGAGATAAAGCAGCCAGGTGGGGAGTTATTAGGACATTCTCCATTTCCCATAAAGGGCTGTTAGGTGAAAGTGGTTCCTCTTCAAAGACATCCAGGCCTGCCCCGGCAATTTCTTTTTCCTGCAATGCCTTTACCATAGCAGGCTCCTCCACTACCTGTCCCCGGGCCAGGTTTATAAAGTAGGCGGTTGATTTCATCTGGCTAAACTCTTGTTCGCCAAACATATGGTATGTCGCGTCGGTTAGCGGCAGAGTTACTACTACGTAATCGCATTGTTTAAGAAGCACTTCCAGCTTCTTCGCGCTAAACATCTTTTCAATTCCATCAACCGGATTTCCGCTGGTATTAACCCCTAAAACCATCATACCGAATGCTGTGCCTCGCCTAGCTACTTCCCGACCGATACTTCCCGTACCCACCACCCCTAAGGTCATCCCGTATATTTCGTTCGGCGACATATCCCGTCTCCATTGCTTCTGGCTTTGGGCACCCCTAAAAGCCAATAACTCTCTGCTAAAGGACAACATCATGCCAAAAGCATGCTCTGCCATCGGTATACCGTGAATTCCCCTGACCGTGGTAACCACAATTCCCTGCTTAGTTATTTCTCCATCAGGAAAGTTATCAACTCCAGCCCGGAGTGCCTGAATCCACTTTAATTTCGGCATCCGCCGCACCAGTTCTGCTGTTAACTTCCAACCGTATGTAACCAACACTTCAGTTTCAAGTAAAAGCTCCTTTTCCTCTGCTAGTTCCTCACATAGGCAAAACTCAGCCTGAGGAAATTGCTTTATTAGTTTTTGCAGGTGATGCTGCTCCAAGGCAGTATCTATGGTAACTTTAGTCATTCTTTCTCCCTCCTTGCCAAAATTTTATTCCAAAAGATTGTAAATTATCGCACTGACCGGCAATTAATCAGAAAAAATAACGGGCACCTGCTTTCAGGCGCCCGAATGTCTTACAAACCTGCTTCTCGACTAAGTATTTCTGCCTTATCAGTGCGTTCCCAAGGCAGATCCAGGTCATTACGACCAAAATGTCCGTACGCAGCAGTCTGTTTATAGATAGGTCTTCTCAAATCCAGTTCTTTGATAATACCTGCAGGACGCAGGTCAAAGTGTTTCTCTACTAATTTAACTAAAGTTTCATCATCTACCTTACCTGTGCCAAAAGTATCTACCCGGACTGAGACGGGTTTAGCGACGCCGATGGCATAGGCCAGCTGTACTTCGCAGCGGTCAGCCAGCCTGGCAGCCACAATATTCTTAGCCACATACCGCGCAGCATACGTTGCGGAACGGTCTACCTTTGTGGGATCCTTGCCGCTGAAGGCGCCGCCGCCGTGCCGGGCCATACCGCCATAGGTATCTACAATAATCTTTCTGCCGGTAAGACCTGAATCACCCTGGGGACCACCAATAACAAAACGACCGGTAGGATTAATAAAAAATTTAGTGTCTTCATCCAATAATTCCTCGGGCACAACCGGTTTTATAACGTATTTCATAATATCTTCTTTTAAGGTTTCCATCGCCAAATCGGGACGATGCTGGGAGGATATTACCACTGTATCCACTCTTGACGGTAAATCACCCTCGTATTCCACTGTTACCTGGGATTTTGCATCAGGGCGAAGATAAGGAATTACTCTACTTTTACGTACTTCTGCAAGTTTGCGCGTCAGTTGATGGGCCAATGAAATGGGCAGCGGCATCAATTCCGGCGTTTCATTGCTGGCATAACCAAACATCATACCCTGGTCACCGGCGCCAATGGCACCAATTTCTTTTTCAGACAGGCTGCCTTCTTTCTCTTCCAACGCCCGGTCCACGCCCATGGCAATATCCGTTGACTGCTCATCTATTGCTGTCAGTACAGCACAGGTATCGCAGTCGAAGCCAAATTTTGCTCGGGTGTAGCCGATTTCTCTGATGGTTTCCCGAACCACTTTGGGAATATCAACATAACAATTAGTAGTAATCTCACCGGTGACTAGTACCAGACCAGTGGTGATTGCCGTCTCACAGGCAACTCTGGCCATTGGATCCTGGGCGTAAATTGCATCTAATACGGCATCGGATATTTGATCAGCAATTTTATCCGGATGCCCTTCGGTTACGGACTCTGATGTGAATAATTTTCTCACCATTAATCACTCCTCTTTCCCCGCTGGGTATCTTGCTGCGATAATATCAATAACGCGGTCCATAATTTCCTGGGCCACCAAATTCTTATTCATTTTGGCCAATGTTTCCTGCCTGCCATCGGCGTAAAGAAAAGTTACCTGGTTTTCGTTAGTTGCAAAACCAATATCTGTACGACTTACATCATTAGCCACAATCAAATCAAGATTTTTCCGCTGTATTTTCTTCTTGGCATTTGCCAAAAGGTCATCAGTTTCAGCGGCAAAGCCCACTAATATCTGCTTGCCTTTTCTTTTTCCCAATTCCGCCAAAATGTCAGTCGTCGGCACCAACGTTAACGCCAAATTGTTAATTTCCTTTTTCATCTTTGAATCTGCCTGCCGTGCCGGCTTGTAATCGGCCACCGCTGCCGCCTTAATAACCACGTCGCTATGGGAACAATAATCTAAAACTGCCCGGAGCATCTCATCAGCAGTGCTTACCGCCACGGCGGTAACCCCCGTAGGTATGGGGAGGTGGGTATTTGCATGAATCAGCACCACTTCAGCGCCCCTTAAAGCAGCGGCAGCGGCTACGGCAAAACCCATCTTTCCTGAACTGCGGTTACCTACATATCGCACCGGGTCGATAGGTTCCTGCGTACCCCCTGCGGTAACCAGTATCTTCTTTCCTGTTAAATCCCGCCGCTGTGCGAAATTCTTCTGCACTAATTCCAAAATCGTTTCCACCGGCGCAAGACGGCCGGGCCCGTCAGTACCACAGGCAAGCCTGCCGCTATCAGGCTGTACCACCTGATAGCCTCTTGTCTGTAGGGCATCAAGGTTATCCTGAACAACCGGGTTTAAAAACATCGCATTGTTCATAGCCGGAGCAATTATTACCGGACATTGTACCGCAAGCATTACTGTGCTGACAAAATCGTCAGCAATACCATGGGCAAGTTTACCGATAATATTTGCAGTAGCGGGCGCAATCACCACTATATCGGCAGTGGTAGCCACATCTATGTGACTGACCTCTCCCGGGCTGCCGAATAAATCATCCAGCACGGGATTACCGGATAGGGTACTTAAAGTTGTCGCGGTGATAAACTCTTTTGAGGCTGCGGTCATGATCACCTGCACCCTTGCGCCCAGTTTTTTAAGTTTGCTTACCATATCCGCCGCTTTATATGCGGCTATACCGCCGGTTACCGCGACCACTGCGCTTTTGCCACTCAGCACCTGGTTATTTGATACCGTCTTTTGTTCGAACATATGTAAATTTTCCTTCCCCAATCTCATGCAGAGCACGGGTTACGGGTTTTACTGTTTTTTCTTGTTCCAGTAAATTTTCATCTGTAAGGATTCTGGCCCGTTTAGCGGCCATCACCACCAAGGCGTATTTACTGTCCACCCGTTTAAGCAGAATATCAATTGGCGGTTGATTCATTTTCCCATCACCTCATTAGTCAATGTTAATCTTTTTCGCTGAGGGCGGCACTTCTCCGCAACAATAATTGATTTAACACGAGTTACGGCTACCTCTAAGCAGTCATTCACTACGACATAATCATACTCGGTAACATATTTAAGTTCCTTGGAGGCTTCTTGCATCCGCCGAGCAATTACATCCTTACTATCGGTACCTCTTTTGGTAATTCTGGTTTCTAATTCTTTTAAAGAGGGCGGCTCTATAAAGATAAATACTCCTTCAGGAAATTTTTCTTTAATTTGCAGGGCTCCTTGGATATCTATCTCAAGAATTATATCATAACCCTGATTAAGCATTAATTCCACATTTTTTCGAGGTGTGCCGTAAAAATTACCGTAAACTTCGGCCCACTCTAAAAATCCTCCCGTTTCACGCATGGATACAAACTCTTCCCGCTCCAGAAAAAAGTAATTCTCTCCGTCTACTTCTCCTTTTCGCGGCGGTCTGGTAGTTGCGGAAATGGAATAACGAAGTTCGGGTTCACTTTCCATCATCCTCGAACAAATAGTTCCTTTTCCGGCACCCGAGGGGCCGGATATAACAATTAACAAACCTTGCTCTGCCAAGTTTCTTCTCCCCCAAGTTACTCGTCTTTATCTTCACCTTGTTGAGCCGCTTCCTTGCTGGTTAGACGATGTGCCACAGTTTCCGGCTGAACGGCGGAAAGAATGATATGGTCACTGTCGGTAATGATAACGGCCCGAGTTCGCCTTCCGTATGTAGCATCAATCAACATACCCTTGTCCCTGGTTTCTTGGATAATTCTCTTAATGGGTGCTGATTCTGGGCTGACGATAGCCACAATGCGGTTAGCGGAAACAATGTTTCCAAAGCCAATATTGATTAATTTAATACTCATAGTCCCTTCCTCCCAACCTAATTATTAACTTTAATGAAAATTACACCTATAATTAGCAAACTCATCTATGAAATTAGGAGGTTTTGCACCCCCTACTCGATGTTTTGCACCTGTTCACGAATTTTTTCTATTTCGCTTTTTATGTCAATTACCAGGCGTCCTAGACTAAGATCGTAATTCTTGGAGCCGATGGTGTTGATTTCCCTGTGCATTTCCTGTACCAAAAAGTCCAGTTTGCGACCTACCGGTTTAACTATCTCTAAAGTTTGTTGCAATTGTTCCAAATGACTTTTTAAGCGGACAATCTCTTCATTGACATTACTCTTATCTGCCATTATAGCCACTTCTGCAGCCAAACGTTCTTCATTTACCGGGGTTTCTGCCATTAATTCACTTATGCGCTGTTTCAACCTTCCCCGATAGTCTTCTACTACAGTGCCCGCCCGTTGTTCCACATCCTGCAATAATTTTTCAATGGTTGCCTTTTTTTCATTCAGATCATCCTGCAGCTTTTCACCTTCACTTTCACGCATAGTTACCATCTGCTCAAGAGCCTGCCTTAAGGCGTCCTCCATCGGCGGCCATATCTTATCTAGGTCATCGTCATTCTCCAGCTGAATAACATCGGGCAGTTGAGCTATATCGTAAGCTGATACACTGGCATCTACACCAAGCAGTTGGTTTAGTTCCATTATTGAATTATAATATGCCTGCGCCAATGCCTTGTCAACGGTCAGTGTTCGCTCCGCTTCGGCAACATTTTCAATCTTCACATATATGTCTACCCTTCCACGGTTCAGTCTATCCTTGATGACACCGCGGAAACGCTCCTCCAGCAGCGAATACTGCCGGGGCATACGTACGGAAACATCCAAAAACCGATGATTGACCGATTTCATCTCTACGGCTATCGCTTTGCCGCCACCGATAGCTGCACCCTGTCCATAGCCTGTCATACTCTTAATCATTCGATTTCCTCCATCGTCTTTCAAAATACCCTCTTAAGGAACCATTTGCTTATATTATTGACATCTTCGACAACAAAAATAACTTCTACCTATTTGGGTAAAATCCTTCCTAACTTTAAGAAAAACAGAGAAAAAAGCAAGATACACCACGATAGATGCTCTTGCTTTCAATATTCAGCTAATTATTCCTAAAATTCCACCTTACCGATAGCTTCCTGCATACGCTGCAAAGCTTCTTCGATACGATTTTTCTCCACGGTAAGGGCAATACGGAAATATCCTTCACCATTTTCACCGTAGCCAATTCCGGGCGTAATAATGACACCGGCTTTTTCAAGTACTAGTTCTGCAAATTCACTGGAGTTGTATTTTTTCGGTACCGGGGCCCATACATAAAAGGTAGCTTGGGGTTTATCCATAGTCCAGCCCATTTTATTTAAACCATCTATTGCGGCATCCCGGCGTTCTTGATAAACCTTTTGCATTTCCTTTACCGGGTCCTGGGACCCCGACAGTCCAGCAATAGCAGCATGCTGAATCGCTTGGAAGGCTCCGGAATCAAGATTTGATTTAATTCGTCCCAAAGCTTCTACAACCTCTTTGTTTCCGGCAGCCCAGCCTATCCGCCAACCGGTCATATTATAGGGCTTGGATAGAGAGTTAAATTCTATACCTACATCTTTGGCACCTTCCGCTTGAAGAAAACTTGGCGGCTCGTAGCCATCAAAAGCAATTTCGCTGTAGGCAGCATCATGGCAGATAATCAAATCGTGCTTTTTAGCAAAAGCCACCACTTTATTGTAAAAATCCAGGTCAGCTAAAGCACCGGTTGGATTATTTGGGTAATTGATAAAAAGAATCTTTGCCTTGTCCGCCACATCACCGGGTACCGCAGCTAAGTCCGGCAGGAAACCGTTTTCTTCTTTGAGTGGCAGATAATATGGCTCGCCCCCCGCAAGCAGGGTCCCTATGCCGTAAACAGGATAGCCCGGGTCAGGTACCAAATTGATATCGCCCGGATCTACATAACAGAAAGAAATGTGCCCGATACCTTCCTTAGAACCAATTAAGCTAACTATTTCTTCTTTTGGGTCTAATTCCACATCAAATCGCTTCTTATACCAATCAGCAACTGCCTCCCGGTATTCAAGCATCCCTACCGAACTGGGGTAACCATGGTTTTCGGGATTATGTGCTTGTTCCACTAATTTGTCGATGACGTGTTCCGGTGTCGGACGGTCCGGATCACCAATTCCCAAACTGATGATATCTACCCCTTGGGCCTTTTTTTCTTGAATCTTCTTTTCAATTCTGGCAAAAAGATAGGGTGGCAATTTTTGCAATCTCTTGGCTTCTTTCATGTTGATTTAAATCTCCTCCTTTATTTCTACCCGGCCGGTAAATACTTTGGCTGCCGGCCCGGTCATGTACACGTGGTTAGTCTTGTCATCCCATTCAATTACTAAATCTCCTCCTGTTAAGGAGACAGTTACCTTGCGGCCGGTGTGTTTATTCAGTGCCGCTGCCACACCTGTGGCACAGGCGCCGGTACCACAGGCTAGTGTCTCGCCTGCACCCCGCTCCCAGACCCGCATTTTAACATGACTATCGTTGACAACCTCCACAAATTCCACATTTGTCTTTTTAGGAAAGAGCGGGTGTTTTTCCAGTTCGGCTCCCCAATTTTTTAACTGTACTGTATTCATATCGTCCACAAAAATTATACAGTGGGGATTGCCCATTGATACAGCAGTAAACTGGAAATTCTTACCATCAGCCAGATTGATGGTTTCTCCTGCTACAGGACTTGTCCCGGTCCCGGACATGGGGATTTCCCCGCGCTCTAGGCGGGGCTCTCCCATATCCACACGTACTGCTTCTATGTCACTACCCTTTAGCAGCAGTCGGGGTTTAATAATACCGGCTAAAGTTTCTACGGTTAGAGCCTCTTTTTTTACCGTTCCTTCTTCCCAGGCCAGTTTGGCGAAACAACGAATGGCATTGCCGCACATTTCCGGCTCTGAGCCATCTGGATTAAAAATTCGCATGCGTACATCCGCCTGCGTGGACGGCAGCATCAACACCAAACCGTCAGCACCGATACCGAACTTACGATCACATAATTTTGTCGCTAGCTCCGGCAAACGCCCTTCCGCAATATTTTCGTCCATATCATTTACCATGATAAAGTCATTTCCCAAACCGTGCATTTTGATAAAGTCCATCATTGCTTACCTCCCGAAACATATCGGTCATTGTCATTATTACCGCCACAGGTAATTTTATGCCTTTAAAAATACCAACCTTCGAGCCAGCGGGCGCCAAGCATAATGGTATATGGCCAACCCAAAGGTACGCCATCCTGCAGCCAGTAAAATTACGCACCAATGAAACAAATTTAAGGGCACAGTCTTAAAGATTGGCTGGAAAAATGGCAGATAAATTACACTTAGCTGCATTATCACAGAACAGGTCACTGCAATTACCAAAAAGGAATTGGAAAAAACACCTACCTGAAAAAGCGAGTACCGTTCCGACTTGCAATCGAAGACATGAAACAGCTGAGAGAAAACCAGGGTGGCAAAAGCCATGGTTCTTGCAGCAGCCAGTTCACCGTCACCCAACCACACGCCCAGGGTAAACACCAACAGTGTGCCTAACCCAATCTGAAAACCTCTAGACATAATCTTCGAAGCCAAACCCCGGGAAAAAATACTTTCCTTAGGATGTCTAGGCGACCTCAGCATAACATCCTTATCCGCATTATCTACCCCTAACGCCATAGCAGGTAATCCGTCAGTGACCAGATTCACCCATAATATCTGAATGGGCAGCAGTGGAAGGGGCAGTCCCGCCAAAGCTGCAAAAAACATGGTCAGTACTTCACCTACATTACATGATAGGAGGTAACGGATAAACTTGCGGATATTATCATAAATGGCGCGGCCTTCTTCAATGGCCGCCACAATAGTAGCAAAATTATCATCGGTGAGCACCATGTCTGATGCTTCCCGGGTAACGTCGGTACCTGTCTTACCCATGGCGACACCGATGTCTGCTTCCTTCACCGCTGGCGCATCATTAACACCGTCACCAGTCATAGCTACTACATGACCCTTGTCCTTTAATGCCCGCACAATTCGTAGTTTATGCTGAGGCGATACCCTGGCATATACCGCCACCTGTTCTACTTCTCCGGCTAAGTCCTGGTCAGATAAAAGGTCCAGCTGGTTGCCGGTAAGTACCTTTTTATCCCCGGTAAGCAGACCCATCTCCCGAGCAATGGCCCAAGCAGTGGCTTGATGGTCACCTGTAATCATCACCGGCATAATCCCGGCCTGTTTACAGGTGTCGATTGCTTTTACCGCCGCGGGCCTAGGTGGGTCTATCATTCCTGCGAGCCCCACAAAGACCATTTCCGACTCAAGTTCCTCTTCGTCCAACCGGTCAGCAGGTCGATAGGCTAGAGCAAGCACACGGAGTGCCTGGCCTGCCAGCAGCGTGTTCTCATCGCTAATAACATCTCGCATTTTGCTGTCCATTACCCGAACTTCTCCATCTTGCAGGAAATGGCTGCATCGCTTTAATATCACATCCGGAGCGCCTTTGGTATAAGCAGTCCTATTTCCTTTGCCATCTTCCATAACAACAGTCATACGTTTTCTGTCGGAATCAAAGGGCAATTCATAAATACGCTGTTCTTTCTTTTCTACACTTTCCCTCCAAATTCCTCCTTTGGCTGCCATTACCAATAGTGCTCCTTCAGTAGGGTCACCGTTAATATGCCAAGTGGACTCTTTTTTACGAAACAAGCCGCCAACCTTAATCCCGTTTTTAGTTAAATTAGAATTATTACATACCGCAGCAATTTTTAATGCTGTTTCCAACTGTCCTTTAGGCTTTACCCTCTTCCCCAAGATAGAAAATTCACCCTTGGGTTCGTATCCGTCACCGCTGACTTCATGTTCTTTGCCCAGCCATAAGCGGCGTACCGTCATCTGGTTTTGGGTCAGCGTGCCAGTTTTATCGGAACATATTACAGTAGCACAACCCAGAGTCTCTACCGCCGGCAGCCGCCGAACAACTGCATTGCGGCGAATCATCTTTTGTACACCGATAGCCAGTGCTACGGTAACTATGGCGGGAAGCCCTTCAGGAATAGCTGCCACTGCCAGACTTACCCCGGCCAGAAACATACGATAAACAGGCTCTCCGCGGAGTATACCGGTTACTACCACCACCACGCACACCAAAATACAGAAAAATACCAGCCATCGGCCCAACCCCGCTAACCTGCGCTGCAGCGGGGTTTCGCTGTCTCCCACTTCCTGCATCATGCCTGCGATATTACCCATCTCTGTATTCATTCCCGTTCCCACTACCAGGGCGTGCCCCCTGCCCCGAGTTATACTGGTACCCATAAATAGCATATTCTCCTGGTCACCTAATGCCACCCGATTGTCGGTGATGACACTGTTGACTTTTTTCACCGGTACTGATTCGCCTGTGAGAGCAGATTCCTCCAACTGAAGGTTACTTCCTTCTAAAAGACGGCAGTCCGCCGGAATTCTATCACCGGTGTCCAGTATTATAATATCGCCGGGGACTAATTTGGCGGCCGGTATTTTTGTTTCCTCGCCGTTTCGCATCACCTTAGCCTCGGGTGCAGTAAGTTGTTTCAACGCTTCCATGGATTTTTCCGCTCTGAACTCCTGGATGAAACCCAATACGGCATTTAAAATAATGATTGCCAAGATGGTCACTGCATCGGCTATCTCACCCAGCATTACCGAAATCACAGTGGCAGCAATTAACACCAGTACCATAAAGTCAGTAAACTGACCTAAAAACATCAATACCGGCGACTTGCCCTTTTGTTCCTTTATCCGATTAGGCCCATACTGTTCCAGCCGTTTTTTCGCTTCCTTTTCTTTTAGTCCTTTTGCTGAGGTCTTCAACTTCTTCATACTTTCTTCCACTTCAAGATTGTACCAATTTTCTCCCATACCTTTCCCCCCGTCACAAATAGCTAGTCTTTAATCATTGATATTCGGGGCTTAGCGAAAAAATGACAGGCATGTTTTATTCCTTTAATTCCAACAGTTCAAAGCCGGTTTCCCGGTCAATTTGTCTCTCAGCGTTAATTCCCACTAGTTCCAGGATTACCACTTCGCCAATATGCCAGATGTCTACCCCTTCCCTGGTGCAACCGGTAACCGTCTCTTCTCCCCGCCCAAAGGCGGAATGCAGATGCAGCTTAGCTGTTCCTGCTGTATTTTGAAAAATCGTGCCCACTCCCAGCGCCTCACTGGTGCCGGCAAGTGAGGTAATCATAGGTACAATTCGGTCGGCTAAGCCATCTTCAGGACCAACTACCACCTTACTATCTCCTGCGGCCCCGCCCAAGAAAAAGACCAATCCCGATTGAATTCCTTTCTTTTGTGCAAAGAGCTCCAACGTGTCCGGCAGTCGATCTTCGTGTTCTAAACGCAATACAAATGTACGGCCGATACCTGCCTCCTGGTATTTCATTTTAAACCTCCTCGTAGAAAGAACCGCCCTTTTCTCTAGAGAAAAGGGCGGTTGTTTTGAAACTAATGTGTCCTACTGCCTAGTCTTAAGCATCTAACTGCTTATAGTTTTTGTAACGCTCTTTCGCATCCCGCTCTGCTTTTTCAAATAAGGCTTCCGCAGCTTCGGGGAAGGTCTTTACCAGCGAGGAATAGCGTACTTCGCTAAGCAGGAAGTCACGGAAGGAACCCTTGGGCTCCTTAGAGTCCAGACTAAAGGGATTTTTACCTTCTTCTTTCAATAACGGGTTGAAGCGATATAAATGCCAATAGCCGGCTTCCACAGCTTTTTTCTCCTGCAGCTGGGTATTGGTCAAACCACCCTTAATACCGTGATTAATACATGGTGCATAGGCGATAATCAAAGAAGGCCCGTCATAGCTTTCAGCTTCTTTAACTGCTTTTAACAGTTGCGACTTGCTGCTGCCCATAGCTACCTGAGCAACGTAGACATAACCGTAACTCATGGCCATCATACCTAAATCCTTTTTCTTTGTTCTCTTACCGGCTGCAGCAAATTTAGCCACTGCTGCAGTAGGTGATGCTTTGGACGCCTGACCACCGGTATTAGAATAAACCTCGGTATCAAATACGAATACATTTACATTTTCACCGGATGCCAATACATGGTCTAAACCGCCGTAGCCAATATCGTAAGCCCAGCCGTCACCACCAAAAATCCATTGAGATTGTTTAATCAGATAATCTTGCTTCTCAAATATTTCTGCCAATACGGCACTGTCGCTGTCAGCTTTCAACTGGGAAACAATCTTTTTAGCCGCAGCTTTAGATGCATCGGCATTATCTTTGCCCTCAAGCCACTCTTGAAAACCAGTCTTTAATTCAGAAGAAATATCTTGCTCTACGGCCTGTTTTACTAAGTCAGTCAGTCTGTGCCTAATTTGCTTGGCACCAAGGAACATACCAAAGCCGTATTCCGCGTTATCCTCAAAGAGTGAATTAGCCCAAGCTGGACCTTTCCCTTCTGCATTAGTGCAATATGGCGTTGCCGGAGCCGAACCTCCCCAGATGGAGGAACAACCGGTAGCATTAGCGATCATCATCCGGTCACCGAAGAGCTGCGTTAATAGTTTGGCATAAGGAGTCTCCCCACAACCGGCACAAGCACCGGAAAATTCCAAGAGCGGTTGGGAAAATTGAGTTCCCTTAGTGGTATTATTTCCGGCTAAGTCAGCCTTACTGCTGACAGTCTGAGCAAATTTCCAATTGCTATTCTGTGCTGCCGCTGCACTATTTAGATCTTCTAGTTCTAAAGCATTCTCTACCGGGCAAGCATTTACGCAGTTTTCACAACCGGAACAATCTAAAGGACTTACCTGCACCCGGAACTGATGAGCGGCAAACTTCTTACCGATAGCATCTGCTGTGTCAAAACCTGCCGGTGCTTTGTCCGCCTCTTCCTTCGTTAACAGTACCGGTCTGATCGCCGCATGAGGACATACCAATGAGCAATCGTTACACTGGATGCATCCTTCTCCAGTCCACCGGGGTACTTGTACTGCAATGCCTCGTTTCTCGTATGCTGCTGTACCTTGAGGGAAAGAACCGTCTTCCCGACCGACAAAGGTGCTTACCGCAAGTTTGTCCCCCTCTAAGCGGTTCATAGGTACCATAACATTTTTAACAAACTCAGGCACTTCTTCTTCAGCCGTGGCCGCAGCCGCGTCCTCAGCGTCCGCCCAGGATTGAGGAATATCAATCTTTTGTGCTGCCTCGATGCCTTGGTCAACCGCCTGCCAATTCATTTGGACAATTTGGTCACCCTTTTTACCATAGGCTTTTTTAATTGCATCCTTCAAATACTTCGCTGCATCATCCAAAGGAATTACTTCAGTCAACTTAAAAAATGAAGACTGCATGATCATGTTGATTCGACCACCAAGGCCAACATTCCTAGCAATGTCTACGGCATTAATAATGTAAAAGTTGATATCGTTTTCCGCCAAGTATTTTTTTAAGGATGCGGGAAGATTTTCTTCTAGCTCATCAGCAGTCCACTGGCAGTTCAAAAGGAATGTGCCGCCGGACTTCAGTCCGTCCACCACATCATATTTGTAAACATAGGATTGATTATGACAAGCCACGAAGTCCGCCTGCTCTATCAAATAAGTGGATTTGATGGCATTTTTGCCAAATCTCAAGTGGGAGATTGTCACACCGCCGGACTTTTTCGAGTCATAGGCAAAATATCCTTGAGCATACATGTCAGTATTATCACCGATGATTTTGATCGCTTCTTTATTAGCACCAACAGTACCATCAGAACCTAAACCCCAAAATTTGCAGCTGATTGTTCCCGCGGGGATAGTATTAATCTTTTCACCCACCGGCAAAGATGTATACGTTACATCATCGACAATGCCTACTGTAAAGTCGTCCTTAGGCTGATCCTGTTTTAAATTGTCAAATACTGCTTTGATTTGGGCAGGAGTGGTATCCTTTGAACCAAGACCATAACGCCCCCCCACTACTAATGGTGCCTTTTCCTTTCGATAGAACAGTGACCGGATATCTTGATAAAGAGGTTCTCCACCGGCACCCGGTTCTTTAGTCCTGTCCATCACCGCGATTTTTTCTACCGTTTCAGGCATTACCTGCAGCAGGTATTTCTCGGAGAAGGGCCGGTATAAATGGATTTTAATTACACCAATTTTTTCTCCTTTAGCCAACAGGTAGTCAACAGTTTCTTCGATGGTATCACAAACAGAGCCCATAGCGATAATCACTCGGTCCGCGTCAGGAGCACCATAGTAGTTAAACGGTCGATACTCCCGACCGGTCAACTTGCTGATTTCCTGTAAGTATTCATTGACTATGTCAGGCAGTTCATCATAAAACTTATTAGATGCTTCTCTGGCCTGGAAGAAAATATCCGGGTTTTGAGCCGTACCCTTGGTAACCGGGTGTGCAGGGTTTAAAGCATCTTGTCTAAACCGCTTGACGGCGTCCATATCCGTCAATTTGGCAAGATCTTCGTAATCAAGCACTTCAACCTTTTGTACCTCATGAGAGGTACGGAAACCATCAAAAAAGTGCATAAATGGTAGTCTTGACTTGATGGAGGCCAAATGTGCTACTCCAGCAAGGTCCGCAACTTCCTGAACGCTGCCTGAGGCCAGCATGGCAAAACCGGTCTGCCGGCAGGCCATTACATCAGAATGGTCGCCAAAGATGGACAGAGCGTGAGAAGCCAAAGCGCGAGCACTTACATGAAATACCCCTGGAAGCATTTCACCCGCAATCTTATACATGTTTGGCACCATCAACAATAACCCCTGAGAAGCTGTGAAGGTTGTGGTCAATGCTCCGGCACTTAATGAGCCATGTACCGCCCCGGCTGCTCCAGCCTCAGATTGCAGTTCCACCACACTGACTTCTTGGCCGAAAATATTCTTTCTTCCGTGGGCGCTCCACTCGTCAATCACCTCAGCCATAGGCGAAGACGGTGTGATTGGGTAAATACTTGCTACATCAGTAAAGGCATACGCCACATGAGCAGCAGCAGTATTACCATCCATCGTCTTAATAGTTTTTCCCACTTAGCATCACTCCCTTTTCTTTTTCTATAGGTTTTATCAGTATACTCAGGCCGCAGTGCCCCACAGCCCGGTTTCTGCATACAGCATAACAAACTTTGATAATAGACATATATAATTTATTAGTTCTTTAAAAGATACCACTTTCCTTTACAAATAACAATTTTTTTGTTTTTTGCTAAAATTCCACGATTGGATCCCCAATTAAAAACTCTCATTTTTGAGATTTTCTTAGCAACTGGTTGAATTGCACTGTTTCATTAAACAAGATATACTGACAAAGAGACCAATAGATACTGCGAGGTAAGATAATGGCATTTGATGGTTTAATGCTTCATGTGGTAACAAAGGAACTAAATAAGGAACTTGTTAACGGTCGGATAGATAAAATCTATCAACCCACCAAACAAATGCTGCTCATGCACATCCGCTCTGGGCGGGAAAACCGCCGTTTATTGATATCAGCTGCGTCGGACGGAGCACGTCTGCACATCACAGAAGATCATTTTACTAATCCACTGCAGCCGCCGGCGTTTTGTATGCTGCTCCGTAAACATTTAGAAGGCGGTAGAATAGTAAACTTTGAACAACATGGCTTAGAACGAATGGTTAGCTTGAAAATTGCTGCCTTTGACGAGTTCGGCGAACCCACCACCCGCATACTTCAATGTGAGCTGATGGGTAAACATAGCAACATCCTGCTTCTGAATGAAACTATGCAGATAATGGATTCTGCGAAACGTTTTTCCGGTGCTACTAACCATTATCGCGAGGTGCTTCCCGGGCTTCCCTATATCCCGCCGCCGGCCCAGGAAAAACTTGACCCCTTCAGTCTCACTGAGGATATGATGGTCGAGATGTTATTCCGAGTGGGCCTGGACAAACAGCTTCACCGCGCCCTGCTGATTATTTTGGCCGGTTTCAGCCCTCAAAGTTGTAAAGAGGCAGTTGACCGGGCAGATCTATCTTCAACGATAACAGTTGATCAATGCGGCCAATATGAATTCAGCCGCCTGTGGCAGTCACTCCAAGAATTGCTGCAGGAAGCCAAAAACAATTCATATCAGCCGACCTTGATAAGGAATAAAGACGGTTATACGGCGTACAGCATCTTCAATCTGCAGCACCTTAACGGAGAAAAGGAACAACTGCCCTCCGCTAACCAGGCTTTGGACAGGTATTTCCAAGCCAAACGCCAGGAACAGCAATTCAAAGAATTAAGGCATTTGCTTCAAGTTCAAACGGAAAAAGCAATGTCTCATACTTCCAAAAAAATTGCTATTAATAAGCAAAAGTTGCAAGATGCTTCAGATGCAGAACAAATGCGTCTATTCGGCGAGATTATCACCGCTAATATTTACCAAATGCATCGGGGCCAACAAGAGCTTACGGCAGAAAACTTTTATACCGGGGAATCTGTTACAGTACCGTTAAAGGTTAATTTCAGTCCTTCAGAAAACGCCCAACGGTATTTTAAGCGATATGCCAAGGCTAAACAAGGTGGAAAAATTGCGGCCAACTTCCTGAAAAAAGCAACTAACGAATTGGATTATCTGGGCAGCATCCACCAGGCCATTAGCACCAGCGACAGTTTAGCGGACCTGAGGGAAATCTATCAGGAATTACTTGAATTAGCTTTGATAGAAGAGAAAAACACTAAAAATAAGAAACAAAAGAAAAAAGCCGACATTCCTTACTCTCAACCTCGCCAATACCTGTCCAGTGACGAAATACCCATTATGGTGGGTAAAAACAACCGGCAAAACGATTTAATCACTTTGAAAACCGCTAAACCGGAACATTTATGGCTGCATGTGAAAGATATACCAGGCTCTCATGTTATTGTTTTATCAGACGATGTACCCCAAAGCACCTTGGAAGAGGCTGCTTTATTAGCGGCATATTTTAGCAAAGCACAGGACTCTGCCAATGTGCCTGTAGATTATACACTGGTAAAACATGTACGCAAACCCCGGGGAGCTAAGCCGGGTATGGTCATCTACGACCACCAAAAAACAGTTTATGCCACGCCGGACCTATCCTTGGTTCAATCACTATCTCATAAATAAGATAAAAAACAAAACCCGACCCTAAAACCCGGTCGGGCGTTATGTTACCGTTTTTAGTTTCTGCGGATGCTCAAGCTTTACTGCAAAATGGTCAGTCAGATAGGACATAAAGGAAGTAATCCTGGGATTGGAAATATCCTTTTCCAAGCCGGCAATAATAAGGGGCACTAACGAATCCTCCTTATGCAGAGAACCATGACTACCGCCGCCAGGATGAAGGGGAGCATGTTCACCTTTAAACTCATAGCCGGGTAACGCCGATAAAAATACCGCTCCGGGGCTGCTTTCCAAAGCCGCTTTGACACGATAAAATGCATTGGGGTAATCTCCATCCACCAGCTGACAATCTTGTAACCTCATATCAAGTACCTTCAGGTCCCCATGCCAGGACCAATCCTGATTATAACGATCCCAATAGTTCCCGCCAGGTTTGAAAGCTAATTTTCGACCACTTCCTCCCTGAACCACCCGATATTCGTCACCCTGTTTCCACATTACCTGACTAATACGATAATCCCGGGCAAGAATTCTAATCACCGTTTCCCGAATGACCGTATCTCCCGTGGGAAAATTTACGATAGCCATACGTTCGTTCGGACTGATTGCCAGAGTTTCATTTTGATGCCGGCTGCCCAACCGCAATTGGTCAAGCTTATCAAACTTCTCAACCAAATCAATCAAATGGCGCCGACTTTTACCAATTAGCGTCTGGGAATGGTCGCCCACCACTATAAAAGCAATCTCCTCCAATGCCTTATCCCAGCTGCCGAATAAATTAAGCACCCCGGCCAGCTGTCTATCCACCCGCCGAATACTCTTATGGGTGCGCATCGGACCATGGTCGTGAGCCATTGCGTCAGTATCAGGAAAATATGCTAAGGTAAACGAAGGAAGTCTGTCTTTTTTGATCATTTCTTTCAAAGCATATCCGGAAAAAAGGTCATTAACCCCAAACTTATTCCATGGTGCAGCCGGCGCACCTTTCGGGTTAAGCCACTTAGGACATACTACCTTTCCTAATATCAGTTCATCCGGCCCCTTTATGGATTGGGTCTTTAATTGAAAACGCGTCAGCAGACGAAGGCTGAAAGGAATCACGGCGTCATAAGAGTGATAACCCCTGTTCACAAAGAAGTTAATACAGCCTGAGGAGACACCCTGTGAATTCAAAGCTTCGTAGAGTGTAGGTATTGATGGACTTAAATGTCTGGTATTGAGATTATATATTAACTCTTTGATTACCTGTTTTGCGCCGATTTGCTTTATCGCCATCGGGGTGGCACCATAGTTAACAATCCGTTTCTCAGTGGGATGATACCAAATAAAGCCGCCAATACCATGACGGTCGGGGTGGTGCCCGGTGGCAATGGATGCCGCCGCTGTAGGCGTCATGGTAGGAAAAACTGACACACAGTCCTTATGATAGAAACCATTATTACGCAAAAATTGTAACGCCGGTACCCAATCCCGGCGAAAACAATCCTCCAAAACTATAGGGTTAAAGGAATCTATTACACATAAAACCACTTTCTTTTCCATTTAAATCACCTATTACCATTCTATACATGTTTGGGTTTTTCGGCAACAGTTTGGAAGTATCTCTCAATTAAGAACCAATGTTCCTGCTGCCCGGTTTTACCGCCGGAGTGCCCCCTTCGCAAAGAGGACATTGTTCAGGCATGTATGCAACTGCCTCCAGGCTTATCAACTGATGTAATGGAATACCAAAGTTCCCCTTACCTCCGCTTCTATTAACCAATACTGCCACTGCTACCGGAATACCGCCGGCATCCTTAACCAGTTGGACAACTTCCTTTACTGAACCGCCGGTGGTTATTACATCTTCCACCACTAAAACTCTTTCACCGGGATTAATTACAAAACCCCGGCGCAAGGTCATATTACCCTGCTCCCGCTCGCTAAAAATAGCGCGTACCCCTAACTGCCCACCCACTTCTTGGGCTAATACCACGCCGCCCATGGCTGGTCCGATTACTACCGAAGCATTATATCCTCTTACCTGTTCTGCTAACTCTGTCGCGAGAATTTCTGCATAATGAGGATACTGAAGTACTTTGGCACATTGAATATATCGGTTAGAATGCTTACCGGAAGTCAAAATAAAGTGTCCTTCAAGCAAAGCCTCACTCTGTCTAAAAATATCCAACATCCGTTCCATTATTCTCCCTCCATTTCCGCCAAAATCTTTTCCGCCGCCGAGAGCGGGTCTTGAGCCGCTGTAATGGGCCTCCCCACCACTAGATAGTCAGCACCTAAATCTAGAGCTTCCTTCGGTGTCGTAATTCTTTGCTGATCATTCTTTGCTGCCCATAGTGGTCTGATGCCTGGTGTAACAAGAACAAAATCGGGGCCGCAGGCTGCCCTAATCGATTGTGCTTCGCGGGGTGAGGCTACAACCCCATCCAAACCAGCTTCCTTGCCCATCTGGGCTAGGCGAACCACCCGCCGTTCCAGCGTATCGGTATAGCCCATAGAGGAGTAGTCCGTCATTCCGGTGCTGGTAAGTACCGTAACACCGATTATTAAAGGCGCTGCTACCCCTTGTTCCGCCGCATAATGCCGGACTTCCTCTACTGCAGCCCTGCTCATCCCTATTCCCCCTGATAAATGAATATTAAGCATATCAACGCCCATTTTAGCTAAAGAGACCGCCGCTCTACCCACTGTATTTGGAATGTCATGCAGTTTTAAGTCTACAAAAACTTTACATCCTTGATGTTTTAACTGGCTGACAATTTCCGGCCCGAAGGATGTGAATAATTCAAGCCCCACTTTGAAGTAATCTACCCTAGGATATAGCAGCTTAACCAAGTCATTTACTCGCTGCCTATCGCCCGTATCCAATGCCAGTATCAGTTTTCTCTCTTTTCTTTTCATCACTGCCTCCTCCATGCTGCGCCTATCAGGTCGCTGATATCGTTAATACCTTCTTCGCGACAGTATTCTGCCAAACCTTCGATAATCTCCACCGTGAGTTTGGGATTGATAAAGTTTCCAGTACCTACTGACACCGCACTCGCGCCGGCTAAGATAAATTCCAAGGCATCTTGGCTTGAAGCAATACCACCCATACCAATTATCGGCAGCTCAACCGCCTGAGACACCTGCCATACCATTCTTAAAGCCACAGGCTTAACAGCGGGCCCGGACAATCCGCCAAAAACATTCCCCAGCGCCGGCCGTTTCCGCTGCACATCGATTGCCATGCCCAGCAGAGTGTTGATCAGCGAAATTGCATCTGCGCCAGCTGCAGCAACACCCTGGGCAATGGTTACAATATCAGTTACATTTGGGGACAGCTTCACTATCAAAGGCAGGGCGGTATTTGCCCGTACCGCAGCAGTTACCTGGGCAGCCTGCTCAGGACTGGTACCAAATACCATGCCGCCCTGTTTAACGTTAGGACAAGAGATATTCACTTCCACAGCCTGCACACCACTTTCGTTTAATCCCGCCGCCATGGCTGCGTATTCATCAATGGTATTGCCGGATATATTCACTATTACCGGTACGTTATATTCCTTCAAACAGGGTAATGTATCTCTCAAAAATGACTCTAACCCCGGGTTTTCAAGACCAATTGCATTTAATAAACCTGCAGGCGTTTCTACTATACGGGGCGGTGGATTACCCGGGCGCGGATTGAGGGTCAATCCTTTTACCACTACCCCGCCCAACATACCGATATCAAAAAGTTGAGCGTATTCTAACCCAAAACCAAAGGTACCGGAAGCCGTAACCACCGGATTTTTCAGTGTCAGCGCTCCCAGCTTTGTTGTCAGGTTAATACTATTCATTCCACACCACCTCATCTGCATCAAACACCGGCCCTTGGGTGCATACCTTTGCATAATTGACAGATTTATTGTGCTTTACCGGCTGTGCACAGCCGAGACAAACCCCCATGCCGCAGGCCATTACTTCGTCTAAAGATACTTGGAGCGGAAATCCTGCCGCTTTCGTCCAGACAGCTAATGCAGCGAGCATCGGTTTTGGTCCGCAGGCATAGACCTGATTATAATCAGATGCCGCCAACGGCAGCAGCTTCGTTATTTTACCCTTAATGCCGGCGGAACCATCGTCAGTGGCGATTATCGTATTAGCTAGGTGGGAAAAATCGACGGCCTTTACCAGCAAACTGTCTGCTGACGCTCCCAGCAGCACTGTCAAGTCCCAAGTTTTATCTTTTAATTGCCGCGCCAATGACCATAATGGTGCAGCACCGATGCCTCCCCCCACCAACAACGCCCTGCCCTTGGTTTCACTGATTTCAAACCCTCGCCCCAACGGCCCTAATACATCCAATCGTTCCCCGGGTCGCTTATCTGCCAGCATTTTGGAACCTTTGCCCCTGACTTGCACCAGCAGCGCTACCGTCCCCTGCTTAGCATCCCAATCATGAACACTAAAAGGTCTTCTCAGCAGTGGGTCTAGCCCGTCTGCCACCCGCACCTGCACAAATTGCCCCGGCCTCACTGACCGGGCTAAGCGGGGGGCCATTAATGTCAGCAGATAATAATGCTGAGAAACCGCTTTCACAGCCAAGATTTCTACCTTATTACACTCCACAGTGATTTCCCTCCCATGGAATATAATCTTGCATTGCTTGTACCGTTAAGTCCTCACCCCGCTGCATAGCAGTGAGAACATGCAGCAGTACTTTTACCGTATCTAAAGAAGTCAGGCAAGGAATTCCATGCTCTACTGCAGCCCGGCGAATTTTAAACCCATCTCTTTCCGGTTTCTTACCCTTAGTCAAGGTGTTAATCACAAAATGGATATCCCCTCGCCTAATCAGATCTACAATGTTAGGCGACCCCTGATGGATTTTATTTACTGTCTGCACATTCAACCCCTGCTCAGCCAGGAATTCCGCTGTTCCTTTGGTGGCTACCAGTTCGTAACCCATGGAAGCAAGAATTTCAAGAAGGGGCAGAGCTTCCTGCTTATCCTTATCAGCTACTGTAGCTAAGATGCTGCCCTGCTGCGGCACCTCACAGCCCGCTGCCACCAATCCTTTATATAAGGCTCGGGCAAAGGTGGAATCAATCCCCATTACTTCCCCGGTTGACTTCATCTCCGGTCCTAAAGTAGTGTCCACCTGCAACAGCTTGGCAAAAGAAAATACCGGCACCTTTACCGCTACATGCTCTGGTGGTTTGAGTAATCCTGTGCCATAGCCCTGCTCTTTTACATTTTCCCCTAATATCACCTTCGTTGCCAACTTCATCATAGGAATACCGGTTACCTTACTTAAGTACGGTACAGTACGACTGGAACGGGGATTTACTTCCAAGACGAATACCTTATTATCTTCGTCAACGACATATTGAATGTTTAATAACCCTTTTATTCTAAGGCCTCTAGCCAGCTTTTGGGTATAATCCAAGATCTGCTCCCGAACAATGTCCTTGATATTATGCGCCGGATAAACGGCGATACTATCTCCCGAATGAACACCCGCACGCTCCACATGCTCCATAATTCCGGGTATTAATACTTCATCACCATCAGAAACGGCATCTACCTCCATTTCCGTACCCATAAGGTACTGGTCTACCAGCACCGGGTGACGGGGCGATACTTCCACCGCGTGATGCATATACTGCAGTAATTCTTCCTCATTATAAACTATTTCCATAGCGCGCCCTCCCAGTACGTAGGATGGGCGGACCAGAACCGGAAAACCAATATCCTGCGCGATGGTCTGCGCCTGAGACACGGAAATAGCGGTTTTACCCGAAGGTCGGGGAATTTCTAAACGGTTTAACAACTGCTCAAATTTATCCCGGTCCTCAGCTCGGTCAATGTCTTCCAAGGATGTACCTAAAATCTGCCACCCCGCTCGGGCCAAAGGTTCCGCCAAATTAATGGCAGTTTGCCCGCCGAACTGCACAATAACTCCATCCGGTCGTTCGTGTTCAAGAATATTCAACACTTCTTCCGGCCGCAGCGGCTCAAAATATAGTCGGTCCGCCGTATCAAAATCCGTACTGACAGTTTCCGGATTATTATTGATAATTATGGTCTGCACTCCTGCATCACGCAGTGCCCAAACCGAGTGAACAGAACAATAATCAAACTCAATCCCCTGACCGATCCGAATCGGTCCCGACCCCAACACCACAATTTTCTGACGCTGTTCCGGCAGTGCTTCGTCTTCGCTGTCATAGCAAGAATAAAAATATGGTGTTTCTGCTTCAAATTCGGCCGCACAAGTATCTACCATCTTATAGACAGGCTTTATTCCCATTTCCAGACGTTGATTTCTAATTAACTCCTCTGTTGTGTTAAAAAAAACTGCCAAATCCTCATCAGCCACGCCTAATCGTTTTAAACTGCGCCACTGGTCGGGGCTTAATTGATCCATATTTAGCCCCTGAACTGCAGTAACTTCTGACATGACGTGCCTGATTTTTTCCAAGAAAAATATATCAATGCCGGTAACCCCATGTATTTCTTCTGAGTCTATACCCCGGCGCAATGCCTCAGCCACTACAAACAACCGTTGGTCGTCCTGCTTAGCCAATGCTAGCCTGAGTTCTTCATCACCTACCTGGGTCAACCCCTCATTCCAAAATCCGGTAGTATCTATTTCTAAAGAGCGCACCGCCTTAAGCAGCGCTCCCTCAATTGTTCGGTCAATGGCCATCACTTCACCGGTCGCTTTCATCTGGGTATTAAGAATGCGGTCAGCAAAAGCAAATTTATCAAAGGGAAAACGGGGGATTTTGACCACAACATAATCCAATGCCGGCTCAAAACAAGCATAGGTTTTACCTGTCACTGCATTACGAATTTCGTCCAAAGTCAAACCAGCGGCAATTTTTGCCGCAACCTTGGCAATGGGATAACCAGTGGCCTTAGACGCCAAGGCACTGGATCGGCTTACCCTAGGGTTTACTTCAATTACATAGTATTGAAAACTACAGGGATCTAAGGCGAATTGAATATTACATCCACCTTCAATACCCAAGGCACGAATAATCTTCAGCGATGCCCGCCGCAGCAGTTGATATTCTCTGTCCGCTAGAGTCTGGGACGGCGCAACTACAATACTATCACCCGTATGAATACCAACCGGGTCAATATTTTCCATGTTGCAGACGGTAATACAGTTATTGTTGGCATCTCTGACTACCTCGTATTCTATCTCCTTCCAACCGGCGACAGAGAACTCTACTAGAATTTGTTTAATTGGACTGTGCTTCAGTCCTCGTCCTGCAATTTCCTCTAACTCGCTGCGGCTCTGGGCAACCCCGCCGCCGGTACCGCCTAGGGTATACGCCGGTCGTACGATTACCGGGTAACCGATTTCCTCTGCGAAAGAAACTGCGTCAGCTACTGACGATACAATGCTGCTTTCAGCGATGGGTTCATCAATCTCCTGCATCATGTTCTTAAACTTTTCCCTATCCTCTGCCTTCTCTATAGCTTCTAAAGGAGTACCTAAAAGCTTAACTCCTGCCTCTTCCAAAACACCCATACGCGCTAACTCCAGGGCGATATTCAAACCCACCTGACCGCCTAACGTGGGCAGCAGCCCTTGAGGTTTTTCTTTTTTAATTATCTTAGCAACAAATTCCGGAGTCAGGGGTTCAATATAGACCCGGTCTGCCACATTATTATCAGTCATGATGGTGGCAGGGTTAGAGTTTACCAGCACCACCTCAAGACCTTCTTCCCTCAAGGCATGGCAGGCCTGAGTGCCGGCATAGTCAAATTCTGCCGCCTGCCCGATTATTATTGGGCCGGAACCAATAACCAAAACTTTTCGTAATCCTTTAAGCTTCATATTGTTCCCCCTTCCCGCGAAACCGCTCAATCATATCGAAAAATTGATAAAACAAGTATTCACTATCCGTAGGCCCCGGGGAAGATTCGGGGTGATACTGTACGCTAAAGGCAGACAGGCCCACTGCCTTTAGCCCTTCAACAGTATTATCATTTAAATTGATATGAGTTACTTCAGCCCGTTCTGCTTTGACGCTGTCAGGGTCAATAGCATAGCCATGGTTCTGAGAAGTTATATAAACCCTGCCGGAAGCAAATTCCTTTACCGGATGGTTGGCCCCGCGGTGCCCAAAGGGCAGCTTGAAGGTAGTTGCTCCTAAGGCCATGCCTAACAGTTGATGACCTAAACAAATGCCGAATATCGGCACGTGTCCCAACAGCCCTTTTACCGTTTCCACGCCATATGGCACATCTTTCGGGTCGCCGGGGCCGTTTGAAAGCATTACGCCGTCCGGTGCTAAAGCTAAAATCTCTGCGGTCGAAGTGGTGGCAGGCACCACCTGCACCGAACAGCCGATTCGGCTCAACCAGCGAATAATGTTATGCTTGACACCAAAATCCACCAAAACAACATTAAATTTATCCCCTTTGATGATATATGGTTTATCAGTTGTCACATGAGGCACCAACTTCTCGCCGGACAATTGTGCATGTTGGCCGGCACTTTTAAGCAATTCCGCCACATCCCAATCGCCAACTGCCAATACCCCGCGCATTGTGCCGTTGGTACGCAGGCGTCTGGTCAGCGCTCGAGTATCAATCCCCTCAATACCACCAATTTGGTGCTTTTTTAGAAACTCGTCCAAGTTTTCGAGCGAACGCCAATTGCTGGGCACCTGACAACGTTCCCTGACGACGTACCCTGTCACATAGGGACGTACTGACTCAAAGTCTTCTTCATTTAAACCATAATTGCCAATTAGCGGGTAAGTCATGGTAACAATCTGCCCACAATAAGATGGGTCGGTAAGAATTTCCTGGTATCCGGTCATGCTGGTGTTAAAAACTACTTCACCATGTCGTTTACCTGCAGCACCAAATCCCCGACCCTTAAAAACGGCACCGTCTTCCAGCACCAAATATGCGTCCATATTAGCCCTCCTTTGAGTTTCGTTGAAAGATAATTTTGCCGCTGACAATGGTATATTCGGCCCAACCCTGAAGTTTCCAACCGTCAAAAGGTGTATTACGCCCCTTAGATTTAAACAGCTCCTTAGTGACGGTGCGTTCCAAATCAGGATTAATAATGGTTATATCCGCCTCACTGCCAGGCGTTAGTGTCCCTCCCGGCAGTTTGAAAATTCGCGCCGGATTAGTGCTCAAGAGGGTTACTGCCTGAGTCCAATTCAAGTGACCGGGTCTAATCAACTTAGAGACCACTAATGCCAAAGCGGTTTCCAAGCCCACCAGGCCAAAAGGTGCCAAGTCGAATTCTACATCTTTTTCTTCCATTGAATGCGGTGCATGGTCCGTGGCAATAACATCCAAAGTTCCTTCACTCAATCCCTTAATAACTGCTTCCACATCCGCTTCGGTACGCAGCGGCGGATTGACCTTAGTATCGGTATGATACCCGTCTACTGCTTGGTGAGTAAGCGAGAAATGATGCGGTGCCGCTTCGGCAGTAATATTCGCCCCCCTAAGTTTGGCTTGACGCACCAAATTTACCGCACCGACAGTACTAATATGCGCCAAGTGCAGCTGCCCGCCGGTAGCCTCGGCTAAGAGGATGTCACGCATTACTGCCACTTCTTCAGCTAACGCCGGAATGCCTGATAACCCCAACCGGGTGGAAACTTCTCCCTCATGCATCACACCACCCGCAGATAACGTCTTGTCTTCTGCATGGGAAACAATAGGCAGACTAAATAATTTAGTATATTCAAGTGCCCTCCGCATCACCGCAGCGTTCATCACCGGTTGTCCATCATCAGACAAAGCAACTGCGCCGGCACCAACCAGGTCACCCACCTCTGTCAATTCCTGCCCCTGGGAGCCTTTGGTAATGGCTGCAATGGGATAAACCCTTGACAATTGCGCATTAATTCCCCTTTGCTTCACAAAGGATACCACTGTCTGATTATCGGCTACCGGGTCAGTGTTAGGCATGGCGCAAACAGCTGTATACCCTCCTGCAGCAGCGGCGGCAGCGCCGGTAAATACTGTTTCTTTATGCTCTTGGCCCGGTTCACGTAGGTGAGTATGGACATCGATTAAGCCGGGACAAACAATCAATCCCTCAGCATCAATCTCTTTCATGCCTTCACGCGCTTCAATGTTATTGGCCACTGTCTCCACTTTACCGTTTATAACTAATATATCGGTCACTTTATCCATCGCTTGGGCAGGGTCTATAATCCTACCGCCCCTAATTAATAGTTTCACCTTTTCCACCTCCCATTAACAAAAACAGTATGGCCATACGAACAGCGACACCATTAGTGACTTGCTCATTGATGCGGGACTGAATTGAATCCGCCACCGTATTACTTAATTCAATACCCCTGTTAATAGGTCCGGGATGCAAAAGGAGACAACCATCTTTCGCCAGTGCCAATCGTTCTTGATTAATACCATAAATCTTGGCATATTCTCGTAGACTTGGAAACAAGCCCTTTTGTTGCCGCTCTTTCTGAATACGCAGGGCCATCACCACATCGCTGCCTGCCAAGGCCTCCTCCGGGCGGTAAAAAACTTCCGCACCCAATTGTTCTATACCGGGAGGCATCAAGGTCGGCGGAGCTACCAGTCGAACTTTTGCACCCAGTTTAGTAAGACCCCATATATTTGAGCGGGCAACTCTGCTATGCAGGATATCTCCCACAATTGTCACTGTTAATCCCGCGATACTTCCTTTACTCTCCCGAATGGTAAACAAATCTAATAAGGCTTGGGTTGGATGTTCATGGGTACCATCCCCGGCATTAATGACTCGGCTGGTTACTGTTTCTGCCAAGATTTTCGGGGCTCCGGCCATACCATGACGAAGAATTACCACATCGGCACCCATCACTTGGATAGTTTTGGCAGTGTCCTTAAGAGTTTCTCCCTTGACAACGCTGCTGCCTGAAGCGGCAATGTTGACGGTATCAGCCCCCATATATTTTCCTGCCAATTCAAAAGATGTACGTGTTCTGGTGCTAGGTTCGTAAAATAGATTGATAACAGTACGCCCACGCAATGTTGGCACCTTCTTAATATCTCGCCGGATGATATCCTTCATCGGTACGGCGGTGTCGAGAATAAGATTAATCTCATCTCTAGTTAATGGCTCTAATGCCAACAGGTCTTTACGCTGCCATCTCACGTTTCATCCCTCCAGCTTCAAAACGATTTTAGATAATTTTTTAAAAAAACCTCCCTACAGGACCAGGGAGGTTTTTTTACCCCGCTCCTTTTTTGCCGCACTGGTCAAAGAAGGAGCTTAATTTTCATTAATTTTCTTGGCTGGTACGGGAACCTGCGTTCCCGCTGTTTCATGTATCGGATCAGCTTCCGCTTCCCGGATGGGAAGTAAACCTATAACCAAGTTTAGGACAATCCCCAAGGCCGCAGCCAGACTTAATCCAGAAAAGCTTGCCTGGGTAGTAATATTAATTATTAGCGGATTATTTTCTCCAAGAATACCCATGATACCAGTAATCAAGATAATAAATACCACGCTAGAATTACGCAGGTTAGACAAATCCGGGCCGCTATCTACCAATGTCTTGACGCCGATACTGGCGATCATACCAAAAAGGATAAAACTAACGCCACCCATAACTGCAGGGGGAATGGTCTGAATGAGGGCACCAAACTTACCGACAAAACTTAATAGTAAGGCGATGACTGCCGCCAATTCCAAAATATGTGGATTGTAGTTTTTGGTCACAGCCAAAACACCGGTGTTTTCACCATAGGTAGTGTTAGCGGGACCACCGAGAATACCGGCAAAAGCGGTAGCTATACCGTCACCCAACAAAGTACGGTGTAAGCCAGGTTCATCGAAGAAATTTTTACCCACTACGGCACCATTGGTAGTTATATCGCCAATGTGCTCAATCATGGTTACCAAAGCAATGGGAACGATAATGCTAAAAGCCTGCAGGGAAAATTTTGGAGCCATAAATTCCGGCAGTCGCAGCCAAGCTGCTTCAGCTACCAGCGTCATATCAACCAAGCCAAAAGCCATAGCTGCTAGATAGCCAACAATCACACCAGTGATAATGGGAATGAAACGGAAGAAACCCTTAGCCACAATACCGGTAAGAATAACTGCTGCCATGGTAATAATTGCCACTGCCCAATGATCCGCTGCCATACCCACGGCAACCGGGGCCAGGATTAAGCCGATTACAATAATAATTGGTCCGGTAACAATAGGCGGAAAGACTTTCTTTACCTTATCGGGACCGACAAAATAAACTAACGCTGCCATAAGGATGTACACAACACCTACGCCCATGAAAGCACCGGTAGCATGAGCTATTCCTAAGCCCGGGATAGCCTTGACGGCCAATATTCCTGCGATGAATGCGAAGGATGAACCTAAGAATACCGGCACCTTACCACCAGTAATCAGGTGAAATATCAAAGTGCCTACCCCGGCAGTAAATAATGCTACCCCAGGGTTTAACCCTGTTAGCAGCGGCACCAGTACCGTGGCCCCAAACATGGCTAAAACGTGTTGAAAAGCTAGGATAAAATTACGCATGAATTATTCCCCCTCAGTGATATAATTTCAAAAATACCCGCCAAAAATCCCTAATTTTGAAACTTCCCCCCGGTTCACTCCTTTCAAGAACTTTTATTGGGCATAAAGCTTAACTAACGCTGTCGGTTTGCTTCAAAACTAAAAAAACCTCCAAGCCCTTTAAGGCTGGAGGTCACTAGACAGCATAAAAATAAACTGCCTGTTACCGTCCTTATCAGCCTCACGGGACCAATTTAAAGGACCATCCGGTCAGTCTACAAACTCATGTATTACTACTCCATCTTCTGAGTCAAACTCTTTCAATTGTACTGAAACAACTTCTTTACGGGAAGTGGGAACATTCTTGCCCACGTAGTCCGCCCTAATGGGAAGTTCTCGATGTCCCCGGTCAACCAGTACCGCCAGTTGAATGGAAGCAGGTCTGCCTAAATCAATAATGGCATCTAAGGCGGCCCGCACTGTCCGACCGGTGAATAAAACATCATCCACCAGCACCAACCTTTTTCCTTGAACCGAAAAAGGAATTTCAGTTTTGTGTACTACCGGCTGCTGAGCCAGTGTAGATAAGTCATCGCGATAAAGAGTGATGTCCAGTACACCGATACTTACTGCTTTTCCTTCAATTTCCTTGATATTATCAGCCAATCTTTCAGCCAGCGGCACTCCCCTACGGCGAATACCAACTAAGACCAAATCGTCTGTTCCTTTATTCTTTTCGATTATTTCATGGGCAATTCGGGTTAGCGTACGCCTTATCTTTTCTTCATCCATCAGCTGTACTTTTTCTTTCAACTGCATTTTAACCCCGCCTTTCCCAATAAAAAACTGCTTTACCGTTTGGTCCGGCAAGCAGTTACACAACTCCCTGTATCGTAAGAGAATCTAACTTCCTTGCTAGCCTCACGGACCAATCTTAAAGGAATTTTTATACTATGGACAGTTTACCCAAACGGTGTCAGCATGTCAATCCTTTTCGGCAATTTTTGCGATATTTTTCCCTAACTTAAATTTTCCTATCGTATCAGCAGAAAGCTCTGCACGAATATCTTGCCAACTAAATACCCTTTTAATACCGTCAGGCAGTTTCCCTTTGTTATGGGGCGCATCCATTAGCAGTACCGGAATGCCCATTCCGTTAATCATCAACGCGTTTTCCAATCGGTCCTCTATAAAAATATCTACCTGCTCCTCAAGACAAGCTTCACGTTTGTCATGGGACCCAATGGTTATCAGTTTATCATAGGGTATACCATGCTTTTTCAACCATCCTGCTGTAACCTGCCGCTGACTGGCTGGACGTGCAGTGATTAATGTTACTCTGTGGCAATCAATCAACTCTTTAAGTATGGCAGCCGCTGTAGGTTGGGGAACCACACTTTCCAAGATGCTCTCTTCCTCCTTCACAAAAAAATCCTGCATTTCCTGATAAGTCACTTGGTAGCACTTGGAAAGATCATAATCACTTATATCATGAACGCTTAATTCTTTGTCCAGATGCTGATTAAGTTTTTCGACACAGATAGTTAGAATGTCATTGATAACACCGTCTATATCCACACCAATCTTCACCGAATTCCTCCTCCTGCTTCAAATCTTCTAGGATAATTATATAAAATAAATTGTAACATATCACCACCAAATTGTGGAGTTGTACGGGAATCTGCCTGGTTTTTCGAAAATCCTCTTTCGCCAATAAAATTACCTGTGATATAATACCCATGTATTGGCGTAAAACGGTAAGCCAATGTCATATTTTTTTTTGGAGGTGGGGTAATGAAACCGGCCAAACCATGGGATGATTTGACTAAAGAAGAATTAGTGGCACTCCTAAAGGAGCATCAGGAGCTGTGCGAAGAGATCGAGGAGGAAATGGATTTTGTCCTGAAACATTCGTCCTGTCACCTACCCGGTAACACCCGGGCCAAGTATGAGCAACAGCTTGCCGGTGTGACAGACCGAATAAAGCGGCTAAAAAAACTTTTGGGCGAATAATTACAAAATATTTGTCGGCTATGTAGTTCCTATCCTACATCTTAAGAGCTGTGCCAGACACCATTGGGGATGGATGTCCCGCATTGCTGTAACTAGGCTATGAAAAACCCAGACAGATGAAAACGGTACTCGAAGGTACCGTTTTTTTATTTAATGTTCCTCTTTTTCTCCCATAACATTTTTTGCTGCTCTGATACCTGATTCAATGCAATCTGGTACCCCGATGCCGCGATAAGAATTTCCTGCTATGGTCAACCCGGGAAACTTGCTCAAACGTTGTTCAATACTGGCCACTCTCTCCAAATGCCCCATGGAATACTGGGGCATTCCCTGATTCCAACGAAAAATCTTAGTCATAACGGGTTCGGCTGTAATTTCTAAAATACTTTTAAGTTCCGCCTGAACCTTAGCTAACATTTCACTGTCATTTAGGAGTACTAGTTCTTGATTTTTCGGGCCGCCCACAAAACAGCGGACAAGCAGATGATCCTCATCAGGCGAACGGTGCTTAAATTTTTGCGAACTATAGGTTACCGCCATAATATCCCGTTTTTCACCCGAAGGAATAACAAAGCCAAACCCTGGTAATGTTCGTCCCAGGTCTTTCTTTCGAAATGCCAGCGATACGGTAGCGGAATTTACGAAATTAATTCCTCTTAAAGTTTGGGCGAGTTGTGGTTCAAGTCCTTCAATGATGTCAGCACCGGCATACGCCGGAACTGCAAGAACCACTGCATCAGTCTGCCACTGTTCTCCCTTGCTGGTAGTTACAGTAAATTTACCGTCATACTGCAAATCTTTAACTTTAGTATTTAGTTTAATATCTACGTTTTCAAGTTTTTCAGCTACAGCTTGAGGCAGTTCGCCCATTCCATGTTTAAAAGACATGAAATACGTTGCCTTTTTATCCTTTTGAGGTGGTGCCTGACGTTTTGACGCTAACATCGCCTTGATTAAACTACGGTGCTTACGCTCCATCTCCAAGAACCGGGGAAAACTGGCTTTAAGACTCATGTTTTCCGGATCACCGGCATGAATGCCACCAATGAGGGGTTCAGCAATCTTATCCAGCGCTTCGCGTCCTAGCCGGCGAGTTACAAAAGAACCCAAGCTTTCGTCACCGTTTCCTTTTCGCCTGGGAAGAAACATATCCATCCCCATCCTAATCTTACCCGGCCAAGAAATCAACGGGCTCAGCGCGAAGGGTATAATTTTTGTAGGTACCATCAACATCAGTCCTTCCGGCAGTACGTGCAGCTTGCTGCCAGAAAGAATAAATGTTCCTTTATTTTCTTCACTTGTGCCAATGATATCACCATCCGCACCAATTTCCCTGCTTAATCTATCCACCGCAGGTTTTTGCGCCAAAAAACAGTCCGGCCCACCCTCTACCGTAAAACCATCTACAGTTACACTTTGCATCTTTCCGCCCAATTCAGACCCTGCTTCAACCAGTGTTACCGAGTAATTATCCCGGCCTTTCTGCTCCAGTGTATAGGCAGCGGCCAAACCTGATATGCCACCGCCAATCACGGTTACCTTTTTCATTTATAACACCTCTAACTAGCCCTGAATAATATCTTGAACAATGTCTGCCAAGGCAGTAATAAACTGGGGCTCATCATTTAACGCTTCTGAACGCTGCATATTTAGGCCCAGTTCTTTTGCATGATTTTTTATTATAATATCAATATCGTAGAGAGTTTCAACATGGTCAGAGGCAAAACTTAGCGGCACCAATAACACGTTGGCTTGACCACTTTGCACCAAACTATCCAAAACTGTCTCAACTTCCGGACCCAGCCAGTCACCTTTACCGCCGCCCTTGCTCTGGTAGGCAAGGTGCCACTGATGTCCCGGCAGTAACTGCACCAAAGACCTTACTGTAGCATCTAACTCATCTACATATGGTTCACCCTCTGCCATGTACGCAGTAGGCAAACTATGGGCACTGAAAATTATTTCTACATCGTTGCGGTCTTTTTTCGGAAATTGCAGCAATGCTTGCTTAATTCTTTCGTAATATGCTTTTATTGCTTCCGGGTGGTCATACCATCCCCGGGCAAAAACAACCTCTGCCGGCGGTTTCATTTCTTCCATCACACGCTGAACTTCATTACGGTAAGCGCCGGTGCTTACCCGAGAATAATGAGGCGAGAGACTGACTGCAATAATTTTTTCCACACCCAAATCAATCAGGGCGGAAATTCCCTTTTTAATATCGGGTCGAGCGTAACATAAACCCACTTCCACAGGAATATTCAATACCTTTTGTAATACCTGCGCCTGGTTTTTAGTTATTTTCACCAACGGTGAACTACCACCGATTAAACGATATCTTTCTTTAATTTTCTCCATTGCCGCAGGGGGAAGTTTTTTACCTCCAAGCAAGCTAGAAACGAAAGGTTCTATTGCTTCCGGTTTATCCGGCCCGCCAAAAGCCATCAGCAGTACGCCAAATTTGTTCTGCATCTAGCAACCTCCTTGACTACCGTTTCAGCAACGCCAAAAGTTAACTACGTTTACTGTGCTTCTGTACCGCTTCCACCATAGCAATCACATTCTCTACCGGCGTTTCCTTATTAATGCCATGACCGAGATTAAAAATATGCCCCGGACGGTTATCCGCCTGTTCAAGAATATCCTTTACCTTCTGTTCAATTACCTTTGGCGGTGCCATTAAAGTAACAGGGTCTAAATTCCCTTGTATGGCCTTATCATAGCCAATCCGCTGCCATGCTTGGTCCAAGTTTATCCGCCAATCAACACCGATTACATCCCCGCCTGCTTCGGTAACTTTCTCCAGCATGGTAGAAGCATTATTGGCAAAATGGATAACCGGCACGCTGGTTTCCTTTAACTGCTCCATGACAAAACGGGAATGGGGCATCACATATTCCTGATAATCCTTAGGCGAAAGAGTACCCACCCAAGAATCAAAAACTTGTACCGCTTGAGCACCGGCCTCTACTTGAGCCTTCAAATAGCTAACCACTACTTTAGCAATCTTATCCATTAGTTCGTGCCAAACATTCGGTGCCTGCCACATCAAACTTTTGCAGTTTAAATACGTTTTTGACCCGCCGCCTTCAATCATATAACTGGCCAGAGTAAAGGGTGCACCAGAAAAGCCGATTAGTGGAACCCTTCCATCCAATTCTTTGCGCACTAATTTAATGGCCTCCAAAACATAGGGCACATCTTCTTCTGGTTCGATCAGTCTTAGATTATTTACATCCTGTTCATTGCGTACGGGATTGTGTAACACCGGTCCCTCCCCTTTGGCAAACTCCAAATCCATGCCCATACCTTCCAAAGGCAGTAGAATGTCTGCAAAAAGTATCGCGGCATCCACACCGATGCGGTTAACAGGCTGCAATGTTACTTCCGCAGCCAGTTCAGGGGTTTTACACATCTCTAGGAAAGTATGTTTTCTGCGGATTTTCATGTATTCTTCCATGTACCTGCCAGCCTGACGCATCAACCATACCGGCGTGTATTCCACCTTTTCTCGCCTACAGGCCCGTAAAAAAAGATCGTTTTTCATATTCTTCCTCCTTCATGCCCCTACCGGGCAGTTTGTGACATTAAGTACAATCACTGTAATCTCACATAGATTTCGACAATGGAGATTAAATTCCTTTTTTTATTTCCCCTCACCATTCCTATGCCCAGCATTTCCCTAAATTAAACAAGTAATGACAACTGGAATAGCAAAAACCTTTCTGGCAGAACAAAAGCATTTCATGCCTTCGGCCTCAAAAGGTAATGCTTTTGCACCCAAGGGCATTAAGATCGACTAGGCAACAAGTTGCCAAGTCTCTCTATATTCTTACCCAGGGAACCCCTGGGTGCTGCGCACCCGGCCGCCTCACCGACTCGGCGGCGCTCGTACCTTGGCGTCACTTATTCGTGACGCCACTCGCCCTAGGTCGCTTCGCTGTGACCCTCCTGCATTTAACATAAGGGGGCATGCCCCCTTAACAACCCCCATGTATAGGAAATTATCCACAACCCATAATTTCCTATACATAGAAAAAAGAGATACCCAAAAGAGTATCTCCCGATAATTTCTATTTCCGCTCCAGGACCAGCGCCGCGCCTTGGCCACCGCCAATACACAGAGTAGCCAGACCCAATCCGCTTTCTCGCTTTATCATCTCATAAAGCAGAGTAATCATAATTCTGGCGCCACTTGCACCGATAGGATGACCAATGGCAATGGCACCGCCATTAACATTGACTATTTCTTGTTTCAGTTCCAGTTCGCGACAAACAGCAATAGCCTGAGAAGCAAAAGCTTCGTTGGCTTCCACCAAGTCCAAATCCTTGACAGTTATACCCGCACGCTTTAAAGCCTTTTGGGATGCGGGAATAGGTCCCACTCCCATAATTGCCGGGTCCACACCTGCTGTTGCTGAACTTCTAATGTAGGCCATTGGCTTCAAACCCAAACTATCTGCTTTGTCCTTGGACATAACCAATACTGCTGCCGCACCATCGTTAATACCTGATGCATTACCTGCGGTAACAGTACCGCCTTTTTTAAATGCCGGCCTAAGTGATGCCAATTTCTCCAAAGTAGTAGCCCGGGGATGCTCGTCAGTGTCAAATATAACGGGCTCGCCTTTGCGCTGCGGTATTGAAACAGGTACGATCTCATCCTTAAACTTACCCTCTGAAATCGCTTTAATTGCCCTCTGCTGACTTTCAAACGCGAAGGCATCCTGTTCTTCCCGAGATACATTAAACTTTTCCGCAACATTTTCTGCGGTAATTCCCATATGAATATCATTAAATGCGCACCAAAGGCCGTCTTTAATCATCTCGTCAGCAACTTTACCATCACCCATACGTTGACCCCAACGAGACTGTTCCAACAGATAAGGGGCCATACTCATACTTTCCATACCCCCGGCCATCACTACATCTGCTTCACCGGCCTTAATCGCCTGAGCTGCCTCCCCTACTGTCTTCAATCCTGAACCACACACGATGTTTAAAGTGTACGCCGGCACTTCTACCGGGACCCCCGCTTTGACAGATGCCTGTCGGGCTGGGTTTTGCCCTAAACCCGCTTGGAGAACATTTCCGAAAATAACTTCATCAACTTCCGCCGGGTCTAGATTAACTCGCTTTAGCGCTTCTTTAATAACAAGAGCACCTAAGTCTACGGCAGGGGAGTTATTCAATGACTTGCCGAAACTACCCACTGCTGTACGGACGGCACTAACTATCACTACTTCCTTCAAGAACTTTCACTCCTTCCTCAGGTATATAAACCCAATTAAACTAATGTAATGCTTTTTCTACCAATTCAGCAATGTCAAAAGTGTTCATTTCCGTGTCTTCATAGTTCTTCAAACCATCCTCAATCATGGTGAGACAGAAGGGACAGTTGGTCACTACAGTACCGGCACCGGTCGCCACAGCCTGTTTCGTTCTTTCCTCATTAATTCTGCTGCCCAATGTTTCTTCCATCCACATGCGTCCACCGCCTGCGCCGCAGCAGAAGCTTTGATTATTGTTCTTTTCCATCTCCTTGATAGTGCCGCCTAACCGGTCAATGACCTGACGCGGTGCTTGATATTCGTCATTGTAGCGACCCAAGTAACAGGAATCGTGGTAGGTAACTTCAAGATCCGTAGATTTGCAAAGCGGCAGTGCACCGGTGTCAATAAGTTCACGAATATATTGAGTATGGTGGACCACTTCGAAATCAGCGCCAAACTCTGGGTATTCATTTTTTAAGGTATTAAAGCAATGCGGGCAGTGGGTAACTATCTTTTTGATGCCGTATGACTTAATGGTTTCGATGTTTTCTTCTGCAGTCATCTGGAACAAATATTCATTACCAATGCGTCTTGCAGAATCGCCGCAGCATTTTTCTTCCGTGCCCAGAATCCCGAAATTAATTCCAGCGGCCTGCAGCACTTTTACCACTGCAGCAGCAACCTTTTTATTACGGTCATCAAAAGCACCTGCGCAACCGGGCCAGTAAAGTATATCCACATCGCTGTCTTCTTCTAGGATTTTCACATCTAATCCCTCAGCCCACTTTGCTCGCTCGGCAAAGCCCACACCCCACGGATTAGAGTTATTCTCTAAATTGCGGAATACAGTTTGAACTTCTGCCGGGAAGTTGCTTTCTTCCAATACTAAATGCCGCCGCATACCAATAGTTTTATCTATATGCTCAACCAAAGACGGGCATTGCTCCTGACAAGCTCGACAAGTGGTACAGCTCCAAATTGTGTCTTCGCTGAACACATCTCCGACCAAAGATTTTTCTTCGGCTGCCGCCGTTTCCGCAGTCACTTCTTCACCGGTACCTATCGACTGCTTAGCACTGCCGCAATCTTCTAGATAAGCCTTCAAATCTTGAGTCATTTCTTTTGGAGACAACGGCTTCTTTGTCAGGTAAGCGGGACAGTTATCCTGGCATCTGCCGCAGCGAGTACAGGCTGCGGTATCAAAAAGCTGTTTCCACGTAAAGTGCTCAAGCTGAGAAACACCATAGTTTTCCAGGTCTTCATTCTCAAAATCAATACCAGCTAATGCCCCTTTGGGCCTCAATGTACTGAAAAATTGATTTAATGGGGTTGTAACAATATGCAGCAATTTGGAATAAGGCAGGTATGCAATAAAGCCGAAAGCCAAAAGAAGGTGCAACCACCAAAAGAACACATGAGCCCCACTTAAAGCGCCGGCTGACATAACACCAAATACCTTTCCGATTACCATTCCCACCGGTGACCAAGCGGCCCATGGGTCTTGAGTTGCCGTAATACGGAACCCTTCTAGGATAAAGCCGGTGACAATTATTAGTAACAGCAAATGCAAGCTATAACCATCATCCGGTTTGTTGTCCAAACGGTCCGGTTTTAGCACATAGCGGCGGTAATATGCTAACAAAATACCGACAATTGCAGCTAGGCCTCCCAAATCCAATAATAAGGAAAGCCATAAATATAAGCTGCCGTGATAGATTTCTAAACCAAAGTCTGCCTGCAGAGCTACGACAGTGGTACCCAGAACGAATAAAATAAAGCCGTAAAAAATCATGCCATGCATGCTGCCGGCATAACCCTCCCGTAAAATACGCCGATGACTGAAAGTATGAACCAAGACATTATAAATGCGTGTCGGTATATCATCTGTTCTATTTTCCGGAAGTCCCCTCCGCCAAAGCTTGTATTGACGGTAAATACCATATCCGAATATTACCAGTGCCACCAAAAATAAGAGATACATAAAACCGTGTCCATGGATATTCCAGTAAAGCTGACGACTAGCAGTCATTACTGTTCCTCCCCCTCTAACAAAAATATTCCGTAATTAAAGCTAAATCTCGTGCCAACAAGAAAAGCTATTTCATCATTATACATCTAGGATTTAAGAACCATAGATAAGTCAATGTATAAAAATCAACCAAGGGTACGGATAAAAATATCCGCACCCACATTGATTAAACAACCTTTTTAAACTCCTCGGTAAGTACCGGTACAACCTTAAACAAATCATTTACAATGCCGTAATCTGCCATATTAAAGATGTTTGCTTCTTCATCCTTGTTAATGGCGGCAATGTATTTTGAAGAACTCATGCCTGCTAGGTGCTGGATAGCACCGCTGATACCGCAGGCAATATAAAGTGTTGGTGATACGGTCTTTCCTGTCTGTCCCACCTGATACTGATGCTCACGCCATCCGGCGTCTACTGCTGCCCGGGATGCACCTACTGCTGCTCCGAGTACGTCTGCCATCTGTTCCAAAATATCAAAGTTCTCCGGTCCTTTCATGCCCCGACCGCCGCTGACGATGATGTCTGCCTCGGTCAGCAGTACTCTGCCGCCGCTTTGCTGCTTTACTTCTTTTACTTTGGCGCGGATGTCTGCTAGGTCCACATCTACTGTTTCTATGTTGGCGCTTGTTTCAGCTGCTTCGCCGAGGTCTTGGACGTTGGGCCGGAAGGTTGCTACTACCGGTTTGGATAATACTTTGCTCTTAGTGAATGCTTTGCCGGCGTAAATGGGGCGGGTAAATACTAACTGGTCCGCTTCTACTTCTACGGCGGTTATGTCGCTGACCATGCCGGCTCCTGCTTTTTGGGCTACCCGCGGTGCTAGGTCTTTACCAAATGCGGTGTGCCCAAAAAATACTGCATCGGGTTCATTTTCTTCTATCAGCTCACTGATTACTTGACTGTATCCCTCGCTTGAATAGGTGCCTAGCTCTTCGTCTTCTGCTACGTATACTTTTGCTGCTCCGTAGGCTGCCAGGCTATCTGCCAGTCCTTCTATTTCGTCACCTATCAGTACTGCTTCTAATTCTGTTCCCAATTCTTCGGCTAATTCTTGTCCCTTACTCAACATTTCTAAGCTTACTTTCTTTAATTCGCCGTCACGCTGCTCGGCGATTACCCATATAGCCATGTTTCTCCCTCCACTTTTGTTTTGATTTGGTCTTCTGTTGCTTTTTTTATCTTTCTTTATCTTAGATTACTTTGGCTTCTTCTTTTAACAGCCGCACTAATTCTTTCCCGGCTTCTTCGGCTTCGCCTTCGATGATTTTCCCTGCTTCTTTCTTGGGCGGCAGGAATATTTCTAATATTTCTACTTGCTTTTCTACTTCGACTCCCAGCTCTTCGGGTGTTACCTGCTTTAGTTCTTTTTTCTTGGCCTGCATAATGCCTTTCAGGCTGGGGTAGCGGGGTTCGTTTAATCCTTTTTGACAGGTGACTACTGCGGGCAGTGGTGTTTCTACTATTTCACTGCCTCCTTCGATTTCTCGAGTACATTCGGCTTGACCGTCTTTTAGCTCTAATTTGGTTACTACGTTTACCTGGGGCAGGTCTAATTCCTGTGCCAGTCGGGTTGCTACCTGGCCTGAACCGTCATCGATGGCTACATGACCGCCTAATATTAGGTCGTATTCCATCCCTGCCACTGCTTCGGCCAGTACTTTCGCTACGGCGTATTCGTCTCCCTGGGGGTTTTTCACCAGCACGGCTTTGTCTGCACCCATCGCTAATGCTTGACGCAGCGCTTCCTGGGCTTGGTCATCTCCTACGCTGATTACTGTTACTTCTCCTCCCTGGGCTTCCTTGATCTTTAGGGCTTCTTCCACGGCAAATTCGTCGTAGGGATTGATGATATGCTTGATCCCCTGGGTTGCGATTTCACCGTCTTTTAGTTCGATCTTTGCTTCGGTGTCGAAGGTTTGCTTAAGACACACTATGATGTTCATTGTTTTGACCTCCTTTGGTTATTTAGTATTTTATATTAAATTTATTTTCTTAGCTTGAAATGTTAATTCTTCGCGATAATCGGGATGAGCAATGTTTATCAAGGCCACAGCACGCTGCTGGGCCGATTTGCCCCGAAGTGCGGCTACCCCATATTCAGTTACCACATGGTCCACATCATTCTTAGTAGTAGTGACAATAGCTCCCGGTTTTAATGTGGAGACAATCTTGGAAACAGCTCCGCCTTTAGCGGTTGAATGCAAAACGATAAATCCCTTGCCTCCCGGCGAGCGGACACAACCCCTGGCAAAGTCCGTCTGTCCACCGGTACCGCTAAAGTGGTAAGTACCGATGCTTTCTGATGCACATTGACCAAATAAGTCCACCTCGATGGTTGCATTAATAGATACCATCTTATAATTTTGACCGATAACATAGGGGTCATTAACATAGGATACCGGATGCATTTCTACATCAGGGTTATGGTCAAGAAAATCGTAAAGTCGCCTAGACCCTCCAGCAAAGGTGCCGATGATTTTACCCTGATGAATAGTTTTCTTGCGGTTAGTAACCGCCCCGCTTTCCACCAGATACACCATTCCATCCGTTAGCATCTCTGAATGAATACCCAAATTCTTTTTCACTACCAATGCCTTACCCACTGCATTGGGCATGGCACCAATACCCAACTGAATAGTGGAAGCATCCTCAATTCTTTCAGCAACGAGCTGGCCTATTTTAATATCTTTTTCCGTTAGAGGCGCATTGGGCAATTCCGGAATAGGGTAATTATGTTCAATAACAAAGTCCACTTCCGAAATGTGAATAAGACTGTTGCCGTGGGTCCGAGGCATTGTCTCATTTACTTCAAGAATAACAATTTTTGCCTCGGCAGCTGCAGTACTGGTATAATCCACCGATACCCCAAAGCTGAAATAACCTTGATCATCCATAGGTGATACTGTACCCATAAAAACATCTACGGCGACATATTTTTCGAAGTACTTAGGATACTCATGAAAATAGCCAGGTGTATAGTCCGACCAACCTTCATTAATCCCTTGTCGGTTATGACCGCTGGTGAACCAAGAATTATGCCGTATATGTGGTGCACATTCCGCATTCAAATACTCGGCCTTTCTAAATGGCAGCATTTGGTCAAGTATGACATCTTCAACTTGATTATGCCGCTGGTACAAAGCGGTTAGCAAAGCCGGCGGTTCTCCACAACCCATAGCTAAGGCAACTCGATCAGCCGATTTGATCACTGTAACGGCCTCTTCTGGAGAAACTAACTTCTTACGATAGGACTCACTGGCTGACTGTGCTGATAGGGGTCGGGGCCATTTAACAAATGCTTTAGCCTCTTGTCTGCTGGTTCGATTGGTTGGTTTATTCATAGCTCCACCTCTCCAGTTTACCACTGTTTTAAAACTCTGGGCTTCTACGGACCTATTCAATTGATATTCAATTGCATCAAATTCTTGCCAACAACCCTTGCTCTGGCCAAAATAAAATTAATGCAATTTTAATGCCATCTCTGGACAACTCCTAAGAACCATGCCAATAAATTAATGGACTGCTGCATAAATGGGCGAGTTGAAAAACATAAGGAAGAAGTTTTATCCTTAAATGTTAAAAATTTCACTATCCTAAATATTATTTTTGCAAAAGTCCTACTAGTCAGAATTCGGCCAATTTGCTAAAATTCCTGCTTTTAGATATTAATAATGTAAATAGATCTGTACAACCAAATATGGTGTATACATTACGATACACTTTTCATAGCACTATACGTTAGGGTTCGGATATGATTAATGAAAACCATAGCATTTTTCTGCTGTATCAAGGATTTGACAATGTAAAAGTGCCGCGATATAGTTAAATAAGGAGGAGGTAATTTAATATGAATAGATTGTCTAAAATTCAGGATTTACTTCTAAAATATATTTATGAGCAAACAGAAAGCGGTATAGAGAGGTCATACCCGCTTAGTTGGGAAATCGTACATATAGCCAGTGCGCCCCAATTTGCTCAACTCCTAGCGGAAAAAAGAGGGTCCGACCCGGAGCTGGCTGCCATTGCCACTGCTGTTCATGACTTTGGTCGAGTTGTAACCGGCATACAAGAAAACCATGCTGAAGCTGGATATATTCCCCTAAAAGAATGGCTGCATCAAACCGGTATCTTCAATGAAAAAGAAATTGAAATAATCGCCCGGGCAAGTAAGAATCATAGCAGCAAAGAGGAAGTGGGCACCGCAGTCGAAGAAATAGTCAAGGATAGTGATATCGTGGACTGCTACCTGCATGGACACCCTATTACCAAGGAGAACCACCGCCGAAGGTTAGCTAAGGTGAAGAAAGAATTACATTTACCTTAACTCAATGCTGAATGAATGGCAGGCCCTACTCCTTATCTTTCTTTTTTATGCCTTCCAGTCGTTTTAACCACTCATCCAATGACAATTCTCGATAGTTATCATTTAAAGGGCAGAGTTCAGTGTTCGCTACACAAACAAAACAATTGGCACAGCGCTTTTCTTTTGTCGTTTCTTTTTTCAAATCTGACCCTCCCGTATAAAACTGAGGAAAACTTCCAGCCGCTTTAACCCTTCATTAAATGTCTCTTCGTCCATGCCAAACCCTATCCGAAAGTTCTTGGGGTAACCAAAAACATTACCGGGTAAAAGTAACACATCTTCTCGCTCCACTAATAAGCGACAAAAATCTTCGGAATCCATATCAATCTTAAGAAAAGGAAAGGCAGTAAAACCACCCAGAGGCCTTTTCCAGGTAATTATATCCGAATGACGTTCCACCATCTCAGCAAAAGCTTGAATGTTTCTTTTTGAAACCATGATTTTTTCAAAAAGAATTCTTTCTCGGTTGCGCAATGCAATGCCCGCTAAAAATTCGCTAGGGGCCGCGCAGCACATAGTAGTATAATCACGTATTTGGGCACATCTTCGCAGCAAATCACGTTCGGTAGACGCAATCCAGCCTACCCGCAGCCCCCCTAAACCATAGGGCTTTGTCAGGTCACCAATGCTTACAGTACCTGGAGATAAGTCTGCACCGGGTTTATTGTTATCAGTATCATAGCTTATCCCTCGATATACTTCGTCAATAACCAGCCTGGTATTATACTTTGCTGCTAAATTAGCAATTTCCTGCATTTCTTCCGGCATAAAACAATGGCCTGTAGGACTGTGCGGTGAATTTATTATCAGCATAGATACTTTCGCCGACAGTACTCTTTCCAATTCCTTTAGATCCCACTGCCACTGGCTGCTGGGACACCATCTCTTTATATTTGCTCCTAGAGATTCAGCAATGGCGTAGAGCGACTGATATATCGGCCACTGTACCACAATTTCTTCGCCGCTGTTTACCTCCGAGAGCATTAAAATGGTAATAGCTTCTGAAGCGCCAGTGGTCACAAATACGTCTTCCGATGCAACACTGCAGTACTGGGATGCAATGTCGCACCGTAATTCTTCCCCGCCATTACTCTCGATATAATCTAATGATAACGATAGATACGCCTCTTTGGCCTTATCGCCACCAAAATTCAGTAGATATCCGGTATTAATCGTGCTGGCGCAACTGGCACATAGATTAATATCTACAGTAAATTCGTATTGGGCGAACCAGCGTTCTAAACTAAACGGCCTTAATCTTTCCAAGTTCCTCTCTCCCCTTCCAATAACCTGCTGGCGTAAGTTAACGCCTCCTGCTTATTACTAATCTTTCCTTCCCACCTAGCCTGCTTGATTTCCTCCTGTAGTTTGCCCACCAAAGTACCTTGGTCAAGTTTAAGGCATTCTTTCAATTCCATACCAGTGACCAAGTTTTCTTCAGCCAGCCGATGAAAGCGTAGATACTTCTCCCACATTTCCAGGATAAATTTTTCAAATTCCGGCTCAATATCTAATGCTTTGGCTTGCCTGGTTGCTTTCACATCCGCATAAGATAACAACAGTACCATTGCCGTGTCCGCCCCTGCTTCCTGAAAAAAGCGCAAATAGGCCTTATCCGTCACTTTTGACTGCACAAACAATGACAGCGGCCGCATATGTAGTGCAGTAACTTTACTCCAACACTGCCGTTCTCTCTTACCCAAGGCCAGTCTATCAGCAAATTGCTCTATGTACTTTACCCCCAACCTTTGGTGATTATGAAAGGTAATCCTGCCATCGGGTCTCCGTACAGCAGTATCAATCTTTCCCACGTCGTGAAACAGTGTTGCCAGTTTCAATAACTGCAGCCGCGTACCCCCTACGGTAAGCTGTTCTGCCAAATAATCTGATGCTATCGTTTTAAATGGTTCGGGCAGGTAATAAGTCCTTGCCTCTTCCAGGGCCTTCAGCGTTCGCAGCGAGTGCGCCCATGCATTTTCAGCGTGGTGGCAATTTTGCTCGGTTTTCTTTAACTGAACAACTTGAGGGAAAATCGTTTCTAAAACCTGCCAACTATCCAATATTTGAAGGTGCTGATAGGCTTTAAACTGACCCAACAGCAGCCACAACTCCTGTTTAATTCTTTCGCCGGCAACTTTACTTAGCAGCGGCGCTGCCTGGTATGCATAATCATGGTACTTTTTGTCCAATTGAAGTCCCAGAACCACGGCCAACCTCAGTCCACGAATGATCCGCACCGGGTCGTTGCTAAAACTGTCCGTACCCACAGGCCTTAATTGCCGCCGTGCCAAATCCTCCAAGCCAAATGTCGGGTCCACTGCTTTTTCCCACCATGAATTGTTTTCCAAGTAATCCTTTACATTTAAAGCAATTGCATTACAAGTAAAATCCCTACGGCACAAATCTTTAAGAAATTGACCACCGGCAGGGCGGGTAATGTCCAACTGCAGTCGCAGGCGTTTAATGACCACCCGATAAATTTCGTGTTCTGTCGATAGTGAAATAAAACTTCCATCAACTTCCCCGGCCAACTTTTGGGCAAACTCGAGACATGGCCCGTTAACCAATAAATCAACATCCTTATTTTGTTCACCCAAGAAAATGTCCCTGACAAACCCGCCTACCAGGAACACCTCTAAATTCATCATATCAGCAAGGTTTCTCGTTTTACTCAATGCCCATAAAATTTCCTGCACTTTCAATTCACCTCTGGAAAAACTTTCTTAGCTGTATTATGCCTCTTATCTCTCGGCTGTACTATTCTTCAAAACCGCCCCTTTATCCTGCCAAAACTAATCGTTCTGTCAAACGTGCAGCTGCTTATAAAAAAATAACCCCGACATCGTTCAGGGTTAAGTCAACGAAATTTTCAATTGTATGGGCCGGCTAAATATTGAATCTAAAGCTAACAATATCACCGTCATGAACAATATAATCTTTATCTTCCAATCGGAATTGACCTTTTTCCTTTACTGCATCCATAGATCCCGCTTGATGGAAATCCTGAAAACTAACCACCTCAGCTCGGATAAATCCCCGAGCAATGTCTGAATGAATTTTCCCGGCAGCCTGTCTGGCTGTTAATCCTTTATCAATGGGCCATGCCCTTACTTCATCCGTACCAACGGTAAGAAAAGAAATTAAACCTAACGTATCATAAATAACCTCTGCCAACCGGACAATGCCCGTCTCTTCAATTCCCATATCCTGCAAGAATTCGACTCTCTCTTCTGCAGGCAGTTCGTTGATTTCCATTTCTACTTTCGCACATATTTCTAACACTCGCAGTCCCATGTCACCACAGTATTTTTTTATTTCTGTTTCCTTAGCATAACCCTGAGACAGCTGCTCCTCGTCTAAATTAATCACTACTATCATTGGTTTATCAGTAAGAAAATGCACATGCTGCAGCAGTTCCTGTTCATCTGCGTTCAATTCCACAGTGGCCACCCGCTGCTCATTTTCCAGAGTTTCCTGAAGTCTTTCCATTACTTTTAATTCTTTTTCCTGTTCGGCAGTACGTTTTTTTGCAGCATTGATACGCTCTATCCTGGTCTCTACTAACTGCAGGTCGGCCAATAAAAGCTCCGAATTCACGGTATCCAAATCTCGCATAGGGTTGACACTACCGTCAATATGAAAGACCTGGTCTTCACGAAAAGCGCGTACCACATGAACCAAGGCATCGACCTGATCTACCCGGGATAAAAATTCTCTGCTATTACCCGACCCTTGGAGACCGGGAATATCTATAATCTCCAATTGAGCAAAAGTAGTTTTCTTTGGCTCAAAGAGTTTGGTCAGCCAATCTATCCTTTTATCAGGAATATTAGCGATTTTAATATTGGCATGGTCGGCATAGGTGCCTATGCTAATGTCAGCCCCGGTAAGTAGTTTGAAAAAAGTAGACTTACCCACCGCAGGCATACCAATCAGTCCACAAGATAAAGCCATTCTTTGTCACCCTTTCCTAATGTCGTACGCCAAGTATTATATCCTACCAAATGCAGGTTGGCAATATTCCCGTTGGACAACGGTCAGCCGATGCGCTACAATAATTGTTAGTTTGATACGAAAGGAGTTTTACCATGCCGGTAAGTCAATTCTTAGTAATTCAAGCATTATTATTTGGCCTTTTTGCCGTCAGTATTTATCTGGTTGGCGGTGCTCAAGGCGTGGCAGCCAATCTTTTAATGAATTTTTTAACTTTTTTCATTGGCGGTTGGGTCATTACAACAATACTAAAAAGCCGCCAACATCTGATTGCCACGGTTTTGGCAGCTACCCTATCCTTTAACCTGGTCACCTACTTATTGAGCATCGGTTTGGGCGCACCCATTCCTTCCACAATACAGTTAAGCGGTGATTTTGTCGTAGTAATCCTATTCTCCGTCAGCGGCATGTATACTCGTTTACGCATGGAAGCGCATAAAGATAATAAACAGTAGAGTCTTATTCTTCTCTAGATTGCTGCAGTAGGCTTTCTAATTCCCTATCTGTGAAGTAATATTGTTCGTTACAAAAATGACAGCGAACTTCAGCACCCTTTTCTTCTTTAATCATCTCTTCTATTTCACTTGCGCCTAGTGATATTAGAATGCCTTCCAGCTTTCCTTTTGAGCATGCACAGGCAAATTCCACCGGCTGCGGTTCATTTATCTTTAGGTCGAACCCGGCCAATACTTTTTCCAGCATTTCTACCGCACTCATGCCCCCGTCAATGGACCTGCTGACTGCCCCCATGTTATCTATGTTTTGTTCTAACTTGGCTACCACTCCTTCAGCGGCATCGGGCAAAAGCTGGACAATATAACCACCCGCGGCCCTAACGGTATTATCGGTATCCACCAGAACTCCCAAAGATACCGCCGATGGGGTTTGTTCTGAATCAAGATAGTACTTAGCCAAATCCTCACCGATTTCACCGCTTACCAGCGGTACACTGCCCGTATAAGGTTCTCTCATAGCAAGATTCTTCGTCACATGGAGCATGCCATTTGGTCCCACTGCTCTACCAACATCCAATTTATGGTCCGGCTGACGAATGGGTAAGTGAACCTGTGGCTGTTGGACATAACCGCGCACGGCTCCTTGGGCATCGGCTACGGCCACCACTGCTCCAAGCGGACCGTCCCCCAAGACACGTAAGGTTACTGTCTCATGACCTTTTAGGGTGTTACCCATCATTACCGCCGCAGTAATTACTCTGCCCATGGCTGCCGTAGCGGTGGGCAATGTTTCGTGCCGCCGCTGGGCTTCCTGTACGGTGTCTGTGGTTACTGCGGCAAAGGCTCTTACTTGCCCTGCTGCAGTAGCCCGAATAATGTAATCGTTATTACTCATAATTATCACTCCAATTACTTATGCTATCCGACTACTTCCTGCGCAAATTGGACAGTATATCTTCCATCATGGCTAGACGTTTTTTTTCATCTACTAGAATTTCGTCTACCGATTGCTCTAATATTCTTAACTGTCTTTCGTCAAACATATTAATAATTTGTTCTAAACGTAGTTTTTTATCATTAACATGAAGTAATTCAGCACCGTCGCCGGTACGAAGATTAGAAGTATTTGCTTCGTCGGTATCAAGATGTATTTCCGTATGTGTATTCTCTGCGGCCACTCTTACCACCACAAAATCAAAAACCAAGCTTCGAGCACCTTTTACTACAACCATGGCAAAATCCTTATGCTGAAAACCAAATTCTTCAGCATCATCAACGGTCATATGTATGTGGCGCATAGCAACTATTAGCCCTTCGGAAATTAGCAATTCCCCGGCAGGGCCAACTAGGGTTACGCTTTCCGAACCCTCAAGATCACCGGATAGGCGTACTGGTACATTGATTCCAATAGTAAAGCCATCAGTTTTCGATATCTCGACTTGAGTTTTAGGGCGAGCCGGACCAATGATGGCAACTTTGCTTAATTCACCCTTGGGGCCGCGTACAGTCAGCCTTTCTTTAGAAATATATTGGGTCGCTATAGATAAATAACGCTCAGGGGTTAATTGATAACCTGCTCCAAATAGTTTTTGCAAATGTTCCTCACTCAAATGGATGTGTCTTGCTGAAACGCCTACCTGAATTTCCAAAACATTATTCCCCCTCGTTAAGTTCTAGCGCGGAGTTGAGGATCTCCCTGGCTTCCTCCCAGCGATCCTCCGGTACAAATACCGTGACCTGAGCCAAAGGACCGGCGTTTAAGCCGTAGACCTGTCCCAGTGCCTCTCCCTGCTGTCTGAATTTAATTCCTTCGCTGCGTAGTATACCAAGGATGATTTCCCTCTCCATGATGTCGGCTACGCGGCATAATTTTTTCCACTTAATTTGGCCGTCTTTTACAGACATCTTCAACTTCTCCTTTATCTCTTCATAATTGGTGAAGAATTTCCTCGAAATAGTTTGGTAAAGGCGCTTTAAATTCTAAATAATTCTTGGTAACCGGATGTTCAAAGCCCAACAATACTGCATGGAGAGCCTGCCCTTTTAAGCCAAAAGGGTTGCGCTGCGGACCGTACTTTGGGTCACCTACCACAGGATGGTTGAGGTACGCCATGTGTACCCGTATTTGGTGAGTACGTCCTGTCTCTAACCGAGCCTCAACCAATGTAAATTGACTAAACCGTTCTATTACCTGATAATGAGTAACGGCACTTTTCCCTGCAGCCACAACCGCCATACGTTTTCGATGGCCAGGGTCCCTGCCAATGGCTGCTTTTACTATTCCTCTAGGTTCGGGCATATTGCCATGAAGCAATGCCAAGTATGCCCTTTTGACAGTATGTTCTTTAATTTGAGCCGCCAAGCCTCGATGAGCAGTATCATTCTTAGCCACCAGCAACAACCCAGACGTATCCTTATCAATGCGGTGTACTATCCCCGGCCGAAGTACACCATTTATTCCTGAAAGGTCCTGACAATGATATAATAGTGCGTTTACCATAGTACCACTGAAATTTCCGGCGGCGGGATGCACTACCATGCCTTGAGGTTTATTCACCACCAGCAGGTGCTGGTCTTCATAGACAATATCAAGTGGGATATTTTCCGGCTTTACAGATAACATTGTTGGCGGCGGGACCATTAATTGAATTTCATCATCCGCCTGTAAACGGTAGTTTGCTTTGCTGACGCTGCCGTTAACCTTGACGGACCCTTCCTTAATCAGCCCCTGAACACGACTACGCGATAACGCGTCGACACGAGCATTTAAAAATACATCTAACCTTTCACCAACGTTTTTATCCCTGACCGTAAATCTTTCCAGATGCTCCGTCACACTAAACTTCCTTTCCATCCTCAGAATCTATTAGCAGTTCGAATGCTAAAAGCGCTACTCCCACCACAATGGCCACATCGGCAAAATTAAATACCGGCCATATCCTAAAATCGAAAAAATCAACTACCAATCCTGTGCGCACCCGGTCAATCAAATTACCTAATGCCCCGCCCAGCTGCAGGGCCAAGCCGTAACGCAGCAGCTTTTGCTCCGGTGAAACTTTCCGATAAATAAAAAGAATTACTAAGGTTACCAATACTGTAATGCCGATGAAAAATGATGTTTTATGAGCCAATAAACCAAAAGCTGCTCCAGGGTTTTTAACATATGTAAGGTGAAATATATTCGTTATCAGGGGGATGGACTGGCCTTGCGTAAAGATAGATACAACCAAATATTTGGTTCCCTGATCCAACGCCAACACTAGCAGTACAATTACAAGAAGTTGCATTTTTTACCTCCAGTAGGGGAATAAATATGATGTAAGTGCCTCCACTATCATACCATTATGTATTTGTTTAGTAAATTACTTACCTTTAAAAGGGGTTGAACGTTATGGAAGTAGTAAACTGTGAGGCGTACAACTGTACTCACAATGATGACGGAATCTGTGAACTTGATGAAATCACCATCACCCAGCGGGGTGTTGATACACATTGCGGCGATTTTGACCGGGATTTAACTGAGGATGAAACCACTATAGTTTTCTCTTACGAAAAGGCGGATGATACCTTAGATACCATGCTGAATAATGAAAATGATTAGATTTCGTTTAATAACGTTGGATAACCATCCGAACAATTTGGGCAATAAAATCACTGATAATGGGCAGATTCAACATTACTACCTGCCTAAGAAGGAAGACTACCAGACCAAGTAATACCGTAATACCCAAACCATATCCCAATCCTCTAGCCAAGCCCGCCAAGAAATTCACATAAGCTAGCCGCCATGGATTTTGCAGCAGCTCCACATATTGAGCCAAACGCATCTTTTCGAAATACAATACCAGTTTTTCAAGCTGCTCAGCAAGCAATTCGTCTTTTTCGGACATTTTTTCTTCCTCCCATGGCATTATTTAATCTGCCCAAATTTTTGGGGCTTATCAATAACTTGACAAAATGGTGCCAGGCACCATTTTGTCAAGTTATTAGTAAAATAGCACTTCCATCTGAAGTGCTATTCACCGTCTGGCCGCTTGATGCCGTTTTTAATTAGTTAAAGCTTGAATCGGCGCCGGAATTCGGCCGCCACGCTTAACAAAAGCGGTGCTCCCGTATTGATTTAGTTTCATTACCGGCGCACTGCCCAGAAGGCCACCAAAATTAACATGGTCACCGGTGGTTTTACCCCAAGCAGGTATTACCCTTACCGCTGTGGTTTTGCCATTTATCATCCCAATGGCCGCTTCGTCGGCTATGATTGCACTTAGGGTCTCCACGGGAGTATCGCCGGGAACCGCAATCATATCCAAACCTACCGAGCAGACGCAGGTCATCGCTTCAAGCTTATCGATACTCAAAGCACCATCTTCCACAGACCGGATCATTCCTGCATCCTCACTAACCGGAATAAAAGCCCCACTCAACCCACCTACATAAGACGAAGCCATTGAACCGCCTTTTTTTACAGCATCGTTCAGCATAGCCAATGCTGCCGTAGTGCCATGGGTACCGCACCGTTCCAGGCCAAATGCTTCTAATATTTGTGCCACGCTATCTCCCGGTGCCGGGGTGGGTGCCAGGGATAAGTCTACAATGCCGAAGGGAACATTTAGTTTTTCCGAAGCTGTTCTCCCTACCAGTTCACCCATTCTGGTTATTTTGAAAGCAGTCTTTTTAACAGTTTCCGCTAACGTGCCAAAATCCACATTCGGTAATTTTTCCACCGCCCGCAGTACCACCCCCGGGCCGCTTACGCCTACATTTATGACTACATCCGGTTCACCCACCCCGTGAAAGGCACCAGCCATAAAAGGATTATCTTCAGGGACATTGCAAAATACCACCAACTTGGCACAGCCGATGCTGTCTCTGTCCCGGGTCATATAAGCCGCATCCTTAATGACTTTACCCATGAAGGCTACCGCATCCATATTAATTCCTGCCTTGGTGCTTGCGATGTTTACCGAAGAACATACCCTCTCTGTTTCCGCTAATGCTTCAGGGATAGACCGCATTAGAACTTCTTCTTCAGGAGTAGCCCCCTTATGTACCAGTGCAGAAAAACCGCCAATAAAATTGACCCCAACTTCCGCCGCTGCTTTATCCATGGCACGAGCAACCAACAGGAAATCCTTATGGGTATTTATCCCGCCAACCAGAGATACTGGTGTGACCGAAATGCGCTTATTTATAATGGGAACACCAAACTGCTGTTGAATTTCCTCCCCGACCGCAACCAGCCTTTCGGCCTTTGAAACAATCCTCTCATAGACCTTATCAGCCACTCTTTTTCCGCTTTCCGCGGCACAATTGCGCAAACTGATTCCCATAGTAATGGTACGAATATCTAGATTTTCCGCCTGAACCATACGAATAGTTTCCAATATTTCATTGGGATGAATAGTAATTGGCATACATTCTCCTCCTAAATCCGATGCATATATTTAAATACCGATTCATGCTGGGCTGTAATCTGAACTCCGATACGGTCACCGACTTCAGTGAGTTTTTGCTTAAGTTCCTCGAAATCAAGATTGCAGTTATCAAGGTCCACTACTAGTATCATCGTTAGAAATTCCTGCAGAACCGTTTGGCTAATATCTAGAATATTTGCATTTGCCTCGGCCAGTACAGTGGTTACTCCGGCTATGATACCGGTTCTATCTGTCCCGACTACAGTCACAATAATTCTATTATCTTTACCCATAGCTATCTCTCCTTTGCGCAGGTGCTTATGAAGCTAAATATTTGTAGTAGTATTCGTAAAGAAGTCAGTAAATCCTGCCTGGAAATTAAATTCGGATTAATCAAACAATTTGTTAGTAAAAATATTTTGCTCCTACCCTATCCTCAATATCCTTTATACCGTAGAATCAACATTTGGCTAAAATAAATGAGCTCACAAGGTTTATGAGCTCTTACAGCAACAATATTATGGAATTTAAACATACTTAAAATGTACTAATGAATTATCTTGACCTCATTGCCCGTTTGAAGTAGAGCGGCGTTAGCCTCATCTGTATCTACATGCATCTCTAACTTGTATTCTTGACTGACCCTTACCAGTACATTTTCCATTACCTGTGCCCTTTCACCCGGAACATGTACCTTGACTTTGCTTTGGTCCTTAACCCCAATTTCTGCTGCATCATCTGGGTGCATGTGGATATGGCGGGCAGCCAAAATTACTCCTTGATCCAAAGCCACAACACCCTGTGGTCCAACCACTGCGACACCAGGAGTACCTTGCACATGTCCCGAATCCCTCACTGGTGGTTTTAACCCCAAGCGGTAGGCATCAGTCATTGATATCTCTATTTGGGTAAATTTCCGCGGTGGGCCAAGAATGCGTACTCCCTCAATAACTCCTCTAGGCCCAACCACCGTTAGCACCTCTTTAGAAGCATATTCCCCTGGCTGCCCAAGTTCTTTTAATTTATTTAACCCATAGCCTACGCCAAACAACATTTCCAAATCTTCTTTTGTTAAATGTATATGGCGATTGGAAACTCCTACCGGAATCGGTAAATCAACAAAATGATGTTCTTTAGTTCCGATACTTTCCATATGCTGAGGGCCTAATTCGGGCATAACTATTCCTCCTGTAGGACTAGAATTTATACTTACAGCCATTTTAATTTCGGTTTGCGCGCTGCGGCTACTTCGTCCAAACGACCAACTGGTGCGTGATGGGGTGCTTCAGTTAAAAGCTTGGGATCTTTAACTGCTTCTGTAATGATTAGTTTCATTACTTCAGCAAACTTTTCCAATGTTTCTTTGCTTTCGGTTTCAGTGGGTTCAACCATCATCGCTTCTGAGACGACCAACGGAAAATAGATTGTTGGCGGATGATAACCGTAATCTATTAATCGCTTGGCAATGTCCAAAGTATGCACATCTTTTTGTTTAGGCTGCATGATAAACTCGTGCTTACATACCCGGTCGAAGGGAATCCCATATCGTTCATGCAGTAATTGTTTTAAATAGTTTGCATTTAGTACTGCGTGTCTGCTCACATCTGTCAGACCATCGGCACCCAGCGCTCGAATATATGTGTATGCTTTAACAATTACATTGAAGTTTCCATAGAATGATTTTATTTTGCCAATACTTAAATCCCGGGCATAGTCCCAATAAAAAGTACTGCCTTCTTCTTCATATTCTACGGTAGGAACTGGCAAAAATGGAGCTAAAAAATGTTTTACACCCACCGGGCCAGAACCCGGACCGCCGCCGCCGTGAGGAGCACTAAAAGTCTTATGCAGATTAAAATGGACTACATCGAAACCCATATCCCCGGGTTTACAGATGCCCATAATTGCATTCATATTAGCACCGTCATAATATAAGAGGCCGCCGGCATCATGAACCATCTCAGAAATTTTTTCAATTTGGGTTTCAAACAATCCTAATGTATTGGGGTTAGTTAACATTAATGCCGCTGTTTCGTCGCTCAAAAGTTTTTCCAATCCATGCAAGTCCACTTCACCCCGATCATTTGAAGCCACTTCCACCGTTGTAAAGCCGCACATTGCTGCAGTAGCCGGGTTTGTACCATGAGCGGAATCCGGTACAATCACCTGTCGGCGCTTTCCTTCACCCCGGTGATGGTGGTAAGCACTGATAATCTTCATACCGGTGAGTTCACCTTGGGCACCTGCGGCCGGCTGCAGCGTCACTCTATCCATTCCACCAATCTCGGCCAAATAATTTTCCATGAAATGAAGCAGTGCTAAAGCTCCCTGACAGTCTTCTTCTCGCTGATACGGATGCACTTGTGTGAAACCGGACAAAGCAGCACCCCATTCGTTAACCTTGGGATTATATTTCATAGTACAGGAACCCAGCGGATAGAATCCGGTATCTACACCGTAATTCAACCGGGACAAGTGGTTAAAGTGCCTCACAAGCTCCTGCTTACTAATTTCCGGTAACACCGCCGCACTTTCCCGCAGCATCCCATCCGGTAGCTGTACCGCTTGATCGGGCACACCAACATCCGGCAATGAATAAGCCTTCCGCTCCGGGCGACTGAGTTCAAAAATTACCGGTTCTGTCATGCTAGACCCTCCCATCGTGATATTGCCTGGTCCAACTGCTCAGGAGTCGTCAACTCATCAACACAAACCAACAAATGGTCTTTTAATGGAGAATGGAACTTTTCTAGATTGATTCCAGCTAACACTCCCTGGTGTGCCAATCTGTCAAGAACATCCTCCAAATCGGGAACCTTAACCACAAATTCCCGGTAATAAGGACTGTTAAATGCTGCTTCTACACCGTTAATTTGGGTAATCTTTGTCTGGAAATAATGCGCCCTTTGATAAAGTAGTCGGGCTAACCCTGCCATTCCGTGCTTGCCCATATAGCTTAAATAAATCGTAGCAGCAAGCGCACAAGATGCCTCGTTGGTACAAATATTCGATGATGCTTTTTCTCTTCTTATATGCTGCTCCCGCGCCTGAAGGGTTAGTACGAATCCGCGTTTACCACTTTCATCTTCGGTTTGGCCGACAATTCTACCGGGCATGCGCCGGATAAATTTATTACCAACAGCAAAAAAACCTAGTAAAGGGCCGCCGAAATTTAAAGGGTTGCCAAATGCCTGGCCTTCACCAACCACAATATCGGCCCCATAGTCTCCCGGCGCTGATAACAGTGCAAGAGATGATGGGTCAGTAACCGCTACAATTAGCAGAGCTTTGCTGTTCTTGACAATTTTACCGATCTCTCCACCGGATTCCACGGTACCAAAAAAGTTAGGGTTTTGCACAACCACCGCTGCCACATCATCATCCAACATTTCCTGTAACTTTTCTGGTTGTGTTCGGCCGTCAAAAAGGGGTACTTCCTCCACCTTGACACCAAGACCCTGTAAATAGGTATCCAGCACCTGCCGATATTCGGGATGTAAGGCCCCGGACACTAGAATTCGTTTAGCACGATTAACCTGCAGGGACATTATTACTGCTTCAGCCAAAGCAGTGGCGCCATCATACATAGACGCATTAGCAGCATCCAGACCAGTCAATTGACATATCATGGTCTGAAACTCAAAGATGGCCTGGAGCGTACCCTGACTTATTTCTGGTTGATAAGGCGTATATGCCGTGTAAAATTCTGAACGCTGCAGTAGTGCGGGAACGACCGACGGAATAGCGTGGCGATATGTACCCCCGCCAAGAAATGATGTGTACTGCTCTATCGTCTGGTTCATTTCAGCCAGTGATACTAAATGTGCTTTTAGTTCACCCTCCCACATCGGACCAGGAAGATTTAATTTGCCCTTGATACGTAAAGCTGCCGGTATGTCCTGAAAAAGTCCATCCCAATCTTCTATACCCAACGCCGCAAACATTTCACTGCGGTCGGCATCAGTATGCGGGAGAAAGTGCATTTATTCCTCCTCCTTGACAAATGTCTCATAAGCGGCTGCATCCATCATAGCATCTAATTCACCAGTATCATTAACCTTAAGTACTATCATCCACCCATCACCGTAGGGGTCTTCATTAACCAACTCCGGAGCCTCCAACAGCTTCTCATTAACCTTCACCACTTCGCCGCTAACCGGCGCATACAAGTCAGAGACCGCTTTGACAGATTCCACCACGCCGAATCCTTCCCCCTTCTTAAAGCTGTCTCCTTCCATAGGCAGTTCCACAAACACCACATCCCCTAACTGGTGCTGAGCAAAATATGTTATCCCTAACGTTACTTGGTTATCCTCGATTTTAGCCCATTCATGTTCCTTTGAATACTTTAACTCTTGAGGATACATTTTTTTATTCCTCCCTTTTATAAAATGGTAATTTCACCAGAATGGCCTTCTTTTGACGACCGCGGATGCTGACTGCCAGCGGGCGACCCTCAACTGCATTGCTTTTGTCTACATAGCCCATGGCTACGTATTTATCCAGGTAAGGGGCTAAAGAACCGGATGTAACTTCTCCAACTCTTTCTTCACCGACTAGAATTTCATACCCCTCTCGTGGTATTCCCCTCTCTTCCATCATCAAACCCACCAATTTTCGTTCCAATCCATTCCGCCGTTGTTTCTCCAAGATTTCCTTGCCAATAAATTGCTTATCCCAGCTGACTGTCCATTTTAGTCGTGCTTCAAGAGGTGTAGTCTTTTCAGTTAACTCATGTCCATAAAGCGGCAAGGATGCTTCCAGACGCAGCGTATCCCTGGCCCCAAGACCACATGGTTTTACCATATCGCTCCTTAAAATTTCGTCCCATAACTCGCCACTCCCATCGGGAGGACAGTAAATTTCAAAACCATCCTCACCGGTATAGCCGGTTCTTGAAACAAGGCAATCAACACTCTTGATACTCATCCTAGCGAATGTAAATGGTTTTAATCGTACTGCAGTGTCACCGCTAACCTGCTCCATTACTTCCACTGCTTTAGGACCTTGCAAAGCCAATAAAGCATATGTATCAGACCGCTCTATCACGTTAGTGTCAATCACTGCATTATCTTTTATCCATTGATAATCTTTATCCTTATTGCCTGCATTGACTACTAATAAAAATTTATCAGGCTCCAGACGATATACCAACAAATCATCGATAATGCCTCCATCCTCCTGACACATAGGTGAATAAAGTATTTCTCCCGGCGATAGTCTTTCGGCATTGTTGGTAATAATTTGCTGCACTGTGTCCAGAGCAGTCTGGCCTTCAACAACTATTTCCCCCATATGGGATACGTCAAAAAGCCCGGCGTTTTCCCTTACTTGGCGATGTTCCTCAATAATGCCACTGTACTGCACCGGCATTTCCCATCCGCCAAAGGGCACCATCTTTGCGCCTAATGCCATATGTCTTTGATAAAGTGGGGTTCTTTTTAATTTAGTCACTTAGCATCATCCCCTACCTTGATAGTAACTTATACAAAACTGGATTTTTTATTATTTTGCCTGTAAAGCCATATTTTAAACAATTTTTTGGACAACAACTCAACCTAATCTTTTTTATATTTTATGCATAAAGGTACACAAAAAAAACTCCATCCAAAAGAGGACGGAGTTGCTAAAGTTTTGCCGAAGTTCCCTTATAAATTTTTTACAACCGTAGCGCAGCGTTTGCAAACAGTCGTGTGGTCGGGGTCCTGACCCACATAATCACTGAACTGCCAACAACGTTCGCACTTTTCGCCCGGCGCCTGTCCTGCCTGAATAGTTAAATCAGGAACTTCCTGGCTGGTAACTGCATCAGCCGGTGCCTTATCCAGTTGTAAGAGCCTTACATCGGAGACAATAAAAATTTCGGAAAGCCGATCACGGAGCGGCTCCAGGAATTCGTATAATTTGCCGCCGGCATAAAGATTTACCTGCGCATTCAACGAATGGCCAATAACTTTCTGTTGCCGGGCTTTTTCCAATACCTTGGCAACTTCTTCCCTAATACTGATAATCTTAGCCCATTTTTCTTCCAATTGGACGTCAAAATACTTTTCTTCGACTTGGGGCCATGCTGCCAGTTGAACACTAAACAAATCTTCTTCTTTTGGCAGATGCTGCCAGATTTCCTCACTGGTAAAAGCCAACACCGGTGCCAGAAGACGTACCAAAGTATCAATAATTTTGTAAATAGTGGTTTGTATCGCTCTTCGCATATCACTGTCCGGTTCTGAACAATATAACCTATCTTTGATAATATCGAGGTAAAATGAACTCATATCCACCACACAAAAATTGTGCACGGCATGATAAACCACATGAAACTCATAAGTTTCATAAGCATTAGTTACTTTAGCTACCAGCTTGTTAAGACGCATCAGTGCCCAACGGTCCAACTCCGACAGTTTATCATCGGATACCATATCTTTACTCGGGTCGAAGTCATAAAGATTACTTATGATAAATCGGGAGGTATTTCTGATTTTGCGGTATGCTTCTGTCATCTGCTTCATGATATTGGGTGATGCAGCCACATCCCGCTTGTAATCAGCAGAACTTACCCAAAGCCTCAAGATGTCGGCGCCCATTTTGTCGCTTACTTCCATGGGGTCAATACCATTCCCCAGCGATTTAGACATTTTTCTACCCTTCTCATCCACCAAAAAACCATGGGTTAAAACTGCCTTATATGGCGCCTTACCCCGAGTGGCTACTGCTGTTGATAAGGAAGAGTTAAACCAGCCCCGATGTTGGTCACTTCCTTCTAGATAAAGGTCAGCCGGCCATGCCAACTCAGGACGCTGCTCTAGTACCGCTGCATGGCTGGAACCAGAATCAAACCATACGTCCATAATGTCTGTTTCCTTATGGAATTCGCCGTGGCCGCATTTATCACACTTTAACCCTTCGGGTACCAATTCGTTGGCTTCCTTGGCAAACCAAATATTAGAACCGTGTTCGCGGAACAAATCCTGAACATGATTGATGGTCTCATCATTGATAATTTCCTTATTACATTTATCACAATAGAAAATAGGAATGGGCACGCCCCAAGTGCGTTGACGAGAAATACACCAATCACCGCGTTCTGCAACCATATTATGAATACGGTCTTTACCCCATGCAGGTATCCATTGTACCTGGTCAATTTCATCTAACGCATTTTGACGAAAACCGTCAATTGAGGCAAACCACTGTTCGGTTGCCCGAAATATGACCGGATGTTTGCAGCGCCAACAATGGGGATATTGGTGCTTGATAAAAGACAGGTTTAATAAAGCTCCTGCCTGATCCAACGCTTCAGTAACAGCCTTATTGCCTTCATCATATTTAAGTCCGCTGAATTGTCCGACTTCATCGGTAAATCGGCCATTATCATCAATTGGAGATAATATTTGCAGGTTATATGCTTTACCTACTTCATAATCCTCAAGACCATGGCCGGGAGCAGTGTGTACGCAGCCGGTCCCTTGTTCAAGGGTAACATGGTCACCGAGAATAACCAAGGAATCCCGTTCAAAGAGGGGATGTCGACATACGATTCGTTCCAGATCAGACCCCTGGAAATTGCCTACAACAGAATAATCTTCAATGCCGCACTGTTCCATCACCTGCTGAGACAATTCCTTGGCTACCAAAAGCTTTCCTTGGGGTGTTTCCAACAACACATATTCAAACTGTGGTTGAACAGCTATCGCCAAATTAGCAGGGATAGTCCAGGGCGTGGTCGTCCAGATAACTACAAAAGTATTATCTTCAGGGAGAACGTCTAGTCCGTCCTTAACCGCAAACTTAACAAAAATAGACGGAGATTTTTTGTCTTGATAGTCAATTTCTGCCTCTGCTAGTGCAGTCTGGCAATCTGCGCACCAGTAAACCGGTTTTAACCCTTTATAAATAAATCCTTTTTTGGCCATCTCGCCAAAAACACCAATTTGGGCCGCTTCAAATTCCGGAGCTAAAGTAATGTAAGGCCTGTCCCAGTCACCACGTATTCCTAAGCGCTTAAATTGTTCTTTTTGAATTTCAACAAATTTCAATGCATATTCCGTGCACTCATTCCTAAACTCTACAATGCTGGTCTTGTCCCTATCTAACCCTAAGTTCTTAATCGCCTGCTGCTCAATTGGCAGGCCGTGGGTATCCCATCCCGGAACATATGGTGCATCATAACCGGCCATAGAACGGTACTTTACCACCATATCCTTAAGGACCTTATTTAACGTATGACCCAAATGTATGTTGCCGTTCGCATAAGGGGGGCCATCATGAAGAATGAATTTGGGTTTTCCCTGTGATTGCTCCTGCACCTTCTGGTAGATATCTTCCCTTTCCCACATTGCCAGAACCTCTGGTTCACGCTGGGGTAATTTAGCCCGCATGGGGAAGTCGGTCTTAGGTAAATTTAGTGTCTCATTGTATTCCATTTTTCGTCACCTCTTCAGACTTTCGTTTGTTTTTTATTAAATAAATAAAACCCCTCATCCTTTAAGGACGAGAGGTAACCCGCGGTACCACCTTAATTACAGGTATTAGCTAACCTGTCTCTTACCATGCATTAACGGCGCACACCGAAAAACCCTACTTGTTAAATCTTTTCGGGGTTTTAGTTCAGGAGTGATATTGTCCAATGCATGTACCCGGCTTCCACCTTTCCGAGTTCGCTGCAAACAGAGGTATTTGACAACTAGTCTCCTTCATCACTTTTGTCTATAAAATTAGCTATTATTATACCGATAAGAAAAACATAAGTCAAATTCACTCAGTTAAACCACGTATATCTGCAGCAGACACACCCTTAATCTCCAAGGTTTTTGTTCTTCCCTTAAATCCAGCCACCAATTTAACGTTCTTCTTCGGTACAGAAAGCCTATTCGCGAAAAATTCCACACAGGCTTTATTCGCCTCACCGTCCACCGGCGGCGCAGTAAGTCTTAGCTTTAACATATCCTGGTAGACACCAGAAACTTCGTTCTTCGATGCTCTGGGCTGAACCCTAATCCTAAAGCGTACCACATCGTCAGTATGCTCAATATTAAGCACGGTCTATTCCTCCACACTAAGGCTTTGACCCGAGGCAGCTTCCTCCAACAGCTCAATTTGACTGAGCAGCGCCGCTTTGAATTGAGCTTTAAACACTTTGGTCTGCTGTATTAACCTTCGCTGCTCTTCATTTATTTTTGCCGTTTGTGCTTCTGCCGCTGATACAATTTTTTCTCCCTTAAATCTTGCCTCATTATAGAGCATTTCCGCTTCCTTTTCGGCATTTTTGCGCAATTCGTCGGCAGTTTCTTGAGCTAATACCAAAGTCTTATTAAGTGTCCCTTCAAGATCACGGTAATGAGAGAGACTCTCCTCCATTTCAGCAAATTCCTGTTTGAGTCTAAGGTTTTCCTTATATAGCTGCTCATAATCCTTAAGTACTTTATCCAAGAAGTTATCAACTTCCTCTTCATTATAACCGCGAATGGAGCGGCGGAATTCCTTTTCACCAATGTCCAATGGAGTAAGCATCGTGGTTCCCTCCCTTTTTCCCCTCTATTTTCGACAGTCAAACCCCCGATACCTGCTTATGGTATTCTGGTTCAACCTAAAATAACTAAATCCAGCGTTCCAGCACCAAGTGCTGGCGACCTTTCTTACTCTTTCCTTTTATTTCTTTCACCATTACCCTGCCTCTGTTGCGACAGGATATAAGATCCCCCACTTCAACATCCGCCGCTGAGTTAGTCTCAGGTTTCCAATTCAATCGCACTCGCTGCGCCTTGATTTCGCTACTCATTTTGCTGCGAGAAACTCCAAATCCCGCTGCCGCTACAGTATCTAGCCTCATAGATGCTACAGTCGCCGTGATAGTTTTACTTTTGGTCTCAGCAAATTCCAGATTATTAACGCTGCGAATTTCTGTAGTCACCGGCACCTGATGAATACTTGTCAAATTTATATCCGCGTACTGAGCAACCTCCCTATCCATCAATACTTGACACCCTTGTGACATCACAAGCAGGTCTCCCACCATTTCCCGCTTGATCCCCATGGATAATATCGCCCCTAAGAAATCCCGATGGCTGACGTGAATAAAACTAAAATTCCCTTCTATCCACAGGCAGACTATATTAGAAGATAGCTGCTCCTTAGCAATAAATTGAGGTGCTACCACCAGTCGCTTACGTTCTGCAGCAGCATAGCCCCCCAAAAAGTCAAAACTAATATCCGCAATATTTTTTAAAACCCCTACAGCCAACTCAGCGTGATAGGGGTCAAGAAAGTTTGAAATCTGCTCCTTATTTCGCTCAATAGCATTATCCACCAGGTCAAGTAAGCGTATCAATGTTTCGCGTGCTTCTCTATCGTTAATATGTGATAAAAGCTGTTGCCTGTCCAACATTCGTTTCAACACCTCAAACTTTTGTCATTTCTTAAAATAACCTTAGTAATAAATACCTAACAAAATATAGCACCATAATCGCAATAAACGGAGAAAAATCCACTGGCAAAGTACCTCTAGGCATGAGCCGCCTGAAGGGCGCTAAAATTGGTTCAGTAGTTTCGTTAATAAAACGGACTACCGGATGATAAGGATCGGGACGAATAAAAGAAAGAAACACCCTCGCTATTATCAGCCAGTACACCACTTCAAAAGCTATGTCAATAATTAATCTTAAATCAAAAGGCATTTGCTTCACTCCCCATTTAATTCGGCTGCTCGGTTCATGGCTGTGATGACAGCTTCAATCAGTGCCGCGCGCACACCATTTTTTTCCAACGAATACAATGCTGAAATGGTAGTACCGCCCGGTGAGGTCACTGCATCTTTCAACTGTGCCGGATGACTCCCGGTTTCTTTGACCATAGCGGCAGAGCCAATTACAGTCTGTGTGGCAAGTTGTAGGGCCATGTGCCTATCCAACCCGGCCAAGACACCGGCGTCCGCTAATGCTTCTATTATTAAATAAACATACGCAGGGCCGCTGCCACTTAATCCAGTTACCGCATTTAGATACTTTTCTTCAGTAATAACGACCTGTCCCACCGACGACAAAATAGTTTTGGCTTTGGCTGAGTGCTCTTCCGTTACGGTTTCGCCTGGTGCCATTGCGGAAATACCCTGGCCAATAAGGCACGGTGTATTTGGCATAACGCGAATAATAGGTTGTTTGTCGGGCAGCATTTCAGATAACTTATTAATTGTAATACCTGCCGCAATAGAAACCACCAACCGATGAGAAAAGATCTCCCGCAGAGGGCCTACTACCCGCTGCATCAATTGAGGTTTTACTGCTAGGATTACCAAGTCTGCTTGAGAAATTACCCACTTATTATCAGAGGAAACATTTACCCCGTAAACTTCCTGTAAATACTTCTGTCTAGCTTCATTTATTTCTCCAACAAACACATTTTGCTGGGAAATCAGATTACTTGTCACGATACCGCTGATAATGGCTTCCGCCATTTTACCGCCACCGATAAAACCGATGGAATAATCCACGAGCTAACCTCCTTATCCAGAAAAATTATTCATAAATGAAAAAATATTCTTTTCACTTGTTTCTTCATCAAAATGTCCACTGATATCTATATTCTGTGGCATAAACAAGAATATAGCTGCTGACAATTTTTGCATACTCCCTCCCAATGCATAGGTAGAACCGCTAAGGAAATCTACTATCCGCTGCGCCACTTCTTTATCGGTGCTTTCTAAATTCAATATTACCGGCCTACGGTTTTTCAAATTATTAGCAATATCTTGCACCTCGTCAAAAGTTCGCGGCTTAAGAAACACCATCTTCACTGGCTGCTGAGCACTTTGTAAGCTCACTACATTAGCTTTACGATTCCGCTTCATTTCCTGCCAATCCGAAGTGTGTTCTTCCGGTTCGCTGTCATAGTAGTCATCCACGTCATCCTTCTCAAAACCTATAAAGGACAAAACCTTGTCAAGTACTTTATTACCCATATGGCCCCCTCCTTATGTATCTGTACGACTGCCAAATATGGCACTACCAACACGTACCATGGTAGCTCCTTCCTCTATAGCTACCATGTAATCGTTACTCATTCCCATTGACAATATATCCATATCAACACCCGCAAGTTCTAGTTGGGAAATCTCTTCCTTGAGCTCGCTTAGGCGTCGAAATATCGGGCGCGCTGCTTCGGCATCATCATTATGGGGAGCCATAGTCATCAAGCCCCGCACATGTATCTGCTTAAACTTCTGAACCCGCCGTATAAAAGGCAATACTTCTTCAACCGCCATTCCATGTTTACTCTCTTCTTGAGCTACATTAACTTGAATTAACACGGAAATGCATAATTTTTGCGCAGCAGCCCTTTTCTCCAACTCCTTTGCCAAGGACATCCTGTCCAAAGAATGTATTAAGCAGACCTTGTCAATTATGTACTTCACCTTATTGGATTGCAGATGGCCTATCATGTGCCATGATACCGGCGTGGAAACCCGTTCATATTTTTCCCTGATTTCCTGCACCTTATTTTCTCCGAAATGCCTCATACCTAAGCCAACTGCCTCATTTATGGTTTCCACGGGCAGTGTCTTGGTAACGGCGATTAGTTCTACATCCTGAGAACGGCGGCCTGAACTGGTCACAGCCCAGGCAATATTTCCCTTTACGCCATTTAACGCTTCTTCCATTGATGACATACTCCGGCCTCCTACATTAAAGGTTCTCTACAATGAAAATATTTCCTGCTATTTCTTCTGCAGGATTTTTCCCGCATTTGAAGCTACGCGCATATTGGGTTGAAGACCTTTGACTGCAACCTGTTCATTTAATCGTCCAATCACTTCTACCGGGACCCATTGTAAGTTTCCGTCCCTTGCTTGAAAAACGCCGGTCTTGCCACCCTTAATAACTAAAGCCGCTTCCGGCAGAATGATACCGGTATATTTCCTTCCTTGAACTATTACATTCAAACGAGTTTTACCGTCAGCAACACCGGCAGGAGCTTCCAACAGAGCAAGTCGGCGCCCATTGCTATTTTCCAAGCGCTTTATCACCGCACTTTGCACTAAGCCCGTACCTTTAACGGCTAAACTATCCCCTACCTTTAGTGTTGGGTAAAATCCCGATGTTAATTCAATAGCCAAAAACACGGGGCGCAGGTTATTTACAACCCTGGCAATTACCTCACCGCGGCTTACTCTATCGTTATCTCTTGTTCCTGCAGTACGCAGTGTCATTAATTTTTCTAAGTCCATCTGATTTATTAGTTTGGTGTTTGCAGGGACGGCGGATATATCGGTAGAAAGGTTTATAACACCAGCGATGGGCGTTTTCACTGTAAAAACTTTGCTCATACCATTGACATCAAAACCTGCCGCCTGTACTTCAGCTACTGCTGTTCCAACCGGTATCCGCATCCCGTCCTTGACCAAGTAATTAACTTGTCCCGATGCAGGGCTGGGAAGGTTTTCTCCTTCGGCAAATACCAGTGCCTCCACTTGAATACTTTCTTCCAGCGCTCCATTTTGCACGGGTTTCAGGTCAATCATATAACGCTCAACTATTTCTGTGGCATGAAACAGAGTGAATACCGCTATAACAATAAAAATCACTGCCCAAGCGAATTTTCTTCTGCGCTTTTGTTCTTGGTTTCTTTTTCCTCTTTTCATCTATGTCTCTCCCGGTTTTTATAAGTGTGTATTTTCTCTTTGCTTGACTCTCTACAACACATTAGCGGCAATACCAAAGTAAAATTATCTTTCACGCATGATCATAGCTGCCATGCGTCCCGTTTTTCCTTTATCCCGTCGATAAGAAAAGAATAATTCTTCCCGGCAGGAAGTACATAATCCCGTAATGTAAATATTATCCTTTGATAGGCCAACTTCCTGCAAAACTTTGCTATTGGCAGACCACAAGTTGAGCAGAGAATGCTCCTCGTCCTCGGTCTTAAAGATATCATCAACTTCGGAAAATGCCCTATGAAAAGCTTTCACCACCGGTTGGTCAACCTGATAACAACACGGTCCGATGGAGGGTCCGATAATTGCTCTTATATTCTTTAACTGGCAATTGTATGCTTGCCGCATCCGATTGACTGCCGCCGCGGCAATCTTTAGCACCGTACCTTTCCAACCCGCATGGACTACGCCCACAATGCCATTAGTCTCATCCAGCAGAAAGATTGGGACACAATCAGCATAAAATGTAACAAGGGGTAGCCCAACTTCCCGAGTCAACATACCGTCGGTATCCGTTAACGCGTAACTGTAGTCATCACTGCCTTGGCCGGCGTGGCATTTTCCCACGTCCACCAGATTGCTGCCATGAGTTTGCTGGGCTGTTACCCATTTGCTAAGAGGCATATTAACCGCCCGGCCAAGTTGCTCTCTATTTCTCACCACATTATAGGTATCGTCACCGGTGTGCAAACCTAAATTCAAACTCTGATAAGGCGGCTGGCTTACTCCGCCGGTACGACAAGAAAAGCAAGTAAGAATATTATTTATGCCGGTATACTTTATGTATTGAATACCATCAGTTTCACAGAGCATGTGCCCTAACAAATTTACACCATTCCTTTCTGGTAAACCTTGACGAATTTTTCACTACAATATAATATTAAAGCAAAATAACTAAAAATACCAGCACCCCACAAGGTCTTCAAGCCGGAGGGTCAGAGTACGTTCGTAAATCTGGTTAGGTACCAAGCACTTTTACCTTTCCTTATTTAAGGTGATGACTTATGCCTGATAACTTATGGACACACAATCTGGCCCTTTCTGATTTCCTCACCGGCTTAGTTTTCTTCCTGATGGGGTTTGTTATTTTGCTGCAATTCTTTCAATATAATAAGCGAAGCAACTTAAAGCTTATCAGTACTGTCTGGCTGCTAGCTGTCTTTGGCTTGCTGCACGGCTTGGCAAAATGGCTTAATTTCTTTTTAACCTTCATCTTTTTTGATATTACCGCCAACAGTTTTCATACATGGCAAACCATTACCGTCGTTATCACAGCTTTATCCTTTATATTCCTTTATTTATTTGGCGTTGAGCTTTTGGTGCATACCTTTAAACGTTTTCATTATCTTAGATTTACTGCGTTGATTGCCACCTTTCTATGGGCATCAATCTTTCTAGTTTCTTACCATCAGGAAAACCCAGTTTGGTTAAAGCAAAGTACCGCCTGGTCCTATTTCTTGTTAGCTTTTCCCGGGGCGATACTAGTCTCTTTAGCTTTAATAACCCAGATCAAAGATTTCACCAGGTTAAACATCCCGAAACTTTCCAATGCTGTCTACGGTGCCACTGTTTCTTTCACATTATACGCTGTCTCTACCGGAGCAGTTTTCCCCCGTTGGCAGAGTTTTTTCATGACAGCCAAGACCGCAATGACCATCTTTCCGGAGCCCAGCCCGTATATGCAGTTATTACGCGCAGTGTGCGGGATAGGCATGGCCTATTTCATCTTAAAAATTATGCGTACCTTTAATCTAGAGGGAAGTAAGAAGTTGGAGTTGGCAAATATCTCACAAGCTATTCTCGAAGAACGCGACCGTATCAGCAGGGATTTACACGATGGAGTCATTCAATCTCTTTATGGGGTAGGACTTAGTCTGGAGTTAATTTTTAACAAGACAGATCCGTCAAATACCGAGGCCGCCGGTCAATTAAAATATATATTAGATAAGCTGGATGAAACTACGCAATCAATTCGTCAATATATTCAAGGGCTAAGCCCGGTGGAAAAGCATACCTTCACTCTTCAGGAAGCAGTCAGTGCCTTGACCCGCGAATTATCCCAACAGACTAACCTGCAAATCCAGGTTAATTGGGCGGGAGGCAGCGAGTATCAACTAACTACTAGCCAAGTGAATCATATCTTTCACATTGTTCAAGAGGCATTATACAATGCAGCAAAACATGCTAAAGCCACTACCCTGAAGTTAGACTTTAGCACGGACCACAAGCATCTGACCATTTCACTCTTTGACAACGGGGTGGGCTTATCCCACCGAAAGCTCACGGCATCTCAACGGGGTCTGAGGAATATTCAGGAAAGAGCGTCCCTTTTAGGTGGAAATATAGCTTTATCCAGCAAAAATAATCAAGGTACCACTTTAACAATAATAGTTCCTTGGGAGGGTAAACAATATGCACAAAATCAGGCTACTACTGGTTGACGACCATCAAGTAGTTCGTCTGGGATTGAAGTCTCTTTTCGAGGCCTGCGTAGATATGCAGGTTGTGGGTGAAGCAAGTTCAGTAATGGAGGCGATAATAAAGGCTGCGCAGATTAATCCCGATGTAATCATTATGGATGTGCGACTGCCGGATGGAACAGGAGTTGATGCGTGTAGAGAAATTCGTCAAGCTAACCCTGAAGCCAAAGTAATCATGCTTACATCTTTTGCCGATGACGAAGCATTGTTTGGCTCCATTATGGCGGGGGCTGAAGGGTATGTTCTTAAGAAGATTTGGAGCGGACAACTGGTAGATGCGGTGCGCAAAGTGGCAGGGGGGGAATCCTTATTGGACCCGCAAGTGACTGCCCGAGTACTGCAGCAGTTTAAAAATATGGCAGCAAATAACGATGAAGCAAATGAAGAAACAATTGCCCAACTGACTAAACAAGAAAAAAAGGTTTTAGCTCTTTTAGCGGAAGCCAAAACCAATCGTGAAATAGCCCATTCATTGTATTTAAGTGAAAAAACCGTACGCAATTACGTCAGCAATATCTTTCGTAAGTTAAATCTTAAAAATCGTGCTGAAGCGGCACTTTTCGCCAAGCAAATGAAGGATTAGTTACCAATAGAAAATCATTGCGGTAGCAAAGGTTGTTATTACGGCCAGATAAAATAGAGAAGCCACTGCTAATCCAAAGTACCCTACTGTTTTCTCCCCAAATTTCTCTGCGCCGGCGGCCATTCCAAACATGATTGCTAGAACGTCCATTTTATACACCTCCTTGGGTCTCTCAGGACTCCACCTCTAGGCTACCACAGGATTAATGGCTTTGGGATCTACCTCTAATGGGTTTAAGTCCTCAAGCTCCCTCTCCAGGGCTGCCGCCTTTTAGGCTGTGCCTTTGGGAAGGTTCCTTGATATAATTATACGAAAGTATTCAGAATAATTAAACAGGACAAATGTCCCAAATTACAGGGACTGTTGACACCTTTAATGGTTAACTCATTCGCCACGGTGCAAGAAAAGGCAGCAAAAAGCGGTACTCACGAAACAAGTACCGCTTCACCTAACTCTAACGAATGTTTAACTTCAATTATCCGTTGGTTTCTTGAGCCACGAAAGGGCAAACCCAGATCTTTTTGGTCTTTAAGGTAAGGGCCGTCCACCAAAAAATCACTTACAGCCAGCAGCCGTCGGTAATCATCGTTAATTTTACTTAGAGCAACCAATTCCTCAAAAAGAAAGCCAGTATAAGTAAAGATATCATGACCTTTTCCTAAATTTTTTAGTTGTTCCCCCAGTTCGGCCAATGCCCCTGCCTGATAAAAAGGCTCCCCACCAGAAAAGGTTACTCCTCGTATCAACGGTGCTGCTTTAACCATTTTTATTAAGTTTTCAACCGTCTCCACCTTACCCCCGTTGGGGTCATGGGTATCGGGATTATGACATTCAGGGCATCCATGTGGGCAGCCTTGGGAAAAAATAACCAGGCGTATACCAGGCCCATCCACTACACTTTCCCGCACAACCCCGGCCACTCTAATTCGCATTAAAAACGCTCCCTTGCTTTATGTGGAATGCTGTATCATCGGCCGCCTACAAATGAGAAACGCGGTCTTCAAGTTCAGCTCGTTTGGCATCATTAAATCTATCAACCGTGCTAAAATAACCCGTGATGCGCCTGACCCTTTTGATTGCCTGGGAACCGCAAACCGGACACTCATCTTGGTCAATTACTCCCAAGTGGCTGCAGCTAAGACAAAAGTCAATGGGGAAATTAATACCCGCATAACCCATATCATTGGCAGCCATATGTCTGATGATGGTCTCAATAGATTCAGGGTTATGCACCGGCGGTGCCTCTAACTCAACATAGCTTATATGCCCCGCGCTGGTGAACTTATGATAAGGTCCCTCCTTGGCCACCTTATCAAACATGTTGATAGCATAAGATACCGGTACATGGAAGGAGTTAGTATAGTATTCTTTGTCAGTAATTCCCTCTATAATACCAAACTGTTCCCGGTCAATGTCCACAAAGCGTCCTGAAAGACCCTCTGCCGGTGTTGCCAGCAGGCTGTAATTCAAGCCATAAGCATCAGCAGCAGCATCTACCTTTTGACTCATGTGGGCAACAATTTCCAACCCCAGTTCCTGGGCTTGATTGGACTGACCGTGGTGTTCCCCAATGAGACCGATCAAGGTTTCCGCAAGGCCGATAAAGCCAATCGAAAGAGTACCGTGTTTGATAGCCTCTTCTATCCTGTCCTCCATCTTTAATTTATCCGAATCCAGGTAAAGGTGCTGCCCCATTAAAAATGGCATATCTTTCACCTTCAAATTTGCCTGGATGCGGTAACGATGATAAAGCTGACGTGCAACCAGATCAATGGCTTTATCTAGACTCTCGTAAAACTTGTCTAAATTACCTTTGGCTTTGATGGCCAGTCTGGGCAGGTTGATAGTAGTGAAGGAAAGATTTCCTCTTTTCTCCGTTATTTCCGATCCCACTTTGTTGGACATCACCCGGGTACGACAGCCCATATAGCTTACTTGATCACCATAAGTACTGTTGAATGAAGAATCCATAAAGCTAAATGTTGGATTCATCCGTTTTGCCGCCACCCTTATCGCTAATTGAAACAAATCAAAGTTGGGGTCTCCCTTTTCAAAGTTTATACCCTTTTTTAACCGAAAAATTATATTGGGAAATATTGGGTTCTCCCCATGCCCAAGACCTTTTTCATAAGCAAGCAGCAAGCTTCGGGTTACCTTTCTGCCTGCTTCAGTTTGGTCAGTGCCAACATTAAGACTACTAAAAGGCACTTGGGCTCCCGCCCTGCTATGCATCGAGTTTAAATTATATATTAATGCCTCCATGGCCTGATAGATCTCTTCATCCGTTGCATCGGCTACAAAAGGTGCAATATCCCGATCGAAAAAGGGGAAAGATTGTCCGCCGTGCATATCATTCTGGGAGCTCTGAAGTATTATGGCTGCCAAAGCTGTTGCAGATGCAGCCCTTTTGGGAGGGCGGATAAAACCATGGCCGTTATTAAACCCTTTGCTCAGTAATTCCCCCAAGGGAATTTGGACACATGTGAGGGTCTTTCCATAAAAATCTAAGTCATGCATATGTATATCACCCGTACTGTGGGCACGTGAAAACTCTTCCGGTATTAAACGAGAGAGATAATAAGATTTACTGGCAGCACTGGCAATCTGCAGCATCTTAGCCGAAGGTGAATTGCTGACATTGGCATTTTCACGGTTTGTTTCCACTAAGATGGATTCCACTGCATCCATTAAATCTGTTCTGGCATCACGAATACGGGTACGCTTGTCCCGATATAGTATATATGCTTTGGCGGTACGGGCATGTCCCTCTTCAATTAAAATCTTCTCCACAGCATCCTGTACATCCTCAACCGAAAATATGTCCCCGTTAAAACTAGATTTTAAATGCTTCAGTACCTCTATAGTTATCTCCATAGCAGTTTGCCGGTCCTCGCCCCCTTGTGCTTCAGCAGCGGAAAAGATGGCGTTAGTAATCTTCGCTTCATTAAAATCTACCACTCTGCCATCTCTTTTCATAACCCTTTCAAACATTAATAGCCCCTCCCTGGAAAATTATTTATCGTTTTTTAATAAAGCTTCCAATTCCTGCCTAAACGTATTTAAATCTTTAAACTGCCGATAAACCGAAGCAAATCGCACATAGGCAACTTCATCCAATTGCTTAAGTCTGTCCATTACTAATTCACCCACAACTTCGCTGGATACTTCTCGCTCCATGGAATTAAGCAACTCCCGATCGATTTCGTCTACTGCCTTTTCCAACTGTTTGGTTGGAATGGCCCGCTTTTCGCAAGCCTTTATAATTCCCCCCAGAAGTTTACTCCGGTCAAACATTTCTCTGCGCCCGTCCTTTTTTACCACAACCAACGGAACCGCTTCCACCCGTTCGTAGGTAGTAAAACGTCTCTCACATTCCAGGCATTCCCTGCGTCTGCGTATGGCACATCCCTCTTCAGCTGGACGAGAGTCAACAACTTTAGAGTCTGCAAAACCACAAAAAGGACACTGCATCGCCAAACCTCCCTTAAATAACTTGAAATACGACAAACATGAGCCAATAAAAAAAGGATATTAATCCCACGCCGCGAAGCTATTTTATTGTTGACAACAATAGACTAAATGGGAAATCATCCTTGCAATACAAAATATTGTGTTGTAATCTATTATATTCCACTAAATATAGGGTGTCAAGATGCCTGAAAAATTATCAAAAACAAAAATAGCACCTTTTAGGTGCTTAGATTTTTTATCTGCTCCATTATTCCTCCCGGTCATGTTTGGGGTCTACGAAATTTTGCATTTCTACTAATATTACATCCACCCCAACTTTAAAAATGTGCTTCCACTCAATAGCAATGTCTTCATTTCTTCGCAAAAACGATAGAAACCGATTTTCCCCCGGCAAGATTAATGATTTTATTCTACCCGCATCCAAATCTAATTCTATATCCTTGATATAACCTAAACTGCGACCATCTGCCACATTGATGACTGTGCGGCTGCGTAATTCGGAAATTTTCACCATACTAGTAGTCACCCCCATGTCCTTTAATTATATTTATATGCAAAAAAGTAAAAATAGTGCATAAAAAAAACATGGCTTCCGCCATGCCTATTCAATCTTCCTATTTCGTTTTCACTTCTTTCCTGCTCAGACGATGCTGCCCATTTCCTTTTAATAATTCCAGCACTTTGAATCTGACCTTAATATTCTTTTGATTTTTTCCTCCGGTAAAGGCAGGTAATACATCCTGCGAAACATCTTTAGCCAGACTATTGGATATGTCCACAAAACATAGGGGCGGAAAAAGAATACACCACCAGTTTTCCCCTGAACCCTCACCAATTACTACCCTTAGCGCTTGATATCGTCCCGCTGGCAAAGTAATGGACCCGTAAGATTTGACAGGAAAATCAAATTCTCCTAATAGTGCTTCAACAGAGTAAGAATAACCTTGACGCCTAACTTCCTGCTGAGCCACACTCTCAATCTCACTTAAGTTATTCAGAATTAAGGACTGGACCTGTTCCACACTTATTGCTTCTGATAACAGACCGCCAAATCTTTTCAAAATTTCATCCCGGACATCCCTTTTTAACTGCTGGTCTGCCTCAGTATCACTGTTGGCAATGACGTGAAACCTGACTAATTGGTCATGAGTTGCAGTAACATTTTCCGGCTGTAAAGCCAACACCAGCAGGCTGGTTAAAGCTGCTATCCCCAATAATAGTAATATTCTCCGTCCCATTTAATACAATCCTCCCCGTTACTTTAAACATACTTTTGCATATGTACTAACGCCGCCTTTTCTAAGCGAGAGACTTGGGCTTGAGATATGCCTATCTCATCAGCCACCTCCATCTGAGTTTTTCCTTCGAAAAAGCGCAGCGTTAAAATTAACTTCTCACGATAGTTTAACCTGCGCAGAGCTTCCCTAACGGAAATATCCTCCAGCCAACTAGTATCAACATGTTTATCATCGCCTATCTGGTCCATCACAAAAATGGGGTCACCACCATCGTGATAAATGGGCTCAAACAAAGATATGGGTTCTTGGATTGCATCTAGGGCAAAGATTATATCCTCCTGAGGAATTTTCAATACATTGGCAATTTCTGATATGGCCGGTTCCCGCGAATGCTTATTGACCAGCGAATCCCTTACCTGTAAGGCTTTGTAAGCAATGTCTCTTAAAGAACGGCTAACGCGAATGGGATTATTATCCCGCAGGTAGCGACGTATTTCGCCGATAATCATGGGAACAGCATATGTCGAGAATTTAACGTTTTGTTCCAAATCAAAATTATCAATTGCCTTTAAAAGGCCGATACAACCCACCTGAAACAAATCGTCCACGTATTCCCCTCTATTGGTAAATCGCTGAATTACACTGAGTACCAGACGCAGATTGCCGTTAACCAATTTCTCTCGAGCCTTTTCTTCCCCCTGATGCATCTGCCTAAACAGTTTGCGCATTTCTTCATTCTTCAACACGGGCAGCTTAGAAGTATTAACACCGCATATTTCCACCTTGTTGGTCATCAATGAAGAGACCCTCCTTTTGGTTAAAAGGCTCTTTATTTCATTTCAAAGTATTACCAAGCACAGGGGCTTTTATACTGAGTACTTAAGATATGAAAAAAACTTCGTCAAAAAAAACTAACCCCTGGACTTAGCAAGGGTTAGTTATAATTAACCAAATATTTTTTTGTATAATAATTATTATTCCATTCTACTAATTTCTTTACGTAAACGCTTAATGATTCTTTTCTCCAGACGGGAAATGTAGGACTGAGATATCCCCAAAAGGTCAGCAACTTCTTTTTGGGTTTTTTCTGTTCCCCCTTTACTTAGACCAAAGCGGGACTCCATAATCCTTTTTTCGCGAACATTTAGTTTCTTAATCGCGCTTCGCAGTAACTTCTTATCTACTTCCTCTTCAATTTCTTTGTAAATAATATCGTTCTCTGTTCCTAACACATCGGAAAGTAGTAATTCATTTCCGTCCCAATCAACATTCAAAGGCTCATCAAACGAGACTTCTATCCGAGTTTTACTATTCCGTCGCAAATGCATTAGAATTTCGTTTTCAATACAGCGGCTTGCATAAGTGGCTAATTTTATTTTCTTTTGAGGGTCAAATGTATTTACCGCCTTAATTAAGCCAATAGAACCAATGGATACCAGATCCTCAATACCCACACCGGTGTTTTCAAATTTCCGAGCAATGTAGACTACCAACCGAAGATTCCGTTCGATTAAGATACTTTTTACCGCGTTATCCCCTTTTTCCAGCTTCTCCAATAAAATTTTTTCCTCATCAACGGAAAGTGGCGGTGGCAGAGCTTCACTGCTGCCAACATAATGAATACTTTCAGGCCTTCTAACCAGCAGAATTATTTTCCGCTTGATAATCATCAGCCCGACCTTCATTTTCTTTAGGTTTACTAACACATTACCACCCCGTTTGATAATAAATTTTATGCAGCATCCAACAAGTCCGGGTGTAATAATGCCCGGTACTCTCCCTTGGAAGATAACCGGTGACGATAAACCGCCACCACTACATCTCTAACCTTAATGTAACTATCATCAGTGACTATCACCAAATCATCCGGTCGCAGGCCTAAGAGCATGCCCTTTTGTTGACCAATAGAGGAGAAGGGAATCATCCTGACACGGAAACCCCAATTCACATCAGTTTGCAGTCCCTTTATCATTTCCTCCAAGTTTTCCGGGCCTTTTTCAAATGCCACTTTAAAACTTTCCGGAAGTAATTCCTTTAGAGCACCATATTCCGCTATCATAACAGGCTTTTGAGTCAAAGGATCTTTCAAACTGTTGCCCGTATCCACTAAAGCCTTCAATGCCAGACGTTTATCACCAAACCGCACCACTACCGGAACCTGGAGCATAGCCCGAAGGAGATTTTTTCTAACAAAATTCCTTCCCCATCTTGCTAATAAGATGGCCACGGCTATCGCAGCGGCCAGCCAGCTAAAATGCACATTTACAAGAAAGACAATTAACCCGTTCATAGTACTATATGCCGCGGGATTATTTTGAAACAAGTAAATAGAACCGATCATGGCACCACCCATGGCAAATGCCACTAAGTATAGATTTAAAATCACACCGAAGAATTTTCTCATATCCCGAAAAGGAAAAGCTGTTGCTGCCATCACTAGAGAAATAAGCATTTTTAGCAAAAATAGTTTAAAGGTACTCACTACCACTCCGGGGACCATATAAAGCAAATAAAAAAGCAGAAGTGACGCTAGAGCGCCAATTACCGCGCCGGCAAACAATCTGGCAGCAGAAGATCGTACATGGGCAAATTTTGCAGTAGTCCACAGGATTACATAATCCATCACGAGATTAATCATAAAAACTATGTCTAGATAAACAACATCTCCCTGGACCACCTGGTTCCCTCCCATCTTGTCGCCATTGTCCTAGTTCCTCTTAAAAATTATATGAAACAACCTTCTTTGTGATGACAAGTTACAAACATAATTATAGCTCTTGCTCTTCCAAAAACTTGTCATTTTGTGTACCCAATAAAGAAAAACCCGCATTTCACGGGTATTTGAATATTAATAAACTATTTCCGGCCATAACTTTAAATCAACTATGCCGCCCTACATCCCTATAAATTAACAGGCTTACTGATAACTTGGTTGATTACGTCACTTAGTTCTTCAACTTTGTATGGCTTCGTGACTATTCCACTGAAGCCATATTTTTGATAATCAGCCATTACGGGGTCATTGGAATAGCCGCTGGACACAATTGCCTTAACCAATGGGTCGATGACCCGCAAATTTTCAACAGTCTGTCTCCCGCCCATGCCGCCGGCAATAGTTAGATCTAGCAGCACCACCTCAAAAGTCTCACCCACAGCCATGGCCTGCTCGTAAAGCGCTACTGCTTCCTTCCCTTCCGTGGCATGAATAACTTGATAGCCAAGAAAAGTCAACATATCCTGAACTACATTACGAACAGATACCTCATCATCCATCACAAGGATTTTGCCCTGCCCTTCTTTAAGTTGTTCGCGCTTCGGCTCCATCTCTGACATTACTTTTAATGACGCAGGCAGGTAAACATAGACGGTAGTGCCAGCCCCTATCTGAGATTCTAGGGTAATATATCCTCCATGATTCTTAATAATGGAATAACAGGTAGCCAGTCCCAATCCACTCCCGGTTTGCTTTGTAGTAAAATAAGGGTCAAACACCTTACAAATATGGGAATCCGGTATTCCTACCCCCTGGTCGCTAATGGAAATTTTAATATATTTCCCGGCTTTAACAGGCAGGATATTATCTTGGTCTTGGCCAAGTTCCACATTTTCCGCAGTGACCTCTATTCCCCCCCCTTCGGGCATTGCTTGAACAGCGTTGATGACTATGTTATTAATAACTCGAGTAGTCTGTCCTGCATCAATCTCTACAGGCCAAAGATCAGCGGAAATATGGTAGTCAGGGCGTACTCTGGCTCCTGATAGAGCCAACGAAATACTTTCCTCAATTAATTTGCCAACTGATACTGTACTTTTTAACGGGCTGCCGCCCTTAGCGAAAGTAAGCAGTTGTTGAGTCAGGTCCTTTGCCTGTAATGCTGCTTTTTCCGCTTCTATCAGGCGCTCAAGCAAATCACTTTTGTCATCAACTTCTGCCCTAGCCAAAGATAGGTTACCCAGCATAACTGTTAATATATTATTGAAATCGTGGGCAATGCCACCAGCAAGAAATCCCAATGATTCAAGCTTTCCAGCCCTCAGCCTCTCTTCCTCTAACCTTTTACGCATCGAAATATCTCTGATAACTGTCTGAACAGCTTGCTCACCCCGATAAATAAAAGGTACCGCCTTAACTTCAACATCCAGTAAACTGCCGTCATCTTTAATGGCCTTGTAACTGTTAAACGGAACTGTTTTACCCTGAAGAACTTTTGCAATACGCTTACCGGCAATTGCCCTATGGTCGGGGTGAATGTAGTCGATAACTGTTTTCCCGATTATTTCCTCTGTATGGTGTACACCAAATAAAGCTGCTGCCGCGGTATTGGCAAACACTACTCCACCGTCCTGATGCACTACAATGGCATCAGGGGATAGCTCAACAAGCTGCCGATAGCGCTCTTCATTTTCGCGCAAAGCTTCCTCAATTTGTTTACGCGCGACAATATCCTTAAAGTTTTCCACAATACCAAGTAGTTCACCATCGCTCCCTCGTAACGGTGCTGCAGTAATTAAAAAAGATAATTTGGTCCCATCATTTAACATTTTTTCAGTTTCACATTCTACCGTTTCTGTGCCAGCGGCTATTTGCCGCAGCGTACAGTAGTCAGTACGGCAAGCGCGCCCGGGGAAAACATCGTAGCACTTGTTGCCCAATACTTCATTTTTATCTAAATCTAACAAATCCAAGAACCTTTTATTTACCCTGATAATATTACCTTCCATATCAATTACCCGCATACCGTCAGCAGCGCATTCAAATATCTGATTTAACTCAGTATAAGCCCTGTTGACTGCTTTTTCCTTATCCTTCCGCTCACTAAGGTCACGAGCCACCGACACTATCATGTTTTTATTATTCATTTTGAACAAATGGCTATTGATTTCTACAGGAAACAGCTTACCGCTTTTGCTAATACAGTTCACTTCACAACTTGAGTCACCATGGGCTTTCAATTCATATAAAGCGTCGTGCATTATACCAATGTCTTTATCAGATACCATATCAGCCGGCAATATTTTAGCAAACTCTTCTCGACTGTATCCGTAGGTAGCACATCCGCTGTCATTGACAGCAGTACATATCGGTGTTCCGCTTTCCGGGAGCTCCCAAAGACTGATAGCGTCATTTGCTTTATTAAAAATCTCCTTGAATTTGGTTTCGCTTTCCTGCAGTGCCCTTTCTACCTCAGCCGTTGAGTACTTGAAGGCACTACTACCTTTATCTTCAAATTCTTTTGAAATGTTATTTCTGCTAATCACAAACCGGCCTCCCTAAAAATTAAAAATTTAAGTAAAAATTACATTCTAATGTTAATGAAGAATATCCTTGTAAATTACTGTCTATCTTTGTTGAAGTTTAAGTCTATTGGTCTAAAAGTCTTAAATCAGGCTATAAAACACCCGTTTTTGTAGAAACAACCTACAAGGACATAAAAAAAACGGGCAAAATGCCCGAATCATTTAGAATGAAAATATATCCCATATATGTGGCGGCCAAACCATAAAGATTAACAACGAGCAGACAACACTAAAAGTTAACGCGCCGATAAGGAGAAACGCCAGGGTTTTGGTCACAATATTTCCCAAGGGCAACTTGTAATTAACCAAGTAAAGGCTAATACTAACGCTAAAGGTAAGAACCAAAACTAAACCAATACCGACTAGCCAGGTCATAGAAACCCTCCCTCCAATGGTATCAGCATAATTATTTCCACGAAGTAAATAAAAATTAAAAGAGGCCAAGCAAATTGCTTGGCCTCCGGACTACCGTCTCAGGACACATTACCTTAAATTACTCTTTATATATTATTATAATTCATGAACATTATGCTGCAATTATAAAAAATTATCGACGCCGTAAAAATGCCGGTATTTCCAAATCGTCGTCACTGAATGGCTTAACTGTTGTCAGGTCATCTACCTTCACCGTTTCAGCGTTTGAATCCGCTTGAAAACCAGTGGCTATTACCGTAATATGAATTTCATCTTCCAAAGACTCGTCAATCACGGCACCAAAGATGATATTTGCCTCGGGATCTGCAGCATTGGCAATAATCTCCGCCGCTTCATTCACCTCAAAGAGACCTAAATTACTGCCGCCCGTAATGTTAAGCAGCACTCCCTTAGCTCCTTCGATTGATGTCTCTAATAATGGACTAGAGATGGCCATTTTCGCTGCCTCAACCGCTCTTTTGTCCCCTGCGGCACGGCCGATACCCATCAAAGCTGACCCGGTACCCACCATAATAGTTTTAACATCTGCAAAGTCTAAGTTTATCAAACCGGGTACGGCAATCAAGTCAGAGATACCTTGAACACCCTGACGGAGAACATCATCTGCAATACGAAATGCCTCACTAATGGATGTCTTCTTATCCACAACCTGAAGCAATTTGTCATTGGGAATGGTAATCAAGGTATCCACCTGATTACGTAGGTCTTCAATACCTGAATCCGCCTGCTTATGCCTTTTGCGGCCTTCAAAGGTAAACGGCCTGGTGACCACACCCACTGTCAAAGCGCCGGCCTGCCGCGCTACTTCAGCAACAACCGGAGCAGCACCGGTTCCTGTTCCACCGCCCATACCGGCAGTGACAAATACCATATCTGCCCCTTCCACACTCTTAGTAATTTCGTCCTTGCTTTCTTCTGCAGCTTTTTTGCCAACTTCCGGGTCCGCGCCGGCACCTAACCCTTTGGTAAGCTTTGTACCAATCTGCATCTTATGGTCGGCTTTAGATAGCTTTAAAGCCTGAAAATCCGTATTCAGACTAATAAACTCCACACCCTGCAAACCGGCTAATATCATCCGGTTTACTGCATTATTACCACCGCCACCCACACCAATAACTTTAATTTTTGCCAGTTGAGTGTTTTCCACCTCTTCAAATTCAAGCATGGCAGAACCTCCTTCTCAGTCGCCTAAAATCCAAAAAATTCTTTAAACCAAGCTGAAAACTTGCCCCATAAACCGCTGAAAAATTCTTCATCCCCTGCAGCGGCATCAACATAGGCAAGCCTATAAGCTCCGTATTTCACCAATCCAATAGCAGTAGCATAGGTTGGGCTGCTTGCTATATCAGAAAGCCCCCCTACACCTTCTGGGCTACCAATACGAACAGGTAAATCCAGTTCTTCAGCAGCAAGCTGCACCAATCCCTCAAGCCCAGCTACACCGCCTGTAATGATCATACCGCCGGGCAGCATTCCCTGATAACCTGAGCGATTGAGCTTGTCTTTTACCATTGTCAAAATTTCAGTTATTCTTGGTTCTATTATTGATGCCAAAAACTTCTTGGATACCTGCCGAGTTTCTATGCTACCCACACTAGTTACTGCAATATATTCATCATCAGGCATAAGCTGGGTCAACACGCACCCGTGTTCAATCTTTACCTTCTCTGCCACGTCAATTGGTGCCCGTAACCCCACAGCTAAATCACTTGTTACATGGTCACCGCCCACTGGAATAATACCAGACCACCATAGGCTTCCTTGTTCAAAAATAGCCATTTCGGTAGTTCCGCCACCAATATCCACTAACACACAGCCTAAATCCTTTTCAGCGGGCATCAAAACAGCATGAGCGGAAGCCAACGGGTTTAGTACCAAGTCCACCACTTGTAAACCTGCCCTTGTTACACTTTTAAGGATATTTTGAATAGCGGTGGCAATTCCGGTAACAATTTGGGTTTCTACCTCTAGCCGTTCACCAGACATACCCACCGGGTCAACTATCCCATCATTACCATCGACAATATACTGCCGGGCTAGACAGTGAATTATCCGTTGGTCCGAAGGTAATGTGACCACTTTAGCCGCTTGAAGTACCCTGTCCACATCCTCTACGGAAACTTCCCTGTCCGGATTTGATATGGCTATGACACCTTTACTGTTAAGAGACTTGATATGCTGACCACCAATACCAACACATACGCCGGAAATCTGAACACCACTCATTCGTTCAGCTGTCTCCACGGCTTTTCTTATGTCGCGCACAGTACTGTCAATATCCACGATAGTACCTTTTCGCAAGCCGGTGGCCTTTGTTTCTCCCATACCCACTAAATTAATTTTTCCATACTCATCAACTTCACTGACCGTTATTACCACTTTTGATGTTCCTATATCAAGGCCTACCACCACGTTCTCCCGAGCCAAGTAACGCACCTCCAGACGGGACGTCCGTTTCTTTCAGTGGATAATTCTTACACCTCATGGAATTCAACAAGACTCCAAGGATTTCCTTTTTTTAAATCGCTTTTTTTTAAGCATTTTTTCACGTATATTCTCCAATTTTGTAAGCAGTTTTGGATGCTTATTCTTTCAGTCTCAGTTATATTTCACCACAGGGTTACCTTGAAAACTAACATCCACATACTTTAAAGTTTTACCGTCATTTATTGCTTGTTGGCGAATCTGCTTGAACCATTGCAGTTTCCTTCCCACATCTGAACCCTCCCCCATTACTACTTTGACTCCATCTATTGTGTACATAATTATGGAATACCCAGATGTGACAACAATTTCTGAAAATAAAGCATTGTCATCCCCGGCTAAACTGCCCACAACCGCCAATGCCTCGGACACTCCCTTCCCTGATAATTTTTCACCCGGCGCCAATGAAGGCGGTACCTCAACACCACTTATCAAGGGAAAAGAATAATCAGTAATTTTCTCTGCAAGACTTATGTAATAACCTTCATTATCCAACAGCATGAAACCACCACGTGAACTTAATAACGCTGCAGGTTTCCTCTCCTTAACATTAATGGTCACGCTGTCCGGAAATTTCACCCTGACCTCAACCTTGGCCACCATAGCACTTAATTCTATCTTCTTTTCAACCTGGTTGATGTCTATTTTAAAGGGATTCATTCCTTTGGTAATGCCGGATAAATCAAGCACCGTTTGCGGTGCCATTTGGTCAATGCCGTTTACTATTATTTGATCTACTGTAAAAAACGCTGAATTAAGAAAAAAATAAACTGCCACCAATAGCAACATGACAAACAGTAATGCCTGGAGCAGTTTCGACCGCTTATGGCTTTCATTTTCTTTTCTAGTTACAACCCTTGTCATATTCACCCCTCCAGTTTTATTATACCAGCGCTGGTAAAACCTGTCCAAAAAAACATTAAAAAAAGCAGCTCCTCTGTCAGCTGCGAAACCCATTGTTGACGCGAACTATTCGTGCGCCTAAATCCGGATCTTTGACAGTTAAATAGAGAAAAAATCCTCGAAAGCCTTGATATAGGCTTATTTTTTTGTCAAATTTATCATTTAAGTATATCGCACTTTATCGCACTGTGTTATAATATAAGGGTAAGGAGGCGATGTTAATAAATGAGACTTAAGGTGACCAAATCCAAAAATGCAGCTTCACTATATGTAATAAAATCCGTTTACAACAGTAAAACTCAATCAAATTCCTCTAAGATCGTTGAAAAGCTCGGAACAGAAATTGAACTCCGTGAAAAACTTAATGGGGCAGATCCATATAAATGGGCTAAAGAATATATTAAAAAGCTTAATGAAAAAGAAAAGGAACAAACACGGGAAATACTTGTACCGTTTAAACAGTCAAAGCTTATTGATAAAGGTGAAAAACGTTCTTTTAACGGTGGGTACCTATTCCTTCAAAAAATATATCATGAGCTTAAGCTGGATAAAATTTGTAAGGATATTTCCCAAAAGTATAAATTTGATTTTGACTTGAATTCCATTCTATCAAGATTGATTTATGGTAGAGTGATCTTCCCTTCCTCAAAACTTGCTACATATGAGCTTTCTAAAAAACTTATAGAGCAACCTAATTTTGATTTACATCAAATATACAGAGCCCTCGAAGTTCTCGCTAAGGAAACAGGTTTTATCCAGTCTTCCTTGTACGAAAACAGCTTGAAGGTTTCTAAAAGAAATACCGGCGTTCTTTACTATGATTGCACCAATTACTTTTTCGAAATTGAACAGGAAGATGGCAATAAACAATATGGTCCATCAAAAGACCACAAGCCAAATCCAATAGTTCAAATGGGCCTTTTTATGGACGGAGACGGTATTCCGCTTGCTTTCAGCATCAACAGAGGAAATATGAATGAGCAGCTCACGTTAAAGCCATTGGAAAAGAAAATTATTTCTGATTTTGAGCTTTCTAAATTCATCGTCTGCACTGATGCAGGGCTGGCTTCTGAAGATAATCGAAAGTTTAACGACAAAGATGGTCGAGCTTTTATTACAACACAGTCAATAAAAAAATTAAAAGCGCACCTAAAAAAATGGGCTCTTGATGCTGAAGGCTGGAAACTTTCGGGTAGTGATAAAACCTATGACATTTCTAAGCTTGATGAAATGATGGATAAAGCTACTCCTGAAGAAAAAGCAAAAATCATATCAAAAGTATTTTACAAGGAGCGTTGGATTAAAGAAAACGACTTTGAACAACGGCTTATTGTAACCTATTCAATCAAATACCGGGATTACCAGCGTAAAATCCGCAATTCCCAAATAGAAAGGGCTCAAAAGTTAATAGAAAACAATCCGACAAAAATCAAGAAATGCAATGCTAACGATTACAAAAGGTTTATTAACAAAACAAGCTGTACTCCTGATGGAGAAGTCGCAGAAAAAGAGATCTACAGCATTGATTCTACTCTCATCGAGAAAGAGGAAGCCTTTGATGGTTTTTATGGTGTTTGTACAAACCTTGAGGATGATGTATCTGAAATCATTAAGGTAAATCATAGGAGATGGGAGATTGAGGAATGTTTTAGGATTATGAAAAGTGAATTCAAAGCAAGACCTGTATTCTTAAAAAAAGACGACAGAATTGAAGCACATTTCATCACATGCTTTATATCGTTAATTATTTATAGGCTACTTGAAAAGCGACTTAACGAGGAATTCACCTGTAGTGAGATTGTCTCTGGGCTAAGGGATATGGAATTCTTTGAAATTAAAGGCGAGGGCTATGTTCCAACCTACACTAGAACTAATTTTACCGATGCCTTACATGAAGCTTTTGGATTCCGAACTGATTATCAGATTGTTTCTACACAAAATATGAAAACAATTTTTAAAGACACAAAAAAATAAAAAAAGTACGCACTTTTTACATCAATCTGACCTCAACCTTGGCCACCATAGCACTTAATTCTATCTTCTTTTCAACCTGGTTGATGTCTATTTTAAAGGGATTCATTCCTTTGGTAATGCCGGATAAATCAAGCACCGTTTGCGGTGCCATTTGGTCAATGCCGTTTACTATTATTTGATCTACTGTAAAAAACGCTGAATTAAGAAAAAAATAAACTGCCACCAATAGCAACATGACAAACAGTAATGCCTGGAGCAGTTTCGACCGCTTATGGCTTTCATTTTCTTTTCTAGTTACAACCCTTGTCATATTCACCCCTCCAGTTTTATTATACCAGCGCTGGTAAAACCTGTCCAAAAAAACATTAAAAAAAGCAGCTCCTCTGTCAGCTGCGAAACCCATTGTTGACGCGAACTATTCGTGCGCCTAAATCCGTATATTTTTGTTCTAAATTTTCATAACCCCGGTCGATATGATGTACATTTTCAACAACAGTGATATCATTAGCAGCCATTCCCGCCAGCACCAATGCTGCCCCTGCTCGCAGATCCGGCGCCTCCACCAAAGCGCCACTGAGCTTCGGTACCCCCTTAATAATGCCGAGGTTTCCTTCTAATTTTATGTGCGCCCCCATTCGTCTCAATTCGTCTACATGCCTGAAGCGATTTTCGAAAATGCTTTCGGACACAATACCTGTTCCTTGGGAGATACTCATCAGCACCATCATCTGCGGCTGCATATCAGTGGGAAATCCCGGGTAAGGCATAGTCTTGATGTCAATTGGACCCGGCCTTTGCCTTGATATGATTTCAATACTGTTATCCTTTTCCTGTACTTCAATACCCGCCTCCCTCAATTTAGCGATGACTGGCTCTACGTGTTCAGGAATAACATCAATTAGTTTCATCTTACCGCCGGTAACCGCTGCTGCCAACATATGGGTGCCAGCTTCTATTCTATCAGGAATTACTTCATGTTCAACAGGCCTTAATCTGTTTACCCCTAGAATGCGAATAACATCCATACCCGCACCGGTAACCTTTGCCCCCATCAAATTCAAAAAGTTCTGAAGATCCACAATCTCCGGTTCTCTAGCCGCGTTATGCAATATAGTTTCACCATGTATCAAACTGGCAGCCATCATTATGTTCTCAGTGGCGCCAACGCTGGGAACATCTAGGTGAATATCGGCACCGGCCAATTTATTCCCCTTGGCGTAAATATAGCCAAACTTTTCTGATACCTGTACGCCTAAATTCTGAAAACCCTTGGTATGCAAATCCATCGGCCGTGATCCTATGGCACATCCTCCCGGATAGGCCGCCTGCACTTCGCCATAGCGAGCAATTAATGGGCCCATAACTAGATTTGAGGCGCGCAGCTTTCTCATTAAAACTTCAGTAATTCTTTGAGGGTTTACGCCCCGGGTATCTATTGTTAACGCGGAACCCTCTTTGCTCGTCTTAGCACCGAGAAATTGTAATACTTGTTCCATAACCAGTACATCCCTTAACCTAGGGACATTGTGTATTACAGTCTGACCATCACATAATAGCGATGCAGCCATAATCGGCAAAACTGCATTCTTCGAACCGCTTACTTTCACAGTTCCCTTAAGCTTTGTTCCCCCCATGATAATTAACTTCTCCATGAAGCTCCACCTCCCGCTGCGTCATTTCTCATCGCCGATTACGTGGACTTCCGGTTCCAAACAAATGTTAAATTTCTGTTCAACCTCCTCTTGTATGGTTTTAATTAAAGACAAGATTTCCTGTGCCGATGCTTTTCCTTCATTCACGATAAAATTGGCATGCTTTAAGGAAACCTTTGCATCGCCACACTCTGCCTCCTTTAACCCCGCTTTTTCAATAAGATAGCCCGCTGTATAGTCTGGCGGATTTTTAAACACACTGCCGGCGTTTGGGCTGCTAATCGGTTGGCGGTCTTTTCGTTGTTCCAATAACCGTTCCATCTTCTGCCAAATATCAAGTCCCCGCCCCCGTTTGAGCTGTAATGTTGCCTGAAGAACAATATTATACGGGGAATATAACTTAGAAGACCGATAGCCAAATCCTAATTCTTCCCTAGAAAGAGATGTCTTTTGCCCATCTTTGTTAATCACTCTAACGGCTTTGATTATATCCTCTAAAGCATTGCCGGGGATACCCGCATTCATCACCACCGCGCCCCCCAAACTGGCCGGTATTCCAACCGCAAACTCCAGACCGCTGAGCTGATGAGAAGCCGCTTCCCGACTCAATCTAGGTAAGATTGTCGCAGCACCCGCTATAACTTCAGTACCTTGAATAGACACCTTGTTAAATTCTCCGCCAAGACGCATCACTACCCCGCGAACACCGCCGTCCAATACCAGTAAATTTGACCCATTTCCTATCAGGGTCAGGGGCAGATGATGCCTTTCTACAAAGTCCAAACAGAATAAAACATCGTCTTCATTTTCAGCTTCTGCATAAAAATCTGCGGCCCCTCCAACCCGCCAAGTAGTATATTTTGCTAGCGGTTCATTTTGCAGGCACTTGCCGGAAAGACCGAATTTCAATTGTCGAAACAGATCCGCACTCATTTTGCCCCCCCATTAATTCCCAGGCGCTCTACTATCATCTCCGCCACCTTCCAGACATCCCCGGCACCTAGAGTAAGTATCAGGTCACCCGGGCGAACAGTCTTTTCCAGAAGTGAAACAATGTTTTCTTTTCCCGATACCATTTCTGCTTGCTGCCGGTGGCTTAGTTCCTGATAGATTAACTTACTGGACACTCCTTCTACGGGCCCTTCTCCCGCACTATATACATCATCTAAGATTACCAAATCCGCTTGTTGAAAAGCCTGCCCAAATTCACGGTATAACTGCTTGGTGCGCGTGTATCGATGCGGTTGAAATACTGCTATTATTCTTTGCACATCGGTATCCTTTGCCGCATTAACGGTAGCTTTTATTTCCGTAGGGTGATGTGCATAATCGTCCACTACCCAAATACCGCCTCCCCGGCCAATGGTCTGAAAGCGCCGCCCCACCCCCTTGAAATTACTCAAGGAATTTGCTATTTGTTCAAAAGAAAGACCCAATTGAAAAGCTACGGCAATACCGGCAAGAGCATTTAGTAGATTGTGTCTTCCGGGTACTGCGAGGTTTAATTTTCCGAGACAGCTATCTCCATACCAGATATCAGCAGTTGTACCACCATTCACCTCAATGTTACGGGCGGTAAAATCAGCATATTCATTAGTACCGTAGGTTAGTAAAGGTACCTTTACCTCTCTAGCCATCCTTCTTAAAAACAGGTCATCCGTACATAGAACTACTAACCCATCTTCAGGAACCTTACTCACAAATTGCTTAAAGGCAGTTTGAATATTTTCTAAAGATTGGTAATAGTCCATATGGTCATCTTCAACATTGGTAACAATTGCCACATGAGGATAAAGCTTTAAAAAAGAACCGTCACTTTCATCGGCCTCTGCTACTAAATAGTCCCCTTTTCCCCGGCGAGAATTACCGTTAAACGCCGTAACATACCCCCCGACAACCACCGTGGGGTCAAGACCATTTTCCAATAATATCATTCCTATCATTGCACTGGTGGTAGTTTTCCCATGGGCTCCAGAAATGGCAATGCCTTTCTGTTTGTTCATCATCTTACTAAGCATATCCGCCCGATGTATGATCGGTATCCCACGCTGTTTTGCCGCCTGAACCTCCGAGTTTTCCAGGGATATAGCCGTAGAAAATACTACTCTTTCCGCGTTAGCAGGCAAATTACTTGCATTGTGACCGATTAATATTTGAGCACCCATTTCTCTAAGCCGTGAAACAACGGGTGAATCATTTAAATCAGAACCGGATACCGGGCAACCAGATTGGAGCAAAACAGTAGCAATAGCACTCATCCCTGCTCCACCTATCCCAATGAAATGTGTTAGACCAAATTCTGCTGACATAGCTGCCACCTCACTCCATTTATGACATATTCGAAAATCCTCGCCTCTTTCAGCGGTTTCCCAATTGTGCCTTAAACACCAAGTTGAAAAGTCTTTTTTATACTCAAGAGCACAAGTACGACTAAGCCAGCACGCTGACAAGTCTCCTATGCCTACGGCGGACTTTCGGCCATCCATTTATGACATTGTTATTGATACACTCATATTATGCAGTTATCTTCGTGGTGTGACTAGACTGAGATACAACTAACAATCTCTTTGACAATTTGTTCAAGCGCCTCGGGTTTACCACACTTTTGGGACGATTGGGACATTGTTTCAAGTACTTTTCTCTTTGATAGCAGGTCTTCTACCTTGTCCACTAATATACCTTTAGATAGCTCTTCGTCAGCCACCATTAGTGCTGCACCCTTTTTAACCAATGACCTAGCGTTATATTCCTGATGGTTATCCGTAGCATAAGGGTATGGTACCAAGATTGAAGCAATACCCCGCGCAGTAATTTCGGCCAGAAACGTAGCGCCTGCCCGGGAAATAATCAAATCCGCTGTCGCCAATGCTGCCGCAACCTGGTGCAAATAGGGTTTTATGGTAATATTGCCCACCTGGCCCGATTTTATTCCATCCTGCTGCAGCCGTTCAATAACCCAATCATATTGGCTTTCGCCGGTGGCCCAAATCAACTGGAGCCTGGGGTTGGCCGCAACTTTTGCTGCCAACGGCAAAACCGCCTGGTTAATGCTTTTTGCTCCCTGACTGCCGCCCACCACCATCAAGGTGAGCCTGTCCGGCGAAACACCAAGTATTTCTGCCCCCTTTTTCCGGGAAATATCAATAATTTCCCGACGCACAGGCAGACCGGTAGTAATCACCTTTCCGCGTTGGCGACCAAAATACTGTTTCGATTCAGCAAAATTGACTAAAATCTTCTGTGCAAAAGGAGCTAACCATCGATTGGTTTTTCCCGGAAAGGCATTTTGTTCATGTAGTATACTGGGTACACGCAGCACGGCCGCCGCCAAAATAACCGGGGCACAGACATATCCACCGGTCCCCACCACAACGTCAGGCCTAAATTCTTTTAACAGTTTTACCGCCTGAGCTGCTGCCCCGGTGGTTTGCCCCGCCCAAACAATAGTATCCAGCGAAAGCTTGCGCTTCAAACCGCTAACGTTGACAGTCTTGAAGCGAATACCCTCCCTGGGAACTAATTTTGACTCTAACCCGTAAGGCGTACCAACATAAAGTAACTCAACCCCGGGATAATCCTTTGTCAGCGCACCACTAACCGCTAGTGCTGGGTAAATGTGCCCCCCGGTTCCCCCACCGGAAAATAAGACTCGCATAAAATCACCACACTTTGTTACAACTTGTCCCGTTTAAAGAACAAAAGCATTTCATGCCTTCCGGCACTTAAAGGTAATGCTTTTGTTCTTACCCAGGGAACCCCTGGTTCCCTAGGTCGCTTCGCTGTGACCCTCCTGCATTTAACATAAGGGGGCAAGCCCCCTTAACAACCCCCATGTATAGGAAATTATCCACAACCCATAATTTCCTATACATTGAAAAAATGTAGCTGCTGAATTTAGGTATACCGTGATATGTTCAGCAGCATTCCTACCCCTACCAAACTAAGAGTCAAGGAAGAACCACCATAACTGATAAAGGGCAGGGTTATTCCAGTAACGGGCATGGACCCTGTCACCACAGCAATATTAATTAATGCCTGAATGGTCACCATTAAGGTTATCCCCGCAGCAAGGAGACTGCCATAATTGTCTCTGATGGTCACCGCAACGCGAAAGCCACGCCAGATAAAGATGAAAAATAAGATTAGGACGATAACAGCACCGATAAATCCCAGTTCTTCACCTAAAATTGCGTAAATAAAGTCCGTATGTCGCTCAGGGAGATAAAAAAGTTTCTGCTTGCTCTGACCCAGACCCACGCCAAAGAACCCGCCCGAGCCCAGGGCCAGCAATGACTGAATGGTTTGCCAACCGGTATCGCTGGGATTTTTCCAAGGATCCCAAAAGGCCACAAACCTTTCCATGCGATAAGGCTCGAGAATAATTGCCAGGATAACCAAGCCCACACCTGCAACAGCTAAAAAACTTAAATGACTCTTTTTTGCACCGGCTATCAAAAATAGTAAATATGTCGTACCGGCAATGGCCACTGCAGTGCCCAAATCCGGCTGGGCAAGTATCAATAGACAAACTCCGCTTAAGATACCTAGATGCGGCATTAATCCCTTGCTAAATTCCGTGAGACGCTCGCCGCGCTCAGACAAGCGTTTGGCCATATACATGACCATAGCCAGTTTCATTATTTCAGAAGGTTGAAAACCAATGGGACCAATCCCCAACCAACGGGTGGAACCGTTTTTAGCCACTCCCACTGCCAGAACTGTTATTAAGAGAACAACGGAAACAGTAAATATGGGCCGTACATATTTTTTAACCTGGCGGTAGTCAATATTCATGGTAAAAACCATGGCTGCCACACCCAACAACGCCCACAAAAGCTGCTTTTTTAAGTAATAATAAGCATCCCCATACGTCATATACGACGAATAGGCGCTGGCACTGAACACCATTACAATTCCCACGCTCAGTAGAAGCAGGGTGACAAAAAATATTAAAAAATCCGGAGATTTGCGCTTACCTGGCAAAGCTCTACCCCCTCAAGCTATTTACCAACTCTTTAAACAATTTTCCCCGTTCCTCATAGCTGCCAAACATATCCCAACTGGCACAGGCAGGAGATAAAAGTACAATATCTCCTGGTTCAGCCAATTCCTCAGCCAAAGGAACTGCACGCTGATAATCAGACACCTGATGAACCCTGGTGAAGCCAATGTTACTTAATGCGTGCTGAATTTCATCCGCGGCCTCGCCTAGCAGGATTACATCCTTGGCCCGGGCTTTGATTAACTGAGCAAACTCACTAAAATCACTGCCTTTATTCTTGCCGCCTGCAATAAGTATAATCGGATTTGGAAAAGCCTCTAATGCCTTAATTGACGCATCAGGATTAGTGCCTTTGGAATCATTTATGTATCTCACTTGATTAATCTCACGGACAAATTCCAAACGATGTTCTACCCCAGGAAATGCCGCAAGCGTCTCTTTTAACTGTGCTGCAGTCAGTCCCAATGCCCATCCGGCAGCAACGGCAGCCAAAGCATTGTCGATATTATGGGCACCCTTGATGCCAACTTCCTCCACAGAGATTACTTGTAAGTCTTCTTCCTGTTTAATAGTAATAAAACCATTGTCCACAGAAACTCCTGTTTTTAAGGTATGTTTGCTGCTGAAAAATATCACCTGTCCCGATGCTTCTGCCGCTAATTTTCTTACTTTTGGATCATCATAATTAAGAACTGTATAGTCGGCCAAATTCTGCGCCTTAAAAATTCTAGCTTTGGTTGCAATATAATTTTCCATGGTACCATGACGGTCTAGGTGGTCCGGAGTAATATTCAAAATCACTGCAACCCGAGGGTGAAATTTTTCTACCCATTCAAGTTGGAAACTACTCACCTCTGCTACAGTTACATGCTTATCTGTGGTTTTCTGCACTTCCCCGACCAGCGGCGTACCTATGTTGCCGCCCACCACCGTTGGTACACCGGCTTGAATAAACATTTCACCAATCAGTGCCGTAGTGGTTGTTTTACCATTTGTCCCGGTTACCGCCACTATCGGACCCTGGATAAACAGGGCAGCCAATTCTAGCTCGCTCCAAACAGGGATACCCACATTCGCCGCCTGGATAAATGGCTGAACATCTGCAGGAACTCCGGGACTGGCAATTACCAGGTCAAAGTTCCCCTCTACCGGTGGATACCCTCCGGTAACAATTTCGATATCCGCTCTACTTAAGTTGTTAATCGGCTCTTGCAACGCATCCGCCTGTTTAATATCACAAATTGTTACTATCGCTGCTTCTCGGGCCAACATCGTCGCGGCAGCCACACCACTTCGCGCCATACCTACCACTAATACCTTACTTTTTTTTAGCTCCATAAATTATCACCTCTTTAGATGTGCTTTCAGGCAAAATTATATAGTGCTGCTATTCCTACTAATGAAAATACAAATGACACCAGCCAGAACACTCTTACAACCCGGCGCTCGGACCAACCGGCAAGTTCAAAATGATGGTGCAGCGGGCTCATTCTAAACACCCTTCTACCGGTAAGCCTAAAAGAAATTACCTGGATAATAACAGACAGGGTTTCAATCACAAATATTCCGCCCACCAATGGTAAAATTAGCTCCGTCTTAGAAAACACAGCCATACTAGCCAGTGCCGCTCCCAAGGCCAACGACCCGGTATCCCCCATAAATATCCTGGCCGGGTGTTTATTATATACCAAAAAGCCGGCACATCCACCTGCCACTGCCAAACCAAATAACGCAATTTCCGGTGCTTCCGTCATCAAAGCAATTAATGCATAACCAAGACTGGCGAATAACATTGACCCTGCCGCTAAACCATCCAGCCCATCGGTTAAATTAACAGCATTTGTAGTGCCTATCAACACAAGCAGCACAAAGGGGTAATACCAGAAGCCCATTTCCCAAGTTACGTGAATTAAGGGAATCTTTACAAATGTACCCAAGCCAATATAATTTGTGGCCATAAATGCTAAAAAAATACCTAATAATAGCTGAGCCAGAATTTTGTCCCTAGCCCGCAGCCCCAGCGAGCGGCCCCGAACAATCTTAATAAAGTCGTCTGCAAACCCAATGATACCGTGACCAAGAGTGACTACCAGCAACGTGACAGATGTTGCGGACAACTTTGACTCAACGGCAAAGAATAGTGCAACAACAATGCCGATTAAAAACATTATACCGCCCATGGTTGGAGTGCCTGCTTTGCGAAAATGAGCGGCAGGTCCATCCTGCCTGATATACTGTCCAAACTTTAATTTTTTGAGAAAAGGTATCAGTATTGGCCCGGAAATAACTGTCATAACAAATGCCATACCGATAGCCCAAGAAAAATTGTACATTTTAATCCCTCGCCGTCAATCCCTGAGCAATGGATTCCATCTGCATTCCCCGCGATCCTTTTACCAAGACAGTATCGCCTTTCCGGATAATACTTTGTACTGCCGTAAGGGCCTCTTCTCTCTTGGGGAAATGATAGACGCGGTCAGTCTCCATACCCTGTTTAATAGCTTCCTTACCGATAGATTCAGCCATGTTGCCTACAGTAAATAAATAATCAATTCCTAATTCTACCGTCTTTCGCCCGACTTCTCTATGCCCCTCCTCTGAATATTCCCCCAGCTCAAACATATCACCTAGCACCGCAATGCTTCTTTTCCTAGCAAATTCCTTCAATATCTGAAGTGAAGCCATGGTAGATGCAGGATTGGCATTATAAGCGTCGTTGATAATTAAGCTGCTATCAACACCTCTTAGTGTTTCGAGGCGCATAGAGGAAAGAGACACATTCTCTAAGCCCTCCTGCATCAGCGGTACGGGTATATTCATTGAGCTGGCAACTGCTAACGCAGACATCGCATTACGAATATTATGAAGCCCTGGCAATGGCAGGTGAAATTCCCCTGCCCCCAATGCCGGCACGGAAAAATATGTGCGCCACCCCTGCTGCTTAATATTCACTGCCCTAAGCTCATTACCCTCGTTTAAACCGAAATAAATTTTCTTGCCCTTGAAATTCCTGCCCAAGTCACGGCACCGGTGGTCATCACCGTTTAATATTGCAGTTCCGCCTGAGGCAAGGCCTTCAAGCAGTTCCCCCTTGGCTGCGGCAATATTCTTCATGGATCCCAGAAGTTCCATGTGGGTACTGCTGATATTTGTAATCACACCAACATTGGGCGGGGCGATTTCTGTCAATCGCCTTATTTGGTCTCGACCACGCATAGCCATTTCAACAACTGCTGCCTGGTATCTTTCATCCAGTTGAAGTAATGTAAGAGGCAGCCCAATTTCGTTGTTAAAGTTACCCTGCGTCTTTAATGTACGATATTTGGTGCCCAGCACCGAAGCAATAATATCCTTGGTTGTAGTTTTACCGTTGCTGCCGGTGACCGCCACCACATGTACCTTAAGCATTGCCAATTTCTTTTGGGCAAGACTCTGCAGTGCTTGCAGACTGTCTTTGACAACAATTTGAGGCAGCGATAAATTCTCCTGGTATATATTGACCACTGCTCCAGCGGCACCCCTATACTGGGCAGCCTCTAAAAATTGGTGACCATCTCTTTCCCCTCTGAGAGCAAAAAATAACTCACCGCTTTCCAAGGTACGGGTATCAATGGAAATTCCGGTTACTGTTTGGTTTCCGTCACCTTGCAATTGCCCGTGGACTGCGTTGGAAATAGAACCAAGAGTGCTTAACATGATATTTGCCCCCGCAGCACATCTTTAACCACTTCTCGGTCATCAAAAGGAAAAACCTGTCCTTTTATTTCTTGATATGTTTCATGGCCCTTTCCAGCAATAACTACCATGTCTCCGGCTTTCGCCTGGCTGACAGCATAGTGGATGGCCTGCCTTCTATCTTCAATTACACGATAATTCTCCGTATATGCCTTTACCCCGGGAAGTATATCCGAAATGATATCTTCAGGTTCCTCACTGCGTGGGTTATCTGATGTCACGACAGTGAGGTCACTATTCTTAGCGGCAACTTCACCCATGAGTGGTCTTTTAGCTTTGTCCCTGTCGCCACCGCAACCGAATACAGTAATTAACCGCCCGGAAACGAACTCTTCTGCTGTAACCAAAATATTTTTCAAGCTATCCGGAGTATGCGCATAGTCAACTATTACAGTGAACTCTTGACCACAATCAACCCGCTGAAACCGCCCGGATACGCCAAGCACATCGGCTAGTGCACTACTTACCGCACCAGGTTCTACACCTTCCTCTAAAGCAACAGTTGCCGCTGCCAAAGCATTATAAACACTAAATAAACCGGGCGTATGTAAGGCCACAGGTAACTTTTGCTCCCGGTAAGAAATATCAAATGTAACGCCATCCCTGCTTAAAACGATGTTTTCTGCTTTAAATATAGCATCTTTGTGTCTGCCATAAGTAATAATAGGAACCTGGGTTACCTCCTGTAAGTGTCGAAAGCTACCCATATCGTCCATGTTGATGATGGCTAGTGCATCGCCGGTTAATCCTTTGAAGAGTTTTCCTTTCGCCTGAAGGTACTCCTCTAAATTTTCATGAAAATCCAAATGATCCTGACTTAAATTAGTGAAGACCGCACTGCGAAAGTTTACCTGGTCCACCCGGTGCAGTTCAAGGGCATGGGATGATACCTCCATAACCACGTGGCTGACGCCGCTGTCAACCATATCACGAAACATTTTCTGAATTTCCAATGATTCCGGGGTGGTCCTGGCCGTATTCATCCGTTGTGTACCAAGCCAGTTCCCGATTGTACCCATTACTCCCACCTTGTAACCCTGCTGACTAAAAACTTCTCGAAGCAGATGGCAAGTTGTGGTCTTACCATTGGTGCCGGTAACACCAAAAACCTTTAATGCATGGGAAGGGTGTCCATAAAAATTCGCCGCCAAAAACGCCAGCGCCTTACGGCTGTTATCGACATAAACGACAGGCACATCGGCGCGAACGTTTCTGTCAGTTACCACCAAAGCAGCAGCACCGCTGCTTACTGCCTGATTAATGAATTGATGCCCGTCCGTTTTAAATCCCGGGATGGCTACAAACAAATCTCCTGGATTAACCTGCCGGGAATCGTAGGCAATTCCACTGATATCTATGTTAGTCTTACCGACTATTTCTGCTTTCAGGCCCCCAACCAAATTGACAAAATGCACAGGACCCCCTCCTTAACCTATCCAGATATTATTTCCTGTATTGGAAAATATATTCAGCATCCATCACGGAGCCGTGGTGGTTTGCTCAGGAACTTCCTTGAATATCACATAAATTTCAGTACCTGGGCTAACCTTAGTTCCCGGGACGGGTCTTTGTTCCACCGCTGTACCCGCGCCCTGAGGCTTCAGAACCAAGCCCATCGCTTCCAATAGTGTGGCAGCCCTAGGCACCCTTTTTCCAGTAACGTCGGGAACAGTCACTTCCGAATCATTACTAATTCCTTCACTTAACTTCAATAGTACCTGGCTGCCCGTAATAATCCTTGTATCCGCAGCCGGAATTTGTTCAATCACAGTATGCCCTTCACCTGCCACCTTCGGGGTTAACCCAACCGCTCGAATAGCATGGCTGGCCTTATCAAGAGGTAAGGAAATCACATCCGGCACCAGTACCTCTTTCTTCTTCTCGTCCTCGGTCTTGCTTCCTTCCTTCTCTGAAAATTGCCGGGGGACTCCCAAATAGCGCAAACCGTCTTCCATTACTCGCTTTAATATTGGTGCCGCCACGGTACCACCATAATAAGGGTATCCTTGAGGTTCATCCGCTACTACCAAAATCGCCAAACGAGGGTCATTCGCCGGTGCAAAGCCAATAAAGGAAGCCACATACTTTCCGTCTTGGTAACCGCCTGGTCCTGCCTTTTGCGCAGTACCTGTCTTACCTGCCACCCTGTATCCATCGATATATGCATTCAAACCGGTACCTTCACTAACAACACTTTCCAATATCATAGCCACTTCCCGCGAAGTTTCTTGGGATATTACCGTTCTTACTTTTTGCGGCCCAAATTCTTGTACTATATTTCCATCCTTATCCAGCACCGCTTCAACCAACTGCGGTTTCATCAAATTCCCGCCGTTGGCAACTGCCGATACTGCCGTAATTAACTGAATCGGCGTCACAGCGATAGATTGCCCGATGGAGATAGTAGCGGTATTAATCTTTTTTAATTTATCCTCGGGAATCATAATACCCTTTGCTTCACCGGGTAGGTCTATCCCCGTCTGGGTGCCAAAACCGAATCCTTTAATGTATTGGTAGAATAAACCTTTCTGTTTTTCTTCAACACGCAACCCTACTTCCACAAAAATTGGATTGCAGGAATTTTGCACCCCTTCGACAAAACTTTGACTGCCATGGGGATTATAAGACCGCCAGCATTTAATCCGCTCTGACCCCACTTTGATGTAACCCGGCGAATATAAGCGCTCATCGGGCTTTACTACACCCTCCTCCAGCGCCGTAGCCGTAGTAATAATTTTAAAAGTGGACCCTGGCTCGTATGCATTGGAAACGGCAATGTTTCTCCATACTTTCGGCGAAAATTCCCGAAATGTATTTGGATCATAATTGGGCCTGCTGGCCAGCGCTAAAATACGACCGGTTTTAGGTTCCATTACAATAATAGTAGCACTTTTTGGATTTGTAGGGCTGGCCACCAATGCATCTAATTCCCGTTCGGCTATGTACTGAATGGTCTGGTCTATAGTCAAACGTATATTCATACCGTCCTCGGGCGGGTAATACTGATGCAGAGCTTGAGGAATCTGTCTCCCTCCTGCATCATATTCAATTACTATTCTACCGGGACTTCCCCGCAGCGTTTTATCATACATAACTTCCAACCCTTCAAGGCCTTGGTTATCCACCCCGGCAAACCCCAACAAATGGGATGCCAAGGTTGCTTTAGGGTAAAAACGTTGACTTTCTTCCACAATTTTTATCCCAGCAAGGTTAGCCTTCTTGATTTGGGCTGCCTGTTCAATAGACACCTTCCGTTTTATCCACATAAATGAACTATCTTTGGTAATTTTCTCATGAACATCCTTTGCCGATAACTCAAGGATGTCAGCTAATGTTGCTGCTATTTCCTGCGATTTTTCTGAGCGCCGCACCTCGGCGGGTAGAGCGTAAACTGAATCAGCAGATACACTGATAGCCAATTTATTACCATTACGATCAAAAATCGTGCCGCGCTTTGCCTCCACCGGCACTTCCCGCAGTCGGGCCTCCAACGCTATCTGCTGGTATTCATCCCCACGTACAAATTGAACCCAAATAAGTCTGCCTACCAACAAAAAAAGAACACAGGTAAAGGCAACAAAAAGCCACGTTGTGCGCTTTCGAATTACTAACCTTGTGTTCATAATCTCACCTCAGGAAATAAAATATTTTTTAGCTAACCGGAGGCGATTGTCATTTAACCCTCTTATAACGGAGACGCCTCAACTTCAGAAACACCACCAACCCAATGGGAGACCCAGTGGGTGATAGCCCGAACAAAACCCATTTCCTCACTTAAATTCTCACTACCCTCCGGCGTCGGTTGATTGACCAGTTTGATAGCAGCGGTGGGTTGTTCCGGCAAAGGTGTAACCAGTTTGAACTGTTTTAGATTGGGTTCACGCATTCCTAATCTTGTACTGGCAATAACCGCTACCCGCTCCGGTGAATTAAGCTTGGCAATTTCTAATTGTAATCTTTCATTATCATTTTTTAAAGTATCAATTTGTTTTTTTACCTGATTTATTTCGGTGCCTAACATAGAAAGCTGGACATATTTTGAAATCATGAATAAGCCCGAAAGAAATGCAACCAGTACAATGGCCACCATCAATGGCTTTGGCCAAGTCTTGGCTTGTGGTGCCGGCTTCGGTTTGATGGTTGGTACTGTATCATAGTAATTATTATAATCTTCCTGTTTTTGTGCTAATAACAAGCTTATTCACCCTCTTTCAGCTTTAGAACTTTACAGCTTTTCCGCCGCCCTTACCTTGGCGCTGCGCGCCCGGGGATTAGCATTTACTTCTTCTTCAGACGGAATGACTGGCTTAGAGGTAACTATACGTACCTGTTTCTGGACACCGCATGTGCAAACAGGAAACCCGGGTGGGCATTTACAACTTTGGGCCATGTCCCGAAAAGTTTGCTTCACAATTCTATCCTCCAACGAATGGAAGGAAATAACTACTATTCTACCGCGGGGTGACAAAAGGCCGACTCCCTGCTTTAATGCTTCAGATATAACATCCAATTCACTGTTTACAGCAATCCGCAGGGCTTGGAAAGTCCGTTTGGCGGGATGGGGACCGGCTTTCCTTGCCCCAGCGGGTATTGCCTTTTTAATTATATCCACCAACTGAGTGGTGGTTTCTATATGTTGGTTTGCCCTAAAATTGACAATAAAGCTGGCAATTCGGGCAGCCCAACGCTCTTCGCCATAGTTTTTAATAATTTCTGCTAAGTGCGCTTCACTTAATTCATTCACCAGCGTGCCGGCATTAGTTACCTGCTGCTTATCCATACGCATATCTAACGGCGCTTCCTGCTGGTAACTAAATCCTCTATCTGCTTGGTCAACCTGATAAGACGATATGCCCAAATCAAACAAGAAGCCATCTATTTGTGTTATGCCAAGATCAGCAGCTACTTGACCTAGGTAACGGAAATTACTACGCACAATCTTAACTTTATCAGAATACTGCTGCAATCTTCCTTCTGCAGCCTCTAAAGCGTCTTCATCTTGGTCAAGGCCAACCAATAAGCCCTGATCATTGAGTTTTTCGGCTATGGCTTCACCGTGTCCGCCACCGCCCAAGGTGCAGTCAAAATAGATGCCATTCGGCTTTATTTTTAATAATTCCATACATTCCTGCAGCATCACCGATCGGTGATAAAATTCCATCGGGCCACTACTCCTTTATTTACATTTAACCGAACGTTACAAGTCGATATCAAAGTCAACAATCTTCTCCGCAATCTCCTCATAATCCATTTCTGCTTCAGTACTGTATTTTTCCCAACTCTCCCTACTCCAAATCTCAACCCTGGATGAAACACCGATAATTACTACATCTTTTTCCAATTGACCATAATTTCGCAAGCTGGCCGGCAATAAAATCCTTCCCTGTTTGTCCAGTTCACATTCCGTGGCCCCGGAAAAGAAAAACCGAACGAAGGCTCTCGCATCCTTTTTAGTAAAAGGAAGTGCTTTTAGTTTTTGCTCCAATGTCTTCCATTCATCCGGCGGATAAACGAAAAGGCAATTATCTAACCCTTTAGTAACCACGAAAGTATCTTCCAGGCCTTCTCTAAACTTGGCCGGGATAATCAGACGCCCTTTACCGTCAACTGTATGAAAATATTCCCCCATAAACATAGGCGTCACTCCACTTTGTGGGTATAATCTACCACTTTCCTCCACTTACTACCACTTTCTATTCTCTCTACCCCCTTTATTTTCCTGCTTAGCTGGAAAATTTTTTAAAATTTTTTTTCAAGGGATAAATATCCGGAAAAACACCATTCTAGGATTAAACCATTAAAGGAGGCATTTCCATGAATCCAATATCCGAGATACTGCTGTGGGTAGTCGGTACATTGGCTTTTATCTTTTTAGGCGGTTTGTATTTTTGGGCCAAGAACCCCAAAGCCACAAAGCCAAACATGTTTGACGCCAGAGACGAAACTGAAGCGGAAATACTGACAGAAGTATCAAATAGTAGTGAAAGGGAAAAAGAAAGAAGGGCAAAAGAAAATGAACCTTATTGCAAGGTTCATGAAAAAGACTAATTTTCTTATACGCCGCCAAAATAATCTGCACCACCACTTTCATCAAAGTGGAAGTCCGGGCGATTTACTTTACGCAGGTCAGTTGTTATGGCATGGGCCATTTCCATATTGGCCTTCTTGCTTTGTGCCACCCGGGAAATTTTATCACCACCGGGTTCGCGTCGATTAATTTTTACCGCACGCTGATTAAGCATCCATTCACCCCCTTTGGCATTAGTATGCCCAGGGGGAAACAATTTCTTTCTTGTTGGAACACTGATCCACTAACTATACCATCTTCTTAAGAACTAGCGAAAATATAGATAATTGCTATATATCCACGGTAAACTCCCTAAACCTCGACGCTGCCGAACAGCCAGTCGATATGCTCCGGGTTTTTCTACTAACATCTTTACACTCCGACCGGTCTCCTGTATTACTACATGCCCGTTTCTAATAATGCTGATATCGCCCTTATCCGGTAACTCTGCCTTCATTTCCCACCCACCGGAAAAGTCTACCGCCTGACCCATACTCAGAAGTCTCTCCCCGTTGACCGCCCAATAACGAAAACCCTTGGTCGGTTTATAAAAATCAAAGGCGACAAAACACTTACCTTCTGCTAACGCACGGTAAATTTTAACCTTATCGATTTCTACGTCCCCTGTTAATGGGCTGTCTAATAAAACATGGGTATTTACCGTGCGAAACAAAAACTGATACGGGAAAATGCAGGGCGACAAGGGCCCATACTTTATCTTCACAGCATGAGCATCGGACCCGCCTATGGCAGTAATTCTTCGCTGCTGGGCAACCTCATCCAATTTTGCCAATGCCTCCGAACATGGTCCGGTAATAGGGCGGTGTGGTTTCAGGTAAAGATTATACAATGCCTGCACCAAACCGGTAGCTCCGTCACGCCATTGTGAACTGTAATTCCAAATTGAAATACCCGTATATCCTTTAACAGACCAATCATCCCACGTGTATGCGTGTCCTCCAAATACCATTCGACTCCCTTTTTCAAAGGGGTGAGCGATAAAACCAATGCCATGCTGAGCATTGACAGCATCAATTACCTTCTGAGGATTATCGGTATTATCCGGGACTTCCGTTGAGGCGCCGTAGGATAAATAATGATGGTTATTATGGTTATTTTCCATGCCCACCAATATTAAGACGCCGTCGCGCCAGCCCTCCAGTCCGTCTTTCATACCTGCCAAAGTGTGATGGTCGTTGATTCCGACAAAATCTATTCCGGCTTTCCCAGCCGCTGCAGCTATTTCGGGAATATCCCCGGACCCATCTGAATAAGTGGAGTGCACATGCAGATTACCTGTATATTCATAAACTGACAAAGTTGCCACCACCTAACTTCTTCGGTACTTCCAAAACACCAGTACGATAATAACCAATAACAGTAATAAGCCCAATTCACCAGTGAATAACTTCAAAACCCCCAGAGTGGCCATAGAAACCAGGATACCAGCAAGCACTGTACCGATGCAGATTGGCCATAATGCACGCCAGAACTTTATCCCCAGTAAAAATGCTATCAGACTCCCGGTCCACACTCCAGTTCCAGGTGCCGGAATTCCTACAAACAAAAGTAAACCCCAGGCGCCTAGCTTTTCTACTTTGTCACTTTTTGTTCTAGTCCGTTCAAATATCCAATTAAAAATTCGTTGAAAGAACGGGAAACGACTCAAAAAGGTACTGACGGGGTCCAGCAGCAGCAGCAAGGGCACTACCGGAATTAAATTTCCCATTATACCAAAAAACAACGCCTGGGAAATATTAAGGCCTCTGGCCAAACCGATTGGTATTGCCGCCCTCAGTTCTGTCACCGGCAGCATGGACAGTAAAAAGACCTGCCATTCTAGAGGTATCCCCCGTACACCTTCAATAATAAGCTCAGACAATTGTCAGCCCCCCGTTAGCCTATTTCCTGCAGATATGAAGCAAAATCATAGTTTAAGGAATATATTTTTTCAGCCGCTTGGGACGTTAGAGTTCCCGCCCCGCAGCTAGGGGTAATGACCATCTGGTTGAGCAGCTGCTCGGCTATGCCTGCCTTTACCAAACGTTCCCGCTGCCTTTTCCACGCTGTAACCAGGCCTTTCTTATCGGTATTAAATATGGCTTCGGTGGTGGGAATACCTCCCCATGCCAATGTGCCGCCCCTTGCAAGAAATTCTTTAATACTTTTGGAGTACACCAGTAAAGACTCAAAATATTGGTCGGCATCAAAACTAATTATGTCAATTCCGGCATCCACAAAAATAGACCAATCAACCCCGGCACAAGAGTGCACCCCGATGAGAGCCGCATCCTTCCTGATTTCTGCCAGCATTTCTTTGAATATCTCCACCACTGCCTCTCTCTGGATGGAAACAAAGGTCGAGGAACCCACCGCGGCAACCGCAGGATCATCAATAAAAATTATTGCCGGCAGCCCATGCTTAGCCATTTCCTTAGCCTGCCAGCGCGCTTGTAAGCTCAGTGCCTTAATAAGGACATCCCTTACTTCCGCATTATAATAAGCAGATTTACCTTCTTGATCGTATAGATATAAGGATACACTCAGTGGGCCACTTATCTGACCTTTGAGGGCCTTTGCTCTTCTAGTGCCAAAAAGCTCTATATCTTCTAGGAAGCTATAAAACCCAGCAGCCGATTCCCGGGTAGCCCTAAAGTTATTTAAATTGCCCTTTTCGCTGCCATCTAAAAACCAGGTGTAAAAGGTGGTTAGCTTTTCTTCCCACCCATCAGAGTTCCCCGCCACTCGCATTTTACCGTTAGACTGCTCCTCTAAAATACCCAGCTGAACCAGCGGGTATAAATACTGATATACGAAATGTTCTCTTGGACCGCGCTGGGGCAGCTGCGGCCAGTGCGGGTAATCCGGAATATACTTCCATATGAGGTCCAGGGCCTTCTCAGGTTCCTTGAAGGGCAAACTGCCTATGGCCATGGCACTGTACGACTGTAATTTCATATCTTTCCCCCTCCCAAAACAAATCGATTTACTTTCACGTTCCCTCTGAAACAGTTATCAAAAGATGTTCTATCTTAGCGAACAGTATGAATAGATTTTCCCACTATGCCGTGCGCAGCTTCCGCAATAGTCTCTGCTAAGGTGGGATGAGCGTGAATGGTATCTGCTACTTCCTGGGCGGTAAGACGGGCATCAATTGCGAGTGCCGCCTCGGCAATCAGTTCTGTTGCTTGGGCACCCAAAATATGTACGCCAAGTATCTGCCCGGTTTCGGCATGGGCAATCATTTTAGTGATACCCGCGCCTTCTCCTAAAGTCAATGCCTTACCGCTTGCCGAAAAGGGAAATTTACTGACTGTAATATTTGTGTATGCGTCCTTTGCCTGCTGTTCAGTCATACCCACTGCAGCTACTTCCGGATAAGTAAATATACATGCCGGTACTGCACGAAAATCAAACTCCCTTTGTTGGCCCATACAGTTATCCGCTGCCACCATCCCCTCAGCAGCCGCTACATGCGCCAGCATTGTGCCACCGGTAACATCGCCCACAGCATAGATACCAGGGAGATTTGTCTCCATGCGTTCGTTGGCGGCTATTCTTTGGCCTTGATGATGTATCCCTAATTTATCTATTGAAACCCCCGCTAAATTGGGTACCCTGCCAGTAGCCAATAATACCATATCCGCAGTTATCTGCCGGTCCTGTTTCCCTTCCAAAGTGACCACTAGTTTATCCTGCCTTTTTATCTCTTTTACTACTGTACCGGTAAAAATGTTCATGCCCTGTTTTTTTAACATCGGGGTCAAACGCCTCGATATTTCCTGATCCATGGGCGGTAAAATAAACGGTGCCATTTCTACCACCGTTATTTTACAGCCAAAACTGTTAAAGACACTTGCTAACTCCAATCCCACTACACCGCCGCCAATTACCACCATACTGTCTGGCAGTGAAGTTAGTGACAAAGCCTGGTCTGAAGTTATTACACCTTCGGCATCAGCACCCGGTATTGGTATGCGTATGGGAACCGAACCAGTTGCAATCACTATATTTTTGCCTTTTACGGCAGTCTTTTCCCCATTACCTTGGTCAACTAAAATGGTGTGCAAATCCTGCACCTCGCCACTGCCGCTAAATACCTCAATCTTATTGGCCTTCATCAACTGGTCCAACCCTTTACGAAGATCGTTGACGACTTTTGTTTTATGCATGGTAACCCCACTAAAATTCAGGTTGGAGTTTTCTACATTCACGCCAAACTGCTCAGCATCACGAACAGACCGATAAACCTCAGCGGATTTCACAAGAGCCTTAGTGGGAATGCAGCCCCAATTAAGACATGTACCTCCCAAAGCATCTCTTTCAATGAGCGCCACCTTACCCCCTTGGTGCGCCGCCCTGATAGCAGCCGTATATCCGCCGGGACCACCGCCCAATACGATCATATCAAACACTGTTACCATCTCCTTAAGAACTTAGCCGTTAACCGACTATCCATAGTTAATCCCCATCAATAGTATTTTATGCAATGGGCAGCAACCATTATTTATCTAAACTTTACCTCCGACCGCCATGCCTGCTGCTCAACCAAATTATTTTAGCCGCCAATTCTAACGCAGTAGTATACTGAAGTGCCTCTGCCAAAGTACTGCCCACTGCAAAGCTGCCATGCCCCTTCAATACACTGATTGGCGCTCGTGATAAAGCCTGAGGCAATTTTTCGGCTACTTCCTGTGAGCCGATGGTTTCTTTGGCTGATATCACTGGTACTCTTTTCAACAAATAAGCGCCCTCAGAATCCACCGGTACAATGTCTTCATCGGTCAGCAGCGATAGCGCCACTGCGTAGGGGGGATGGGCATGAAGTATCGCCCGGGCATCAGTGTGCCGATAAACAGCCCGATGAACCACTAATTCAGAAGAAGCAAGCTTAAAATCACCATCATCAACATTCAATCCGGTAACCACTACATCGCCATCAATAAGCCGACCCAGCATTGATCCTGACCGGGTAATATGTACCCTCTCTCCGTCAATAATACTCATATTACCACCATGGGAAGAAATCAAACCTGAAATAAACAAATCTCTACCAAGCTGCTGAAATATCTTAAGCATAATTATCCCCCTAGCCGCCTATCAACGGAGGAAAGACGCAGATTTCGTCACCCTCCTGCAGTTGATAGTTTTCCTTTAGCACCTGACCGTTAACCGTAACCAGCATCTTATCGGTAGCTAACACCAAATCATACTTTTGCAGTATATCCACGACCCTGTCCTGACCACCAATTTCCATTACCCACTGCCCATTACGGGCACATTCCGGTGCCTTTTCCCGTAAATTGGCAAATAGTTTTATGGTTACTTCCATGGTGTCACCCTCTTTTTTTCGCCTCACCCAGCGCAGCCCACCGCGCGGCACCAAAAACCCCGGCATCATTACCAAGCATTCCCGGCAGTATTTCTGTCGGTCTCCGCTGGAAAAACACCGTCTCCCGTGCGACTGTCCGCCTTAATGGGTTTAACAGAATATCGCCAGCCTGGGCAACCCCGCCGCCGATGATAATTACATCTAATTCGTAAAAGTTCAGTATATTAGCTAAAGCTACTCCTAGAAAATAAGCCGCTTTTTCCACTACCTGAAGGGCCCGCTTATCCCCACTGGCTGCCGCCTGATAAACCTGCTTGGCTTCAGTAATATTCACATCGGGCAAGCAATCAGTAGGTACGTCCATTAATTTTTTTGCTTCACGCACAATTGCAGGTGCAGCGGTCAGCGCCTCAACACAGCCCTGGCGACCGCAGCTGCACCGGTGGCTCCCTTCAGCCATTATCACCATGTGACCCACTTCCACAGCCATACCGCTTTTACCCTGATACAATTCTCCGTTCAGTATTAATCCCGACCCAATGCCCGTGCCAATGGTAACCATTAACAAATTCTCGATGTCCTTACCGTTTCCCTGCCAGTGTTCACCCAAAGCAGCTAAATTAGCATCATTGTTGCAGAATACCGGTTTTTGCATCTGTTCAGCTAGGTCGCTGGCAAAATCAACGTCACTCCAGCCCAAGTTTGGCGCCAATACCACACGTCTTCCTTGCTCGGCCATAAAGGCCGGTACCCCCACGCCCACCGACCTTATCTCGTCGACCTTTATCCCCTTGTTATCGGCCATTCGCTGGATTAATTGATCAATGTTTTGCAGTACATGTCCATAACCTTTTTTCGCCTCTGTTGGGTGGTTCTTTTTTGTCAACGGACCTGTCCCATCAAATAAAGCTCCCTTAATCGCAGTACCGCCCAAATCAATAGCCGCTATAATCCCCAATTAAATCACCGCCATATTTATTCTATATCTTTATTCTATCAAAAAAACCGATGGGATATTAACGCCACTGCTGATACAAAATAATAAATAGAAAACAGCGCAAAAAATATAGCTCCGGAAATAATTACCCGGAGCTATAATAGGTGGTCTTGAGGGAGACCATACGAACAAGCATTAAAATAAAACCAACTTTAGGGTGATATTATGGGACAATTAATCAAAATGCAACTCTGTTGTTACTGCCAACAGCCAATCAGTAAAAAATCCCTGCGAAACTTTGGCTGGTACCAGCTGCCCATGTGTCAAAGCTGCTATGAGCAATTCCTGGATACATTACATGGAAAATAACTTTTAGAGTTTTGCCTTTAAAGTTGCTTTGTCCACAAACCCGACAATTCTATCAATTTCTTCGCCATCTGCAAGCAGCGCCAATGTGGGAATGCTCATCACACCAAAACGGGCCGCAACTGTGGGGTTCTCATCCACATTTACTTTGGCAATGGTGACCTGTTCCACCTCTTGGGAAACCTCTTCCAATACCGGTGCCATCATCTTGCACGGTCCGCACCAAGGTGCCCAAAAATCAACTAAAACCTTCCCCTGCTTCACTTCTTCGTTAAAGTTCTTGTCGTTGAGCTGTTTAATTTTAGACATTTTTTTACCCCCTAGTTAAATATTTATCTTTATTTCACCATAATTATAGCCCGATAAGGGCAAAGAATAACACATTTTTTACAACCGCGGCAGCTGTTATCTACATAACGAAATCCTTCGTCGTTAATTATCGCATTGGCAGGGCAATTTTCCATAGGCGGGCAATCTGCCTCCTGCCGGCACTTATCCCCATCAATTATTGCGCGTGATCCCGGCACTAGCCATCCTCCTTTTCGGCTGCCAATTTCTTAAGGTGCTGCAGTTCTTCTTCTAACTCCTCAACCTGAGCCCACATGCTAGGTTTAAGAGAATGAGCCGGAAGGCGTTTTATTAAATCATTAAGCTGGTCAGTAACGGACTTGATTTTTTCTTCTAGATTCACTCTCTCACCTCCGCTATACCCTATTTGTTATTTACTATTATACTTATATTTTATTTCGCTGTCAATGGATGTTTTAAAACCGCAGTTAGAGTTAAACTGCGGTTTTTTGAAAACAATAAGTTCTAAATGTATTTCTTTAATTCCTCTTCAACTTCTTCATCGTAGGCACCGTTATCGGCTTGTGAGTTGGCATTACTCTGTTTGGAACCTTTGATTTTAGTGCGCTGCATATAGCCAAACATAATTGCCACACCCGCTGCCAGACCAATAACCGGCATAAACCAAGCGGTCAAATAAAAGCCCTCTTTGGGAGGGGCGGACAGTATTTGCATACCGTATATCCCTACATAGTGCTGTATGATTTCGTCCTTAGTTTTACCCGAATCCACCATAGCCGCGACTTCCTGCCGCATATTCTCAGATATACCACCCTCACAAGCGGAAAGCGTCTTGCCACAAAAATCAGGTGCCATAAAACAACTTATCATTGCCTGGGCATCTATCTCTGCTGCAAAAGCAACTGGCACCAATAAACCAAGAGACATCATCAAAATCAGCATCAAAGTAGTAAACTTATTCATCCCCCACACCCCTTCCTATGTTAACGTCTAATATTATTATATTTCGCTATACATAATTAAATCCCTGCCGTGCACAAAAAAATTAAGCCCTAATGCGGGCTTAATTTTGAACAGGATTATTGCCCGCTATTTGCTTGGGCATTGCTGATTAGAGTTTGCGCCCTACTCTTCAAGTCAGGGTCAGTACTCTCGGCCACTACTTTTTGCCACTGCTCAACTGCCTTGGCATAGTCCTGCTTAACATTTGCCAAAAACACACCATAGTTCATCTTTGCATAAATATGACTATCATCCATTTCAATCGCTTTTTTGAAGTATTCTTCAGCAACCTGATCCTGTCCGCTGTACATAGCCGCGGTTGCAAGATCAGTCATCACATTTGGGTCGGCTTCGCCAATCTCTAAGGAATTCTGATACGCCTCCACCGCTTTATTAAAATATTTAATGCCATTTTCCACCTGCTGAGTCTCAAAATATTTAAGCCCAACATCATAGGCGGCGTTACCAAGGTCTATCAGCATGGTATGGTTATCGGGATTAGCTTTCAATGCTTGTTCGTAACGACGAATATTAGTCAGCTCTTCTACCAAGGCATCATCCTGTTGAACAGGGGGCCCACCTTGTTTCACCTGGTGATTTCCATTGGAATTGGTAATGGATGGTGCAGACCAGATGGTAAAGGACAAAACCAAACCTACAGCCAGCAACGGTGTAAGTATTATAAAAATGATTTTGTTGTTTTTCCTAAAAAATTTAAGCATTGCGGATTCCCCTCTCTTTTCGGCAAAACTTAATAAGCCTGTCAACAAATTGTACATCATCTCACAAAGTAAATAATAGTACAAGTTGACCCGAAATGTCAACAGCAGTCACCCTTGTTTATTCTGGAAACGAATGCAAAAAACAAGGTGGCTTACGCCACCACACCCATGTTTTTATATCTGAAAACATCAAAATTGATTTATTGCGCATATCAGGAAAGCAAACTGCTTCCCTCATTTTTACCCTCAAGTAAAACGGCTGCCGCTTGGACCGCAACTTCCTGCACTGCTACTACTGCTGCCGCCTTTAACTAGACCAAAGCCCGTAAGACGCTGCTCCGTTTTACCAGAACACTTTGGGCAGATAACTTTTCCTCTATCATTCATCGGTACCCTCTTACTAAAAAGTTCTCCACACTCTTTGCATTTGAAGTCATAATTTGGCATCAGCTTCACCTCCCGTTAGTTCACTAAACCATATGGCCATTGGTAAACACCGCCGGCCAAATTGTAAACTTCAGTATATCCCTTCTCCGCCAGCATCTCTGCTGCAGCACCGCTTCGTGAACCAGAGGCACATACCATAAGAAGCTTGGTGTCTTTTGGCCACTGTTTAGCTGTTTCCGCCACTTGTTCAATTGACACCAACTGTGAGTTCTTGATATGGCCCTGGTTAAACTCATGCGGCGTGCGAACGTCAACTACCGTTATTCCACCCGCATCGATTAATTGTTTGGCCTCTTCTGCGCTGACATTGCGATAGCCATTAGCTGTACATGCCGTAAGAGTAAACAATGTTAAGACAATTACTGTTAATAAAATAACATTCTTTTTTAAATTTCGCACAATAAAAACCTCCCCAAAATTAAAGGACTATAACAATAGCCACGGCATCAAAAGAAAACGGTTAGTGTATATCAACATGGCTGCTACCAATGTTGCAGAAAACCAAAAAATCACCTTATTTAGCCTGCTGCCGTTGGATTTATGATAAACCAGGTAGTATGATAATGCTAACATGGCTGCTGTAAACAGCAAAAATACATTTTTATATCTACTAAAGGAAACCGCCATAGCTCCCATACTGACGCCGCTCAGACCGAGCGCCGCAAATACCAATGGGCCTAGTCAGGTAAGACATGAAAAAAATGCTGCGATTACTGCTCCGATACTAGCTAATTTTTCTTTCAATCCACTCGCTCCCCCCAACAAAAGCTAGCTTTATTATACTTTTCCTTATTTTCGCTGTCAATGGGGATGGCCGTTTAAAGTTTTGTTTTACGCATTCTGTACTGCTTTTTTCTCTTCAGATGGTTCACTCAAAGGAATGGCAACAGAGAATTCCGCTCCTATACCAGGTTTACTAATCACGGCTACTTCTCCGCTATGGGCTTTAATAATATTTTTAACTATTGCCAATCCTAACCCAGTGCCCGCTTGAGTTCTGGTTCGTGCCTTATCAACTTTATAAAATCGTTCCCAAATATGGTCGACCTCAGCTTCATGAATACCTGCACCGGAATCTTTCACCCTGATTATTCCACTTTCAACTTTATCTACCGACACTACAATACGGCCATGAGCAGGAGTATGCTGGAGTGCATTATCCAACAAGTTTACCAACACCTGCTGAAGTCTATCAAAGTCTCCCCGAACAGCAACTTTTTCAGGATACAGCTGCTTGTCCAAGCTAATTTCATGTCCTTGAGCGAGGGGCTGCATCTTATCAGTTACCCGTTTTACCAACATGTTTAAATCTACTACACCGAAGTTCATTACCAACTGTCCGTTTTCCAGTTGGTTAAGGTCAAGTAAATCGTTTACCAAGCGGCGGAGGCGAAGAGTTTCCTCCAGAAAAATATTAATTATCTGCTCTCTTTCGCCCGGGCTTTCTGCCAGTCCGTCCTGCATCGCTTCAGCATATCCCTGAAGGTAAGTGAGTGGTGTACGCAGCTCGTGGGAAACGCTGGCCAGAAATTCTCGGCGCAGTCTCTCAAGCTCCCTTTCCTTGGTCACGTCCTGTAGGAGGACAACCACCCCCGCAGGACTTTTATCCTCCCACAACGGAGATATGCGTACGGCCAAAATACTTTCTCGGGCCGGCATTTCTTCATTTAATTGGTTTCCGGAAATCAAAACCTGCTTAATCCACTGGGAAAACAAATTAACTATTTCTTCTTCCCCGGCAAAACCGGCAGCTTTCAGCAATGCTTTTGCCTGCTGATTGAGAAACATAATTTCACCAGAAGAAGAAAAGGTAACAACGCCGTCAGACATGCTGGTCACAATGTTTGACAGTTTCTCTTTTTCCTGAGACAGGGCCATCACTGAACTGTTTAACTGCTCTGCCATGTAATTAAATGATCTACCCAATAGACCAATCTCATCGTCACTTTCCGCCGGTACTCTACCCTTAAAGTCACCACTGGCCATACGATGTGCCTGTTCCTTCATCTGAAGCAACGGTAACGATAACTTCCTGGTCATAAAAAAACCCAGCACAGTTACTAAAAGTATTGCTACTGCACCGCTTAACAAGACTATTCGGCGCATATGCGCAATGGTCTCACTAATCGGCTCTACAGGTGTATAGAGCATTGCTGCACCGATCACCTTATCGCCTTTTTCGATGGGTACTGCCGCGGACAAAACTGCCCTATCAAAACGAGGATCAAACCCTCTGTTGGTAATAATCTCCCCGCTTAAAACCCTGTCCACTTCTCCACTTTGCATCCGCATACCAGGACGCATACCCATCATGCCGCCACAGGCCCGCACTAAACCGGAACGGTTGACCACCATCACAGTAGCATTGAGATACTCTTCAAGGGAATCCAGGTTATTCATAGTGGTTTCGTCTCCCTCTGCCAGGGAGTGGGCAAGCAAAGAGCCCTGCCGCACCAGTTCCGCCTCTTTCTGATCATAATAAAAGTTTTCCAGCAGATGCGTCAGCAGAACTCCCAAGAGCAATAGAATTACGATCACCAATATTACGGTCCCCAGCCACATCTTACCCACCATACTGCGTCTAAGGTTCATTCCCTGCTCACCTCAAATTTATAACCCACACCCCATACAGTGTGAACAAATTTGTTTCCGGATTGGCTAAGTTTTTCCCGCAGCTTCTTAATATGAGTATCCACCGTTCGCAAATCACCAAAATAATCATAACCCCAAACTCGCGCCAAAATATTTTCGCGGGTAAAAACCTTACTGGGGTTTTCAGCCAAAAATAAAAGTAGGTCAAATTCCTTGGGTGTCAGTGTTATTTCATGGTCACCGCTCATTATCTTGCGTGCACCCACATCTATAGACAGTCCGTCAAATTCTATCAGGACTTCTTTTGACTCATCATTACTATATGTTCCGGCACGCCGGAGTAGGGCCTTTACTCGTGCCACCAATTCTCTAGGACTGAAAGGCTTTACCACATAGTCATCTGCTCCGAGTTCAAATCCCAACACTCGGTCTATTTCATCGCCGCGAGCAGTGAGCATGATAATAGGCACTGAAGAAAATTTACGTATTTCCCGGCATACGCTCAATCCGTCCTGGCCGGGCATCATTACATCCAAAATTATCAGGTTGAATTTGCCTTCTGCTGCTCGGCGCACTGCCTGATTACCATCAGTTGTCACTTCAACTTGATATCCTTCTTTTTCTAAAAACATTCGTACCAGATTACGCATCTTCTCTTCATCATCTGCAAATAGAATTCTTACAGCCATAATTATCCACCCTCCTCGCTAAGAACAAAAGCATTTCATGCCATTCGGCATTTAAGGTATGCTTTTGTTCTTACCCAGGGAACCCCTGGTTCCCTAGGTCGCTTCGCTATGACCCTCCTGAATCAACATAAGGGGGCCTTGCCCCCTTAACAACCCCCATGTATAGAAAATTATCCACAACCCATAATTTCCTATACATCTTGAAAGAGGATGGCGGCAACCATCCTCTTTGATCCTAAAAGTTGGTAATTTTTGATTTTTTAAAGAGCTGAATAAAGTTCAGGATAAACTTTAACTCATCCTCACTTAAATTACAAATTAACCTAAGGACTGCTTGAACATTATCATCAGCCAACATTTTTCGCAATTCTGGCGAAAAACTCGGCAGCATTTGCTCAATGCTGTCGTTATCCAAAACAAAATAACAGGGTGAAACCCCTAAAACATCTGCAACGTTTTCCAACGTCTTTAGGGACGGTTGGACACGACCATTTTCAATCTGACCGATAAGGCCGGCAGATACTCCGGCTTTATCCGCTAAATCAGCCTGGGTCATTCCCTGCTCTTCTCGGCTCGCACGCAGTTTTAACCCAATGGTACTTTCATGGCTGTGCATAATGGTGGTAATAGGAACTTCTAATGCCCTGCTAATGGACTTGATAGTGGATACCGATGGGTGAACGCTTTCCCTTTCGATTTCGCTCAGATAGCTAGGAGAAATTCCAACATTCTTCGCCAAATCACCTAATGTGAGCTTATCTTCTTCTCTAAGCATACGAATTTTATCGCCCATAGAAATCTTTAGCTTTTCCCCGCCTATATCCACCAAAACATTACGCGATACATTCAATGCGGCAGCTATCTTGTCAAGAGTTTTTAAGGAAGGTCGCTTAGCCCCTCGTTCTATTTCGCTCAAATAAGAAATAGATAAACCTGCCCGTTCAGCCAAGTCACTTAGTGTATAGTCGCGTTCTTCTCGTAGTTCACGAATTTTCTCACCTAGAATAACCATGCTGCCTACCCCTCCAATTATACCCATAGGGTGTATATACGGTATCATGTTACAACAAAAGCACAAGCTTGTCAATATTATTGGGGGCTGCTAGTATTGCCTGTGGTACTGCTAGAACATGGCCATTATGTCATGTATCCTTCGCCTACCCGTTATGAAAAAAGTTTATTTTTAAATACTGCTTCTAGTTGGGCAAGAGTATTGCAAAGATGCATTTGGCTGTGCCTCTTGAATAAACTAACGGTTTTATTTTTTGGCCATTGTTCGCCGGGCAGCGGATTTAGCCATATTACCTCTTTGACCTGCTGGCTAATTTTTTTTAGTTTATTGGCAGCGCTGCCTGGTTGTAAGGTCCTGGTATCACTAATAATTATTACCACAGTGTTACCTCCGACAGCCGTAGGAAATTTGTTATTCAGCTGGCTCAAAGCACGATTTAAATTCGTTCCTTTCCCCCAAACCATACTCCCCTGCTGCAACTGTTGTGCAAATTTTTCCATTCCCTCTGCCGTATGAGTCAAGTCCACCCTTTCCAAATCCTCAGAAAATAAAAAGAGCTGTACCCTTCTAACCACCGACCATAGCCCGGCAATAAACAGTATGGAAAAAGTAGAATATCTAGCCATGGATCCGGACACATCACAAAGCAGCAATAATTCCGGTTTCTTAATTTTTTTCTGGCGATATTTCAAATCAATCGGTATACCGCCATAGCGTAGGTTTGCCCGAATTGTTTTGCGAATATCTACATGCCGAGAGCGCTTAGCACTTTCATAACGTCGGGAAATTTTGGTGGCCAATTTTTTAGATAACCGACGAATAACCTGGTTCATCTGAGGGAGGTCTTCATCTTTAATGTTTCCCATGTCCTGGTGAATCAAACTGGCTTCGGGTGGGTGCTTCTCCATCAGTTCAGACATCAACGCATCCAAATATTGGTCTCCGCTGGTTTCTATCTCTATTGATTTAAATCCGCTGTTGTTTTTCCATCTCTCAATATGTCCTTTTACCAACGATTCCACAATGGGCTTAAATTTATTATCTACTTTTTTCCCTTGACTCGTCTGCTTCAAAAACTCCTGTAATCGTGCCTGCTCCTCCGAAGACATTTCATTGTAGGCCAAGTTGTCTTCTTTGTTCAGTTCCAACCCTTCATCTTGAAATTGCAAGTCCGTTTGGGCTTTCTCTATTTGTTCAGCCTGCTGTTCCACTTGCTGCTGGTGTTTCTCTGTCAGCTCTTTTCTTTCTGACTGAGGTATAAAAAAATTATTAAACGCTAGTTCAAAAACTTCCATCTGGTCAGCATCTTTGACCAGAGTGCCCGACAAACCTGCCTTAACCTCATCACGGTCCCTGATATCGACATGAGTAAGCGCGGAAAGAGCATCCAGCGTCTCTGCAGAGCTGATACGAATGCCTCTAAGACGTAAAAGGTTGATAAATCTCAGCAGACTGACCTCAATTAAATTTTCAGAGTGCTCCATGTTGGTGTTAAGACTGGCGCACATAACGATATAGCGCCTCCGTCCCGGTATGTTTCTCAAAGTTAAGGACATCCTCTTGGTTCTTAAATATTACCGTCTGTGTATCTTCAATTAATTCAGGAGAGAGGCGATCCGCATCTAAAGCCATTAATGACCGTACCCAATCCAATGTCTCCGCTATAGCGGGCGGTTTTTTCAACTCAAGTTCTCTGCGAATAAAGGAAATAGCCATGGCCACTTCTTCCGCCAGCTTCTTTGGTACATCAGGCACACGGCTATTGATAATTTGTAATTCCTTTTCCACAGACGGATAATCGATGTATAAAAAAATGCAGCGTCGTTTTAACGCATCGGAAAGTTCCCGAGCCGCATTACTGGTCAAGACCACCATCGGTATCTGTCTCGCGGTTATAGTACCCATTTCAGGAATTGAGACCTGGAAATCTGACAGCATTTCGAACAAAAAGGCCTCAAACTCTTCATCTGTTTTATCAATCTCATCTATTAGTAACACCGGTTTAGTCTCCATGCGAATAGCCTTAAGCAAAGGCCTCTCCAGCAGGTACTCAGCGGAAAAAAGTTGGTCTTCCGCCAGTTTATCACTCCCATCTGCTTTGCTGAGTTGGATGCGTAGCAGCTGTTTTTGGTAATTCCACTCGTAAAGTGCTTTTGTTTCGTCCAGCCCCTCATAGCACTGTAGCCGTATTAGTTCTGTGTCAAACACTTGACTGAGCACCTTAGCGATTTCCGTCTTACCAACCCCCGGTGCCCCGGTAATTAACAATGGCTTCTCCAATCGTAAAGCAAGATAAACAGTAGTTATCAACCGTCGGTCACAAATATACCCTTCTTCAGTAAAGTGCTTCCAAAGTGTCTCTTTCTCAACCATCAGTTCGAATTCCCTCCTGGAATGAATAATTGTTTAGCATCGATGCGGTTTACCAAATCTGCCATTCTTTCCTCAGCACCTGCTCGATCCAGGTACTTAGTGATAATATTCGCCACTGTGGTTACTATTTCATTCTTATCCACCAGAGGATCAAATTCTTGGGCAAACTGAGGCCTCCTGCCTAGCTTTCCCCCAATAGATACCTTAAATCCGACTTCACCCGCTGTCATCCCATTGACCTGGCATTCTTTGATACAAAGACCGCAGTTAAGACAATTCTTTCTGTCAATAACTGCTGTTCCTGTTGAAACATCTATGGCTTTATCCGGACATACCTCGCTGCAACTACCACAACCGTTACAGTTATCTTCATCAATTTGAGGAATAATTTGCCCTTGGATAGAGATATCCTTTATTTGAGGCTGAGAACAACTATTAGGACATCCAGACAGTGCAATGCGAAAAGTATGATGGTATAATACCGGCCCAACAACTCGGTCTCTCAACCTTTTGTTAAGCATTTCATCCACCGCTAACTTCTCCAATGCAGCAACTGATTCTTCGACCGATAAGCAAGCATTGGGGCATCCCTTACTCGCCCTACATGCTTCAAATATTACCAAATTGCTTAAATTCATCTCTCTCCCTCCTCTTCCTCTTTTGCTATTACAATTATAACCCAGTTTTCACCGAAAGAGTGTGTTACACCTCACATTGTTATAGCAAAATAGTCACGGGAAAAAGGAAATAGGCAAAAAAAAAGCCCCTTTCCAGAGGCCTATTCTTCGAATTTTTCTGTTGTCGGTTCTTCTACCTTGACACCAAGCCAGCGCAAGTAATCCACCCAACGATGCACCTCATCCACAGAAAAGCTGTCCGATTGAGCACTTTTTTGAGCAGTTCCAACCCCATCCAACACGAAAAACACCTACCTCGTATATTATCAACTCAATTTTACTATAAAGTCAATGCTTTGGTAAACGAAGTCCCGTCGAAATAACAAAATCAACGTCCCAACGGTGTTTGTTTAGGGGTGAACCGCAATAACACCTGCTTTAATAATGTAGGTTCTGAACCTAAGGAAACAATGTATTAACACAGAAACTTTTATAAAATGTGATGGTGCCGGGATTGTATAGTTTGCACTTATAATGGCCCCACTTTAACGCTAGTACACAACAATTTCAGATATTAAAAATTGATTTAATCCTCATTTGAATAATATCAATGTTTTGCCTTGTCTCCTTGTTAATTCCGTTAACTATATCCACCTTAGTCACTTCATCCTTAAAATATAATGCTACAATTGCTTTCTTAATGTCGTCGCATTCCATAGCTACTTTGATCCTTTCTACGTCTTCCAATGATAATATATTCTCCAGCATAAAATCTTTACCTTTGCATACTCCTTCGTATTGATACGTTCTACTTGTAAAACTATCTCCAAAGTAATGAGAATAACGACTATAATTAGTCCTACCCTCCTCATCATAATCCAACACTAACACGAATTGTTCGCTGCAAGAAATCATGATCGATATTAATTCACGTAAATGTCCGCAGCCCGCCCCAGGTATTATATTAATTCCGTCAAAATCGAAAAACATATTATAAAAGTAGTAATCCACTATTCCTTCGGTCAAAACGCAACGCTTAAGCATGCTTTCATGAAAACCAAATTTTAAATGCAATGCATCATTTAATGCTGAAAATGCACCAAGAGTTTTTACATGGCTGCTGTTACCATAATCCACCAGTTCAATATCACCTTCAGATTTTGACACTATTTTTATCCCTGCAATATTAATTATGTCCGGATCAAGCAAATACTGAGAATGTGTACAATATATTATCGTGTTGTTTTGGCCAATATCACAAAGCTTTCTAAGTAATTCAGTTTGCGCAGATGAGTGTAAATACGACCCAGGTTCATCCAACAGATAAATTGCATTTTCAGGATTCAATTTGTATTTCGGATTGAACTTTAACTTCATTATAAAATTAAAGAACCACTGAAAGCCTTTGCTTCTTTGCCCAATATCAAATTTACGATCATTTCCACTGCTTTCACTATCAATTACTTTAAATTTAAATGTAGGTTTATCTTCAACCAATGAATGTTTAATTTCTAATTCTAACTTATCCCCTTCATCGGATATCGCAGAAAAAGCGCTTTTTAGCTTTCGCCACTCATCGATTATTTCATTGTTAAGTGTTTTTGTAACATCGCTTAAATAGTTGTCTTGGTCATCTTCATCCTCAAGCTGTAGAAATTTTGTAAGTGAAAATTCCTCATGTAACGCCCTTGAAAAAATTTCAACAATGATTTCTTGCCATTCGCGGTCCTTTCCACGGCTATACTTCCTCTCACTTACATAATTAGCTGGAAAGGTAACTAATTCAGGAACCCTATCGCTAAAATCATCGAAATACAAAATATTAGGTAACCTTTTCACCATTGCTTTGACTAATGCAATGGTTTTATGATTTATCAAAATATCTTCCGTCTCATTTATCAAAGAATAATCCTTTAATAAAACTCCATCTTCAAAATTTCTTCTAATAAATATCTTTCCTTTTTTATCTACTACCTCTTGCTTCAATCCTTTTCCTTAACTTCTATAAAAATCCTTTTCGTTTTTCCATACTATATGGTTATACTTTCTTGTATCAAAATGCAAGCTCTCAATATCAGTATCACTTATCACGTCCAAATCCCCCCCTAAACACTTCACCTACAACATCTAAAACTCTAACAAAGCTTATCCTTTTTACAAAAATATACTTTTTCAAAATTACTTCTCCAAAATAACATAATTTTCCTCCTGAGTTTTACAATCCTTCCTTTTTTATGCGGTCAAATTACTCCCATAATGTAAAGAAGGCCATCCGCAAACCTTGACATGGAGCCTTTGGGCGTGTGCTGTAAGGCAACTTGCCGACATGCCCCTACGTTTCGCTCTTGGGTGCTGCCTTGGTAACCAGGCTAGCACACTAGCCCATCTCCATGTAAAGGTACACCTGCTTCGCCGGTTGCTACTGGCCTTTACTCCTTTCTTCTAGCGCCTTTACCCTTCTTCGCAACTCACCATGTTTACTTATGCTAATTGCGGAGATAATGTTATTGGCTAGGTAATTCGAGCCATAATTGGCACAAATATATTTGTGGTGTTAACCGCATGAGAGGACTGGTGGCCTGCAACAGCAAGTGGATGATTGACCAGAAATGGCTAGAGCAAGCTTTAGTTAAGGAAATTGAAAAACGTATAATACCCCCGATGTGGCGGATAAATTAGTTAGCGATATTTCTTCTATGGCTTCAACCAAGAACCAAGAATTGGATGCTGCCATCAATCAACATAGGAAACAAATTAAAACTACTGATATCGAAATTAGACGCCTAGATGCTGTCAAATCAGGTATAGACCCTTCCCTCATTTATGATGAGATAAACAGCTTAAAGAAAAAAGAGACCATCTGGAAGACCAAATTGCCTCTTTAGAAAAGCCTATGCCCATTAAACCAAAATAGATGCTGATGCGCTTCGTATTTTCTTCACCAACTTCAAGACTGCTTATGAAAATGCCACAATTAAGGGAAAACGCGAACTAATGTGGGACCTTCATCCGCCACATTGAATTAATCCCCGAAAATGAAGAAATCAGGGTAGGATTTTACCCTGATAACTTAGTGCAAAGTATTGGTGCCGGGTACCGGGATTGGTCTGAAATGTACATTTGTATTTCCCTCAACAGTTAACAATCCAATTATAAAATCTTAAAGCCCTCTACCACAAAACTAAAGAGCTTATACCAATCCCGTCCCAATGTTCAGTTCTGTATATCGTCAATCTTGTCATCTATGTCATCAATCTTATCATCGATATCGTCCATCAAACTCTCTAAATCAGAAACAGAGTCTTCAATATCGTCCACTCTGTCGTCTAGATCATCTAACATACTTTCTATACACTCTACCTTTTGATTAAGTTCATCAATTGTAGATACTAAATAGGTCTTTTGAATTTCATCCAAATTAACCTGTACGCTTTCAGTAACAATATCCGCAAGTTCTTGAGAAAGATCAAAGTCTTTTATAAGTATTTGTTCAAGAGTTGAAGGTCTTACTTCCCTTTTGCACACTAAAGAAATCATATTAAAAAGAAACCTTAAACTTTGCCCAGCTTCATCGGTCTTTTGAAAATCTCCCAAGCGTACTAATTCATTAAATGGATAGTATTTATATTCCTTATATACAAACACTTTATTAATAATAAATTCTACTACATCGTAAAATGCATCAGAATTCATTTTCTTGATGGCTATGGAATCTTCTAATTGAGGTTTTACCGACCGACAATATTTATAAATTACTTTGGCCTCGTCCTTCTTTACGCCTGAACCCGTTAAGTATTTTAGAACCTTTTTCTTCTCTTCCAGCTCCCTTATTTGATGAATAACCTTATCCCTTAATTTCTTAAGCATCTTTTGTGTTTCACTATCCAAAGATATTATTGATCCATGGTTCAATACATCTAAGATATCATCCCGTTTATTCTCGCTGAGGTTGTAAAACCATTCTACAACATTTTCCAAACCGTTAGTTTTCATACAAACCCCACCCCTGTTTAATAGCTATAGGAGGAAAACATGTTTTTTTATTAATATAGTGAGAATAAGTATCTGCTTCAGAATAAAAATCTATTGAAGACATTTTTTCTATTTCCCTTTCCATCTTATCTATCTTTTTACTCAACTCCTCTACCCTTTCAATCAATGTAGAAATGGAGCTTTTGCTTACAGTAATTTGGCTAGAACTTTTTTGGGACTCTGACACTTTATCCTTAATTGCTCCAAACTCTTTGTCACTAATGTTATCACGATTTTGCTCTGCCATCCTGATCATATTTTCTGGCTGCATAACTAGACTAATTATAGCGTTATGAACAGCATCAGGCAAAGCACCAAGCTCATATCTATTGATAGTAGACTCAGCAAAACCCAGTGCTCTTGCGAAGGCTCTTTGTGATAATCCATACTGTTTTCTAATCTTCTTAATTTGATATGGCAATAACAAGTTATGTCTTTCGCAATATTCTTGCAGGGCAGAATTAAAATGTTTCTCTTCAACGTCTAAGTCTGAAAGCTGAGCCCCACATTCTGTGCAAAAAGGAATTTTTGCCTTGACTTGAATATCTTCACCTTTAATTGAATGAATAACAGTTGTCTCTCTTTTTTCATAACTACGCGGCTCGTCACATGCCGGGCAAAATAAAATTTTACCTGCAACCATATTCTCCCCCTTTTCTCTTTCTAATTTTTTCTAGGTCTATCAATATGAAAGGACATTACGAACAACTCTCTATAATGCCTATATATCCTTATTTTAAGCTTTATGTAAATAACGTAACCCTGAATATCTTTCTTAAATATCCATACATTACCAAGGTATTTAGAGTCAATGTCAGGAACCGGACCTTTATACAAAGTATCTGGCTCTAATTCTTTGATCTCTTGAAGCATGACTCGCGGATTATAGCCTAATATATTTAATGTTGCTTTTGTCTCTGGGTTATTTGTAAATGGGTCCACCTGTCGAGCATCGATTAGTTTGCCACACTCATCCAAAAAGTCTTCGACGTATTGGTAAGGCAAATTTTTCAACTCCTTAACCTTTTATCACCTCCATTATAGCTAAAAACTTCGCTTTACGCAACCTTTATTGATAGTATATGATATCATTCCCTCTTTAGTGATATTATATGCTATCAATTCATAAATATATTCCAAATAAGCTGATAACTGAGTTTGGTAAGATTATACTCCTTTGGAACGTTGGATTTCTTATCATATATTTTTACTGTTTTTATCCGACGTAAGAAAGCATTCCAAGTCTCTGGGTGTTCCTCTTAAACAGTTCGATACTGTTCTGACAGATCAATATTAGAGATAATGTAAACTTTGGTAAAGCAAGCTATTTTATTAGCATATCTGCATGGCAATTCAAGCGGATATCCATCTAAGTAGTTAAGCATATCTTAGATAACTTGTGTAAATGGTTAAACTTACCAATATAAAGGAGTTGACCGTTTATGCAAAACCAAAGAAGCTTTGCTAAAGAGTTAGCAAAGGGCTGCCGCAGCATTGAAGATGCTCAGGAGAAGATGAAAGAATTGTTCGGAGACCTAATGCAAGAAATGTTTGAAGCAGAAATGGACGAACATTTAGGCTATGAAAAACATTCTCCATCAGGTAATGGTTCTGGAAACAGCCGCAATGGCTACAGTCAGAAAACTGTTAAAACCAGTTTGGGGAAACCGAATTAGATATCCCTAGAGACCGAAACAGTGAATTTGAACCGAAGGTCGTTCCTAAATGGGGTAGAACTGCAAACCAGCTTGAGGACCTAGTTGTCACCATGTATGCCAAGGGAATGTCTACCCGTGATATTGAAGATCATATGCAGGATATCTACGACATTGATGTGTCGCCCACCATGGTCAGTAAAATTACCGACAAAATTATGCCCATGATAACAGAATGGCAGTCCCGACCATTGGAAAGAGTTTACCCCATAGTTTTTCTAGATGCCATTCACTTCAAAGTGCGTAAGGAAGGCAAGATAGTTAATAAGGCTGCCTATAGCGTTTTAGGTATCAACCTAGAAGGACATAAAGATATTCTCGGTATTTGGATAGGTGAAAATGAAAGTGCAAAGTTCTGGCTTGGAGTATGTAATGACCTCAAAAACCGAGGCCTTGAAGACATCCTTATCGCCTGTAAGGGCGGGCTTTCTGGCTTCTCTGAAGCCATCAACATGTATCATACACCAAATTAGGAATTCAATGAAATATGTGCCGCATAAAGAGAAGAAAAAAGTAATGGTAGATTTAAAGAAAGTTTACCAAGCTTTGACCATTGAAGAAGCAGAACTTGCTTTCGAGGAATTTAAGGAAATATGGGGCAAAAAACACCCGTTAATCATCAGGTCTTGGGAGAATAATTGGGTCGAGCTTACCGCCTATTTCAACTATCCCCAGGAAATCAGAAAGATGATTTACACCACGAACATCATCGAAGGTTACCACCGCCAGCTGCGGAAAGTAACCAAGACCAAAACTGCATATCCGAATGACGATGCTTTAACCAAGATAATTTATCTGGCAACAATGGATCTATCCAGAAAGTGGACGCAGCCGGTGAGAAGCTGGAGGAACTGTATCTCGCAATTTGGGATATATTTGAAAGACTTGAGGACGAGCTGGCTCTGTAGTTTGAGTTTATCGCTTTAAATTCTCCCAAGGACACAAAAAAGGAGGGGTTATCGCTACCCCTCGTGTCCTCGGCAGAAGCCAAACCAGGCGCTCGGGTCGCTCTCCAGCGTTGCCCTAAGATTCCGATATCGGAATTTTAGGGCATATTCCGACTTTTGATATATTCCGATGATTTTTCAAAACATGCTTAGTATTTTGTATATGCAACACCGTCACTATCCTATTGGCTGAAAGAATCGGAATATTATATTCTACTGTTTTTGTTTACACCTCTATAATAGAGATGTCTGGCGATCAGCCAAGACTAATCTAATAAGGAGGTTTTTTTATGCAAAAGATCATGGAAGCAATTGAGTGTGTTTTGGCATTTCTCAGAAATATCCCCCTCAGTAGTAGCAGCATTAGGCAGTATAAGATTTATTTGTTAAGTAACATTGTTCCTTACTGCGAGGTCAACTGTATTAGAATCTTTTCTGATGACGAAATGCATGCCTATGCAGAGGAACAGATGTCAAAGGCTAAGAACGGTGAGTTTAGCAAATCTACTGCGATACACCGCAGGAAAGCGGCTGCACTACTGACAGACTGCATGCAAGGCAGGGAGCTTGTATGGGAGCACAAGAATTTCAAACAGCAAAAGCTGTGCGAGTACTTTGAAGAGATTCTGGCTGACTATTCCACCCACCTCTCTCAATCCTTAGCTCCTAGAACTATTCGGACGCACATAGGCATTATACGGCAGTTTCTTGTTTTCATTGAGCAAAACGGCATGCAGAATTTCAACAAATTAAGGTCCAATAATGTGAAGGATTTTATTGCGAACGCAGCTCCAAACAACAAAGCCAGTATGTCAAAGTTCACGGGTGCAACAAGAAAATTTCTTTCACACCTAGCTGATACCGGGCTTGCATCTATCAACGCTGAATGGAATCTTATCAACCCGGCACCCAGGTATCGAAAATTGCTACCTTGCTTTTCCGACAAAGAGGCGGATGCTATTCTTGACAGTGTGGACAGGACTACTCCTATCGGGAAACGAGATTATGCTATCATAATGCTCGCACTTTGGACAGGGCTTCGAGGCGTGGACGTTTTAGACCTAAAGAGATCGGACATCGATTGGAATCGCAAGGTCATTGATGTGGTCCAAGGCAAAACCGTTGTGGGTATTCAAACGGAATTATCGTCGGGAGTAGGCAACGCTATAGCAGACTATATTCTAAACGGTCGCCCCGAAACGGATTCTCCATACATATTTGTCCGTCATAGAAGGCCTTATGATAGGTTAAGTGATACCGCAGGTAGGGACATTATGGTTAGATCTCTTTGCAAAGCAGGCATTTCTCATGAAGCTTGGGATGGCAAGTCATTCCACGCATTAAGGAGAACTTTTGGCACAAGACTGGTTCGGGCTGGAGTGCCCATTCGATCCGTTGGTGAGATGCTTGGGCATGCGAATCCAAACTCCGCCAAACGTTATGTTGCCTTAGACACAGAAGGCCTTCGCATATGCTGTCTAGACATATCCATGTTCAGAACCAAGAAAGTTGGTCTATTATGACATATGAATTTAAAAGCGGATTTGCCGGGCAAATCCAAGAAATGCTGGAACATAGAGCTACAATGAGATATTCTGTGAAAAATTACAATAAGCTCTTTGCGAACTTTGATCGGTTTTGTATGAATCATTTCCCAAACGAAACCATTCTTACGAAAGAAATTGCGTTCGCTTGGTGCAACGATGCCAAAGGCAATGGTAAAGGTGCCTTTAATAGAGCAAGTGCGCTTCGCGGATTTGCTCGCTATATCTCCCTTGCAGGCAAAGAAGCATATGTCATGCCATCATCTTTCTTTCCTATGCCAAAGGCCAAGCAACCTATCATCATGAATCATGTTGAACTAACGAACTTTTTTGAGGCTACGGATTGCTACCCCAGCGGTGAAAGAAACGTTCTGCATGATTTTACAGTGCCAGTCATTTTCCGTTTACAGTATGCATGCGGAATGCGTCCACAAGAGGTGCGGTGTCTACGGTGTACGGATTTCAACTTCACTGATAATACTATTTATATCGCCGATGGAAAGCGCCACAAGGATCGGTGCTTGCCTACTAACGCAGACGTTATGGAGATGTGCAAGAGGTACAACCAAATAGCGGAAAAAATTACCCCCCAAAGAACATATTTCTTTCAAACTCAATTGGGAAAGGCCTACACAACCGACTGGCTCTGCGATGCTTTCCGTATATGTTGGGAGATGAGCGGGAATGTAACCAGTCGTGGTTCCTGTACTCCCTATGCTCTCCGACACAATTTCGCTACACAAATACTCATGCGCTGGATTGAAGAGGGAAGGGATTTAGACGCGATGATCCCATACCTCAGTGCATATATGGGGCACGAAAGCTTTTCTGCCACATACTACTACATTCATTTACTGCCAGAGCGGTTAGCTCTTATGGACTTCACTCGCTCAAATGGTATCATACCGGAGGCTTATGATTATGAAGAAGATTAAAGATAACCTGTTCTCACATCTGCGAGAGTTTTTTACCATCTTCTTAACTAAGCAGGCTCAGCGCAGCCCGCATACAATCCTAGCCACAAAACAGGTGTGGAATATGCTGCTTTCCTTCGTGTGTGACGCAACCGGTAAGCGTGTTGAGAGCCTCACCTTTGCGGATCTTTCCCGCGAAAACGTGATAAACTTTCTGGATAAAATGCAGCAAACAAAAGGATGGACCCCGTCTACACGAAATCACAGGTTGGCACGCATCCGCGCATTTTTTCGTTATGTAGCTAGCATAGAACCGACGCTTGTTTTTTATCTGGAAGATCTGCGAGGTATTCCGATGCAAAAAGATGTGAACAAGTCCTTCATGCTGGAGTATATGTCCAAGGATGCAATAACTACTGTTCTTCGCCAACCTGACCCATCCAAGAAAATGGGGATTCGCGATTTGTTCTTTCTGGTGTTAATGTATGACTCAGCTGCCCGTGACTGCGAAATGCTATCCATGCGTTTTTGTGATTTTGACCCGGTAGGAAAAGTTGTCTATTTGTTAGGGAAAGGGAACAAGCCGAGAAGTGTTCCGATTAGCGATGATACCATTCAGCATTTTCACATATATGCGAAAATCTTTCATCCCCAAAAAGACGGATTTGTTCCCATGTTTTATACGATTCGGCATGGCAACAAGGGGCAGATGTCTGACGACAACGTGGCCAGATTTGTCAGCAAATACGGAAATTCTGCAAAAACTGAGTGCTTAGAAGTCCCTGACCGTGTCCACCCTCACCTAATCAGGAAAACGCGTGCTATGCTTCTGTATCAGGCAGGAATGCCACTAGAATTACTCGCTCAATTTCTGGGGCATAATGATCCAACGACCACATTAATTTATGCTCGCGCAGACAAAGAGATGAAACGCAAAGCCATTGAAAATGCATCGGCTGTGACCGGATCAGTTAGTCCGGAAGTTGAAAAAGCTACTTGGGTAGGCAACGAGGTAATGATTAGTCGTCTGCTTGGATTGGGTTAAAATAATATTCCGATAATTGCTGGGGACGTAATGAGTTGTCTTACGTTCCCAGCATGTTTTGAAAAATCATCGGAATATATCAAAAGTCGGAATATGCCCTATCCTCCTGATAGATAAGAGCCATGTATATTATCTCCAAGTTTTGGAAGGATAATGCATGAAACCTACATAAACCGAACTTAGATTAACTTTTCCGTTTACACAAAGTTATTTACATACCCCAAAGAACGTTTATCTAAACTTAAGGAACAAAAAGATGAGCTTCACCAAAAACTAGAAGATATTAAAAAACGCCAACCTCAAGCAGTGAGATTGATGTTGGTCAAGCCTATCATTTAATTTCTCACTTCCGCGAATTATTTGAAACTGGAAGCAACGAACAAAAGCGCATGATGCTTAGAACTTTCATTCGCAGGATCGAATTTATCCAGAAACTAAGAAACTTAATATTGTGTTCTATTCAAAGGGCCTGGAAGAATCAATGAAACGAGGCGATATACCTCGTTACATTTCAAGTGGTGCCGGGGACCGAAATCGAACCGGTACGAGGGTTAAGCCTCGCAGGATTTTAATATCCGCGGTGTTGGTTGGGATAAACCGCAGCAAACTAAGTTATAATTGCACCAGTATTTCTCTTTGCCAGTAGATACCTTGATGGTTTACCCTACAATTATAGGCTTTGATGGTGATTCCCCGCTGCACTGCGGCCAATAAAGTCCTGGCAAATTCCGGATCCCTAGCCTCATTGGGACGAAATGACTTAGCATCACACCGCTGTACCACAAAAACCACTGCACCGCTGTACCCTTGAGACCTGGCATCAATTAGGTGCTCTAAATGCTTTTTACCTCTGGCAGTAGGTGCGTCAGGAAAAAAAGCGGTATCAGATTCAACCAAGGTCACTGACTTGGCCTCCACATAACAACCGCCGACCCCTTCAGTACTCACAAAAAAATCGAATCTGCTATTCTTATAAGTAACTTCCCGTTGACATCCTGTCCCGAAAAGCCATGGGAAAGCATTTTCCTGCAGCTTCCTTTCCAATAACTTGTTTGGTAGCAGAGAATTTAAAGACACCAGTTCTTGCCCATAACGAGCTAGGCATAATTGATATTGGGTCACCCTGTTCTCGCCAGGGGTAGGCAGCAAAAACACTTCATTTCCGGGAACCAATAGTTCCTTCATACGACCAGAGTTAGGTACATGTGCTAATTCCTTGCGTTCATTTATGTCTACGCAGGCAACAAAACGATTACGTCTTTCAAGAAATCTAGCCCTAACCAGTTCATTAGGCCACAGGTACTGCGACACTAACTTTCCCCCTTTCAGCTGCCGGAAAGCCGCATCACATCATCAACCCTGATTGGTTCCGCAGCGTAGAAACCCTCACCATACTGCACTGCAGCCAGACTGCCAAAAAATGTGTTTCTCGCTTCAAGCCTTTTAAACAATCGAGGCAGTTCCGTGGGTTTCTCTTCGAGGTTTACGCCAAATTGGGAAGTATGCGCCATTATCGATTCCAGCTTTTGATTATAAACCTTAGTAATATCCACAATAAACGAGGGCTTTTCCGTATAGTGTAGAAAATAATGAAACAATTTCATAGTTCGATGCGGTTGTTGATCAGGGAACTTTTTCCAAAGTCCTGCCAAAAATAGCGCTTGGGTAACCAGGTTAGCAGCGGCAATATGGTCAGGATGACGGTCCTCCCGGTATGGCGCGAATACCAATTGGGGTTTAAATCGACGCAAAACCCGCACGACTGCCTCCAGATATTCCTCAGTTACCGCGAGCCTGCTATCAGGCAATCCTAGATTTACCCGCTGATAAACACCAAGTATTTCTGCAGCTTTTTGGGCTTCTTCTGCCCTTTGCTCTACAGTACCGTTTGAAGCCATCTCCCCCGCCGTTAAATCAACCAGCACCACCTTTCTTCCTTTAGCAGTCTGCTGTGCAACTAGGCCTCCGGCACCAATTTCGATATCATCCGGGTGGGCACCAAAGAACATTAAGTCTACCCCCATGGGTTCATCAAGAGACATAAGCTTACCTCCATTCATAAAAGTACTTACTCCACCTCATGTATTTGTTTAGATAAATAAACCAACTGATGATGCCATACATCAGTAAAATCCACCTGGTCTAAGATTGGCAGTAAGGTTTCGCCGAAATATATTAACAGTGAATAAAAACTATAGATATTTTCCTGACAATTACCACCGGGTGAAAGCACGTCCTCCACTGTATCGACCCTTTTTAAGAATTCACGGTGTTTCTTGCGAAGACTCTGAACAGCTTTTTTCGCCATGTAACTTAGATGGCCGTCAATTTTTTGCCAATTTTCCTCACCTATTGTTGAGAACTTATTGTCCAACTGCTCAAACTGCTCCACCAACTGCTGGTGCTGTTCTTTTATAATTCTCTTCTTTTCATTAATCGTTTCCGAAATATTTACCGGGTCCCTTTTAGCCAGATATTTTTCAATGTACTGTTTGAATCCTGTCTCCAACCAGTCGTCTCCTACTGCCAGCTCTCTAAGAATATTATTTTCCTTTAAACCAACTACCGTAATTTGGGCCCTAGGATATATGGGCGGCATAGAGATACCAAAACCACGGTAAACTTCTTTAAGCTGAGCGAGATAATTAATTTCACCGGGACCTGCAACAAACAAAGCGGTGGGCAGTAAATAATCCTGCAAAACCGGTCTTAACGCAACGCCGGGACTAAACTTAGCCGGGTCGGACTGACAGATAGCTATTAAATCTGCCAATGGCATTTGCCAGTCAGCTAACTCTCCCCTGGTACATACCTGGTCCTGGTGCAGGTACAGCGGCATTCTATTACCATCGTCGTCATAATAAAAGAGATTCATGTGACCAGGCTTTTTGGTAATTTCCGGGGTATAGCCCAATTCTCTCAAGGCGCGTTCTCCTGTTAAAAGTTGATGCTGTAATTCAGCACTTTCAATAATAGCGCGCTGAAAAATAGGCTGAGAAATTTTCCGAATTTCCGGCAGCATCGGGTTCATCATTACTAAACCATATTTCCCCATTAATTTAAGCATTAGAAAACCAAACCAATGATTCAGGTCAGTGGCTTCTTCTGCTGCCTGTTTAATTTCTGTCACTAATTTTTGACCCCAGTCCGTGTCCGGCAAAGCTGCAGCCAATCGATGAAAAAACTCATCTTCTTTAAAGATCGTAGTACTGCCGGCTGAAGGCCGCCCCAAAGGTTTTGTTCGTGACTCTATCAGCTTTCTGCGATTTTTAACATCTATAATCTGTAGGCGATTAACTTCAGCGTAGTCATGATCCTCCCCTGCCATCCAAAATATGGGCACTACCGGCCGCTGAAGCTGTGAGCTTAATTTGTCGGCCATGCGTACGGCTGTCATCGCCTTATATATCGTTAAAGCCGGTCCTGTTAGAAATCCAGTCTGCTGTCCTGCCACTACCACTAGACAATCTTCCCTTGCCAAATTACCGGCATTGGCAATTGATTTTTTACCCGCTCCTAATTTTTCATTGTAAACCTGTAAGCATTCCGATAATTCCCTTCGGTGTGGCAAATTGTTAGTAACTCTTTTTGCATATTGCATATAATCATCAGGAGCAACCTCAAAGCGGGAAGCCAGGTGATTGTAATTGTAATAATAATCTTTTGCTATTTCACCACTAACCAAAGGTTTCCTATGTAACACCTGCATCTAACATATCTCCTCTAAGTTCATTATTATCCCTAACTGATACCCGTTAACAGAAAAACCGAGGAAGCCCCCGGTTCAGTCAGACTGACATTTGCTGCATAATCCGTAGAATTCCAAACGATGCGAAAACACCACCAAATCTTTATCCTTTATAAGAACATCTATATCCGGGTGAGAAGTTAATTCCAAATCAGAAACTTCGCCACAAGTTTGGCAGACAAAATGATAATGATTACTTGGATTGCCATCAAATCGGCTGTAAGAATTAGTATAATTTAACTCCATTATTTCTCCCATTTCTACTAAAAACCGCAGGTTGCGATAAACTGTTCCCAAACTAATATTAGGCATCACTTCTCTAGCCTTCTGGTAGACCCAATCTGCAGTAGGATGTGATGTTGTGCCTTTAACGATATCCAATATTAATTTTTTTTGTTTAGTCATACGCTGCTTTGTCAGCCTTGCCATAATTATTGCTCCTTATTAATAACTATTACCATTATTATAACGAACCGTTAGGGTAAAGGCAAATTAATTAATTTAGACTACTTTCTCGTTCCCCAAATTCAAACCAGTCCTTCACTGCATCACCAATAATCTTTTGAATATCAGACATCAATCTAGATAACCTATACTCGGCATTTAGGTATTCATTAATGTTTTTATTTAGTGAAAGCATTTGGTACATCTGCTCCACTTGTTCCACTTGTTCCTCGTCCACTTCCTCACCGGTGATCTGAGACATTTGCAATTCTAACTGCCGCCGGCGGAATTCCTGCAGTAAGGACATATTACTTTCGTCTTCCTCCACCTTCTCTTTAGCCCTAGTAAATTGTTGATACTCCTCACTATTGGCTAGTGCCTTGGCCAGTTGCTGCGCTTTATCATAAGAATCCATCTTAAGTCCCCCTTACCAATTCATATTATATATGCCACTATAAATAAAGTACAATGCCATGAATATCAAAAAGACGCCTGACAAAATTAATATGTATTGATATACCTTACTATCCAAGAATTTTTGCCCCATAACAACCATGACAGAAACCAGCGTGTACCACCCGAAATCAGCCAAAATATGCCCAGAAAAAAAGGCGAGGACCCCGGCATTGCCATGAATCAATGACTTCTGTAGGAAACTAGCGCCAAATGTTACCCACCACAACATCCAGTAGGGATTGGCGGCAGTGACAACAATTCCTAAAGTAATCAATGCTCCGGAGCCCCGCTGTCGTATCACCGGTGAAACATTGTCTACCCTTAATGAAAACTTACCGGCCATAGCATCTTTAATAATGACATATCCCATCCAAAACAGTACCCCGCCACCGGCCAAACTGAGAACAGACCCAAATATCCTGCCCGAAACCAATTGGTCTAAACCAAGAAAAAGACCTGCAATCACCAGCAGCTCAAGTAAACTATGACCAATCATTAACAGCGGGCCGGCAATCCATCCCTTTTGCGCTGATTGAACAATGGCTACAGTAAGAAGCGGTCCAGGTACCATTGCGCCGGAAAGACCTACGAAAAATGCCGCAATTAAAATAGCTGATAGAGACAATAGCCAACGCCCCTTTAGGTAGAGTCATTATCATGACATTCTAGTTTACCAATAAAAGTCCTGCAAGAAAACTAGGCGTCACCCACGAAGCGCATTTACATAATTTTTTCTGAAGGGTACAAAATATAAATAATTATGGAGATAGGGAGGAATTAAAGTTGGCTGAAAAAATTCCCTGGATTAGAAATGAATCTTTTGACCCCAGCTATGAGTTTGCCACGCCTTTAGATGCCAGCAAAGAAGAATTATCACAATTTGAAATTAAAGATGAGAAAGAGCAAGATGAGCCTCCTGATGATGACCCCCATGTCAATAAAAAAGATTTTGATAAATTATTTTAAACACTATTTATTACCCGGTGCGTTAAAACACCGGGCTTTTCTTAATACTGCCTATTCCTTTATCCCCAAGGCTTCTAACAACAACCCGCCATTTCTCATCACATCGGCTACGGGCACCGTTACCGCCCGCGCCACCGCTTTATGTAACCGCTCTGCATCAACGTACGCAGGATGATAGTCATTAGCCTCAAAACGATACTTAGGATAAAATGGGTTCACGGAAATCGCCAACAATGGCAATGGGCGTTTAACTTTAATTGCTACTCCCCGCTCCCCCAATCCCTCAAAAAGACGATGAAGGTTTCCCACACTCCCCCCTAAGGCCAGTTTTATCGGGTCAGCCACGGCAATTGTAACGCCGGCTCCTTGGGCAGATATAACACCAGCTAGTTCCTTCCATAATTCCTCCCTGACAACACCCGGAATAATAATTTTCTCTACGGCAGGGCTGAATTTTGCAATGATTCTATCTACCTGACTGCGAGTAAACACTGAACTAAAATCAAAACTTATCTGATCACCACCTACCAAGGTAATGTAATTATACCAATCACCTTGATAAAGCGGCAATCGAAACAAGTAGTCTAGACTGTGCGCCTCATAAGCCAGGCGGGTAATGTCTGAACTGCGCGATGCCCCAGTTGCCAAAATAAATCCCTGGGTCTCTACCATGGGCGCTATTCGATTTAATGCCCCATCCACCAATATCAGATGGGGCTTATATACGGTCAGTTTATCCAAAATAACTCGTAAGCTGCTGCTTTTATTGGGTCCCGCCACGACCATCTGTCCGGCTTTCTTTATAATACCCAAAACCACCGGACCCAGCGGAGTACTAATCCCAGTCTCTTCTATCACTTCTACCTGGGCCGTACTGACAGGCAGGCAACGATGGGCAACCGCTACCAGGGTTCCCGGCACAACGGGTACCCTGGGTTTAGGAAGTCCGGTCACATTATCCAGCCGTTCCCCGTCATAGCCAATACTTGTCAAAGCAGGGGTTAGTTTTCTTTTATGCATTTCTTTTAAAATAAAGTTAGTGGCAGTAGTTTTACCCGTGTTTTTTGCGGTCCCTGCAATACCTATGACTCTGGATGAAAAGGACATTCTAACTCTCCACTTGCCGGACTGTGCCTTTGCCGGCACGACCAGGATAAGCCCCCTCTTCCCGATTGCCCAAAACCCCTTGATAGAGCGCCTCTACAAAATCACCTGTATCAATTACTTGGTCCACTACCGCTTCGATACTCTCTGTCAATTCCTCCGCCCAGATTTTCGCCCTTTCCGAAGGGCTGATTCCGGTACCGCCAAAAAACCTAAACCCTTCACCAACCGCTTTTAGTGTATCGGTTCGGGATGGCACTGCAATGGGCCCACCTGAATACGCTTCATCCGAAGAAGCGATAGAGATGGCATCTACCCCTAAGGAAGAGGCCAAACAAGCGTGCAGGGCTGTAGTAGTGGACGATTGTACCCTATCTTCTGTTTGAGTTAAAAACCCGATAGGCGCACCCGGCCAAATAGGCGCATCAATTATGCTCTTTAAAGCGTAAATCTTTGCCGCATTAAAATCTACATAGTTATCCTCCATCTGTTCACTAATCATTGCTTCCGGCGAATAAGCAAAGAGGGGCTGAAGCATAGGCCTGCCTCCCAGTTTAACCGCCAAAGCACTTACAATTAACATGCCGGCAAAGGCCTTGTGTGCCGGTACACCAGCCAGTTCTTCGTTGGTAACCACATCAAAAGGCATTTTATATTTGGCTGCGTAACGAATGGCATGATAGCCATCCACTGTCAAACGTTCCGGGTCTGTCCCGGCCCCCAAAGAACCATAACAAATATTAATCTTGGTTAAATCCGCACCGATTTTTGCGCCCAGCACAACGGTTTCCGGGGTATTTAACCCCCGATGTGCCCTCACCTGCCAAAGCGTCGATGGTTCTAACCCTCCATGTATTCGGTTTAAATTGGCCGGGGTAATTACCGTGCCATCCTCTTGGTGGGTTAAAAAACCATCAAAAAATCCCTCTGTTCTTGCCCCCCACGAAGGATCAAAGTGAACCACCCCGTCGGCACCCCATGCCTCGCTAACCTTAATATGGCCAATATCCATAAATGGGCAACCAGTACCATACTGATTAAAAACTACAGGACGCGACTTAGTATGCTGCAAGCGGTTGAGCATAACACGAGGCTTCGTTTCGTGTATAAATTTTTCCAAAGCAATAACTTCTTCCCTGGTAAATCTCCTGGTTTTAGGATGCAGCTCGCCTTTAAAATAATAATTCCTAGGTTGTTCACCACACAGTTGCGGGTATTCTTTATCAAATTCAGAGTTACCCTGACGATTCCGCCACCGCTCTACGTCCCACAGTTCATCTCTAACAACCGCTCGGCGCACCCCGGGGCTAGTTTTATTTTCCGCCCATTGTATAATGAGTTCCGCTACTTGTTCGATTTTTCGGCCAAGTCCCTCATTAATGAATTGATAGGAATAACCGCTGGTTATATCCACTTTTTTCTTTTCAACGCCTTGCTTCGCTGCCTTAAATTCTTTGCCTTCTACAAAAGCAACTGCCTCTTCTACCGTAGTTCCGGGTCCAAAACCTGCATCAAACCCTAATTCGGCAGCTAGTTCCGGGCGGATTGCCATGCCGCCGATACCCAAAGTTACTTTATCTCGAAGGCCTGCGGCATCTACCAAATCTACAAAACGAGCTAACAATTCCGCAACGCCATATCCCAGGGTACGGCTAATCAAGACGGTCTCCGCATCACGATTAATGATTTCTTGAATAATTTCTTCCGCAGGTAAATCAGGCGGTAACAGATGGGTCTTATGCCCGCCGTGTTCCAAACCGCGGCGAATCATTTTTAGACCTATATCATGAACAGGGTCCAGCGGTGCCAACAGTACTTGCTTTTTTTTAGACATTTCAGTTCACCTCTTTCGGCAGCTGCAGCCAGCCATATTTATCACCGGACCTATGAATATAAGCCCGTACTCGCACCCGGGCACCAACGCCCTGATAATCCAAATTTACTATATCAAAATCCTTAAACCCCATTTCCTTTATCAGCTCTAATGCTAAAGCCCTGCCTTCTTCTTCAGAATCACAAATTAGAAAGGTTTCTACATCTAATGCATCCATTACATGGTCAAGAATTTCCAAATTAAGCTCTCTCCTTTCTGTTATCGCATTTTTATTATGAAATTGAGACAGGTCAATTATGCGTTAAGTTTCACATCCTGTTTATTAAGTGCATAAATTGATAAAAAACAATAGGGAGGATCCATTTTATGCAAATTGAAAATATATCACCTTCTGACCTTTGCCCGCATTATAAAACCTATTGCCCGTGCATTCTTACGGAAGTTTCTCAATGTCCGCTTTGCGGTCAATTAGGGGAAGTGGACACCTGTGACTGTCATTGGCCGGGAAGGTGCATCTTTTTGGAAAAACGTGATCCCATAGAAGCACCGATAGTTGCTAAAGGTTATCTGCAGCACGCCCAAAATTTTTATTTACCGGCAAACGGTGTGCTTTATTTTGCGTTCACACACTCGGAAACAATAGCAGATCTAAGCTTATTTTCTTCAGTACACGTGATACATCAGGACCCACCGGTATATTTAAAAATACCCGGTGTGATTGTGAATATAAACAAAGAGCTTAATTTAATTACAGTAGCACTTAATGTCACATCAATACGGGAGAAATATTACCTGCAGAATTATCCATCCATGCAGATCAGTTATTCCAGCCAGCCAGCTATACTGGGGCTGGACAGATTAAGTTATCAGGATTCTACACTCATTATCGCTTCAGGTTACGGTACATTATTGATTAAAGCACTTGTTTCTAATTTTAAACATGCTGCCATCCAGGTAGAGGATACTCTACCTCCATTGCTCGACAAACAGCTGGAAACAGTCCCCAGAAATAACACCACACTTACTTCCTATAATCAGTTGATAATTCTGGAAAACTATCATAGACAGAAAAAACGTATAAAAAGCATCAAACTTCACCCATCTTTAAAAATTTCTCTTTTAAACAATAATTTATTTATTTGAACAAGAACATATTAAAAAATATATTAAAAGAATGGTCCGTCCAAATTGGTTGGACGGACCATTCTTTATTACATGATAACTATCGCTACGATGGTTGTGACTATCAAACCTATTATTACCGGCCAGAAATTTTTCCGAGCCAATTCCATGGGTTCGACTCCACAAATAGCAGCTACAGGTATCAAGCCCCAAGGTACTACGGTACCACCGCCAATCCAAACTGAGGAAAATTGACCTAAGGCCGCTAAAGTACCTTTATCCACCCCTGCCGCAGTACTAAAAGTCTGCGACAGCGATCCCACCAATGGCAGTCCCGAAAAACCGGAACCATCCAGACCCGTAATGGCGCCAATGGTCAATTGAATAAAAGCAATAGGTATTTTTGATAAAGGAACCACACTAGCTAGAGCATTACCCAAATCCGTAAGTAATCCTGGAAACTTCTCCACACCTAAAATTTGTGGGGCAATCTCTTCAGACCCCAGGAAAAAGAAACCACCAATGACTATAACCGGGGCAAAAATTTTGATACCAAACATAAATCCATCCCGGATATAATCAGTTATCTTTTCTAAGGAATCCACCCCAAACTGGGACATAGCACCGACAGTCATCACAAGTGCTGCTGTACCGCCAACCAAGGCAGTAGCATCGCCGCCTTTTAAATCAAACACAAGTAAGGCGACTACATCCAGACCGAAAGCAATAGGAACCAGTATCGCCGTCAGGTAAGCGGATAAGGTAAAAGTCTGACTCTCTTTTTTTGCCTCTTCTTCGGCAAAGCGCTGCCGTTCTTCCTCATGCTTTTCGTGTTCCTCCCGAATGCTCTTTTTGGTGGTTAGGTAAGCTAACGTGGTGGTAACCAAAGCCATGGTGATGAAAAGCGGAATACTGGGTCTTATTACTCCCAAAGCACCTACATCACTGGGAAAACCGGCTGAGGCAGCAGTTAATCCTGGTGCACCTTGGATAATATAATCCGTGGACAGGGCTAACCCATGCCCGAAAATATTCATGGAAATAGCTGCCCCTATACTGGGCAAACCGGCCCGAATGGCCACCGGCAAAATAATGGCACCAATGAGCGCCACCGCCGGGGTTGGCCAAACAAACCAGGAAACCACCAGCATTCCCACTCCCAATACCCAAAAAGCTACATCGGCATTGACCATTAATTTGGCCGCAGGCTGCATGATCAGATAATCCGAACCCACATCCGAAAGGGCTTTGGACATAGCTACAACCAAGGAAATAACCACAATAATGCTCCAAAATTGACCGCCTGAAGCAATCAATGCATTAAACACCGTGGATATTGCACCTACCAGACCGCCTTTGGCAACCCAGCCGAACAAAAATAGTCCCAGCAGGCAAGGAAGTACCGTGTCCCGGCGCATTACCATTACCACCAATACTACTAGTACTACAAATACATATATCCAGTGAAGAATACCTAATTGAGGCATTCAGAAACCTCCTTTAAAATTACATCACCTTTTGGCTGAACACGTTGGTCATTCCGGCGTCACTAACTCTTTTCTTAATCTCGGCCTTATCGGTAGTGTAAAGATTTTGTTCTTTCATGCGATTAAAGTAGACTGCACCGGAAAAAGTATACTTTTTAGTTATACCCTCTTCGGAGCGCATCTGCCGGCCTACATAATTAATTGCGTCACCAACAGCTAAGCTGTCAGGAAGAGAAAGCAGCTCTTTACCAACAGCGTGGCGCACAGCATTATGGCCCGCCAAAGTTCCGGTGACGATAGCCTCTGTATGTCCTACTAACAGACCAGCCTTTTCCCCGCCGCAAAACAGATTATCCAGTCCTTCCACTTTCAGTGCATTGTCCCTATAAGAAATTGCTAGGTAGCGCATGGAATTACCGATACCACCTGCATATGGATCTTCGTACCTTGCATTTTCAAATCCGGGTATCCTGCGCAGCATATCAAGTGGATAGAATGGAGACATTAATTTAGCGTGTCCGGTATCCAAGAGGATGATGTTTTCCGCAAATTCTTTCAATGCATACTGCTGGCAGGCCTTTGTAGCCAGCATACCTTCTCCTTTTTGTAACTCCTTTGGAATTGGAATTACCGCCACTCCTGTTTCATTCAATTGATGGACAATATCCTCGCTGAGGGATTCTTTATGAAGTTTGCAAGAACCGCTCATGGCACCAATAGATCCGTCTGCTTTTTTACCCATAAATTCTTCTGCCCCGGCTTTCGCCGCAACACTGATACGCGGCCCGAAGGTAGGACAGCGATAGATACACATGGCGCAGCCATTACCATATTTTGAGCAGTTTCCGGGGGGGCCCGAGGTTCCGGTAGCTTCCACGAAGACATCCGCTTCATATCTGTCACCATTTTCCGCAACAACCGCGACAATTTTCTTGCCGTCGGTCTCTACCCCTTTAATACGGGTGTTGGTTTTCACATTTATGCCAGCCTTTTCCAGCCGTTTTTTAACCGCCGGTTCAATCTTGGCCACATCATATAGGTTTGCATGTTTATGACCCGGAAAATCAATGTTTTTATGACGAGAATTCTCATCAGTAACTTGAAACAGGTCTCCGCCATCCATTTCCAGCATCTCTTCAGTGGCCGTAAAGCGACCGTTGTTTCTCATTATGCCGCCTACTAAACCGGTTCCCAGCAGCATATCTGTCCGTTCTAAAACGGTTACATCCTGAGCACCAGCTTTTTGGGCGGCCAGGCCGGCAGCAGAGCCGGCCCATCCACCCCCAACTATTATAATTTTGCTCATTTCGTTTAAGTCCCCCTTTACTATTTTCCTACAGTAATCCAGCGTAATGGCAAATAATTTCTATCAGCTTTACCTGGGCCTTGACGCCATAGCGGGCTACATCTTCAATCAGATTACCATCTTCGTCAGTAGTACCGAGGCCTGTGGAAATATAGATGTTACCATCGTACGCCACAGTGGGAATAACGCCCAACTGACCCATACCTGTTTGCATCAGGTTAGTACCTGAGTACATATCTTCTATAGAGAAAATGGGAATTCCCATTTGACCATTCTTCCATGTACCCTCGTAATTTACCTCCACCGCCGTAGAATTATAGGACTTAGAAATTAAGATACCATCTCTAAGTTTGGGGTTTATCTTATCGAATTCTTCTTTCACGATGCGTTCAAGGTCGTCCACGGGTTTAGTCAGCACTTCCGGATTGTCTTTGAGAACCTTAAGGGCTTGGACCTGGGTAAGTAGAGCCTCTTTACCCGCGTCAAAGGCTACATATGCTGCCTTACCGTAAGAAGCGGTAGTACCCCAGCGATCGCCATGCAATCCCAACGCGCGCCTAATTGGTACCATATATTCTTCTTTACCAATTATCAAACCGCTCGTTGCAGCTCCTGTTGCTTTATCCATGCTGTAAATAACCACATCAGCACCGCTTTTTCTGGGGTCATGCCCGACGAAAGGTAGTCCCCAAGCGTTATCTACCACATAAGGAATATCATAGGAGTGAGCCAAATCGGCTATATATTTTTGCAGAAGCGGAGTACCGTCTTCATCCTTGGCTCCGTAACCATAACCCGGTGTTTCATAGCCAAGAGAAGTAAAGCCGGTGAGCATATTTTCATGTATTTCTGCATGGAGTGCCAATTTTTCTATCGATGCTTCCGGGTCCACTCCTGTTAATAGTGGTACCGGATGGTATTTGATACCGTGAACGCTGTAATCAGCGCCTTCCAACGGTACAATTACCGTATCTGTGTTATTCTGCCTTTTACCGTAAAATCCGAGTTCACCCGGCGTTGAGCCTCTGTCGGCAAAAATATCTTTAAAGCGTCCAGGAAATGGGCGGCCATAACTGCCTTGGTGGTGCAAGTGCTTCTCATACGGTGCAATGTAACGAGCCCGATAGTTATCACCTCGCCCCTGCATCGGCGGCGTGAATAATGTGTCAAAGCTGGCCCAAATTCCAGCCTCGCAGGTGCTTACAGCTGCCGCATCATATTCATCTCCGTAAACATCTTTCACAAGTTCACGAATTTCTTCCATCAACTTCGCTAAGGGAATGACTTCCTTGGCTCCTTTTTCGCTGGCTTCCAAAATGTCCTTACGTAAGGGGGCAGGACATCCGGATATAGCCCCAGTCATACCGAATTTCCCTCTAATCTCTTTCGGAATACCGATTTCATCAGCAGCCTTTTTTGCATCCCCGTAAATGTTAGCAACGTTTGCAAGTAAATCTTTATACAGTTGAAATTTATATTTGTGCGCCATTTGTATTACCTCCTAATATAGTTTATTTAATTTTGACCACCATTTCTACTTCTACTGCTGCATCCACCGGCAATTCATTTACTCCCACTGCAGCCCGAGCATGCTGCCCTTTATCACCGAAAATATCTCCCAGCAGCTCGGAGGCACCGTTTATCACCTTTGGTTGGTCGGTGAAGTTAGGGGCACTATTGACAAATCCAGTCACCTTCACAATACGGTCGATATTGTCTAAAGAACCAATCTGCCCTTTAATCACTGCCAAACAATTTAAGGCGCAGGTTTTGGCGGCCTCATAGCCCTGTTCAAGCTTAATGTCTCTTCCTACTTTGCCTTTGAATTTCAATTCGCCATTCACAAAAGGAATCTGTCCTGAAGTATAGACATAGCTATCCACCTTAACCGCGGGTACGTAAGCGGCCACCGGTTTAGGCGCCTCGGGAATTGTCAGTCCCAATTCTTTGATTTTCTCTTCATATGACACTTGACTCATCCTCCTTTCAATTTTACTGCTTAGTGTTATCAGAACCGAACTAAGAGTTCGGTTTACTGCATTTAAATTCTGTTCCCAGCTCAAGGCCTTTTTCCAGGCCGCTGGTTCTCTCATCGCTGTATATCACAATGTTCAGATGGTTAGGCATGTGCGTAATATCAAAACCGGCCACCCGGCCAATTTTTTGACGGGCAACATATATATCATCACCGGTAACCATTACTCCGCTTTGGCTGACTTCGAAAAAACCTAGATAAGCGATTTTATTTACCTTTTTGTTGGGCCCCGCGCCCTCTTCGTCAGTTAAAATCAGTTCATGGATTTCGCCTGCTAACAGCGCTCTCGATATTGGCGCAATCAGCTGTAAACCCCGCTCATCAAGTCTTCCATCCAATACCACTATCAGCGAACCAAGAATGTCGCGTTTTTTTGCATAAGGGTTTTTTTCAAACATCCCCGCCTTGTAAGGATCGATGATTATCATAAATCGCCTCCTTCCTTATTTAGTAGTATGATTTTTTGTCGGGATGTTTATGTAACAAAATTCCTTAAGTAAAAGAAAAACACTTACCTGAAGGCAAGTGTTTAAAAATTATAAGCATATTAAAGTGCTCTTTTTACTGTATTACGCCTGTCACGACCAGCACAACAAATATTAAATAAAAAACACCGCCGGTCATTAGAGAATAAGGCGTAATTACTTTCCTTATTTTTAACTGTAGATAAACAACCAGTGCTGAAGCCAATGCCAAAATTACGCTCATAATGGCAGCAAAAGTTAAATTCCAATCAGTTAGGGCAATACCCAATGCCGGAATTAACGAGCTTTGAAAAACCATCGCTCCGGTAATATTACCCAATGCTAACGTATCTTTTCCTTTGCTAACCCAGATAATACTGTTAAACTTTTCCGGTAACTCTGTGGCAACCGGGGCAATAATTAATGCTAATACAAATTGAGGTATACCGATAATTCCTGCCAGATGTTCAATGCTGCCAACAAACACTTTAGCACCGATAATTATTAGAACTAAGGCCGTGAATACCTGAAGCAACACTTTGTTCAGCGAAGGGTCCGGACTTTTCCTGCTAAAAAACAGTGGACTTAAGTCATGATCTTCACCCAAATCATCTTCCCTGGTAAGCGTCTGCCAAACATAGAAACCGTAAGCACCGACCAGAAAAATAATCACCAGAAGCTTCATATTGTGCGTGGGTAGGAAGGCCGCTAGCACTGCTAAACTGTAGACGATTAAGAAAAAGCTTAGATCTCTAGACATGGTGGAGATATCCACCTTCATGAAATCGGTATTCTTGCGTCGTCCTTTGAAGACTATTGCGGCAACACCTACTAGGAAAAAAGCCAGTGTTCCAAGCATAAAAGGAGCACCAAGGATGGCACCAATACCAATGTCATGCCCCTCTTCTCCCGGTCCAAACAATATGGCGATCACCGGAATCATCGTCTCTGGAAGCGCCGTGCCCACAGCAGCTAGGATACTTCCCACCGCGCCCTCAGAGAGGTTTAATTTTTTTCCTAGCCATTCTACACCATTGGTGAAGACTTCTGCACCAAGCAAAATTATCCCTAAACTGAGAAGGAGCAATCCAATTTCCAGCATATTTTACACCCCGCTTTTTGGTTACGTCATTATTGTATCATTCGCAAAAGATTTTATTCTTTCGAATGTGAGGACAAATCGTGGCTCCTTTAATACAACTGTTAAAGAAAAATCCCCGGCTTAGCCGGGGTGCAAAAAAATACTTTAATATTCATCAGGCATTACCTTGAGCTGTTCTAAGCTAAATACCGGGCCATCCAGGCAGACATAGCAGCTGCCTATGTTACAACGGCCGCATTTACCTATACCGCATTTCATCCGCATTTCCAACGTCGTAATAATCTGGTCATTAGTAAAACCTAATTTTTCTAATACAGGCAGTGTGAATTTGATACCTATTGGCGGTCCACAAATGATTGCCACAGTATTTTCCGGGTTTGGCGCCAGTCCTTCAACAAATGGGGGAACAAAACCAACGTTCCCGTCCCAGTCATCATCGCCTCTATCCACCGTAACATCTACACCACAATTGGGAACCTTATGCCAGTTTTCAAACAAATCTTCCTTAAACACTAAATCCTGTGGTGAACGTGCACCGTAAATAATCTGCATTTTGCCATAGTCTTCTCGGTTATTTATACAATGATAAATCATTGTACGCACCGGAGCAAGGCCGATACCCATACCAATGAAGAGCATATCCTTACCTTTACAAAAATCTATCGGGAAACCATTCCCATAAGGACCGCGAACGCCCACCTTTTGACCTTCTTCGATTTCGTGCAGGGCATCAGTGAGAATACCGGTTTTCTTAAGACTGAATTCCAAATGATTTTCATCCACACCTCTGACGGAAAACATTGCTTCTCCAACTGATAATAAAGACAGCATCGCAACCTGCCCAGGCATTGGCGTAAACGGTTTTCCCTGTTCATAATAGATATGGAACGTCTTTACATCGGGAGTCTCGTCAACAATTTTGCTAACTTCTCCCACCATAGGAACCAATGGGTGTTCTTCTAATTGCTTTGCGACACTATTACTCATCGACAGACACCTCCCTCAGTTCCCCAATGATACGGGTAATGTCAATATTTACCGGACACTTACCGACACATCTGCCACAGCCCACGCAGGCCACTTTGCCGTAACGCTCAGGGAAATACTGCAGTTTGTGTAAAAATCTGTTGCGTACCCGCTCTTTTTTTGAGGGCCTGGGATTATGACCACCTGCCATCCGTGTGTATTCGGAAAACATGCAGGAGTCCCAACAGCGAAATTGGAAGCCTTCTTCACCTATATTTTTTCTTCTAATATCAAAGCAATGACATGTAGGACAAAGATAAGTGCAGGTACCACAGCCAATGCAAGTACGACTAAGATCCTCCCAATAGGAATGGTGGAACATTTGCGCCAGCTTCTCAGCCAACCCTTCAGCGTCTGCTTTCAGTTGACATTCCTTTGCCACAGGCTTTTCGGCAGCACCGTCTTCCAATACATCGACATCGTTTAGCAGTTGTTCGCCGGCGTCAGTTTTAGGTTCTAAAGCCAATTTTTCACCTAAATCGTACATCACAATATCCGCGCCGTCAGCTTCCATCATGTCAATGCCCATAGAAGTACAAAAGCAGGTAGGTTGGGGCTCATTACAGCCAAGCGATATCAAAATAGTATTTTCCCGCTTACTTTTATAATAGTCATCTTCGTATCCTTTAGTCATAAACACATCATCCATCATGGTCAGACTCCGGACGTCGCAAGGGCGAATACCAAATATCACCTGTCTTTCCGCAGCTGCAGCCACATCGGTAATTTCTCCCTGCACACCACCGTCTGTATAGCGATACATTACCTCAGTTTGTGGAAAAAGCAAGTCCTTGGGAGGCAGCAGTGCGTTTTGACTTAAATCTATCTCTCCTTGCCCTTTCCAGGGAAGAAATTTTATTGTATCGTTTTCTTTAACGGGAGCAAGGGTTTGCGCATTCTTGGCAAAACTGTTCAACAGGTCTTTTAACTTATCTCTCTTGATAATCTTCATTTTTCACACCTCCTCCTTTCTCCCTACATGAACTCTTCAGGGTCATTCTCGTCAAAGCGACCAAGAGGAGGCTTATCCTCCACATTTACACCCGCATCATACTCACCAAAAAGCCCATTGATATCCTTGATAATCTTTTTATTTAAACTCATGATAGGAATATCCATGGGACACACCCGTTCACATTCACCACATTCAATGCAGCGACCGGCAACATGCATCGCCCGGGTCAAAGCAAAAAATTGGTTTTCTGCCGTGACCACACGTTTACCCAACCATTCGGGTTCACTCTGGTCAAAGCAGCATTCACGGCAGTTGCAGGCGGGACAAACATTACGACAGGCAAAACAACGAATGCACTTATCATACTGTTGCTGCCAAAATTCATATTTTTCATCAGCAGATTTGCTTTCCAAATCTTGCACTCTCACAAAACGTTCTTCCACAGCTAGTCCCGCAGCTACTTCATCGCCCATTAGTTCATCATACTCTACGGGATTAGGGGTCAAGCACTGGGCACACTTTTCTATTTTAGGAACTTCATTGAGTTTGCTCTCTCCCATTTCCCTAGCTAGCTGTGGATCCTTCATGCCGGGGCAGGGCAAACCTATTAAGACGACACTTTCACGCTTAACCTGCTGATCCTGAATTAAACGGTTAACCCCCCGGGAATCACATCCTTTTACAAATATGGCTATTTTACCATCCAAATTTTTGTAATCAAGCAGGTATTTACTGAGATTATTAAGACAAAACTCGTCCCATATCAACTTATCGGCATCTTCAGCTTTACTGATGATTACCGGAGGGGATTGGTACCAGAAAGTACCCTTTCTCCACCCGAATACGTACTTTACTTCCCCGCTCTCCAACAATTCCTTCGCTCTGTCGCGTAACTGCTGAACGTTAATCATACTTCATCCCTCAACTTCCTATTTGGTCCCAAGGGTTTTATTTGTTCTGTCAGTTTGGCGATAGTATCAGCAAACTTTACCGCTTCAGAACCGGAAATCCAGCGTGCCTGAAACCGCTGGGGGTCAATTCCGATAAATTCCAACATACGCTGCATTAAAAGATAGCGCCGCCGGGTGAAATAATTGCCACTAACATAGTGGCAGTCACCAGGGTGTCAACCAGCTACCAAAACAGCGTCAGCTCCACGTTGAAATGCACGAATAACAAACTGCGGGTTTACCCGCCCGGAGCACGGTACTCGTATCACCCGTACATTCGGGGGATACTGCAGGCGATTAAGACCGGCTAAATCCGCTCCAGCATACGCACACCAGTTGCAGCAAAACGCCACAACTTTAGGCGCCCACTCCTGCTGGGTGGCTTGAGCTGCTTGTTCTACAGACATACTGCATCCACCTCCGCTAGGATTTGTTCATTAGTAAATCCTTTTAAATTAATTGCCCCGGAACGACAGGCTACCGTACAGGCGCCACAACCTTGACAAAGTCCTTTATTAACCGAAGCAACCTGACGCTCCACAGTTCCGCCGGGGACTCTTTCTTCAATTATCTTCATTTCTATTGCTCCGTAAGGGCAAACGGGATTACAAAGTGCACACCCGGAGCAGATATTTTCATTGACATTGCTAATCATGGGATCGGTAGCCATTTCGTCCTTAGAAAATAGCGCCGCAATTTTAACCGCAGCCGCACTGGCTTGGGCTACCGTGTCCGGAATATCTTTGGGTCCCTGACAGGCACCGGCTAAGAATACTCCACCGGTATGTGTTTCCACAGGACGCAATTTTGGATGCGCTTCTTGATAGAGACCGTCTTTATCAACCTGGAAACCAACAATATTGGCCATTTTTCCTGACCCAATGCTGGGTACCATTGCCGTAGCTAATACCACCATATCAGCTTCAACTTCTACCTGCTTGCCGATTAGGGAGTCTTCACCAAGAACAATCAGTTTATCGCCACGCTGATAAATCTTTGATACTCTGCCCCGTAAATAAACTGCTCCGTCATCCAAAGTCTTCTGATAAAACTCTTCGTAAGCTTTACCCGCTGTACGTACATCCATATAGAATACGTAAGCGTTTGAATCCGGGATTTTTTCCAATACTTGATGGGCGTGTTTAGCTGTATACATACAGCAGGCCCTTGAGCAATAGCTTTTACCCTTGGCATCATCTCTGGAACCAACGCATTTAATAAACACTACATTTTTGGGCTCCTTACCGTCAGAAGGTCGTAAAATCTTTCCGTCAGTAGGGCCCGCGGCATTTGACATCCTTTCAAACTGCAAGCCGGTAATAACATCCGGGTATTTACCATAACCATACTCGCCATATGCCTTATCCCATTCGAACAGGTCAAAACCGGTAGCCATAATGATAGCACCAAATCTATCGGTAACCAGTTCATCCTGATCTTCAAAATTAATCGCCCCCACCGGGCAAACCTTTGCACAAACCCCGCATTTATCTTCATTAAGCTTGCGGCAGTTCTCAGCATCGATAGTTGGCTTAGCGGGCACCGCTTGGGGAAACGGTAAATAAATAGCAGTACGTGTACCTAAACCCAGATTGTACTCGCTGGGTATTTTCTTTTTGGGACACTTGGTTGTACAGAGCCCACAACCATTACACTTATCATAATCTACATATTTTGCCTTTTTACGAATGGTAACATCGAAGTTACCGATATAGCCATCTACTTTTTCTACCTCTGAATAAGTTAACAAAGTAATATTAGGGTGCTGCGCCGCAGCAACCATTTTCGGTGTGCTTATTCAGGCGGAGCAATCCAGAGTGGGGAAAGTCTTATCCAACATGGCCATTTTACCGCCAATGGTGGTCTCCCTCTCTACTAGTACTACTTGATGGCCGGCATCAGCTATATCTATCGCGGTCTGCATACCGGCAATCCCGGCACCGATTACCAATGCCTTTTTCGTAACTGGAATGTTCGTGCTATGCAATTCCTCATTTTTAGAAGATTTAGCCACGGCCATTCTTACCAATTCGACGGCTTTTGTAGTGGCCGCATCTTTTTCCTTGGAATGTACCCAGGCACACTGTTCACGGATATTGGATATCTCTAACAGATAGGGGTTTAACCCAGAATTTTCTAAAGTCTTACGGAAAGTTGTTTCATGCAGCCGCGGTGTGCAACTGGCTACCACTACCCTATTGAGGTTATGCTCCTTGATCGCCTTGCGGATTTCCTCCTGCCCGGGCTCAGAACACATATACTTGTAATCTGTGGCAAACACCACATTGGGCATGGTACGTGCAGCTTCTGCTACATGTGCTACGTCAACTGTAGCGGCAATATTAGTACCGCAATGGCAAACAAAAACTCCAATTCTATTCATGCTTCATCCCTCCTTGTGGCCGGATGTCTCAATAGATCTTTTCCTTCTAATAAAGGCATAGGGTTAACAAAGTGCTTGTTGACCCCCATATCCTTGGTTGAATAGCCAAAAGCTAATCCCATCAATTCAGTAAAGTAGAAAATTGGTAATTGATAAGAGCGGTCATATTTCTGCTCAATTTCCTTCTGACGCATATCTAAATTCAAGAAACAAAGCGGGCATGCGGTTACCACACAATCAGCACCATTAGCCTTGGCATCTGCCAGAATCTTATCTATCATAGGCAGTCCTACATCGGGTCTGGTGGTGGAATGGCCCGCGCCACAACACTCTACCTTGAAGGCCCAGTTGACAGGGTCGGCTCCCAAAGCAGTGATGATATTATCCACGCTTTGTGGGTCCTCTGCATCGTCAAACTGTGTCAGTTCAGGCGGCCTAACCAATAAACAACCATAATAAACCGCCGCCTTTAAATCCGTTAACGGGCGAACAACTTTTTCTTTAATGCTTTCCAAACTAAAAGCTCTGACCAAAGCTTCAGATAAAGCCAGCACATCGTTTGTCCCCTGGTATTCCATCTCAATAACACTGTTGATAGTCTCTTTGGTGGCCGAAGATTGCCTTACTGCCTGCTGCGTAGCTTTAAGCCGATTGAAACAAGCTGCACATGGCACCGCCACATCAAGCCCCTCTTTTTCTGCTATGGCCAGATTCCGTGCCGGAAGAGCCAGTGAAAGCAGATGGTCTGTATTATGTGCCGCGGAAGCACCGCAGCAGTTCCATTCGGGAATCTCCCACAGCTCCAGACCCAGGTGCTTGGCCACCGCCTTTGCAGAAACATTATACTCTATGCCTGTGGAATTAAGGGAGCAGCCAGGATAATAAGCATACTTCATTTATTTAACCTCCTCTCCCATATTTCTTACCTTATCAAAGATTCTTTTCACTGCACCGTTATCCGCAATTTTTTCTGCAGCGATATGGATTTTACCGTCTGTAAACAGTTTGGGAGCTAAAGTAGCATCCTTGAGAAACTGTCTGCTTTGAAGATTGTATTGCAAGATCAGGCCCATTTCATGTACTCTGCCGTTTTTTTCAACGGACTTAAGGAAAAGATCATTGAAAAGGTCAACATTCTTTTCAGGAATATATCCCATCCCTTTTGCTTCAATTCGCAGCGCTTCCATTAATTTAGCCAAGTCTACTTGACGCGGGCACCGGGCATAACATGTCTCGCAACAAGCGCATAGCCAAATACTGTGACACTTCAATGCCTCATCTTTTAAGCCTAGCTGCACCAATCTAATAACCTGCCGCGGAGTATAATCCATGGCAAATGCTACCGGGCACCCTGCAGTACACTTGCCGCATTGATAGCAATCCTTTACATCAACCCCGCTGTGAGCTTTGATTTGTTCCCTGAGCGTACGGCTTTCTGCCGCAGTGGTACTAAGATTTATCCGTTCCATACTATCCCCCCTCTTAAAAACAAAAATAAAATGCACTATTTGGCACAAAGTCATACCCAAATAGGCCCATAAACCCATATTACGAGTGTAATTCGCGGTAGGGCGTAAAAATCCTGCAAAATTCTTTAGAAATTCTTATCAATCCCCGGCAGAAAAGTCTAACATTTCCAGTACGGTAAACAACCCCCCACATGTTATTTATGTATTTGGCGTCCATCAAATGACCGAGTTTCCTAATTAATACTCTTTTCGTACTAAAAGCATTGATAAATCCATACTGTATGGTAACAATAAGGAGGAGTTAATAATGCGACTGGTATTGTTTCCTTTTGGTCTGCTCGTATTCTTTATCGGCATGTATTTAATGCGTCAGGGCCTTTCATCAATTTGGGAACAATCTATTAAACATTTTTTGTACCGCGTCACGGCGACCCCATTACGGGGCCTGCTATTAGGTGCAGGGGCCACGGCAGTGATGCAATCCAGCAGTGCCGTAACTGTAATAACCATGGGGATGATTGATGGTAAACTACTTCCCTGGGCCTCAGGACTTGGGATTATTCTCGGTACCAATATCGGCACTTGCACCACGGCCCAGTTTTTATCCATACACCTAGAAAGTTATTGGTGGCTGATATCTTTGTCCGGTCTTTTAATTTCGCTTAAGTATTCTTGGAAGAGCTATGGCTTTCCTCTAATCGGCTTAGGTATTGTCTTAGGAAGTATGAGTATCATGACTTGGTCGGTACAATACCTGCAGCATCTTTGGCGTCTAAATCAGTCAATCAGCATCTTAGAGGGAGTTTTATGGGGACTGGTAATTACCGCTATTATCCAAAGCAGCAGTGCTTTCATGGTCATGATAATAGCTTTAGGCGTTAATGGGGTGATAGGGTTAGAGCAAGCCTTTCCGTTAATACTAGGAAGTAATTTAGGCACATGCGTCACTGCCGGATTGGCCAGCATTGGCGGCAGCCCCGGGTCAAGGAAAATCTTTTACAGCCACCTGCTGCTAAATTTGCTGGGTATTTTTGCATTTTTACCCTTACTGCCAGCGCTTTATCCGTTGTTGACCACGCTTACGTCGGACCCAGGTAAACAAATCGCAGCTGGTCATACCCTTTATAATGTCATCTGCTCTGTGGCCGCCCTTCCCTTCACCCGGTTATTTGCTTCCTTTTTAAGTAAACTTCCTCCTATTGACAGACAAAGTTCGTTTAATTAAGCTATAGAAGCGAGGTGGAGTTAAATGGAAAAAAATTATTTTGCGGTCATTGCTGGTGCCGGCCCTGCTGGTTCTTTTCTGGCTAGATTATTAGCACAGGAAAACAGGCCAGTGGCCCTATTGGATAAGCGTCAGTTTCCTAGGTATAAACCCTGCGGCGGCGGCGTCTCTGCAAAGGCAAGAAAATTGCTTTTAGACAACGGGGCAGATTATAGTCATTTAATTCAAGACCGGGTTAACACTGTAGTTTTTACTAATCGGTGCCAAGACCCGATAGAAGTTAAATTTGACGATGCCATTATCGACATGGTCATGCGCGAAGAACTGGACCACCTGCTGATGCAGCAAGCGGTTCAATCAGGTGCCGAGGTTTTTACCCCATGCAAGGTCCTGGACATGGAGCAGCAGCATGGGAAAATGCTGGTGAAAACTTCCAATGGTACCTTTAACACCCGCTACCTGATTGGTGCAGACGGAGCGAATAGTCTTGTAAGTAAACGTCTTAATTACAAGGTCAAAGCACGTTTGGGATTTGCCGTGGAGTGCGAATTAGAAGACAAATGTTTCCCACACTACCAAGGAAAAGTACAACTGGACCACGGTCACATCGATGACGGTTATGGCTGGGTTTTTCCCAAAAAACAAGCACATCTATCAGTAGGCATAGGTTCTTTTTCACAAAAAACAAAAAATTATCGTCGTATCTTAGATAACTTTTTAGAAGCCTTGGAATTAAACCCAAAGATTAATTTGATTAAGGGACACTTAATTCCTACCCCAACACACAAAAAAATAACCTTGGGTAAAAATAATTCGCTCTTAATCGGCGACGCGGCCGCTCTTGCCGACCCACTGTCCGGGGAAGGCATCTATTATGCGCTGCGCAGTGCAATATTAGCGAGTGAAAGCCTGCTTGAGGAAAACCCGGCTTCTTACTCGGATAAGGTAAGCCGCTGCATTCTTCCGGAATTAATGCAAGCAAAAAAAGTAGCGCGTCTTATCTATACCATCCCCGGTACAGTTCATAGCTTGCTTAAAAGAGATCGCGAGCTGGCTAAAATGTTAGTGGAAATCGTATATGGTGGAGAACAGTATAATAACCTCTTGAAGCAGTTTATTAAAAACAAATTAACTATTAATCTTGCCTGATAAAGACAAAATGGTGCCAGGCACCATTTTGTCAAGTTATTGTCACTTATTGGTGTCAGGCACCAATAAGTGTCAGGCACCAATAAGTGACACTTATACATAAACACAAATTGGGGCCCTTATGGGCCCCATCTATTTTAAAAGCTTCCTTAGGAAGCTGGTTATTTTTTTTGTGTTATTTTTAATTTTCCCTCAAAGATTCAACTTACACTATATAATTGGTGCCAATGCATGCAAAAAGTGTCTTCTTTGAAAACCTTTAACTTTAATAAATTATGCGAAAATACCTAATAATAATTAGAGAAAGGAGGTAATTGACTAAATGCCAAAAGTTTTAGCTGTTTTCAAAGATCAAGGTTCTGCAAACGAGGCGGTAAAAGCTTTGCGAAACGCCGGGTTTGACCGAGAAATCTCAGTGCTGAGCAAAGACGAAAACCAACAGGGTAACAAAAACGAAAATAACGACACTGCTATGGGTATGGACAGCGGTGCTGTTGGTGACGGTGTTACTACCGGAGGTGTATTAGGCGGACTGACCGGACTAGCAGTTGGTGCCGGTGCACTGGTAATCCCCGGTCTTGGCCCACTAATCGCAGCAGGTCCCATTGCCGGTCTGCTTTCCGGAGCCGCTACCGGCGGCGTAGCCGGCGGCCTGGTGGATTGGGGAATTCCTGAAGAAGAAGGTCAACAATTGGAAGAAGATGTTCGCCAAGGTAAAACTTTGGTCGCCGTAGAAGCGAACGACCGTAAGAAAGACGAAGCAGTTAACTTGCTGCGTCAGTTTAAAGGCGAAAACATCAAAGTTCACTAAAAAAGCAGCCAGGGGGATTTTCCCTGGCTGCTTTATAATATTAAAAGGTTAATCATAGTATTACTCTTTCCTCACCGACATAAATATTAGCCCTTGTCCCTCTCATAAATCCAATCATGCTCATATTTATCTCTCTGGATATCTCTACAGCTAAGGAAGTAGGTGCAGAACGAGAAACCAACAGGGAAATACCTGTTTTGGCAACTTTTAACAATATCTCAGAAGAAATTCGACCGGTGGTTATAAAAAAAACCTTTTCTATATCTAACTTTTGATGATACAACCAGCCCAAAACCTTATCAGCAGCATTATGACGACCAATATCTTCTCGCAGTACTAACAGCCCGTCTTCACCCATAAGCGCACAAGCATGAACTCCACCCGTATCTTTAAATAAAGCCGTATCCGTCTGTAAAACCCTAATACCTCGTCGGATTTGTTCTAACTTAAATTGATTCTTTACCGTTATGGGATGTACTTGTCTGCTGTCCATTAAACCGTAGAAACTGGTCCCTTTACCACAACCGCTGGTCAAGTAACGCTTGCCAAAGGTTTTACCAGCTATCATATTTTCCTTTTTAGCTTCAACCTCTACCAATCCTTGATCTTTTTTTACCCCAATCCGGATTATATCGGCAGTATCCTTAATAAGACCTTCGCCGATAAGAAAACCGACAGCTAAATCTGCTAGAAATTGTGGTGTACACAAAAAAGTAACCACTTCTCTACCGTTCAAAAATATAGTGATCGGTGCTTCAACTGCCACTTGATCCGCTACATTCTTCTTTTCCTCGCCATGAATTCTAATAATATCGTATTCTTGTTTCACTACTTACCGCCTCCAAAATATCCCCAGAACTATATTCGATTTTTAATCATTAAAATCCTTGTATGACGGACATTCAGGCGCGTTTCTTTTGTTTTGTCTTTACCTGCTTTTTATTTTCTTCCTTAGCTGCCTTGACACTTTGCTTTAAGGCTTGCATCAAGTCAACAACCTGAGGAGCCTGGGGACGGGCAGGAGTGGCGATTTCTTCTTTATCGATTTTGGACCTGATTAATTCCATCATAGCTTCTCTATAGTCACTGGTATATTTCTCCGGATTAAATGAAGCAGACAAATTATTAACTAAATTTACTGCCATTTTTATCTCATTTTCGTGCACTTCTATATTTTGCTGGAGTTCCGTGAGACTTTCTACACTCCTTATTTCTTTTGGAAAAAACATGGTATGAAGCATAATAGCTTCCTGGTAGATTCTCAGCGCAGCCAAACTTTCTTTGGATCGCAGAAAAACTTTGGCCACTGCAATTTTATCAGTTTTTTCCAAGGCAGTGTAAAGCAGTTGATACGCTTTCTCACCGTAATCCCCCGGCGCAAGAAAGTACGATTTCATAAAATAAACCGGGTCAATTTCATTGAGATTAACAAAGTCCAAAATATCGATGCTCTTAAGCGTATTAAGGGGCAAATTTTCAAAGTCTTCGTCTTCAAGAATCACATACTTGCCCTTTTCATATTCAAATCCTTTTACTATTTCATCCTGGCTTAGTTCCTTTTCACAAACTGGACAAACCTTATGGTATTGGATGGGGGTTTTACATTCTTTATGCAAAAGGTTGAATTTAATATTCTTGATTTCTGTGGCCGTATACATCTTAACAGGTATATTCACTAAACCGAACGAAACAGCACCTTTCCACATTGAACGCATTTTAATTACCACTCCTTGGTAAATTATTGTTAAGATCTTGCTTTATTAACACTGATTAAATAACATTCTTTTCGACCCTAAGCAAATACTACAAATAGTGTGTAGTGATTATTTCTCTTTGAACTGTAAAAGGAGGTTCTAATAATGGCTAACAAACAAAGCCTGATGTCAGACGCATTGAAATGGGAACTAGCTAAGGAACTTGGCGTGAACGATATCGTCGCTACTGAGGGGTGGGGAGGCGTACCGTCACGTCAATGCGGTAACTTAGTGAAGCTGGCCATTCAAAAAGCGGAACAGGCCATGATCCAAAATTCGAACCAATAAACGCTACACACTTTATTTGAGTTCCGGGGTTCACTCTCCGGAACTTTTTCTGTAATAAATACTTTCCCTTTTGCAAAAACTAGTAAAAAAGGAGGTTGAACCTATGCGCCGCCAATTTCTTTTGGTTATATTTATTATTTTCGCAAGCCTTTGTTTTTATACGATATATGCCCAAGCCCAATATAGACCCAGCCTTTATTACGGCTCAACCGGGGAGGACGTCTCTTTAGTTCAGCAGAAATTACGCGATTGGGGTTATTATGACGGACCGATTGATGGGTATTATGGCGGTAGTACATATGAAGCGGTGCGTTTATTCCAACAAAAAAACGGGCTGCGCATTGATGGAGTGGTAGGTGAAAGCACCTGGCAGGCATTGGGCGAAGCAGTAAAACCGGTGATTTATACAAAAACCAGTGGCATTTCACAAAATGACGACATTTACCTGCTGTCCCAGCTAATCAGTGCCGAAGCTCGGGCAGAACCGTTAGAAGGACAAGTTGCGGTTGGTGCTGTTATTTTAAACCGGATCCAAAGTGCCGCTTTTCCTAATACACTGGCAGGTGTGGTTTTCCAACCCCTGGCATTTGAGCCGGTAAGTAACGGAACCATCTATCGCTCTCCAGTACAAGAATCAGTGCGGGCGGCCCAATTAGCCCTAAATGGTTGGGACCCCACTTACGGTGCCCTTTATTTTTGGAACCCTAATACTGCCACCAGCCGGTGGATTTGGAGCAGAACGCCGGTAACTACTATTGGTAAGCATGTCTTTGCCCGTTAGGAGTGCAAATCAAATGTATAAAAAACTTTCCCTTGTTTTAACCTCAGTCTTGGTAATCAGTCTGTTGGGGTGGGGCTTACACCAATATCGAAGCCGTCGCCAAATTGAGCAAGTACTTAATGCAAAATACCAACAAGCCTTTTTTAATCTCTTGGAACATGTAGAGCAAAGTCAAGTACTGTTAGCCAAAAACCTACTTACCAATTCACCAGATAATCAGGTGACACTGTTAAGCGATATTTGGTATGAATCAAATTCCGCCCAGTCCAGCCTGGGACAGCTGCCTGTATCCCAACCGTTTATGGATCAAACGGCAAAATTCCTGACCCAGGTGGGTGCATACAGCCAAACTTTGCTTGGCCGCGTCACCTTAGGCAATCCATTAACCCCGGAACAATTGGATACATTAACGGCATTTCACAACAATATGGGCAATCTATCGCTAGAATTGCAAAAAATGCACCGTTCCCTTGCCGAAGGTAATGTGACCTGGCAAAATCTAAAAAAAGAAGCCCAAGAAAAACTACCTGAAGGTGAAACTCCTCCCGGTGAAGAAAGTTTCCGCACTATAAATCAAGAGATAATGCAAAACCAGCCAGTACTAATATATGACGGGCCTTTTTCCGATCATTTGGAAATGACCCAACCCAAAGGCTTAACAGGCAAAAATATCAGCGTAAGCGAAGCAAAACAAGTGCTGACAAGTTTTACCGATTTACCTGTAAATAATGACGGATGGAGAATTAAAACAAGATCCAACCCCGGCGGGAAAATTCCTGCCTATTCATTCGCCTTAACCAACGGAAATATAAATGCAGCGGCTGATATTTCCAAGACAGGCGGTCATGTAATCTGGATGACCGTATCAAGAAGTTTTGCCAAACCCACCCTAACACCAGAACAAGTAAAAAAAGCTGCACTCTCTTTCATGAAAGAACGAGGTTTTAATAAACTTACCACATCCTTCATGAAACTTTCTAGAGATACGGCAACTGTCGTTTTAGTTCCAATAGAACAGGACATTCTCATCTACCCAGACCAAATTAAACTGGAGATAGCACTAGATAATGGTCAAGTCACGGGATATGACGCATTAGGTTATCTGATGGCTCATCACCGCCGCAACTTCCCTAAAGCATTAATTTCCAAAGAAGGGGCCCGTTCAAAGCTGATGAACAGCTTTGAAGTTACGGGAAGCAGACTGGCTTTAATACCTTCGGCTTCAAGCAAAGAGGTGCTGGCTTGGGAATTTCGCGGTAAATTTCATCAAGATACATTCTACATTTATATAAATGCAGTTACCGGCCATGAAGAAACAATTTTTCAAATTTTCTCAAGCAGTCAAGGCCAACTTGCCATGTAGTATAATTTCCTGCGAATAAACATATCTCATTTTCATCAAACTTTAAAAAATAATACTTTTCATGGGTTCAAAAAAGGGAAGCCATCCGGCTTCCCTAAACTAAGTTGTTTAGCATTTTAAAAATGATTTATTTGCCAATGCCAATGGCTCGGTAAAGCGATATTGCTGTTTCTGCCCGGGTAATTAATTTCTGCGGCCTAAAATAGCCACCGGCACCGTTCATTATTTTAAAGCCATTGGTCAAAGCTACATAGCCAACTTTTTCTGGGGCAATTTGGCCTGCATCCTTAAATGGGACTTTAAAAATACCCTCCAGTTCGGCTACCTTATCAAAACCGGCAAACCGGACCAAAGCCACGGCAAAGTCCTGTCGACTAATATTGTTTTCAGGATGAAAGTAACCATCACCCTTTTCAATAATACCCATCCGCACTGCCGCTTCCACATATTTGTGATAAGGGTGGTCTTTGGGAACATCTTTAAATGTCACCGTATCATACTCGCCTGTACGTCCACGGGCCAGCACAAGCATTTTTACTGCCTCTTGGCGTTTGATTTGCCGTTCAGGGTAAAAATGGCCGTCGCTGCTTTCAATGATACCCTGATCAAACATAATATTTAATTCTCGCTCAGCCCAATGCCCGCTGATATCTGTCAGGGGAGCTGCATTTTTCTCTTCCGGCATCTTACTGCCACGGTAGTCCAATAGCTCGCCGCTGACTGCATCAAGATAGCTAAAATCATGTTGTTTTACACCGTATGTTAACAAAACATCCTTTAACGGTTTAGCATCTTCCTGTAATCGTACGTACTGGATCTTCAAGCCTGCCTGCTGATAATAGATATCTTCGGCACCTTCAAGCGAAATCGTTTCCGCTCCGGCAGGTACTTCTATTCCCTGCCATTGATAGTTAAAACTAAGTAATTCACTGGTTTCCGGGTCAAACCGGAAACTAATATTATTTTCCGGAAAGGGGATATCGTTGATTAGCCGCTCAGCATTAATGGCGGTGGTCAGCTTTTCCGCCTGTAAAACCGGCCGCGGTAATCCATACCCATCTTCTTGTTCGACAAATTGTATTTGAGTTATTTTTTCGGGAAATACCTTATTTACCACTGCACCGGCCAGACCTTTCAGCTCTTTAAAACTAAATCCTTTGGCTTTCTCATCCGAGGACTGAAGTGCTGGCGATTTATAGTAACTGATTCTAGTAATGCTGCCATCCTCTGCATTCAGTACGGCTCGCACATTCTGAGTCCTGCCGGGCTTTTCTTCTTCCACAAATGGAGTACGCCAGTTGAGCTGCCATTCCTTTTTATCGGTATTGGTATACTGGTAATATGATGCGGAACTCAGTTCCATTTCTTTAAAATCAGCAATTGGCGCCAACGTCTTGGCAGCAATGGCCGCTGCTTTTTCTTTGCTGATGACACCCTCATCCGGAATGGTTTGAGGGGCTGCTCTGCCGCTTTCATCATTGGCAAGCTCTTTCATACCTGCACCATCTACTTTTTGCTGATAAATATAAGGCTGATATATTTTTTCCCTAGGTACCAATTCTCCGGTAATGGCATCAATTAATCCCGAATTCGGAAGCTCCGAAGTATATACCAGTTTCAATCCCTGTTCTTTATTATCCTTATCCCGGGTCATGATATAAATCAGCCTGGTCTTATCCACGTCTTTAAATTTATTTACCGCTTCTTCTTTAGTAATTATTGAAGATTCATCCGCATAAACCAAATCTTTGCTCCATTGATAGCGATATGCGGTTACTTCTTTTTGGCTGGTATCTACTGTGACACTGAAACCGTTCGCCGGAAAAAGATAACCGTCAATCATCCGATTAAATTGGAAACTGATACGGGTAGAGCCGGTATTACTATTATCCCGTTCATTCTCCATAAGTTTGAGCGATTTAAATTTATCCGGCTGATAATTTTTAATCACAGTTTCAGCCAATTGCTGGGCTTCATCGCGGGTGATAATCGCCGGACCTTCCCCCTCCTGCCTTTCATACCGGTCAAAGCTTAAAATTTCCTCACTGACCGCATCAATCCTTACAGAAACACTGCCGAAATTCTCGGCATCATCTTTACGAAAATAGAGATACCATACTTGCTCTTCCATTTCTTGACGTTCTTCAAAGGAAACATTTTCCAACTTATAATCATCACTAACATCCAGTTGCTGCCTGACAGTGTTCACTGCTTCTTCCTTGGTAATAATGGTCGAAGGTACTGACGCCCCCATTACCGGCATACTGCTTAGCAGCAGCCCAAACACTAGAACTAACAGAAAAATTTTTCGCAAAAAAAGCCCTCCTTTAATAGTTTTTACTTTTATTTAGACGACTTAATATCCTAATTGTTCCAACCATAAGCAAAAAGTAAGAGCTTCTAAAAACCAGAAGCTCTTACACACTTTCATTTCCTATTTAATACCTGCCGACGCGGCGGCTGCCCCGCCTCCTGTAACTGGTATATATTTTTCTGCGTTTACGTCTTTTCTGCATGTAACGGATAAAGATGCGGAGAAATAAAAAGCCCACCAATACCCAGCTGATTCTGACCCACCATTCCATCCAGGTAACAGGCTTTTTGATACTTCCCCCTGCTACCACCGGCACTCTAGCTACTTCCTTGCCATCCAACATAAAAGAAATATGCCCCATACTGCCGTCCTTTTCGATAGGCAGCTGTAAATTCTCCAGAAACAGCTTGCGTTCGGGAAGCAGATTTTCGTCGCCACCAACTAGGTAGGAAAAACCTTCCTGGGATATCAACTTTAGTCCCTTTGTCTCTCCTTTATCCCCTACAGCCAAATCCAGCGTGGCAATTTCTTCACCCTTTTTAACCAACGAAACATGATCATAATTGTTAAAGCCGTAGTCCAATAGTTTTTGGGCATCCCGCCAGATAGCTTTATTGTCGCTGCCATAAACCACCGCGATAAAGCTTTTACCGTTTCGTGTGGCAGATGCCACTATGCAGTAACCTGCCTGAGATGTATAACCGGTCTTAATGCCGGTACTACCAGGATAATAACTAAGCATCGGGTTTATGTTGCGTAATTTACTGTCCCAATCTTCGCCATGCCAAGGCCTGGTCTGGGTAATTATAATATCCCTAAATTTTGGTATCTTCATTGCTTCCCGAGCAATTATTGCCATATCATAAACGGTGGTATAATGATCCGGTGCAGTTAGACCGTGGGGGTTAGTAAAATGAGACCCCTTCAACCCCAGTTGGGCTGCTCTTTCATTCATCAAACGTGCGAACCCTTCAACCGAACCGCCCACATGTTCAGCCACAGCTACGGCAGCATCGTTAGCAGAATTAAGCATCATCGCATAGATAAAGTCCTCCAGCGTATGTTCTTCACCTTCCACCAGCCAAACTTCAGTGCCCTCCGCCTTTGTAGCCTTCTCCGAAACGCTAACCATATCACTCAAATTTCCTTTTTCCAAAGCAATAAGTGCAGTTAAAATCTTGGTCGTGCTGGCCGGTTCCCGCTTTAAGTGAGCATCTTTTTCATATAAAACTCTACCCGTCTCTTGGTCAATCAAGATCGCGGTCTTCCCATTAATATCAATTTCCGCTCCCCAAGCAGGTGGCATTAGTTGAAATATTATTATTCCGATTAAAAGTAATATATTAAGAGTCTTCTTTAGCCCCAGCATTGCTGACCTCCCCGAATAAAATGCTTAACATAAATTATAACATACTGCTTCAAGACAGCATATGGCATTTATCGTCAATAACTTAAAGATCTGTACACTTTCCTTTTTTTGCCTGGGTTAGCCCCTTGACTTACTCATCAGCGACAAGTATAATTTATATCGAACACTTGTTTGGAGGGGTAGGATCATGTCTTGGTGCTGCTACATAAAAAATAAAAAAAGAATTACTAATTTTTCCGCTTTTTGCTATTCCCTTACCCCTATTGTACAGCCATTGGGAGAGACGGAATTTTTTTTGGATTTGGGTGTGGAGAAACCTTTTGCTAGTATAGCAGCTATTTGTCTGAAATTCGGCCAATCAATACAATGTCTCGGAATATCCCAAAGCAAATTTCTCGCTAAAGCCCTTTGCCTTGCCCCCCATAATCTTAGCCAATCGTCACCAGTAAAAAAACTACATACTTCACCCTTGGCCCTTTTTATCCCAAAAGGCCTTGAGCAAACCGCTGCCGCTCCTTTACCGGTATCGGTTCTTTGGACCCTCCCCCCTGTTGTTATGGATAGACTACAGATGTTAGGCATTCATACTTTGGGAGAGACAGCGGCTCTTTCCCTGGATACCCTTATTGCAAAATTTGGTTACTTAGGCCACCTCCTGTACCAATGCATCAGAGGGCAGGACCGAGAAAAGATACAGACTTTATACCCCCCGCCCTATTTGATTTGGGAACAAGGAATACAGGACATACCGCAGCAAAAGCTGCCGGAATTAATCAAGACTGGTGCACTAAAGCTAACCGATTTACTGGAAATCCATGGCTTCTCATGCAGAAAGTTATCACTAAGGGCTTTAACCCCGGGAAAGCCATACACTGTTTCGCGGCAGTTTAATCGACCAACTCAAAGCAGGCAAAGCGTAGCTTTAGCGGCAGCTGTCCTGTTAGAAAAATTAAAACCTGCCATTGTCAAAGCAGAATTGCTGACCCTGGCAGCCAGTGATTTACTGCCGCCCCAGTGGGAGCAGCTGAATCTTTTTAATACCATAAATTATAGTTTGCAACCGGCTGAAAAACAGCAGCGCTTACAAGAAGTCTGTGAGCACCTAGCTGTCAAATATAATACCACCTCAGTAAACTTGGGGAAAGACCTGCTGCCCACTCGCCGCGAACAATTACTGTCTTTCTGGGACCCTTTACGTGTTAAAGAAAGGGGAGAAAAATGAAATGTCTAAGCTGCTGGACTTGCCGGTAATTATAGAAGACGACCACATGCCAATGGTTTTTTTCTGGCGGGGGCACCGATACAATATTATCGAAATAACGGACCAATGGTGGGATACGGGCCGTTGGTGGCAGAATGAACCGGAAAAGTTTTTTATTAGGGCCGCCACCAGTGATAACAGCGTCGTAGAGCTTTACCAGCAAAAGGACAAGTGGATGCTTTATAAAATTTATGATTAACGGAGGGTACCATGTCTTTTATCCATTTGCATTGCCACAGTAACTTTTCATTCTTGGACGGCGCCAGCAGTATTAAGGAACTTGTAAGTACTGCTGCTTCTTTCGATATGCCCGCTCTGGCCATTACAGACCATAACAATGTGTCGGCAGCGGCCTTTTTCTTTAAGGAGGCGCGCGCTGCCGGTATTAAGCCTATCCAGGGAGTAGAAATCAGCACCCCCGGTGGATACCACCTGGTATTACTGGCCAAAAACCCCAATGGCTATGCCAATCTTTGTGCACTGCTTACCAAGGCTTATCTAAATTCGCCCCGGGGTAACCCCATCGCTTCTTGGGATAGTTTAACTGAATGTAATGATGTTATTGCCCTTTCCGCTTGCCGTCAGGGGGAAATCCCTAAGTTTATTCTCAAAGGACGCTTTCAGGAAGCAAAGCTAGCTGCCCAACGCTACTGCCGTATCTTTGGCCGGGACAGTTTTTATCTGGAATTAGAGGCCCCGCTGCTACCGGGCAGCATATCATTAAACCGGCATTTAGCCCAACTGGCAGCAGAATTAGACATTAAAATGACGGCCAGCAATAATGTGCACTACCACAGAAAGCAGCGTTTTCAACTCCAGGACCTATTAACCTGTGTGCGCACCCTGACTACCCTTAACTCAGTTCACCCTGAGCGGCACCTTCATGGTGAGTATTATTTAAAAAATGCTACTGCCATGGTTGAACTTTTTCATGACTACCCCCAAGCCGCAGCTAACACGGTGGAAATCGCCCACCGCTGCCAGCCGGTTTTTAGCGGGCAAAAAGCAAAAATCCCCCAGGTCCCCTCTTTAGCAGGAAGCAGTCCTATTAAGACTTTACGGCAGTTGACTTTCTCCGGTGCGCAGCGGCGTTATGGCCAAGTCAGCCAAAAATTAATTCAGCGGCTAAACCATGAGTTAAAGATAATTTCCGCTCTCGGCTTTTGCGAGTACTTCCTGCTGGTATGGGATGTGACTCGCTATGCCCGGAAGGAAAATATTCGTTTTGCGGGGCGTGGCTCGGCAGCAGATTCCGTGGTTGCTTACTGCCTAGGGCTGACAGAAGTAGACGCTTTTAACCGTAATCTCCTATTCGAACGATTTTTAAGTATGGAACGAGCAGAACAACCGGACATTGACCTGGACATTGATGCCCGCTACCGAGATAAGGTGGCTGCTTATGTATTTGATACTTACGGCGAGGACAATGTTGCCAGTGTTTGTACCTTTAATACCTATCATGCTCGCTCGGCGGTCAGGGATTTGGGTAAAGCATTGGAGATACCCGAAACAATGATTGACACTTTAGCCAAAAGATTACCACACGTTCACGCTGACCAAATCAACTCAGTATGGCAGAACCTGCCGGAATTACGCGAATTAGACCCTAGACCATACCGGCAATTACTGCACTACTGCGGCGAAGCAGCAGGCTTTCCCCGTTTTCCGGGTACCCATCTAGGCGGCCTGGTGGTGAGCAGCGAGCCATTAACTAACATTACCCCCCTGCAGCAGTCCGCCAAGGGTGCGATTATTACCCAATTTGATAAAGATGGTGTTGAGAGCCTGGGGCTACTTAAGCTTGATTTACTTTCTTTAAGAACCATGTCTGCCGTGGAAGACGCAGCAGTAAATATCCGTCAAAAAAATCAGCATTTTGATTACGAAACTATCCCATTAAACGACAAGGAAACATTTTCCCTGTTGAATTCCGGTAACACTATCGGTATATTCCAATTGGAAAGCCCGGCCCAACGTTCCCTACAGCGAAAATTAGGGGCTGAAAATATGGAGGATATCGTAGCCAGTTTAGCGCTAATTCGCCCAGGACCCATCAAAGGTAATATGGTGGACCCTTTTATCCGCCGACGTTTGGGGCAGGAGTCAGTATCTTATCTCCATCCAAAGCTAAAACCAATTCTGGAAAAAACTTATGGTGTAGTACTCTTCCAGGAGCAGGTAATAGAAATTGCTACCGCTATTGCCGGCTTTACTCCCGGTGACGCAGACCGTCTCAGAAGAGTTATGAGCCATGCCCGCTCCCATGAGGAAATGGCAGCAATAGGCCAAGAATTTATTGATAAAGCAGTTGACAAAGGTATTGACCGTACTACGGCAGAAACAATCTATTCCTACATCATGGGTTATGCAAGCTACGGTTTTTGCGAAGCTCATGCGGCAGCTTTTGCCAACACCGCTTATAAGACTGCCTACCTCACACGACACCACCCGGCAGAATTTTTTGCCGCCGTATTAAGCAACTATCCTATGGGCTATTATAGCCCGGACACTATTGCCCAAGAAGTCCGTCGGCGAGGCATCGGCTTGAAGCTGCCGGATATAAACATCAGTACGGATAAATTTACCGTGGAAGATACCAGCATCCGTATCTCATTGGCAAAGGTACATCAAATGGATAAAAAGAGCCTTGCTAACATCCTCACCGCCCGTCAGGAAAAAGCCTTTTCTTCGCCGGCAGATTTCTGCCACCGAGCAAAAGCGTCCCGGCCGGTGACGGAAAATCTAATACTCTGCGGCGCCTTTGACGCTCTCTACCCCAACCGCCGGCAGCTCCTCTGGCAGTTGGCAGAATTGGTCCGACAAGACGGCTTATTTACTGCTACTCAGTTTGATCAGAACATCCCTGATTTTAGCTTTACAGAAAAATTGGATTGGGAAAGAGATATCTTGGGCATGGATGTCAGGCAGCATTACATGGCACGTTTTCGGACAATGCTCAATAAAAAAAGAATTATGTCCACCGCAGCAGCAAAAGACTCCCCTCAGGCATCGTTGACCGTGGCCGGCAAAGTGATAAATCCCCACCGGCCCCCGACTAGAAGTGGGAGAATTACGGTGTTCTTCTCTTTGGAAGATGAATTCGGCCTGCTGGATGTAACTATGTTCGAAAGACAGTACCAACGATTCGGCCAGCTGATTTTTGGTCAATCCCACCCGGTATTGACAGTCACCGGCACCTGGTCGGATAACTGTCTGATTTTACAGCATGCAGCACCATTAGCTAAGAATTAGGTTTATATCAGTAAACCTACCTACTCTCATTCTGGCACATCAGCTTTGTCTGGGCCTCTTCTTTTAAATAATTCTTGACGATAGAGGCATCTGATTTTTTTCGGCTTTTTCCCCTCAAATGCAGTCATGCCCATGAAAGTCTCCTCAGCATTTGCTCTACGATAGATTATTTCTGCTGCTGTATGTCCATGGGCTGGATAATGCATCTTATTCTGTACAGTTTTAAAGAATAGTGTTGAGGTTTCAGTATTTGGATCATAATCTATACTTGTGGCATATGATCATCCAAGCTACAAAACGCAACAGGTTTATCTGAATTTGTGCACATTACGTCAGCAGCGGCACTTTTGTCCTCCCTACAGTGGTTTGACCCGCATCAATTTCCACCGCAGCATTTGTTGCAGTGCTGCCGCCAAAGCAGTTATCCCTTTATATATGCCTATGGAGACAAAAAACATCAAGCTATTTTTACTTTTGATGGATTTTTTACATTAGATGCGAACTGTAACATCTGTATGAAGTTTAATATTATTATGCCAGAAGTTATATTCATTTAGCTTTTGATTTACTTCATCATATACAGGTTTAGTTCCTGTTGGATCTTTTATGGTTACTATCAAGCAAAACTCTTGGCTCGGAGTTGTCCCTTCTTGCTGTGATTTGATTTCAATATGGTCTCTGAATAACCCTTTGATATACAAATACCAATTCTTATCTTTGGTTAGATACTTCAATTGGTTGGAATCAGTCATTTCAGATAAATTCACAGCATATTTTTTGACCGGATAATACTTGTCCCCATATTTTATCAGGAGTCTCTCTTTCAGCGCAAACTCATCAGTGTTGCTTCTCATTTTCCGTTTACTGTAATAATCTTCAAGAAGTACATTCTGAGAACCGTCTCTCCCCACCGGATTGAGGATATTTCTTTTTGTCGTATCACGATCCTTTTTGGCATCAAAAGTACCCATCTTAATATCCACGTTAGACTGACAATACTCAGCTCTTTGAGTTGAATCTAAAATTGGATTATATACAAGTGTTACAACAATCTGTCCAGTAAAGTAATCTCCATCCACAAGGCAGTCAGGCATAGGGAAATCCATCATATCGATATACTCCCCCTTGGCTATCTCATCTCGAAGTATAAGTGTCACTTCATTCGGTGAATTAAATAGAATCTCCCTTACAGTTTGAGGTTTTCCAAAACCTACCTGATTAACTCTTTCAGTAATTGGGACACTCAAGTTCTCGGAATAGCTGGCAGAATGAACCATTAAAGCTTTTAAGAGAAGTGGATCAAATTCTTCTTCCATTTCTTGATATAGACCTGCAGCAAGTGCTGCCACACGAGGTGTTGAATAGCTTGTCCCAGCGGATTGACATATTGCACCATCCAAACCAAAGGATTTTATTCCCGTTGTCAATATATTCCCATGAGAATCTACACCAGCATTTCCGCCATAATGTACAATCTCTGGTTTTATAATATAAGATGGCCCTCTTCCTACACGGGTAAATGGAGACGGGTTATCTACATCAGCGATATCTGTAGCTGCTTTCTTATGAGCGATAGAACCAACGACAATTGATCTTACACTATCTGCCCCTTGATGAACCTTGCCCTTTGGATGGCCTGTCTTAAAATTTTTACAATTTCCTGCTGACTTACAAATCAAAACGCCATATTCGTCCTGTAAAGCATCCAATGCAATAGCAAAATCAGAAAAGCTAAATTCATCAACCTCAGCAACAATGCTTATTGATAAATTCCAAACTTTAACCTCTTCATGGTGGGCTTTGACCGCTTCCTGAATGTTTCTAATCAGCTCATCCTCTTCAATGCCCTCTTTATCTGTATCTGGATAAACACAAGCATCTAGAATTTTAACACCCTCTGTACCAACCCACTCTTCATCTTCAAGATGATCACCGTAAACGACAACACCCGATACAAATGTACCATGATTTTTCTTTACATACGGTTCCGGATATGCCGTATATCGCTCTTCTGCCAACCAAGGTTTCAGGTGTGGAATATCTGCTATGCCGTTATCCAAAATACCAACAGTCGTATACTTTTTCCCCTCTTTTGGAGCGGTGATATTAATCGTAGCTTCATCATCTTCCATATCTAAAGATACTGTATACTTTGGCATTGGTTGTATAGAAAAAATTGCTTCAAAAGCTTCGTTTCTCATGATTGTTTGAAATTCATCTAACTTGACTGATTGAATGTTATAAATCACATGATCAGCGGTGTAATTTGTCTTTTTCACATCAAGTCCCAATTGAACCATAGATCTTTCGAAGTAATTTCTAATGGCAGTATTTTGCTCATAGTTTTGAAAGTTGATCAGTATGACTTTGTAATCCACGGGTTCTTGGCTTTCACTCTTATAAACAATCGGCTTAAAGTCTGAAATGCTATCAATGCATGAAAGTGCGTGAGCGTATCTCTGTGTGTTTTTAAGCCTATCAATGATCTTCTCTGTTTCTCTTGAGTCGTCTAGCTTAATAATGATTTCATCCGCTTCAGCCAAACCTAGAATATTGTTATCTGCTCCAACTCTAAATAAATTACTTACTTCGCGCCTATGTGTTTTAGCTGCTGCATCATCGATGATTTTTGTCTTAAAGACAACAGGAATCAAAGAATTAGATCTTTCTTTCTTAGCGACTTCTTCCTTGAATGTTTCAACAACGCTCACGAAAGCCCTTGCTTTTATATAGAGGTCTTCTTCGCCAAGAATAAACTTTGGAGGCTCACCGCCGCCACCGGCCTCCACTCGCATATTATCAACTTCTCTTTTTGCAAAAAACTTAATCGGTAATCTTTCATTTGCCATTTAACACACCACCCCTCATATTCAATCAGTTAATTTTGCTACATCTCGCACCTTTCTTATTGAGTAATTAAAGTTATCACTTGCTTCCTTTTGTGTCACGCCATACTGTAGTAAAAACTTTATGAAGTCGCTGTCACTTATGATTTTATGATTCCTATATAAATATACTTCATTGAGCAAATCCCAATTGTGGGTCACTATTTTTTTATTGATAATCGCTTTCTTAATGGCATTGTTAACAACAGTCTTCACATCCGCATGGCTAATACCGTCAAAAGCCGATGCTAGCAGACCTAGTTTTTTCTCGTTTTCTATGACATTACTATTAGAGTTTTTAATAAAAGATTTTACCAGCAGCATGATTTCATCTTTATTTGGCTTCTCTAAAGTTATTATTTTGGAGAATCTTCGCCACACAGCCGGATCCAACAGTTCATGATGATTTGTTGCAGCTATTAGAATGCTATTCTGACTGAAATCATCGATGTTTTGTAGCAGGCTATTTACCACTCTCTTCAATTCTCCCAGCTCATGTTTATCATCTCTAAGCTTTGCAACTACATCAAATTCATCTAAAAATAAAATACAATCTCTCTTGGAAGCATAATCAAATATCTTCCTAATATTCTTTGCCGTACTTCCGAGAAGTGATGAAACTAGTCCATCTAACCTCACCGTTACAAGGGGCAACCCCGTTTTATAGGAAACAAACTTTGCAACTGTTGTTTTTCCGCAGCCTGGGGGGCCATATAAAAGAAGCGAGCTGACCATTTCAATCCCAGCTCTTAAAATTTCATCTCTTTGTTCATAGCTATGGATAAACTCTTCAATCTCATCATGAATATATTGTTTCAAGATGGGTTCCTCAAATGTTTTATCTGGAATAAATATGTCCACTATATCCATACGACTTTCCGTATCTACGGGCTTGGTAGAAAACTCATCTAAAGAAGCCATTCTTGTTTTTTTATTCACCAACAGGGACCGTATTTTTTTTGATAAGGAAACATCCCCCGAGTTTTCCAGATTGTCCGCTAAAACTTGCGCGTAGTTATAAACCTTCTCCTTATCTCCAATTATTCCGCCTTCTATTATCTTAACGATTTCTGTGTACATTTCATCATTCCTCCAGACACTAATATCTTATCCTAATATGTTATTTATGTCAATGTTTTGTTATATATATTGCATTTTTTGTTATGATTATGCCACTATTCGTTATTTATATTCCATTTATCGTTATTTTCATTCGGTATTCATTCAAATGAACAATTACGCTCCAACATAAAAAATACTAAGTAACTAGATACTAACTAGCCACTTAGTAAATTCTCATTATCCACGATAAGCTTTTTAATTTTTAATACTCGCAAAATTGCTCTTTTACTCCACGCCCAATGCCTTAAATACTGCATCTTCCGGGGACTGATAGAATATAAGGCTGAATTTTCCCATCAGCTCAGGTGGCACAGTAATCATGTCCACAGTAGATGTAATTGGCAGTAGTACTTTTTTTGCTCCGCTATCTAGACAAACTTGCAATACATTAGCCAGTTCTTCAACTTTGATAATCGAACCACCAATGCTTATACTTCCAATAATCGCCAGGCTGCTTATGACTGGTTTGTGCAAAGCAGCCGAACATAAAGCCACTAAGGCAGACAAGGCCAATTGATTTGTAATACCAATGCCGTTCAGATCCTGAAAATGCATTAAATAATCTTTTGTTGCTGTACTGATTGTACCGCTTATATTTTTACTGTTCGCTTTCAGATATCTATAAGCAGTATCAATAGACTCTTTCGCTTCTCTATCAGAACCAATCCCGGTACGCTCAAATTTCCCTGAGCCTGTTACCATTTCTATTTCCAACTTGAATACGCCTATCATACCCGACTTGCCTCGACTTACTGTATAGACTTGACCAGGCTTGTGTAGTCCTTCAGGGATCAGTTTCCCACCTCCTTGCTCAGGAACTGGCACGAACTCTTCCCCAAAGCTCTCATTATCTATGTATGAGAAGTTAACGTCGTAGAATTCCATTCCACCAATTTTTTTAAGCTGCTCTTTAACTCGCCTTCGGCTTTCTAGTGAAAACCTAAGGATTTCTTCAACCTCAGCCTTTTCATATTTGCCATTTGGATAAATCAATTTAATGAGGCCGGAAACCATTTTTCTTACTGCGATGACATCACGCTGGTTTAAATTGTTACCAAGCTTAAAGAACCTATCAAAAGCATCAGCATAAGACGACTTCCTCAGTTCACGTAAGAATTCCGATAGGTAGTCGGTTATAAACCCATAATCATTCGTAAAAAATTCAGGCCTATATTTTGGCACTTCCCAGCCTGGTATATAACAATGCATTCTATCAAAAAATGCGCTGTCATAGGCCATTGCTTCAGGGAACGGATCAAACAAATGTGATGTTTTCAAAAGAACATCCACATTTTGGTTTATATTTCCGACAAACACCATAGATGCAGACGCATTTTTTTCTTCTTTCCCTCTTGAAAAAGAACCTGAAGCCATATAGTCCTTCATGATTTGAATGCCGTCTTTATCCTTGAAGGTAATACCTGCAACTTCATCAAAAGCTACACAATCCCACATGCCAACAAGTCCCACTGTCTTGTTGGACATGTTATAAAATAAATTCGCTACCGTTGTCTGCCCGCCTGAAACCAAAATGCTGTTTGGGGAAATTTCTTTATAAACATGTGACTTTCCAGTACCTCGAGGGCCAAGCTCACATAAATTGAAGTTATTTTCTACAAGAGGGATCATTCTAGCAAGGAGTAGCAATTTCACTCTCTTTGAAAACTTTGATGGCTCCATCCCCACAGAGCGAAGGATTACATCAATCCACTCATCTTTTGTAAACTGCTCTCGACCCTTTAAGACTTCACTTAAGTCGAGATTGGGCATTTGAACAGGGGTGAGCTTTCTTATAATAAAAGGGCATCTATTTTTATCAGCCTCATCATAGAAATATTCCAATTGAACAATGCACCATATGCCTCCACAGAGCAATCGTTCAAAGTCCGAGGCGTATTTTTCCGAAATCGGCACATTCTTTATCCCCAAATTGGAGAACTCAGCCTCATAAATATCCTGCTTGAAATTAAGCTTTACCGCTACTTTATCGATGACAGTATAGCTCCCTCTTTCCCTCAGCTTGGATATAATTTTTTGTGCTTCATCCGGGCGCACAAAATTCTCGGTTAGAATACTTTTTACGGTTTTTACACCGTCAGCAATTGATTCTTCATCCGTTGTTGCGCAGTACATTCCCAGAAGATACTCAAGAACATATACAGGTACATTAGCCCCTTCTTTGATCTTCTTTGTCAGATCTTTTCGCACAATCTTCCCAGCAAATACTTCATTCAGCTTATCATTAAGATAATTGTCCGACAGTATTGATTCTACAGACGTCTCGTCACTAAACTCTATTTCATCGAAGTCATCCTGAAATTCTTCTATTTCAATTTCTTTATCGTTAATTTCCCTTTCATCCATCTATCCACCCCTCCTTATACCGAATCCAAAATCATCGGCAAAAGCAATATCCATTACTATGTCATGGCGAAGGATCTCAAAATCATTTTTTTCATCGTAAGCCACGAGATAGTATCTTTTGGCCTTATCATACGGCTTATTCTTAAAGTTAAATTTCAACCTAAAGATTCTCTTTGCGGGATCAACATCCTTTTTGTCTGCAACATAGATACACTCATTGGATATTTTCTCATTGTTTTCAGAGATAAAGAAAACTTTATAGCTGGTCTCCTTGACCACATCGCTGATAGGTTCTGATTGAATGAAATCCAAAGATGAAATCAGGTTCGTAATTTTCTGCACCATGCTTACCAGCATGATTTGGGCTGGACGGGTATCCATATGGCCTTTTTCAATCTTCACATCTATCACCGGTAGAATCAGTTCCTGTGGTGAAGAACCGCCATGAACAAAATTCTGGCCGCCTCCTGCTACCTTGAACACGTTTGAGCTAACAGGGACTGAAACCACTTTATGGTCAGAGTTATCGAGAATTTTACCCATAGGGATAGAGACAATTCCAGCTCCCTGAAGTGCATTTCCCGAAACAACGAAGCGTCGATTAACATAGGCATCCTTATCCGCTGCATTGATAATCTTATCGCTTTCTTGCAATTTGTCGCGCTTATAGATAAAGCCATGGTCTGCTGTTACGATAAAATGATAGGTATTTGCGCTAACAGCAAGACGCTTGACCAATGCAAATATTTCTTCAATGGCCTCTTGGCAGGCAATGAATATTTCATTTTCCGTATTAAGTTTATCTCCACGGGCATCGATTTGGTTGTGATAAATGTAGACAATATCCATACCGGTAAAGATTTCCCTCAGTGCGGCTTTTTTCATGGTTTTTACATCATCAAATTGAATGCAACGGCTGTTAGATTCATAAGTATTAAGAATTGTTTCACGCTGCTTCAAAGAGTCACAAGGCATTCCGTCAACCATAACCTTGTTGTCATCTGTTAATTCCAATGTCTTATGAGGGAGCAAAGCCCCCATTCCAAGCCTAGTATAAGAAGGTAGCACTCCCATCATAGCATCCAGCTTAGCGGTGCATTTTTCATCGTTCTGCAATTTCATATAAAGTGCTCGCCCCACTTCGTATCGCATGGCATCAGATATAATGACAACGACCCGATCTTTGCTTGAACGAATAAATTTATTATAGAAGTTTCTCTGTAATGGAAGAACCGAAAGCATATTTCCTGCCTCCATAGAAGCATTCCAATTGTAAATCATCTTGGACAGATATTCATTGGAATAGATATTCTCAACCAGTTCTCGAAGTTTTTCAAAAGATAAGTTTTCGTTTAACTGATCATAGTTGTAATAGAAATTTCGATACTGGCTATCGATCATGCAGTCGGAAGCAAGGTACTGATTTACGGTTTCTTTTAAGCTTTCTCTACCATGATACTTAGCTGCCAAAATCACATAATAGGCATTTTCCAATAACAGATACTGAACTTTAAAGCTTTCTCCAAAATGCTTTTTGCAACGTTCCTGACAAACAGCAGGTATTGAGAGGTCATTCAGTTTCGCACCAATATCCTCATTCAAAAGTCTTTCATTCACCCAGCTGATAATAAACTTATCTATAATCTCAAAAGTATCACAGGCTATCAAATCTTCCGGGCTATAATTTTCAAAAGCAGAGTCAGCATTTAGCCCATTAGCTACGTAGGCTGAGAGTTTATCATATTTCCCCCGATACAAAACATTGTTCATGAGGTTATCAAGAAATGCAATAATGTTGCCTGACTTATAAGATACAAAACTTTTCCATGCCTGAGGCAGCTCACCATGAACATATCGTTCTGTGTAAGTCACAAACATAGTAACTACAAGCTTCTCAAGGGTCGGCTTCACGTCTGCATACCCAAATTGCTCCTCACATAGTCTCCAAAAGGCAGATAGCAGATCGTATTTTTCAAACTCAGCAAGGAACTTATTCTCTTCAAGGCCATCATCTGTTAAGACAACGCGAACAACCTCATCAAAAAAGGCTGTCCTAGTTTTACAAAGAACACTCATCAGGGCCACTTCAATGCTTTCTCTGGTGAAATTCTCAAGCTCCAAATCGTAGAATCTCTGGGTACGATCTTTGGCTCTAAAGAACTTAATATATTTCTGAATGACCGGTTTGTACTTAGAATCAATTCCAAGGTCCACCGCAAGCAAGGATGCGCGATCTGCAAAAAATTGCTTGGAATAAAGCAACGTATCCTCCAGATGGTTATCCCTTACATGCGGACGTGGGAATGGTGCATAAATCAAATAATTTGTTGTTTTATCTTTCCGCTCCAGAAGGCATTTTGTATAGAACTGGTTATCCTTCTCCAAGTGATGTACCTTGGCATTTGCCAGTTCCAGTGTATCAATATCTTCACCAAACTCTGCTTTGTCATCATACCAGAACACGAGTTTTCTGGATTCTCCTGTATATTCGGCATTTAGCTTATCTGTTATTTGTTTGAGGTTTAATTCAGCCATAATTTCCCCTCTCTTGTACTAACCGCTACTCCGATATTGCTCCTATCATTTCATTGGAAGGTTCCATTCTAAAAACCCGATCAATAAACTCCATAATTGCTTCATACATGCGAACAATATCATCATGTTCAAAGTCAAGCCGACTATCTTCTTCATGCAAATAGAAACCGAACTTTTTGTACGCATCTTTTTTTCCAGTAACACGACCGCCATTATGAACAACCATATTACGAGCATCCCTAATGGTTTTGACATACTCCCATTGCGTATCTGATTTAATTCCTCTTACACTGGCAACCTTTTCAAGATAGTTTACTGCCCTTTCTAAACCTTGTCCCGCCATATCTTTTTGCACAATTTGATATTTATTAATTATGCAATACGCACGACATAAGGTATTAAATGCTTCTTCAAGTAGCGAAACCATAACAAGCACAAGAGAATAATATGATAGCGGGATCGCTCGAGCAGTATACAACATCCCACTTGTCATAGCCCATTCTTCGGTGACATAGTCGCCCACTTCTCGTGCTTTTTCGGTATGTTCATGATAATACTCCCTCATTGCAGATAATGACACCTGTGTTGTTTCAATAACACTTCTAAAAGGCATAAAATCACAATGCGCATGGTAGAGAGCCATTTCACCAGGTTTTTTAATATCGTAATTTGCCATATCAGGAAATTTCACATCGTATTCCATTAAGAATTCCCCCTAGATCTTCGCCAGAACTTCTAGTTTCTTGCCATCCGTATCAGTCTGAACTTTTTCATAGTTAACCTTCACGCCATCATCCAAATCAATGGCAATACGGGCAAGTGCAAGATGAGCAATTTTCTCATCATATTCCTTAGTTTCCTTAAGCTGCTTTAAAAGCTTTTCTTTTCGTTTTGAAGCAGCGGTAGCTTCACGGGCATCTTTGCTGTTTTCTATGGTCTCCTGCATTCTGGAGATTTCGTTATCATAGCTGCGCTGCATCCGGTGTAAGTAGTCGATACGTAGATTACCAATGGTGTTTTCATTATATCGGTGCATATAGACAAGCGCCTTAAAGCCGTCTGCTTTTCCGCTGTCAAACATCCAATAAATAGGTCTTTTCTGATAAATTTTGCAATGGTCTTTGAAAAAGCCCTTCAAAAAGTAATTCCGGATGATTTCGCGTGAACTATTGCCTTTATTACCCAGAGCTTTTGCGATGAAATCTAGATTTTCTTCTAGTGTATCTGTACCAAAAGTCTTCTTCAAGAAAGCACAGAATAAACCCACCACATCATCCTCGAAGTATTCCTCATCGGTGATAGGTATAATATTGTCCTTGTCCGGGATAAAGGTGTTGTATTTGCTACCGTCCCATTTGCCGCCAGCATAGATTAAACCATCGACATCAAGGCTGTACCGACCAAACATACAGCCTACTGCATAGGAAATAAGATTAACTATAAGGCTTTTTTCATTTTTCAATTGAATTGCTGTTGAACAAATTCCTTTGGATGGTGTTATATCATCCATCTTGAAGATACCAGCAAATAGCTCATTAATTTTATTTTCGTTAGCTGAAATTACATGGATAAGCTTTAATTTTTCTTTTTTATATTTCAAAAGTAATTTGGAAATAAACACATTATTATCTCTGTCGTTACTAATCAATACATCTTTTTTAAAGTCCCAACTTTTTTCATCTTCATCCCAATCTTTTTTTGATATTTCAATACATTTATCAACTATGGTTTCAATTTGCTGTTTATCATAGTTATTATCACAGACAATAATAGGAAGTTCAGCTATAATACCATTGCTGTAATGCATACCTTGGCAACTAATATTTAAAAACTCTTGAAAAACCCAACTGTTAAAGTATCCACAAATGTATTTTATATCTTCTTCAAAATGAGGAAAAAACGTAGGCCCAGCGCTATCAAAGGTAAATCCATCTGGTACATACCTTGCACTAAACCAACTAATCGTTAAATCTGACCATGTTATTCCTTGACGAAAATAATAATCTGGGTTTCTAACCACTGCTTTTCTATAATCTCTAATCTCCATACCATTATTCTTCCAATTTATAATATATTCATTGTTACCATACCAACGCCTTACTGAGCCTCCTTTACTATGAGGATACCATTTTTTATAGGTATACTCATTTCCTCTGCAATTAAAATCAATGTTCGTTACAGCAACTTCATACCATTTACGCATAAAACGACCATTATCAGCTGTTGCCATGCCTTGACGTGGATATCCAAAATCCTTTAGTGGTCTCGCATTCTCGAAAACAGCATACATGCTTTTACTGAGCCAATATGCAATCGGAGATCCCGCTATTTTTTCAAAATTTGATTGACGTGTCTCATAACAGTAATCTAGGGAAAAATCATTAATAGCTTTTAGTGTTTGAATTTCTTGATTTTCCCAACCTTTAAACTGTGCAAGCTGAATATATCTGCCGGTATAATCTAATTTAGTCTTACGCATTGTAAAAGTGCAAACTGGAACACAAGCAACTTCAAAAGCATTGTACTCCAATTGGACTAAAGACATTAGACTCGAATCTGAAATCAAATTACGTCTCAAACCCATGAAACTTGATAAATAAAGCCATACATACGGCGTTATAAATGCAAGCAAGGCGGCTGGTTTTGCCCATTTAATGCATTTAAGCAAAAAAGCTGCATAAATGTCGCCTTTTCCCACCGCAAAATGATCCTGAATATAAGAAGTAAGTTTACCATTCAATCCCTTGCTTCCCATGTATGGCGGATTCGTCACAACCACATCATATTTCTGATCCATTACTTCACCAATTTCAACTAAGAGCCGTAATCGTTCCTTGGTAATATCTATACCAATGTTATCCATTGTCATCTGCCCGCTCGCATCTATATTTTCAATAAACTGATGAAGCAGCTGCCAATCGTAGTTATCCACGTTGAGAATGGATCCATATTCCTTGGCATCAATAAAATTATCCAGCAAACCATGCATCTGAAGCATGGCTGTATTTTTTTTCATCTCGCTTATACCAGATCCAAAGTAATTCAACTGGCTACGGTTAATACTATTGCTCTCCTGTATGGAATAAACGTAACAGGTAGTTTTACCGTTTAAAATACGACGGTTATACTGCCTTGCCTTCATCATCACAGCAAAATAGGCAAGTTGATATGCTCGATTATCGATATCCAAACCAAATAAGTTGTTTTCTATAATACTCTTAGCAGCGTCTCGTTGGCTATACCCATAACTTTCATAAATCTTTATCAATACATCAAATGCATATACCAAAATATGTCCACTACCCATGCAGGGATCAATGACCGTGATATCCTCTGGCTTAATTTTTTTATATTCTTCTCGAATCTCATCCAGCTGTTTTTGAACATCAGCTTCCTGTTCTGCCTCATCCAGATAATACTTCCATTCCGATTTCAAAGTGTCATTTGGATGGCCTTCCAGCCATAAACGGCCTAGGCTATTCTCAACCATATAGCGGACAATCCAGTCTGGAGTAAATAGCTGGGTAGCAGCAGGAATACGTTCCTTCGTAATCTTTACATTCTTTTTTAATAAGGCAAAGGTCTCATCCTTTGGTTCAGTATTGTAATACTGATACATCCAGCCAATAATCTCAACCTGACCTTTTTTTGACACATTGAAATCATCCTCCAGAATGTCATTAACCAAATGATAAACCACTCCATCCTGATCTGTAAAAGAAACATTTAATAGCAGCTCGGTATAGTCACTGGTTTTCTCAAAAAGTTCCGGCAAAATGGCATTTAGAGCATTGCACTGCTTGATGAATAGCATACGAAAAAGCTCATCCAACTTGTTATCATGTTTCAACTGCATAATGCGGTCTTTCTCATAAGGAGTATAATCGAAATCTACATCCATTGGATGGGTAACCAAATCCGGTTCAGCTTTGTTGCTGCTTTCTGAAGACAATACACGCATACGCGTGGGAAGGTAATTATTCACTTCCATAAAGCGTATAGCAATCAACCGATTAAACCAAGTGTAGGCCACTTCTTCAACCACGCTTTTATAGGCTGTCTTATAATCGGATTGATTGGCTTTACGTTGAACTTCCTCAATCAGCTTTTTGCGCTGCTCTATTTCTACACCTGAAATAGAGTAGGGCTCCTTTGTTCCAATATCAAAAAACTGGACTGTTTCAGTGGACTGTGGGAGAGAATTCTTAATTTCTTTCTCTGTAATTCCAAGCAGACCAGCTTTATAAGTTATATCTGCAATGAGCTTATTTCTTGCCCATATGGCAAAACTTTTTATCGCTGTTTTATTCATTGTCAGCTTCTCCTTTAGAACTCAATATTTATAACGGTATCCTCATCCAGCTCTTTTAATATCTGGTCTTTTAATACAGCCATATACTTATCTACATCTTGTGCTGTCTCTATCTGCCAGGTTGAAGTGAGGCTGACGGTCTTAATGCTAATGCTCTTTCTCTTCTTTGGCTTAGGCTGAGGTTTGGAGCCCGGAGTACCACCGCCGTATGGGGTTTGTTCTTCAGCTACTTTCTCATCCATTTTGGTCATTTCGTTGAGCAACCTAACTTTTAATGCATCCGCTTCTACTTTAATGTTCTGCAGCGTTGCCACATTGTTGCAATGAGTAGCTTTGTCATGAATCTCCTTAAACAGCTTGATATAACGTTCACCGAACTCTGCCTTATAGGACTTGGTGTCAAGGACTTCAAACACTCTCTTTTTAGCATCAGCTATGGCTTCAAGTATCGGAACCTCCATAGTTGATAAAACATGCATATAGGCATCGGAGAATTGATCCAACAGCTCAGGAAGTTTTGGGATATCGCTGTATGGGGCATCCTTTTTAAGAATGGCCTTCACCGCACCAACATACTCTTCAACCTTTTCATCAACAATAAAGGTCTTACTTTCATCGTAGATTTTTACCAACCTTAAAGCACGTTCAAAGATCTTTTTCTGTTCACCGGCAAAGAAAGCTTTTACAGGCTCATAATCTTCGGCAAAATCAAGAAAATCATCCTGATCAGAGTGAATTTTCTTGAAGAATTCAGTAGGTGATTGAATCTGAACAATAGCCCGTAGTAACCCCTTACCCGTTGCCACTGTTTTCTTGCCCGGCAGCATCTGACTGTTATAGATAATTTCAAATTTCTCCAGCTCATTGATGATATTCTTGCTGTAACTCTGGAAGGATTGCATCATGGAATCATCGTCGTCATTCACACTGGACACACCAAATAATTCTTTCATTACTTCTCGAACAGACTTTTTCTGTATAGGATCTGCACTTACCCGACGTTCAGTAAGGAGCTTTTCAACGTATTCTTTTTTTGTAATATAACGAATGATTTCTTCTTCGGTCTTATTGAGTAATGTAACGCTGCCACCATTAATGGTAAAAGAAATATCGCCATTTTTAAATAGCTTAGCAACCATCCATTCCACGTCATCTTCAACAAAACCATAAGGTGCTTTCATGAAGCGATCCATAATGCTTTTCATGGAAGTCTTCGTATGCATGGATGAATTACTGGCAATATAGCTAAGTACGTCATGCAGAGCATGAACATTAGCTTCTTTTCCACCTTCAAGGGTTAATGACTGCTGGTTTGAAGTCTTAAACAATGCCCGAATATTAGCTTCATCCATCGCAGTATCAATATAGGCAAGTTTATGATAAACAGTGGATACTAATCGTCCGAGAGCATCGTTAATGCGTGACGACACTTCCTTTGAACCAATCTGCGCTTTATCGCCATTCACATAGATATCCGCATTCTTCATGGACTCCGCAAGAAAAAGCTTGGCATTTCCGTTTCTTTCCCGCATTTCTACCTTCTTTGATTCTTTGATTTGCTCAAACTTTGCCAGTTTATTCGAAGTGGTAAGTCGCAAGTATTTTTCTATTTTCAATGCGCTCCTAAGCTCGCTCAAAAACGCCGAGTCATTGGGCAGTACAACAAGAACTTCCTTGCCCTGTCCCGACATCATACGAAGAGTGATCTCATCCTCGCCGTAATCAGAGCTTGGCGTAAGTATACGCACACCAATATCATTGTTCTGGTTGGCCTTATATGGTCTATCGTCTACTAGCTGGTTAAAGGCACAACTGTAGCGTCCATTAAAGGCAGGATAGCGGTATTTTTTATCTCTGAAAATGTCTTCAAAAATTAGCTCGGAAACCTTGCTTATAACCTCAGCCATTTCAACATTCTGACTTTCAATTTCGCGATTAATTTCCTGCTCTTCATCAGTTAGGAAGACATAAATGTCACCATTCTTCTGGACCAGTCTCTGATTGACAAGAACTTCAAGAGCTCCTTCAACCTGCTTTTTCAAGGCAATCCGATCGGTGTCAATATCAGAGATCATCAGGCTGGTGATATTATCAATGTTAGCTGTAATCTCTTTGACGTATTTGATCATAAAGAGGGTTTTTAAGACATTGACATTAAAACAATCCTCTTCGTGATCAGGATTGATGTGGCTATTATCTGCAGCTCTTGTAATAACCCCCTTGTGGCTATGATCTAAGAACTGGTGAAGAGCATCGTAAAATACATTGAAAGGTATCATTGCCCCATGCTCTTTATCCATCAGTTTCATGGCAGATTCTTTGAACAAGGCAAGCATGGAACGCTCCCCTTCAGATAAATGCTTTCCGGATGCTCCATGGGTTCTTATGGAAGTTAGTACACTAGCAAGTAGGTTGAACTGATAAGGCACAAAAGGATAAACCAAAGCAAAATCCTGATCATTTGCATAAAGTTTTTTTTCAACGCCATCGTTGAAAACAATCAAGTTCTTGATGATGGTTAATTTTTGCTCATAGAGCAGTCTCAGTGTTTGCTCTGCAGTGGTTGTTTTAGCTAAAATTCTTTTCTTAATAACTTCATCCACATTAGCTGATGACAACGAAAGCCTAGTATCAAAACGTCCTTGGATCTTGGAAAAATCGTTGCTGCGAAGTCCCATATCCTTTGCGATTGCATCAATATCTTGCTGACTCGTCACGACCACCCAAGCCTTGCCATGACAGGCAGTCCCTAAGTCCTCCGTCACAGTTTGAAGATTCAGCATCAGTTTTGAGTCATCGCCTATGTACTGGCCAATTTCATCGACTAAGAAAACCACATGATGGTTGCCGCCTTTGCGGTCAATATACTCCTTCACAAGCTTGGCGAAGTTTTCGATGCTGATGTTATAGGTTTCGGTTGCTTTCTCGCACCAATTCCTCGCTGCTGTTTCACTCATAAATCTCATTTTTTCAAGCACATCAACGATGGTATCCTGAATAAAGTCAAACTTATTTCTGGATTCTACCCAAGTTTTACCGAATTCTTCTTCAAACAACTTTTTGAATTCTTCATATCGCCCTCGTTCAGTTAGCTGTCTTTCCAAATCAGCAAGAAAAGGTATGGAGCCACAGAATCCTTGCATTTCATTAAAGACTTTCAGAAAAACGGAAACAATTGCGTCTTTGGATTGTTTGCCAGACATTTCGCTCTTTGAATCAATGTTAAACAGGATCACATCTGTTGGAATACTGGCAGCCAATTTCATGTCTGCAAGAACCATCGGATCGGCAATTTTTTGATCATCCACAAAATAATCAATGGCCTTCTTGCCATTCACCTCTTTGTTCTCCAGTAGATAAGACAGGATCTTTAAGAAATGCGATTTACCACTTCCAAAGAAGCCTGAAATCCAAACGCCCATTTTATCAGTACGACCGTTAATCCCTTTTTTATAACTTCCAAAAAAATCTGCAAAGTGTTTTTGCAATTCTCGTGTCACAACATATTCTTCCAGTTCCTGTCGAATGTTTTCATCATCTGCCTGGCCAACTTTGATGACACCTTTAATATCTCTGTCAATCGGCTTTGCAAACATACCTTTAATTAACATATCTCCCCCCCTTAATCTACGAGCTTGAATGCTCTGTAATAATTGTCGTCTTTTATTGTTGAAAACAGCACCAATTCCTGACCATCATACTTTCCGGGATAAAACAGCACCACAGGAACGCTGTCAATGACTTGATGCATATTATTTAAAACCTTATGGGAGCGGAGTATTGGATAACATTTGCCGATACCCACCAGAAACACAACTGCATCTATTGGTGTACGTTCTTGAACATATTTTACAATCATACTGCCTTCATCATTGATTTGCAGGAGGTTTCCAACGGCCTTGATGATCCGTTCCATGCCGTTTTTCTTTTCGAACTTGAAGCACTGATCCATAAAATCTTCCTCTTCCAAAATATCAATAATGATATCGTACAGATCAAAGACAACAAGTTCAAACCCATCGGTACCTCTAGAGTTTTTGCCCTTCATATATTCAATGCGTTCTCGAACGACCAGTTCTTTCTCCGCTGGGTAATCAAAGACATAATACCCGACTTCATTTCCAAGCCCTTTATTCTGCCTGAAACTTTCGGCTTTTATCATGCGCTCCGCAGTATCGAGCCGTTCTTCCAAACTGTCCATCTATCTCACCCCCGTCAACGCATTGAGTGTTATTTCCATACCGTTTGCCTTAAGACAATCTTCCAGAGTTTTATCTAAAATTGGTTTTAAGATCTTTCGGGTTCCAGTCGCTCTCTCCAACACACCGGCTTCCATAAGCATCGTCTTATAGCAGTTACCCAATCGCTTCAATGTGTAATCAGTCCATTTCGCAACTTTTTCACTTTGCAATTGCTTATTTTTAAAGAAGATACCAAAATCACTATCTGCCAATTCATCAACTCCGATGATCAGCTTTTCGCGATAAACTTCATAAACAAAATCAAAGAACAAACTGTCGCTTTCCATCACTGCAGCGAGTGCGATTATTTTCTGATTTAGGATATCGCTTTGTTCAAACAATATAAAAAAAGAGTGATCCAAGCACTTCACACGAGTAGATACCGTATTGAAAATCTGGATTGCCCTTGCCTTCGTTGGTGCAGAAAAGATATTTTCTTCTAAATTCATCTTCTTGAGTTCAGGTAAGGTCTTTCCATTGTTCAGCAGCTGAATTACCTTGCGGAATTCGGAAAACCAGAACGAAAGCTTGACCATTCCTGCGCTATATTCTTTGCGTTTCATATCTGTTTTTTCCTCCTATAAATCTTATAATCTTCCAATTCTATTTTATAGTATTAACGGTCCCATTATCAGGACTGTGAATGACTTCAACAATATCTCCAACATTACAATTTAGAGCCCGGCAAATCTTCACCAGCACTTCCATAGACACGTACTCGTTATTCGACAGCTTAGTCAAGGTGTTAGGACTAATCCCAGTAACCTTGCGCAATTCAGTTTTCTTCATACCTTTGTCAATAAGCAGTTTAAATAACTTGTTATAGGATACATTCATCGGGAACACCTCGATTATTTAGATAGGATTACTCATAAAATAGTATATCACAACAATTCCCATATTCTAGCAAAAAAATATAGATATTTGCGATTAATTCTTAAGCAAAAGATTATTATGCTTCCATTACTCGCTTGAGCTTTTTTAATTTACTTTAATCAGTAGATAATTTCCTTCATATTTATCTACTAATTGTGCACTTCTATATTTCGTACAGTAGCCCTGTTTCCTCAAAGAAAAAATACCCATTTTTCCTAAATACTAATCTGCTTGACTCCTCCCCCCATGTCACTTTACAACGTACTTGACTCGCTCAAAAAAACAAAAAACCACCCGCTCACAGTTCTGTAGCAGGTGGCAATTTACCCTATTTCTAATGCTTTCCTTTTTCTACTTCTTATCTACACGTTGCATCCAACATACGCCATTTAACGTTCCGTACATGGATGGAAGCATACTTGATACTAAGCGCATAGATTATCGATGGGTTTTTCAATTTATTTCTTTTTCAAAAAGAAGGCAAGTCCACCCAACAATACTACACCGCCGGCGATAAACGGCATGCTGCCGCTGCCCTTGGAAGCATCTTGGTTATCACTGCTGTCAGCGTCTGCACTTTCGTCCTCCCTGGCAGTGGTTTGACCTGCATCATTCTCCGTCGCGGTACTCTTATCAATTCCCGGTTGGCCCTGTGCCACCGCCACACCACCGGCAGCGCTATCCGCCGCTGCACCGGTCTCCATGATTGTATAAATCACTTCCCTATCTACCATGGGAATTCATTCCCCTTTGTGTCACCAGTCATGGTGGTTGATAAGTTGGTGTTAGGCGCGGCACTTCTTGGCAATAATCCCCTTCAATCTTTAAAAAGTTCTCCCATTCTACCAGTTTGTGTTAACATTCCTCTTAACATTTCCAAGTAATTACGACGGCCAAATCTCCCACCTGATACCTGCTCAATTGATTTTATTAATCTAAGGATCATTACTTTCTGCAATTTAGGAGATATATCATTTTCTCTAGCTACATCAAGAAACTTTTTAAAAATATCCACTTCATAATCATCAAGGGTATAAAGATGATCTTGTCCTTGCAGTATATAGTATATCTTTATATAGCAATTGAGAATATCATTATCATCGACTCTAAAATCCCGGTAATAGTTTATGAATATAAATTCTTCTAACGGTCCTGCCGTTTCTGGAATCCCTTGTCGTTTGAACAAATCATCATATTCATTATTAAATGATGCCCTAGCACGCTTCATTACTGCTTTCTCATTATCTTTTAGTATACCTTTCTTGTATATGCTGCAATCTAAAGTGCATTCAATTTCATTACCTCTCTTGCTTCCGCAACAAAACGGGCAAATTTCCTGCTGTAATGCAGGGCATGATCTCTTTGCTTTTTTACTACAAAATACACACTTTGCCATTTGTAAATTCCTCTTTCATTTCAAAGTTATTGTAAAGTTAAGTGCTCCTTCTACCTGCCAATCATATAATGGCACCAATGTCTATCTAGTAATTATCTGCCACAACTTTAATAAATTCATTACTTTTCTAATTTCTCCTTCTTTTCCTTAATCCGTATTCTTTTTTTCGACTTTCTTAGTAATTATTGCACAACTCCTGAGTCAACTTTCTCTCTCGCCTTGATATAAATATTAAGATCTTCTATAATATATTCTTTTCCAGTGGTATGGAGAGCCTCATAACTAGCATTAATATAATCAAAAACACGGTATTTTTTAAAAAGCTCTATAGCTTCTTTGCCTTTAAGACCTTGGGCATTTTTATAGCTTTCAATGCAATATACCAAAAAATCTAATTTGCCCTCCATCATTATGCCTCCTCCGGAAATTTAATTTTCCCTGTCTCTTGTTCTTCAACATACAAACTATAAAGAGTCGGTACACTTAAATGCCAAACCTTCGTTTCCTCTTGCTCCAACTTTTCATATAGTTTAGATGAATAAAGGCGTTCTAATGCATCTTTATGAGATATATTTATCTCTTTAGCTATCAGTTGTGCTAGGCGGGAAACAATCACCTGTAAAACGGCTTGAAATTCTTTCGTTTCACTCATCAAATAACATCCTCCTTCTCAATATCTAACTGACCAATATAACGTAAATAGGATAATGCTTTTTCGGTGCAAAAAGTCACTTGATTATATAATTTACGAATCTTTAACCTCTTTATCGTTTCTTCCCGTGTTAAACCTGGATTCCCGCCTACTCATAACGAGGAGGGTGGAGCAACGCCCAAGCCTATATAGATCTCCTTCTGTTTCTCAAGAAGCTCACCAACACGCAGTTTTTGCCCTGGCGCTTCAAAACATTCGATGACGTCAAGTTTATCTAGGGCACTCTGCAAGGTATAACTTTTGAATAAATCCGTCTCCTGCATCTGCTTTTTGATGTAAGAAAGATAGATGAGAGCCACAAACTCTACAAAAAGTTTACCGTCAAGGCTTTGCTCCGAGGAAACCAATGTGCGGCGCATGTTCAGTCGTTCCTTAAGGTTGCCAAATGCTTTTTCAACCACATCCTTATTGCGGTAGAGCTCCAGCGCGGTAATGGCATCCATTTTTTCATTAGTCAAAAGGGCAAAGAATCCATAATACCGTTTTGCTTTAGTAACGGCATGTTCATTGGCGGTGACCTTTGTCCCTCGTTTTGGCGTAGTTTTCGTCTCGAAATACTTTTTATAGAGGTTTTCATGTTCAGGAACCCTCTTACCTGACTCCAGTTCATGGCGCAGTGCGATTAACTTTCGGTCAAAGGCTTTTTCGTCTTCAGCTGCTTTATCAATGTTGTAATAATAGTGAATGTAGATGCGCCTGGGTTCTGAGAGGGTGTCCCCTTTATACGGACGGTACTGTGTATAAAGCCAATTAGTCTGTACTGTATGGCAATACAGCTCGTATTTCTCGCTATAGTGTTCAAATATACGAAACTTATCGTAGATGAGGTCCAATTCTTTCCTGATAAAAGCGAGGGATATTTTTACGGAGATCAGGAATTTCAAGTGTTCTTTAAAGAGGGCATTGATATTATCTTGACTATAGAAGCCTCTGTCCATAACCAGCTTCACTTTGGAAAAACCAAGGACATCCAAATCAGCAAGTAAATTCTTAATTGTTTTGGAATCAGGAATGTTTCCAGCCAGTTTGCGGTAATAAAAAGGAAGGTTGGACCTTTCACCGAACACTAACGCCAGGTTCAGTTGAGCCAGTGGATCGCTCTCTTTATTCTTGCCGTATTGCACTTGGCGTAGATGTTCAGAATAGCTGGAGATGGAAGTAATGTCATATGCCCAGAACTCCTTTTCTGTCCGCCGTTTCCCTTGCAGCTGAAAGAATTTGTTCTTTGCTTCTTCGGTGATGGATGTGAAGAGTTCGCTGCTTCGCTGGGAGGTTATGTTCTTACCGTAAGGATGCTTATGTAAGCTGCTCCATTTTTCAAAACGATAGAGGGGGTTTTTATCCTCAAGAATCAGGTAATACACAATCGAAAGAATTTGCCAATAAATACTTGGAAAACAGTGTTTCAAATCCTCGGTAATGCTGAGCTTTTCACCAATAGCGTCCAGCAGATACGTTGCTCCGTAGAAGGACCTTGATGTTTGAATAGATGGGACAGGGCCTCTTTGGAGAGGCGCAGGCACTTCTTTCTTTTTCCGGCCTCTGCCGTCTGTCGGGACTATCTCTTTGGTTTCATTGTCTACCCGGCCGATGAGCGTCCTTTTTGCCCGGGATTGCTGCTTGTCCTTATCCCAGTAAGAAACGGATTCATAGGCGTATGTAATCCCTGATCGCTTATCTGTCTGATAGACGATGGCTGCCATTCAGTTGCACCTCCTCGTTATGTATATTATAACACATACGAGGTTGGCTACAAGTAAAAAATGGCATTAAGCCCAGGTTTTTCAATGGTTTGCAGTGTTTTTTTGTTAGCCCTCGTTATGAGTTTGGCGGGAATCCAGGGTTAAAATACCAGCTTCATATAAACTGATAACCCGATATATAGTATCATCAGCAACTGCTCCAATAACGACATCATACTGTTTTCTTTTATAAATTCCCTGCCTGTTGGCAAAAACAAAATCCAGCCATCCTGCATCCGGCGCATCGAATTTTAACACTTCTAGAGAATTTTCTATCTTGTAAAAATCTACTTCATACACACTGACAGCTCTAGTTTGGCTGTCATTTCTTAGCATCACCTTATGCGCAAAACCAACTGCCTGTTTTTTATTTGTTGTTGTATAAAAGCCTGCACCAAAGTCCAATGTACGTTTTGGTGCTAGTAAAACGGGTTTTTCGACAATCACATCACTTCCATGGTAGACAATCATAAGTTTCCTCCTGCCACTTTCTTTATCAATTTACTTTCTTTCTTCAATTCGGCAAGCATCTTTTCAAAATGCTTTCTCTTATTAACCTCATTCTTCACCTCTTCAATTTTCTTCTCATCTCGCCCAATATAATCGGTAACAGTCTTTTCCCCATCCCGGTATTTTAAGTAATAATATTCATGGTTGCCTATTTTCTTTGTAATAATCTTTCCTTTTGAGAGTTGGTTAATCTTATTTTCATATTCTTCTTGCATTAGAAGGTTTCTCTTAGATCAACAGGCTTCCCTAGTGACATCAACTCTCATTATCATTTATCTTATCCCATCACCTTTCTCCTTTTTCTTCATCAATTAATTATTAATATCTGTTTCAATTCCTTCAAAAGCGGCCAATTTTTCATCCTTTTTCACTCATCCATCTCCCTGTGCCCAGTCTCTTCCTCATCCACCCAGTCTTCTTCTTCATATACCATGCCGTTTCTGCCCGGAACTTTCCGTGTCGGCCCTGACTTATAAAATTTACAACGTAATGGCCCATAGCAAAAAGTCTCAAACCGGTACTTTTTCCTGCCCGGATTCCAGTGGTCAATAGTAATCTCTACAGGCATCCGACAGCCCCATATGCAGGTGGTACATTTACTGTCATAAGTCCTGGTAGCTAACCGCCGATGTCCTCTTGCCCGGTAAACTTCAAGTTCCGGCAGTATATCTTCCCACGGTGGAGGAATATTAGATTTGTCAACTTGACCAGTCTTCTTCAGCTTAGAAGCTTTATAAAATTCAACCGGCTCCAGCCTATCATCTGCAACAGGAAGACACTCGCCAGCAATCTCATCGCCAACCCTAAACTGATGTTTTGCCTGGGCGGCTTTACCGATACCAACAGAGAACTCCCGCTCAACGTCATCAATCGTACCTATTATAAAAAGCGAATAACCAAGGTAATTATGCGACCGCTCATCAAATGACCGAAGCAGCCTAATTCTCGGTTGGACTGATTTTAATATTCCTTTGAAGGGTATCTTAGTCATTGGTGAAGCACCTCTTTGTAGTTGGGTGATAGGTTTGACTTTTCTCTTTATTACCAAGCTATTTATTCATTATCAAGCATCGATAGCCGCATCGGATCACTACATATCAACACCGATGCAGTTATTATAAATCAATCTCATTCAGCAGCTCCCGCAGTTTCTTCAGCTCTTCCACTGACAGGGTAACCCCTTTACCCATTTTGGCATGTTCCGGTGCCCAGTCACGCAGGTCGTACTTGGGATCCCGGTCATTCCAGCTGATTAGGTTCAATTCCTTTGACCAACCTTTAGACGACTCTGATAAGATACCAAGCGTCTCTTTGATTTCGTATTTAACTGCTGCCATTAAAATCGTCTCCTTACTCAAATTTACTAAGACCACTTACTGTTTTCATATATCAAACCATTCAGCTCATCTCGAATGCTCCTCCAATTTGGAAGAAATTTATCCATATACGCTTTGAACCGATCATTATGACTTCTTTCTAATAAATGGACCATTTCATGAACCATAATAAACTCTAGGCACCGAGGATTCTTCTTAGCGAGTTCTAAGTTTAACCAAATCCTTTGAGCCCTTGTATTGCATGTGCCCCATCTGGTCTTCATCAGCTTAACGCCCCAATCTTTAACAGATACGCCAATGACTTCTTCCCATTTAATTATGTATTCCGGAATTATGCTTTTAAGCTGTTCCCGGTACCATGCTGTCATCACTTTTTCGCGTTTTTCTTTTGTACTGTTTGGCCTTATATATAAATCGATGTACTTTTTATTTCTTAACTCCACGTGTTGCTTGCCGGAAGTCTCCACGACATTTAACAAATACCTGGTCCCAAAAAAGTAATGGCTTTCCCCGGATAAAAATTTTCTGATAGATTGCCTATCCTGCAAATCAAACTTTCCTCTTTGTTTTTTGATCCATGACAGTTTAGATATAGCAAAAAGCTTTATTGCTTCTTCGTCCATTTTTTCAGGCACTGCCAGCCTAACTCGACCATCAGGTGGATGGACTGAAAGATTAATATTTTTTATTTTTTTCCTGATTACCTCAATAGCTATATTGCTTATCATTATACTATTCATTCTAATATTCACCTTGATTCTTCACGTTTCAAAAATCTCTTCCAACTTTTCTTCATCGATTGAAAGCACCAGACTTTCATCTTGTTCTAAATTATCATAGTAGGAGTCTCATTAGTAATTAATCTTCTGACATTATTTCAATAGTCTCTGCTGCCGCTTCCCTGTCATTTTTTATCCCTGCGGGCAGCGGGTCAATTGCATCAAGGCTTTTGTCTCAGTTTGTTTTAAACAAATAATAAGTTGGTGTCAGGCACCGGCAGTTCACTAATTCCTGTTAATCTTTTAATCTGTCTACAGGTCGCTTTTAAACCGATCCTGAAACAAATACCCTACCCTGTCATATTTTTTGTTATACCATAAAACATAGCTGCCGCATATCTTCCTCATCGTCAAACAGAGTTTAACGATTTATTCCTCTCATGACGATATACTATATTTCACTTTCACTTTTTATCCTTGCTGCTCTAGGCACGAAAACCACCCTCTGGAAAATTATAGCTTAGGGGTGGTTTGTGTCAATAACCCCGTCCCCTTGTCACTCCGCCGGACTATGCTCAGTAAAAAAAGAATTATGTCCACCGCAGCAGCAAAAGACTCCCCTCAGGCATCGCTGACCGTGGCCGGCAAAGTGATAAATCCCCACCGGCCCCCGACTAGAAGCGGGAAAATCACGGTGTTCTTCTCTTTGGAGGATGAATTCGGCCTGCTAGATGTAACTATGTTCGAAAGACAGTACCAGCGATTCGGCCAGCTGATTTTTGGTCAATCCCACCCGGTATTGACAGTCACCGGCACATGGTCGGATAACTGTCTGATTTTACAGCATGCAGCACCATTAGCTAAGAATTAGGTTTATATCAGTAAACCTACCTACTCTCATTCTGGCACATCAGCTTTGTCTGCTCCATTACAATATCCACTGCTTTAGCCGTCTTATCTGGTGGGTAACCGTATTTCTTTAGCAGCCTTTTTATGGTCATTTTCATTTTGGCCTGAACACTTTCACGGATTGCCCAGTCTACGCTGATATTGTTCTTAATAGATGTCGTCAGGTCTTTTGCAATCTGCACCAAGATTTCATCACCCATCACTTCCCTGGCTGATTCATTTTCAGCCATAGCGTCGTAAAAAGCTAATTCATCCGCTGTTAATCCTGTACTTTCACCGCGTTTTTCCGCCTCACTGATCTGTTTGGCAAGCTCTATCAGTTCCATAATAACCTGAGTGGTTTCAATGGCTCTATTCTGATACTTCCTGATGGAGGCCTCCAAAAGCTCGGAAAACTTCTTCGACTGAACTAAGTTACGCCTTGAGAATGTCTTGATATTCCCTTTGAGCAATCGGTTTAACAGCTCAACAGCTAAGTTTTTCTGCTTCATACCTCTCACTTCTTCAAGAAATTCATCTGAGAGAATTGCAATATTCGGTTTGGAAAGACCTACGGAATCTAAAATATCTACCACTTCATTGGAGGATATGGCTTTGGAAAGTAATTGGTTGAGCTCACTGTCAAGCTGGGATGTAGTCTTCTTTTTATTTTCATCGCTGATCATTTTAACAAGGCTTGCTTTGACTGCCTTATGAAAGCCCACTTCTATATTGAGGCTTTCAGCAATATCGGTTGTCGCACACAGGGAATAAGCCCGAGCCAATTCGGTTACCAGCTTAATATAATCGTTCTTTCTTTCCTCACGAAGTCCGATAATATAATCCATGGTTTCTACAATGGCCTGCATTTTCTCGCTTGGCTTGCCAGTAAAGAATTTACTATAGTCATGGCCATGAAGCAGTTCTTTAATCAGGTCATACTTTTCTAAGAGAACCTGGGATGCCACTTCGGTGTCTACACCGGTAGTCTTCTTGTCACTCTCTGTGTATTTCGCTAAGGCTTCTTTCAGGTTTTCCGCGATACCGATATAGTCAACAACAAGTCCGCCTTGCTTATCTTTAAATACTCGATTAACCCTTGCAATAGCCTGCATCAAGTTATGGCCGCTCATTGGCTTATCGATATACATTGTATGCATACTTGGCACATCAAATCCGGTAAGCCACATATCACGCACAATCACAATCTTCAGTTCATCATTTCTATCTTTCATTCGTTTAGCCAGTGTTTCCCGGTTGGCCTTGGTCCCGATAAACGGCTGCCAGTCTGCCGGATCAGATGAGCTGCCGGTCATAACAACCTTAATCTTTCCAGCCATTAATTCGTCACTGTGCCATTCCGGTCGAAGTACAACAATTTCCCTGTAAATATCGATGGCAATCCTCCGGCTCATGGCGACGATCATGGCCTTACCGCCTTCGTTCTCCTGCGCCTGCTCACGCTTTTCAAAATGTGCTACAATATCTTTGGCAATTTGTACTACTCTCTGCTTGGCACCCACTATGGCTTCAAGTCTGGCCCATTTGCTCTTAAGTTTTTCTTTTTGACTATATTCCTGGTGCTCGGTGATTTCATTATACTCGGTATCGACCTTTGGTTTCATTTCTTCCGGCAGCTCAAGCTTAGCAATTCTGCTTTCATAAAAAATCTTCACGGTTGTGCCGTCTTCCACAGCTCTAGTCATATCATAAACATCGATATAATCACCAAATACTGCTCTTGTATTTTTATCAGTAAGTTCAACCGGCGTTCCTGTAAAGCCTATGTAAGATGCATTGGGAAGGCTATCACGCATATACTTGGCATAGCCATATTTCACATCTACTTCATTTTTACCCTTCACAACGTCCGCTCCAAAACCGTACTGGCTGCGGTGAGCTTCGTCTGCAATGACAATGACATTTTTTCTGTCCGTGAGGACCATGTCGCCTGCATAATCAGCATAGCTTTCAGCTGCCTGCTCCAAACTTTTATAAGACGGATTGCCTTCTTTAATTTCATTGGTAAAAGGAGCAAACTTATGAATTGTTGTAAAGATAATACCGCCACTGGTACGGTTATTCAGCAGCTCTCTCAAATGCGCTCTGTCTTCTGACTGTACCGGTGTGCTTCTTAATAAATCCTTGCTTTTAAGAAAAGTACTAAAAAGCTGGTCGTCCAGATCGTTTCTGTCTGTAATGACGACAATGGTTGGATTCTCCAGTTCTTCACTTATGACCAGTTTGCCGGCATAGAATACCATGGACAGGCTCTTCCCACTGCCTTGGGTATGCCAAATCACACCAATCCGCCTGTCACCATGTTCCATGGTGGCCCGTTCAGTGCTTTCTACTGCTTTATTAACTGCATTATATTGATGATATCCTGCCAGTATTTTTATCGTATCCTTGCCATCACTTTGGAAGAGAAGAAAATGTTTAATAATATCCAGCAAGCGGTCGCGCTGAAACATTCCCTTAATCAGCACTTCAAGTTGCGGAATAGACACGGAAGCTACATCATCTCCATCAATGCTACGCCAAGCCATAAAGCGATCTTCATCGGAGGTCAGGGTGCCCGCTCTGGCATTGATACCATCACTGGTGACCATAAAGGAGTTATAAGTAAATAGGGAAGGAATAGTCATTTTGTAAGTTTGAAGCTGATTATAGGCATCGGTTATATCAACATTTTCATCACTGGCACTTTTCAGTTCAATGACCACCAAAGGAATCCCATTAACAAAGGCCACCACATCCGGGCGCTTTTCCACGCCATGCTCAACAATTGTAAACTGGTTGGCTACCATAAATTCATTGTTCAGCGGTTTTTCAAAGTCGAATACATAGGCCTTTTCTGTGCGATAGCCACCATCGGCCTGTTTCACCTGAACATCAATTCCATCGGTGATCATCTTTTGAAATGCTTTATTGTTCATGATAAGGCTCGGACTTTGAGGGATCATAATCTGCCTGAAGGCATCTTCTATTGCATCGATTGGAAACTTTGGGTTGATCCGGGCAAGGGCTTCTTTTAGGCGCTCAGCCAAGATAACATCTCCGTAGTCTTCACGCTCCGGATACTCTCCATCCGGTGCAAGATCCGGGGCAAAAACCACTTCATAGCCCAGTTCTTCAAACCACTCCAAGGTCGCTTCTTCTAAGTGGGATTCATAAAAATTACTCCTTGCCATTTATTGCACCACCTGTAATTTTAGGTTTTAAATCGCCTAGTTTTTTAACAGTCTTATTATTTAACAATGACTTTAGCTGTGTTCTTGCTATTTTATTAAGTTCAAGTAACCTCTCATGTTGTGCTAAACCTTGTCGAATAAAATTAGCATTCATATTTTCTAAATTGACCATTACAATTAGCTGTTCTATTGTGGCATAATCTCTGATATTGCCTTTCAATTCTGAATTTTCATCTCGCCATTCTTTAGCTGTCTTTCCAAACAAAGCAACATTTAAAACATCTGCTTCACTAGCATAGGTTATTCCTATCTGTTGAGCTGTCAAATTATTTGAAACTAAAGTTTCCTTTATAGCATCGGTATGTATTTTATAATTAATCTTGGCAAGGACCCGATTAACATTCCATTCAAGGGATAATTTACTATTTTCATCAGTCTTTAAACGTTGGTAGTCTTTAATGATATATAGCTTAAATTCCGGAGATACCCATGATGCAAATTCAAAAGCTATATCTTTATGGGCATAAGTACCACCATAACGACCTGATTTTGAGATTATACCACTGGCATTTGTTGTTTCTATCCATTTTTGCGGAGACAAGACAAAGGAGTTTCTACCTGCTTCATTTTTAAACCCGTCGAATTCGATGGGTTTAAAATTTGGATTATTTATTTGCTCCCATAAACCTAAAAATTCAATAGTATCCTTACTCCTAATCCAGTTGCGAATAACATCATTAGGCTCATTACTCTTATATTTTGCTATATCAGTCAGGCTGATATAATCATCATCATTACCTGTTGAGAAAATAGCAATTTCCTTGCCTTTCGCATTAATAGTGGCCTTGAAAATTTTATCCTTAGGCACTCACTCCACCTCCTCAATTGGAACTCGGATTTTACCGGACATGAGTTCTGGCAATAGAGAATCACGGATTGCAGTAAGTGTTCTTATCTGTATTGAATTATTCTCAAACATAACATCAAATCTTCCATAGCTATTTTGAAATTTTTGGATAATATCATTTGGTGGAATTATTACTCGAATATCATTCAAAGTATCCTTATTAATCGAACCAAATACTGTTCCTTCACCATTATAGACATTAAAGCCATCCTTTAGATTTATTAATTGATACAACAAATAGGAGTTGCATTCGTTCTTGCTTCTTAATGATGCCAAGCCACGACCTATACAACAATCCTCGATTGCAACATTAATATCTCCAACAGGAGCTCTTACACTTAATAAAATATCCCCTCTGTGAGCCATTCTTTTCGCTTCTGTTGTATACAACCGAATTGTTGGAAACCTTTTACCAAAATCTGTCCTACCTTGATAAAATACTGTACCATCATTGTTTTCATTATAACTGCTACCCTTTGGGGATTGTCCCATTGTGATACTTGCAATATCACCCAAAGTTCCGACTCTCCACCCCTTAGGAATCCTGCCTAACTCACTATCTTCAAACTCTCCATCCTTAAACGGCTCAAAATCCACAAACCAGCTTTTGAATATCGCCTGTGCCACTTCCTCAAGGGTTTTGTTAATCTTATTGTTGAGTTCAATTTTGTCGTCAAGGCAGGAGAGGGTGTCTGCGATGGCTTTTTGTTCCTTAATTGAAGGAAGCAAAAACTCCAAATTACGCATAATAGATATTGGTAATTGGGGTTGTGCACTTCCTGTTCTAATTGCCAAAATCTGATCTTGGATAATTGGTGATTTAAGTAACCAATATCCATACTTTGGATAAATCTTACTTTCATCACATCTCAATATAACCATTCCGGAATTAATTCGCATGTATTCATAAGGAATATCATGTTTATAATAAGCAACATTCCCGACCGTGCCCCTTGTTGTCATAACTATATCTTTTCTTATTAACTTACCTTTTCGCAACAGTTCATCTTTTTCTTTTGTGATAAACTGTGTTTCATCAAAAGCAAATCCAGCTGATGTTACATTTTTAGCGTTTAGAAAAAGACAATATCCTTTATTACTAAAATCAGAACCATTTGGATAATTTTTTCCTCTATCACCATCTATTATTTCAATTGCTGCTTCTCCGAGCTTAACCTCTCTCCATTCACTAGACCTCATACCCAATCGCCCCCCATCTCCGCGTGATTTCCTCCTCTAGTTTTTGGGATTTGGCAAACATCTCGGAACACTCTCTATTAACCATACCCCTCACCGCTTTTTTTCCAGCTTTTTCTGAGCTTCTTTTATACCTTTGAGGAAATCTTTTTCTACTTTTGACAGCTCATCTTTGGTTTGCTCCCAATATTTTTCATATTCCAGTTCGGCTTTTATTTTAGCCTGTTCATGACTGATTCTACCCGCATTTTGTAATAATTCGCTGCCACTCATTCTGATAAAATCATCTAACCTTGTAATCCAGTCTTTCATATACATGGGTTTTTGTCGGATTGCCTGCAGCTCTGCGAATTCTAGATAGGCTGTAACAAGCCTGTTTAAAATATTAATTTCCTCTTCTTTTAAATAATTTTTGGCGATAGATGCATCTGATTTCTTCGGCTTTTCCCCCTCAAATGCAGTCATACCCATGAAAGTCTCCTCAGCAGTTGCTCTCAGATAGATTATTTCTGCTGCTGTATGTCCATGGGCTGCATAATGCATCTTATTCTGTACAGTTTTAAAGAAAAGTTTTGAACTTTCATCATTTGGATCATAATCTATACTTGTGGCATAAATATCTAGCACTTGTCTGTAAAATACTTTTTCACTGGAACGAATATCTCTAATACGTTCCAGCAATTCTTTGAAATAATTGCCGCCGCCTGCTTTTTTTAGCAGGTCATCATTCATTGCAAAACCTTTAATAATGTATTCCTTTAATATCTGCAGAGCCCAAATCCTAAACTGAGTACCTCTATGAGACTTCACTCGATAACCGACAGAGATAATAACATCCAGATTATAATAAGCGACATTCCTTTCGACGCTTCTACTACCTTCATTTTGAACTGTTGCAAAATATGCAATAGTTCCTTTCTCTTGCAGCTCACCTTCATCATAGATGTTTTTTATATGACGTGAAATACCGGACTTATCTCTCTGAAAAAGTTCAGCCATATCATTTAATGATAGCCAAACCGTTTCTTGTTCTATGGTTACGCTAATTTTAGTCGACCCATCTTCCGTTTGATACATCAAGATTTCAGATTTGTTTTCAGATCTCATAGCCAATCGCCCCCAATCGCTGCTTGATTTCTTCCTCCAGCTTATGGGATTTGGCAAACATTTCAGAAAGCTCTTCTGTCAGCCTTATCATCTTTTTATCAAAGGGCTCACCGTCGTCTTCCGCTTCTTCTATTCCTACATATCTACCAGGGGTTAGGATGTAGTCATGGCCTCTGGCTTCTTCAATACTTGCAGATTTACAAAAACCTTGGATATCTTTATAATCACTAATTTTTTTCTCCTTTGACTTTTTCACTTCATACAAATCCGCTTTTTCAGCAGCTAATAGTTGACTGTTTACAGAATTCATATCTCTCCAATTATGGTATGTATCATAAATTTGCTTAATTTCCTCATCGGAAAGCTCTCGGTGTTTACGGGTTACCATGGTTCCCATTTTACGGGCATCAATAAAGAGGATTTTATCTTTTCTGTTATCTCTATTTTTAGAAATAAACCAAAGGCAAACGGGAATGGTTACATTATAAAAAAGATTAGGCGGCATGGTGATAATACAGTCCACCAGCCCTGCTTCGATAATGTTTTTTCTAATCTCAGCTTCCGCCTTGGTGGCTGTACTCATGGAACCATTGGCCAGTACAAAACCTGCTACACCCTTAGGTGAAAGCTTACTGATAATATGCTCTATCCAAGCGTAGTTGGCATTATTTTTTGGTGGTATTCCGTACTTCCAACGGGAGTCGTCTTGTATCAAAGTATAATCACTCACGTTAAACGGTGGATTGGCTAAAATATAATCGGCCCTAAGGTTTTTATGTAGGTCGTTACCAAAGGTATCCGCATCTCTTCCACCCAGGTTTCCGTCAATCCCCCGAATGGCAAGATTCATTTTGCAAAGTCTCCAAGTGTTAGAAGTATATTCCTGACCGTAGATATAAATATCGTCTTTCCTTCCTTGGTGTTCTTCAACAAATCTTGCTGACTGTACAAACATGCCGCCGGATCCGCAGCAGGGGTCGTATACTCTGCCTTTATAAGGCTCAATCATGCCGACCAGGAGCTTAACGATAGTAGGCGGGGTATAGAATTCCCCTTCACTGGAACCAAACTTACCCAAAAAGTATTCGTAAACCCTGCCCAAAATATCCTGTGCCTTAGCCTCTTTATTGCCAAGGTTAAATGAGAATAAATCAATAAGTTCACCGAGTTTCGTTTTATCCAGTTCCGGTCTGGCATAATTTTTGGGCAGTACCCCTTTTAAGCTTTTATTCTCTCGCTCAATGACAATCATCGCTTCATCGATAATTTGTCCGATGGTATTTTGTTTGGCGCTTTTTTTGATAAAGTCCCATCTGGCACTAGGTGGCACAAAGAAAACATTATCCTCTACATAAGCATCTCTGTCTTCTTCAAAACCATCGCCCTCTGCCACCAATTCGTTGTATTTTTCTTCAAAGCTGTCGGAGATATATTTTAAAAAAATGAGACCAAGGACCACGTCCTTATAATCCGAAGGCTGAATGTTACCTCTCAATTTATCTGCCATTTCCCATAATTTGTTTTCAAACTCTAAATTTATAGCCATAGTTATGCCCCCCCTATATTAGATCTTTATAAATACTGTCCTTTATTTGCATCCATCGTTTTTCTGCTGTTTTGATGGTATCTTTGTATATACTTAGTTCTTCGTGATATCTATCCATCATTTCCTGCTGTTTGCTAATAGGTAGTAATGGAATCTCCATTTCCATGATATCAGCGTGGTTGATATTCATAATGGTGGTGCCCCTCTGCAAGCTTTTAATGATGGCCACTCCTATGGGACTTTCAAAAAAGATCTTGATATACTCCCCTTTGACCTTTTCCTTTGGCCGGATCACAATCAGATTTGCCGATACAATGATCGTTTTATCCCGGGCTTCAAATACGGCAGATTTTATGGCAGTTCCTCTGCATGAGAGGACCACATCGCCGGTATACAGCTCATACCGCTTAACTTTTCGCTCTTCTTCATCAATGGTGTCCATGCCTGAATAGTTAATCTCACCCTCCTCGATATTGGAGATATTGAGGATAGATATGCTGCCAAGAGAAGTGTCCTTTTTCAGGATGGACTTTCCTCTGAACACCTCGGCCACATCTTTCAGCTTCACTTTTTGGACATTAGAACTTTTGAACCTTTGAATGTTCTCATCGTCATCTGCCAATAATAGCTCAATACGCCAATCCTTATAAGACAGAAACTCTTTTGTAGATATTTCCCTTTTATCTCTTATCTCAAAATCTTTTTTATTAAGTTTCAATGTTCCGATTTCAATATTTGCCTTGCTTTTTGCTGTAATTGCGAACAAATAGGTTTTAATAGCCGTTGCCGGTCTAAATGTTACATCAGGTAAAATATAAATACTCTCCACTTGAAAGTGTTCTGTGATATATGACCTTAGTTTCTCATAGCCCAAACCGGCAAAGGTGATTTTGGCTGGAAGGATGATATCCAGGGTGGCTTTATCATCAAGGTGTCCCAGCATATTTTCTACAGCGATACCATCGCTTTCCCTTGTCAAAAACGTTTTGCCTACCTCATCCGGTTTATGTCCAAAGGTCGGCAGCGAGTATATATAATCATATTTTTCATCCTTCAGAGATCCTGTATAGATAGACTCAAATCGGATTTTGACATTCTTATACTTACCAAAAGCCAACTGCAGCAAGATGTGCATTGGTTTTAGCTGAGTTGTTAATGATATCTCGGAATCTTGCAAGCGCCTGATCATTTCTTTAAGACCAGATAAATGTTTTTCTGCTTCGGTTATAAGAATTTTCTTCGGCTGCAGGCTCTCTATTCTATCAGTAATATATGAGCTTAAGTATATTGGTGAAATGACTGTACCCATTCGGTCATTCCTATAAATCTCAAGGGTAAAATCAACGAGATCTATGTCTTTTAACGCTTCAAAGATAACCCAAAAATCATCTCTATCTGCCGGGAAGAAGCCTAATTCATCTTCGGTAGTTTTCTTCATGAGCTGAAAAAGCTTGTCTTTGTCGCCCATAATTTTCGATTCTTTTTCAAGCTCCAGCAACGTCATTTTTACACGAAGCATTTCTTTCAGTAACTGCTCTCTGGAAGATAGCTGCCTTTGATATAGGACATTTAAAGCTAGATCAATATTCTTGTACATTTTAGGCCCCCTTCCTGTACTTATTGGACAGTTTAATTATACTTTCTTTATTTTTAGTATGTCAATACTAAACTTTTAATATACATGAAAATAATGAAGCACCCTAAACAGGGTGCACTGGTCTATTACGATCTTCTGCATTTTTTAAATAGAAGGGCGCTTGGAAAATTAAAAGTTGTTTATTAAATTAGGTTTAAAAAGGCCGTTAAGGAATTCTGGTTCAAAACTCTCCGATTTCCTTTGCTCTCATAAATTTTTCTATAAACTTTAGCTCCTTCATCTAAGGAGCACATCATTATTCTGTATCACTAATGAATTTCATGAACTTATTCTGTATTTCAACGAAATCGTCAGGATGTAAGCTTCCTATTTTAAAGTCAAATTGAGTTTTGTCTAGCAGCATGGTTTTTGACACCCTTGCTGTAGATTTATATCGAAGATGGGCTTGTTGCCAAAAAACTATGGGGGTATCGTAATCATCGTTATCCCTTGGGTCAGCTTTAGTCACCTTTACTGAGAGAACCTCTAAGGTTTCAACATCTAATACAACTACTGGTCTAGGAAGAAATTGCGTAGTATCTTCTTCAAGAGGAAATTTTGCGAACCATACTTCACCTGGAGCAATTATCATAATTTATTTACGAGAATCTTTATAAATCTCGTCCCATTCATTCTCATTTCTCCAAGAGTCTTCTTTAGACAGAGTGATGATACCCTTTTTAGTTTTAGCTGAATTTGCTTCAGTTGTACGAATTATTTTGGCTCTGTTTTTAGCTAGAAAATCTGTAAAAGAATCTCTCGTTTTTTTTGCTAATGCTTGCATATTTTTCTCCCCCTTATTTTTGCAAGCCTTTTCTCCCTTACCCATATTGTACCACCTCCGTTTAGCAAATTCAATACACTCTATATTATGCACTAATTTGAGGAAAAAGAAACTTTGGCACTTCTATATTTCGTACAGTAGCCCTGTTTCCTCAAAGTAAAAATACCTTTTTCCCTTAATACTAATCTGCTTGACTCCTCCCCCCATGTCACTTTACAACGTACTTGACTCGCTCAAAAAAACAAAAAACCACCCGCTCACAGTTCTGTAGCAGGTGGCAATTTACCCTATTTCTAAGGCTTTTCTTTTTCTACTTCTTATCTACACGTTGCATCCAACATACGCCATTTAACCGTTCCGTACATGGATGGAAGCATACTTGATACTAAGCGCATAGATTATCGATGGGTTTTTCAATTTATTTCTTTTTCAAAAAGAAGGCAAGTCCACCCAACAATACTACACCGCCGGCGATAAACGGCATGCTACCGCTGCCCTTGGAAGCATCTTGGTTATCACTGCTGTCAGCGTCTGCACTTTCGTCCTCCCTGGCAGTGGTTTGACCTGCATCATTCTCCGTCGCGGTACTCTTATCAATTTCCGGCTGGCCCTGTGCCACATCCACACCACCGGCGGCGCTATCCGCCGCTGCACCGGTCTCCATGATTGTATAAATCACTTCCCGGCGAATGGAGCCGACGAAGTCCTTGTCCGCCAATGCTTCAATCTCACCTTTGCCCAGCTTAGCCTCTACCCGCGGTTCACGGTAACCTTCCTTGGCCTCGTATTCAATAGCGTTATCTTCCATGAACTGGCTAACATTTTCTAATGCCTGCTGATAGCCTTTTTGCTTCAGTTCAATCAGTTTCTCTAAATACTGCCGCATTCTTTCCTGGTCAAACGGCACATCATCCTTGCGGTTGGAAGCAATGACGTTATTTTCATCATCCACAAGTTCCGCCACATCCGCGTATTCCTGCTGCAGCTGCTCTATCTCTGCCAATAGTTCTTCATCGGGCTGGTAAGTGGGGATAGTACTGGTTAAAAGTTTTTCATCATCAGGCATCTTTTGCATCTGGCGATAAAGTTCAACTTCTATTTTGCCAGCTTCTTTCTGCAGCTGTTCATATTCTTCCCTGATTTTCTCCTGTTCCTGCTTAAATAAACTATCCACTTCATCTCTTAGGTAGATTTTCTCACTATCCAGGTCAATGTAAACACCGCCAAATTCACTTTTATCCTTGGTGCCAAAATGGAAGTTTGTTCCCCAGAAACTACGTCCCATATGTTCTAACTTTTCTACTCTCCCCGGTAACAATTGAATGTCTTCCGGCGCCATTTGATATTTTTCCGCCAGGAACTCAACCGCCCTTTGATGATATTCTTTTTCATGTTCAAATTCCGTCTGCGGCTCCGGTGCAAAACCGGAAGTATATGCATCTGCACCATCCCCCTCGGGCAGCGGTGCTACCTCCGCCATGGCCAAAGCGCTGCCACTAAACGCTGCTACAAGAAACATTACCGTCAACATAAGTACAAATGTTTTTTTCAAATCTGCTACCTCCTTTGGGCTTGTTTACTCTGTTAGACGCTAATGCTCTTACGATGTTCCACGAGAGTATCTTCCATTTTTTACAGGCGTAAGAGGGATGGCTGCCGCCAAATCCCGCTGCGCAAAGACAGACATCCCCATCGGCCCGGCAGGCATGGTGGGCAAAAGCAAAACGTACCCAACCGAAGACGGCTGGGTACGTTTTGAAAAATGGTTTTTTGAAAGTCTGCATTACTTCTAGGGCTGGGTACCGCTGGGTTGTTGGGAAGCTTTGCTTTTCCAGTATTCTGCTTCCTGTTGATACTGCTGCGCTTTATGCTCCCAATCAGAAGCTTCTTGCTTATAATGGTCTACCTGTTTTTGCGCAGCCACGGCTTTATCCTCCCATTGGTTTGCCTCTTCCAAATACCGATTAGCTTTATCCTTCCAATTTTCCAAATCATCAAGATACTGTTGAGCTAACCGCTGCCATTCGGCAAGCTCTGCCTGTAATCTACCGACACTTTCCTCACCATTGGCGGCCTCCTGCTGCAGCTTGTCTGATTGCTGCTGCCACTCCTCAATCTGATTGGCATACTCTTGGGCTTTCCCCTTCCAGACAGAAAGCTGTCGCTGATACTCAGAGGCCTTATCCTTCCAATTGTAGATCTTTTCATCAAGGTCCAGTTTGGCATCAACCGAAGAGGTTATTTCCCCACGAAGCTCACTTAAATCAGCATTTATCCTGCTAATTTCATCAGTCTTATCTGCAAGTTGCTGCTCTAATTCGCTGACCTGCCGCTTCCAGTCTACTGCCTTTTCGTTCATAGCCAGGGCTTTTTTTGTCAGCGTCAGCCCGCCGGAAATAAATATTACAATTGCAAATAGAAAAATCGCTGCCCAGAGAACTCTCCTGTTACCCTTCATATTTGATGCCTCCCCTGTATGATTGCATTAAACCATAGATTAACCTACGGAAATACGCCGTTTCTCATTGTACGGTTGGAAAACCGAGTCTAATAGCTGCATGTTTTGGTCAAACACAGCGGTAGCAGAATGTAAGAACTTTTTCCTAGTATAGTAACGCAAATCGAAAAAACGAACAACATGATTCCCTTGATGATACTGAAGATCTACATAAAAATAGGGCGTAAAACTACTAAACAATCTACCAAGAGGCGTTTGTAACGCTAACTTAATCAGTTGACTATCACGATGTTTCTTCAACTGCCGGCGAATAGTATATTCAGACTGGAAAAAGGGGATCTCCCCGGTAAACATCAAATCGCCAGTATCCACCAGAAAACTCCAAGCAAAATTCCGAGTCATAGCCGGCATAATTATAATATGGTCATTAGTAGGAAACTCTTTTTGTAAATAGGCGTGAACAAGCTTCTTTGACGCCAGGCGCAGCAGCAAGTAGACAAAAATACCCAACCAGCCCGGAAGGCCGATGCCGAAAACTATCGCTCCCAACAAGAGTACTACTATCGGATCAAATATTGTTAACAAATTTAGAGAAAAGTTGCCCTTAGAAAATGGCTCTAGAAAGCGCGCTCCGTACGAATTTAACACATCCAAAAGTGTATGCGAAACCCCTCCCAGGAAACTCCATAATAACAATTGAGCAAAAGCAGCTGCAGGAAATAGCAAATGCAATAGAATGGCTATCCCCACACTGAAAAAAGCCAGTCCCAACAACCCGTGGCTGCTGCCCCGATGTTGTTTGAGATAGGCCATGTCTCCCTTAAATTGAAAAACTATATCTAGATCCGGTGCCATAGCGCCCAACATAGAACTTAAATAAACAGGGCCGGTCAATGTTAGCGGGTCACCGCTTAATGTGGCCACCGCCAAACCGGCAATCGCATGAGTAATGGGATCCATTGCTATCATCCTCTCTAGTCACACTAGTACATTATAGCATAAGTGAAGTTATGGGCGGGAAGGCAATTTCTACCTGATCTGTTTGTGAAAGGGTATCTGACAGCGCAGTTGGGGTTGGTCTACCCCTTTATGCTGAATCAGCACGCGAAAAGTTTCCCCCATTCCACCAGGGAATGCCAATCTTTTTACAGCCAATACGTCTTTGTGTGCCCTTTCGTTATCAGTTTTGGCTATTTCCTCCACTACCTTCATGATACCGAGATTAAGCAAAAAATTTGCTTGATACATGAAAGCCGTGGTTGAAAGCTTTAACTCTTCGCCTTTCTTCATCAGTGCCGTAAAGTTCGCATGACTGGTAATATCCTGCCTGCCCACATTTTGAAGAGGGTCGTTAACCACTTTATGTTGGTGATAGCATAATAGTGTGCCTGCCGCAAAACGCGGGTCATCTAATTCCGCCACCAGGCGGCCATAGTCAATGGTAATGACAAAACCCTTTGTTAAAGATGCACTAACCGTTTCCAGCCATGCTAAGGCAGCCATATTTACCTCCACTACTTGACCTTCCCGTCTAGGCTGCCAATCCAATAGTTGAAAGTATTTGCTAAAATCCCGTGAGGGCTCACCCCACTGCTGAATGAATTGGCCCTGGCCATTTACTTCCACCCACGCTTCCTGCCACCCTGTTGAAGAATATTTGAGGATATGCACCGGGAATGCATCGATCAATTCATTAGTAAGTACTACTCCCTGTACCGATTCTTTTCCCAGTAACTCTTGTTCACTATACCAACTTACCATACCGCTATATTCGGCCAGATTATCCTTTTGCCTCTCGCTCAATTTGCTGCTGATTTCTACAATTCGGTATTGTACAGCCTGAAAACAGTCGTAATGTTCCTCTTTCAGCCAGTCTAAAATATCTTTTGCTAACATACCGTCGCCGGCACCAAATTCGGTAATAGTAAATGGCTGCGGACAGCCAAGTATTTCGTACATTTCTGCCGCCTGCCTGGCTACCATTGCGCCAAATAAGTAGGAGACATGTACGCTGGTATAGAAATCGCCCTCCCGGCCCAGGCGGTTTTGATGGGCGGTATAATAACCTGCTTGAGGATGATATAGTGCCTGCTCCATGAAGTCGCGGAAGGTCACCTTCCCACGGTCAGTGACAAACTCCTTAATTATTGCTGTCTTATTCATCTTTCGCTTCCCCCTTCCCTTAGAAAATTCGCACCAAAAAAAGAAAGTCCTGCAATGCGCAGGACTTGTGTTTTTGAATCGTCGATTGAAATTTATTTCCGTTTAAAATCAGCTGGACGTTTTTCTAAGAAAGCTTTAGCTCCTTCTTTCTGGTCTTCGCTCTCACAAAGCTCACCAAAGAGCTTGGCCTCAAGCGCCAGCCCTTGTTCAATAGGTAAATCCCAACCCTTGTCAATGGCCTGTTTTGACGTCGCTACTGCCAAGGGACCTTTAGCTATTATTTTCTTGGCCATAGCATATGCGGCATCCAGTACCGAGCCTTCTTCTACCACCTTTTCTACCAAACCGATGCGCTGTGCTTCATATGCGTCCACCATGTCGGCAGTATAAATTAACTCTTTCGCCTTACCTAAACCCACTAATCTTGACAAACGCTGGGTGCCGCCGAAGCCCGGAAGAACTCCAAGGTTAACCTCGGGCTGCCCCAGCTTTGATTTAGCAGAAGCAATTCTAATATCACAGGCCATGGCTAGTTCGCAGCCGCCGCCCAATGCAAAGCCATCAATAGCAGCAAGTACCGGCTTATTCAACCCTTCAATCCTACTAAAAACCTGCTGCCCAAAGGCAGCCATTTTTTCCCCATCGGCAGCATTCAAATTAGGAAACTGGCGAATATCCGCTCCGGCCACAAATGCCTTATCTCCTGCGCCAGTTATCACTACAACCCAGACATCATTATTACTCTCGACCTGAGCCACCGCTTCATCCAAGTCCTGAAGCACCTGGTTGCTGAGAGCGTTTACCGGGGGATGATTAATCGTAATAGTTGCCACTTGTTCCGCAATTGTTACAGTTGCCATTTTTTCCGTCATTTTTTCAACACCTCCAAATTTATCCAAACTACATTCTGCATTCTGTAATATAATTTCTTTGCCCGCTGTAAAAATCCTTCAGAAAACTAGCGTTATTTATAATATTCTAACAACAAATCATGTAGCCATGTGCTGCGATGAAATCGCTAATACCTGGACTACCCAAGGCTTACCGAGGCAAAGCATCAACCCCTATGACTCCTTAGTGCATGATACTGTAGGTGTCACTTATTACGACACTTGGTGCCTGACACCATAGGTGTCTGGGTGTCACTTATTTCAACACTTGGTGCCTGACACCTGTCACTTATTTACAACACAATGCGTGCAAATTCCGGCTTACCTGTTCAATCCTATCTTTTTGTTTTACTACTCTGAGCCAGCGTTGCGGCAGCGCCTGGTACCCATAGTAAACACCGGCCAATCCCCCGGTAACCGCGCCGACGGTATCGGCATCGTCTCCCAGGTTAACCGCATTTATTATGGCTTCCTCAGCGGTATCGGTATTATAGAAACACCAAAGGGCACTAACCAGGGTATCGTATACAAATCCGCTGGCTCGTAGGTCCGTGAATTCCCATCGGCGCAAGTCCTTTAAGTCAGCTAAAAGTTTTACCGTGGCGACATCTGCCTCTTGATAGAGGTAGGCCGCAAACCAGTCCCAACTTTTATCCCATGCCGCCTGCTTTTCCTCCTGCATAAGACACGTTGCCAAAATATTATAAAAAACTCCCGCCATCTCCGCTATCATGTCCCAATGAGTCATTCTACAAATGCGTCTGGAACGGTCTGCAATTTTTTCCGGATCCCCATAATAAGCAAAGCTGATAGGCAGAGTACGCATTAGCGCCCCATTACCCGCAGTCTTCCCATCCAAGGATTTTGCCGTATGTTTGGAGGCCTCGTCCCAGTTATCTAAGATGACATAGTTACTAAGCGATGTCCTAATAGTATTGCCTACATCTTTAGGGCCGGTGTTAAACCAGTCTATAAATCCTTTACCGATTTGACCAACCGGATTATCAGGCGCAGCCACAATTCCTTCTGCCACCGACAAAGTCATCTCGGTATCATCGGTAAATTCACCCGGTTTCAAATCCAACCAACCGCCGCCAATGATTTCCCTGTGTATCCCATAATTTTGTTTGACCTCTTCAGCACTCATAAACTCCAGAGTAGCGCCCAGTGCATCACCTAGTGCCACACCGAACATTCCTCCCGCCACTCGTTGGTACATTGTTCACCCCCCAATCTTAACTATCTTTTTTTAGTATACCTAATGCTTTCTTAAAATCAATACCAGAGGCGCAATGACATTTGCCGCAGCCGGCACACCCATTTACCCCCAAGCGCTCTGCCTGAGCGATTCTATCAATCCTATCCCTAGGGTCTAAGTGCAGCTGAGCCAAGCGTACCCAGACAAAGGGTCCAAATACCTTGCCTTCACCCTGCCCGGCCGGGCAGACTGTAGCACAAACTAAACACTCATTACACTGGGCAAAGTGAAAGTAATCGGACGAAACCATACACCCAGGCGGCTCATCATTTTTCGCCCCCGGTATTATCATTAAATCCAAGTCTTGATAAAGTTTATCTAGAAAGGATCGGTCTACTACCAGATCCCGAACCACCGGCAATCCTGGCAGCGGTCCAATTTCCATTCCATCTTTAACCTGGGTGGTACATGCCAGCACCGGTCGCCCATCGACAGACACCCCACAAAGACCGCAGCGTTTAAAACGGCAATCATATCGAAAACTTAGCGTACTATCCTTATAGCGGTATATATACTGCAAGGCATCTAAGACCGTTTCACAACTGTCCGCCACAAAATATTCCTGTGAGACTTGATTAGCATTTGTTCCCCTGACAATGCTTAGTTTCAATTTCGACATTACTTTGCCCCTTCCACCTGGCAACAGTGCCAGTTACCTTTCTTTACAAAAGTCCTATTACAGGCCACCATAACCAAGCCACCACAACTATCGCCAAGACCACTGCCAATGAAATCAGTATCCCGGGCTTAAGCCAATCTAAAGGATGAAGGTACCCAGAGTTATAAACAATGATATTGGGTATGGTCTCTATCACCAACAAGAACCCAAATAAGGCAGACAACCCCACCAAAAACCCGTACAGCACCGGATCCTCACCTAGGTTTACCGCCACCTGTACCACTACAGGGATTAGAGTAGCCACCACAGTACTTACATGCCCCACTGCGAGATGGTACAGTTGAGTAAAGATAACCACCACCGCCACTGCCAATAACGGTGTGGCAAAAATCAGCCGCAGCCAACCAACGTTGGAAATTAAATCAGCTATAAACGCAGCACCACCGGTTTGATTCAACACCGTACCTAAAGATAAAGAAGTTCCTAGCAAAACAATGGTTCCCCAATTAATGCGCAGCAGGTCCTCCCAATCTGCAAAACCAATACCAGGAAAGGCCATTAATAAGGTGGCTAATATAGCCGGGACCGCTGGATGCCAACCATGAAACGGTTCCAGCATCCACAACATTACCGTCAGAATCAAGATGCCGACACAACGTTTTTCCCGCCAATCCACCGGCCCTAAATCTTCTAAGTATTTTTTGAAAATATTGGTATCGAAAGTTTTGACCTCGCTGGGAAAAACCTTCATCAAAATAAACCAAGTCATAGGTATTAATAGCAAACTGATAGGCAAAGCTGCGAATAACCATCTGTAATAGCCGAAAGTCTGTCCAGTAAGGTTTCCAACCAATTCAGCGGTCATTACGTTTGCCAAAGCACCCGGCAAAACACCGGCACCGGTAATATTGACACCAAAACAGAGGCCAAAAAGAAATAATTTTTTAGTATTCGATACACCTTCCGTATTATCAACGCTTTCGATTAATATCATTACTACCGGAAGCAATAGCAAGGTGCGTACAGCTGTTGCCGGTACCGCAAAGGCCAAAATTTCCATGGTAAGAAATAAGCCCCAAAGTGCCATTCCCGGGGAACTACCGAAACGCGCAAGAATGGTGAATGCCATTCTCCTGCCTAGGTTAGTACTGTTGACTCCGCGGGCCATCATAAAACCCGAGAGCACCAAAAATAAAGAACCGGTAGCAAAACCGCTTAAAGAAACATTCAACGGTGCAGCGCGGGTAACTACCAGGACCATGATGACAAATATCGAAGTCATCGACAAAGGCACCGGCCGACTAACCCAAAGTACAGTACCCATCCCAATGGTGGCAAAAGTTAATTTAATCTGCCCCGGAGCTGGTAAAAAAATTTCCAGAATGACAAAGACGACAACTGCAAATATTAACTTTAGATAAGTATCCTGGTTCGATTTAGCTTCAACTGACTTCTGCTTCGTATTTTGCAACTGTGGTCCCCCGTTTCTTACTATTATGAAATTTCCCTATTAAGTATAAAATTCCCTGCAAAGAGTTTAATCTGTTAGCACTTATTCCGGAAAGGGGATATTTATGTTAAAGCGCATGATTAAGTTTTTAGTTAAGTTTTATTCAGGAAAATTCCTGCTTAAATTATGGCAGGAAGAAAGGGCCCGGGTCTTCAAATACAAGCCCCCGGCTAGACGCAATCCCAAAAATTAGTCTTCCTTGTATCCCCGATAAATTGCCCGAGAAATTAAACGGTCGTACCGGGTCCATAACTCATCATCCTCATCTTGTTGGATAATGTCAAATACCTGCCTAATTCTCCCGCTTAGCAAATCACAATAAAAAACGGTCATCGCTTCGGGAGTCTGGGGCAGTACAGGCGCCCCCCATTCCAATTGCCCATGATGCGTCAGAATGATGTGCTTTAGGTGGTCAGCTAAAGGTGCGGGGAAATCCGGCTGCATACCTATTCGTTCAGCAATCATATCCCATCCCAGTACTGGATGCCCAAACAGTTTGCCGCTATCTGTGACGGCAATGCTGGTCTGATAGCGGTATTCCATAATCTTGCCGATGTCGTGCAGCAGGGCACCAACCAATACCACATCCCTGTTTATTTTCGAATAATTTTTTGCCACCTGTACCGCATAGCTGCACACTTCAAGACTATGCTCTGCCAGACCGCCAATACATGCATGGTGTACCTTTTTCGCTGCCGGGCAGGTTAAATACTGCTGCAAAAAATCCTTATCGCTGAACCAATTTGCCAGCAGGGTTTTTAGATGTTCATTATTAAGAGACGCCACCAGTTGCCGCAGCTCGTCCAGCAAAAGCTGTTTATCTTTACCCGCGGGCAAAAAATCCTCAGGCTGCCATTTTCCTGCGGCCGCAGGGGAGACTTTTTCAATGGTGATCTGATTTGACCCCCTATATTCTGAAACCGCTCCTTCCACCTGTATCAGGTCCTCCTCTGCCAGTCCAGCAGCAATCTCTTCCGCTCCGTCCCATAGTTTCGCTTCAATTTGGCCGGTCTTATCAGCAATGACCAAAGATAAAAATTTTCCTTTACTAGGGTCTCTAAACGGAATTAACTGTTTTTTAGCTAATGCAAATACAGAATTAACCTTTACACCGGGCTGCAGTTCATTAATATACTGCTTCATATTAACCTCCATACAAAGTTGTTTGATTTTTTCCTTATTATCAATTCTGTACAGCAGCCGGATATTCCTGCAGTAAAAAACCCACGACTATGCGTGGGTTTTTAAAGATAATCGCTCAATTGTCCGTACAGTGGGTTGCCCGCTGGCATCCCATCCCCGTTCTAAATAATAACGTTTTAAGGATTGGTTTATTTCCGCTTCCGTTAGATGGTGAGTTCGCTGATAGTTTTCAAGCTTTATTTCTCCTTGGGCAGCAGCCAAAGGTTGATAAAACTTATCAGGGAGGCTATCTGTTAGCGGTCGCCCCTGCCCATTATTTAGCCGGTATTGATTCCAAACCCGCTCACCCACAGTCAATAATTTCTTATCGTTAAACTCCAAACCGGTTGCTGCAGTCACCAACGCCGCTGCTTTAGCGGGAGTATAACATTGCATTACCGGCTGTCTCGCGCAAAACCCCAATGAACTTGCCACCGCATAAAAGTCTTCAGTATGGCGTACCAGCAGCGCCAAATCCGCCTCTTCATCATCAGGTGCAATACCCACTGCTTTATTTTCGTCAACCCCAATACTGGTTAAAAAGCGCTGAAAGGAACGATTGTTTTTACCCGGGTTAAAGGCCGGCGAATTTCCCTGCACTACATATGCCCCTCTTGGATTAGTGAGCTGGGCATAGAGAAAACCGCTGGTATGAGGGCGCGGGTCACTGATCGGGTCTACTCCTTTTATGTGCACCGCCAAGTCTCGTGCCTCATCACCCCACCGTGCCATGTTCGCTAAAAACCCTTGGGCTAATATATCCCCAAAACCTTTTCTTTCCACCACTTGGTTTGCCAATTCATGATAACAATGAGGCGTATGTTCTAGCACCATGCCTCCGGTTTCCTGATTGGTTATTACCCCATTAAGATAAAGGTCAATTGACCATCCAATCACTGCATACAGGGTAAGGTCGTCTACCCCGTAGTCATTCGCCATTATCATCGCTTTCAGGGCTTCTCCTTCATCCCTGGCCCCCCAGCGTGATCCAGAAAGCGAGGCATGTAAGCCATAAGAAATTGGATAGCTGCATCCGTCCACTGCCACCAGCGCCTTATCGGCCAAAGGACAAGATATACAAGCCAATGGTCTAATGAAATGTTCCTCGTATGCGCGGGGTCCTAAGTTTTCCGCTTCTTCATCTGATAGCTGGCGCTGAAAATTTTCTTTAATTAGTCCCTGTTTCCAAATGGGCCATCCTAAGAAAATACCTTGCTTCAACCATTGATTACGCCAAGGAATATTACGCATGTCCTGCTGCAGCTGCTTACTGAGAGACAAAAATTTCCCTTTATCCACCAGCGGGGGAATACTATGTCCCTTTACCACAACCGCCTTAAGGTTTTTACTGCCCATCACTGCACCCAAACCGCCACGCCCCAAGGTAGCAACGTTATCCAGCATGGATAGCGCAAAATAAACCATTCTTTCCCCGGCCGGACCGATGGCCATCACACTGCTGTCTTTATGGCGGCTCCACAATCTTTCCGTGGTGCTCTTAATACCTTTCCCCCATAAATCTCCAGCATCATCGATACTATTGTCCATGCCAATCATCAAATAAACGGGCTTGTCAGATCTGCCGGTAATGACCAGTGCATCATACCCGGCCCATCTCAGTGTAGCTGCAAAATTACCGCCGCCGTTTGCGTTGCCCCATGCATCATTTAACGGCATGCGCGTAACCGCAGTAGTGCGGCTGCTGCTGGGTGCCGGTGTTCCCGCCAATGTCCCGGCAGCAAATATTAAAGGATTATCCGAAGACAGTGCCTCAATCCGATCATTTGCAGCGTAGTCTGCTGCAAGCCAATTCGCCAGGCCCATGCCGCCAAGAATTTCCTCATATACTTTCATAGGAATAGGTTTTTCGGTGAATTCTCCTGTGGTAAGATCAATATATAAAATTTTGCCGTAAAATCGAGTACTCAAGAGACCTCACCTACCCGGGTCAAAGCACCATAAGCACACCATCTAGCACAAAGTTGGCATCCTGCTCTGCAGTTTCCATCAAAACTAATGTTAAAACGGTAAAGGTCTTCGCCATTTCTGCTCACCTCTATATGTGACGATGACAACGTCTGCTCCACTGACCATGTAGCAGCGCACATCATCATGCACTGCATACAACCACAGCAATTTTCTTCTTCCACAGCAATCCTGACGCTTTTGACCTGATTTGCCATTCGATCACCCTTCCCTCAACAAGAATAAAATCATTTCATTCTCGTCTGTTCAAAACCCAAGAAAAAACGCGCGCTAACGGCGCGCTAATTTACTGTGCTTCTGCTGCTCAGTCGGCGTTCTTTTTCCCGATCCGGCGATATCTTTAACTTTTCCAGTTTATTATAAAGACTGCGGCGAGATATGCGTAGTTTTTGCGCCGTAAGAGAACGCTTCCACTGGCAGCGGGCTAATGTGTCTATAATCACTTGCCGTTCTGCCCTATTTAAGATTTCCCCAAGAGAATCTCCCTGCTTAAAATCCAGTGCCTGGTCCTGCTTCGCAGTCAGTGCCGGAGGCAGATCCATACTTTTTATTTCCGGCGCTTCTCCCAGTGCTAAGGCCTGTTTTAATACATTCTCAAGTTCTCGAACATTTCCCGGCCAATTATGAGACATCAGTAGTCCCATCGCTTCTTCGGCAACACGCCATTCGCTATCAATAGCGACACTATTTAAAATAAAGTCTACCAATAAAGGAATATCTTCTCGCCGCTGACGCAGCGGTACCATTTCAATAGGAACTACATTTAACCGGAAATATAAATCTTCCCGGAATTCACCTGTATTCACCATAGTCTTTAAATCCCTGTTGCTGGCCGCCACAATGCGCACATCTGCATTAATGGTTTCGTGACCGCCGACTCTTTCGAATTTTTTTTCCTGAATGGCAAACAAAAGTTTTGCCTGCATTGGTTGACTCATAGTACTCACTTCATCTAGAAACAAAGTACCGCCATGGGCCTGCTCAAATTTGCCCATTCGCATTTTAACCGCACCGGTAAACGCACCCTTTTCGTGCCCGAATAGTTCACTTTCCAACAGGTTTTCTGGCATTGCTGCACAATTAACAGTAACAAATGGCTGCTTAGCACGGTTGCTGGCCTTATGAATCAGTCGTGCCAATAAGCTTTTTCCTGTACCACTCTCCCCGGATAACATCACTGTGTAATCAGTAGGCGCCACTTTGGCAGCCCGGTGCAGAGTTACCTGGACTTTTGGACTACAGCCAATAAACTCCTGAAATTCAGTGTTATATTTCAGCTGTTGCTTTAGCATCTGGTTTTCCCGGGCAATTTTGCCCAGGCGAAAGGCCTTTTCCACTGTTAACTGCAGTTCTTCCAACTGAAAAGGCTTAGTTAAATAATCAAAAGCGCCCTGTTTGATGGCCTGTACCGCATCGCGCACCGTGGCATATGCCGTCAGTATCACTACCGGCACCTCGGGGTAATGTTCCTTCATGCGTACCAATACATCCATACCGGAAATTTTAGGCATCTTTAGGTCTAGAATGGCAAGAGTAATGGAGTGGGAACTCACCTGGTCCAAAGCCTCTGGACCTGATGCTGCCGTCACCACTTTATATCCCCAACGCTGCAGCACCTCCTGCAGTAAGTTGCGCATATTTTCCTCATCATCAGCAACCAAAATTATTGGTTTCGCCTCAGCCAAGAAGAACCATCCTTTCCTTGGAAGGGAATTTCAGTACAAAAACAGTGCCTTTATTCAGTTCACTAGACACTTTTATCAATCCTGAATGGTCGGAAATAATACGATGAGTTATTGCCAGCCCCAGTCCTGTGCCGGTATCCTTGGTGGTAAAGAAAGGATTGAATACTTTATCGCTTATGTCTTCTGCAATTCCTCCACCATTATCTTTAATACTCACCGTGACCCAATCCCCTTCGCTTTCATAACCGGTTTCCACATGAATCTCTCCTTCAGATGAGCAAATGGCCTGCAGCGAATTAAATAATAAGTTGAGAAAGGCCTGCTGCAGGCGCTGTTCATCGCCCACAATCAAAGGCACACTATTATCGAAAAGCTTTAGTACCGCCACCTCATGGATCGAAGTTTCCATTTGAAACAGCAGCAATGTCTTTTCCAACACCTGATTAATATCCAGATCCGTAAAGTCGCCCCCAGTAGGGCGGGAATAATCCAGCAAACTTTCTGTCAATTTACTTAATCGTTCTACTTCACTTTTGATTACTTGAAGATACCTGCCCCTTCCATCATCATCAGCCATTTCGGTCAACAGCAGCGATGCATAGCCATGAATTGTTCCTAGAGGATTTCTCAATTCATGGGCGATCCCCACTGCCATTTCCCCTAGTGCAGCCTGTTTATCCGCACGCTGCAGATGTTCGTGAATTAATCGCTGTTGATAAAGGTCTTCTACTACAATCACAAAACCCTGCTTTTGCCCCTCTTTATCCTTTGCCAAGCCGATTACAGGAACTATTACTGTGGCCCTGTCCCGTTTACCCACAACCTGCTCCTGACCGCGGAAAGGTTTGCCGGTGTTAGTCACATATTTCATGCCGTCTTTCAAAGCGGTCTTAGAATCCCGGGAGAAAAGCTCTAAAAAGCTTATCCCCTTAACCTCCGATACCAGGATGCCTAGGAGTCTCGCTGCAGCCGCGTTTATATTGATCACTGTTCCGTTTAAATCCGTAGTAATTACTCCAGTAGGAATACTTTCAAATATACTGTCAATGTAATCTCTTTTCGGCTGATGCATTAGCGACCCTCCTAGTACTATTGTATAACAAATTTCACACATTTGCATCAATATTCTGTCAACGGTTAAAAATAGCCTGCGAAAGGTAAAAAAAACATTTTATCGGTCAGCTCTCATGGTCAACTCGTTAACTTTCTCATAATCCCTATTCAAACCTGAGGAGATGATCATTTTTTGTACGTCGGTGGTGCCGCCGCCAATTGGCATCAGCCGGGCATCACGGAAAAGGCGTTCAATAGGATATTCTTTCATGTACCCATAACCACCGAAAATTTGCACCGCCTTATCCGCCATCCGCACAACATTTTCAGCATAAAAGGTCTTAGCCACGGCAGCTTCAAACTTCCCATCCAGACCTACATCTTTCATCCATGCAGCTCGATAGCTTAACAATCTTGCTGCATCTAGCATCACTTTCATATCAGCAATCCGTTCCCGAATCATCTGAAATTCGATAATTGGCTGGCCAAACTGCTGCCGCTGCTTTGCATAATCTACAGTCAGGTCCAACATTGCCGCCATCATGCCGGTACTCTCAGCAGCAAGGAAAACACCACGTTCCCAGACCAAAGCATCAACGGTTGCCTTAAAACCCTTTCCTTCTTCTCCTAATAAATTTTCCGCCGGAACACGGCAATCCTCAAATACCAGTTCTGCAGTAGGCGATGAACGATGGCCCATCTTATTTAGTTTTCGACTGACAGAAAAACCGGGAGTATCTTTCTCCACTAGAAACGCAGTTACGCCCTTAGCGCCCTTGCTTTTATCAACAGTCGCCATAACCAAAACCACATCCGCCACCGGACCGTTAGTAATAAACATTTTTGTACCATTTAAAATGTAATGTTCTCCGTCACGCTTAGCGGTGGTCTGAACACCTGCCGCATCGGAACCGGCATTAGGCTCTGTCAACCCCAAAGCACCAATCCATTCACCGCTGGCTAATTTGGGTAAATATTTTTTCTTTTGTTCCTCGTTGCCGTGAAGCCAGATTGGTACCGTACAAATAAAAAGGTGCGCCCCCAACGACAAGAAAATTCCAGGGTCTAATGCGCCCCGATTAAACGCTTCATATGCCAGCAAACAGGTGACTGCATCCGCACCACTCCCACCGTATTCTTCCGGGATAGGCAGACCACATAAGCCCATTTCACTTAGTTCACGCCACAATTCCCAATCCCATTCTCCCGTTTCATCACGTTCTTCAGCACCAGGAGCCACCTTATCCCGGGCAAACTTTTCTACACTGCGTGCAAAAGCTTCTTGTTCCGCCGTAAAACCGAAATCCATAAATATACCTCCTAATTTTTATTGCCAATATTTTGTCAATTCATCTTATGTCACTGCCTCAGTGAGTAAAATTCTATCCCAGTAGGGAACGGGAAATTACCACCCGCTGAATTTGATTCGTACCACCATAAATCTGAATGATTTTGGCATCGCGCATCATTCGTTCCACGGGAAATTCCCGCATGTAGCCGTAGCCGCCTAACAGCTGCACTGCATCGGTTGTCACCGCCATAGCTGTATCACTGGCGTACATTTTAGCCATGGCAGATAAACGAGATATTTCCTTATTGGCACCATTTAAACCGGGAAATTCTTCATCCACCAATGAGGCGGCGGAATATACCAAATGCCGCGAGGCCTCTACCTTGGTAAACATTTCCGAAAGCATAAACTGCAGCCCCTGCAAGGTAACTATCGGCCTGCTGAATTGACGCCGCTGCTTACAGTAATTGAGCGCATATTCCAGCGCACCCCGAGCAATACCCAGCGCTTGGGCGCCGATTGCCGGTCTTACCCGATCTAAGGACAACATAGCCAGCTTGAATCCATCCCCTTCTGACCCTATCAGATTCGCCCGCGGCACTTTACAGTCTTCAAATATCAGTTCTGTGGTGCGGGTTCCTCGTACGCCCATCTTATCCTCAACTTTACCTATGCTTAAACCCGGTCTATCCTTTTCCACCACAAAAGCACTAAGGCCGCGAATGCCTTGTTCCTTATCAGTGGCAGCAAAGACTATATAATACTCGGCCAAACCACCATTGGTGATGAAGCATTTGCTGCCGTTGATGATGTACTCTTCACCTCTGCGTACCGCCCTGGTACCTGTGGCCGATACATCGGACCCAGCATCGGGTTCAGTAAGGGCAAATGATGCCAGCACCTCACCCCGGGCACCTGCCACAAGAAAGTTTTTCTTTTGTTCCGCGCTGCCGGCAAGCAGCAGCGGTGTTAAGGCCAACTCTTGGCAGCTCACCATCAAGCCTGTTGCCGCAGAAACCCGTGAAAGCTCCTCCACTACCAGACACAGCTCCAACACACCCTGACCCTTGCCCCCGTGAATCTCTGGTATTGAAACTCCCACCAAATCATTAGCGGCAAATTCCCGCCACAAATCCCATGGGTATTCATCGGAACGGTCAAGCTGCTCGGCCCTTGGCGAGACATGTTTCTCTGCTAACCGGCGAACGCTCTTACTGAGCATCAATTGTTGGTCGTTAAGACTATATCCCATAACTTATTCCTCCCGGAACCTGCAGACGTTTTCATGAAGCATCCGCCCTGGCAGTCTTTTAGCCAATTTTCCCTCTAACCATCGCCCCAGCAACACCAAGTTACCAAAATTAATACCTGTACTAATACCCATTTCATCAAACATAAATACCATGTCTTCAGTAGGTACATTACCACTGGCACCTGGTATAAACGGGCATCCACCAAGGCCCCCCAGCGAACTTTCGAAACTGTCAATACCTGCCTGTAAACCCGCGAAAATATTAGTCAACCCCATCCCCCTGGTGTCATGCATATGCAGGGCAAACCGTGCCAAAGGATAATGGGCTCTTAACTTCTCCACCAAATTAAACACCTGCCGCGGATTGGCAAAACCGGCAGTATCACAAAGAGCAATATCCGTAATGCCATTGGTCAAATATTCTTCCAAAATCCGCATGATCATTGACAGCTCAGTTTCCCCTTGATAGGGGCATCCGAAAACCATAGAAATTGAGGCTCGTATGGAAATTTTATTTTCAGCATGGCGGCAAATAGCACGCAACTGTCCCAGCGACTGTTCCACAGTCATATTCACATTCTTTAAATTATGGAGTTCACTGGCAGAGACAGCAACATTAACTTCCCTTACATCGGCAGCCAGAGCTCGCTCTAACCCTGTTAGATTAGCAATCAGGGCACTGATTCTTACCTTATCGTCCGCTAGTTTGGCGCCCCGTACCACGGCTTCCGCATCATGATGTTGGGGGACAGCACGAGGGTTTACAAATGAGGTAGCTTCTACCGCCTTCAACCCTGCGTTGCTCAACTGGCTTAAAAAATATATCTTATCTTCGGTGGATAGTATTTTCTGCTCTAGCTGAAGCCCGTCCCTGGGCCCAACTTCCCTCACCATTACTTTTGACGGTAAATTCACATCCAATCTCCCCCCGTTACTCCCTGCTCCAGTCCTAAGGAAATTTTTGCCCGCTTTTTTCACCGAATTTTTCTTTTAACTGCTCTAAACCCTCACGCTTATATTCCGGACGCGATGCCTTCGGGATGCGGCCATTAAGTATGGCTTCAGAGCGAAGTCTGCGACCGATAGTTTTTTCCATCATCGTACCCAGATCCAAAATGCGGTCAACATTTATGCCAGTATCAATGCCCATCTCATCCAACATTACAACCATATCCTCCATTGAAACTAACCCCACGACATTAGCATCTTTATAGTAATATGACCCTGTACCAGGAACCGGTGTATCATCCAAGAAATTTGCTGGTTGACCGCCTAGTCCGCCAATGGTCCCTTCAAAAATATTTATTCCTGCTTGAAGGGCCGCCAATACATTGGCCAATCCCCAACCTCGGGTGACATGGAAATGCGCTACATGCAAATCTGGATTTGGCATAGCATCCATTACCATGGCGAAGTAGCGGTAGACCTGGTCCGGCGGGGCAGACCCGTCATGGTCAGCATGCTCAATATCTACTGCACCGATATCCAACCATCGTTGAGAAAATTTTACCGCTTCCTTCAATTCCGTAGGCCCGCTGATAGGACTGCCCCAGATGGTACTGACTGTCCCGTTCATTTTGATGCCCACATCCGCCGCCTTTTTTATACAGCGCTCCGCTTCTCGCCAATAATCGGGCAAAGTTGTACCCGAATTGGCAAAATGATGCTCTTCATCTGTGGAAACCATCATTAAAATACGGTCAGGCCCATAACCCTCTTTCTTTGCCTCTATTGCTCGATCCACAGCACGTTCGCGAATGGTAACTGCAGTAAGCTCTATTTCATCCCAATTCACGCCTGCTCTTGCTAGTGTCTTGCTCTGACGGATACCCTTGAATACTTCGTCAGCATCTTTAAATTGAGGCATACGTGTCGGATTGCCGAAATTGCTAATTTCAATTCTTTTAACTCCCGCTAGGATTAATTCTTCAACATAGCGAACTTTCGCAGCGGTAGAAATAAACTTTTCTTCATGCTGAAACCCATCTCTAATAGTAATGTCGCCCAACGTTACCTGCTTGGGATAATTCAAATTAAACTTTCCCTCCATGTAAATCCCTCCATATTGTTAATAATCTATTAGTGCGTGTTCAAAAAGTCCATTGTAGCAGGAGCAAGAAGTTCAAGGCGCGAAGGCTTTCAGACGCGGAGCGTACTGGTGGCGTACGTGAGCAGTCTCAAAGACTGAGCAACGCAGAAATTCGCCGCTCACCTGCGATGGACTTTTTGAACATCCTCTATCATCACTGGTCTCTCGATACTATAGCTGTCTATACTCGGCAGCCTGACCGCCAATAAACCATGTGCACTAAACTGCACTGTGTATTTCCTTTTACATTAGTACCCTTTATAAACCGGCTTTCTTTTTTCATTAAACGCCTTTAGACCTTCATCCCTGTCCTGGGTAGTCAAGCACATCTGATAGCACTCTGCCTCTAATTGAAAGGCCGTATTCAGATCCATCTCTACACCCAAATTTACAGACTTCTTGGCCTGTTTTAATGCTACCGGTCCGTTCTTGGTTATTTCATCAAGCAGGGCCAGTGCTTTGTCCGTCAGCTCAGATAAAGAAGTGACATGATTGACAATCCCTAATCTTTCCGCCTCCCCAGCATCAATGCGGCGACCGGTAAAAATTAATTCTTTAGCTTTATTCTTGCCGATCACCCGAGGCAAATTTTGTGTACCTCCACCGCCGGGAATGATGGCCAAGCCTACTTCCGGCAAGGCGAATTTGGCATTGTCCGAACAAATTATAAAATCACAACACAAAGCGAACTCAAAACCCCCGCCCATGGCGTATCCATTTACTGCCGCAATAATTGGCTTTGGAAAAGTGGCCACTGCCTGAAACGCCTTCACAAACAGTTCCCGCTGCCGCCGCATTTCTTCAGTATTCATGCTCTTCCTTTCCTTAAGATCTGCGCCAACACAAAAAGCCCTATCACCGGACGCAGTTAGGGCTACTGCCCATACATCCGTTGTCAGTGATAATTCCTCTAACAACATCACCAGCTCTTTGGCCATCTGGGTACTGAGTGCATTTAAGGCCTCAGGCCTGTTAAATTCTATTAAAGCTGCATGACCATGCCGCGAAACTGACAGAGTTTCATAATCCATCATCATCACTCCTCTTAAACCGGGGTAACCCCGTGTTTTCTTTCAGCAAAAGTCTTTTGTTTATCTTTGTACATGTTATAACGGGTAATTAGCTCCCTCCGCAGCTGTGAAGGCGCAATCACATGGTCTACTACCATTTCTGCGGCCAATCGATAAATATCAATATCCGCCTTATATTCTTCACGCTTTTGTTCAATGAATGCCGGCTGTTCTTCCGGGGAAAGTGCCTCTATCTTTTTCTGATAGACCGCATTTACCGCTGCTTGTGGACCCATTACCGCGATCATGGCTGTAGGCAGAGCTAGAACGCAGTCAGGTTCAAAAGCCGGACCGCACATAGCATATAACCCTGCTCCATATGCTTTACGCAGCACCACTGAAATCTTCGGGACCGTGGCGCGAGACATTGCCGAAAGCATTTTGGCACCGTGACGAATAATACCCATCCTTTCCACTTGGGTACCTACCATAAACCCAGGCACATCCATTAAGAATAAAAGCGGAATATTGAATGCGTCACATAAGTCCATAAATTTTGCAGCTTTATCGGCAGAATCAACAAACAACACCCCACCCTTTACCTTGGGCTGGTTTGCCAATATACCCACAACGCGCCCCCCCATGCGAGCAAATCCGGTAATCAGCTCCGGGGCGAAAAGTTTTTTAACTTCAAAAAAACTGTCCTTATCTATTAGACCGCTAATAACTTCATACATATCAAAAGCAAGACTTTCTTTGTCAGGAATTATACTTTCCAAGTCTTTTGCTCCAGGAACGGGCGGTTTCTCCTCCTCAAGCTTGGGCTGGTGCAGGTAATTTTTGGGGAAATAAGAAAGATACTTTCTTGCTGCTTGAATGGCCTCTTCTTCGCTCTTCACCAACATATCACCACAACCACTGACAGAACAGTGCATCTTTGCGCCACCCATTTGTTCAAGGGTTACCCTTTCACCAATCACCATTTCGGCCATACGGGGCGACCCTAAGTACATAGATGCGTTTCCTTCCACCATGATGACAAAATCACAAAAAGCAGGTATATAGGCACCGCCTGCTGCGGATGGACCGAACAAAAGACAAAGCTGTGGCACCATACCAGACATTTTTACCTCGTTGTGAAAAATCTTGCCGGCACCTCTACGTCCGGGAAACATTTCTAACTGGTCAGTAATTCTCGCGCCAGCGGAATCCACCAGATAAAGCATGGGCACCTTTAAATTCATGGCTGTTTCCTGAATGCGAATAATCTTTTCTACGGTTCGCCAACCCCAGGACCCCGCTTTGATTGTTGAGTCATTTGCCATAAAACATACCGTCTGTCCATGCACCTTACCAATCCCGGTCACCACTCCGTCAGCAGGTAAATCCCCTGCCTGACAATTAGCCCAAAAGGCGTCTTCTGCCTGTTCCCCTGGGTCCAGTAACAATTCCAACCTCTTTCGTGCAAACAATTTTCCTTTCTGCTTGTTAGCCTGATGGTATTTTTCCTTCCCACCGACTTTGATTTCATCTGCCAATTGCTGCAGTTTCTTTTCATCTTTCATTTACTTCACCCCCATAGTCTGAATTTTCTGTCCCGTTTATCTATAGAGCAAACTTGATGCCAATAAAGAAAACTCAGCTTGCAGAAACCCTCGTTATCCGCGAAACCCCTTGATATACTGATGCCCCCGGCAAGTTATTCTTTCTGACAGGCATAAGAAAACCCCGATGCCGTCAACACCAGGGTCTTAATTTAAATTAGAGTGTGAAGTTTTATTCACATGCAGGCAGTATCCTTTTTCCCCCAACATAAACTTCGTCTACCCTGGTAGTATAATGAAAAGGATCCACCCCACCCCAAATTACTAAGTCAGCGTCCATGCCGGGTTTGACTGAACCTATCCGGTGGGAGACGCCCAAATGGGCGGCGGCATTGCTAGTTAATGCCTTTAGAGCATTTTTGTAGCTTACCCCCTCCCGCACTGCCAAAGCACCACAGACCGGTAAGTAACCAATAGGTACTACCGGATGGTCGGTAATAAGGGAAATAGGTACCGCGGCATCCGCCAACGCTTTGACAGTATGCCAGCCCAAATCCGCCAATTCGTATTTGGAACGGCTGCTTAAAGTAGGACCCACCGCCGCTGAAATTGCCGCCCGTTTCAGCTGGGGTACTATCTTATGTCCCTCAGTACAGTGCTCAATGGTGACATTCACCTGAAACTCAGCGGCAATTCTCAAAGCGGTAATAATGTCGTCCGCCCTATGTGCATGAACTCTTAATGGCAATTCCCCCGTCAATGCCTTGCTGATTTCCTCCAGTTGTATATCGGTCTCCTTAACTTCACCTTTCTCCTTCAACCGCATATAGTCCCGGGCCTTTTGCAGATACTGCCTTAGTAACGCGGCAGTACCCATCCTGGTGGAAGGCATCTTTTTCCTGCCACCGTGCTCTCTTTTAGGATTTTCACCTAATGCAACCTTCAATCCGGAACTTTGACGCAATAGCATATCTTCCACCGTTACACCCACAGTTTTGACCACCGACCCCACACCGCAAATGACATTACTACTGCCCGGCAATACCTGTACTGTAGTAATGCCGGAAGCAACGGCATCACGAAACCCGCGGTCGGCAGGGTTAATGGCATCTATTACCCTTACTTGAGCAGTGACAGGCTCGGTAACTTCATTAGTGTCCGCTTCCTGCCAGTTAATTCCTTCCTGCATTATCCCCAAATGAGTGTGTGCATCAATAAACCCCGGGGTTAGCATCTTCCGCCGAGCATCAATAAATTGAAAGGCTTGAGGAACCCTGACATTTCTGCCCACCTCTAAAATCTTTCCGTCCTGAATCAACACCACGCCATCTTCTATAAAATCTTCACCTGTGAAAATATTAGCCGCTATTCCAATCATCTAGACATTCCCTTCAACTGACAAAATTATGCTTATTTTGCAACTTTATTATAAGTTAAGTCGAAAAATATGGCAAACAGCTCGTAATTTTAACATAATTTAGCTGATATAGTTATCCTTTACTTTGCCCATGGGCATAATTATGATAAGATTAATAAAGTTATTGCTAAATTTTAATCTTACTCATGAAGGGTGACTTTACTATGAAAATTCCTCATTTAACTATTGGTAATATTACTGTACCGTATCCCATCATCCAGGGCGGTATGGCTGTACGCATTTCCGGCGGGAGACTGGCCGGCACAGTCGCTAAAGCCGGCGGTGTTGGCGTGATTGCCGGCACCGCACTAACTGAAGCGGAGCTGCTCACCGAAATGGAAAAGGCGAAAAACATTGCCAACGGAACCGGTGCCATTGGCATTAATGTGTTATTTGCCGTTTCAAACTTTGCAGATTTGATTAGAACAGCCATGAAAAACGGTATTGACATGGTTTTTTCCGGCGCCGGCTTTTCCAGGGATGTCTTTAGTTGGGGCAGAGAGTTTAATGTTCCTGTAGTGAGCATCGTTTCCAGCGGTCGCTTAGCGAAGTTGGCAGAAAAACTTGGTGCCGCTGCTGTAGTTGTGGAAGGTAAAGAAGCCGGTGGCCATTTAGGTACTGACAGGCCGTTAAAAGATATTCTCCCCGAAGTGGTGGGTCAGGTAAAAGTACCGGTGATTGCTGCCGGTGGTATCATCACTGGCAAGGATATTAAGTGGGCTTTGGATAATGGTGCTGACGGCGTCCAAATGGGCACACGGTTTGCTGCCAGTGAGGAATCTGACGCGCCGGAGAGCTTCAAACAAACCTATTTGGATGCATCCAAAGAAGATTCAATCTTAATAGAAAGCCCCGTGGGCCTACCCGGCAGAGCCCTTAAGACTGCCTTCACTGAACGGTTAGACAAAGGATTAATTAAACCCACTGTTTGTAATAGCTGTCTCAAAAAATGCAGTAACCGCTTTTGTCTTAGGCTGGCCTTGGAAGATGCTCAAAAAGGCTTAATGCAGGATGGACTTATTTTTGCTGGTGAGAAGGTACATACAATAAAAGAAATCCTGCCGGTCCAGAAAATTTTCCACAACCTAATTTCTGAACTGCGGCAGGACTAGAAATCTTTTACACTATTCGGGTTTAATGACCGGATAGTGTTATTTTTTTACCCAACCCCGAGTCAGCATTCCCTCGCCTAACCGCTTCACCGCCAGCATGTAAGCCGCCTTACGCATTGGCACTTCTTGCCGTTGGCAAAAATCGTAGACCCGGCGAAAAGCATCGGCCATTTTTAGTTGCAACCGGGAATTAACTTGTTCCTCGGACCAATAAAAGCTTTCTAAATCTTGCACCCATTCGAAATAAGAAACCACCACACCGCCGGCATTAGCCAAAATATCGGGACAAATTAGTATTCCTTTATCGGTTAAGATACTGTCGGCTTCAGCTGTGGTAGGACCGTTTGCGGCCTCAACAATTATTTTAGCTTTAACATTAGGCGCATTATTAGACGTCAATTGATTTTCCAACGCCGCAGGCACCAAAACATCACATTCCAATATCAGAAGTTCCTCATTACTAATTCTTTTTCCTTGAGGATAAGAGCTAACCGTACCTTCTTTTACTTTATGTTCCATCAATTTGTCCACGGGCAGACCGTCCTCATGATATATCCCGCCTCCTGAATCGCTTACCGCAATTACCTTAGCCCCTGCATCAGCTAGGAGCTTAGCAGCATAACTACCAACATTACCAAACCCTTGTATAGCCACTTTCAGACCCTGCATAGATAAGCCTAGTTTCTCAATTGCGTCTTCTACCACAAAGTAACACCCGCGGGAGGTGGCCTCTAATCGTCCTAACGAACCCCCCACAATTAAAGGTTTACCGGTGACAATACCCCATTCGTTATGACCTTTAGCAGAACTATATTCATCTGCCATCCAAGCCATAATCTGGGGATTTGTGTACACGTCCGGTGCAGGTATATCTTGTTCCGGACCAATTATCTTAAGCATTGACCTGATATAGCCACGGCTTAATCTTTCAATTTCATCCTCAGACATTTCCTTGGGATTGCAGACGACACCGCCTTTCCCGCCACCATAGGGGACCTCAACCACTGCACACTTTAAACTCATCCACATGGACAGCGCCTTCACCTCATCTATGGTCACTTGCGGATGAAAGCGAATACCACCCTTAAATGGGCCTAATACATTACAATGCTGTGCGCGATAGCCAATAAAAGACTTCACTTCACCGCTATCTAACCGCACCGGTATGTTCACTATCATCAGCCGCTGAGGCTCCTTCAGATGTTCAAATACAGCTTTGGGCAGACCTAACTCCTGAATAGAATTTTCCACTAAACCTTTAGTTTCTTCTAAAATTCCCATTTTCCCAACTCCTTTAAATTTCATTACTGTCCTCTAACTATTATGTCAAAGACCGTTTTGATTATGAAAGATTTTGGACTAAATCAACTGAACTTCCAGCAATTCCTCGGTGTCAAAGAAAAATAAATAGCATCCGACCACCGGCAAATTGTACATTGCTGTTAAAGCCCGGGCATAAAGTTTCAACTGCACGCGGTATTTCTCCTTTAGGCGCTCCATCGATGTCGTCACCTTATCCGTTTTAAAATCTATCAAGATAATACCGGAACCGGTTTTAATAAAACAATCAATCACGCCCTGCACCAGAACCTTTTCCGCCACCCCTGCGTCAGCCAAATCCGGGTAAACCTCGGGGGCAGGAATCCCCAGACTGAATTGCTGCTCCCGGAACACTCGGGATGGATTTGCCAATATTTTATTGCCTATTGCATTGCGGAAAAAGCCCACGATTTTTTTCACCGGTATTGTTTTCGCCAGCTCCGGCGTCAGTAATTCCTTTGAAATCATTCGGTTTATCTGTTCTTTCAAGGACTGGTCATTTACCGGTTGATATAAATCCACATGCTGCATTACCAAATGAAGTGCAGTCCCTTTTTCGGCGGCACCGAGCAGTTGTTCCGCTTCAAAACGAGGTTTTTTTCTCAACTGTCTGGACATAAGTGTCCCAGGTTGGTCCTGGTCATCCTGAAACATCTCTCTTCGTTTTAATTCGCTGACAGACAATTTTGCCGCTTTATTTACCAAACCGGCTGCAGGATAATACCAATTAATCGCTGCTGCTAATTCCTCATCTTCCGCTTCAAGCTCCAGAGGCTGCCCGCTGATTATTTTATGCCAAATTTCAGTTTCTACAGCAGGCCGCCCGGGCTTTTCCAGTTCAACCAGATCATCCGTGCACCAAACCCTCACTTTCCAGCTGGACGGATGTCCATCCAAAGCACCTTCACTAACTGCCCCATCACCTGCAGATTGGATTACTTTACCATGCCGGTGCCGGATGATGCCGCCGCATAACCAATCAAGACATGTTTCAGCTCCCACTCGAAAAAAAGTTGGCAGCCGCTTTGTTCTATGCTGGGCCAAAGCAGACAACTTATCCTGCCATTTTTCTAGACCGTTGACTGAGCCCACCAGAATCAACTGCTCTTTCGCCCGGGTTAAAGCCACATATAAAACCCGCATCTCTTCCGCTAAGTTTTCTCGTTCTAAGCGAGCTTTAACCGCCATTTGCGCCAGTGTGGGGTAACGATGTCTCAAGGTACTGTCAACTACGTTAAGACCGATACCCATTTCTTGGTGAAAGAGCATATCACCGGTAAAGCCCTTACGGTTGAACTTTTTACCCAGATCGCCAAGGAAAACCACCGGGAATTCCAAACCCTTACTTTTATGAATACTCATAATGCGTACTACATTCTCATTTTCGCCCAGTGCTCGGGCCGGGGCTAAGTCATTTGAAGTATCCTGCAGGCGTTGAACATAGTGTAAAAAGCGATACAAACCCTGGAATACAAAGCGGTCAAACTGCCTTGCCCGGTCATATAGAGCCCGGAGATTGGCTTGGCGCTGTTCACCCCGGGGCAGGCCGGCACAGTATTCTAAAAAACCCGTTTCCCGATAAATTGTCCAGATTAGGCTGCTTAAGGGTTCCCGCCGGGATAAAGTACGCCATCGGCTTAATGTCTTTAAAAACTGTGCTGCCTTCTCCCCTAGCTCACCCAGATTTTTCTCTTTGGAAGCGGCAGCTACTGCTGAATAAAATGCACCATCTTTATCCAGACAACGAACTGCCGCCATTTCCTCAGCTGAAAACCCTCCTATTGGTGAATTCAAAACGGCAGCGAGGGGAATATCCTGCTGAGGATTATCGATTATCCGCAATAACGCCAGCATGGTCTCCACTTCCTGAGCAGAAAAATATCCTTGTGTTACATCCGCGTAAACCGGAATATTAAATTGTTGAAACACTTGACTGATAACATTGGCACTGCTTCGCGGCGAACGGAGTAAAATAACAACATCTCTATAGGTGATATTGCGGTATGCCTGGGTACCTCTCTCCCAAACCTTTGCAGCCCCGTTCTTCTCATCCCCCTCCACCAGTTGTTTAATTCTCTGAGCCATTACCAATGCTTCTTTTTCTAATGCAGCCAAGGAGGCAAAATCATCATCAACCTCTTCAGCGTCGAAGTCCACCTCCCGCTGCAGTACATGAAGTTCGATATCGCGGCCCAGCGTCGCGTGTGGCAAATTATCTTCAGCGGCTATGTCAGGATATAGTTCACCGTATTGGAGAAAGTGATCGACACTAGTCCCCTTGTCATAATCGATGTCGCCTACACGGGCATCCATCAACTGCTGAAAAAGGTAATTAACCCCGTTAATTACCTGCTGCCGGCTGCGGTAATTAGTATTTAGGGATATTAAGCGTCCTTCCTGGTGGAAACCGGAAACATAGCGGGCTTCCTTATTCATAAACAACGTTGGTTCTGCCAAGCGAAAACGATAGATACTTTGTTTAACATCCCCCACCATAAACATATAACCACCCTCACACTGACGGGCTGCCGACTCTAAAATGGCGTTCTGAATTACATTGACATCCTGATATTCATCTACCAATACTTCTTCAAAACGTGATTGCATTTCAACAGCTATATCAGTAGGCTGCCCTTCCTCATCCACCAGTAAGGAAAAACAAAATTGTTCCAAGTCGGCAAAGTCCAATACACCTTTCTCCCGCTTAACAGCAGAAAAGCTGGTATCAAACTCCGTAGTTAACTCTATCAACCGTTTTACTAAAGGATAAATTATGCCAAGGTCTTCAAGGTGCTCTTCAGGCATCCTGGCAAAAAATTTCTCCTTTAGCTTTATGATAATACCCTTTGCTTGGGTGCGCCACTCTTTAGCGAACTCTTTTAAATCCTCATCCACATCTTTAGCCGCCTTTAACCGAGCGAAATCAAAAGCCTGAAAGCGCGACCAAAGCTGCTGCCAGCTAGAAGCAGCCAATGATGATATAATTTCCTCCACCGTTACCCGTTCGTAATTAAAAGTGTCAGCGTATTGATAAGGCCCCCCCGGTTGTTCGGTCAGCGCCTGGGCCCGTTCATAGTACCATTTGGCTTCTTCTAATTTGACAGCGATTTCTTCCTTCAGCTCATTTACCCATCGACCCTTATCTAATTCGGCCAGGTCGTGAGGGAATTGATTCATCAACTGCTGCAGCCATCGGTGGTGATACGGTTGACTTCGGGCATAGTCAAACAAAGAAAAAACAGTATCTTTTAATTTGCTGTCCTTTGTCTCACCATAGGCTTCAACCAACATCAGAAATTCAGTATCTTCATTCATATAGGCGCCCTGAAACAATTTGTCAATAACTTCCTGGCGCAATAGAGCTATTTCGCTATTATCAGCGATGCGAAAGTTCGGCTCCAAATTAAGCCGGTAAAAATATTTTCGCACCGAATCCAAGCAGAAGGAATGAATAGTTGAAATAGATGCCTTGCCCAATAGATTAAATTGTTGTCGATAATAGGTATTTTCCGGTTCTGCCACCAATTTCTTCTGAATTTCCCTGCCAATCCTTTGACGCATTTCCGCTGCAGCTGCTTCCGTAAAGGTAACAACCAGGATTTTATCCAGTTCCATCGCATCAGCAGGGTCTAAAACTCGGCGCAAAATTCGCTCCACTAGCACCGCCGTTTTTCCCGACCCGGCACCTGCAGATACTAAAATATTTTGGTTCTTACTTTCGATGGCTGATTTTTGACTGGTGTTCCACTGCATCTATTCCTCACCCCCTTCGCCGTATTGGCAGATATTCTCTAGCAGCTGCTGGTCATTCATCGGCCGCAAAAAGTTATAGCCGCATCCTGAGAAACTACTGTCAAACCAGCATATCGGCTTGTATCCACATCTGCCGCACGGTGTATCTTTTTTATGCCAGTATGGATAGGCACGAATTTCACCGGCTGCTATTTTTTTGCCCAGCTGTCTTATTTTACTCTCCGTAAATTTAAGTACCTGGGACAACTGCTCGTTGGTAAGTAAATTACTACTATTTCTGCCTCCGCCAAAGTCCCCATCTTTTTTTATTTGCACCGGCAATAAATCTGAGTAGCCAACCCCATCTACCCCCATACGGCTGACAGCTTCATGGTCCCTGAGCAATACCCCCTGCATTTTACTCTTAAGCTTTACTTGTCGATGAGCTGCTTCCTCGGTCAGCGGCCCATTGGAAGCTACCAGCGGACGACTCACCGGAAAGTAGAACGCTCCTGCAGCAGCTACTTCTTCAGCTACCAAAGCTGGTATTGAATCCACTGCTGCCCATAAATAAGTTAATAACTGCAGCTGTAGTCCGTAATAAAACTGCCACCAATGGAATCTGGTGTCATTAGTCTTATAATCAACTATCCTCAAATATTTCTTGCCTCCGCCGTCTGTTAAATCAATTCTATCTACTCTGCCTCGTAACATCAGTGACCATTTTTCGTTTACCTGTACCTCCAACGGCTGAAGTTGACCACCTCGGTCAAAGGATGTCTCCACCCAGCGCGTAACAAACTCACCTCGTTGGGCGTGTTCCGTCAAGATGTCCAAAGCGTAGTAAATGTTCTCCCTTACCTGCTTAAGAAGGTAACGATTTTTCGCATCTTTTAGCAAACCTGTTCTTTCAAGATTACGATGAATTTGGGCCAGTACTCTATCTGCCAATTCTTTTTTCTTCACAGCGTCAAGTGTTTTCCACAGCAGTTGTTCCTGTTCTAAATTGAGGACAAACTCCGATAAAATTTGGTGATAGATCTTGCCAAGATTTAAAGCATCTAAAGTTAATTGACGCCTTTCCCTAAGCTTCAACACATGCTCAGCAAAATAACTGAAGGGGCAACGCGCATACTGCTCCAAACGAGATACACTAACCTTGATCGGGTTGGAGTAAAGCTGATTTATACTATCATCAGATAAATTCTTCTGACTGGGTGAGAAACTCAGTGACCCCAACAAGCTAAGCAGCAGATCCCGTGTAGAATTCCTGTTGAGATAAAAGTTAAACAGGTTTTGCCATACCAGAGGGAACTCCGCTCCTTCTTTAACCTGTCGCAGTTTATTTATTAACAGGATAATGCTACCCGGTCCAGGCACCAGGTATTCCCGGGTCTGACACTCACCCTCAGGTTCCATTCCACAATAGTCGATTTCCAGCTGCGGAAATATATTCTTAATGGTATGTAATATTGCCGACGGTCTCATTTCCTTGCCTTCCTCGTCCGCCAAAGCATAACTAATTGATAAGTATTGGCTGGCTCGGGTCATGCCAATGTAGATAAAGTACTGCTCCTCCAGTAATTTCATTCTGCTGGAAAGGGCAATTTCCAATCCTTCAGCCTGCAGGTATTCCCTTTCCTCATCACCAAAAATTTGCTCCTCACTAAATTGCCGCGGGAAAATACCATCATTAGCGCCTAAGAAAAATAAAGCTTTTACATTAGGATTACGAGAACGATCTATACTTCCCACCAATACCTGATCCAACCCCGGCGGAATTAAACCAACCTTAAGCTGCTCCAAACCAGCCTCCAAAATAGTCAGATATTCCCTGAGGGTCAATTCTTCCTCCCCCAGACACTCTACCATCTGGTCCAGTAATTCAATTACCTGGTCCCACACCTGTACATGTTCCTGAGCTCTGGTCAAATCACCCTGTCTCTCGTCTTCATCGCGCCAAACCGCCATATTTTCTGCCACCGCAAGCAGGTCAAGGTACTGCCAGCAGGCCCGGCTTATTTCCCTAACCTTATGCCTGCCGCTGCTAAACTGAGCCAATGGTTGAAAACAAGCCCTAACTTTATCACGCAATTCATTGATGTCTGCCAGATAATCCTCCTGGGACTTAACTGCTGCAACATTATTCTCTAAGTCAAGCTCAGCAATATACTGCCAACGATGCTCCATGGTCCACAGGCTGCCCTCAATTCCACAGGCCAGGCAATAATTTTCTAATCTATCAACCTCTTCTCTATCCAAAGGCAGCAAATCGGTTTTTAAGCAGCGAAAAACTACCTCGTGACGCCAATTGGAAGCCACCGTTTCCATGGATGAGCGCAGCAATTCAACCAAGGGGTGATGAGCCACCCCTTGGCTCTTATCAATAAAGAAAGGAATTCCATAATCCTTAAAGATTGTTCTTACCAGATCTGCATAAGGTTCCAGGCCACGGCACATGACTGACATTTCCCGCCAGCGCCAGTCCCTATCCCTGGCAAGAGCAATCATCTGCCGCGCGGCGGTTTCAATCTCTGTTCGCCGATTTGCTGCCCCGGTCACCCGAATTCCCTGAGGCTGCCCCTCTTTCTGCTCTCCCGGCCAACAACTAAGCTGCGCTTCGAGGTGTTGGAGCCAAGGGTTGTTAAAACGAGGCGGTTTACCCTCCAGTTTTACCGTTTTTTCTACAGCAGCACCAGTCTCTGCAGATAAAGCTAATAACTGCTGGTAAGTTCTCCATGTAGGGTAGAATATATCATGTTCACTTAACTTATCAGCTGCGGCCCAATGGGGTAAACAAAGAGCCATTTTTACTACTGCTGCTGAGGAAAACAACTGAGCCAATACAGCATATTCATGAACCGTAAACCCGGAAAAACCATCTACCCATACCTTCGCTCCCTGAATCAAATCCGACTCAGGCATTTTTTCAGCCACCCAACGCATGTAATCGTCGGGGTCAGTATAGCGGCCATCCAGCGCTGTTTCTAGACCTTGATAGGCAATGGCCATATCATGCAGTTTATCGGCTAATAATTTCTTGGCAACATTATCTACTAGTGCAGCAGCCTCACATTCCAGCTCTTCTGCTGCCAACCCATACATTTTAAATTCGCTGATGGAACTGGCCACCGTATCACAAAAACCAAAGTCTCCGCTCAAGTGGGAAAATAACTTTAGGTTTTTTGCTTCCTTTGCCAAGACCGACCGAATCAGCATTCGCTTACCCATTTCCGATATATGCGGGCGAACCATACCGCCGGTCTGTTGAAAAATTCGAAAAGCCAGTCTACGAAAGCTCAATACTTGTACTCTGGCGAAACAATCTAATCCGGGCGTATTAATCAATTCCCGTTCCAGCTGAAAGGTTGCCTGTTCCGGTACCAAAAAAATCAGTGGCGGTCCTTCAGGATTTTGTAAAAGTTCTTCTTTGATTTCCTCCAAGCAAAAATGCGTCTTGCCGCTTCCAGCTCGTCCAAGAATGAATGTCACAGACATATCTCTACCGCCCCCATTTCACACTTACTCTTTCGTTCCTTCGCCAACCCCGCTTTAGTAGCAGTCTGGGCAGCGGTCAGAAAAAACTGGAATTGCCTGTCTTACCTCGGCTACTTTACCAATGTCAATATCTACCGTAAAGACCTCTTCCTGCTCACCAGCCTCATAAAGCACCTCACCCAAAGGATCCACTACCATGGAGTGACCACCAAAAACATTCTTTCCATCAGAACCCACTCGATTGACTGCCACCACATACTGTTGGTTTTCTATGGCACGAGCTATCAACAAACTGCGCCAATGATGCAATCTCACCTTTGGCCACTCAGCTGGTACTGCCAGGATTTCCGCCCCGTCTACAGCTAGCTTTCTAGTTAATTCCGGGAAACGCAAATCATAGCAAATAATAAGCCCCCACTTCACCCCTGCCAAGTCAAATGGTTTATTTCTGTTGCCCGGGTGCAGGTACTGCTCCTCCTTCATTAACCTAAATAAATGAATTTTATTGTAGGTGTGCACTAATTCCCCTTGACTGTTCACCACCAATGCTCTATTGAAAAACTTGCTATTTTCATTACTCGATACGGACCCACCAATTATGTCAACCTTATGCTCCCTAGCCAAACTTTGCAGCAAACCGGTGCTCGGTTCACCACTTCTGTCAGCAATAACATCTAATTTATCCAACGCATAACCGGTATTCCACATTTCCGGCAGCACCACTACCTGTCCCCTACCGGAAACGGCACTGCCAATCAATTCTGATACCCTTTTACGATTAATTTCCGGGTTCCCCAACGCCACATCCATCTGAATTACTGTCACCTTCATCAGGTATCACCTCCGATGTTTCTAATTTCTTATGCTGAATTCTGCTTGCTTTAATCTCAATGTTAACCAATTATAGCTATTTTTGCAAAGAAGTAACGTACCATCAACAGTAAGCTTGCCAACATATGGGTGAAGAGTCAACATCATCTGCTTCTGTCATTATTTTGGTCATGAAATATGGGTTGTTGTTAGTTAAAATGGATAGTATGCGATTTAATCTCAAAGTTGGGGAGGGGGAGATAATTTGAATAGACTAAGTTGGTTACTGTTGTTGATAGTATTACTGTTAATTACCGGATGCACAACGGCACTTATCGGGGTAGTTAATACACCAAGCCCAAAGGCCAGCCAGACGACAGATCCTATAAAAATTGATCATTCGCTTGACATACGTGTTAAAGACACAGACAGCGCATCCAAGGATACTAAAGACCTGGACAGCCCACCCAAGGAGAGTTCGCCTGAAGAAGCAGTTCCTAATGGCAAAGCGGACAAGCACCAAAATAATGCCTTAAATGAGGCAGCCAACACCATGGGAAATAGTCAAGTTATAAGTAAGAAAAATAATTTCGCTAACAAAACAACAGACAAGTCCAAAGAAGTTTTATCCTTTTATACTAATGATGAAGGATACCTGCCCAGCTCTTACCATACTCTGGTCAAGCAAGCTGATAGCATTGACTGGGTTGCTCCCTTTTGGTTCCGCTTAGATGCAGCAAAAGGCTCCGGACATGTCGAATTATTTAAGTCCGGGACTTCCGCCTTTAAGCCCATGAAGGCTAAAGAGATAGTTGATACAGCCCATGATAAAGGAATTAAGGTGCTGGCAGTGGTACACAATCTGCTATATGGCAGTTCCGCCACCAGCCGAAATTTAGCCCATGAAATGGTATCCACAGAAAAAGGCCGTGCTCACTTCATTAATGATTTAGAAAATATTCTAGAAAAATACCATTTTGACGGTATTAACATGGATATGGAATACTTTCGTATGGATGACCGAGACAACTTTTCCAAGTTGATGCAGGAGATGTATCAGACCTTAAAACCATTGGGATATACAATTACGATTTCGGTGCCTGCCAAAACCCGGGATGACCGGTCCAACTCCTGGTCAGGTCCGTTTGATTATGCGGCCATCGGAAAGTACGCAGATACCGTGGTGCTGATGACCTACGACGAACATGGTTATGCCAGCGACCCCGGACCTATTGCGTCGGTTGGCTGGGTAGAAAAAGTAATCAATTATGCTCTCACTCAAATACCAGCAGGCAAGATTTTTATGGGGATACCTGCTTACGGCTTTGACTGGACCCAAGGCTCCAAGTCACCAAAGTATATTTCCTACGCCCTTGCCCAGCAAACTTTAGCAACGTCACAACAAAAAATTCGTTGGGATAATGAAGCTAAGGCACCTTACTATATTTATTGGGACAAAGATGGCAAAAAACATCAGGTCTGGTTTGAAAATGCCTCCAGCTTGTCACACAAATTAGAGTTGGTCAAAAAATATAATATTAAAGGTATCGGTATCTGGCGGATTGGTATGGAAGATCCTAAATACTGGCCCGTAATTGATCAATACTTCCAAAAACAATGATACAACAGAAAGACAACGCTTCCGATGTCAGAAACTACAGGTGTCACTTATTTGTCACTTATTGGTGTCAGGCACCACCTGTCTGAGGTGTCACTTATTGGGTCACTTATTGGGTGTCAGGCACCACCTGTCACTACTTGTCACTTATTGGCAAAAGCACCCCTCTTTATGAGGGGCGCTTGATTTATCAGTCTAATCTTTTTAATAAATGAACCATATTGCGTCCTATCTGCCTGCAAGCGGATATGGCTATTTCATCCTCTTCTACACTTTTACGAAAACTTACTTTCCCGTCCTGATAATCGGCAAGCATGGTTCCTGTAGCGCCGGCGCTGAGTATGCCGCCATCGGCGTTGCGGTCATCAACCACCAACAATCCCTGGGATTTCATGAAATTCTCCATTATTGCCAGGCATGCTTCCTGACCACCGTTACGCAGCCCTGCATGGGTTACTGCAGCACCTGCCTTTCCTCCTAACAGGTTAGCTGTCATATGCATATAACGTGTCCGGTCCATAAAGTTTTTCATCAAGGTAGTGACATTATGCCAGTATACAGGCGACCCCAGAATAATCCCGTCTGCAGCCAAAAGCTTTTCCCCCAACGGAGCCATATCGTCATCCTTAATTGAGCATTCAGGTCGGCGAAGACATTTATTACAAGATAAGCAATGCTTAATGTCATAATCGCAAAGCTCCATTAACTCTACTTCAGCCCCCAGTGATGACGCTTCTTCTAGCACCGTTTCCAACATTTTTGCCGTATTTTTACCTTTACGGTGGCTGCCGTTAATAGCAACGATTTTCATTTGAATTCCTCCCTCCGAAATTTGTCTGCTTTAATCATTATAATGACTGGTCCATAAATGCTACAATTAATTTCATAACCACTAATGTATAAACTATATTTTCTTGAAAAGAATCTTTCTTCCTGCATCATTCCATTAAAATAAAGTCATCTAAATAAATTTGGCCCGTATTAAACGGGGCCAGGGAAATCTTTATTACTTTACGGCCTTTCTCTCTTCTATGTATTCACGCCAGCTGCCACTGGGGATTAAAATCCCAAATTTTTCTACCTCATGAAGGCGGGCAGGACTATACACGTAGGTAAATGCCTCAAAAACCTCACCGTCGTGAAGAAATACTGCCTTGGTGATTCGTTCGTAAAGATTGGTATGTCCGGGTCCATGATACCCTTCAAGCCGGTCCAAGATGGCAATAGCTTTGTCAAACTGTCGACACTGCACTAAGTTACCATAAACCGGATTGTCACCCTCCAATAGGGCAGGGTATCCTTCTCGAAGATGATAGAGCGTGCCCGACACCCATGCCTCCCATTTGCCAATTACATGAGGCTTAAGATGTTTTTCATAATTCCAGAAACCGTCCATCAAAGTACCATAAACGAATACATACCCTTTCTTCATGCAGTTCACCCCCTGCAGCCCTCAACGAAAAAAACTTTAAGTCGGCTGAGTATCTTCCAACAAATCAGAGTTTTTTAAGGCCTCTGTAGCTAGAAAATCGCAGCGTTCGTTTTCCTCAATTTCGGCATGCCCTTTAACCCAGTAAAAGCTTACTTGGTACTTATCTAAAAGCGATAGCAATTTCCCCCATAGGTCTACATTTAAAGCCTTTTCCTTTTTATTACGCATCCAATTATTATCCCGCCAACGGGCAGCCCAACCCTTATTAATACTATCCACCAAGTATTTTGAATCACTGTAAACATCTACAGCACAGGGCTCTTTTACTGCCTCCAACCCTTTAATGACCGCCATCATTTCCATTCGGTTATTTGTAGTATTCTTATATCCTTGGGAAAGTTCTTTTCGGTGGCCTTTATATAATAACACTACTCCATATCCGCCGGGTCCGGGATTCCCCGAACAAGCGCCGTCTGTGTACATAATTATTTTTTTCTGCTCCGTCAATGGCTTTTCCTCCTGTTATCAATTTCAAACCCTGGTGTATTGGTCGTATATTAATAATTCCCTAATAAAAATAAAAAGTCCTGCTTTTCATACCATTTTTTGGAAAGATACTCAGGTCAGCTTAAGCCTCTTCAACCAAGCGGGAACAGCCTGGTCAGCGTCCTCATTAATAATAGAAACTTGAGTACCCTGCTCCCTAGCTGCACTAGGCAAATCTCCGGCAGGTTTAACATCAAGACTACAACCTATTACCAGGAGATGATCTGCAGCGGCAACAGTGTCTTTGGCCTTTTCCCAATTCCTAATTGGGTCGCCCAGTAAAGCTATTCCTTGTTTTAGGTTGCCATGCAGTTCTATTACCGTCTCTGACCCGGCCTTCTGATGAAGCCTATCTATATTTTCCGTTACCACGGGAATCCCTGCTTTAGCTATAGCATAATGCGCCTTGGTCGGTTCTTTATCCATCCAGGTAAGCATCTCTTGATAGAGCTCCCGATATAGTCTTGGATGTGCATTAGCCCACTGCCGGGTAAGCATGACCCTTAATGGCACGCCCCGCCAATGCATATCATACCCGGGAATTCCTGCACTAAGGGAAATCCCCGCTCCAGTGAGAACCACAGTTTTAAAGATAAACACCTCCCAAGTAAATCACAGAATAAGAAAGATGTAATAGTTGCATTAACGTCTCCATAGTATTATGATAGAAACAAAATTACATTATGCTCGCTGGGGGAGCCTTTGGCTGAGAGAGTGGTTACTGCCACCGACCCTTTGTACCTGAACTGGATAATACCAGCGGAGGGAAGCGGACCTTAGATGGTTATACCGCAGGCCTTGGTTGGTCTGTGGTTTTACTTTGGCGGGCAAATACGAGGGGGAGTAACCTTGAAAAACATACGCATGATGGTTGAAACAGGAATGTTGGTTGGCTTGGCTATGGCACTGAATATGCTGAAGCTCTTTGAAATGCCCCAGGGCGGCTCGGTATCTTTGGAAATGATACCGATATTTATTTTGGCAATTCGTTGGGGGACGGGTACCGGTCTAATCGGCGGACTGTTATTCGGAGTAGGCCAACTCTTGTTGGGTGCTAAAATTTATTACCCGATGCAAGCCCTATTAGATTATCCGATAGCGTTTACTTTGTTGGGACTGACAGGCCTTTGGCGAAAGCATTTCTACTTTGGTATTACCGCTGCCACCCTAGCCAGAGGTTTTGCACATGTACTGTCAGGCGTAATTTTCTTTGCCGAATATACACCCGTAGGTCAGAACGTCTGGATTTACTCCTTGATTTATAACGGCTCATATTTGCTGCCTGAATTAGTTCTTTCGGTATCGGTCATGGCCATCCTAACCAAACAAAAAGGTTTTATGCAAGAAATGCAACCTATGTCTCAGTGAAGTTACTTTTATAATATCAAACATTGGACTATACTAGTACCCGAGGGGATAACATGAATAAAATAGCAGCCATTATCACCAACGGCAATCTGGACTTACTGGAACAAAATAAAAAACAAATAATGGAGACGGACTTTATCGTTTGTGTGGACGGTGCGGCAAGTATTTTAACCCGCTGGAACATCCAACCCCACGTGCTGCTGGGCGATTTGGATTCTATTAATTTAGCTGCCCGCCGTTCCATGGAACAAATGGGTGTGCCTATCCAACAACATCCCGTGGAAAAGGATCAAACAGATACAGAATTGGCATTGCATTACTGCACAAAAAAAGGTTTTAGTAAAGTTCTGTTGTTTGGCGCTTTAGGGAGCCGCTTAGATCATTCCCTTGCCAACGTTCTTTTGTGTCTCGCCGCCCAAAAATTAGGTCTGCAGTTAACTATTTTTACTGACACAGGCTGGGCTCGCTTAGTGGGGACACATCTATCTATCCAGGGAGAACCCGGCGATTTGCTTTCGCTCCTCCCCCTGTCAGAATGTGTCAGCGGCGTCACCCTGGATGGAATGAAGTATCCCCTGGATAACGCTTCAATCCATCTGGGCACAACACGAGGTATCAGTAATGAGCTTAGCGGTAATTGCGCCTCAGTATCAGTTACATCAGGTGACTTGCTGGCCATATTTACACGCCAAGCACACGCATAAAACTAGCCACGCCACATTTTAATTGCCACCAGAACGATAAGCCCGGCAAACAATTTCTTCAATATTTCCGCCGGTATTAATCTGCTTAACCAAGCCCCCAGCCAAGCCCCGGTTACTGAACCGACAATTATTAGCAAACCCGCCTTCCAGTCTACGTTGCCATAGGTAGTGTGCCGGTATACACCAACCAGCGCAGTGGGAAGAATAATGGCCAGGGATGTTCCTACTGCTTTATCCACCGGCAAACCCAATAGATAAATCATGCCGGGGACCAAGACTATCCCACCGCCAATACCCAGCAGCGAGCTGAGTACCCCTGCCAACAATCCAAGCAAAATTATTGCCGTAAAGTGCATTTTCTCACCCCGCAATATTCTAATACCACATCAACCAAATGTGAAAAGCTTTCAAAAAATCATCTCGCCATTAAGAAAGGCCCTAGTGCGATTATCATCGGGGTTTTGAAATATTTTTTCAACTGGGCCACTCTCCGCCGCCCGACCCTGATACATAAATATTATTTCTCCCGCTAATCTTTTAGCTTGAAAAATATTATGAGTTACCATCATCACCGTGGTACCCCGTTCCCGGTTTAAATCTCGGGCGATCTTTTCTATTATTGCTACGTTCGCAGGATCCAAGTTGGATGTAGGTTCATCCAAGAGCAGCACTTTAGGCTTAAGCACTACAGCTCTAGCGAGGGCAACCCGCTGGGCTTCACCACCAGATAATGAACGGGCGTTACGCTGGGTAAATTCTTTCAAACCCACCTTTTCCAGTGCATAAAATGCTTCCCGACGGGCCGTGCTTTTAGATATGCCTCGTGCTGTCAAGCCGTATGTTACGTTATCAAGTACTGATGTGGCAAACAACACTGGTTTTTGAAAAACCATGGTCATGCTTCGCCTTAAGTTAAGCCGAGACTTTGTATTTGTGTCAGTGGAAATACCATTAAAAAATATCCGACCTGTGCTCGGTATTTCCAGTAGATTCAGCAGTCGCAGCAGTGTACTCTTTCCAGCGCCGCTAGGCCCCACAATGCCATAAATACAGCCATGCTCAATCACTAACTCCGGGATATCCAACACCAATTTACCCTTAAACTCTTTAGTAACACCTTCAAGTTGAAAAGCAGGCAAGTTTAATTTCCTCCCTCTCGTTGAACCGTATACAATAGGGAATTGATTATAAATGCTAATGCTAGAAGAACAATACCCAGACCAATAGCCAGTTCAAAATTTCCTTTGCGTGTTTCTAAAACAATTGCCGTAGTCATTACGCGAGTATGACCCTGAATATTACCGCCTACCATCATCACCGCACCTACTTCAGCAATAACCCGGCCAAAACCTGCTATTACGGCACCACTTATGGGCCGTTTAGCCTCCTTAATAACGGTAAAAGCCACCATCTTGGCGGAAGCACCCAAAGTAACGGCTGTTTCCCTAACTTCTGAATTTTTATCCCTCACCGCTACCATAGTAAGTCCTGTGATTATAGGTACGGCCAGCACCGTCTGCGCTATAATCATAGCGGCCGGAGAAAAAAGCAAATCCAGAGGCCCCAAAGGACCATGGTTGGCAAGAAGCAAGTATATCAACAATCCTGCCACCACCGGCGGCAGTCCCATTAAAGTGTAAATTGTCTTTTCCAACCACCGCAGACGCCTAGAATCACGAATACCGATCCATGCACCTATGGAGATACCTAATGCTGCCGCGATTAACACAGCAGCCCCGGAAACATAAAGTGACAAAAATATTATTCCCAATAGTTCCTTGTTGAGTGTCATAATTAACGTTAAAGCCTGTGCCAATCCGGCCCAAATTTCGGCCACCCCATCAACCTCCTTCAATAAAGAAACCCCACCTGCACCTTTTTAGATAAGTATAACATAGGTTCCGGCGGGGATGTCCATTATCTGCTAGGCATTCGGAGTAAATAGCTGTTCGCCATACTTCTTATATGCACCTATTTTTACTTGGGTTTCCGGCGAAAGCATATACTGGATAAAAGCATCAGCACCCTCAGCGTTAATACCGTTATGTTTTTCCGGATTTACGGCCATAACGCCATACTGGTTAAACATTATCTGATCGCCCTCCACCAATGCTTTTAAGTTTAATTTATCCTTCATTGCAATGTAGGTTCCGCGATCGGACAAGGTATAAGCCTGCTTTTCATTGGCTACTCGCAGTGTATCTCCCATACCTTGCCCTAAGGATAGGTACCAGTCATCGGTAGGTTCAATAGCCGCACTTTCCCAGATTGCCAATTCCTTCATGTTGGTACCGGAGTTATCACCTCGGGAAGCAAATTCTAGCTGCGCATCAGCTATTTTCTTAAAAGCTTCAACTGCATTAGTCATTCCCTTTACTCCGGCAGGGTCCTCTTCCGGCCCGAGGATAATGAAATCGTTATACATCACATCGTGGCGATTAATGAAATATCCCTCTTCCACCAGTGCTAATTCTCTATCCTTGGCATGAACCAACAGTACGTCTACATCGCCATTTTGCCCTAGCTTCAATGAGGCCCCGGTCCCCTTAGATATTATTTGCAAATCATAACCGGTTTTTTCTTCAAAATCCGGCTCAAGCACATCCAATAATCCCGAATCATAGGTACTGGTGGTAGTCGCCAGCAGCAGTTCTTTATCTAGAACCTGGTCATCAGTTTTCCCTGCATTTTCATCAGCCGCCTGCTGTTTTCCCGTATCCGCCGGCGGTGCAGTCTGCTGCCCGCATCCTACTGCGAATAGTCCCATAACTATAATAAGTAAAACTATATATGCTAAACGATTCCCATTTATCATAGTTCCTCTCTCCTCACATTTTGAGTTTTTTGTTCGTTAAACTAGGTCTAAATAACAAAAAACGAGCCCAAGAAAAACTGACCCGCCACTTCAATCTACCAGTCCTCCTTTCCAAAAACACGGGTGGCAAAACAGTTTCCAGTCTTACCATCAGGCAAACGCCCACGGCCTCAATCCCATAGCACCATTAAACCTTAGGTACAGAGGCTCGGAGTTCATCGTTATGTAATTTTGTGCATAACGGGACTAAAAAATAAGGCCCTCTGCTGTAATTATAAACTGGACCTTGCCTCAATTCAAGTTATTTTTTTGTGTCTCAACTACTTTTTGGGATAAAACAGTGTCTGCCCAAAAGTTTGTTTGCCAAATTCCGCTATTAATTTAAGAACATTCCTGTTAGTAATCCATTGAAAAAAGGCTTCCGTTTCATTATGATTTAAATAGGGAAAATGCTGTTTGCTCAATGTTACCAGAGAAAATGGGTTTTGAAAATCTTCATTTCCCCAAGCCGCTATCTTCAAGCTATTATCTGACTTCTGAAACATCAGAAATGTAGCCCTGTCCACCAATGCATAGGCCCTGCACATTGCTGCCTGTTTGAGCACACCTAAATTCCCCATTAAAGCATGACTAGAAGCACGATACCAAGGTTTAACCGGATTAATGCCTAATTTTTCCCAACATTGTTTTTCTTTTAAATGCGTTCCGGAATTATCATTACGAGAAATAAACGCTGCCCCAAAAGCTGCCACCTGGGACATGGCAGACATTATATCCTTATTCCTTATTCCCGCGGGGTCATTATTCGGTCCAATTAGGATAAACGGATTAGACATAATTTCTTGGCGTTTTGCTCCCAAACCCGCCTGAATAAATTCCAATTCTAACACCGGGGCATGAGTTAGCAGCAGATCTACCCGTCCTTGACTGGCCATTTCCATTGCCTGCCCGCTGCCTGCAGGTATATGCCTTAGATTAATTCCCGTCTCCTTCAGAAACGCATCGGCCAGAACCGCAAGTAATCCCGTCTCCACCGGCTCAAGAGTGGTAGCCAACAATAAATAACCGCTTACTTTATGATTGCTATCCTTGACCATCTGTTGATGATTAGCAATTTCACCGGTTAAATTTAGAAAATCTGCCATCATTTCCTCTGCATCAGCGGTAAGCTCTGCTCCACCGCCGGAACTACCGCCGCTTTTAGTAATTAAAAGCTGTAGAGAAAGCTGTTTTTCTGCCTTTTTTATTAAACCCCAAGCGTAACGATAAGAAACACCAACTTCTTCCGCTGCCCTGCTCAACGAGCCGTAGCGTTTGGTTGCCTTTAAGAGGCCGAAGAAAATTTCTCCCGGGATCCCTCCAGGGAGATTAACAGATATTTCGAATATCCCATTCGACAATGTTAACCACCTGCTTTAAATTTAGGTCTTTCTAAATTGTAACACATCACCAAAGTAGCCGTCAGCTAAATATTCCCAGCATTCCTAACAGTAATACTGCAAGAACCGTCAATCCGGCCAGCGTCTGTAATGCCAACGAAGTGATAAATAGACCTGCATGCACGTAGACATACACATCGCCCACTCTACGTAATAAAGCTGTCATCTTATTCGGACCTCCTTTATTAATTTTTTTAAGCCTTCTGCCAAAATTGAACTTTGCCCTCAAAATGCCCTATTTCATAGCTACAGCATCTTCTTGTGGAAAATAAAATAGTAGTGGCCTGTAATACAGGCCTCTGGGGCTCAACTCCCTGGGGGAGTGTATTTTCACCACTACTTCTAATTTATATGCAAAAGGCATCGGCCTCCGGACTCTGGCCTCGAGGGCTCCGGCCTCCGGGCTCACATCCATAATGGATGGAAGCCTTCTGCAAAATGTAATCAAATTGTCATACTGTACTATTACAATTATTGTACCACCGGTAACTCCATAAGTCAATTGGATTTCTGAATATTTAGATAATTGTTTTAGCTTTTTGCTTCATCTTCCTCTCTAAAGTTGTGACAATCCCAACATCTGCTCTTTTCCTCATGATTATCAGTATTATGGCAACTCTCACATGCCTTGGTATCTGCCTGCCAGCTAACCTGGTCATGGCAGCTGATGCAGTCTATTTGATGTTCCCTTACCCCGTGGGCACCAGTCTCCGCAATTTGGTGACATTGAATACAGTTAATACCTTTGCCGGCATAAAAGCGCGTAACCTTGGGTAAATCCCATCGATAACCGTGGCAACTGCCGTTGCTGCAAAATTCTTCAACATTATATCCTTCCCGCTCATGGCAGCTATAACAACTGTCATTTTTGTATGAGCCGTGATTATCTGCCCATTGAGCGTCGAAATGGGTTTCTGGTTCGCTGGCCGTATTTAAAACCTCCTCTAACACCGGCTGAGCATCAATCTCGCCCGCTTCAAGTTTTAGCGGTACTGAATGGCAGAGATTGCATTCTTTGCGGATAACCTTTCTAGCAGGATCTACTGTGGTGCTCTCAGTTACATGTTGGCCGTCATGACAACGGAAACAACCAGGGAAATCTTTATGCCCAAGTCCATCAGGGTAGGTGCGCCAGTTAATTTCCATGTCCGAGTATACAGTCTGGCGGTAAATCTGCCGTAGTTCATCAAATGCATCTTCCAGAATTGTATCTCCTAGCCCGGAATACTGTTCTTGGTACATTTCATTAAGAATCTTTATTTCTTGCTCAAATTTGGCGTCTCTCAGGTCTCTCTGCTGCAATAGCGCCAAAAAGTTTTTCTTTACCCAAGGAATGTCTCTGCTGATGCTCCCCGCTGCAATAGCTTCATTCAATGCTCTATCCGGGTTTGGAATATAATGTGATGCCCTGTTATGGCAATCGATACAATCCATTACCCGTTTCTCCATCGTTTCTATTTGCTCTGTATCCAGTTCTTTTTCCTTCTCAATATAAGTAACCTTTACTCCATCCTCATTGGTAACCTGCACCCAGGGAATATTTTGTTTCAAGGAATCAGTGGCAATGTATTCAACTTTATTTTCCACATGCCAGTGAATACCATACCCTTTCCCCTCTCGGGAAGTCCCTCCACCAGTCTTGATTACCAGCGCTGTTTTCACCAGTGAGTTTGCCTTATCTTCATTGAAGCGCCTGATGACTTTTACCTTATCATCGTAGAATGCTTCAGTCCAGTGGCACTTTTCGCAAGTATATCTGGCAGGCCGCAAATGTTTTATTTGCAGCGGTGTTTCGTAGGCGCCGGCAAGGTTTTTATAAACTTGAGTCAACTCTGTGGCTTTGCGTGCCACTAACTGGGGTGACACCCCTATGCCTAAATGACAATTTGTACAGTCAACTTCCGCATGTGCCGACTGCTTAAAGGTAACGGCCTGCGGTGTCATTAGGTGGCAAACATTGCCACAAAAATCAGAGCTGTTGGTTACCTCCCAAGTTAATGCAGCTGCTGCAGAAAAACCAAACCCTGCGACTAACATAACTAACAATAAAGTTCGTTTAGATAAGCGTACATAGTCATGCTCTCGAATAAATCGTTTTACTTTGGTTAATAAAGTGGCCACATTACTCTAGCCTCCTTCCCCCTGAGGCAGCTTCCCTGCTGCATTGCCAGCCTGTTCCCCGGCTAATGAAGCTAAACCGGAAACAGCCCCTAACCCCATGGTTTCCACCGCACTGCTGGGCACTACCACCAAAGCACCCTTTTCTTTCAACCCTTCATAGAGAATATTCATAGCCCTTAACTGCAAAGCAGTATTGTTACCCATATAGACTTTGGATGCCTCGGCAAAGCTTGAAGCAATTTCCAGTTCAGCGTTACCAAGAATAATCCTAGCCTTTCGTTCCCTGTCCGCTTGGGCCTCTCGGGACATCGCCTCCTGTAAGTTGGTGGGGATAACCACATCCCGTATTTCCACTGCTTGCACCGAAATGCCCCATGGCTCTGTCCGCCGATCTATCAACTTCACTAACTCCTCATCAATGCTTTCTCTTGCTGCCAGCATCTCCGCCAGCGGAGTTCGCCCAATTACTTCCCTCAATGCAGTTTGAGAAGCCCATGAGACGGCAGATTTATAATCCGCTACCTCCAACGCAGCCTTTTCCGGGTCCCAAACTACCCAAAACATGACAGCATCAACATCCACCGGAACAGTATCTTTAGTCAAAGTCTGCTCTGCATTAAAACAGGTAATCATTACCCGTTGGTCAATCCAATACGCCACAGAATCCACAAAAGGCATCAGGAAAAACATACCGGGGCCAGCTGTATTATGGTATTTACCCAGTCGCAGTATAATTACTTTCTGCCATTGGGCCGCAATTCTCACTGACGCCAGGGCCAAGATTAGAGCCAATGTAGTTGCTGCAATTAACACTAAATTGGTTGTATAAATCCCCGCAAGCACTGCCAAACCACCGATGATAATTAGGGCCGCTATAGCTGCTCCCTTCAGATTGCCATCTGGTCTTTCACCTGGAATTTCCGGCATCTCCGGAGTAGGTGTTGTCGGACTCAAAGCTTTCACCCCCTGCTAATTATTTTTAAACTAGGCGCTTCTTCAGCATTTCCAGCAGATCCCCGGGCGTTACTCCCAGTTCATGAGCAATAATCTGCACCTGCTCGGCCATCTGCCTCAGTTTCTGTTCTTTTACCTCTTTCTCCGATACAGTTACCTCTCCTACAAAAGTGCCTCTGCCTTGTTTTGTCGCCAATATCCCCTCCCGTTCTAATTCTGAATACACTTTACTAACAGTGTTAACATTTATCTTCAAAGCCACTGCCAAACTGCGTACCGTTGGCAGTCTGCTCGCCGGCGGATAAACACCAGTAGCAATAGCATATTTAATTTTTTCCTTTAACTGTACATAAATCGGCACACCGCTGGATTGGTCAATGCACAGGTGTTCCATACCCCATCCTTCTTTCTCTATCGATTTACCCACCCTGTTAAAGCATCCTTGCATTATATTGTACTATTGTTATATAACAATTATACATAGGCCTCCTTGGTCCGTCAAGCATTTTCAGAAAATTAAATACATTTAGGATGTGCTAAAAGTGGGCGCCCCCATGTACAGAAAATTATTCACAACCCGCAGTTTCCTACGGAAATAAACATATTGTCATTTTTTTATGAAATAATGCTTTCTTGGGTGTTTTCCTTACATCTAAAAAAGCGGTTCCAGCTGCTTTAACCGCCGGAACCGCTTTCTTTCGTCTTTTTTAGCTTACTGCCTTGCCATCAGCCAACCCCAATTCCTCAACAGCCATTTTTCGAAGCTTAAATTTCTGTATTTTGCCTGAAGCGGTCATTGGATACTCGTCCATTATCATTACATAGTAGGGAATTTTATGGCGGGCAATTTTGCCTTGGCAAAATTCCTGAACTTCTTTAGGGCTAAGCTCCACGTCCTCCTGTTTTTTGATACAGGCCAGGACCTGTTCTCCATACTTCTCGTCAGGCACACCTAATACCTGAACATCTAATATTTTGGGATTAATGTAAAGAAACTCTTCGATTTCCCGAGGATAAATATTTTCGCCCCCGCGAATGATCATATCTTTTAGTCTGCCGGTTATTGTATAATATCCATCTTCATCCATTGTGGCCAAGTCACCGGTATGCAGCCAGCCATCATCATCAATGGCATTATCTGTTTCCTCAGGCATATTATAATACCCCTTCATCACCAAATAACCACGGGTACATAATTCACCCTGTATTCCCGGTGGTAAGACTTCTCCTGTCACCTGGTCCACGATTTTAGCTTCAACATTAGGCAGCACTCTGCCCACTGAAGAAACCCGACGCTGGATACTATCAGTTCGCCTAGTTTGAGTAATTACCGGTGAAGACTCGGTCTGTCCGTAGGCAATCGTTACCTCATTACAACCCATATCCTCCATTACCTGCTTCATCACTTTTTCCGGGCAGGGAGCGCCTGCCATAATGCCAGTTCTTAAAGTTGAAAGATCTTTAGCTGAAAAGTCCGGGTCAGCCAACTCGGCTATAAACATGGTGGGAACACCATGAACCGCCGTACACCCTTCTTGTTCAATCGCCTTTAACACCGTTTTAGGGTTAAATTCGATAGTGGGAACCATGGCAGCGCCGTTGGCCACACAAGCTAGGGTACCCATCACGCAACCAAAGCAGTGGAAAAAAGGTACCGGTATGCAAAGTTTATCTTTGTTGGATAAACCCATACATTCCGCTACATTTATAGCATTATTTAAGATATTAAAATGAGACAGCATTACTCCCTTGGGAAAGCCGGTGGTGCCTGATGTGTACTGCATATTTATTACCTCGTCATAACGGAGGCTCTGCTGACGCCTCTGCAGTTCCTCGTCAGATGCTTCACCACCCATATTAACGATATCATCCCATGTGTACATTCCTGCTCTTTTCTCCTGCCCAATGTAAATAACATTTTTTAGTTTGGGCAGTTTTTTACATTCTAATCCGCCCGGTTCCCCGGCTGCGAGTTCAGGGCAAATTTCGTAAACCGTATCCACATAACTGGTACCTTTAAAACCGTCTATCAGAATAAGTGTAGTTGAGTCAGACTGTCGTAACAAGTATTCCAGTTCATGAGTACGATAGCTGGTATTAACCGTTACCAATACCGCCCCTATCTTAGCAGTGGCAAACTGAGCTACGACCCATTCCGGGACATTTGTCGCCCATATTGCCACATGCTCACCTTTTTTAATTCCCAACTGCATCAAACCTTTAGCAACTTCGTCAACTACAGCCTGAAATTGCTTATAGTTGTATCGCAGTCCCGTTTCGACATAGACTAAAGCATCTCGATCCCCAAATTCCGCTGCGGTATCATCCAATGTATCTCCCAATGTCTTATAAACTAAATCAGCCATATTTCCACTCCCCTTTGAAAATTATATAATATGAAAATTCCTGTAAAATGTAGACTATTCAGCATATCAGCATTTACCATAAAATCCCTAAACCCGTTTAATCCGCTGCACCCCCTTTTAACCCCAGATAGTGAACATTCATTCACGAGCAGGTAAATTTCTGTAAAGAAATGTTCACAAATGCCGACTCTTAACTAAGAAGCTTCAGGGTTAGAACCCTTCTCTTCCCATCAGTGCGGCCTTGGTTTAATTTGACGAAATTGCGCGAATATACAATAAATTAAATGCAAGGATTATACCAACAAGGAAAGCAGTCTGAAAAGCCGCCCTCCTCGGGCGGCTTGATAACTAACTATTGGATAAACATGCTCAGGTCTTTCATCGTCTGTTTGAAATTCTCTATACTTAAAGACTGCTGCCCGTCACACAGAGCTTGCTTGGGGTTGGGATGTACCTCCACCATCACGCCATGAGCTCCGCAGGCAAGTCCGGCACGAGCCAGGGGCGAAACCAACCGCCAATCTCCACTGGCATGACTGGGGTCTACCATTATCGGCAAGTGACTCAATCCTTTCACCACCGGAATGGCACTGATATCCAGGGTATTCCTGGTGGCAGTTTCGAAAGTTCTAATGCCCCGTTCGCACAAAATTATTTTATAATTTCCTTGAGCCATGATATACTCAGCGGCCATTAGCCATTCATTAATCGTAGCTGAAATACCGCGTTTCAGCATTACCGGCTTACCGGTCTGGCCTATCAATTTAAGCAGCTGGAAGTTCTGCATGTTGCGCGCACCGACCTGGAGGATATCTGCATAATCACAGGCCATCTTCGCGCTGCGCTCATCAATAACTTCGGTAATTACCGGCAAACCAGTTAGGTTGCCGGCTTCTTTTAAAATCTCTAAACCTTCTTCTTCCAGACCCTGAAAGCTATATGGGGAAGTTCTTGGTTTAAAAGCGCCGCCCCTTATGATACTTGCCCCTGCCTTCTTCACTGCTACTGCAGCTTCCAAAAGCTGCTCTCTACTCTCCACCGCACAGGGTCCGGCAATAACTACAGCAGAGCGTCCGCCTATTTCAATACCCTTTACATTTATTACCGTGTCGTCAGGTTTTATTTCCCGACCAGCTAGTTTATATGGCTGCATAATTGGCACCACTTTTTCCACACCGGGCATTCGCTCCAAACCCGGATTTTCCGGTGCCGCGGGAAAACCCACCGCACCAATCACCAATCGGTTTGTTCCCTTAATAATGTGGCTTTGGAAACCGGATACCTCCAAGCGATTAATAAGACTGTCCACTTCGGCTTTTGTAGCATTAAGCTGCATTACTACTATCATAATTACCCCTCCAAATAAATAATGCGCCACAGACCCGTCAACACAGGGACGGAATCTGTGGCGCCTCCGCGGTACCACCCTGATTGGTCAAAACGACCCTCTTAAAGTACTGGATAACCCATAGATATCAAAAAGCTCCCGTCCTAGGGACGAGGTTACTCGTAAACCACCCTAGCGGGAGAGTTCTTATCAACTCGCAGGTACGGGATAATCCTTATACCCTCTTCCTTGTAACGGCGGAAGCTCCGTCTCGCCTAATAGCTAAATCAGCATTCAGCTCACAACTCCCAGGAGAACTTCAACTTAGTGGTCGCCGCCGGGCTTCCACTGTCCCCGGTTCGCTATAGGTTTCCAACCAAATCTACTTTTCCTGTTCATAGTTTTTATAAGTATTTTGTTCATTTAACCACAAGCTGCTAATAATGTCAAGAATATTATCAATGGGTGTGTGGCAGCAGAGTTTAACTAATGTCTAGTTTTGCAGCAATCTTAGGGATCACCAGTTCTTCCTTCTTTATATGCTTTGCCAAAATGTCTATTATGATTTTACCAGCCGCAGCCAATTTGGCCTCATCCAGCGAGTCCACGGCAGATAAGTAATCCTCGAAAGCAACATAAAGTCGACGATGTTCTTCAAGCATTCTATTAATAAAATCCCGTTCTTCTTCGCTTACCTCGGCAATCCGTGCGTAAATCCCCGTTTCTTCATGTTTAAAATGCGGTATTATTACCTCCCGAATCACTCTGGCAAACTCTTCTAACTCTAAATTTAGATGGGTTCTCTTTTCCCCCATTTCAATTTCCTTAATATTGCCCTCCAGTTTTGCCAATAAGCGCATTACAGCCATATGGTCATCATGATAATGTTTCACCCAAGACATAACATTTCACCCCCTGCCATTTAATTATCCCCAAATATCATTAAAAAATTATTTCTAGAACTTTTGCCTTTAATCCTCTTTTAAATACATTTTTTGTGAACTACAGCTTAATTACTTTAACCCTTTAATATTTTATCTTTCAATGTTGTTAATTCCTTACGAGGTTCTTAGCCCGTAAAAAATGCCGCAGCAAACACAAAATATCGCTCTTTGCATATTGTAATTATGAAGATGGAGGTGACAGTCGGTGATAGAGTACCTTACGCAGTTTGATAACATCATACTGTTAGGACTACTGGCAAGCTTAGCGGCAGGTTTAGCAACAGGCGTTGGTTCCATTCCCATATTTTTTACTAAAGACATCCCTAAGGGGTTGATGGATGTATTGTTGGGTTTTGCTGCCGGGATAATGCTGGCAGCGACCTCATTTAGCTTAATTATTCCAGCTATTGAAGCTGCAGGTGGTGGTGTGAAGGCAGCTGCAATTGTTCTGGGGGGGATACTCCTAGGCGGTATTTTCTTAGATAAGGTTGATGCATATTTCCCCGATACCAACCTGCTGAAGGGCCCCGGGCAAAACCATGATAACATGCGGCGCGCTCTAATGTTTACCCTGGCTATTACAGTTCATAATTTCCCTGAAGGGCTGGCCGTAGGCGTAGGTTTCGGTAACGGCGACATCGCCAACGGTATAAGCTTAGCGGTTGCCATTGGCTTGCAGAATATGCCGGAAGGATTAGCTGTAGCTCTTCCTTTGCTCAGAGAAGGCCTTTCCTCAAGAAAAGCATTTTCCATCGCTCTGGCCACTGGTCTGGTGGAACCCATCGGCGGCTTATTGGGAGTGGGACTGGTGCAGATTGCCAATCCCATCCTGCCTTGGGCACTCGCCTTCGCTGCCGGCGCCATGCTCTTTGTCATCAGCCATGAAATCATCCCCGAAACTCAAAAAAACTCTTCTTCAAAGGCAGCCACCCATTCGCTGTTGTTGGGTTTTGTGATTATGATGTTTCTCGATAATGTGTTGGGCTAATGAATTTTTTCTAAAAAACCCTTGACCAAATTAAGAACTTGCATTAAAATGGTAATTGAAAATAGTTATCAATGACAAGGGGTGATTTAACATGTTCTTCAACAACAATATTAAGGATTTGGTGGTTCGAAAGGATCGTAACATCCGTTGGGTACTGGAAAATATCTTGGGAATTGAGTACCATGTCAGCGGCAACCGCTTCTACAAATTATAAAATATACCTAACATGAATTCCTGTTAAAAGAGTCAGGGCATTATGACTGACTCTTTTATATGTCATGTTATATATCTTTTACCCCTTCAGTAACAAGTAATCTTTTCAATACCTGTTTAAGTTCGTAATCGATGTGACTTGCCCTATCCACTAATTGGTATGTGCTTCTAAGTGTATTCCACAAACCAGGGTAAAATGGTATATCCGCACGTTCGAGCAATTTTATATACTCCTGCAAGCTCTGATTATTAAGACCATCCGATAAACGACGACTAGATACGCTAATACGCCAATAACGCACTAACCCGTATAAAATATGGCCGAAACCATAGATGATGCTGATTAGTACAAATAGCACCCCTATAACCACTATCCCCGCAAAGACTATATCCAACCATTTCCCCATGCTTTCACCCGCCCTCATCTGATTAATCTATCTGTATTATGAGTGGCTCTCCTTCAAACAATCTCCCCCGCAATCCTCTTTAGAAGAAACTGCAGGCAAATAAATATGAAATGCCACTCCCCTTCCCTGGCTGGAGTCCACGATAATGTGCCCCCCGTGTTTCTTTACAATCGAATAGGTCACAGCTAAGCCCAAACCACTACCGTGTTCTTTTGTAGTAAAATATGGGTCAAATATCTTCTGCAAATTGTCTTGGGACACACCTGGCCCCTCATCCCTAAAGGTAATGCGCACATAGCTGCCTGCTTCTCTGGCAGTAATACTCCGTGGCCAAACAGTGACATTCTCAGCGGATACATAAACGTTACCCCCGTTAGACATAGCTTGAACCGCATTAATAACTACATTATTTATCACCTGACTAATCTGACTTGGATCTGCTTCAACCAACCGCAGGTTGTCAGCTATGTCAAACTTGCATTTTACGTTGGAACCGCTTAAAGCAAGGCTGATCGTTTCTTTTAACAGGTGCCCAAATGCCAGTCTCATCTTTACCGGTTCGTCACCCTTGGCAAACGCTAACAGACCGCCGGTCAAATCCTTAGCCTGAACAGCCGCCTTTTCAATTTCTGATAATCTATCTAACATAAATGCAGCCTCGTCCAAATTTCCTTTGGCTAAAGAAACATTGCCTAAGATTATGGTAAGAATGTTATTAAAATCGTGAGAAATCCCTCCGGCCAGGAATCCGATAGATTCTAACTTGCTTGACCGGAGAACTTCTTCTTCTAATCGCTTACGTTCGGTTATATCCCTAACTACAGTTTGTACTGCAGGTTTTCCCTGGTGTACGAATGGAATTGACTTCACTTCCACGTCAACAGTGTTTCCATCGGCACGAAATACCTTGAATTCTGTCAGAGGAGCTGTTAGGCCCGACAGAACCATCCGGATACGCTGTTTGGACGCCTGATGATAATCGGGATGTAAAAATTCTCCTATTGATTTGCCCATCAGTTCAGTTGTTGATTTAATCCTGAAAAATTCCGCCGCCACCTTATTGGCAAAAACGATAACTTCGTCACTATGAACTATAATTACATCGGGTGATAATTCAACCAGCTGTCGATAACGTCCATTACTTTGTCTCAATTCCTCTTCGATTTGCTTTTGTTTGCTTATTTCCTCCACTAACCGCTGATTTGCTGCCGCCAGCTTCGTAGTTCGCTCAGCTACTAATTTCTCCAGTTGGTCACGATGTCGGCGCAGATCATTTTCCACTTCATGACGCATACCAAATTCCCGGCGCAATTTCAAATACAATAACCCACCGGTAAGTAATACATAAAATACACCTTTGAAATTTTGTAGTTTGGTAATAGCTACCGTATCCTTAAAGATGGACGCCAGCAGCCAATCGGACACCAAAATCCACATTGCTGCAAAAATCATGTAATAAAACACTAATCTAAAGGCCAAAGACAGCCTTTTCATAATAATACCTCCGGTATAATCTTAACCACTTTCTCGTTGACCCGCCTCTGGCAGTAAGTTAGTTAATAGATAATATTCGTCAAAAAACAACATTTTCCTTGAAAACTCGGGAAAATCAGTCTAAATATTAAATACGCCCCCGGCGTACCGGAGGCGTATCGTCGAAAAATTTATTCAATCTTTTGTTCCTTATCATCAACGTTTTCCTCTTTCTCTCTAGGAGGCTCAATTGATTTGTAATCCCGCCGCTTAAACCAGGGCTTCTGGGTACCAAACTTGGTGTCGATGGTCAATCCAAGGGCAAATAACGTCACAATTAATGATGTAAGCAGGCCCAGGAATGGTACGAGTTTTATCAGCCAAAGCAGTAACACACCAACTAGAAGTTCTAAAAATATGTTTATGTTTAACGATGCGGTCTGCCTGGCTCGGTGGCCAATAAATAGTGCCACTGCAACATAACCAATAAATTTTGTGCCAATAAATACGAGGATTATCACCGGAACCAGTGGCAAACCGATAAGTGATAATGCAGTAACAAGTACTAATACTGGCATTAGTACCAGAGCCAAGAGCCCTATCATAAGTTTTCTAAAAGGATCGGTTCCCAGTTCCACCGCCATTGTTTTAATATGGTTAGGCATCAATGCCAGCACTAAAGAAGCTAATGCGAAAAGAATAACTGCATTAAATATCTTAAAGCTCCAGTCAAAGCGTAAGCCTCGCAGACCTATGTTAAGATTACTAAGACCCGCCTGGGATACGAAATTGAATGTGCCGGGACTATTAGTCTCAATCGTCTCTCCATTAATTTGAGCATTAGGTCCTTTGGTGATGCTGCCCAGCACCGAAACCACATCACCATTAACTACATTATTGAGCGCAATATTGCCCATCACGGCAACTACATCGCCATCCACCCTGCCATCAACATCGATGTTCCCCATCACCGCTACCACATCACCTTTTACCACCCGCTCTTGGGGAATATGGATATTGCCCATTATCTTTACGATACTATTACCATCATCCACATCCACCACGGCATTTCCTATTATTGCAGATAAATTATCAGCATCTACCACTGTTTGCCCCGCCATTCCCACTGGTGCGGCAAAAGCATAGCCGCTAACGGCAACAATCATCACAGCGACAACAACCATTAACAATAACATTTTTTTAATCATCATTAGTTCCCCCAATCATAATTAACTGCCAAATACTTGATCAATAACCACTGAACCAAAAGCACCATTAATGATACCGTTACTAGTAGTGATGGTTGGGCAATTGATTCTAAAAGAGTACCCAAACCCGCAGCAAAATGACGGGCCACCACAAACAAAGCATTGACAAAAGTTTGCAGAGCAACCCATACATCCGTGCCCAACTCCCAGTAGACTTTAACAGCATCCAATGTTGGCCCAACATTCTGTAGCATCAGTGGTAGATACAAGTACCCTGTTGCTGATAAAACCAACAGGATACCAGTCAAATGCATAAAGTGGCGCTGGCGAATTTTACTTGTAAAATCTACATCCGGAAGGTGTGACATTACGTCAGCTGTCAGGTCTTCTCTAGGCCGGATAGAAACCTCATCCAGTTCGTCATAAAGCTCTTTATACTGCTCAAGTGTTACCTGACAATCTTTGCAGTTACGGATATGCCGAAAAAATGCAGCAGCTTCTTCAGTAGGCAGCTCGTTATCCAAATATGCAATTACTATAGTTTCATCACACCGGTTCATCCGGTCACCTCCATTCTTACCAATTTTTCTTTTAGTTTTTTTCTGGCCTGGAATAATCTGTTCTTCACTGTATGGTTTGGCAGACCCAAGGTCTTCGAAATTTCTGCGTAAGAAAGACCATTTAAGTGATGTAGTGCCAAAATCGCCCTTAAGTGAGATGGGAGGGCATCCATCGCTTTTATGATTTCCGACCTTGTTTCATCCCGATACGCGGTTTCCTCAGGGTTACCCCGGTCACTTTCAAATTCACTCAAGAAACTCTGTTCAGTTGGAATTTCTTTACTTTTTCGGAGGAAATCCAACGCCGTATTTTTAGCTATCTGGTATAACCACGAGGAAAACTTATGCTGGGAATTGTACTTCCAGAGATTTTTATAAACCTTAATAAAGGTTTCTTGGGTGAGGTCATTTGCTTCTTCATAATTCTTTACCATGCCGTAGATGTACATCACCATCGGTTTTTTGTATCGATCAACCAGCAGCGAAAAAACCTCTTTGTCTCCGGCCAGGCACTGATTGATTATTTCCTCATCATCCCTGTGTGACATCATCTTCATCCCTTCCCACCATCTATAAGGTAATACGAGCCACGGCATAAAAAGTTTTATTTTAAACTAAGTTTTTTTACCCTGCCGGGCCTTTATCTATTCTTGCCCACAGCACCGTTTCCTCCATAAATTAGTAATTTAACCATTTACAGTATAGTAGCAGGTCTAGAATAAAGAATATGTGAATGGAATAAAATAACCGCCACAGGGCTACTAGTTCAGATTTATTTAAAGTCAGCTAAAGGAGCATCCCTATGGAGATAATTGACGCACACCTCCACTATTCTGCAGTCCAAGTATTCCAGCAAGCGGCAGAAGAAAAATCAGAAGTAGACTATTCAAAAATCGGACTGGAAAGTATAATGTCAGAATGTAAAATAAGCGCCGCAGTAGGAATGGGCCTAGCAGAAGCAACTCCCGGATTATTCCCTGATGTTGATACAATCAATCCTATGGGCCTGGATTTAGCAGATAACCCGGAAAAACTTTATACTTGTTTGGGAATAAACCCGGTACGCCTTAAGTATGACCGGGGTGAGCAGGAATTATCACGGTTGGAAAACGCCATAGAAAAAAGCAAAGTAGTGGGCCTAAAAATCTACCCGGGCTACTTCGCTTTTGATGCAAACGCTAAAGTCTACCAACCGGTCTATGAACTGGCCAAGGCATATAACCTGCCAATTATTATTCACTGCGGCGATACTTTTTGTGATAAAAGTTTTTTAAAGTACGCGCACCCGCTATCGACCAATCAAGCTGCCATACAACACCGAAAAATCAACTTTATTCTTGCCCATTTCGGCAATCCATGGGTTACTGACGCAGCTATGGTTATATCTAACAACCCCAATGTCTTCGCAGATTTATCAGGTATAGTAATCGGAACCGCCCAAGATATCCAAAAAGCCCTAAACAACCAACCGGTGATAAATAACCTCAAAACAGGTCTGGCCTATGTGGACAATTATGAAAAATTCTTGTTTGGCAGCGATTGGCCCCTAGTGCAGTTAGCGCCCTATATTGAATATGTGAAACAGCTAGTGCCGGAAAAACACTATGATAAGGTGTTTTATAAAAATGCCTTGCAATTATTCACCAAAATCAATTAATTAGGGTCACACAAATTCAGTCATCAGTTTATCTAAGAGTTGTTTATCTGCAGTTAAATCTTGATGTACGGGAACAGCATCCCCACTCCTCGTCAGCAATTTGCCGTACCTTTGTTTTTCTTTTTGATAAACTATCCCAGTAACCAATTCATTTTTTTCTGCAACTACATTTATAGCTTTTAATCGGTCATCAGGCGAATATCCTTGGTCTTTTTCTAGATTATACAGTCTTTCCCGGTACCATTTCATTGTATTCACCTTATTATAAGTAACACATGTAGAAAGCGCTACAATCAGCGAAAAACCTTTATACTTAATTCCTGCCTGAATCAATCGTGCAAGCTGCTTGGGGTCACCGGAATAACCTTGGGCTAAGAAACCCACTCCTGCACTTAGTGCCAGCTGCAAAGGCGGCACAACTTCTTCAACGCTGCCACCGGGAGTTGTCTTTGAGACAGTACCAGTAGGACTAGTTGGCGATGTCTGGCCCTTGGTGAGACCATAAATGTGATTATCAATAATCACATAGGTGATATCGACATTGCGACGCATTGCGTGCATAAGATGATTTAAGCCGATACCCAGTCCGTCGCCATCACCGCCCACGGCCACTACGGTCAAATTATTATTTGCAAGTTTGACACCTTGAGCCACAGGCAAAGCACGCCCATGAATTGCATGAAACCCATAGGAATAAAGATAACCGGATATCCTTCCTGAGCAGCCAATACCAGTTATGGCAGCTATATTATGGGGCTCTAAATCAAGCTCACTAAAGGAGCGGGTCAAGGCATTAAGTACCGAAAAACCGCCGCAGCCCGGACACCAATTGGGCTTCACACTTTGAATAAACTCCTTTGCTTCAACCATTATACGCCCCCCCTAACCTGCTCATATATTTCCAAGGGCATAAATGGACGACCGTCATACTTACGAATAGGCATAGTTTTACGGTCATACGGACTGAACATATTAAGAAGGTGCTGCAATTGACCGGTTGCATTATTTTCGATGATAAAAATATTTTTTGCCCCTTCCATATTAAAATCCATCTCAGCAATGGGGAAGGGCCAGACTATCTTCAACTGCAGATGGCCTACCGCAAATCCCTCATCCTCTAACATCTGCCGCGCTTCATCGATAGCACCAAATGTTGAGCCGTACCCGACCAAAAGATAATCCGGCTGAGCCGGGCCTTGATAATGTGTGCTATTGGGCAGCATATCCGGAATCTTAGTCAAACGCTTATCCATCATAGCAATTCTGAGAGCCGGACTTTCCGTCGGCATACCTGTCTCATCATGCTCAAGACCCGTCACTTTATGAATCCCGTCCCGGGTACCAGGTATGGTGCGGGGAGACAGTCCTGATTGAGTAAAGGCATAGCGTTGAAATAATGCTCCAGGCTCCAAGGTTTCCTCCGGCTCATCAAGCAGCTTACCCCGGAATACTTTCAGTTTCGTGACATCGAAAGGTTCTACAGTCTGCTTACCTAGAGATAAGGCAACATCTGACAGCACAATTACCGGACACTGATACTTTTCTGCTATATTAAATGCGCGAGCCGTCTGATAGAAGCACTCCGAGACAGTATTAGGTGTCATCACTACCTTAGGTATTTCACCGTGGGTACCCAAAATTGCTGACAGCAAATCGCTCTGCTCATGTTTGGTAGGCAGCCCGGTACTTGGACCTGCACGCTGGGCATCTACTATAACAATCGGCGTTTCTGTCATACCTGCCAGTCCGATAGCTTCAGCCATCAGTGAAACTCCGGGCCCAGACGTTGAAGTTATCGCTCTTGCACCGGCATAAGCTGCGCCGATGGCCATAGTAACAGCAGCTATTTCGTCCTCGGTCTGAACGACAACACCGCCGACATCCGGCAATGTTCTGCTTAGGTACTCCATAATTTCCGTCGCCGGTGTGATAGGATACGCCGCCAGGAAACGGCAGCCCCCCATCACTGCTCCCAAAGCCGCAGCATGGTTACCTATCATAAATAATCGGGAATTGCCATCCCCTGGTTTTAAAGGCAGCCGCCCCGATAACCCTGCATCCACGGCCCAATGATAGCCCGCTTTAACGGCACCAATATTCAGATTTACAATAGCATCACCTTTTTTCCCAAAACGGTCTCTCAATCGCTCGGAAAAGACCTCCGGGTCCATATTCATTACCGCTGCGGATACTCCCAGCGCTACCATATTTCTCACAATACGATTACCTTGTTCTTCTGCCAGTTTAGCTAATGGTGCAACCACCACATTGTGGCGGGTACGAGTATTGCCGATATCTAGGTCTTCATCAGTAATTAGGAGGCCTTCGGGCACCAGAGCATGTTCTCGGGTAGTGAAGCTTTGCTGATCCAGGGCAATCAGGATATGTAGTTTGTGACTGATAGCCCCCACTGGATTATGACTGATACGAAGGCGATATTGGGTATGCCCGCCTTTAATGCGGGAAGAAAACTCCCGATAACCATACAAATAGTACCCCTGTCCGTTAAGAGCAGAAGCCAAAACGTCCCCGGTAGAATCAATTCCTTCGCCCTGCTGACCGGCTATCTGCCATACCAGCTCATGATACGGAGACCTAACGTGAATATTACCACCCATATTTCTCCTCCTTTGTTTAAAATACTTTCTTTCTACCTAACGATCTTAACTTATTGTAACAAAAAACTTGCATGCTAATCCATGAGCTATCGCACACTTTTCTAAAAATTTCAACTATTTTTACCACAACTCCCCGAATTATGACATTTCATGGGGGGTAAAAAGTTCCTTATAAAAAGTTTAAGCAGGCAACTGCCTGCTTAGCAGCCTGTATCTCAGCCGCATCCTTTTTCTTTAATTTTTAAAATATCCTCTTTAATGATTGAAACCAAGCATCCGGTACCTTTAGTTACGAAGATAGCACCCTGCTGACAATTGAGCTGGCACGCACCGCATTCAATACACCTGTCTTCATACAATAACCGGGCTATACTACCTTCCATACCAATAACGCCATGAGGACAAACATGGGTGCATACGGAACATCCTGTACATTTTTTCTCAGAAATACTAATCATTCCTACCACCTCCTAAAATACAACATACAGTACCAAAGCCAAAATATAGGCAATCACAATCACCGGCAGAAATGCGGCTATCTCTTCACGCACCCTAGAATAATTGCTGATGGGACTATTGCCGGTATAGCCAAGGCCCACCAATATGGCAGTAGCAAAAATAAAGGGCGCCAGATAGCAATTTGCTATTAACGCTGTAGGCGAAAACAGACTATAATAACCGGCAAATAACACTACCATAATGATTCCTAGAGAAATTCCCTTCGTGGCAAATAACTTACCAGGCAAGTATGGAAAAAGCAGCGGATAAAAAAAAGCCAGCCCTACCGCAATCATAACAATAATTTGGTCTAACCACCCAAGGGTAACAACATAAATGCCGAGGAAATTATAAAAAAATTGAATTGCTGTCGGTACCGCAGTAAAAAAACGTTGTTCAAGATTGAAGCGAACTTTATCTTCTGTACGATGACGCAGTACCGTACCTTCAAGATAAGTGGGTAAATCCTTAGCATAAAGCGGCCCGATAACCGGCTTGATACCAGCACTGCGCAATTCGTTAAGCTTTACCCCCGCCATAGAAAATTTCGGTAGGATTAGCCGGAGGCTTTCCTCACCTGCTAACAGATGGCAAGCCCGAGCCTTTTCAATGATTTCCACCGCAGAAAACTTGCCTTTTCCAGAAGAACACCACACATTTATACCTTCTGTATCAATGACCAGTATCCTTACATTACGATTTCCTAATCGCCGCCTTAGTGAAAAAAGAGTTAAAAAATAATTTCCTGTTACCAGTAGCGGCGCTTCAGGGTCATAAGTGCCCATATAATACACACCCGGAGTAATGGTGAAGGTACGCGTAAATAAAAAAAGCCATGCAGTCAACGCTTTAGCATACCCAATTACATCTACCGACACCGGCAGTGCTACAAACTCTGTTTGTAATGTCTTGTCGGGCACAAATTTACGTCTGCGCAGCAGGTTCCAAATCACTGCCAGCGGTAAAAATATAAGTAGCATTTGCAGCCAAGTCATAACTCATCAAACCCTCCCCCATCAAATTATTACAATTTAATTATACAATAACTGCATCATAATAAAAAGCAATGTTAACACCTTTAACTCTTCCGCGCTTTTTACCAACCTACAAGGTATAATATCGTTTTAATAGGGAAAATTAAGGTTAATATTAAAGTGGGGTGATTTCTTGGAAACTATTAACAAAACAGCTTTGTTCTTAGTAATCGTTGGTGCTCTGAACTGGCTGCTGGTCGGTCTTTTCAGTTACGACTTGGTGGCAGCGCTGCTTGGTGGACAGACATCTCTTCTTAGCCGAGTGGTGTATACATTGGTAGGAATTTCCGGCATCTGGGCTATAGGCTTGTTATTTAAAGACTTCACTGACACCAGAGCATAATTAGTAAGAGCACAAAAAAACCCGCTGTTAACGGCTATACGGCGGGTTCTTTAACTTTTTCACCTTACACTAAAGCTACTGCCATTTTATCGTAACTTGGTCACCACCATGAACCATAGTAGTAAATCCGGCTGCGGACCCATTAACCTGCATTAATAATTTACTGCCGGTAGTTGGCGGCATAGGATCGAAATCGATATAGTTAAATAAATCTGTCAAAATTACGCCGTCTTTTTTTAATTCTACCGGTTCTTCGTTCACTAAGATATTGCCAAAAGAATTGGACTCATTTGAACCAAGAACCACTTCGACTTTATCATCTGATGCCGCTATGATATTCTCATCCGAATGCTCTCCATTTATGAAAACTTGATAATTTTTTAGAGGTATCTTCATGAAATTTAATATTTCTTTGGCGGTACGCGGATAAATAACTTTCATCTCCGCCTTATCTGTTACCAATGCTGCCCCATCCGCTTCAGTGCCATTAATTATAACTTTAGGCTCGATTAAATGGATTTCACCATTTACTATAACCTGGCGTGTAGGAAATTTACTATTAATCAATTCCTTAACAGTGGCCCTAGCGTCCTGCCCTCTCTCCCCCGGGGATATCTCAAGAAGATAGCCATTCGCCACTTCCGTATCTAGAGTTGCATCATTACCGTTTACCGCTATAGACGCAGGTGCACCTAAACACCCTTTTATGATATGAGTTTCACCATTAACTGTGATTGATAAGCCCATCCCCGGTCTGCCATATAACTGTCGCGCATTTATTCCCGCAGCCAGTAATGCGTCTGCAACCGTCCCTTTACCATTTTCACTAATCAGGCGGACAGGCCGACCATTTACTTTGATGTCCGAGAATTCCAGTGCTCTGTTATACTCCCATGAAGCGGCAATACCGATAGGAGTGACTGCTTGAGGACCGATGAGAACTTCCTCCTGTCCTTCCACCGCCAACGCCTCCCGCCCCCTAACTGCTACACGGCTGCCGGGCAGGGATAATTTTTCCGCCAGCATTTCAGTCAGAAGCGGTGTCTGACTGCCGCCACCGATAGCTATTACTGCCTGAGGAGTCTTTTCATTTACCTCCAACACACCAGCAGCAATTTTTTGGGCCAGATCATCGATAGCGGGTTTGATGGCAGCGGTAACCTCCCGGGCACTTACTTGGTGATCTACCCCAACAATATCTTGAAATTCAACCACTTCGCAGCCGACGGACAGACTACGCTTTACTCTTTCACCCGTATGAAAATCCAATAAATAATGTTCGCATAGTGCTTCAGTAATTTCATCCCCCGCTGCCGGCACCATCGCGTAACCGGTAACTGTACCCTTATTAGTTACGGCAATATCCGATGTCCCCGCACCAATGTCCACCAGTGCAATATTTATCTGCCGCATACTGGCCGGTATAATTATATTTAACGCCGCAATAGGTTCCAATGTTAAGCTACTCAATTCCAGTCCAGCCTTTTGAACCACATTAACCAGAGAATCAACCACTACCCTTGGAAGAAATGTAGCAATTATTTCGACACCAATTTCATTGCCGTATTGACCGGTCAGTTTAGCTATGGGCTGTCCATCCAATTGATACCTAACTACGCTGTAACCGACACAATGATAATCAGCCAAACGCTCTTTACTTTCAGTTAGTTTTGTCTGAGCGGCTTGTACTGCCTCAATTTCTAGAGCCAATACTTGGTTATCGTTAATTTCTTGGATAGAATTAATCGCCTTAATTACAGCAGCCTTAGTGGTCTTTAAAGCCCGACCGGCAGCAGCCACCGCAACCTTAGGTAATTTTGAGTCTGTGGCTTTTTCCAGCGTTTCCTTTACCTCCATTACCAGTCCGGCAACCTGCGGCACATCGTGAATTTGCCCGTCTAGCATTGAGCGTTCCCTATGTTCCCGTATTTCTGCAGCCAGTACTCGGGGCCTATGCTGGGTAATTTCCAGGATTAACCCGACCACAGTTCGGGTACCGATATCAAGTGCAAATATTTTCTCAGTCACCTTAACTCACTCCAATTTACTTTTCGAGACAATATTCGACTTAATACCATAACATTCCTGCAAAGGATTTTTTTGAAAGGAAACTAGACTGCGAATAAAAAAAAGAAAGGTTGCAAGTTTTATTGCAACCTTCCGCTATTTTAGCATTATTACTATTACACTAGCTTACGCATTAATGGTTTCTCCAGGAAGCGATGATTTTCCATCTTCCAAGTCATGAAAACAGCGTTCAACATGCTCTTCTTTTATGGGCTGTGTCACTAAACTAACCCCGATAAATACTGCCGTTGAAATAGGCAGGCCAATGATTAACGGATCTACCACAGTCCATGGGAACCCTAACAATGCAGGTCTCCCCAGCAGCGCCTGTACCAGGCCAACAGCCGCAGCTTCTTTGGCATGGACAAAAAGTAATAAAAATGTAACAACAACGGCACCTGAAACCATACTAGCCACGGCCCCGCTGCGAGTGGCACCCTTCCAGTATAACGCTCCGACATATATCGGTAAGAATGTGACCGCGCAGGTACCAAAAAAGAAGGCAGTAGCAATGGCAATAATCCCCGGCGGCAGTACAAAGCTCAGCCAAACAACTGCAACCAGTGCCACCAGTATTCCTAGACGATTAATCAAAAGAGAATTTTTTAGCTTCCTCCCCGGCCCGTAAAATGCTCCAAAAATATCGTGGGTGAGTGAAACGCCTTGAACATGGAACTGACTGCTCAAAGTTGACATCGCCGCAGCAAGCATGGCCAGCAGGAATAAATAGCTGAACCATTGAGGCATAATGGATTTTAAAAACGCGGGAATAATCAAATCAACATTGCCGTTTGCTACACTGGCAATCGCTATCTTGCCTGTCTCCTGAACAAACCAGACATTACTCAACGGTCCCACAATAAATGCCACTCCGGTCATCATGAAAATGAAAATACCGCCCATGAGTACAGCCCTATTCATCTGCTTAGGACTTCTAACTGTCAGGTAACGGACCACCAACTGTGGTTGAGCTAAGACACCAATACCTACTCCCAAGATAATTGTGGAGACCTGGGTCCACCAAAGGGGGGAGCCAAATTTGGGCATAGCAGTCCACCCCTGATGCCCGCCGGCCTTAAGCGAATCAGGAACCATTGACGCTAAATTAGTTAACGCCTGATGCGCAGGAACAATGCCCCCCAGTTTGACATATGTAGTTATCAGCATAATCAGCATAAAAATAAACATCAGCACTGCCTGAAAAGCATCTGTATAGACCACACCGCGCAGGCCGCCCCACATTACATAGGCCGCGACGATTCCCGAAAGCACCATTACAGCAACAGCATAATCAACACTCAAGACACCTTCCATAAAACGGGCTCCGCCAATCAACACAGCCGCAGCATAAACGGGCAATATTATAAAAACTTGGCTGGCCACAAAACCTCGAATGAAGCGGGATTGGTAACGCTGCCCTAAAAATTCTGCCAGCGTATAGGATCCTAAAGCCCGCCCCATAAGCAAAGTTCGTTTACCAAAGAAAACGAAGGCAATAAAAATACCCACAAAAATATTAAAAAAGGTTAGCCATAACAGACTCATCCCAAATAATCCCGCCACACCGCCAAAACCAACTATTGCTGAAGTGCTAATAAATGTCGCACCATAAGACATAGCTAAGACAAAAGGGTTAACGTCGCCTCCGGCAATCAAATAATCTTTATCTTCTTTGGTACGACTGTAACCCATATAACCCAAAATTCCTGTAATACCGAGATAGATAACCACCAAAATCCATAAAAGTGCTAAATTCATTTACATCCCTCCTAGGTGTCCTTGTTCCAGTTTATAACGCCGTAGACCACACATAGAATAACTGCAAAAACCGAAAATACATACGCCGAGATAATCTGAACATCTGAAAAGCCAAGCATATCGTTACCCCCTTGAATAAAGCTATTGAATTCAGCCAGGTATATCACTTCTTTTTTTGAATATAAAAAAGCACCCCGCGAAAGAGTGCTAAAATTAGACACTATACCCCCTTCCGTTCTACCATGCTACCGATAAATTAATTAGACCATAGCCCATTCTACCGTAACTACCTGACTTACGAATTAGTATACCATGCAATGAAGTTAATGCAAGGAAAATTGTCAAAATATTTAAAAATTTATTTTTTATTCTTATTGTAACGAGCCCGATCAGCTTCTTTGAGCAATTTTTTCCGCAGCCTGATGGCATCGGGCACCACTTCTACCAATTCATCATCTGCGATAAATTCTAAAGCCTGTTCAAGATTAAACTGCCGTGGTGGTGAAAGCCTCACTGCATCATCGGAACCGGAAGCTCTTACATTAGTCATTTTTTTGCTTTTACATGGGTTTACTGTTAAGTCTTCTTGCCTGCTGTTCATACCGATAATCATGCCCACGTAGATTTCAAGCCCAGGGCTAATAAACATTACTGCCCGGTCACTTAAAGCATCCAGGGCGTATGCCATCGAGGTGCCGGCGGTTTGAGAGATTAATACTCCATTTAATCTCTGAGGAATTTCACCCTTATATTCCTCATAGCTGTCAAAAGAGCGTACCATCGTGCCTTCCCCCCGAGTATCATTGATGAACTCACTTCTAAATCCCAACAATCCTCTGGTTGGAACCATGTATTCGAGCTTAATGTAATCGTTTTCCACATTCATGGCGGTCATAAGGCCCTTTCGCAAATTTAATTTTGATATCACTATGCCTTGGTAAATACTGGGCATGGTGATAATAACCTTCTCCATCGGTTCCATTAACTTGCCGTTTTCCTGATGCATGAGTACCTCCGGTTTGGATACTGAAATCTCGTATCCTTCCCGACGCATATTTTCCAAAAGAATAGATAAGTGCAGTTCACCCCGGCCAGAGACTTTGTAGCCTTCAGTGGTATTCAGGGGTTCCACCCTCAATCCCACATTTACCTCTAATTCTTTTTCCAGCCTACCCTTTAAGTGCCTGGTAGTGACAAACTTCCCGCTTTTACCGGCAAATGGCGAATCATTTACCAGAAAGTTCATAGACAAAGTGGGCTCTTCAATTTTTATCATTTCCATTGGCTGGACTTGATCTTCATTGCCTACCGTTTCGCCGATAGAAATATGCGGTATACCTGCAATTACAGCAATATCCCCGCTGACAGCTTCACTTTTTGGTACCTGATTTAACCCTTCATAGACCAATACCTTCGCAATTTTAGCCCTGACGATGCTGTTATCTCGTTTATATATTGATACATTCTGACCTTCTTTAACAGTACCCTTATATACCCTGCCAATACCCAGTCTACCAATGTAATCATCATATGCCAGCGCCGAAATTTGCAACTGCAGCGGCTCTTCATCTAAATTAGGATAAGTACTAACATGATCCAGTAGAGTTTCGAATAGCGGCGATAAATCACTGCTCTGATCTTCCATCTCTTTTTTGGCTACACCTTCTTTAGCTACACCGTAAATTATTGGAAAATCTAACTGTTCTTCAGACGCATTTAACTCTATGAACAGGTTAAACACCTCATCCACCACTTCATCGGCTCTTTGGTCTTTCTTATCTATCTTATTAATAAATAATATTGGGCGCAGGCCCAGTTCTAAGGATTTCTGAAGCACAAACCGAGTTTGCGGCATGGGACCTTCTGCAGAATCCACCAGCAATACCACCGTATCAACGGTTTTTATCACTCGCTCTACTTCTGAAGAGAAATCGGCGTGCCCAGGAGTATCGACAATATTAATCTTGTTTCCTTTGTACTGTATCGAACACGTCTTGGAGTAAATTGTAATGCCCCGCTCCCTTTCCAGGTCATTATTATCCATTACACAATCTACTACCGCCTCATTTTCCCGAAAAACCCCACTCTGATTAAGGAAAGCATCTACCAGTGTAGATTTTCCTGCATCCACGTGGGCAATAACAGCTATGTTGATAATACCTTCTCGTTTCAAAATTCTACTTCCTCTCTATAAAAAATAACCAGTATACAGACAACATTCTCTATTTTACTCCAGTAGCGGTAAATAATCAATAAAATCGCGATTTATGCCACCCAAGAACGTATGCTTTTCGAATGATATAAAGAAATTGGGTTGATCCCCAATCGGAATCAACCCCCCTTAATAAACTGCTATTTCGATTCTCTGCGAAAAAAGTTTCTACTTATTATATTCATTTGGCGCTTGCTGCTGTTCCCTTTGAGCTATTTTCTGTTCAGCTTTTTTTGCTGTTTGTTGTTTCCCCACTTGGCCTACTTCCTGCATATATTTCTGACTCTGCTGCTTCACTTGTTTGGCTTTGGGGTCTTTATTTTGTTTTTTAGCCATTTTTGCCTGCCTCCTTAAAATTGAAGTAATTTTTTTGCTCATTAATAAGGTTCCCCAAAGTCAGACAATTAATTTAAGCTAAATTTTCCAAAAAATATCTAGAGATTTAACATTTTTATAAGTTTATTTTTATTAGCTTCAAAACCTAATATGACTTCTTTACCCACAATAATAGTCGGTACCGCCATTCGTCCGTGTTTTTCAACTAATTCTTCCCTGTTGGTTTGATTATCAATATCTTTCCAATTTATCTCGATATCCTTGTCAGCAAAGAAACTCTTTGCCGCCCGGCAATCACTTCATGTTTCCGATGAATAAATGGTGATTCCTTTGTTTTTACTAAAAAGCTTTTGTAGGAAACCCATTGTTAAATCTCTCCTTTAATTATCCTATTCTTTTCCTTTCACCATACCTAGTAAGGCTCGGTACGGGCCTGGTGTCCCCGGCGGTACAAAACCTACCCGGTCACCGGGTTTTACCTGTCCATCATCCATAGGCATTGCCAGGCCGTTGATAAAAACTGCCTCTATCAAATCCAACGGTAGGTCCAGCTTTTCTGCAAGTTCCCTTGCAGAACATTCTCGGTCCAGTCGAAAATAATGGGGAAAAGCCCACTTTCTCTCATCACAAATCTTCTTTAGAAAAGAAAAGCATCTTACTTCAACAGGCTGCACTGTGCCGTTTCCCATATTATACCCTCCAACTATAATTTACTACTATCTATTATAATACACTTATTCAGAGGCGACAATTCCAGCAAGTCTCTGATAGCATAACCCCAATACTGTGTCAGTTATTGGGCGCTACCCCTTTAAAGCCCGGGTGGCGTTGAGTACCGCCAGAAGCGCGACACCCACATCGGCAAAAACCGCTTCCCACATAGTGGCCATACCAAATGACCCTAATACAACAAACACACCTTTTATTCCTAATGCCAATACAATATTTTGCGTAATTATCTTCTTAGTATTCCTTGCAACACTTACAACAGCAGCCATTTTGGACGGTGCATCATCCATAATCACAACGTCTGCAGCCTCAATCGCCGCATCGGACCCTAACCCGCCCATAGCCACACCAATGTCTGCACGGGTAATCACAGGTGCATCATTAATACCATCACCAACGAATGCTAATTTGGCCTTGTGATTGATACCTTCCATTAACTCCTCTAGCTTCGAAACCTTATCCTCAGGCAGAAGATTTGCATATACCGCGTCTATGCCTATTCTTGATGCCACCTTCTCAGCAACGGATTGGTCATCCCCAGTCAACATTACAGTCTTCCTGACACCTAGTTTTTTAAGGTTTGCCACCGCCTCCACAGCATCTTCCTTAATTTCATCCGCGATGGTGATATACCCTAAAAATTTTCCGGCTACGGCCACATAGACGACAGTTCCTTCGACATCGCAGCAGTCTTTATGCTTTATGTTCTCGCGATGAAGCAGCCGATCGTTCCCAGCAATAATTTCTTTGCCTTCATAGCTTGCTTTAATGCCATGGCCGGATATCTCCTGGTAATCTCTAATTCTTTCCCTATCAATGTCTCCTTGATATACCTCGATTATTGACTTAGCTATTGGGTGATTTGAGTTTACTTCAGCAATAGCAGCATATCTTAATAATTCATCATCGGCACACCCGTCATATGTCTTAATTTCCGCAACCTGAAAAACACCTTTGGTTAACGTCCCTGTCTTATCAAAAACTACAGTATCAAGCTTTGTCATGGCCTCTAAGAAGTTTGCTCCCTTGATTAATATGCCTTTCTTAGAAGAGCCGCCAATACCGCCAAAGTATCCTAATGGGATGGACACTACTAGTGCACAAGGGCAGGAAATTACCAGGAGAATCAATGCTCTATACAACCATTCCGAAAAAGTTGCTCCAGTTATCACTAATGGTGGAATAACTGCCAACGCTAAGGCACCAAAAACCACAACGGGTGTATAATATTGAGAAAACTTAGTGATAAATTTTTCTGTGGGTGCTTTTCTACTACCGGCATTTTCCATCAGATCCAAAATTTTCGCAACGGAAGAATCTTCAAAAACCTTAGTAACCCTAACGGTCAATAAACTACCGGTGTTTATCATCCCAGCCAAAACCCCTTCTCCCAATTCAGCTTTTCGGGGTACTGACTCACCGGTTAATGCAGAAGTGTCAAGAAATGATGTTCCCTCTTCCACCGTACCATCTAATGGTACTTTCTCGCCGGGTTTAATGACAATAATATCGCCAACATTAACTGTATCCGGTGATACCTTTTCCAGGTCACCATTTGTTTTAAGGTTAGCATATTCAGGCCGAATGTCCATCAATGCTTTTATTGAACGTCTGGATCGATTAACAGCAACATCCTGAAAGAATTCCCCCACGTAGTAAAACAGCATTACCCCAACTGCTTCAGGCAATTGGTGAATGGCGATTGCGCCCACCGTGGCAACAGTCATCAGGAAATTTTCGTCAAAGAGGTTGCCCCTAAAAACGTTTCGAACTGCTGTAGATACCACATTCCAACCTACTAAAAAATATGCGCTAAGTAAGACAATGTATTCCCCAACGTGATATGGCGTATTGTAAAGACGTTCATTAAATATCAAGCCCACAGTTAACAGAAATAAAGAAATAGCCATAATAAGCACTGGCTTCTTAATGCTTTCGTCTTTACCTGCAGTATCTTGATTAGCTCCATCTTCTGTCAATATCACACCGGGTTCAATACCATCTATTATATTTTGAGCTTCATTTAACTTCTTGGGATCAAGTAATATAGTGCCTGCAGCAAAGTTAACTGCAGCATCTTTCATCCCCTTATTTCGCAGCGAATCCTCTATTTTTTGTGCACAGCTGGCACAGTCCAAACCCGCCAAAGTATATTTAACCAAACTACTCTGTAATGCTTTTGTCTCTGACATAGATGTCACGCTCCAATACCTTGAATATTTGAATAGTTGTTCATATAAAACATTACAATAACCAAGTAGTTTTTGTCAATACTTATAGTTTGTTTCCATGCCTTATTAACTTATGCTTTAATCCGCTGCCATAATTTCTAAGCAAGTTTTTCCTCTGTTATGACTCATATTTTTTACTTGACCATAAAAAGGACAATAAAAAAATATACCGATAGGGATTAAGCTATAAATGCCGTTAAAAGTGGATATATTTCCCAGCGTACCTCTTCTTAATTTGAGGAAACATAATAGAAAATGGTTTGTAACTTAAGGGAGGAAAAAATATGCTTGAAAATCTAGACCATTACAGAAAGAAGCTGTTAGCTGCCAAAAAGCAGGCCAAACAAGAAATACGCAATATCAACGAAGGCGGATTATCTAATTCTTTCAAGGATTCCACCAGTGAACTCTCTTCATATGACAACCACCCTGCTGATAGTGGGACGGAAACTTTTGAAAGAAGCAAAGATTTTGCCCTAAGGGAAACATCCCGTATTTGGCTTTCCAAAATTGACAACGCGTTGAAAAACATTGATGAAGGTACCTACGGTAACTGTGCTAAATGTCATCAACCAATTGCTAAAGAACGTCTGGATGTAGAGCCAGAAACTGACCTTTGTATTGAATGTAGACGGGATTCCGAGGGGCATGGTAACCCCGATGTGCGCCCGGTCGAGGAAAAGGTAATTTCCATGCCATACGGCGGCGAACCCGGCGACGTACTGGGCGACGCGGACCAAATCGAATATGACGGCGAAGACACCTGGCAGGACGCCATGCAGTATACTGAGCACGCAGAACGTGCCCGGGCCGGTGCTTATTATGGCGGCGCTGACGAAAACGAAAACATTGGGCAGGTAGAGCCGGTTGAAGGGATTCCCTACTTTAGAGGCGCAGACGGGGTAATCTATGAGGACGTTTACGGATTAGATGACGAGAGTGCCCCTGAAGAAGTAGTTAGGGGCGACAAAGGCTGGGACAAGGTTCGGCCCAATAAAAAGAAATAAACTATTTGTATCATTTCTACCTGGGTTAAAAAAATACTCCTGCAAGTAACCTTACAGGACTTAAGAGTTTGGAACTTATTTTTTCATTGGCCAGGGTGGTGAAGCGGGTTTTGCTATTCTGCCAGGAATTGCTCCGGTTATTGGTCTCACCGGATCGGGTCTTGGGTCGTAGTTCATGTCACCGGTTCCAGTTTCCGGCGGCTCAAAGGTTATAACTACCACATCATAAGGCCATGCCGACTGGTCAAGGTTAAAAACGTTTACAAAAACACCCAAACCATTTGGCAAGGTTAATCCTGTATCCCTTAGAAGCCCCGTAGTAATAGGATATTCCGAACTGTCTAAGGTTGGGTGAGCAATCCCCCCAAATTCCGGATGAACACTGGTTGCGGATGAATACTTTCCTTCAGGTGGTTGGTCCACTAGCCACCCCTCGTACTTCCAACCGCTAAAACCTATCATGTCTGGTTTCGGTGCTATCATAATCACTTCCAAAGATAACGGGTCATTCTTACTCAACTGGGCAAAGCCAAATGCATCACTAAACAGTGCAACCGGGTCAACACTATATTTTGTGGCGAATTTCCCAGTTGGATCAGTGGCCACACCTGTCTGCCCCTCGGGCAGCAACAGAAAGTTCACTTCATGTCTCATTTATGAATACCTCCTTTATTTATAAGGTATTCAATATCAAGACAATGGTGACAAGTCGTTATATATGGTTTTAATAATTTCCTTTTAAAGTACTTGACGTCCGGCAATTGGTAAAAATGCTGCCCAGTGTAGAAGTTTAAATTACATTCCATTCTACCTTTATTATGTTCTAAATGTTGGCTCCTCGTGTAAATATGCCTTTAACTTTCCATATTCAAAAAAACTATCATACAGGTCCATTTCCTGTATCAAGAATCTCCGAAAATCTTCTCTCAAATAAGACCCGTTTGCCCTCTGATAATTAGAAACATGCTTAAACATGAAATTGGCCATACCATTATAAATTTCCCTATATATGTATTTATCGGTTACCGTGTTTATATCAATTACAATATTGGCTTCCTCAGGTGGCTTGCTGGGCATTGGGATACGAAATTCTCTCATTAATTTCTCTAATGTTTCTTTTTGTGAGGAAAGTACTTTGATACCATCCTTTATAATCTTCTTAAGATCTTCATCTTTCGCTAATTCAAAAAGGGTTTTTGAGGTGATTAAAGCATCATACCTCATCTCGAGGGTTGTCCAAAGGGAATACGCCTCCCCTAAGGAAATCATTTCCTGTTTCTCCCTAGAGCCTTTTCCTATATAACCAATGCGTTCAGAGAATTTCATTATTTTCATAAGGCCGCTCCTAACCGTATTGTGATTAAAATTAACCCAATATAATACATTGTTAGTAGTATGCAACCTTTGATTTGAAATTATTAAAAGCGCACGAAAACTAAAACTTTAGCCAACTTTCACATCTTCAACGTTTTGTGGCTTAAAGTCCACCGTATTATCTTCAACCATTTGGCTTTGCCCTTTAAATTCTGCACCTTCGTAGATAATAAAGCTACCGACCATGACATCCCCGTAAACTTTTGCGGTTTCATGTAATTCTAGTTTCTCTTTCATCTGTATATTTCCCTTAACTTCTCCAGCGATAATAGCGTTGTTACCACTTATTGCACCCTCTACAAAACCGGTCTTTCCAACCACCAATGAACCTTCCACCATGACCTCACCTTCGACTTTACCATCTACACGCAAAGTTCCTTCCACAGCAACTTTCCCCTGACAACAGGTGCCTTTTCCAATAATGGTGTCCAGTTTCGCCTGTTTTATTTTCTTTTTTTTCTTTCCTAACATAAGCTTTCCTCCCTCTATAAAGGTATTATCACTCTCCTAAATAATCCGTGGGGTCCACCCTGCTGCCATTGACAAAAACTTCATAGTGGACATGCGGCCCGGTAGACCGTCCGGTACTTCCCACTTTAGCAATTGAATCTCCCTGGCTGATAACATCACCTTGCTTAACAAGTAATTTTGAATTGTGGCCATAAACAGTGGTGAAACCATACTGACTTTTAACCTTAACCATTCTCCCCAGTACTCGCTGATATCCCGCAAACTCAACTACACCGGACGCAGTGGCCTTTACCATAGTACCATAGGGAACCGCTATATCCAGTCCACTGTGAAATTCTCTTCGGCTGGAATAAGGAGAACGCCGGTTTCCATAGGGGGAGGTTATTCTCCCTTCGACCGGCCACCCGCTTGGTACAGCTTTTAAAAAGTCAATTGCTTCAACTAACTGAGGCTTTTGGTCCGATAAGCGGGTAGCAGCATTATCGAATTCAGTGGACAAGCTTTGGAGATTATTTTGTAGGTCGTAGTATTGTTGACTCCAAGTCTCTGCCGCTGATAACCATTGGGATACTGCAAATTCACCTACATTATCTTCAGGCTGTTTACCACGCGAAGTGACATCATTTCTAGAAATACGCCTGCTGGAACGACTTAATATATCCCCTCTTTTTTCCCGTTCTGCCCGGTCAATAATTTTAAGGACATTCTGCTGCAGCAAATTTAACTGCGGCAGTTTCTCTTTTAGCTTAGCTGTTTGAACCTTAAGCCCCTGGAGTTGGCGCTGCTGCTTTTCATTTGCCAGTCGCAGCGTTTGCAGCTCAATATGTTCGATTTTCATAGCCCGGTAATCCGATACGAAATAATAACCGTACCCACCAACAATAAATAAGATTACTAAGCCAATTACAATCATCAAGGCGGGTACTCTGATATTATAGGCTGATTCCTGAGAATGCGGAATCAGCATAAGCGTATAGTGGCCCGATAAAAACTTTTGCCAACTTTTTTTACTGCCAGACATCTGTTCACCGCCTAAAAGAAGAAAATACGACAACTATTTAGCATAATTTGCCACAATAACCCCTATTTCCTGCCATAATGAAAAAAATGGGATAAAGGTCCCATTAACTCCTAGGCACAAAAAAATCCCCAGCCGCATAAGACCAGGGATTTTCGTTTAGCGCTTGAGTCTCGATTTACTTTTTTTCACTTCCTCATTATCCTCTAAAGTAGCAATCCGTTCCGCAACCGGCTGAAAACCGGGAGTTTCAATCAATGGGTTATCCAGAAATGTACCGAATTCCTGAAAGACTTCATTAATAAGTTCCTTTTCCACGGAATAGTAAGTCCAGTAAGCATCCTTTCTTTCACTCACCAGTCCTGCTTCTTTTAATATCTTGAGATGCTGCGATATCCTCGGCTGCAGCATATCCAAGGCAGCCGCCAGTTCGCAAACGCAGAAAGATTCTACGGATAACAACTTGAGAATTTTGAGCCTGGTCGTTTCCCCCAACGCTTTAAAAACCTTTTGATACCGCTCTATCATTGTACCCTCCAGTTAGCCGTTTTAATTATGTTACCATCTATTCTACGATTTAACAAACAATATAATTCAGCATTGTCCTTATTTAGTTAGCTATCTAGAACTATTATTCCTCCTCTCCTCTCCCTAATTGCAGCTATTTTACAAATTCATATTAAAATTTGAGGTCATAAATGTTTGAACACCTATGAGGCCTTTTGGTTTTTTCATGTGGACACTTGAGAATGCCGCACATAATTCTTCTGCCTTTGTAAAAAATAATCAGGCATCTTCTTGAAAACAATGTCCATATTGAATAGTTAAAATGGCAATCTTATCGATATGTTAACCAGCTTACGATCAAATACAGTTTCGCATTGCTAAAAAAAGACTGAAAGTTACTTAAAAGAAAGAGGGGTAATTACATGGAGCTCATTCTGAGGTTAAAGGAGTTCTATCTACTTGAACTACTACAGTTAAAAATGTATCAATCTCAATTGGGTTCACTACAAGATGAGTATCTCCGGGCTGTATATGAACGAATGATACAATCGGAGCGAAGACATGTAACCTTCTATGAGCAACTCTTGATGGAGCACCAACAGAAGATACCTTCTATACCAGGGGGAGTTACCTCTTTGGTAGGGATGTTTCTTGGAGAAGCGGCGGATATTACCTCCGCAAAAAATCGCTATAAGCTGGGTGCAGCAGTGGAGAATAAAGCAATTGAAATGTATAGAGCATTAATTCTCGAGACTGCAGATAGACCTGATTTGCAAAAAGGGTTGTGGCATAACATGATAGATGAAGAATTTCATTTGCTATGGTTTAAAGACAACCAGAAACAGGCTACCACGTTAGTTAAATCTACTTAATAAGAGACTACATAATCTTTCGGCTTAAATGGGGTCCCTAGAGTTCATTCAGCCGGTTACATAAAGAAAGATAAATGGTACATATAAAAAAAGGTGATGGTCTTGATAGATACTTTACTAAGAGGTACCATAATTGGATTTGTTGCAACAATACCTTATATCTTAATCAGTTGGGTTCTTTACACAATGGGAATTTCCCCTTCTACAGTAGTGCATTATGGGGCAGTATTAATAACACCCCCAGGGACACCAATAACAACACTACCTCTTTTGTTAGGTCTATTGGCAGTGACTATTTCAGGTACATTTATGGGAAATGTCTTATCTTTGTTAATACGCTGGACGGGAAGTGATTATATTTTACTGAAAAGTACCGGCTTTGGGATTGTCTTATGGATAGTGCATAGTAAGGTACTTCCGGCCGTAATAGAACCAAGACTTTTTAAGATATTGCCCGTTTCTATGGTCCTCCAAGCTTTTATTGTAGCAGGCATATGGGGTATAGCCGCAGGTTACACCTATCAAATTATAGACAAAATAATGGAAACACGATAAAAATTATTGACCGCGCCCAAGGAAACCATGGGATACTATTCAAAGTAAATTAACCTGGAAAGGATGTTTAAACAATTGGAAGATAGAATAGCCTCGGGATTTATTGGCGGAATTATAGCTGGAATAGCTATGAATATTATAGATTGGATAGGGTACAGTTTAGGGTTTTATAATGAACGATTATTAGATTGGGCATCAATTGCCATCTACGGGCATTTACCCATTACAAATTATGAAGTTGTTTTTGCGCAATTGGGCCAAATATTTTTTTCAGGTTTTGCTGGGATTTTATTTTCTTACATGCTGTTAAAACTTACAAGTGGAAACTATTTGCTTAAAGGGTGGATATTCGGTATATTGATGTGGTTTGGCTTGTATGCCACATCAATTGCATTAAGATTACCAACCCTAACAAACCATGATTTTCATACTTCATTAGCTCATTTCATTTCTAGTACTGTCTACGGATTAGTTTTAGCGTCTGTCCTAAACTATTTAGATAAAAGAAAAGTTTTAGGCTAAAATAAATACGTATCGCTAAGCAGCTCCATTTAAATTAAAGGGTATGTGTGCTTAAAGTAATTATCAGCGCAATAACCACATTAATCGTGGCTATTGCGCTTTTTATATTTAACTATAAATTTTGTCGAACAGTTCCCCGGATAAAGCCGGGGAACGGCTGTTATACGACGGACCCATTTTACTTTACTTTTATAAGCAGAGTGGCAGATTTTATTACATCAAATGAAAAGTCATCATTAAATTTTCTTATACTGCTTACTTTAAATTTTGAATTTCGCAATTGGCTATAAAAGAAACATATGTCGATAGAGCTTTGCTTTTCAGTTGCGCATTATTAGCCTAATGAGCAGTTTGACACATACTGATCTGGAATATTTTAAACATAATGGGAAATAACAGCAATCACTAATTTTCATCAAATGGTTCTTCTGGAGTGTATTGTTTTTTTGGCACCCTTTTCACATCTTACACCTTAACGACTAATAAAATATTTACCAAGTCTTTCTTTTGAGTCTATCAATGATAATTTAATGTTGTTTCGCACAAAATCACTTAACTCACTTGAATAAGTAATACATTTTTCGTATACATCTAAAAATCCGTTTTTAGCGTATTCATCGTAGTAGCAAAATACAATTTCAGCATTTTGTGTTTTTTCTAATCCCATGTAAACTTGCAAATCTCTAATGATGTGATAATCATTATCGGCACATAAGCCAAAAAGCACAATGGTTTTTGGTTTTTGTTTTCTAATAATATCTTCAAGTATTTTGGAGTAAAATTGAACAGAAGAATTGGGGAACTTGCCTGCACAGCCTTGAGCTGTAGTTATAAAAAAGGTTTTTCCACCAAAATAATCTCCTAAAATTATTGTAGATAAATCAAATTTATTCATACCAAGCAGTACGGACATCGATTGATAAAACACTACATTTTCATTTTTGCTATATTCTCCATGCAAATGTCTAACTGTTCTGTTAGTAATATTTTCTATCAACAGATCGTAGTTTGTTGTTAGCAAGTGATCAAATTTGGAAAACAGTTCATTTATTTTTGTAATATTCAGTCTGCCCCAATTTGAAAATCCAGTTATATTTACACCACTACCATCAATCAAAATATTTATTGCAAACAGGAAACGTAAGTAGATAGTTACACCATTTATAACGGTTTCGCTAATCATTGATGCTCCGCTTAAATTTGATTGTTGTTTAGTAGAACTATATTGACGGCCAGTCAATACTGCCTCAACAAAAAAATTTGTTTTATCCAAGGTGTAAACATCATCGGGAGCATTGGAGAGAGCCAAAACAAAATAAACAACCAAGCTCCAATACTCATAATTTACGCATAAAACACTTTTGGTTTTTGATTGCGATATTATTTCTTTTAAAATATCAATTTGACTAACCCCAAAAACTAAGTTGGAGTTGAACCCATTGTCATTAAGCCATTTTACTACATTGCCATCATCAACAATTTGACATGCAAGTGTAATTGCATATTTGAAAAAGCTTTCTAAATCTTCCTCACTCTTTATCCTATTAATTATTTTTTTTGCGCCATTATAATTTGTTTTCAATCCATCTTTAAAAGCAGCATTGCTAATAATTTTATAGTTAGAATGTGCTTTCCAAGTGCAATGAGCACGATATAGGCTTTTCCCAAGATTATTCATCGAAAGCCTATTGTCGAAATTGATACTAAACCCATTTCCGCATAAAATAGATGAGTCTGTATCAGAAATCAGTTTTTCAAATACTGATAAAGTTAATTCTTTATAAGGACCATTCATACATTTAACATCCTCTTTTTTTATTTCAAATTTAGTCAGATTAAGTTTCCATGTTTAGCTTTCTTCACGTGGTTATTTTGTAGTTTGCGTTGTTGATATGTATACTCTCATCTTCTTATCATGGAGCTAACCTATCATTTAAAGGATTGCGCATTATTGCTAAAACATTCAGTTACATGAAATGCCGATTATTAGTTTTCCATTCTTTACACTCGTTAGTTTTCGACGGGTTTTACAATAAAAAGTGTATCGACATCAACACCATCTTTTACATAAAGTTCAGGGGTATTACATTCATCTGGATCTTCAAGCATCATAACGCCTTTAGCCTGTTCAAATGCTTTTTGGACCGAAAAGCCAAAGCCAAGGGATGAATAGAATTGTGCCGCAAAAGCACAAGCAGCTGCATCTCCTACAGATGTTGTCATACCAATAGCCGCATCCACATAATTTATAACAGATTGGGCCTGTTCATAGGAAAAGCAAGCATTAAAGAAAATAAGGTGAATTTTATCTGATGATGACATAATTGTTTGTGTGATGGCTTCTTTAGTTACAAATTTAGCTGTACCGTCCGTGTTTTCCAAAACAAGGTCGCCATGAGACGCCCCATGACCGCTAAAATGGACTACATCAGGGTTTACCTCGTTGATAGCTTGAAGAATATCCAGCGGCCGAACAGCCCATCTGCTTTCAAAAAAGATAGAATCTCTGTGCTCAGATTTGCGAATCATTTCCTGTATCGTTCGAGATTCTTCATCCAAACGCAGTTTGCTAGTATTTGTTGGGTTGGTGGCAAAGAACAACACGGTAATTTTTTCGGGAACAGCTTTGAGCCGTTCTATATCATTTTGCATATCAGACTGCTGTCTCTGCTGCGCAGCGATTGCTTGATTAATTTTCTGGAAAGTACGCTCACTTACCTTCTGGCGCTGCTTGTCTTCCTGCTCCTGCTTTTTGCGCTGCTTTTCCTCCTCGGCTTTATGCTTCTTTGCCTCAGTGTTGTACTCTTTTTCTTTTGATGCAATTTTCTTTTCCAGATTAGCAATTGCCTTATCAATATCCGACAAGGATTTTTCCAGTCTACTTATTTCGTTAAGTTTTGACTTGATTGTTAACTCGGATTTTGTTCGGCTAATAGCGGATTTTGCAGACAGAATTTTAGTATTAATACCAGTCTTTTTTTCACTTTCTTTAGCCATTTTTTCACGTAAGGAAACTATCTCTTGACGTTTGCGTTGCATATTGTTTCGGTATGTATCAATAAGAGCCATTACTCTTCCTCCATTTCATTCTCGTCATTTATTGATTTTTAGTCTATCATTCAAATTCGTTCGTTAGTGTGCAAAGGTCTTTGTCTAACTTCCTGATAATTGAAAAACGAACTTATCTACATAGGTATTTTTTCTATTAAACATAACGGGAAGTTTATATGAATGCAAAATCAGGTTTTCCGTAGCAAAATTTATGACTCATCAATAAGGTATACATTGCTTCTGGCTCGTGTAATGGCAACATACAGTTTGTTTTTGGTTGACGGGGGAAGTTCAGATAATTTATCAGACTTACGCTTACTCGCAGTAGTTTTGTTAAGCAACACGCATACATCTTGATAATGATCTTCGCCCTTCGTTTCACCCCAGTTCTTATGACTAATACCTGCTTTAGAACCATTTTGATAGTGCAGCTTAATTATTTGATTATCGTTGAATATTCTTCCAATTAAATCAACGTCAGATACGAATTCAATAGAGGTATTGTCCGTGTCAGGACGATTTGAGTATATATCGATACCAATATTACTACGGATATAAGCACATACGTTTTTGCTACAACGCCAACTATTCTTAAGAGTTGTGTTGTCGATAGAACAACCTTTACTAGCAAAATGTGCTTCATATGCCGCCTTGTCGTCATAAAGTGATTTGTTAACGTTACCATCCCTACTGGTATCAAATGTATGCTGATAGAAATCGCCCACAAATAGCATGTCTACGTCTGTGGTCATGAGCTGCTCTAAAAACGAAAAGTCTCGACCTGAGATATCCTGAACCTCGTCAATGATAAATTCATCAAAATATGTCTTAATGCGCGCTTTGATATCATCTAAAATTTGGGCTTTTTCCAACAATAAAGACAAGCGATTACTGTATAAATATCTGCCTTTGCTTAAATAGTATTGGGGTTGATCTTGTTTGGCATACCTGTTAGGGTTAGCCTCGTATAAAAGGCCCTTCGCTTTTACCTTGTCTGACAAAAATGGCCTATAACAGAAACCATATAGAAAAGAGAAATAGGTCATCAAAGTAATATTTTCTGGCCACTTTCCATCAAACTTCACACAGATTTTTTTTAGCATGTTCGCGTAATTGCCTTTTGTGTAAGTAACGATGAGAGACCTTCTTTGGTCTGACAAGCCATTTACAATATAGGTTGTTTTTCCCGAACCAGCTGCGGCAAAGATTACTCGTTTATCCATTCTATCGCTCCTCGAATGTAGTCCGGAACGGCAATGGTCTCATGTTGGCTTAGCAGCGTATATGCAGCTTCAGTTTTGTTTCCAAGCATATAGTCAATTGCGTTTTCACCGAATAGCCGATTGCACAGAGTTTGATTAACGCTATATAAAACTTTTTCAAAAGTGCTCATCATTTCATTGTTTTCATAGCATATTTTGATATTTGCATCGGTAGCAAAATCCAAGTATTTCTCTATGCAGTTCTTTTGCGTATTGTGGTCATTATCGGTAACAACTACTACTTTACTGCTGAGCAGCTGAGCAATTTCGAGATACCGTTTGAAGCTCAATCCACGCACATCCATAATGTGTACATTGTCGCTTTCCGGTTTGTGGCCAATTATATTTTCGTAGAACCTCTCAAATAGCATGTATTCAGAGGGGCCTTCAACAAGGATTACTCTCTGGGAAAGAGCAAATTCAATAACGTTCGCGACCGGAGCTTTCATAAAGTATTTAGCAGTTTCAGCCTTCAAACCACTCAGAGATGTAGGCTTATCTTCTGCTTCCTCGTGCATAATAAGAAGATTTTGCAACTCTAAACGGGTACTAATCAGGCTATTATGCGTAGTAATAAACAATTGACCATGCTGAGTTTCCGAAACACGCTGGATAAGCTTACGCAAATTAACATGACTTAGGTGGTTTTCTGGTTCTTCAATCAGTATTACATCCACATTGGAGCCGGAACGTTCCAAGGCAAAATCAGTTTTAATGAATACTTGATTACCCGTTCCTTTACTGTCAATTCCGATTTCATCTTCATAAATCATTAAATCGTTTTCAAGACTCAATGACGCCCCTGTTCTCAATCCAAATGTGTAGTTCTTTTCAGCTGGTATACGCTCATTTAGGGCGCATAAACTAGCTGCACAAAAGCCGCTCCTTAACTGTCTATATTTGCTTTTATGCACAGCACGCTCTTTTATGTCATCCTCGGTGTATTGGTTGTACATACGCTTGATGAAATCATTAATTGCAAACTCCGAACTCATATTGGTGCTGTTTATAAGAATGTTCCTTATTTTTTTCTTATAACCGGTATATCCTTCATCTGCGAAGGTCGAAAAACGAATCGAATAATAATCATACGGAAAATAATCTGCCCGAGCCTGTAATGATTCAGTGATTTCAGACAAAAAATCGTAGTTTGGCTCACATACTAGCCTTATACCGTCACAAGTAATACCATCCGAATTGTTTTTACCGTTCATCGTATGGTCGAAACTTCCATTAAGGTAAAGTTCCACGGCAAGTTTAGGTAAATGTTCAAAATTACGTTCTCCAGTGTTAAACTGCTGTACGGCATCGATATTTAGAAACTTATCGATACCTATTGCTTCAACTCTTCGAACATTACCGCTTGCGACAATATCAATTGCTTCGAGGACAGTGCTTTTACCAACCTCGTTATCACCAACCAGAATATTAATTTGCCCGTTTGGTTCAATTGTATAGTCCCTAAATCTTTTATAATTAATCAGTTTTATCTTCGTAATGATTGATGGCATAATCTGTCCTCCTTTGCTATCAATCTGTTCATTTGCAAGCTTAATGGTAAGAAGCCTTAAGGCAATCCACTTTAAACATAAACTAATAAGGACTTCTCCATGATAGGATTAGACTTCATTAAATCCATAGAGTTAAATGATATGTATAACTTTATCTCACATTGCCAAATTGAACTTAATTCTTCACACGGTACCAGAGCAAGAAAAATAGTTTCAATAAGACAGTTTTGGAAGTATCTCAAAACCAAGGCTCATCTTATTGATAACAATATAGCTGAAGAGTTAGAAACTCCCAAATTACCAAAGCGTATTCCTAAATACTTAAATTTAGAAGAATCTGTCCGCCTTCTCATTGAAAGCAAAGGTTCCCCAAGAGATCATTGCATCCTTACCATCTTTCTCAACTGTGCACTACGGCTTTCCGAACTGACCAGTTTAAACATTGGCCAAGTTAGTGGTGAGGTTTTAACTGTTGTTGGTAAAGGCAATAAAGAACGAAAAATTTTTCTAACTCCCGCCACTAAGAAATCACTTAATTCATGGCTTCAGATAAGACAAACTCTTAATACTGAGACCCCAGCTCTGTTTATATCCAGAAATAACAATCGCATTACTACGAGAGCAGTACAAAATATTGTAAAGAAATATGTTACTGCTGCCGGACTTGACCCGCACTCCATATCAACTCATAAGCTTCGGCACACAGCTGCAACTCTTATGTATAAATATGGTAGAGTAGACCTACGCTCATTGCAGCAAATTCTAGGTCATGAAAGTGTTGCTACAACAGAGATATATACTCATATTGATGAGCAGCAATTGCAATCTGCAGTAAATTCTAATCCACTTGCCATGATGTTTAATTAATTCCCCGGAGAATTATGGTGTATGGATAATGTGCAGTTCACAACGCGACAGGATTAATCAGTTGTAAACATAATGAACATCTCGTTTTAACATTCGCATTCTCCATATGTAATACCCCCTTTCCACCTTAATATCGAATTGGTATTCCGGACTGCTTTATATCTATGTTATGTACATATCCGTTTTCTTCAAGAAAAATCTGAGTTGAATATTTTACCAATTGAAACTCCATAGTAGGAGAAACAGTAATGTTTTTTATGCTTTCTTTGTCGAAAGTTAGTTTGCAACATGGTGTAATGACACCATTACGAACAAAATAATCTTTTTTAAATATTGATGAATTCTCTTTGATTTGGTTATCAGATATGCTTAAGATAAAGCGATATTCCCTTTCATCTACAAAGGCAGGATGTTTAAATAGTAACCGATAAAAGCTAAAACTTAATCTGCAAGAAAATATTGAATATGCCGTCGAATCCTCTAAGTATTTATATAATTCTTCTTCGCCATATTCACTGGCATAATCAAAAATATCTTTATCGATATTATGCAAAAGCATTATAAGTAATAAAACTTGTTTTTCTGCATCGTAGATTACATTATTATGTGCCAAATCGTAACAAAAACTTCCATGGCTTTTTTTACCAGCTTCCGCGATCAGTAAATCTGTATCAAGTCCAATGTTATATCCCTGATAATTCTCGCCTTTTACATAGTAATTCCACATCCCTAAACTATCATCTGCAGTTGATGTGCAAAAAATATAATGACGCTTATCGCTTGTAATGAATTTCCCTTTTGGGCTATCTTTGCTTGGAGGTATATAATTAAAATCTTTTTCGCCGTATTTATTGGAAAATGCCAACTCTATAAGCTTATCATAATGCTTGTATTTTAATTTTCCTTCACATTCTTTGAGCCCCTTTAAAAAAGTATCTTTAATATAAATAAATTCGGATCTATCATTCATATATTGGCAGTCTGTAAATCTTAAGGAATTACACTTCAGTATCGCATATAAGCCATCAGGCGATGTGTAGTGATAAACCATATTAAACCCTCCTGTTTCTATTTTGCATCCAACACAATACCCATTATTGCTATAACAAGACCTGTTATAAAACTTCAACATTATTAGCCTTACACGCAGTTGGTTTCTTCCCTTGTTATAAACAAAATACTTCTAAAAAGTCCTTCAACATGTTATGATATAATCCCTCTTTTTTCCTCTTCTTACTACTATTGTATAATTGTTTCTGACAGCATTAAAAGCCCCAATCATCAAATGATTGAGGCTGATAACAGCACTTTTCGTTTTGTCACTGTAATAAAATACTGTAACCTAAAGAAGCCCCGGCTAGATTGGCTTGGCCGGAGCTTCTTCTCATATTTTAGATAGTCTACAGCTGCAAAAATTTCGTGTTTTAGCCTTCGCAGAAGTTCTTTAAAGTTTCGGTGCTTTGGATAACTGAAAGTTCATTTTACTCTTCCTTCCTTACAAATATCGCATTATCAAAGCTGCACCTGATAGGGTCTGAAACCTCGTAAGTTACGATTCTAATTCAACACCTACTTTAAACCAAAGTTTCAACAGGTAATTTAAAATACCGCTGTGATAGTAAGTTATTAGCCCTGATGAAATCTTAAATATCATTAAAGCTTTCCAATAGTTTTAAATAAATATCCTTTTTTAAAATACTTACATGGTGTATTTTACCATCACTATCCATTAGCCTAAATATTCTTTTCTCTTCCGTTTGGTTTTGTAGAATGGTCTTGAGCGATTGAATTCGTCTCTTTCTGTTTTTGTTTGTACCCCAAGCTATTATTATATCCTTATTCCGTGCCACAGCTTCTGCAATATACTTATCAGTATCAGCATTATACCTAATGTTATATGGAGGTAAATTTTTGCTGTTTGTTTCAATACAAGAAAAAAGATTTACTATACTTACACCACCATATCCTTGATCAATCAAAAAGTTCATTACTCTCATCGAAGAATAATCCCACTTTAATTCGTCAGCATAACTTGGGTTTAACATTATAATAGTTGCTTTAGGACTTTCCTTTTTCCAAACTCTTTCCAACAAATACCTGTGTGTATAGTTATGGATCTTTTTATCTGATAGTATAACTTTACTCTTAATTGTACTGATATTTTTCATTATATTCCATCCCCGTTAAGTCTAACCCCTACAGCCAAAAAATCATTATGGGTAATTAGGCTCGACAATATTTTATTATTTTGGTATAAAGATACTGGGAAGACCTCTCTTTAATCACTCATCTAAGTTTTATAACGGTAATATTCCTCTCATCTTGTATCTCAAAATGTTATCACGGATTTAGGTTATAGTCTTCCGGTAGAAGTAATTAATGAAGGAAATTGCCATTTCATTACAAAGTAAGGCATCTTCCTTATCCATTTCCCCATAATCTGGATCCCCATGTCCAACATTCTCAGTAACCCTAACCCACTTTGATGGACACAGCAAATGGCTGGTATAATAAAGCCATTGGAGGTATCCGTCATGAATCAATATGACAAAAACTTTAAAGAAGAAGCCGTGAAGCTGGTTCTGGATTTGGATCGTCCAGTAAGGAAAGTAGCTCAAGAACTGGGTATTCATGAAAATACCCTCTATAAGTGGATACGCCAGTACAAAGAGCACAAAGGCGACGCTTTCCCTGGCAGCGGCAACCAAAGGACAGAAGACGAAGAAATCAAACGTCTAAAGAAAATAATCGATGATCTGCAAGAGGAAAACGCTATTCTAAAAAAGGCCACGGCCATCTTCGCAAAGCGCCAGAAATAATATATGAGTTCATTTATCAGCACCGCTTCAAGTTTCGGGTGCAGAAGATGTGCCGAGTACTAGAGGTTTCTAGAAGCGGTTATTATGCTTGGCTCAAACGACCAGAAAGTGACCGAAAACGTCGGGATAAATATTTGCTAAAAAAGATCCGTGAAATACACAAAGACTCTCGAGGTACTTACGGCAGCCCCAGGATAACCAGGGTACTTCAAAAACAGGGCGTTAGATGTAGCCCAAAGCGTGTTGCCCGCCTCATGCGGGAAAATGGAATTGTCGCTAAAACCAAAAGGAGATTCAAGGCTACGACTAATTCCAAACACAATTATCCTGTTGCCGGAAACTTACTCAACCAAGACTTCAATGTGGATAGGCCGAACAACGTCTGGGTTGCTGATATTACCTATATCCCTACAAACGAAGGATGGCTTTATCTTGCAACCATACAAGACCTGTTTAACCGTAAGATTGTTGGTTGGGCTATGGATAAGACTATGACTCGAAAGCTAGTACTGGGTGCGCTAAGACAAGCACATCGTCGATATCGCCCTCAAGCAGGGTTAATCCATCATTCAGACAGGGGTAGTCAGTATGCCAGTTACGAATACCAACAAGCCCTTAAAGATTATCATATGGTACCTAGCATGAGCCGTAAGGGTAACTGCTATGATAATGCATGCATGGAATCATTCTTTGGTACACTCAAACAGGAATTAATCTATGGCATCCGCTTCAGAACAAGGGCTGAAGCTCGCCAAGCAATATTTGAATACATCGAAGTTTTTTACAACCGTAGCCGGCTACATTCCGCCCTTGGGTATATGTCACCAGTTGAATATGAGCAGTTGTTTTCACAAACTGCCGCGTAATCCTGAGCATGTTTTTGGACGCTTGCGCAGCCCTTTACATGGAGAAGGGCCTGTGTTAGCCTCTCCGGCAAGAGGGCAGCATTATTGGCCTGCCTCCGTCCTCTCAGAAACATAGGCCCAGAGGCTCCATGTCAAGGGCGGCCAAAAACTCTGTGAACGGGAGAATATCCGCCATTTTCGGTGTCTATTTTAGCGGGAGAAGGTCATCAGTCTGATTCCTATAAATGTATAACTGCTTAAGACAACTAATTATGTTTGTTGGATAAGAATTATCGTTCTTTAATTCTTTAATACAATCACCAAGTGTACCGAGCTTTTTCCCTTTATCAGAAAAATATCCTTTAAGATACCCTTCTACAGCGTTAACCGAAGACTTAATGGAATTTGCAATATCAATATTTTGTGGATTAGTAAGATAGTTTCGAGCAGCTTCTATTGATTCTTTTACAGCTTTGTAAGGTATGTCAATATCAAGAACTTGATTATTATCATCAATTAGCTCTGAATAATAAACAACTACTTGATCTTTTGATCCCAAGTAGCCTGACTCAATTCTATATGCAACCTTATGATATTCAAATAATTGATTAACTTCGTCAGCATCAATAGGTCCAACATCTAAGTAAAATTCTATAATTGATAACATTTCGTGCCAATCTAAATCTATTAGCATCTGAATGAATAAGTCCGGGTTATAACGTTCTTCTATGTCTTCTACGGAATACAATCGCACCGTTGGTTTATTTATACTGACGGCTCCATCTCTATATAAACAATACTCTTGTACACTACTTTCGCATCCTTCTATTAATGCCTTGAAAATATCAAATCTCAAAGATGGTGGTATCCACTCATATTTTAAATCATATTTCGGTATGTCAAGATGATGTTTAAGTCATAAAAAAAGACAGGAGATAAAATATTCAATCCCCATAGCGAGAGGCTACTTATAACAGCGGTTTCGTACTATGTAATTATCCAAAGTTAGGTAAGTAATAAATCCGCAAAGAACTCTCATATAATTACTCAAACTTAAAAAATTGGGTTTGAGTTTTTTTACGCCTAACTTCGGATAATTTGCTAGACACAATCTTCTAGAAAACGCTTCAACACATTGCAATATAATTCCTCTTTTTTCCTTTTACTGCTAATATAATTGCCTAATTGCATTTTCAAAGCCCCAATCAAGTGATTGGAGCTGACTGGTGTTCCTTTTTAGTTACGTCACTACAATCTTTGTACTGTCCCTCTGCCCTTCTATTGCTCTACTCTATCGGGACGCTGTTAAGTTTATCCGCTGGCTTCCTTGAGAATTTATCTGTATTATCTGAATAACGTTCATTGATACCTTCAAAAACTATCTGGCCCAGTTCCTTTAAGCCGGCAGATAATGTTTTGGGCAAATGGTCCACTATTGTTTCTGCAGCACCTAGCTTGTACTTGATTAGTTCTTTTATCAAAGTTTCATTCATCTTGGTCACTCCCAAACCATATTTTAAGTACTTCCTCCTCGAATTTGGCTCTTGTAACCGAATAGTTCAAAAGAGTCCTCGGTAATGTAATATTCCTTTTGATTTTTCCTGCCTTGATAATAAGCTGATCACCTTTTTGGTTCAGAGATAGATCCTGTTTATCCATGAACGGTAGCTCTATAGCCATAATATAATCCTCTCCATCTTTATACACTTTCTGTGCCCTACCATTGTATTTAATTTCCACAGGATTTTCTTTACCAAAAACCTCCTTAGCCATCCTAGCAAGCATATCTAACCCAACAACCTCAGTTTCAAAGAGCGGTGCACGATAGATAGGTATGGGACTAAAGCTGTCAATAATATCTTCCTTGTATTTCTTTTGGATATCCTTCCACACCTGAAAATAATCATCCGTTACATTATCCGGTATTACCCGATTAACTACCACTGCATCTACGTTAAAATCGTAAATGTTCAGATAAGTAAAGCTTCGTTGGGCTTCCTTGATAACCATCTTTTCCGGATTCACCACAATCCTGACACTTGTAGTATCCCTGTCGCAGAATATTTGTTTCATTTCATCCAACTGATAATACATATTATCAATTTCATCGAGAACTTGACCTGACGGCATCGGAATTTTCATAATAGATTCGGCAACCGGCCCGACAACTTTAATGGCTTTTTTCTTCATTGGAAACAACTTTTCCATCCACCACCGTAGCATTTCCGGAAAACTCAACAGGGCAAGTGTTTCGCCAGTTGGCGCACAATCAATAATAATAACGTCAAACCTGCCTTCCTTATAGTATTTAAGTATCCTCAACAGACTTAACAAATCTTCCATACCCGGAAACACGGTCAATTCCTGGGTTGTGATATCCTTTACAGCCTTTGCCGTCAAAAGCTCCGTTAAATACTTCTGGACCTTCCCCCAACCTTCTTCAACTTCATGAATTGAATCTATTTCCTGAGCCCAAAGATTTTCTTTTATTTCCAGCGGCTCATGTGAAAGTTTCATGTCAAATGAATCCCCAAGGCTATGAGCAGGATCGGTACTAACCACCAGTGTTTTTAGTCCCTGCTCCGCACTTTCTACCGCAGTCGCGGCAGCGATACTGGTTTTGCCAACCCCGCCCTTACCGGTATACAGTATGATTCTCATAATTTAGCCCCCTTTTTAACATTTAATTCCTTAGACGAATATTACTTAATACGAAATATATGGTTCATAAAAAGCCCATCTAACATGGGCAGTTTATTCGATGTCAATATTCTTGATATCTTCCTCAGCTTGGACCTTAGTCTTCGTATTGTCCAACGTAGTCTGCAAGTTTTGCATTATCTTTAGAATGATTCGTGTTAAAAACTGAACTTCTTCCTCGGTCAAGTCGTCAACTATCATGTTAATATACTCAGATATCATTTCCTTCAGTCTTTTAATCAACTGCGAACCTTCTTCTGTCAACGTCAGGACCACTAAGCGTCTGTCCGTTTCACTCCTATCCCTCTGGACATAGCCTTTCTTTACAAGCCTATCAATTAGCCCCGTAGCCGTACTCATGGGAGAATTAATATTACTAACAAGCTCTGTCATAGTAATTTCCTCTCTTTTGTCCAAAAGCAGCATGGTAAAAATCTCCGACTTAGAGAAGTTTAAGTCCAGCTTAACCCATTCTTCAGGGAAAAAGAGCTTTTTAGCATTTTCAATAAACAAATTCAGTAGATCCTCTAAACCAGTCATTTCTTCCCCCTCCAAATATTTCGTTTCTCGAAATAATGTTTAAAATAATAATACTCCCCTCCAAGGTTTTTGTCAAGAACAGAGGGGCAAATTACATGAACAATTCATGCTTTTCATTCTCATGCTCTTAATTTGGGCAATTCATATAGGCATATTATGGATAATGCGCAGCTTAACGTTCTCTAAGACTTGGTATGTTCTAAACAAAATACTTCTAGAAAATCCTTCAACATATTGCAAGATAATTCCTCTTTTTTCCTTTTTATTCCCACTGTGTTTTTTTCTATTGACCACATTATATAAGCCCCAATCAAATGACTGGGGCTGACTGAGTTACCTTTTATGGCGTTCCAAGTCTAATTATGTCACTGTAATAAAATATTTTAGAACCCATCCCTTAGTTTCCCATACTTTACGAAGTTATTGATAAGGTTAAGTTCCTCAAATGCAATCTTTATGAAAAAAGATGTATATTTGTATACCTAAACACCAGCTGCTGGGGGTACATTCACTGGGTTTGATAAAGAAGTGAAACAAATTTACGCACTGTCTTTTTGGCATATTAGATTGTGCCGTCGCTACTAGCTAATAACAGCTATTCTTCAACCCACTGCAACTGATCCCTTAGCTTTACAGTGTCACCAATCACTACTACTGCAGGATGAGTTATTCCCACTCTCCGAACATCATTGGCGATGCTGCCCAATGTACCAACTATTGTTCGTTGTTTTGAAGTAGTACCCCATTGGATTACCGCTACAGGTGTGATAGGATCCTTACCTTCATTGATCAAGTGTAAAGAAATCCTTTCCAAGTTCTTAAGACCCATCATTATTACAAGAGTTTCCATGCCCGCCAATTGAGCCCATGGTATCCCTGACTTTTCTTTTTGGGGGTCCTCGTTGCCCGTAACAATGGCGACAGATGAATTAATGGTACGGTGGGTAAGAGGTATCCCCGCATAAGCCGGAACAGCAACGGCGGCTGTTACCCCTGGAACCACCTCAAATGGTATCCCTTTTTCAGCCAAGGCAAGAGCCTCTTCGCCTCCCCTCCCAAACACAAATGGGTCTCCTCCTTTTAATCTTGTTACTACCAGCCCTTGACGTGCATAAGACAATAACTGGCCGTTTATCTCAATTTGATTCATAACATGTTTTTCCGGAGATTTGCCTGCATAAATCATTTTGCATTCTGGCCGAGCATAGTTTAGCAGCTCAGGCGCTACTAACCGGTCATAAATAAGTACGTCTGCTTCCTTTATACAACGTTGTCCCTTAATTGTAATAAGGTCGGGGTCACCCGGCCCAGCTCCTACTAAATAAACTTTTCCCCCCATTACCTTTCCTCCACTTCCTGATAAATTCTTGATTTTAAACTTTAAGTCCACTTTTTCAATCCTTAAAGTACGTGTTCAAAAAGGCCATCGTAGCAGGAGCAAGAAGTTCAAGGCGCGAAGTATTTCACCCAAGGGCATTAACGCGACTAAGCCAGCAAAGCTGGCAAGTCTTCTTTAAGAGACGCGGAGCGTACTGGTGGCGTACGTGAGCAGTCTCAAATACTGAGCAACGTAGAAATTCGCCGCTCACCTGCGATGGATTTTTTGAACATCCTCTTAAGTAACCCAGACTAACTAATGGTCAAACTTACGGGTAGAGATACATTCCTTAATTCGTTCTTCAATTTTGTTAGCTTCTCCGTTTTTAATCAGCTCCGGTAGGTCAGACTCTACTAAAGCGGCAAAGACAGCACGTCGTCGCTCCTGGTCAGGCATCTCAGCGATTATTCGTTTCCTTAACCTTCTCATTAGCAACAAGTACTCTTTATATTCAGGGCCAAATTCGTCTTCAAACTGTTTACGAAGCTTTGCCGCATATCCGGGGCTGGCACCGTTAGTAGATACCGTTATGGTTAAATCCCCTTGATACATCATGGCCGGCATAAAGAAAGTTGATTCTTTAGCACTGTCGGCGACATTAACCCAAATGCCTAGCTTCATACATTCGTTAGCAACCGTGCTGTTAAGTTTTTTGTAATCTGTAGTACAAAAAACCAGGGTTATTCCCTCCAGGTCATTAGGTTTATATTTCCTGGGTATCCACCGCAAACGCCCTTCGGCGGCCATATCATTAATGTACTTAACCGCGCTGGGACTAACCACCTGAATTAATGCGCCACACCTCAACAAGGCCTTTATCTTACGTGCCGCCACCTGACCCCCACCTATAACTAGACAATTTTTATTTTTTAAGATAAGTTGTATCGGAAATGTTTTATCCATGTTATCCCTTATCCGCCCCTATTTCGTTACGACTTTGCCAACTATTTTTATGCTCTGCGTTTGACCGCTGTATATCTCCTTCGGGCAGCTGAACTTTGGCGGGGTCCCTTAGCACTTTATTTAATGCGCACAGCAAGGTATGGTTCTCTTCCCTCAACCTGACTGCCACTCTTATATAACCTGTATTTAACGTAGGATATGTGCTACAGTCCCTAATCACGATTCCCTCATTAATCAATAATTTTCGCAGTGCTGTGGAGGCCAGCCCCGTGCCGCTGACATCCACGAAAATGTAATTGGCAGCAGGATAGTATGGTTGAAGGCCGGGAACCTCTTTCAGGCCGCCGAAAAGGTATTCCTTTTCCGTCTCCACCAACTTCTTTGAGCGGATAATATAGTTCTTTTCTTGCAGCGCTTGTTTCCCGGCAATCTGAGCCAGCACATTTACACTCCAAGGGTCACGTAACTCTTTTATTTCATCCATTATCTGGGGGTCTGCCACTGCACATCCCAATCTCAGGCCCGGTAATGCAAAGAATTTTGTCATGGAGTAAATGACCACCAGACACTTATACTGAGCTGCATAGGGTATAACCGAGGGCATATTGCTAACGAAGTCCCTAAAGGACTCATCCACCACCACCGTGACCCCATGGGCCTCACAAAATTCAATAACGTTTATCATTTCCCGAAGAGGAATGACATTGCCCACGGGATTATTGGGATTACAGAGAAAAAGCATATCTCCCGCTGTCAACTTTTCTTTTAGGAGCTGCATGGTAAATTGAAAACCCTGAGCGGCAGCTAAATTTGGTAAAACGATAGGTACTTGGGCTGCTTCCGCTGCCAGCTGATATTCACTGAAAGTGGGTTGAGGGATAACTGCTCTCTTGACTTGTTTCAGTCTGGCCACTAAATATATTAATTCGGAGGCCCCGTTGCCGCACATTACCATTTGTTGTCTGACCCCTAAAAATTTTGATATTGCGTGGGATAAAGCATCGTCTTCCGGTTCGGGGTAATGTACTATTTCATCCAGTCCCTTCCGCAAAGCCTTCGCTACTCCCGAAACCAAACCCAAAGGGTTAATGTTAGCACTGAAATCCAAGTACTCCCTGGCACCGTATCTTGATACCACTGCTCTTATATTTCCCCCATGTTTTCTCAATACGTTGCCCGTCATAACAGTCACTCCTTAAAATAGCTCAGCTAAGCATCAGCAGCAATAAAAAGAGCCAAACCACTTCGGAAATTTCGTTAATCCATCCGTACACGTCCCCGGTCAACCCGCCCAACAACCTAGTTATTGCCGCCGCAGACAACATGGCAGTGCCAATAACCACAACCCCTACAGCCAGGCCCACCCATGATAATAGTGCACCGGTAAAAGCGGCGGTAAAAAGTATTGCAAAACTAATATCCACCCTTCGCAGGGATTGTGAAAAGGCTTTTCCCAGACCTTCCTCCCTGACATAAGGAAAGAAGAATGTGGCCAACACCATATTTAAGCGCCCGTAGACAGGCATGAGCAACAAAGCCGGCAATATCATTGCACCATCTTGGAATAGCTGCAACAACAAAGCCCATTTTAGCAGAGTAAGCATCACCACGGACACTACACTATGAGCGCCTACCCTGCTGTCCCGTAGAATTTCCAAGCGCCTTTCGCGGGTACGACCGCAGAACAGACCGTCCATGGTATCCATAAATCCGTCTAAATGTAATGCTCCGGTGATAGCAATCCCGACCATAAGAATAATCGCCGCGATTACTTCCGGGATCAGCATATCTCCCAGTAACCAATAAGAAAGCCATAGGCAACAGCCAACTATTACTCCCACTACCGGAAAAAAGGCCATGCTGCGTGCAAAATCGTTTTGGGTGATGTTGGGCTTGAACCCCACCGGTAATCTGGTAAGGAATTGTAACGCGCAAACAAATCTCTTTAACATAGACATATACTACTCCCTGGAAACACCGGCATCATCGAATGTGGCCATTTCGTTCAAAATCTTGACAGCTGCATCCACCATCAACATACCCAGTGCTGCACCGGTTCCCTCACCCAAGCGCATATCCATCATTAAAGTAGGCTTTAGCTCCATGGCATCCAGCATTTTGCGATGGCCCGGTTCTACTGAAAGATGGGAGCCAATGAGGTAATGTTTTGCCAGAGGCGCCATCTTTACTGCCACCAAAGCTGCAGCTCCGGAAATAAAGCCGTCAACCATTACCGGCACTCTCCTTGCAGCCGCCCCCAATACCACACCGGCTAATCCTGCGATCTCTAGTCCGCCCACTTTTACCAGAGCATCCAAGGGCTGCTCGGAATTAGGCCGGTTTACATCCAGTGCCTTATTTATAGCCGTAATTTTCCTGCGGAGCCCTTCATCGTTTACGCCGGTGCCGCGACCCACTGCTTCTTCTATCGGCAATCCCTCCAGAACTGAAAGCAACGCAGCACTGGGCGTGGTGTTGCCGATACCCATTTCGCCCATAGCCACAAAAGACGCTCCCTTATCAATTAGGGCGTTGACTACATCGATGCCCACTTCCAGTGCTGCAATGGCTTCTTCCATGGTCATGGCAGGCCCCTGGGCCATATTTTTCGTGCCATAGGCTATCTTTCGCTTATCCAATCCCGGCAGGTCAGGCAGGTCCACTGCCACCCCCACATCCACCATATATAATCTAGCTCCTGCATGCTTTGCTAAAACATTGATAGCTGCACCGCCGTTAGCAAAGTTAAGTATCATCTGAGGAGTGACCTCTTGAGGAAATGCACTGACTCCTTCGGCAACCACACCATGGTCACCGGCCATAAGGATAATTACCTTTTCCATGCTTTGGGGCAGAGCAGCTTTTCCGATAATACCCGCTATTTTTTTGACCACATCTTCTAATACCCCCAGACTACCCGGTGGTTTGGTAAGGTTATCCAATCGTTGTTGTGCCTCATGCATTGCTACCTCATTTAATGGTTCTATGGCCTGAATTGTTCTTTCCAATTTACTCATAGTTACTACCTCCTAATATTCAATTCCCCTGCGGCTGTCTACCCCGTCTTTGAAAGGATGTTTCACAGCTGCTACCTTGGTAACGTAATGAGCTTGCTCCAATACCTTTTTCGGCATGGTACGGCCGGTCAATATTAACTCTGTGTTACCGTCCCGACTATTGAGAAAATCAAGAAATTCGGCTTCCGATATCAATCCGCGGCGCAGTGCATTACCTACCTCGTCCAGTACCATAACCTGACACGTGCCTGCTGCCATTAATTCCCCGGCCTTACGCAAAGCGGCTTTAGCGAAACCGTACCGGGGGTCGCGGTTCTCCTGAAAACACTGACCGCATTTTTGACACTTTGCTTCCCCGGATTTTATCATGGCACTGCGGGGGCAAGTCCAACCAAACTTAAAATGCTGCAATTGGCTGGAAAAACGAGACAGGGAATAAATTTCACCGGAATATGTGCTTCCTTTCATAAACTGGATTAATGCTACGTCAGCGCCCCTGCCCAATGCTCGCAGAATTAGACCCAAAACCGCTGTAGTCTTCCCCTTGCCGTCACCAAAATATACATGTATCAACCCGTAACTAGCCATTCCCCTCTCGCCTCCCAAACTGTTGGCAAGCTGTCAAAAAACTGCGTGCTGCATCAGGTACACCCAAAAAATTCAGATGCAGATATGAAGCCAGTAGATTATTGTGGGTGAAGCCGTCAAACCTACCGTTCGCTCCCCGACCTCCGGAAAAAGCAAAAGCCGGCTTATGTAATGAACCGTGATACTCGGAGTAATGAAATTCATGCCCCTGCAGTTCTTGTCCCTTAAGACATAAGATATTGTCCGTTAGGGCCTGGGCCTTGATATATCCCATACCAACCAGTCGTTTTCCCATGACACAGGTGCCTGGAACCAAACCGGCCAGTTCATAAATCCTCCCATCATGGTCCTTTACCCGCTCTGTAAGAAACATCAAACCGCCGCATTCGGCATAGATAGGCATACCAAGGTGATGTGCAGCGTTTAGTGATTCCAGCATTTGCCGATTCCTTGCCAACTCATCTAAGTGGGTCTCGGGGAACCCACCGCCGATAATGATGCCGTCTACATTCTCAGGGATTGCCTTATCCCTCACAGGGCTAAAAAATTTTAGCTTCGCACCCATCGCCGTTAACAAGTCTAAACCATCTTGATAGTAGAAGTTAAACGCCTCATCCCGGGCCACAGCCAAGCTGACCTCAAAGTTATTTAAGATTTTTTGGCGATAAGGTGAGGTTAAAGACGGTGCGGACCGGGCAATAGTAATTAGTTCAGCCAAATCTACGGCAGCTGCTATATTCTCCCCCAGCCTGCTTATCTTTTCGTCTACTTCATCATGCTCAGCCACGGGCAGCAAACCCAGATGGCGTTCGGGGGTGGCAAGTGCCGCATCACGATAGACAGCACCTATCACCGGAATATTACATTTTTTCTCAATGGACTCTCTAACCATGGCATAATGTTTTTCAGAAGCTACTTTATTAATGATTACTCCTTTAATATTCAGGTCCGGCCAAAGATGCTGATAACCATAAACCACTGCTGCGGCACTTTGCCCCATAGATTTTACGTCCACCACCAAAATAACCGGCGCCTGCAGCAAACGGGCCACATGGGCAGTAGATCCCGCCCCGTCTTCCCGGGCACCGTCGAAAAGCCCCATTACACCTTCCACAACACTGATATCAGCTGACTCAGCCGCCCCTGTAAAAGATTGGAGTAACCTGTCTTCCCCAAGCATCCAACAGTCCAAGTTGCGAGACATGGTACCTGTGGCCAGCCGATGGTATCCGGGGTCAATATAGTCCGGCCCCACTTTAAATCCCTGGACCCTTAACCCCTGATTTTTCAATGCGGCCATAATCCCTGTAGCCAGGGTAGTTTTACCCACTCCGCTATGAGTACCGCCGATTACCACTCTGGGCATGTTCATCCAATCACCCCTACCATTATAATTACAATAACTGCTAACCCAACAAAAACTGCGGAAGCAAGCCGCACCAACCTAACGGTAACTCGAATGTCGTCAGGTGTTATCTCCCTAGTTCTGTCTCCCATGGTCGCGCGAAAGTTTGCCTGCCCGAAGTAATAATTTTTGCCCCCTAGTTGTATACCCAACGCGCCCGCGACTAAAGACTCGGGTATACCGCCATTAGGACTCGGATGTTTGCTGGAGTCCCGTTTCATAATGCGAAAAGCCGAACGGGTATCCCTGTTGCTCATAAAAATACCGGCAAGCAATAAACACGCCGTGATCCGGGCCGGAATGTAATTTACCGCATCGTCTAATTTGGCCGCCCAGCGTCCGAAGTGCAGGTGCTTTTCATTCTTGTAGCCGATCATAGAGTCCAAGGTGTTTACTGCCTTATACGCCAGCGCCAGAGGTGTACCGCCAATGGCCCCATAAAAGAGCGGTGCCACAACACCATCCACCAAATTCTCTGCCACGGTTTCCACTGCAGCCCGAGAAACTTCGGCAGCAGTTAACTGCTGCGTGTCTCGACCCACTACCATTCCCACTGCCCGCCGGGCTTCAACTAAATCGCCTTTGAGTAAATAACGGTAGACCGTGAGGGCTGCATCAGCCAATCCTTTGATGGCAATAGTTGTAGAAAGAAACCACAGATTAGCTGCCGCACCCAGCCAAAAATTAAGCTGATATAAAGCCTTAAAGCCCAGCCAAGCGGTAAGGAAAACTCCTGTCACCAACGAAACGGTCAATACCGCACCTGCCAGCCTCTCAGCCGCAGCGGTCGGAGAAACCCTTCTCAGCAGCCTTTCCCCCCGAGTTATTACTGCTCCCATTATTACCACAGGATGCGGTAAAGTTCTGGGGTCACCGATTGCTAAATCCAATAAGTACGCACCTATAAAAATAACCGCTTCCATACCACACCTTCTTAAAATCCCATAATACCCTTTAGTAAATCCATATCCAGGCTGCCCCGTACAACCTGTGCCAGCTTATCATAATCCTGCTGGCGTTTAGCAAAAGTGCTAGTATTACCCGGGCCTAAATGTTCAAGCCCCTTTCCCGCACGGAGTGTATTCAGTAAAAACATTCGCCATTCATCGTTATCAAACAGCCCGTGTAAGTAGGTGCCAAATACTTTGCCCGACTTGTTCACCGCACCGTCAACTTCCTTAGTCTTCTGCCCTGACCGCTGAGTAATCACAAACGCCGCATCTGTTTCCGGTCCCAGCACAGTTCTTCCCATATGGATTTCATACCCGAAAAATTCTTTTCCGCAAAACGGCTCAAAAAGAAAACCCTTGCCCAAGCAGCGCGCCCGGGCTTGATTAGTAACCTTCTGCGGTTCAAAGATGGTAACCAAATCCAACAGGCCCAGCCCCTTGGTAAAGTGAACTGACGCTTCGGTGCCCTGCGGATCCCGCAACTCACGACCTAATATTTGAAAACCGCCGCAAATACCGATCACGAGACAACCCTCTGCTGCCATACGCCTTATTTTTTCAGCCAAGCCCGATTTTTCCAAATAAAGGGCGTCTTCAATGGTATTTTTACTACCGGGGATAATGATTAAATCAGCACCTTTCAGCTGCCCCGGTTCTTGGACAAAAGTTAAACTTACATCCGGTTCGGCCTCCAAGCTGTCAATGTCAGTAAAGTTAGAGATGCGGGGTAAATGAATCACCTTTACATTGACTTTCTCAACGTCCTCGGTGTCGGTGCCGCCTCCCTGTTCCAGTACTACAGAGTCTTCCTCCGGAATTTTAAAGCCAGTAAAGTAAGGGACTACACCTAGTATCGGCTTTCCGGTCTTGGCTTCAAGGAAATCCAAAGCAGGCTGCAGCAGCTTAATGTCACCGCGGAACTTATTTATAATTATTCCTTTTACCAAGTCACGTTCATCTTCATCCAGCAGTTCGAGAGTGCCAACTACTGAAGCCAAAGCCCCTCCCCGGTCAATATCGGCAACCAATAAAACAGGTGCTCCGGACATTTTCGCCACTCTCATGTTCACAATATCCCGTGCCTTTAAGTTCACCTCGGCAGGACTGCCGGCACCCTCAATAACCGCCACTTGGAAGCCATCAATATAATCCAGGCATTCCTGAATTACCCCCAAGGCGGTAGTGTTAAAATCCAAGTGATATTCCTGTGCGCTCATGTTGCGTATCGGCTTACCCAACAAAACGACCTGGGATTTGGCATCGCCGGTAGGTTTTAATAGGATTGGGTTCATTCGTATATCCGGGTCAATGCCCGCTGCCTCCGCCTGCACCACTTGGGCCCTGCCCATTTCTCCCCCGTCCTGAGTAACATAGGAATTAAGAGCCATATTCTGCGCTTTAAAGGGAACCACACCATAGCCGTCCTGGGCAAAGATTCGGCACAGAGCTGCGGCCAATACGCTTTTGCCAACATTTGAAGATGTCCCCTGAAGCATTATTTTCTTGGCCATGCCAGCACTTCCCCTCCTCTTTTCAACACTACCGGCAGCCCGGAAACTGCCAAATAAACGTCGGCAGCACTGCCGGCCAAAGCCTGATTGATGCTGCCCAGGTGATCTGCAAATTGTCTGGAAAGAGCATTGTCGCCTATCAAACCCCAACCAACCTCTCCCGAAACCATGATTACCCTACTATCCATGGCACTTAAAGCCTGTTGCAGGGCAGCAACCTGAGCCATTACGTCTTTGCCATGAAACATTAAATTCGATACCCACATAGTGATGCAGTCCACCAGTATTACCGGATAACGTTTATCCAAGCTAACCAATAATGAAGCTATATCAAGAGGTTCCTCATGTGTATCCCATTCTTTCGGCCGCCGCCGGCGATGGATATCTATGCGCTCCTGCATCTCCCCATCCAGCGTTTCGGCGGTGGCCACATAGGCCACCCTATTTCCTGCGTACTGTTGAGCAAGGGTTTCGCCAATGGTGCTTTTGCCACTGCGGGACCCCCCGGTTATGAAAATATGGTCCGCCATGAAGTCCCTCCTAATCTTTCAAACTGTAGAGTAAGGCATTAACCACGGCGGCAGCAATGGTACTGCCGCCTCTGGTACCACGGATAGTAAGATAAGGGATGTCAGCCTGCTCCAATAATTCTTTGGATTCTTTGGCACCGACAAAACCCACCGGGGTGCCGACGATTGCCGCAGGAGCCCAACCTTCGGCAGCCATTTCCAAAATGGTAAATAAAGCTGTTGGGGCATTTCCCACAACCACCAGGTTATCCTTGATAAGATTTTGGGACATCCGGGCAGCAGTCATTGCTCGAGTTTCACCGGCCTCACTGGCTGCCGCTGCTACCGCAGCGTCACCAATACGGCAAACTACCTGCCCGCCTAGAGAAACAACTGTATGTTCACTGATACCAGTTCTAATCATATTGACATCTGTATAAATCGTGAAGTTTTTCTTTGTAAGTACCTGATACACCGCAGTAACAAACTGCGGGTGATGGGCAATGAGAGGCACAATGGCCGGGTCACCGGTGGTGTGAATGATGCGCCGGTAAATCTGATCTTCAACGGGACCTAAACCTAAAGCGCTAGTATACTGCCCGACAAAGTCCAGGCTTTCGGACTGAATTGCCTGAGGATGTTTCACATAATCCATTAGCCTACCTCCTGAATCCGATCTAACACTATATCCACGATCCTCGGATCAGGACCCAAATTTTTGGCGAAACGTATTTCCACAGCATACTTTTCCTGAAGGCTGCTGATATCCCCCGGGATATCTTCCTGTACGTGAATGCCGTTGTAAAGGAAAAATGGCATCACCACGATTTGCTTTACCCCTGCTTCCACTAATTTTTTAACGGATGTCTCCAAATCTGGCTGACAATGGCCCATGAATGCCGGCTCAAGTACTGAAAAATCAGCTCTTTCCTTTAACATTTTCACAATTTCATATAACGAATCATTAGCTTCTGCCGCTCTGCTGCCATGACCTAACACTATTACCGCTTTCATAATAATCCCCTCCCCTTTAAAAATTTACTAACCCCCTGGTGCGAGGTAACTTTGCGGATATAATCCACTCGAGGCCTGCGCACAACCACTATGGGCAAGCTCATAGATAATGCCGCCTCCACTTTAACCGGTGTTCCTCCGGTACTGCCGCTGTCTTTGGTAATAACTACCCCAATATCATACTGCCGGAAAAGAGCACAGTTTAGCTCTTTCGCAGCTACTCCCCGTAAAGCCACAATTTCCGCGATGTCATATTGCTTGCACAAAGCAATACTGTTTTCTTCCGGCAGCACCCGGGCCACCACCGGCTTCCTATTCATTAAACCTGCTTCATGAAGTATTGGCAGCGGTTTAACGCCCACAGCCAGAAATACCGTCCCGGCCTGTTGGCGGGCTGTTGCTGCCGCCTGCTGCCAATTGTCTACCGGTAATAACAGCGGGTGTTCGGGGAAACCCAGCTCCGGTCTTTCAAAACGCAGATATGGCAGTCCTAGGTCGCCGCATACCCGCTGAGCCAATTGAGATACCTGTATAGCAAAAGGATGACTGGCGTCCACCACGGCAGTAATATTTTTTTCAGAGATAAAGCGCGGCAGAGTTTCTTCGGTAAAGATTTGCTGCACCAGCTCAATTGCCGTTTTTTCTTGAAAAACCCTGGCACCCAGGGGCGTGGCCACAGATAACGTTACTTTAGCACCCATGCCTGATAAATAAGCCGCTAGTTGCCGGCTATCAGCAGTGCCCCCAATGACTAGAATCACACCCTGTACCCCCTAGGTGTTATCATTTGCTTACCGGCAACGTAAGTTTGACTATTACCGATAATCACTGTGGTGAACATATCTATCTCATGATGAGTAAATTCCTTTAGATTAGATAATGTCACCTCTTCCCCTTCACGCTTGGCATTGCGCACGATGCCAACAGGAGTATCCGGGGAAACGACGGTTAATAACAGCTGACGCACTTCCTCAATCTGCTTAACCCGTTTTTTACTCTTAGGATTATAAAGAGCAATGACAAAATCTCCGCGAGCAGCCATTTCTACTCGTTTTATAATCGTGGACCAAGGCGTTAATAAATCACTGAGGCTGATGCAAGCAAAATCATGCATTAGCGGGGCGCCTAAAGAAGCTGCCGCCGCATTGGCTGCGGTAATCCCCGGTACAACCTCTACCCCTATATCCGCATCTGCTTTATCCAGCATCTGATAAAGGATTCCCGCCATGCCGTATATTCCGGGGTCTCCGCTGCTTACCAAGGACACTGTCTTACCTGCGGCAGCAAGATTTATCACTTGTTGACAGCGCTCCACTTCGCGGGTCATGCCGGATGAGATAACACGCTGGTCATCGGCAGTTAAGTCAGTGATTAAGTCAATATAGGCTTTGTACCCTACCACCACCTGGCTGGTGGTGATGCACTGTCTGGCCCTGTCCGATATAAATTCCTTTTTCCCCGGGCCTATCCCCACTATATAGATGTGGCCGCTGCCACTGCCACTGTTATGCCTGGAAAAACCGTCTTTGCTACTACCAGTATGGGTGTTGGTGCTTCCCGCATTGCTGCCGGTTCGCATACTCCTTCAACTCCTATTCTTTCCTTTACCGCCCGAGATCGCGTTAGGGAGAATTGGTCTATTGTTTCCCCCAATTCTTTAGGGGTAAAATATTTAATCGGTACTTCTAAACGCCGGGCTAAATACTGCAGCGCCGCTTCTTCCTTTTTCACCGTGCAGGTACCTACCTGTTTGATTGAGCTGATACTTAACCTATTTTTTTCTAACGTTTCAAGGACAGCCCCTTCTATTTTCTGGTAGTGGATCCCCTTCCTACACCCTATACCCAGGTAAAGGTTTGGCGGCCTAAGGTGAAGAAAAGGTTTCTTTAACTGATGGCCTGTTTTATTGGTAACCAACACCTTTATGCTGTTTTCCAATTCCAAACGTGTTTTGGCTTTAGACACCGGGTAACCGCCCAAGGTTTTGCCCTCAAGATAATCGCAATCAGTTACCAAACTAACACTACTGCCGTTAGCCAGAGCCGCATTAACTTCCGTTAACCTTTCCATAGGCTCTACTTTCCAGCCCAGCTGCCGCGCTAATTCGTCTATCGCCACTATGCCCTGAACATCGGTGGAAGTAGTGATGACTGGCTCCGCCCCAATCTTTTCTGCCAACTGACTGGCTAGCTGATTAGCGCCCCCAAGATGACCGGAAAGAGCACTGACAACAAATCTGCCTGCTTCATCCATTACCAGTATTGCAGGATCTTGATCTTTCCCCTGTAAATATGGACCAATGGTACGAATCACAATGCCTAAGGCCATAATCAGCACCACTGCTCGGTATTGAGAGAGGATTTCGGGAAACAAATCTTTTAAGGAAGCAAAGGTCCTATATTCAGGATGCAGGGAACTATTATCTTGTCGTTTGTTTAATACGAAAACATCACAGTCCTTTACTTCGGCAATTTTACCTGCAAGGGTACAGCCACCTCGAGTAAGGGCTACTACTGCAATTTTCATTTGCTTTCATCCTGCTTAGCTTCACGATAGCCATGGCTGAACTCGGGGTGGTAAAGTAACGAGCGCTGATAATCGTTACCCAGAAAGTCCCCTACCAAAATTAATGCAGTGCGGCTGATAGCTGCTGCTTTTACTTTTTCTGCAATGTTTGACAAAGTACCGTGAACTATCTTTTCTTCCGGCCAGGAAGCTTTCTGAACCACTGCCACCGGCGTCTGCTCAGGATATCCCTGCCGCAGTTCCGCTACTACTTTATCAATCATCTGTACCGACAGAAACAAGCACATGGTGGCTCCGTGCTTGGCCAATCCGGCGAGGTTTTCCTGCTCCGGAACGGGCGTTCTGCCCTCTAAGCGAGTAAGAATTACCGTTTGACTGATATCAGGCAAGGTATATTCTCGCTTAATGCTTGCAGCCGCTGCCAGAAACGAGCTAACCCCGGGAATAATATCGAAAGCTATGCCCTCTTGTGCCAGCGCATCCATCTGTTCTTGTATGGCACCATATAGGCACGGGTCACCGGTATGTACTCGGGCTACAGTTCTCCCTAGGCTTACGGCCTTTTTCATCACTGCCAATACTTCTTCCAAAGTCATACCCGCACTGTCGTAAACTTCCGCATCCTTTCTACCATGAGCTAATACTTCCTTATTCACCAATGAGCCAGCATAAATAATAACGTCCGCCTCATTTAATGCTTTGGCACCCTTAACTGTAATCAAATCGGGGTCTCCGGGTCCGGCACCGATAAAAATTACTTTCATGACAATCCCCCTTTTTTCCCAGCCTTGACAATCATCAGAGACAAATAGTCTATTTGTTGCCCCCGCAGCCTATCAATATCATTGGTAATCAGCTCTTTTTCCGTGCCGCAGCGGCTGATGAACAATGTCTGTTCTTTAAGATTAAGTTCATCTAGAACCTTGACGATGGTATCAAAAGAGCGGGATACTTTCATCAGAACACAATTTTCATGTTTGCTTAGCATATCTTTCAAATAAACCTCAGCGCCCACCGATGGTACAATTACCAATGTTTCATCACCTTCTACCAACGGCAACCCCGCCCTAGCTGCACAAGCTGCAAAAGAAGTAATCCCGGGTACAAATTCTACTTTAATTTGCGGTTGCATACGCTGGATCGCTTCCAGCAAATATGAAGCCGTACTGTAAGTAAGTGAGTCACCCAGAGTTAAAAAGGCCACATCGCCGTCCATTAGCCGCTTGAGAACATTTTCCGCGGCTTTTTCCCAATAATCGTTCAGCTTAATGCGACAGCTGATCATGGGCATATAGAGAAATTCGACCGGTATTCCATCAGGTATGTATCGTCGTGTAATGTCCAGTGCCACACTTTCTTCCTTTTCCTTAGCTTTAGGAACAAATATGGCGGCCACCTCCTGTAATATCCGGTGGGCCTTTAAAGTTAATAGTTCCGGGTCACCGGGACCCACGCCAATCGCGTATAATTTGTTCAAGCTCTAACCCCCTTTCACACCCCAAGCAATAGTAACCGGATTTAGTGCCTGCCACATATGTACCTTCCCGGCTTTTTTCATTTTGCTTAAAGATAGGCTGACTGCATCAACTGTGAAGCCGTTCATCTCCATGAGATTAACAGCCTGATACGTGGTTTCCAGCGTAACCGCATTGATCACAATGCGGCCTCCTTCCGGCAGAAGTTCTGCAAGAGTTTCGATGATAGTTTGCAACTGACCGCCGCTGCCGCCGATAAAAACCCGATCGGGGGCAGGTAATCCTTCAAGACAGCCCGGTGCCTTTCCCGGCACCAACTGGACGTTTTCCAAGGAGTATTGCGCTGCGTTTCGCTGAATGAGTTCCCCCGCAGATTCTTTTTCTTCTATGGCAAACACTTTACCCTCCGGCATAAGGAGAGCAGCTTCAACAGTGACAGACCCGGTACCCGCCCCGATATCATAAAGAACATGATGACGTTCCAGTGCCAGCTTAGCCAGGGATATTACACGAATTTCTTCTTTAGTCATCGGCACTTCACCGCGCATAAACTCATGGTCAGGAATCCCGGGTACCGCTTTTTTTTCATTCATAACAAATCACCATCACGCTATTTGTTGCCTCCGTTTCTACCTGAGAAAGATAATTGATACTAATGCTTTCCATTTCCGTGCATAAATTGTCGCATACATATACTAGAGGATCACCCGGCACTTTCCCTTGAAGAAAACGAGCAATGACCCCGGGGTTATGATGCTTATCCGTTAGTACGGCCACCACCCGGTCTGGCCTGATAATTTCCGCCAGCCCTGTTAACGGGCGCCCATGAACACTATAGAACACCGCATCCTGCCAGGTACGGCCTATCCTGGCAAAAGCCAGCTGCATGGAACTTACTCCCGGTATTACCTTAATCTCTTCTTCTGTAAAATGGCGCTTTACATAGTTCAGCATACTGTAAAAACCAGGATCACCGCTCACTAAAACTGCTACTTTATAATCCTCTCTCAGCCCTTTTAGTTTATTGATGGTTCCCTGAAGGTCTCCGTCAATCACATGCTGAGGTTTCTTTAAGTGGGAAAACAGCGCCAGGGCCCTTGGCCCCCCCATAAGATAATCTGATCGTTGCACCGCTTTAACCGCGGCCGGAAGCAGGTAGTCTTTATGTCCCGGCCCGATGCCCACTACGGTAATTGGGAATACCATTGTTTACTCCTCCCTATGGCCAACGCGTTGGCATCAAAACCCACTACTTCACCTTTTAATGAAAGCAGTATGCTTCCAACTTCCAACTTCCCGTGAATTCTTTGCTGCGCCCTGGCAGATATCCTGCCCGCTAGCTTATAAAGAACAGGGGCTAAATCATGCTCCTTTAATACAGGAATAGCCGCCTCAGCGGTAACGCATTGGGCTAAAGTCTCCAGAACCTCCTGCCGCACCCCTGATAGAGCCGCCTCAACAATTATCGCCTCTAATCTGGCATCTGCCATTTTACTGTGGGTATGGAAAATCCCTGCGGCCACCTTTGCCAATTTCCCTAAATGTCCGCACAATACTATTCTTCTAACCCCCGAAACCACACTTTGGTCCAGCATATACCCGACAAAATTACTCATTTGAACCACGGCCTGCTCAGGGATACCCAATGCATGGGCGTGCTTTTGTCCTATTCGGCCCGGAGTAAGTACTATAGTATCCTCCCCTTGGGCTAAGGCCACCTTAATTTGCGGTACCAGTGAGTTTTTAAAGGCTTCCTCAGACATGGGCTCAACAATTCCGGTAGTTCCCAGAAGGGAAATTCCGCCCTTGATGCCCAATTGGGGGTTAAGAGTTCTCGCAGCAACCTGTTCGCCTCCCGGCACCCAGACTTTTATGTTTATACCTTGATCAGCGGTTATTACTGACCGTACAGCCTCTTCAATCATCCGGCGAGGCACCGGGTTTATGGCAGGTTCCCCCACAGCCACTGCCAATCCGGGTTTCGTCACTGTACCTACCCCTTCCCCGGTAGTAATGGTTATCCCGGGGGCCTCGGCCAAACTTGCCTGGGCAAAAACCTTAATACCGTCAGTGATATCCGGGTCATCGCCCGCATCTTTGATCACGCTGCAACTGGCGGTATGGTTACCAACAATGCAGTCGTGAACACCCAGGTTTAGCATTACACCTGAAGGAGTATAAATAGAAATTTTATCTAAATTTTCTTTGGTTAGAAGCAGCGCAGTCGCCCCTTTGGCCGCAGCGGCGGCACAGGAACCGGTAGTATAACCTTTACGCCAGCGGCGCTTTTGAGGCTTGGTTCCTGTATAAAGCAGGGTACGCCAGGCTTGCCCGATAGTAAGAGGGATATCATCGTGAAAACGCCAACCATGATGTTTTTCTATTACCTCAAACAGATGGCCAATTCGCGGCAGCCTCAACCCTGCCTGCCGTAACGCCTCTCTGTTATTAAAAACTGTCTCGGGATTGCCCTCCAATACCATAGTGCCTCGCTCCAGAATAAGTACTCGATGAGCATATACCGGCACCAGTTCCACATCGTGGGTTGAGAAAATAACCGTCAAACCTCGTTCCTGGTTAAGACGAAGCACTAATTTCATCAGATCGCTGACAGCAACCGGGTCCAGCCCTGCTGTGGGCTCATCCAAAATAAGTATTTCCGGCTCCATAGCCAACACCCCAGCCACTGCCACTCTTTTCTTTTGGCCGAAGCTCAGCATATGAATGGGGCGATGTTCAAAACCTTCCAGCCCAACCACCGCCAGGCTTTGCTGTACCCGACGAAAAATTTCATCCTTAGGCAAACCCATATTTGCCGGACCAAAAGCTACGTCCTGGGCCACGGTGGGAGCCAGTAACTGATCATTGGGGTCTTGGAAAACAAAACCGATGCGCCTGTGCAATTCCCGCTTTGATATATCATCCAACGGCGTATCGCCCATTTTTATTTCCCCTTCTTGAATATCTAAAATCCCTGTAAGCAGCTTAAAAAGGGTGGTTTTACCTGACCCGTTACGGCCAAGTACCGCTAAAAATTCACCCGGCCATACAGTTAGATTTACTGATTCCAATGCGCTGATGCTGCCGGCATATTTATAGGAAAGTTTATTAATATCTATTAGCGCCAAATCATTTCCGTCTCCTTTCAAAAGTATCCAGGGGAAAACTATCCTCATAACCCCTTAACTGCATAGCTTGGGCAGAAATTTCCGCTTTATCCAATGCTCTAACCAGCACCAATGCCCCCAGCTTTATAGTGTTAACAAAAGAATGCCTCCAGGTATCATGACCCAGACGTAACTGCTGAGCATTATGTAGACGTGCCGCCTCCAGTAAGAGAATAAATATGTAACGATAACATAAAACCAGTGTTTCCAGCAGTACTGCCGGTACATGAAACCAGCTGGCAGCGGAAATAAATTCGGCCATTGATGTGACAATACTGAAAATTGTGATCAGCGAAACCCCTGAAATAATGCGAAGGGCCAATACTAATCCCTCATGCACACCTTCTATAAAAATAGAAGCTTTGATGCCACCTAAAGACCAACTAACCAAGGGAGTTTGGCCCACCATTATCGCTTTAGTCAACATAAAGAAAATAGCAATCACCAAAGGTAAACCTAGCCGGGCCATAAAAAAACGTATTGGATACCCAAGAAGTATTACCCCTGCAAATACCGTAGTTAATATGGCCAGAGAGCCGTAAATGCCTGCGCCAAACAAAAATAATATCCCAGCCGTAGCCGTTACTAATTTGATTCGCGGGTCAACATAACGAACCACGGAATCCCGATATGCCCAGGTATCATTAAAATAGAGCTTATGTTTCAATCCTGCTCCCTCCTACCAAACGCCTTATGCCAGTAGTGATAGATCAGGAAACCAGAAACAAACCCGCCAAAAGTAAAAATAAAAAGTTCACCTGCACCACCGATTGCCAGAATGGGCTTCCCTGCCGATGCACCTAACTGGACAGCGAAATTTGCAGCCATATCATCGGTACCACTGCTGCCCCTTGGCGCTATTATCAAAGCAGCAATAAGAAATACGGAAAACAGCAGCGACAGCCATAGCACTAAATACTTATAGGGTCTCATTACCATCACCCGCTTGTTTGAAATTCAAACCAATTCTTAACAGTATATCCGGCCTGATTTGTTTTAAATAACCAAATACTCCACCGGTAAAGATGCCTTCCACCAGAGCCAGTGGTAATTGGGTGGGCATAAAGATTAATAAAAACTTCACCCAAACATCCCAAAGAGGTTTTGTATCGTGTAATGCCAAAGCCAATTGCAAAGATGTTACCAAATATACTGCCAAATCTCCAACAAACGCCGAAATTCCTACTGCCAATACTAGGGGCAGTTGCATTTTTCGTAATGATTTAAACAAACCATATGATACAAAGGAACCGACTATACCCATAGAAAAGACATTAGCGCCAAGAGTGGTCAACCCACCATGGGCAAAGAAAACCGCTTGCAGAAAAAGAGCAATAACGCTTAATAATGTTGCCATCCATGGTCCTACAATAATGGCAGCCAAAGGCGTCCCGATAGCATGAGAGCTGGTTCCATAAGGCAGTGGAATGGGAAAAAGAGATATTATAAATACGGTTGCTGCCATTAAACCCACTAAAGGTTTAACCAATTTATCCTCCTTTGCTCTTTTTTTCAGTCGCTTCATCCCTACCAAAACCGCCGGTAAAGACAAGCCAAACCAACCGGCAGCCCATTGAACTGGCAGCGACATCTCCGGCAAATGCATATTAGTGTCCTCCTTTCAAAGTAATTGAATAATAAGGAAAACCCCTTGCAGCAAGCCAAGGGGTTTTAGGCAAAAATACATAGCCATCCCTATCACCCGTAGGATTACGATACGTTTGTAACAGGCAGGTCTCCTGACTATGGATCAAAGCCACACTGCGCCTTCCCGGACTATACAAAGTCCAGTGGCATTTGCAGTAGGCTACCCATTTACAGTGGCGGGGACCGTGCCGTTCCCTTTAAATAAGGTACGGACTTCCCTTTTAAGTCTCTTTGACACCTGTTAGCAACAATATTAAATTATTAGTTATTTTGTACTATTCTCACTCTTTGATAAAATTCCTCTTTCCCATAGGATATTTTTTTTTGATAGGAAACAAGTTCTTCCGTGGAATCAAATTTTTCATTCGGCCCACATTACTCAGATTCAGCTATCTATCAAAAGATTGAAGAAAGAGGTGTAATGGGATTAAGCACATTACACCTCTTGTATATTTTAAAGGGCATCTTCAGCGGATTCACCAGTGCGGATACGAATGGCCTGTTCCACCGGATATATGAATATCTTACCGTCCCCGATTTCGCCAGTATAAGACTGCTTTTTAATAATCTCAACAATCTGCTCCACCTCTTGGTCTCTCACAACCATCTCAATTTTAACTTTAGGTAACAGGTTAATAGTGTATGAACTGCCGCGATAAACTTCTGTTTTACCCTGTTGAAGACCACAGCCGATAACATTGGTAACGGTCATCCCTTTGATGTTATATTGTGCCAATTCATCTTTTACTTCTTCAAATTTTGCCGGCCTGATAATGCACTCAACCTTTTTCATTTGATTACCTCCATGGAAATACTTGCAGCGCTATGTTTCCATTCATGAGTTTTGAAAGCATCCTGCTACTATTACCATAATTATACCACTAGGTGTCTGTACTGCAAGCCCTCCCGCGGTGGTTACCATTGGGGATGGAGCCAATTAAGATGTGCTAGAATAACCTTCTTGCTCTGGTACTTTTAGCTGATTATATTTGCTGGAATAGGAGGGATCTGTTACCCCCAAAGAATAGTCCCTGTAGCCTTCTTCGCCGTGCAATGACTGATCCAGCCCGGCCTCTTCTTCTTCCTGACTAGCTCTAAGTGGAACAATAAGCGATACCAATTTTAATATAAGAAAGGTTGATACGGCGGCCATAGCATAGGTTGCGGCTACCGCTATCAACTGCTTAGTCAATAAAGATCCGTCACCATAAAACAGACCGTTTGCACCTGCTTCGTTAATTGTCGTAGTTGCAAACAATCCGGTGGCAACCGCGCCCCAGGTTCCCCCGATACCGTGGATACCAAATGCGTCAAGGGCATCATCGTAGCCTAGTTTAGCCTTCAATAATGCGACAGAATTATAGCAGAGAGCTCCACCAATCAAGCCAATTATAATGGATGCCAGCGGCGTGACAAAACCCGCCGCAGGAGTTATGGCAACCAAGCCTGCAACAGCGCCGCTGGCTGCCCCCACACTTGTAGGTTTGCCGTAATGACTCCATTCAACAAGTAGCCATGCCAATGCGCCCGCAGCTGCTGCGGTATTGGTATTGATAAAAGCATATGCCGCCAAACCATTTGCGGAAAGAGCACTTCCGGCATTAAAGCCAAACCATCCAAACCATAAAAGTCCTGTACCTATCACTACCATAGGTATATTGTGCGGGACAAACTGCTCTTTACCTACCCTTTTTCTTTTACCAAGAACTAAAGCAGCAACCAAAGCGGAAACACCGGACAAAATATGAACAACAGTACCACCGGCAAAATCAAGAGCGCCAAGTTCTCTTATCCAGCCGCCCACACCCCATACCCAATGAGCAACTGGATTGTAAGCAACCACTGCCCAAAATAAAATAAACAAGGCAAATGCATTAAAACGCATCCTTTCGGCAATAGAGCCAGAAATAATTGCAGGTGTAATAATTGCAAACATCATTTGAAATGCCACGAATACTAAAGCGGGGATAGTTGCAGCATAATCGGGATTTGGACTCCCCCCTATACCACTTAAGCCAATCCAGGACAGGTCACCGATAAGACCAAATTTATCAGGACCAAAGGAAAGGGAATAGCCTACAAGAACCCACTCCACAGAAATAAGTATCAGGGCTGCAAAGCTATACATAATTGTACTTAATACATTTTTCTTACGTACTAAACCTCCATAAAACAGCGCCAGGCCCGGCATGATCATTAAGAAAACAAACGCTGTTGACACAAGCAGCCACGCAGTATCACCAGTATCTATTTTTAACATAAGAAATCCTTCTCCTTAAAAACTATTTTTGTTTATCTATACTCTCTTTAACTACAAAAAAAACAGCACTCAATCCAGTAAAGGAAAAGCACCGTCGCCCTCTTATAATCACAAAGTACACCGTTGTACCTCACAGTTTTAGATTATTACCTTAACCATTTGTAACAAATCTGTTCGCCTTTATAAACTACCTCCCTTTTAAAATACATGTTCTTTGGTGACCTTCCGAACATTCTCCTTAATTGGACCAAAATAAAATACGCCCTCGTTAAGTGCCACGCACTTTACAAGGACGTCTTTGCCCATACATTTATTCGGACAACCTTGCCCGAATGTATTTTGTTAATTACAATTATAACTTTTTTAAAAAAAGCTGTCAACTAAACAAATCGTAAAATCCGTTGGTCTTCTTTGGCTAAAAATTAGTCAGTGACAGTTATGTCTTTGGTCCATTTAACTCCGTCACTATTCCGTGTTATGGTCAAGGTATAAATACCCGCAGCAGCCGCATGTGACGGATCTGCTATTTCTAAGTAAGCGCTGGTTGCGCCATTTGTTAGAGTTACAAATGATGTGCCATTAGTTAGTTCGTAGCTAAAATCTGTTCCGTCGTCAGCCACAAAATTGTCCCTCGCATACTGATTGCCATAATTATCTACAAGGGTTCATTAGGTCTATTCTCTTAACCCGTCGACTGCAATACCAGATACCTTACCTCTTTTTAAAAACCATTATACCTGCCGCACCCAGCAGCGCAGCTGTCCCTGCTGTCCAAAAAGCGGCACCTAACCCGAACCATTTGAATACCAAACCCAGCAGCAGCGGTGATGAGGACTGGCCCACAAAAGTAAAGGAGTTATACAGAGAAGTGGCGGCACCGATATATTCACGGTGTACAGCATCTGTACCCATGGTGTTGATTAATGGCATGATCAACCCCAGGCCGGCTCCAAAGAAAAACAAACTCAAACCACATCCTTGTTGGTCTCACTGGAAGGAAGCCAAAGCAATCGATACTGCCAGCGGAATGCTTACAGCATAGAATAAAAAGGAAAAACGCCAGCTCAGCATGGCAAGACCCCCGCCTATCATGGGGGCAACTACTGCACCGAGGGCCATTGTGCTGCTCATATATCCCATAGCCTTGACCTTCTGTGCCCCTTTGAAAAAATCACCGATTAAGGTCATTGCTACCGGCAGCAACCCGGCAATCCCCACACCCTGAATTGCCCTGAGGATCAACATTACGGTAAAGTTTGGTGCAAATCCCCCTAGCGACCCTGCCAGGCCGTTTATTATTAAGGCGGAACCACCTGTTTGCGGCCCAACTTGTCTATTAACGGACCAACAAAAGACATTGAAAGAGCCGTAGAAGCAGTGTAGACAGCGAGTACCATTCCCACCTGTTCATCAATGATTCCAAATGGACTAACCAAGGCAGGCAGCACCGGCCCCAGCAATGACCCGCCCATCATACCCAGCAGAGCAATACCCAGTATTAAAATAAAGGTTCTGCTCCAGATAGTGTTTTCAGTGGAGTACTGTTTGGTAGCTGATGCTTTATTATTCAAGGCAGTGCCCCCTCTTTTTTCCAAAAATTTCTCGCTAGGAATCATGCGTCACCTGCTAACAAAGTGTAATGATCCTACTTAGTGCAAACCGCTACTCCCAGCGGATATTTTATTCCCTTGCGGGGCGGTTCGAAGGTAACCCCTCGCTGGTAATAAATATCTACCGTCTTGTAAGCGGTAAAAAGCCCTTCAAATTCCTTTACAGTGTACTGGTGTACATGAAACGGTTCTGCACATTCCTTTCCCCGCCCTCGGCCAAAGGGGGTAGACAGCACCAATATGCCGCCGGGAGAAAGCATATCAAATATGTTATTCAAAAACTGCGCATCATCGGTCAAATGTTCAATGGTCTCAAAGCTAAAAATGGTATCAAACCGGCCAAGTTTTTGCGGCAAGTGCGGGTCAATGGCGTCACCTGTTTTAAAGGTGATGCGCGGGTGATTGTAAGTCTTTTTAGCATACTGGATCGTATCTTCATCTATATCTACCCCTACTACATGGCTCACTTCCTTTTTGCAGGCTTTGGCTATCATCTGGCTGCCGTAACCGGCGCCGCAGGCAATGTCCAGCACCCTGCCCCGGGCATAAGGAATAGCGAAATAATAGCGGGCAATGTGCTTCAACAGCATGCCGTTGGTTGGTTTCATCAACTTGGGTATTACCCGCTCTCCTGTCAGTTCTAGCAATTTATATAACACCGCTCTCTTCTAGTAAAGGCATGGTTCCTGCCAGATAATACACGTCTAACCTGTGCATGGCTCGGGTCATGGCGACATATAAAAGCTTGGCATTGAAGTCATTATTCTCAAACCGTTCATTTAAGGCTGCTACCACCACCGCATCAAACTCCAGCCCTTTGGCCAAATAAGCTGGAACCAGCACCAGTCCTCCTGCATAGGATTCGTCATCCCCTGTCAGCAGGGTGATATTGTCAAAGCCTTGCTCAGTCAATAAATTTTTAATTCTTTCACACTCATCCATCGTTTTGACAATCAGCGCAATGGAACTGTAGTTTTCCCTTTTTAACTCCGTGATTTTGACAGCCAGCTCATTTACTAAGTCATCTTCAGCATCATAGCGCTGTATTGTAGGCTTTTGGCCATGGCGTACTACCGGTTCAGCCAACACGGCCCTGCCTTGAGTTCCGGCTTCAATCACTCTATTAGCTAAATTCATAATTTCAATAGTTGTACGATAGCTCTGGCGCAGCATCAAATAGGAACAACCGTCGGGAAATACCTGATCCTGCACTTCCTGCCAATCGTCTACGCCTCTATATGAGTAGATGCCCTGAGACAGGTCTCCCAAAATAGTAAAGTTGGTAGTACTCAAAATGTACCGCAGGACAAAGAACTGAAAAATACTGAAGTCCTGCGCCTCGTCTATTACCACATTATTTATGGTCAGCTCCTCTGCGAATCCTTCCACCCGGGCTTTCAGGTAAAGCAGGGCCGGCAGGTCTTCAATCTCAAAGGTACTCTTTTTTGCTGTGCCTTTAGCCGTGTCAAGAATGTAATGGATGTGGTCCTCTGAGAGGTAATCGCCGGCCAGGCTTAGTAATAATTCTTTTTTGGTCAAGAGCTGCTTGTAATAATGCAGGGCATCCTTTTTTTCAAACCGGGCCAGGTACTTGCGCACGACCGTTTTTGCCGTTTTATCTATACTTGCAAGTTTTCCATCGCGTTCATCCATCAACGCAACAAGCTGCAGGCGCAGTTTCTCCAGTTGTTCTGATAGAACCCTTTCGCCCTCTTCAGACTGTTCCTCAGATTGTTCTTCGGCCATTAGTTCAGACTGTTCCTCAAATTCTTCTTTAACTTCGGCCATCCTTTTGCGAATGGCATTAATCCTGGGCTGATATTCGTTGTGTAGCTGATCATGCAATTCTTCTTTTCGGTTTTTTAACTTTACTGATAAGTTCTGCTTCAGCTGGTCCAGCCGCCTGTGTAAGGGAAGGTGGCCGTTTTCCACCAAGAAAAGGCGTTTTACTTCCTCCCGGGACACTATTAAATATTCTTCCAAGAGAAAGTCCGTATTAGGCAGCATATCCTTCTCAATCTTATTTAAATACTTATCAATCACTACCTTAAACTGCATGGAACCCTTAAATTTGGAAAGCCGTTTGACCTGAACCCGCTCCGCCTCGTCGGCATCTGTCTTCAGCAAAAAACCCAGCTTTTCTTCAGGGGACAAAAGCTTATATTTTTCACCCAGCAGCCGGCGGCAGAATTTAGTAAAGGTGGTCTGCTGCACTCGTTCTACGCCCAGTTCCGGCAGTACGCCGGAGATATAGTTTAAAAACAGACTGTTGGGTGCAATTATCATAAAATTTTCCGGTACGAAATTTTCTTCATAGGTATAAATCAGGTAGGCAATTCTGTGTAAGGCAATGGTGGTTTTACCACTGCCGGCAGCACCCTGGACGATCAATGGCTGCTCCAGGTCCGCCCGAATAATTTTGTTCTGTTCCGCTTGAATGGTCGATACGATGTCTTTCAAACGATTATCTGCATGAGCACCCAGGTGGGACTGCAGGAACTCATCATTGGTGGTGATGTCCACATCAAAGAAATCCAGCAGTTTACCTTCCTCGATTGTAAACTGTCTTTTGAGGGACAGCTCACCGCTAACTGTTCCCGTATCCGTTTGGTAAGAAACCTCACCCAGTCTCCCATCGTAGTAAGTGCTAGCGATGGGCGCCCGCCAATCGATGATTAGCGGTTCATTGTTTTCCTTAAGCAGGGATAGCTTACCAATATAGTATTTTTTACTCTCATTGCTGCCTGTTTCTTGGAAGTCAATCCTGCTGAAATAGGGCTTGTCTTTAGCATGAATCACTTTACTCAGGTTTTCCTTGCTGACATCCAGCAATTTTGCATTTACCAGTATGGTAATATAGCTTTGGCTGCTGTCCAGGAAGTCTAGATCTACAAATGCCTGTTTCTATCATGGGTGAAAACGGGATAACCCCCCTAACAACAGCCTTTGTATTGAGTCTAATGGCACTGGTCGGTTTCCCGGTTTCTTTTCTGGCAGGTTTTTTGGTAGAACGCTTTCAAGTGAAAAAGGTATTGATCTATACGTTCTTGCTGGAAATAGCTGCTATTTTTACCCTGTTAAATACCTACTCCTTAACAACGGCCGTGCTTTTCGGAGTCACTTGGGGAATAGCCGGTGGTTTTGAGAAAATTACACTCAATATCATTTGGCCTAATTATTTCGGCAGGCAGCACTTGGGAAGCATCAGGGGAATCGCTATGATGATAACAGTAATCAGTTCTGCAATGGGTCCGCTACCCTTCGCTGTTGCATACGATACCTTCTTTGGAGGGTATAGGGAAATATTGTTTGTAATTATGCTGCTGCCGCTGCTTGGTGCCGTGGCTGCATTTAGAATGGAATCAACTAAGCAGCGGTGCATCAGCTCATAAACAGCATAATTAAATGTTAATCTTTTCGCTCAAGGATGGATCGGTTAAACGGTAAGGAATTTGGGAAAGTTAATCTATCTCTAGTTGTCCAGTCTCAAGTTATCACAAAAACTGATAAAATTACTGGAGGGTGTTATATGGAACTCGCAAAATCATTATTTTACTTTGTTTTGGCTGGATTATTTGAAATTGGCGGGGGTATCTGGTATGGCTTTGGCTGAGGGAAGGTAAAGTTATTTGGTTTGGACTGTTCGGTGCAGTTATTCTGGCGTTGTATGGTATTATCCCTACATTACAACCAGCCAATTTTGGGCGTGTTTACGCAGCTTATGGCGGTATTTTTATAGCGCTTTCCATTCTATGGGGTTGGAAGGTTGACAATATTATTCCAGACAAGTATGACCTTATCGGGGGACTAATTGCTCTGATTGGGGTGCTGGTGATTATGTATTACCCTAGGGGGTGAACTAATTGTTACGACTAAATAAAGAACACCCTTTAAGCATCTGCCAAATTCAATTACACTTAAGAGAAATTTTGGGAATAATGAATATAGGGCCACCCCTTTCAAGAGGATAACCCCAGGTATCGATAGTTTTTATTCAATTCTTAGATCTACTAAACCGGTCCTTGCAATTTTTTACGTTTCAGATCCGCCTCTTTTATCAGCAGCAGCTGTTGTTTGGGAATTGGCACCCCTTCCTCATATTGAGGCTGGATGAAATAGAGGCAGTCTGTACTCAGAAAGGTATCCGCTTGCTTTATTTCCTTTCCATATTTAAAACATTTATACCCAGCATCCCCTTTGTCCTCTAGCAGGCCGCACTCGCTGCACTTACTCATAGACTCCCCCCTTTTTTTACCTGATTTTATCCGGTTCCTTTCCTAACAAGGTCGGCAAACTCATCGGGAAGGGAAGTGACTTCAATAGCCCGGGCAACAGCTTCATAATCATAAGGCACTTCCTTAAACTGCACTGCCACGGAGCTACCAACCTCAATAAGGGCATATACTGCATTGGGATTGCCGTGCTTAGGTTTCCCCACACTGCCTACATTGATAACAAATTTGTTTCCGGCAAGCACCGTAAAGTACGGCTTATGGGTGTGACCGCAAACTAAAATATCTGCCTCAAATTCATCCAGTATCTCTAGAAAATAATCCTCTTCAAGGTCCTCATACAGATATTCATTTAACCTGCGAGGACTGCCGTGCACGATTAGTCCCCTGTAGTTTTCCGTGTTAAATCTAATCTTTTCGGGGAGATTTCTTAAAAACTCTTTATTTTCCCTGGTGGTCTCCTCTTTCGTCCAGGCAATGGACTGCTCGCCTAAACGTTGGGCATATTCATCCTTATAGTCACAGCCACAGATGATACGCATATTACCCACACCGTCATCATAATTACCCATCACTGTAAGGATTTTTTCCTTCCTAATTAAATCTATTACTTCATTAGGGAAAGGCGCATAGCCCACCAAATCCCCGGCACAGAAAATACGTTCAACATCCTGCCCTTTAATATCTTTCAAAACAGTTTTTAACGCCTTAATGTTGCTGTGAACATCGGCAAATACTGCCAGTTTCATTATGTCACCTCGCAAATTTGTTACGTCATGTTGTCCTGGACGCAATTATCCTTGGGCGGAGCGGGAAAAATATTTCTTTCGGAAACCCAGTGCTACGTTTACCAGTCCGATCATTATGGGCACTTCAATCAACGGGCCCACCACAGCGGCAAAAGCCTGGCCGGAATTAATACCAAATACCGCTACTGCTACGGCGATGGCCAGTTCAAAGTTATTGCTGGCTGCTGTAAAAGCAAGACTGGTGGTTCGAGGATAGTTAACACCCATACGCTGGCTGATGAAGAAGGAAACCAAAAACATCACCAGGAAGTAAATAATCAGCGGTATGGCAATGCGCACCACGTCCATGGGCAGCTGCACGATAATACTACCCTTTAAAGAAAACATGATAACAATGGTAAAAAGAAGGGCAATCAACGCCAGCGGACTGATCTTTGGAACAAATACTTTTTCATACCATTCTTCACCTTTGGCGGGGGCTAAAGTAGCCCTGGTAAGAAATCCGGTAGCAAAAGGAATGCCCAGGTAGATGGCAACACTTTTTGCCACTTCACCAATGGTAATATCCACTTCCATTCCCTGAAGCCCCAAAATATCCGGCAGCAAAGTTATGAAGATATAGGCATATACGGAATAAAACAACACCTGAAATATTGAATTAAAAGCCACTAATGCTGCGGCATACTCATTGTCTCCATCGGCAAGAGTATTCCAGACAATCACCATGGCAATGCAGCGGGCAAGACCGATTAGTATCAAACCGATCATATACTCGGGATAATTGTGTAAAAATATGATTGCCAGGACAAACATCAATACCGGACCAATTACCCAGTTTTGCACCAGAGACAGCCCCAATACCTTGGTATCCTTAAAAACCCTCGGCAATTCCTTATACTTAACCTTGGCCAGAGGCGGGTACATCATTACTATCAAGCCAACGGCTATCGGTATGGAAGTGGTGCCAATGGACATCCGGTCTAACAGGTCCGCTATCCCGGGAAATACATAGCCTATGCCAATCCCTAAAGCCATGGCTAAGAATATCCAAACAGTTAAAAATCTATCTAATAAAGAAAGTTTTTTAGTTGCTCCCTCGGACATTTGAATACCTCCTCAATCTTAAGAAAATTATTAGGGAAAAGTCAACTGCATCCCTTATTGTCCTCCCCACCAGCGGCTTTAACAGCTTCAGGGGTAACGCGGCACTCAACTATAGGTTGCTCTCGAAGTCGTTGTAAACTTTCCACCTCTCGCAGCATCTTACCTTCCGCTTTTAAACCATTCTCCAGGATATTGACACAACCTAACAGTTCGCTGCTCAGAGCTGCCTTGTTAAGCGAATAGAAAATCCACTGGCCCTTTCTTTCCTCATTAACAAGGTCTGCCCCTTTTAAGATGCGCATATGCTGAGAAACGGCGGACTGACTTAATCCAAGAATGTGTTCCAGCTCGCAAACACATAACTCCTGTTCGTTGAGCAGAAAAATTATTTTTAACCGCGTAGACTGCCCCAATGCTTTAAACACCCGCTCCAGCTGTTTCAAAATAAGACGCCTCCTTTCTTTTGGCAAAAGTATAGTATCACGGACATACAATCAACCCACGGCTCCACAAGCAGTCGGAACAGGATAGACTGTTTCCCCAGCAGTCGGTATGGTTATCGGGGCTGCAACCTGCCGCAGAACAGTCCGTGCAGGATGGAAACCTGAATTCTTTTACCTGCTGCCGGAAGTAAGCATAATCCGGGTCAGTCCAAATATTTTTTAGCCGATCTGTATTAATATTGCCGAAAGAATGCTGGTAAAAGGTCTTCTTCCTGCCGTATATATAGCAATCATAGGTGTGCATCATGGCATAGCAGGGGTTCACCTTGCCCTGCCAGTTAACCACCATCGCTTTATCTTCAACAAATTTACAACGTCTTTCCGTACGCAGTTTCATTTGCGGAATTCTCGCCCTCATCATGGCCCATATTTGGTGAAGATCGAATAACTCCGATTCTTCTCTATCATATAAGATCTCATCCGCCATTGACTCATGATAGGGCAGGACATTAGTTACCAGCAGTTCCTCTGCCCCGATATCCGGCAGCAGCCGCACCAGGTCGGGCAGCCGCCGGTAGTTGGACTTCATGGCTACAAACTCGATATTCAAAACAGGTTTATCCAAACCTCGCTCCGCTTTTATCTGCTTCAACAGTTTAAGATTACTATATACCTGTTTAAAGTCTGCGCCTTCTCGAATTTGATTATATTCTTGGTCGTCCGGTCCATCCAATGACACGTAGATTTTTTCCATACCCAAAGCCAGCAGGCGCCTGATGATATCTTCAGAAAGTAATGAACCGTTAGTAATCATTTCTAAATTAAGCTTCTTTTTGGCAAGGGTCTCCAGCATATCCAATGCCCGCGGATGACTGAGCGGTTCCCCGAAACCACCGAAATGCACAGTCTCAAGCTGCTTGAAATCATCCAGTTGTTCCACTAAGTTATTAAAAGTCGCCCACTCCATCTGCCCGGTTCCATCCAGCCAGGAGTGGCGGATGCAGGTGGTACAGTTAAAATTACAGCCGGTGGTAACTTCCAAATACAACTTTTTAGCATTAGGCCTAAGGGGAATAATTTTCAGATCATCGCCATTGGCTATAATTAGATTTCCGGCGTCAAAGCTATCACGTTTTAATTTTTCAACTAAATCAGTTGCAGATATTACGTTCTCTGCCTCTCTTAAAGACATAATTATCCCCCCTTAGTTCCAGGCCATGATTATAACGTTGCAGTAATCAAAGCAGCTGCATCAAATCCAAGCCCTTTGGTTCCTTCACCTGCCATGGAATACGCGTAACTTTTTCAGCCAGGTTCTCCGTTACTTCTGCCAGCCAGACAATTTCCGCCCGGGCCAAACTTTTTAATATCGGGTCCTCTGTGGGCACTCCGGTCCATGTCTGGTTTATTACCCACCAGGCAGGCTCAATACCCGCCCGGCGCAGGTCGTCCTGCAGGCGTGATGCCTCCAGTACCGGAGTAGCTTGGGCCAGAGTGACAACCAATACATGGGTTAATTCCGGGTCACGCAATCGCGGCAGCAGCTGCCGCACTTCCTTTGGTACCTCGCCGGTACTGCGTTCCACTTCCCGATGGTATGACTGGGTATTATCCAGCAACAGCAAAGTGTGTCCTGTGGGTGCCGTATCCAGCACCACAAAACCTTCCTCTACCTTATCAACAACTCGGGCAAAGGCACGAAAAATGGCAATTTCTTCAGTACACGGCGAGGCTAAATCCTCAGCCAGCAGTTGCCGCTCATCTTCATCCATGCCGGCACCGACGGTGTCCATCACTTCCTGCCGGTAAGCCTTCAATTCCAATTCAGGGTCTATCCTGCTGACGGTCAATCTCCCCTCTCCTGCCGTTTCGGCTCCGGAAAGGGCCATTTCCAAGTGTGCAGCCGGGTCTGTGGTGGAAAGATGCACCGTATGTCCCTGGTTAAACAAAGCCAACGCAGTTGCCGCAGCAACAGTAGTCTTGCCTACACCGCCTTTACCCATTGCCAAGACAATGCCATTTTCCCTTTTTCTCAAGTCGGATACTACAGGCTTGAGGCCGGTAAGAATATCTTTTAGTGCGGGGGCATTCCGGTGTCCCTGCCCCTGGGATGCAGCTTTTTCCATCAAGGCAGATATTAAGTCGGAACCGTAGGCCAGCTGATCTGCTAAAAGCCGTAATCCCTCTAGACCCACCGGTGCCACCGGGAGTAAGGGGACAATGCGAAGCGGTACGCTTTTTAAAGCTTGCGGCATATTTTCCAACGCCTGGGCTTGCCGCTGTTTCAAGCTTGCTCCCGCATCATCGCTTTCCCCACCGGTAAACACCCCATTTATAATCAGCCGCTGGCACTCAAGGCCCAGTTCCTTCAATTCATCGCTGGCCCGATAAGCTTCGGCCAGAGATGACTCTTCCGGTCTAGCCACAAGAAAAAGCATAGTAGCGTCGCCATCCGTAATGGCCGCCACTGCATGCTCATACTGCTGCCTCTGCTCTTCGAGACCGGCAAGGGGCCCAATACAGGAGGTACCGTGCTGGTTTTGACCGAGAAAACCGGTCCACGCCTTGGGTAAAGACAACAGCCTTAATGTATGGCCTGTTGGTGCCGTATCAAAGACAATATGGTCATAGTGCTCCCGATAATCTGCTTGGTCAAGCAGCCGGCAGAACATATTGAAAGCAGCTATTTCCACAGTGCAGGCTCCCGAAAGCTGTTCTTCCATAGAAATAATGGCCTCATCAGGCAGAACCCCGCGATACGGCTCCACGACACTCTCCCGGTAGTCTCTGGCGGCTTCCTCCGGATCAAGGTTCAATGCCCATAATCCCGCAACCGCCGTCTGGGCGGGGTGCTGAGATACCTTCATTTCCAAGACATCGTCCAAATTGGATGCAGGGTCGGTGCTGACCAGTAGAACTTTTTTCCCGTTCTTGGCTGCACTGATTGCGGTGGCGCAGGCAATAGACGTTTTACCCACGCCCCCTTTTCCTGTAAAAAATAAATATGGCGTCAATGCTAACGGTTCAATCAATTAATTACGACCTCCTACCAGTTGCGCAGTTCATCTTTTGTGGGATACCTGCCGGTGAGTTTTACCTCACCATCCACTACGATAATGGGAAGTACTTTCTGTCCTTGCTCCTTAAGTAATGTCTTTACCGTTTTGTCGATGGCAAAAACCTCTGGACTCTGGGAAAGATTGTAGCGGTACACCTTTACCCCCTGGTCAGCTAACTTTTTCAAGTCGCCGGCCATTCTCACCAATTCCTGGTCCGGACTGGGCCCACAAACACCGGTGCTGCAGCACATGGCAGGCTCATATAATGTAATGCTTTTCACAACCATCCCTCCACTGCATATTAGTATATGCTAATTTAATTGTATTATATTACGATCGGCTTCCCCAGTCAATCATTTTTATTAAACAATTGTCATTTGAGCTGTGATTGAATTACCTTTATTCCTTAAACAATGCTCCCAAATATCATTCCCGATACCGATGCCATAATTACCACCAGTGCGATATATGTTAATGTCTTTTTAGTCCCCAGCACACTGCGAATTACCAACATATTTGGAAGGCTTAAAGCAGGTCCGGCCAACAATAGCGCCAACGCCGGCCCCTGCCCCATTCCGGCACCCAGCAGCCCCTGCAGGATCGGCACTTCAGTCAGGGTAGCAAAGTACATAAATGCGCCCACAATGGAAGCAAATAAATTGGCCGCCAGGGAGTTACCACCCACTGCCGTGGAAATCCAATTAGATGGAATAATGCCCGCCTCAGTTCCGGGGCGGCCCATTAAAAAACCTGCGGCCAAAACGCCAACCAACAGCAGCGGCAGTATTTTTTTTGCATAATCCCAGGATTCCATCACCCAACCGGTCCTTTCTGCCTTACCAAACCAGCGCCACAGCATATAGCCCAAGATTAACAGTAGACCTATGGTAACGGGCCAATGCACCCGATAAACAGCATACCAGAATCCCTCCGGCGACTGGGGTTTGGCCCAGGCAGCAAAAATTAGTATTAGTACCAAATTGGCAAAATACATTAGGTTTTGCCAGCCGCTTCTTTTTTCCTCTTCACTGGTAGCAGCGGTAAAATCTGCCCGCTCCCGGCTCTGGTCTTCCTTTCCGTAAATAGCTGTCATTGTTAATCCAATTATTACGGCAAAAACCACAGCCCCAACAGCTCGAGCCAAACCCAGCTGCCATCCTAGAATACGGCCGGTAAGAATTATGGCCAGCACATTGATGGCCGGACCGGAATATAAAAAAGCGGTGGCTGGTCCTATACCTGCGCCCCGCATATAGATACCGGCAAAAAGCGGCAGTACCGTACAGGAACAGACAGCCAGGATAGTGCCGGAAACGGAAGCAACTGAATAAGAAACCCACTTTTTAGCCTGGCTGCCGAAATACTTGAGCACCGCCTGCTGAGAAACAAAAAGGGAGATTGCTCCGGCGATAAAAAACGCAGGAATAAGGCAGAACAGCACATGCTCCCTAGCGTAGTCTCCCAGCATGGCAAAGGATTCCAGCAGGGCCGCCTGTATTTTGGGATTACCGAAAGGTACAAGGTAAGCGGCTAAAAATACGCTTAAATACAGTAAGAACTTTTGCCATTCTTTCATGAAAAACCACCTCTTTGATAAGTATATTCTTATCTGCTTATAATGTTGCGGGAAAAAGGCACCCTTTTCAGGGTGCAGTAGCAGGTTTAGCTGTCCAGTGCCGAAGTTATTATCTGGGTCAGTTCAGCTTTAGAAGGTACCTTCCCCGACATTTTAACCTCACCGTCAATCAATAGTCCCGGAGTCATTAGAACACCAGCCTTGGCAATTTCTTTAATATCCGTAACTTTACTCACCGCAGCATCCAAAGCCATTTCCTGTACAATCTCTTTAGCCATGCTTTCTAATTTCTTGCAGTTTGCACACCCTGGTCCCAATACTTTGATTTCCATAAATCACTCACTCCTTTAATTGATAGGGTGTAAAATTTAGATTAACGTCCTGTGCTCAATATTTCAGTAGTCCCTTGCACCTTCCGCTAACAGCATGTGCCGCGGCTGAAGCTGCAGCCCCCGCTCGAACCATCGTCACCCTGATAGCTGATGGCTCTTTGAGGACATTCACTTTCACAACCCCGGCAACCATGAACACAATTCTCAGGGTTGACTACAACCGGCACATTTTCCCCATTCTCATACACCCCGTGCGGGCAAAACTCTACGCAAACCATGCAGTTATTACACTGCTCACCCACCTTCGGGAACCAAGTAGCGGACATAGTTTCACCCCCTCTCCCTTTGTACCTCGTTATTATCTACACATTCACCACATTACCCAAGCACTTCAACAAGTTCCTCCAGCGCTTCCCACAAACCGGAATTGGCCGGTTCCTTCAAAGGACCGCAGTTTTCAATATTCTGCTGCCCCTGTAGCAGTTTAGCGGCAAAGGCCAAGCAAGTCGGTTCCTCACATTGACGGCAGTTTGTTTTCGGCAGCAGTTCATAGATTTGCAGAGCATTGGGTTTTACCCGTTTTTTGTAGTTAGGAGCAATCCGGTCTTTGTTTTCATAGGTTTCATTAATTAAAGCTTTTGTTTCATCCAGCACTTGAAAGGCATCAGTAGTATTTAAAGCTTTGGTAAGAGTCAATTCTTCCGGATAGAGATTTATTCGCCGGAACTCCTTATTAAAAGTAAAGGTGCGACCGTGATGATTATACAGGCCGTTATCCAGTACGGCATTGAGATAAAGGAAAACTTCACTTATATCCCTGGGCAGTCGTGCTTTTAAGCGAATTTTCTTGGCATCAGCCAGACAGTCACCTATCCAGGTCACTTCGATACGTTCCAAAAACATCATCTTTCCCCTTTCATTAACCGACCGGCTAAACAGGGAATTTCCTTTTTTAACTGCGGCACAATAATCTTAAGTACAAATGTCAAGGCCTCATCGGGCTCTTTGTCCAAGGCAAATACGCTCCACGGTGAGCAGTTGTTCCCCATCCAGCACAACCAGTGACTTCTTTTTTCTATCCATTCGCACCACTCCCGTTTTACACTCTTGCGACAATTTCCGCCACTGCCTCCAGAAAGCAGCTCACATCATCAACAGTCGTATGATGGCCAAAGCTCACCCGGACAGCACCCACTTTTTCCGTTCCCGTAATCCTGTGGGCCTGAGACGCACAGTGTAAGCCGGAACGCACTGCGATGTCATAGGCACTGTCCAGGGCATACGCCACCTCCTCTGCCGGCAGGCCGTCTATATTAAAGGAAATTACAGGCACCCCTGACTGCTGGTCATGAGCACCGTAAAGCAACATCTTATCCTTAGCCGCCAATTCCCGCCAGGCATATTTAAGAAGCTTTTCCTCATGTTTACGGATTTGTTTAACCCCTTTGTGCAGCAGCACTTTCGCGGCAGGCCCAGGCCCGCCATACTAGGAATATTTTGAGTCCCCGCTTCATACCTGTCAGGCAGATAGCCGGGCATCTCTTCCATAATAGAATCCCCTCCGGTCCCCCCTTCCTTTAAGGTTTCCAGTTTCACCCCATCCCTAATGTACAAACCACCGGTTCCCATCGGTCCCAGCAGCCCTTTATGCCCGGTAAATGCCAGCATATCAATATTTAATTCTTTCACATCAAGGGGCAGACACCCGGCAGTCTGGGCAGCATCAATCAATAACGGGATACTGTGCCTGCGTGCTACCTGAGCAATTTGCCGAATAGGCAAAATCGTACCGGTTACATTGGAAGCATGGAGCATTATAATACGCCGGGTATCTTTTCTTATCATTGATTCCATGTTATTCAAATCAACTTCCCCGGCTAGGGATACGGGTACAGCACTAATTTCCACACCGTTTTCCTTCTCCAGCCTTTTTAGTACCCGCCACACGGCATTATGCTCCATATTGCTGGTAATGACATGACCGCCCTTGTTTAACAAGCCTTTCAAAGACAGGTTTATTGCTTCAGTGACGTTAGCAGTAAAAATGATTCTTTGCGGATCAGAGATATTAAACAACTTTCCCAAATCCATTCTGGTACGCCAGACCAGTTCATCAGCTTTGAGAGCCTGCCGGTAAGCACCGCGCCCGGCATTGACACCAATTTCCTTTAGAAACTCTGTAACCGCCGCAGTTACTTCCGGTGGTTTTGGGTAGGATGTGGCTGCATTATCAAGGTAAATCACGAGTAACCCCTCCGTAAATTTATGAATACTCTCTGCCCTACCTATGCATGCCAGAAAAAATATACACCCACTAACAGCAGGGCAGCCCCTGCAGCCTTATTAAGCATTTCCTGGTAGCGTTGAAATCTGCCTAAATTCTTTACCAGCCCGGTAAAAGTGCCGGCCAACACCACCGGCACCCCGCGCCCCAGTCCGTAGAAAAAGAGCAGCAGGGCACCATAAAGAAGCTTCCCTTTAGCAAAGACAAAGGTGAGTATTACCAGTAATATGGGCGTGCCGCACTGGTTTCCCACCAGTCCCATTACCGCCCCAAGAAAAAATGAACTGAGGTAGCCGGTCTTTTGGGGTCTTTGTACCTGAAAACGATTAAATATGCTTGTGGAGATATGTAAATAACCCATCATATGAAGGCCGACTAGAAAACACACCAAGGCCACTATATAGTAGAGAATGGAATTGGCCAGGCCGAAAATACCGCCGAATAAGGCAATAGTCACTCCAAGCACCACAAAGGTGGCGGACGAACCCAGGGTAAAAAACAGCGCCAACGCAAAGCCCCGGGCGCGGGAATAATTAAAGTCACCGCCGACATAAGCCATCAGTACCGGTATCATGGAAAGATTGCAAGGACCAAGGCTGGTGATTACCCCGCCAAGAAAGATAATAATGATGGCCACAAATGAGTAGTCAGTTAAATACCTGGCCGCCAGGTCTGAAATGGCCTGTTCCATTTACATGTCCCCCTCGTAGATGTCTATCAGAAACCTGGCCATTTTTTCAGGGGTAATTACTCCGACCTCTTTCGTTACCTCTTTTCCCCCGCCGTCAATTAACACCGTGGTAGGTATATACTGAATTCCATAAGTCTTATTCAATTCATTGTTTCGGGCATCACTGACCAGTGCGTCGACAAATACCACCTTTCCCTCGTACTGCGGTTTTAATTGATTGTAGATTTCCATCATTTCCACACAGGACTGGCATGTATTTGAATGAAATAGCAGCCATACCGGTTTTCCTTCCGCTTGCGCCTGCTGCAGTGTCTGGTAAACCGGTGAGGCCTCCAGTGTAAAGTCTACGGGTTCTATAGTGTTTAATTTCACAATCGCCCCCAATAGAAACAGCCCCAATATCACCGTTGGAATCAATGCCTTTTTGTTTACCGCCATCTCCCATCCCCCCCAAATATTTCTATTTAAAAGTTTCTTTGTACCGCTTGAAACAATGTTTCTTTCTCCTCCCGCTTCATAATCCAATCCACCAGAAAACCCATAATGATTATCCCGGGGATATTTATCAGCCAGCGGCTGACAGCAAAGGCATGACCCATGGCAGACATTTCAAAAAGAAACATAGGAATTTTTAGTGTTGACCATGCACCCAAAAAGGTAATAACATTGGAAAACTTGGCCCCTTTTTTTATCATCATCACAGCCACCGGAAATGCCCCGTAAAGAGGGCCGGCTGCTGCTGCGCCCAGAAATATGCTTAAGAATATGCCAACAACCCCCGAATTATCGCCCATAAACTTGACAATGGTCTCCCGGGGCACCCACACATCTAAAAGTCCGAGAAGAATAAAGATGGGTGGAATTACCGCCAGCATCTGTCGAAAGTTATCCCAGGTATTTTCAGCTACCAGGGCACCGCTTGCAGGATTAGCAGCGGCAATGATAATATCCACAGCGACAACTAGTATGACCCACTTGTATTGTTTAAGATATTTCATGACAGCAGCACCCCAAGTAAAAGAGCAACAACTATAGCATAGATAAAGCTCAGTCCATTTCTTAGAAAAGTCTGTTTCCGGCCAAAATACTTAATTTCCACCGGCAGAGTAACAACGCCCACCATCATCAAGGTAGATACAAAGGCAGCTATGGGCACCAGCCCCGCACCCTGATTTAAAAGAGAAGCTGCTAGAGGGAAAGCTACAAAGCCCGGAATTAAAGTAACTGACCCAATGATTGCTGCAACTGCTACTCCCAAAACGCCCGACTCATTTCCCAAAAACCGTCCTATAATTTGCGGCGATATGTAAGTCATCATTAATCCTACTAAAAGCAGTACCATTGCAAGGTCGGCAAATATGTTGCTAAAAGCCTTGTACGCTTTTTTTACTGCCTGCTTGGTCTTGCTGCGATTGCTTAGAAAAGATATCAATAACCCCAAGGCAGAAGCAATATATAAAACCCCGGTGAAAGACATTTTATCAGCTCCTATAATTAGCCTGCATGAGCCGGCTTTGCGGCTTCATTGTCAACCCTGCCCGCAGGTACCAGCACCTTTGCTAAAATTACCAAGAACACCAGGCCCGCGCCGTAGATTAGGAATAAACGGGTCATGTCCAGACTATCGATTATCCTGCCGCCGATTGCAGTACCAATACCACCGCCGCCCATGAAGCAGAAAGCTACTAAAGACATGGCCGCACCGCGGGCTTTTTGCGCAAATTCAGTCGCTATGGTTAAAAGAGAGGAATGTGCCAGCATAAAGCCCAGCCCGAGCAGAGCTACAGCGATAATTAAAAGATAAAGGTTGGTACCCAGGAAAGACACCATTAGCTCGGCTACGGCTGCAAAAACAAGTCCCATGCTAAGTACTACAGTACGCCCGGATTTAGCCGCAAGTCTACCGCTGATTCGCCCGCCGATAACTGCAGCAATACCAAAAGCAGTCATAATGAAACCGATTAACAGGTAATTAAACTGGTATACATTTTCTATATACGCACCCAAGTAAGAAAATCCACCGACGATAAAAATCCCTTCCAATAATACTGTCAGGTAAGTAAATGCACTGCCCTTAGAGCCCAATAATGCCTTATAAGGAGCAAAAAACTTTGCATCTTTATTCTTTCTAGAAGGTATCTCCTTGGCAACTGTAAGAAGCAACACCAATGGCACCAAAGCCAATACCGCATAAACGGCAAAAACGCCGCGCCAGCTCAAAAAGTACGCAATGGTACCGCCTATGGCCATACTTAACCCCTGTCCTAGAAAGGATATTCCCATAAAAGTGCCAATAGCACTCTGGCGTTCCTTCAATGGAAACAAATCACCAATTAACGCTAGAGAAACCGGCATTACCGAGGCAGCAAAAGCACCGGTCAATGCCCGGTAAATCGCCAAGTCTGTTAAGCCAACCCCAATAGCACATAAGCCGGTGGCCACAGTAAAAAACAACATAGAAGCAGTTATTACCTGCCGCTTACCGTACCGATCCGCCAGCGGTCCAAAAATCAGCTGCAAAAGACCGAAAGGAATCATATAAGCGGTAATCAGCAGCCCTGCCTCACTGATTTCCAAGCCAAGGTCATTGGCTATTGCGGGTAATATAGGTGAAACTACCCAGTTGTCTGCCATAACTACAAAGCCGGCAAGTCCTAGAACGCCGATAAACTTGTTTGTTTTCATTTTCTCACCCCAAAACTATATAAGTATTTTCGAATATAATTATATATCATTGCTAGGAGTTTGAAAAGACTTCTGGTTAAAATAAAAAAAATCCCAGTCTTTTTAGACCAGGGATTAGCCTTAGCGATTAAGTTTAAACCAATTGCCTGTACTCCTTATTATTACCTTCTGGGGTCTACATGCAAAGTCAAAAGCCGGCAGGCTGAGGTTGGGTAACGCATGTTTTAAAATACAACTAGCAACAACTGCCTTTTAATGTAGACGGATTACAGCAGGGCTCACCGCTCGTTACCGTACTAACCTCTTTTGTTGCCTCAATTATGTAAGAAGCAACATAATCTTCAATATTCTTATCCGGTGCCCACGACTTTACAATTTCGCCGCTGTTTTCTTTTCGGGTCATTCGGATATCACAAAAACCCGCTTTTTGCAGCATTGCTTTGATATTTTCAACATACTCTGCGCCACCAATACAACTTGCAATTAATGCCAAATCCTGTTTAATATTTTGAGGTAATTGCATTGTTGCAACAACATCCGATGTTGATAGCCTTCCACCAGGTTTAAGAACCCTGAAAGCCTCTTTAAATACCTGTTCCTTATCCAGAGAAAGGTTAATTACACAATTAGATATAATAATATCCACTGAACTATCGGCTACAGGCAGATGTTCAATCTCGCCCAATCTGAACTCTACATTTGTATACCCACTTCTCTCAGCATTTTTCCTCGCCAGCTTAATCATATCAGGTGTCATATCAACCCCAATCACATGTCCGGTTTCCCCCACCTGCCTTCTGGCAAGGAAGCAATCAAAACCGCCTCCGCTGCCAAGGTCAAGGACTACCTCCCCCTCTTTTAATGCGGCTATAGCGATGGGATTCCCGCAGCCAAGTCCCATGTTGGCTTCAGGCGGCACATTTGCAAGATCACCTTCGGCATAACCGATTTTGATAGATGTTTCACTTATATCTGCCGGAGCACCGCTACAACTACATCCACCAGCGCAGCAACCTCCTTCAGACCCTTTCTGTGCGACTTCCGCATAGTTTTTCCTGATAAAGTCTCTAATCTCTTCTTTACTTTTTGTCATACCATACCCTCCATCCAGCTATTATTCAAAGGTTCTCACCTATTAAGACGTAAGAAAAGAAAAAAGGACGCAACTTTTACGCCCATTTTTTCAGCAATATTTGCATTCACTATTTTTATGCTCATAGGCGATAATATTTCCTCTTCTATCGATTTCCAACTGACAGCAGTCTAACAACATTTCTTTTAACATTTTTCTTGCACGCTGAACCCTTGATTTTGCTCCTGATATGGAAATCCCCATTTCCTCACTTAACTCTTTTTGTGTCATGTTTTGAAATTCCGTCAGAAGTACAGCCTGTTTATATATCTCAGGTAAATTGCCTATCATTACTTTTAAGCAGGAGGCTATTTCAGGATTTGCAGATAACTCCTCTTCTTTGCTACTTTCCATATCTCCGGGGAGTTCTGTTGTTTCAATATTATTCTGATTCCTATAATAATCCGTAATAGTATTACGAGCTATTCGATATATCCAGGCATGGATTCTATTATCATTCCTCAAGCTTCCAATATTGCTGTGGATTTTTATAAAAATCTCTTGGAAAATATCCTCAGCGTCTTGGTCGTTTGCTACTCGTTTCTTAATGAACCTTTTGAGTGGTACACTGAATTCCTCCCAAATACAGTTTATACAAATACTCAACTGTAAACACCCCTTGTCTGTAAAAAAGCTTATTATAAAAATTATATCAATAAACATGGGTAAAAATATTATCCGTTTTGTTTATAATTATGCTGTTACCGATATTTGGTACCAAGGACCGCATTTATTATGTAATCCACCGCGCAGAGGTGTATCAATCTTTTCTAAGTCCGCAGTTGAAGAGCTTCTGTCCCTGAAAAAGCACCAAAAAAACCGACTTCAGTTCGGAGCCGGCTATCAAGACAACGACCTGACCTGGTAAAGGCTTGCGCCCTCGCTCCGCTCGCCCTTGGACTCCATTACCGAATTTGGCTGATAAAGCAGTCAGCAATGAACAGTTCGAAAATCTATACTGTTACGTCTTGGGTTGTAATACCCGATGCTATATGATTGCTGTTACTGTTTGCATATGCCTTAATAAAGAGCCCCAAGTTTAAAAAGTCAGTTGGTTTGTGGGGATTAGCCTCAGGATTTTTGATGATTATACCGTCATCGGCCGGTGTATTAGGTATGATATTTTCTTTACTATCCCTGATACCTTGGGTGATATTTATTACATTGTTGATGATCAATTTCAAAAAATTCGCTACCGGCACTGCATTTTAACCGCAGAAAAAGCCCGGTGCTAAAACAATAATGTAAAACAATTAAACAGAAAGGAACTTGCCACGAAAACGGGATTATTGTTCATTCTCAGACCGAGGCATACACTTCCCGTTGCACATAAGCTTCGCAAACAACTTCTTGCTGCAGGGCAACTATAATTTCTGCAACTCATTTACCGTTAAAAATTTATACCCTTTTTGGGATAGATGCTCCAATATTCCTTGAATTACTTCTAATTCATCCCCGGTGTTATCATACATTGGGTGCAGCAGAATAATAGACCCCGGTTGTACATTTTTTTCTACGTAATCTATCTTATCTGAAACAGAAGTATAATAAGTGTCGGGTTCCAGATCCCATGTAATTGTGTCCATTTGGTGTCTCTTAAGATAATATGGCAAACCAACGAGCTTTTTCCCATTAGGTGGTCGAAAATCAATTTCCCCCTTAAACCCTATTTGGCGAATTAATTGGTTGGTTTTTTCTATTTCTCGCCTAAAATAAGAAGAACTTTTGAAGATCATTCGTTTATGAGAGTACGTATGATTTCCTACTTGATGCCCTGCCCCTACTATTTTTTGTCCCTCCTCCAAGTTCCTCTCCAACTCATTTCCAATTAAGAAAAAGGTTGCCTTTGCATTATACTTATCCAGAATAGGTAATATCTGTTCCACATTCTCTGAAGGGCCGTCATCAAATGTTAATGCTACTACTTTTCGATTTGTTTCTTGGTGACTGGTTAATCCGCCGAACACCTGATAGGTTCGTGAATTCATCAGTTTATAACTGCCGAATAATGAAAGGATAAATACCATTATTACAGCACACAATATGAGTAACCCCTTTTTCACTTCAGCAACCCCACTTTTTGAATTAGTTTCTATCCGATTATATCACACTAAGTTTAGACCGGATAACCGTTGTTTTTATTGATACTGTAACCTTCCTCCCGTTTTAGCTCCAAATAATAAGTATGAAAACCTTTTAGCCGGCACTTCTTCACAGTGCGTCTGGCCATTAAAAAGGAGGGAAGTATTAATGCCCCAGTTTTCATTTATGTTTTAAAAAAAAGTAATAAAATTGGTTGCAAAACAAAAACTACAAACATGACATTGCGAAATGGGTGAAATAAATAATGAAGGATAGGTTAAGCAGGGGATTTACGGCTGGAATAACCGGCGGGATTGCAATGAATATCTTTAATTACATGTCCTACTATTGGTTTGGTCTCGCCAAAACAAGGTTTTTAGATTATGCAGCTATGTTTGTTTATGGAAAAGCTCCGACAAATTTGGCCCAGGTTATCTTTGCCCAGATTACTCAGATCGTTTTCGCAGGCTTTCTAGGGATTATTCTATCCTATGCTTTTACCTATGTAACAAGTGAGAATTATCTTTTCAAAGGATGGGTATTTGGTATAATGTGCTGGTTCTTTATTTATGCTGCCGGACTTATTTTTAATTTGCCGCTCTTAGAGAAAGTAGCACTTACTACCGCCATTTCAAATTTTATTGGATCATCCATTTATGGCATTGTTTCATCTAAAGTATTAAAACATTTAGATCTTTCAATAAGATAAAAAAGTTTCTAATGGGGGTTTAATAATGAAGGACAGGCTCATTTCTGGCGGCATCGCTGGATTAATTGCAGGAGTAATACAAAATATCTACGGGGCAGTTATTAAAGCAACAGGGATAACTGATAGATCTTTTAGCGACTTTGCAGAGGTACTAATCATGAACAAACCTGCCCAAACTCTGATAGGTACAATCGTCGGATTTATTGGTCATATTATTGTTGGCACCATGTTTGGCGTCCTGTTTTCTTACATTATCTTGTTAACCTCGCATAGGTACTTCGTACTTAAAGGATTAGGTTATGGAGCGATATTATGGTTTCTATTAATGGGGTTTGGAACTATTTTCAACCTCGCCCAATTCCAGGATATACCACCTACTCCCGCTTTAACAACATTCATAGGCGCCTTGATTTATGGTGTCACTCTGGCATATAGTTTAAGAATAATAGACAAAAATACCCGTCTACTCTAGAACATCTAGAACGCTGTACTTCTTGGGTCTTGTTAAATTTTTTTTCAAATTATAATCCTAAAACATAGTTGCTGATGAGATCTGCATTCGGTTCCGCCAAAGGAATATGTTTTCGTTACAGCAGGAACTAGGTTTCCCTTGCATATACCACTGACATTATTTTTGTTTATCCCTCTATAATAGATAAGGATATCATCAACGCCTCTGTTTTTAAGGTCATTACATACGCCCAGCCAGAACTTAGCACTTTCGTTCTCACCAACCCAAATTCCCAAAATCTCTTTGAAGCCGTCCATGGTAATCCCTAAAACGCTATAGGCTGCTTTGTTTATTATTCTGTTTTCCTTACGCACTTTGAAGTGAATTGCATCAAGATAAACAATGGGGTAAATACGGTCTAAGGGCCGGGACTGCCATTCTGTATCATCGGCATGATCTTATCGGTGATTTTGCTAACCATGGTGGGTGATACATCTATGCCGTAAATGTCCTGCATGTGATCCTCAATATCACGAGTGGACATTCCTTTGGCATACATAGTGATGATCAGGTCTTAAACCTGGAGAAAAAACTATTTCATATACGGCACATTCCGGTGGTTTTAATTTCCATTGACATGCCCTAACTACAGGTGTAGTCTAATGTTAAGCTATAAGCTACAAATGTAGTCAGGGGGAGACTGGATATGAAAGATATACCTAAAATTTCGGAAGCCGAATGGGAAGTTTTAAGAGTACTCTGGGAAAAAACACCCTGTACCGCCAGTGAAATAATTGAGGCTTTGGCTAACGATACAAAGTGGAAGCCAACCACCGTAAAAACGCTGTTGGCAAGGCTTGTAAAAAAGAATGCTGTAGGCTATCGTAATGTTGACCGTACTTATTCTTATTTTCCTTTGGTTACCAAGACTGAATGCATTAGAGTCGAAAACAAATCTTTCCTGCAAAGAGTATATGGCGGTGCGCTAAAACCAATGCTCGTCCAGTTTATTAGGGATGAAAAACTGACGGCGGATGATATTAAGGACCTCAAGCAGCTTCTTGATGAGAGGAGTGAGTAAGTGATGGTCTCCATCTTGCCTCAGGTTTTTCACTGGGTATTCCTTTCCTCAGTTAAAGGCGGTATTCTTGTAGTATTCATACTTCTAATTAAGTTCTTGTTGAGGAATAAACTGGATGCAAATTGGCATTATGCCGTTTGGTTTATTCTATTTCTACAACTGGTCGTTCCCTGGGCTCCATCCAATCCGTTAGGTATCTATAAAGCTATCCCAGCTTCTTTTATGGAAACTATTATACCTTCGGATCTAGCGCCAAGTTCAAATACTGAATTATCGCATTCAGTTTCTACACAGTCTCCGACTTCTGATAGCGAGCTAAATTCTTCAACCATAAGCAGCCCTTTACCTGCAGCTCCAGAACCTGGTTCGGCTTATACCGAGCTAAAGGTGCATACCATATGGGAACTCGGGGCATGGCTTTGGCTTGCAGGAGCAGCTTTCTTAATCGTATGGATCTTTTTAGCCGAATACATCTTCCGCAAGAAAATCATAAAGACCAAACCGGTCAGCGAGCCCCGCCTGCTTGCTGTACTTGAAGACTGCAAGCTACTTGCTGGCGTTAGCAAAACCATACCCCTAATGGAAACTGACACTTTAAAAAGTCCGGCGCTTTTTGGAGTCTTTCGGACACGATTGCTGCTTCCGACCGGTCTGGCCAATAGTTTAACATCTGAGCAGCTTGCTCACATTTTTCTACACGAACTTGTCCATTTCAAGCGTCATGATATTGCTGTTAACTGGATTGCTGCCGCTTTGCGGGTATTGCATTGGTTTAATCCTTTGATATGGTATGGCTTAAAGCGATGGCAGGATGATCAGGAAATGTCGCGCGATGCTCAAGCGGTAAAATATTTAAAACCAGAGGCTGTTAAAGATTATGGACGGACCTTGATTCGTGTGCTGGAGTTCGCCGGTTCCAATCCACCTCAGCTTATCAGTACTGTTGGAATTTCCGGAGGCAAGTCACTAAGTAAAAGGAGAATTAGGATGATCACTTTATTTAAGAAACGTTCTTTCAAATGGTCGCTGTTAGGTGCCGCTGCAATCATAGCTGTCGCCGTTATCGCCATGACATTCCCCAATTCAGGTGTTAAGGCAGCTAAGCATGATACCCCTCCGGCCAAAACTCAAAACGAATTAGCTGCATCAGCCGACAAGAAGGGAACTGACGGAAAATTACCGCAGGAAACAGCAGGACAAACTGCACAGGATTCCCTTGTCTATAGAAATACCGAATACGGTTTTAGTTTTGATTTGCCGGCAAGTTGGAAAGGTTACTCTATTATTACTGACAAATGGGAAGGGCTGGCTATAGGGGGCAATCAGACTGTTGAAACCGGTCCAATGATTTCCATCAGGCATCCTTTGTGGACTTCAGAAAACAAGCGGCAGGACATCCCCGTCATGATCTTTACTCTGGACCAGTGGAATTCGCTCCAACAGGATGAATTCCATATTGGCGCTGCACCCATCAGACCAAGTGAACTCGGCCGCAATAACGGATATGTTTTTGCTTTGCCTGCACGTTACAATTACGCCTTTCCGACAGGTTATGAGGAAGTTGATCAGATATTTAATAACAAACCTCTTAAAACTGAAAATATAACTGTTTCTAAACAAACTGCCGAATCTGAAGTCATTAACTTGGAAGATTACTTTCCTCTGAAAAAGGGCAGCAAGTGGGTCTACCAGGGCACAGGAAACGAATATGCTTCTTTTAGCAGAGAAGTTCTGTTCACCAAAGGCAGCCTCGCACAAGCCTTGGAAATTAACGGAGGCGCTGATGTAACCAAAATATATCAAGTTGCTAATGATGCTGTGATTGAAATATTTAAACAGGAAGAGCCCTCTGAGCCCGTCAATCGGCTGAACGAAAAGATTAATGAGCAAAGAATTATACTCAAATCCCCCCTGTCCATCGGCACGAAATGGAATGACGGCAACTCTCAATTAGAGATAATTGATACTGCCGCCACAATAGAAACACCGGCAGGTACGTTTATAAATTGCATTAAGGTAAAGAGTACGTCTTCAGTAGATAGTTCGGTCATGTATCAGTATTATGCAAAAGGTATTGGAATGGTCGAACAGGATTTTGTTGTCGGAGGAGAAAAAATATCTTCCAGCCTGGAATCTTATCACTTGGTTAAGTAAATAATAGATTTAGCAGACTGTAATAAAAAATAAAAGCCCGACTGTCAGGCTTCAGAGACTTGACGTTGGGCTTTTGGGAGCTAAAAGTGCACTAAGTTATCCCTACGGATTATCGAAACTATTCATTGGGAAAGGTTTTCCATGTCCCGGAAACTGTATTGATTTTTAAGCTTTTTAATTTCTCGATACTTAAATTTGCTTTCTCAGGGTCGTCGATAATAGAACTAATGGCTGGCTTACTTGTATTCGTAAACAAATCGCCACAAAAAAGATCTCCGTTGGCTGTCAGTATTCCGATTGACCCTTTTGAGTGCCCCGGAAGATAAAGAACTTTAGCATCAAGTCCATATTCGGAAAGATTATACCCTTCATCAATAGTAAAATCTGGTTTGAATTTCGTTTCTAAATAAGACGTTAACAGATTCCAAAAATCACTCCGATGGTTGTGACGATGACACGGGTCCATTTACCTTGTAAAAAGAGAATTTTTCTTTAACTGTTCCCTCTTGCTTCATTTGAAAAGTCCTCCTTCTATCGTTCACGATGTACTGACAAGAGCACCAATCCTTGTCGATGCAGGTGCCTTACCAAGCCGATGAGACCCGACTGATCAGTGCAGATTATAAACATAGTAGCAGCAGGATCTGCTTGCACTTCTGCCACCTCAAGCGGGCTTGTTGCATTAAAGGCGTCCTCATCCATCAAGCCCTTCACCTCAATATGATATATACTTATCTCGTGCATTCTCTATTACTCCTTAATCCTGGTAAAAATTCATGAAAGGTTTTTAGCTAGTCTCAATTGCCAATCAAGGCCTTCACTAAAAAAATCGTCTGAGCATGCTTATGCCCATTGCGAGTAAGAACACGATAACAGCTATAATCCAGACTCTTTGCCCAGTGGGCCATCTGAGTCTAATTCTGTTGCAAAAGTCTTGTATTGTTAGACTACGTCCTTCTTGACGTAATAAGACCGCTCCAATCGCCATTTCTGCACCGGGCCCCAGGACCATTATCGACAGAACTACCCAAGTTGGAATGCTGCCATTTGCCATGATGAACTGCTTGCCGATGGCATAAATCAAGGTAATATACCAAACAGAGGGCCAAGCGAATAGCACCAGTATCTTGTAAACCCCCAGTTGTACGCTTTCCTGAAGCGAAAGCTGTGTATGTCCTTCAAAACCCGCGATCTTCAACCAAACTGACTTTTGTAACGTTTCCCGCAAAAGCAAATTCACCAGGTATTCAATAAAATCTGCCGTAGTTTCCAACTTCCCTTCTTTTTCAGCTAGAACATATTCACAGATACTTTTAAGTTTTTCTTGCCAACTGGTAAATATATCTTTTTGTTTTGCCGGAGGCAATTCCCTAAGGACCGAACCCATAAAAATCACCCACCTCTTTGAAGGTTACTTCTTTAAAATTTCCACAAAGAAAGCAATGTGCTTTTCTATTCTTTTCATAATTACATCGGTGTCTTCATTCCACACTTCCCGTAGAAGATATTCGTCTAATAAGCCTTTGAGGCCGTAATAGTACTCAGCAGTTACCACTTCAACATCACATTCTTTTATATCTCCATTGTCCATCATTCCTCTTAATACTTTTTCGGTGTAGTCGCGGCGGAGATAATACAAATGACTCCTAGCCAAGTCGTGTGCATGTGCATTGGTGTAACTTTCCATCAAGATGATCTGCAGAATGGTATGGTATAAAGGATTATTGGTACTATAGCTAAACTTCTTCATATTCTCTTTGAAAAACAATGCAATATCACCTGACTGCACAGCTGACTCTATCTCCTCATCAGAAAAAACCACTTTACTGCTTGCTTCTTTAAAAACCTCCAATATGCTTAAAAACAAATCCTCTTTACTCTTATAGTGGTTATAAAGAGCACTTTCTTTAATGTCAACAGAACGACATAATTCTCTGATGCCAACATTGGCAAAGCCTTTAGTAGAAAAAAGATACACGGCACTATAAAAAATCCGTTCCTTCGTTGTGGCAGCATCATTAATCATTTTTTGGAATACTTCTTTTTTATTCACCTTTAGCTTAACCCTCCTTATACTAACTAACGTTCGTTAATATTATAGCGGGCTGTCATTTTATTGTCAATAAATATTTGCTGTTTCGCACATCTTTTTTTGTTCAATAAAAAAAAATAGCGCAGTAACCTATTATTTGACGGTCCCGCACTATCTTTTTTTAACTATCTCGCTGTTATTGTACTGCACAAGTTCGCTTTCATATGCATCAATCCAGTGTCTATTTCATTTATCTTCTCGCAATAAGTAATCATTTCCGTCTTGGTCTTTAAAGGAAAACATTTTTCCGTACGGCATCCTCATTAATTCGCCTACTTCAACTTCATTTTCTTTCATTTGATTAAATGCACTATCAATGTCTGTTGTGCTTAATATTACGTTGGGGTGCGAAACATTAGCTGAGGGGTTTTGGGTTTTCATTATGTTCTTATCATATAAAACAAAAGTAGTAAACTCATTTTCACTGGGGCCAACTTCTAACCATTTCATGTCCGGCCCCATTGGTTTCTCAAATTTAACCTCAAAATTTAACTTTTCCGTCCAAAATTTCTTAGCTTCCTCTTGATTATTTACAAATAAAGTTATCTTGCTAATTTTATCAATCATTTTTTGCCTCCTTGGTCTTATTTGATGTAAAAATTTACTAAGCTTGATGTAACTCGGGCATCACCATATATAAATTCTCTTTTACCATGCCAACCCCTTCCTTGAAATATTCAAGGGCGGTAAAATCCCCCGATGCGGCTACCCCTACCTTAATACAATTTTCAAATTATATTAAGATGTATCAACTTTGGCCTCAACACTTACTATTTCCCTACTGCCGTTATTTTCTCCCCACGAAGTTCCTATTTTTTTGCGGCGCCTTGAAAATAATACGAGTTAAATTTCTCTAGATTGTTATTTCTTCGCCCACTGTCACATCAACATATCTTTCCTTAAAATAATCCCTAAACGTTCTTAAAGCCCAATCACAGCTATCGTGCGCTGAAAGTCCTATAAGCTTTAAATTAGTTTTATCCAATTTGGAAATTGCTGCCTGAACCTCATCCTTACTTATTCTTTGCCAGGGAAATTTGCCAGTCCCCAAAACTTTTTGCATATTGAATTTCATTCTTGACGTTTCAACAGGGAAATGCAGTCCTCCAATTATTCCGTAAATAGGCTCTGAAAACAGTTCCTTTGTCCTTTTCATAATTCTTTCTGCTTTCTGATGGCCGCAGCCTACTATTAACACAATCCCTTTACCTTCAAGATTTATTGCTAATGCCTGCTCTGCAGTCAGCCCCATAAAGCAAAGAGCCCTATCTATAGTCCCAATGGTTGCAACTCCCTCAAACAATTTTTGAGGCTTTGTAGAAACCTTAATGTCCGCAGCCACATGAGACATCGGTTCAGGTACGAAAGCCTTAACCTTTAAGTCAATATCTTTCCTGGAGAGAGCAAAGGTGTTATTTTTCTTAGCCTGCATGCCCCCTACATGGTCCGCATGATTATGAGAAATGACAATGCTGTCAATATCGGATACTTCTACCCCCAACTTTTTCATATTATGCAACAGTGGCGAGGGGTGTTGGTTTTTGGAATTATAACCAACATCGAAAAGAATCTTTTTATCATTGGCACAGATAAGGTAAGCTACTCCAGGCTCCCCAATTAATTTCTCGTCTTTTGTATAAAAATCTATTAAAGGTAAAATTTTTAATTCCTTAACAGTGCCCAAGTCAGTAATACTTTCGAACTCGCTTTCCTGCCAAGATTTTTCTTCAAGCTTTTTGTTTTTAATGAATTTAACTATAGGTACAAGCAAGGCCAGCATAAGAACCAAGCATAAAACAGCAATTATAGTAATTAAAAGGTTAGTCAACCTAATCCCCCCATTTAATCAGATGATGTAAAGTCATTTTTCTTAATAAAATACTGTACTACTTTCTGATATAAGTAAGTCCTTAACCGTTGAAATTCTTCAACTACCCTGTCACCCTCCCAGTCTTCAAGAAATTCCTTGGGCAAAGCCGGATCGGAAACAGCAATATCGTAAAAATTCCAACCCAACTTAAACAAAAGCGCTAAACAATAACCCTCGTTCCCTCCTAAACCGTCAATTTCATTTTTTATCTCCTGCAACATTTCTAAAAACCCTAGATATTTTTTTCTAACCGATGCAACTTCGAAAACATTATCAAGAAGTTTATATCCAGAAACATCACTTTGGATTTCGGCGCCATTAAGTGCAAGGTAACGTATATTTTCTTTGGCGGTTAGAGCCTTAACGTCATCTGATACTTGGTATGGGCAAATCCAGTTGTTTCTATTAACCTCCCGCAATCCCATCTCGGTTAGTTCATCAATTACCGGTTGTCGTTCTTTATCTGACTTGTTAAAGTCTAACAAAATAATTGCAGACCATTTCCCGTCCCATGCTTGGAATCTTTTTTGATAGCGTTTAAAAAAATTGGTTATGCCGTCATTCCAAATATTAATGTTGTCGAGACCAAATTCAGTAAGTTGATAAACGACTTCATTATCTACTTTTCTATTAATCAATATCCCTGCTTTGACCATCCTGGATAAGCCCATGCGGGTCGACGTTTCATTCTTATTAAACAGCATCATAAAGTCTATTAAATGCCTTAGCTGAATTGAGTATTGATTTGTATATTCCCCATAGATGTTAAAGATAAATAAGACAATACTGGTCACACTATCTTTTTTTCGTAAAATTATTTTCACTTATTAACCACCGCCTTTGCATCTTAGTATGCTTTAAATCAGATTAAACTAGGTTACGGATATTAATGTAATGAATTGTGAGTCCCAGCCCCCAGCCAATTAGAGGAAAGACAAACCAGATAAATTCAGGAGAAAAAGTCAAGTTAATAAACGCCAGCAAGGTAATCACACAAAAATAGACCATCCTGTGAATGACAAAACCCCTTTTTTCTTCTTCCACTCTGTTTTTGTCAAACTTTTTTTCATTATTCATTTGTAACCCCTCCGTCTTATAACATTTGTTTGTTTGTATTTATTATATGTTATAACATATTGTATGTCAACTATATTCTAGTGGTATAAAAAACATCTTCAATAAGAAGATGTTGGACAAAACTAGATTTTTGTGGAATTTCGATTTTGATTTTAACTATGGCTTAATGAATTAAGCTATACGTGAAATTATGAATTTGTCTTTTCTTATTTCTCTTATGCATTACTACTCAGCTTTTTACTGTGCACTTCTTTGGTAAGATCAAACACCTTCCTACTGGGGAAGCATTTTACCTTTTTGGAGCAATAAGTCTAAAGCAAAACAATAGCCAATATTAGAAAGAAAATAGCCCGGACTCATGAAACAGCATGCCCATGGAAATTAGATATGTTTTCAGGCCCCAGATCTTCTTTAATAACAACCCCATGGCGCCTAGAATTAATAATAAGGCAGTACATGATATAATTAAGTTGTCCTCGAGCCTGAAAGCCTGAAAGGAGGAAAGAAATTAATGCGAGGACACATTAGAAAGCGATCAAAAGATTCTTATTCAATCATAATTGATTTAGGAAATGACCCTTTAACCGGGAAGAGAAAGCAGAAATGGTTTACCGTACAGGGCAACAAAAAACAAGCAGAAAAATTCTTAACTGAATAATTGAGGGAATTGGATACCGGCACTTTCATCGATGAACCAAACATTACTTTTGGGCAATATCTCAAATATTGGTTAGAAGAATGTTGTAAGCCAAATCAAACTCCTAATACTTATGAAAGCTATGAAAGAAATTTCACCAAACAACGCTCACATGCATCCTTGCTGGTTAAAAAGGGTGTCCAATCTAAACTAATATCAGAACGATTAGGTCACAGCACCATTAGTATAACGATGGATATTTATGCCCATGTTTTACAGGAAGCGGATAAAGAAACTGCTGACCAGTTTGATGCAATACTTACACAGCAAAAATAGCTCCGTAGCAAACCGTTAGCAAATCCTAAAATCCGCTGGATTCTCATAAATAAAAAAAATACCAAAGCCGTGAAACCCTTGGTATTATTGAGAAAAACTGGTGCCGAGGACCGGAATCGAACCGGTACGGGCCGCAAAGCCCGCAGGATTTTAAGTCCTGTGCGTCTGCCAGTTCCGCCACCCCGGCACATTTTATTGTGAGAACATTAAACAGTATAACAAATGCCAAAACAAAATGCAACTAGAAAAGCTACCCATATAGTGCTTTATAGAAAAGGATGTCTGAGACTATAGTATGTGTAGCTTAACCATTGTAACAAAATCAACCCTTCGATGCAATACCAATCTTTACCCGTAATAATTAATAGTCTTATGTGATTTCCATTGTAAGATTAGTTAAACTAGATATAATCCTTTTAGGAGCCATCTAAAATGATTGTCCTTCTTATTTAGAACTCCATAAAGTAGATGAAATTCGAGAAAGAATCAAGGCAGTCCATGATTTAATGAAAGCGTGCAAAAGATGTTGGATTGATGCCTTCGATTAGAGTTGCAAAAAACACCGCTTATAAGCGGTGTTTTTACTGGAGGCGACACCCGGACTCGAACCGGGGATAAAGGATTTGCAGTCCTCTGCCTTAGCCACTTGGCCATGTCGCCATATAGGCTATAAACACATTAAAAAAAATAATGTTTTGCAATGCCAACAAGTCGTGCAAAAACCATTATACATAAAAATAGTGTAAAACGCAAGTTATAAAAACTGGTAATATCAATGGTTTTGGACTGGTTTTTCTACAGCAAATTATAGTATATACACTCTTGATAAAGTAGTCAAGTAAACGTTTAGGTGCCATACTGATAACAGCCTGCTAGCCCACTTAAATACCGCCGCTAAAGTCATTTAGGTCCCCACGACAATATACTCCAATATCATAGCGTATTCATCCCCTTTTAGGGCCGGTGGATGACTTCTGTAAGCTAAAAAGAATAATAAAGCAAAAATACAAACCACCAAAACAGTAAGTACCAATCCCCTTTTCAAAATGATCCCTCCTTCCCCCATATTCTGCAAAAGACTTAACTAACCCCTCCTTCCCCCTTTAGTAAGCTCCGTAGTAAACAATAATTGATACCACTGCGCCGGCGACCACCGAGCCCAGCTCCAGCCAAAAACGGTCTTGGCTCTTTGAGGGTTGCTTCTTCTTTGACGGTTGCTTCTTATCTTTTTTATAAGGGATTTCCTTGAGCCTAATTTTTAGTAATAAGGCCGCCACAATAAATCCTGCGGTTAACATGTGGGCTACTGAAAAACCGAATACTTGGGGATTTACCCTAAATAATTCCACCACACCCCGGATTACCGGAAATGCCCATAAATAGGTAGTAAAGAGCGGACCATCGTATTGCAGATTTCTACGCTTTCGCCACAAAATAAAAAATAATAAGAAATTTAGTAAGGATTCATATATCTGAACAGGGTGGAGTAGCTGGCCATTAAGAGAAACACCCCAAAACCAATTCCCTGCCATCGGCTTACCAAAAACATCACAGCCAACACGACCAATTGCCTGACCCAAAATTAGGGCAGGGGTTAAAGTATCAGCCGTTTTCCAAAAGGGCAGCCCTTTCTTACGAACAAAAAATGCACCTACAATTAGTCCACCCAAAATTCCACCGTGAATAGATAAGCCACCTTCATAAATCTTAAAAACAGCAAGGGGATTAGCCAGATAGTACTGTGGGCTATAAAAGAGAATGTATGCCACTCTGGCTCCCAGTAACCCGCCTAGAGCAGAGTACAGGACAAGTTCCTGAATCTGTTCTGTATTAAGACCCCGCCGTTTTGCTTCTTTCACAGCTAACCAAAGGCCGAATAAAATACCCAAAGCTATAGTTACACCAAATAATTTCACCTCAAAATGACTTACCTGAAAAAGGGTTTTACTCATGCACTTCACCACTTCCCATGATATATACCACTAACTATCGGCTCGTGTTAGCAATACTGCTCTATATTAACTCTTCTAACTTTGCTTCTACCTTTGACAAGCGCCGGTTATACTCATCTTTCAGTTTTTGATAAGTTTCCTCGTTTAACTGACTCTTTCCCCGCTGTTCTTCCAACTGCTGAATCATTTTCATCAAGCTCTTCTGCCTGGTCACCAGATGATGAAAGATCTCCTCTTCTTTACCTCCTGGGTCATCCCCTTCTTTAGCCTTTTGTTTATGTTTATAAAGTAAAAATCCAACGGCACATAAAGGTATTATTATAAACAAAAATACAAATAGATGCGCATCGATGCCTGATAAGGCCGAATCTCCCCAAAAACGAACATGCCCGACATTATGAAACTCTGGGCTTTTCTTTGTAACTCCCACAGTGGACAAAGCAGGTGCTGCCGGAAGCAAAGTAAAAATGAAAATAAATATTGCCACTTTTAGTAATTTGTCTTTCATAGACCTCACTCCAAACTTAATATTCTTAAAGAAATTCAACGGTTTGGGAAATGAATTCCCTTACATTACCCGGTTTAGCCTGAACGGAGATCCAAATGACATCGTCACCTCGCTGATAAAATAGGTGGGATTGACCCATACCTAAAACTGAATGATAAAGAGTATTTCCTACAGGAGCATGTTGATGGTCAGTAAAAACTTCACTGATTTCCATCTTTATGTGCATCGCATTAACTTGCTCTTTTGCCTCCTTTTTATTAGGAGCAACCGAGGCCCAAATTGTTACCTGTTCAAAATCACTGGCATAGTTAGCCACAAATGCTCCAGCAAGTTCCATTGTGGTTCCGTGCAGCTTATAGACATTTTGTTTTGCTTCTTCACCCTCCAGCAACTGCACCAGCTTTAGTGCCCCTAGTTTTTGGGGGAATAATTCTTTGTTAATATCTTTTTCTTTCAATGTCTTGGGTAAAAAAGTTGCATCTTCCGTTCCCTTTTCTAGCTCAGGAATTTTTTGAAGCGGTACCCAAAACAAGAGACCAATTACTAGCCCAATCCCCAAAATTACTGCTAAAAAAGTTAATAACTTCTTGCTCTGTTTACTCATAGGGGTTTTCCTTTCTGCGTCTTATACGCTTCTTTTAGTCTAGGTCTAGGCCAATCAATGCAGACCTTACGGTATTACGAATTGTGGGCCACCCCCTAGAAAACTAACGCTTAACCTACTACCATTAGTAGTAACAGTAGATAAACAATACCAATAAATTACCTGTAACAGACTTCTCCCGGAGAAATCACCCTACCCCTCAGGGGTAAGGGTACGTTGTTAGTTTACCATTTAAAATTTTTGTATTCAATAGTTTTTTAATCAAATGTGTTAAATTTAATATTTGGCATCCTCTACACTTCTCGGACATAAGATAAAACACCGCCAAGAAATTGCCTGCGGTGTTGTATCCAACTTGCTACCCTTTTGGGCACTTTTTTTATAACATCGCTTTCATTTCATCCAAGCTGCGAAGTATGTTATCTGAGCATTTATCCATCTCTTCCAAAGCCTTTTCCGCAGTTTTAATATCCCTACCTTTATATGCCAGGGATGCCTCTTTAGCTAACTTATGGAGTTCTGCATGAGGCCCTTCCATTTCTTTATATAACTGCGTTTTCTTAAATTGATCTGCTTCCTCACTATAATACCACTTTCCTAAACGGCAGTCATGGTGAGTACCAATCTTGTCAGTATCCACTGTTTCATATCCTAGAATCATGTTATATATACGCCAACGCCACATTAGATGATCTGTCTTGCATACATCTAATAAATCCTTCGTGCTTAATTGTGCGCCATCGTTAAGAATATTAAGTTTTAGACCATTACACAATTTACTAACCTCAAAAATCGCTCTACCTGTTTGGTCAGCTTCATTGAGAAGTCTTTCTGCAAAGCCCGAGACCTTATTAATGTCTTCTGTAAAGTTTTCACTCACTGCGTTTTGCTCCTGAGCATTAGCTGAAATTTGAGTAACTGCGCCACTTACTTCCCTAACTTCTGCTGTGATAGATTTTATTGATTGAAGCGCCTCATCCACTAGCATTTTACCATCATTAAGTCTATCTGAAGTTTCCTTAGTCTTTGTGCCGGAATTCTGTATTTCCTTTTCCAGCTGGCTGATGTTCTCTTGAATATCCGCAACAGATTGCTTGGTATTTTCAGCGAGATTTCTTACCTCTTCCGCCACCACCGCGAAGCCCCTACCTTGTTCACCTGCTCGCGCAGCTTCTATGGCCGCATTTAATGCCAATAGATTAGTCTGATCTGCAATTTCTTTGACGATATCGACAATGGCATTTATCTGATAGGTTTTATCCATTACTACTTCCATTTGTTTGTTAACCGTTTCAATTTCACTAAAGGCATTCTCCACAAAGTTAAATGCTTGAGTAATGTTTTCTTCACCCTCCATCGATACACGGTCTGCTGCGTCGGCACTGCTAGCCACCGATTGGGCATGGCCAGCTATTTCGTTGATGGACGCTGCCATTTCTTCACTGGATGCTGCCATTTCTTCAAATGACCGCGTCTGCTCTCGGATATCATTAATTAGGTCTTTCGCAAAATCCATTCGGGTTAAGTCTAAAAGCACGTCATTAACTTTACCCAAATGAAGGACGCATTTGCCGCGGTTATTGCATAGTGAATCAATCATTTGGTTCCAAGCTTGTGCAACTTCTCGCGATCCAAATTCTTCTTCCGTGACGTAAGCACTTTCGCCATTCTCTAATTTCTTAATGGCTTTTAAAATAGCTTCCTCGGGCAATGCATTTTTTTCTTTTCTTACATTGTTTTTACTACCTAACGTAAAAATATTCCCCATTTAATACTCACCCCTTGTTTGTTAAATTTATCACAACCAATCCCTTGGTTTTTTCGACAAATAATAACAAATACCTCTAAATTATGCATAATTTTCCGTCTGTGCCTACGCAGAAAATAGTAGGCTTTTTTGCACTTGTTGACCTTTATCACTTTATCCCTTGCAGTAAAAAAAATAAGGATTGAAACAATTAAGTTTCAATCCTTATTGGTATCAGCTCGTTATAAAAAATTGGAGCGGGTGAAGGGATTCGGACCCTCGACTTCGACCTTGGCAAGGTCGCACTCTACCACTGAGTTACACCCGCAAAAATGGTGCCTCGGGGCGGAATCGAACCACCGACACGAGGATTTTCAGTCCTCTGCTCTACCGACTGAGCTACCGAGGCAGATATGGCGGAGCTGACGGGGGTCGAACCCGCGATCTCCGGCGTGACAGGCCGGCATGTTAGCCTCTACACCACAGCTCCATACTCTGCAATTTCTATTTTGTTTTTTCCAGCGACAAAATCTAGTATACACAATTTAAGGCAAATTGTCAAAAGAAATCTTTGGTAACATTGCCCTCACAAGCGCAAAGCTATTATAACATGATGAGGTTGGACGGGTCAATTATAAAAATAAAAGGTTATACCATCAATCTTTACCAAATCACTATGCGAACAACAAAAGCAGTTCCCGGATAATTTTAGCACCGGCGAGAGCCGTGCGCCAGGTCTCATCGCCAAATGGTGAAACTTCCACTAGGTCCATGCCTACTACCCGCTGCCCTTTCAGCAAATAAATGCTTTCGAATAATTCCCTACTGCAAATACCGCCAGGTTCGGGCGTGCCGGTACCCGGAGCAAAGGCGGGGTCCAATACATCAATATCTATGGTCAGATAGACAGGGCGCCCCTTAATTGTCGGCAACACTTCGGCCAGGGCATCCTTCACTGTTTTATAATAGAGGTTAGTGTTGTCACGAGCATAGGCAAACTCTTCTTTTGTACCTGAGCGGATACCAAATTGATAGACATTCTGCCCGCCGATGAGCTCGCTTACCTTTCTGATGACCGTTGCGTGGGATTGACTTTCTCCGAGGTAATCTGTACGCAGGTCGGCATGAGCATCAAAATGGAGTACCACAAGGTCCTGATATTTATTATAAACTGCCTCCACGGCGGGAAAGCTGACCAGATGTTCTCCGCCCAACAAGAAAGGCATCTGCCCCTCCTTTAAGATATCTCGAATTGCTCCGCCAATAATGTCTAAACTTCGGCTTACATTACCAAAGGGCAGCTCAAGGTCGCCACTGTCGAAAAACTTAGTTTCTACTAATTCCCGGCCCAAATCGTGACTATACTCTTCGAGCCCGTCGGAAACATTGCGCATCTGCTGCGGTCCGAGCCGGGTGCCGGGGCGAAAACTAACTGTAAAATCCATCGGTGCCCCGATCAACACTACCTTTGCTCCTAAGGCTTTATCTATACTCCCCATAAACAACGTCATAACTAACCTCCTATGGCATCAATTCCTTGACAAAAGGCGGCAGTACCAGGGCACTAAAGTGAACATCCCGGGAATAGTATTTGGTATCAAGCTCGGCAATACTCTCCCTTTCCACTTTCTCTGGATCATATTTCTTGCTGCCCAGAGAAAAAGTCCACAATCCCCCTGGGTAAGTAGGTACATTTGCCAATATTAGTTTATTTATAGCAAAAATGTCCGCTAGGTCCTTTTGGATTCCTTTAATAAGGTCCTTATTAAAAAAGGGAGATTCTGTTTGCGCTACAAAAATTCCATCCGGTGTCAGTGCTTTATGTATCTGGCGATAGAATTCACCGGAAAACAGCCCAACTGCCGGCCCCACCGGGTCAGTTGAATCCACAATGATTACATCATATGTATTTTCATTGTCCTGCACGTGTTTAATACCGTCGTCAATGATTACTCTGACTTTAGGATTATCTAAGCCAACGGATATCTCCGGTAAATATTTTTTTGCTGTTTCCACTACCTGACCGTCTATCTCCACCAGCACCGCTTCTTTTACCTTAGGATGCTTGGCAATTTCTCTAATGGTGCCGCCGTCGCCGCCACCAATTACCAGCACTTTTTCGGGATTAGGATGGGTATTTAAAGCGACCATGGAAATCATTTCGTGATAGACAAATTCGTCCTCAATAGTTGTTTGAATGACCCCATCCAGCAGCAGCATCCTGCCAAATGTCTCAGTATCAATTACTGCCAACTCCTGATAGTCTGTTTTCTCCCAGTGCAGAGTTTTTTTAGTTAAACAAGATATCTCAAGCCCTGGGTTTTGCCTTTCGGTAAACCAGAGTCCTTTCATGATTCATCCCTCCAAATATTTCTTACACAATTCATGAAATATTATATCAGAATTAGGCACAAAATAAACAAATAAATCAAATTAGAAAAAGTGAATAAAATTTAGGAGGTCATCTTATGGATAATAAACGAGATAAACGCGATGAAAATGAAGAGTTGGCAGAAGAATTAATGGCACGCGCGGGAAGCATCAACCCCAATATGAAGTCTTCCGCACATTTAGCATTAGACCGGTTTAGATTGGCCATGAGTCTTAATCCGGCGGATACAAAAGAAGCGGAAGAGCTGCGAAACCGCCTCACCGAAGAAGAAGGTTACCCGGGAAATGACAAGCCACTAGGTGACCGCCGCCGGCATCCTTAAGGGCCGGCGTTTTGTTTTTACAGATGTCTTTAGCGATCGGACAGCGATTGACAAAGCTGCATCCTGACGCAGGGGAAATGACACTGGTCATTTCCCCTGCCAGCCGCTGTCTCTGCTTGGCTGCCGCCCTGTCGGGGTCGGGAATGGGTATAGCGGATAATAAGGCCTTAGTATAAGGGTGCAGTGGATTACTATACAGTTCATCGTTTGCCGCCAATTCTATCATTCGCCCCAAATACATTACTGCTACTCTGCTGCTGATGTGCTTGACCATTGCCAGGTCGTGGGCAATGAAAAGATATGTCAATCCCAGCTCCTGCTGTAGTTTTTCAAGCAGATTCACCACCTGGGCCTGAATTGATACATCCAACCCAGAAATGGGCTCGTCACAAATGATAAATTTCGGTTCCACAGCGAGCGCCCGGGCGATACCAATACGCTGCCTCTGCCCGCCGCTAAATTCATGCGGAAATCTGGAAGCATGTTCGCGGTTTAACCCCACCATTTCCAATAAATGATGTATGCGTTTGGTACGCTCTTTGCCTTGAGCCAATTTGTGAATATCCAAAGCCTCACCAATAATATCACTAACGGTCATCCTGGGGTTAAGAGCAGCATAGGGGTCCTGAAAAATCATCTGCATACTGCGGTTAAGACTTGCCGCTTCTTTGCCCTTCATGTCGAAAATATTTTTCCCTTTATAAAGCACTTTGCCGTCGGTAGGCTGATATAATCTGATAATAGTCCGGCCCACTGTAGTTTTACCGCATCCACTCTCGCCTACCAGCCCTAGAGTCTCTCCCTTCACTATATTAAAGGAAACCCCGTCAACGGCTCTCAAATAGCTTTTTGGCGCCAACATTCCCTTAGACACCGGAAAGTACTTTTTAAGATTTCTTACTTTAATTAGTGCTTCGGTCATGATACCACCCCTTTGGCTCTAGGGTCTAACAACCAACAAGCCGCAGAATGGCCGTCCCGAATATTAAACATTTCCGGCTGATGCTGCTGACATACCTGCATTGCCTTCTCACACCGGGGACTAAAGGCACAACCCTTGGGCGGGCTGATTAAATCCGGCGGCTGACCATTAATAGGCACCAAGTTGGATTTGGCCTCGTTATCCATCCGCGGTACCGACTTGAGCAGTCCCCAACTGTAGGGGTGCTGGGAGTGATAGAAAATATCACGGATATTTCCTTCTTCTACCACCTTCCCGGCATACATAACCAGCACCCGGTCACAGACCTCTGCCACAACTCCTAAATCATGGGTAATGAGGACAATTGCCGTATCTAGTTTCTTTTGTAAATCCTTCATCAAATCCAATATCTGTGCTTGGATGGTAACATCCAGCGCCGTGGTCGGCTCATCCGCGATCAAAAGCTTCGGTTCACACGCCAAGGCAATGGCAATCATGACCCGCTGTCGCATGCCGCCGCTTAATTGGTAGGGGTATTGAGTGATGCACTTTTCCGGATTGGGGATACCAACCAAGCCCAGTAGTTCCAAAGTTCTCTTACGTGCTTTATCCGCGTTCATTTTTTGATGCAGTTGAAGTCCCTCAACAATTTGTCTGCCGATGCCCATGGTTGGGTTTAAAGATGTCATGGGATCTTGAAAAATCATACTGATATCGTTACCCCGAATTTTTTGCATGGCCCGTTCAGTCTTGGTGGCTATCTCAACACCAGCAAAGTTGATGGAGCCACAGACAATCCTACCCGGAGGTGAAGGGATTAACTTCATAATTGATTGCGCAGTAACACTCTTACCGCAGCCGGATTCTCCTACAATACCCAGCGTATCCCCTTTATTAAGATGCAGATTAACGCCGCGTACCGCTTTTACCTCACCTGCATGGGTGAAGAATGATACTTTCAAATCATCTATTTTGAGAAGCTGTCCTGGGTCCATCAACTTCACCTCCTGTTACTTACGCATGCGTGGGTCAGAAACGTCACGTAGTCCATCTCCAAGCAAGTTAAATGCCAGCATGGTTAAACTGATAAAAAATGCCGGGAAAAGCAGCTGCCAAGGAAATGACCTGATAGCTTGAATGCCATCGTTGGCCAAATAGCCCCAACTGGCCTTAGGTACACCGACGCCCAATCCCAAGAAGCTCAAAAAAGCTTCGGTGAAGATGGCTTCTGGAATGGTAAGTGTCATCATGACGATAATCGGACCCATGCTATTTGGAATTAGGTGTCTCAAAATAATTCTAGCGGCACTGCCACCCAAGGTTTTCGCAGCCAGCACGAATTCCTCTTGTTTAAGCTTGAGCACCTGACCGCGCACTATCCTGGCCGTGCCCATCCAGTAAACCGCCCCCAAAGCAATGATAATAGTCTTTAAGCCCGGCTCCATGATTAACATTAATAAAATTACGTACAACAAAAAAGGGACACCATAAAATATCTCCACAATTCGCATCATGATATCGTCCACCCGACCGCCGAAGTAACCGGAAATACTGCCGTAGATAGTCCCCACCAGAATACTGCTAACACTGGTAATAAAACCAATCATCAAAGATATCCTGGCACCATACCAAACCCGGGTAAAAAGGTCTCTGCCTAAAGAATCAGTCCCAAACCAGTATTCACTGCTGGGCGCTTCATTGGCATTGGCTAATACCTGTTCAGAATAAGACCATTTGTTCAAATGCGGCCCTATTATGGCCATCGTTATTAATAATAAGATAATGATTAACCCTGCTATCGCCGCCTTATTCTGTTTTAACCGCTGCCACGCATCTGCCCGGTAGGACACACTCGGCCGAACAATCACTTCAGCATCACCCGTACTGCTCTTTACGGGTTGAAATAACTCTGCGGAAATGCTTTTTTGTGTCATCCTACTCACCCTTTCTATCCGACAGTTTAATGCGGGGGTCAATCACAGCATAAGCAATATCCACTATCATGTTCATAAAAATCAGCAGTGTGCTGTAGAAAATGGTTACCCCTAATATCACCGGATAATCCCTATTACTGATACTCATGACGAACCATTTGCCCAAACCTGGTATAGCGAAAATATTTTCTACTATAAAACTGCCGGTAACAATTCCGGCAACAGCGGGTCCCAGATAGGTAACAACCGGTAATATTGCGTTTCTCAACGCATGACGATAAACTATCACCCGGGTTGCCAAACCCTTGGCTCTGGCAGTTTTAATATAATCCTGGTTTAATACCTCCAGCATACTAGAACGCATCAAACGAGCGATTACCGCCGTAGGTAATCCGGCAAGGGCAATCACCGGAAGCACCATAGACTCAGGCCCTTCCCACAACGCCGGAGGAAACCAACGCAGTTTCTCCGCAAAGACATACATCGCCAAACCGGCAACGATAAAACTAGGCACTGATACACCAATAGTCGCTATTAGCATAGCACCGTAATCCTGCCATTTATTATGATTTAAGGCAGCAATAACCCCCAGCAATATGCCAATGCCGAGGGCCAACAGTATCACTATAGCCCCTATGGCCGCTGACACCGGAAATCCGTCACGAATAATGTCATTTACAGTTCTGGTCTCGTACCTAAACGAAGGCCCTAAATCTCCTTTTACGATATTCTGCAAATAATCTGTGTACTGCACCCATAGAGGGTCATCTAGATGATACCGTGCATTAATATTCTTCATAATGGTGTTAGGCAGCTTCCTTTCGGAGTCAAACGGTCCACCGGGAATAGAATGCATTAGGAAAAACGTGACGGTAATGATAACCAGCACAGCAACTAAAGCTGAACTAAACTTTCTCATCAGATAACTCACGTTCCATTCACTCCCTAAAACGTTTCTCCACTACCTGCCTTATAAAAATTGAGGTATATGCAGCCCAAAAGACCACATACACCCCATACCCATAACAGCAATTCTTTGCTTAATGCCATTCTAAAATTTATTACTTCTCAACATACGCCCATTTGAAGTCCATATTAGGGCCAAAATCGGGCACTACTACATCCTTTACGTAATCCTTCATTATATATGGGTTAGTGTAGAAATATATGGGCATAAGCGGCATAGCTTCCATCAAAATATCTTCTGCTTCATGCATGGCCTGCATTCTTACTGCCTGGTCATTAGTACTGTTAGCTTTGGCAATCGACTGGTCATAGCGCTCGTCACTCCAGCCGGTGTCATTATTACCGCCGTCCTTAATATACATATCTAAAAATGTCATCGGGTCAGCATAATCAGCACCCCATCCGGCAGCAGCTACTAGATAATCCAGTTCGGCACGGGCCTTCAGGTAGGAACCCCATTCCTGGGATATGACTTTTACACCCTCAATGCCAAGATTCTGCTTCCACATTTCTTGAATTGCTTGAGCAATATTTAAGTATAATTCCCTGTCAGTGTTCAAGATTTCGAATTCGGGGAACCCTTCGCCATTGGGGTAGCCTGCTTCAGCTAAAAGTTCCTGGGCTTTTTCCAAGTTTTCTGCAAAATAGTCGTTACCGCCTTCTTCCCGGAAGTCTTTAGACTTATCAGCATCGTCTAAACCAAAAGGAACATAAGCAAAAGCCGGAATTTGACCTGCTTTGGCAATGTTCTCCACAATTGCTTCACGATCGATAGCCATAGTCAGCGCCTTTCTTACCCGTACATCATCAAAAGGCTTAGCAGTTGTATTAAAGACATAGTAGTATGTAGACAGGTCCCCACCGATTGTTAATCCGTAATTAGCATCTGCTTTTAACCTGTCCATTTCTTCATTAGGCGGATTGTCACCGACATCAATATCTCCGGTTTCAAACATCGCCAACTCCGTAGACTCTGAAGACACCAGAGTCATCACCAATTCATCCAGTCTCACACTATCCTTATCCCAGTAGGTTTCATTTTTCTCAAAAACAATCTTTTGGTCATGCTCCCACACAGTCATCTTAAAGGGGCCATTGTTCACATAAGTCTCAGGCTCTGCATGCCAATCGGGATTAGCTGTCGCAGTTGCCTTATGCACCGGGAAATATGCCGGGAATGCAGTCAATCCTAGAAATTGTGGTGCCGGCGCTGCCAAGGTTACTTCTAGGGTCTTCGCATCTACTGCCTCAACACCTATTTGGTCCGGACTGGTCACGGAAGTATCTTCGAAATCGTTATAAGCAGCAGCGTTTTTCAAGTAATATAATTCATAGGCATAGTCAGCAGCAAATTCAGGGTCAAGAATCTGGCGCCATGCAAATTCAAAATCTTCAGCCGTTACCGGGTCTCCATTGCTCCACTTGGCATCTTCCCTGATTTTAAAAGTGTAAACTGTGCCATCGGGAGAAATGTCCCAATCTTTGGCCATAGCCGGCTCTAATTCACCGTCCATATTATAACGGGTCAAACCCTCCATCATTGCATTAATAGCGGTCATATCAGGATTACCGGTTACTTTACCCGGGTCTAGCGTTTCGGGTTCGCTGCCTAAATTATAGGTGATCTTCTGTTTTACTTCTTCTTTACCCGCGTTATCGCTACCCTTGCCTTCATTCTTCGGAGCGCCGCAGCCAGCCAATGCAAATACTACCACCAATGTCAATGCAACAACAAATAATAATTTGCTTTTTCTTAACAAATTTTCCTGACCCCCTTGAAGTATTATGTCGTTTTACCATGCCAGGCGAGCCAAGCACAGTTAGTTACCTTAGGCATTATAAACCGGCCCAACTCTATCATTTTACTTCGCGCTTATTAGGCAAATTTCCTCTTTTTCCATATCCATCCTTCCCCACACCAGAGGCATGGGCGGGCTGAAAACAAAAAAAGCGAAACCTTTCGGCCTCGCCCTGTTATTGCCTGTTATCATTTTACGCTTTACGATTATAGCTTTTATAGACACTTGTCTTTTCAACCACATTCTTACTGAAGACCACCAGCGGGTAAAGTACTACTGTAACCACAGTATTGATAATTGCTGTGGGCAGGACAATGGTTGCATACAAGGCAGTAAAGTTCATCTCCAAACCTAAAACAAAGATAGCGGCTGTTAAAAAGATACCGCCGCTGATCATAGTACCAAAAAGACCGCAAATGCCGGCCAGCACCTTGTCATTAATTTTACCGTACATCGGTTTTACTAGAACCAGATAAACTATCAGTGTAGTAGAAAACTTATCAATTAAATTGGCAACCTGCATTCCGGGAGTACCGGTAAGAGCTGCCAGCAATGCCGCTACCATACCGGCTAAAATAATTGGACGAATATTGCGGTGGAGCATAACCACCACAAATAGCATCGCAAGTGATGGGTCCGGCTTCATCCCCGGCAAAATCTGGGGAGTGATTAGATGCAGCAAAGCACCTATACCTAACAATAAGGACACCTGAATAGACTCTCTTAAACTCATTACTTATCTCTCCTCTCCTTAACTCACCTACTAAAAATGTCTGAAAATAAGAAAAAACACCTCAGCTATTCTCAACTCAACTCTACTCGTCTCACCCCTCTCGATATTTAATTGCATTTATTATATCTCATTACCAGATGCTAATCAACTATTTTTTTAATTTATACATCCTAATCTGCTTTTGAGAACTCAGACGCCTTTGGGCCATTTAACATATAAAAAAATCACTGCAGGTAATTATTTCATCGTATTGATTTATGTAAGAAACAAAACCTAAGACTAAAGCAAATTGGGGGCATACTTATGACGAAACAATGTCCGCTGTGTAACGGTTTAATTAGCATAGACCGACACTGCACCTACTGCCACCAGCAACTAGAGGATACTGGCTCTCTTTCTAATTATGCCGGCCCTTACAGTCCATACCTGGAACAAATTGTTAGTAATCAATGCGTCCATATCGCGGCTTGCCCCAGCTGCGGTTATGATGAAAAGGTTTTCATTGACCCTGTATCTCTTTAAAGGAGGTTACTTAAATTGAAAGAGGAAAAAAAGAAAGAACTATCAGCTGCCGAGATGAACGCTGCCAGTAATAAAAATCCTGATGATTATGAAGTCTTTAACAAAAAGAAAAAAGGGAGGCCAACAATATGACCGAAAAAAATAAGAATAAGGAATATGAAGCGGAATTTGTATCGGAACATCTCGGTTCAGCGACCCGAGTTAACCTGGACGGCAAGTCTGAAAAAGAAGGTGACGTAACTGCCGGGTCTGAGGGTAACCGCCATCCCAGTGATGACTTCAGTACCTTAGGCCCACCTTGGGATTTACAACCAAGTTTAAAAGAAAAAGCTGAAGAAATTGGCGTGGATGTAGACCAACTAATTGATGGCTTTAAGCAAAACAAATCTGATCAGGAAATTGCCCAAGAATTCGGTGTCACGGCCAAGGCAATTAATTATTTACGAGATGATTTCGAAAAGTTCGGCCTGCACTCCATGCAGGGTATTTCTGGTGGCGACTAAAAATTTAAATACGAAAAAATGGCCAGTTGTCGCTGGCCTAATTTTTTAGCCCGCAGACTCTGCGGGCTAAATTGTTTGCTAAATTGTTTAATGATCGTTTATTTGCTGTGGGTTTTGATTAGGGTTACGGAAATATCGTCCCGGTTGTGATAGGTCAAAATACATTTGAGCATCTTTTGTTGTACCAAAGTCCTGATTCGAGCCGGTATCCCGCACAATTTCCAAAGCTTCTCTAAATAAGGCGTTATGTGCTTCCTCTCTATTCAATAGAAAATCGATGGTATAACGCACGCCCTTGTCGTGAATCTGACGGTAAAGATATTCATAAACCACCTTCGCTCTCTGCTCTGCTGCCATATCAGAAAGTAAATCAGCCACCAAGTCACCGGTTGAATTAATAAAGTTCCCGGTAAAGGGTGAGCCGGAAGCATTGGTCAGTGATGGGCCTAGCCCTCCGAGTACTGCCGCCTCCACATTCCCATGGGGCTGCTGTTGGTGTGTCATAGCGGTTTCTTGAGGATTGACATCATGCCCATTAAGCATGGTAATCATCGTGGCTACCATTTCCGCATGGCCAAATTCCTCTGAAGCAATATCCAACATCAAATCTTTAATTCTTTTGTCCTGGCAACGGAAACTTTGAGTGAAGTATTGCATACCTGCCTTAATCTCTCCGTTAGCTCCACCCAATTGTTCCTGAAGCAGGGCGCCATAATGCGGGTTGGGCTTATCTACCCGAACCTCATGTAGTAATTTTTTGTCATGCCTAAACAAAAGGATTCACCTCCATTTTTTTTAACTTCTATTATATAGTTCCTCCAAAGAAATGAGCTATTCTAGGAATATTTTCCCACTAACGGTCCACGAAGGTGCTGCAGTCGGTATCTTGACATTCTCTGGCATCAATACCTGTGATATCAATCTCTTGGGCATTACATAGGTCTCCCTGAGCCCAATATTTACAGCTGCTTACTATACAAGTAACGGAAGGGCTCATCTGCTGCCCGGGCATTACATATTCCTTGGCCATGCCCAGCCAATTTACGTTATCCATACCACCGATGAAATTAGCCAAGCCGCGCTTTTTATAAAATGTTTTACACTCGGTCTGCTCCTGTTGCTGGGCCATTTTTCCCTCTTCTTCATACAAAATATCGATATTTCCGGCCGCACATAAATCTTTAATCCAGTGAACGCAGGTGTTTACCTGGCATTTTACCTGAGGTCCAATATTCAAAATCTCACCACCTTGCTAGCAAAGGTTATCTTTATGTTTTGTAATTGACACAAAAATTATAAAAAAACCGTCACGAAATATAATTACGTTCGATCAAAAAAAGGACCCCGAAGGGCCCTCTGAGATTATACTATATATTTCTCTGCTTTAATTACCCTATCGGCAACTTCCCGCTTGACTTTTACACTGTTTATCGGCGTGTAGCGGGAAAGTTTTCTTAGGGCGGCAAGCTGAGTACGCAGCATATCGCCATCTTCCACTGCGGCCAAAGCCTCCTTGGCCCACAGTTCCATCTTGCCAATGGCATCGTTGATATAAGCTTCTGTCAGTGCTTTCTTGGCGGCAGTAGCTTCCTCTCCGTCTTTTTCATAAGCTTTTAATGTACGAAGCAGGGCACTTTCCATCGCAAATACTTCTACAATCATATCTGCGGCCCGGCCGAGAATTTCCTGCTGGTGCTGCAGCTTATCACCATACTTTTGTGCAGCGGTTCCCGCTACCATCAGCACCATCTTCTTTGCCTTTTCGACGATTTGCTTTTGTTCTCCTAAATAGGAGCCATCTTCTACCGGCATGCTGGGTGTCATCAGTTCCCCCATCAGCTTTTGAGCTGCGGCCAAGAGCGGCAGCTCACCCTTCATGGCTTTTCTTAATAAAGTTCCGGGAATAATCAACCGATTGATTTCGTTAGTACCTTCAAAAATCCGATTGATACGAGAGTCACGATAGAAGCGCTCCGCCGGATATTCTTGAGTATAACCATAGCCGCCGTATATCTGAAGTGTTTCATCACTACAGAAATCTAACACCTCAGAACCGTGAATCTTATTAATAGAACACTCAATGGCGTACTCGGAAATGCCTTCCGCGGCCTTCAGCCCGGCATCGTCAGCGTTCATATCAATACCGTGAAGTATGTCATCAATAAGACCGCCGCTGCGATAAGCCATACTTTCAGATGCATAAATCTTTGCGGCCATCATCCCGATTTTTTCCTTAATCAAGCCAAACGATGATATAGGTACGTTAAACTGCTTACGCTCATTAGCATACTTTACAGCGTATTCTAAGGCAATCTTGGAAGAGCCGATGCAGCCCAGGGCCAGTTTGTAGCGGCCAATGTTTAAAATATTAAAAGCAACTACATGGCCTTTACCGATTCCGTAAAGTACATTCTCCACCGGCACCTTGACGTCCTCAAAGATTACACTACGAGTGGATGAACCCTTGATGCCCAGCTTTTTTTCTTCAACACCCAAGGAAAGGCCTTCGCTGTCAGCATCGACAATAAATGAAGTAAACTTCTCACCGTCAATCTTAGCATAAGTAACAAAGACATCGGCAAAACCAGCATTAGTAATAAACTGTTTAGCACCGTTTAAGATATAATACTTGCCGTCTTCAGAGAGAACAGCCTTACTCTTAGCAGACAAAGCATCACTACCGGCGCCCGGCTCCGTAAGGGCGTATGCAGCAAACTTCTCGCCGCTGGCCAATGCCGGAAGGTATTTCTCTTTTTGGGCACGATTGCCGAAAAAGACGATTGGCAAGCTGCCGATACCTGTGTGGGCACCGTGACCCAAACTGAAGGAGCCACCACGAACAAGGTTTTCAGTAATAAGCATGGAACTGATTTTATCAAGCTCCATCCCACCGAAATCCTCGGGCACATCAGCACCTAAAAGACCCAATTCCGCAGCCTTGCGTAATAATTCCGGCATCAAGCCTTCTTTTTGTGCTTCTAAATCATCCAGATTCGGTTCCACCTCGCCCGCCACAAAACTGGCGGCGGTTTCGGCAATCATCTTATGTTCTTCGGTGAAATCCTCCGGGGTAAATACATCTTGGGGTTTCGCCCCATCAATTATAAAACTACCGCCCTTGACAAACTCTCCAGACATTTAATTCCCCTCCCTCTTAACTCCTTTTTGGTTTATATTCTTTCGAAGACACCGGCTGCACCCATACCGCCGCCGATACACATGGTAACAACGCCATACCTTGCATCTCTGCGCTGCATTTCATTGAGCAGGGTTACCGACAGCTTGCTGCCGGTGCACCCTAACGGGTGACCCAAGGCAATAGCACCGCCGTTGACATTGACCTTGTCAATATCAATACCAAGCTCGCGCACTACATAGAGTGACTGTGATGCAAACGCTTCGTTCAGTTCAAATAAATCAACATCTTCGATGTTAATGCCGGCCAATTTAACCGCCTTAGGAATGGCAACTACTGGACCAATGCCCATCTCATCAGGATGCACTCCGCCCACAGCAAAAGAACGAAATACGCCTAAAGGCTTTAAGCCCAGTTTATCAGCTTTTTCCCTGGACATGACCACCAGTGCAGCTGCGGCATCACTGGTCTGAGAAGAGTTACCTGCTGTGACACTGCCTTTTACATGAAATGCCGGGCGCAGCTTAGCCAATATTTCCATGCTGGTATTCGGCCGGACCCCTTCATCGGTGTCAAAGGTAATTGTCTTTTCTACCACCTTATTTCCTACCATCTCTTTTATCGGCAATTGCAAAGGCAGTATTTCGTCCTTAAAGCGCCCCTCTTTAATGGCCGCTGCCGCCCTTTGGTGGCTTCTCACTGCAAATTCGTCCTGCTGTTCTCGACTGATGTCGTATCGCTGAGCCACATTTTCTGCGGTAAGACCCATGCCTAAATATGCCGAAGGATAGTGCTCCATTAAATACGGATTAGGAGCAATTTTATTACCACCCATGGGCACCTGACTCATACTCTCCACACCACCGGCTATCACAACATCTGCCCAGCCTACCATGATTTTTTCCGCGGCAATGGCAATGGACTGAAGCCCGGAAGAGCAAAATCTATTTATGGTAAAACCGGGTACAGTTTCCGGCAAACCTGCCCGCAGGGCCAGTATTCTACCCATGTTCATTCCCTGTTCACCTTCGGGGAAAGAACAACCAACAACTATGTCATCAATTTCTTCAGGTTTTAATCCCTGTGCACGGCTAATGGCTTCATTAATCACCTGTGCACCCATATCCTCAGGGCGATAGTTCTTTAAAGTACCCCGAGGGGCCCTGCCAACTGCAGTTCGAACACCTGAGACTATTACAGCTTCTTGCATAGCTTCTCCCCTCCTTAATTCCTCAACGGTTTCCCGGTTTTCAACATGTGCATCATCCGCTCTTGAGATTTTGGCTCACCGCAAAGACTTAAGAATGCTTCCCGCTCGAGATCCAGCAGATATTGTTCAGTAACCAATGTATTAGCCGGTACGGACCCGCCAGTTAAGACGTAAGATATCTTGTTGGCAATTTTTTCATCATGTGCGCTGATGAAACCGCCTTCTCTCATCGTATAGGCACCAAGCTTAAGAGCAGCATAACCCGTCTCGCCCACCACGCGCAGCTTCTTTGGACGCAGCGGTTCAAATCCTTCCTGAGCCATAGCGAGGACGGTCTGCTTGGCATCGTAAAGCAGGTAATCTTGATTTACGGTAATCTTATCAGTGTCCCGAAGCAGGTTCATATCTTGAGCTTCCTTAGCACTGGTGGCAACCTTACTCATGGCAATCATTTCAAATGCTTTATTTACATATGGCTGCAGGTCCGCTTTGGGGTCAGTTACTCCTTCGGTGTAGCGTATAAGCACCTCTTTGTTGCCACCGCCGCCGGGGATAAGACCAACGCCGCTCTCAACTTGGCCAATATAAGTTTCTGCAGCCGCTCTCACCCGGTGACTTCCAAGCATTACTTCACAGCCGCCGCCTAAGGTCATAGCGAAAGGTGCCGCTACCACAGGTTTTTGGCTATATTTCAATGTCATACAGGCGTCCTGAAATCCTTTAACAATGAAGTTAATATCGTCCCAATTGTCATCCTGAGCTTCCATTAATAAAAGCATCAAGTTTGCACCGACACAGAAATTTTTGCCTTGATTACCGACTACCAACCCTTCATAGTTCTTCTCCACTTCTTCCACAGCGTAGTTAATCATCTGCACTATATCGGCACCAATGGCGTTATTAGGAGAATGGAACTCAAGACATGCAACGCCGTCGCCCATATCGATAAGGCTGGCACCGGAATTAGCCTTGATAACTTTATCTGCCTTTTTCATTTCTTTCAATTGGATGATTTCAGGCTTTTCGATAGTTGGCTTATAGCCGCCGCTCTCTAAATCGAAATAATATAACCTGCCTTCATCCTTCTTATAAAAGGACTTATACCCTTTTGCCAAGAGTTTTTCAACAAGTGGCGGCAAATCCTCTCCATCCTGCTTCATTCGCTCTACGGACTTTTCAACACCAATGGCATCCCATGTTTCGAATGGTCCCATCTTCCAATTAAAGCCCCACTTCATCGCTTTATCAATACTGACTATATCATCGGCGATCTCGGGTATCTTAGCCGCAGTGTAAAGCAGCGCTTTCTTAGCGGTCTCCCAAGCAAACTTCGCTGCTTCATCTTTACCGTATATCAGCATCTTCAACTTATCTACACTGCTTCCCGGTGCGGCTTTAGCAGCTTCCAATGAAGCGAACCCGGCCTTTTCCTTGGGCTTATAGTCCATAGAGTTGTAATCAATTTCTAAAATTTGCTTACCCTTAGGCGTTCTTTCCTTACGGTAAAACCCTTGACCGCTCTTATCGCCCAACCACTTTTTATCCACCATATCAAGCATAAATTTCGGTACGTCAAAAGCTGCCTTTTCTTCCGCGCTGTCCGTGTTTTCCACCACATTATTAGCCACATGGACAAAGGTATCCAGACCCACCATGTCTAAAGTTCGGAAAGACGCACTCTTGGGTCTACCCATAGCCGGGCCGGTGATTGCGTCAACCTGGGATATGCTCAGCCCTCTTTCTTGCATTTCCTTGGCGGTAGCAATCAAGCCATAAGTACCGATGCGGTTGGCAATAAAGTTTGGGGTGTCCTTAGCCAAGACAACACCTTTGCCGAGTACCCGCTCGCCAAAATGCATCATGAAGTCTACTACTTCCTGCTTAGTTTCCTTGGCAGGAATAATCTCTAAAAGCTTCATGTACCGCGGTGGGTTGAAGAAATGAGTTCCGAGGAAATGTTCTTTAAATTCCTGCGGCATATCCTCAATCATTGCATTGATAGAAATACCGGAAGTATTGGAACTTACGATAGTACCGGGTTTGCGGTACTCATCAACCCTGGCAAATAGTTTTTTCTTGATAGCCAAATTTTCCACTACAACCTCAATGATCCAATCAACTTCACCCAAAACCTTTAAGTCATCTTCAAAGTTACCCACATTTATTAATTCAACATCCGTCTTACTGTAGAGCGGTGCAGGCTTAGCCTTTAGTAGTGCCTGTTTACCACCGGCTGCCAGGCGATTACGTACGGCAGGACTTTCCATAGTAAGACCCTGAGACTTTTCTTTCTCTGTCAGTTCCCTGGGCACGATATCCAGCAAATATGTTGGAATACCCACATTCGCCAGGTGCGCCGCTATGGTACTACCCATTATGCCTGCTCCTAATACCGCTGCACTCTTAATCTGCATATTCATCTCAACCTCCTTTACAAGTTTCCCCTCTCACTTGCTTTGCTGTCCAATAAGCCATAAATCAATAGCTGGTAAACAATTTCTGTCATTTCTTTCAGAAAATCGGTGCAATTACAGTTAACCCAGTCTGTCACTACCTCGTCGATGGTGCCAAAAATCATTTTTCGGGCCACCACAGTAGGTATGTCCTGTTTCACAAACCCCTGTTTCTTCCCTCTATCCACCACCTCCTCGATTATGCGAAAATACTTGCGTAAATATGGAGATATCCCTTCATTAATGTCTGCATTTTGCTGTCGCAGCTCAAATTGGGTCACTATTGCTTGATCGGGATTGAACTCCATCACTTCAAAATGATAATGAATCAAGATTTTTAACGTATCATAAAACGTTGTGGTATGCTCTAAACGGCGCCTCAAATGGTAAACAAAATCAGTCATGCGCTCTTGAAAAAGTGAAACTAAGATGTCTTCCTTATTATGAAAATAAAGGTAGACCGTACCATCGCCGATACCTGCTTGCTCAGCAATTTGACTGACTCGAGATCGGTGAAAACCTTTTTGGGCAAAGACCTTTACGGCGGCCTGCAAAATCGCATCATACTTTTGCCCGCCTCTTTTTTCCTCCAAAGTAAACACCCCCATTATTACTGAATGAAGATTCATTCTGTGTCCATTATAATTAACCCTTTCAATTATTGTCAAGATAATAATGAAATTTCTGACATATTACTTTTGGACCGCCTGTACAAGTTATTCTGTTAAAGAATAATCTATGCCCCTTGAATTTTTTCCTTCTAAATTTAAGTTGATAAATTTTTTATTTAATTGTAGACAAATAAGTAGTTTATTGGTAAAATATGGACAAAGCTTGTCCGATAAAGGCAAACTTGTCGAAAGACAGGGACGCAAAGCTACGGGTCTAAAACTCATTTTGAGTTACGGCAGCCGGGCCGCCAACGACTAATATTGTTGATTTGGGTCTGTTATGGCGCCTTGCTGTGGCAGGCTTTCTTATTGGTATAAGGTCTCTATGGGGGAGAGGAAATCAAATGAATAATGCTAGATTTTTTAAAAGTGTGCTTACGCTTTCACTCGCTTTTATCATCTTAGTATTTCCTACGAGGACGGCTTTTTCTAATACCGATAATTCTGCAGATACTACTGAAACCTATGCACTGACGGTTACTGTTTGGGTGGAAAATTCCGGCGCTGAGCCTGCGCGGGATATCTCTTTAAACATCCCAACTATGGCCCAAATCAACTCACCGTACCAGAAAGTACTGTCAAGAATTTATTCAATCGAACCTATTTCTGAGACTATAACCACAAGAGGCAACAAAAAAGCCAGGCTTCAAGTTAAACGCCTGGCTGCGGGAGAGAAATTTCCTATCAAACAAACATATATTATTAAATTAATACCCTTCTCTTTATCAAAGAAAAAAGAAGAAATCAATCAAAGTACCGGTAAGCAGCTGCAAAATTATTTACAGCAGGAAGAAAAGATTGAAAGCGATTCTGATAAAATACGCCAAGTGGCAAATGCACTGAATGGCGATAGTAAACCGAAAACCACCAGTGAAACTTTAACATTTGCCAAAGCCGCCTATGATTATACGAGAGACTCTTTGCAATATAACCTTAACGCATCCTCAGCAGACAAAGGCGCACTTGCCGGCCTTAGAGAAGGCGAAGGCACTTGTGTAGAATATGCCTCCCTGTTCGTAGCATTAAATCGGGCTGCAGGTATTCCTGCCCGGATCGTTAACGGTTTTGCCCACTACTCGAAAGTTTTAGCTGATACTAGCTCTTCGTCCCGATTAGAAAAACAAAGACATCAATGGGCCGAATTCTACCTACCGGGACAAGGCTGGATACCTGTCGACCCGACCCTAGGCACTGCTACCAACAGCCGTTTTGGCTCTTTATCCGCAGGTTACTATATTATTCAGAATTACGGTGATCTGCCTATAAGCGGCAGCTATAAAGGCGGTAAATTAAATATTTCCTTTGACTATAGTATTGAAATAGATAACGTCCCTAGTACTCTCTAGTCGCCATCACCCTCTGCCTCCTGCCGAGCCCTGACGATTAAACGTCTTTTTACGGATCCCGGCGGATCGCAAGTGGTTAACGTTAAGGTATTATAGCCCATTGGCTCAATTACCGACCAGTCGTCTTTGGTAGTAGTAAATACTTTCTCGACCTGGTAGATAATATCGCGGCCTTCCCGAGAAATAGTAATCTCATCTCCGGAACCAAGTCGATCTAGGTGGTTAAACCAAGCGCCATATGTAGTACGGTGAGCTGCTATTGCTACATTTCCCGGTGCACCGGGCAGGCTGCCCTGAGGGTAAAGACCGGGCCCTTTACGCAAATCCTGCTTGCCCACCCCATCAACCACCACGGCATCTAGCTTAATTTTAGGGATGGTTAATTTAAATGGAGCATTTATTGGTTCTTCTTTTACCGGTTTACTCACTTGAAGTTCTTCCCTGCTATTTTCGCTAAACCCTTCCACCGTTGTTAATTCTTCGGGATAAACAACGGTGGGATCCTCCTCATCAACTTGCCCAGCATCAGCCATCAGCTTACTATTAAGGATTCCCTGCTGATAGTATGTATAAGTTTCTGCGGCAACAGGACTGAATACCAAAACAATGCCCACTACTATTAAAAACCGATATAACCATTTCATAAGATTCCCTCCACAAAAAAATGGGACGCCACGCCCGCCCCCCCAAGTACTGCTAAAGCGGCGAGCAAGATGGCGCCCAATTTCTTTTTAACCTAAGCTAACTGCTTTTTTCTCCGCAAGAGTAAACCTGCTCCAATCAAACTAATTCCAATTAAGACCGGCCATAAATAGCTGCCGCCGGTATTCGGCAGGTCTTTTGGCGGTTGAGCTGATGGTTGAGGCTGCTCAGGCCCAGTTGTGGGTGGTTCCGGGAAGACTTCGATTATCTGATCTTCCTCGGTGTCACTGGTCTCCTCGAGTGCTATCTTTTCATTAACTGTCACGTCAACAGTTGCCGTATCCGTATCTCCACTAGAGCATTCGATGGTGTATTCAAATTGATCGCTTCCGGACCAATCGGTTTCGGGGATAAATGTTATCGTACCGTCTTCATTTATCATTGTTTCCCCATGATTACCATAAGTTGCATCAATGACTGTTAAATAGTGCCCTCTGGAATCATCATCATTTGCTAATACGTCAATATTTATTGAGTTATTACTGTCCGTAGCTGCCTCGTTATCCACTGCAGTGGGGTTATGGCTTGAGTGGTGGTGATGACCGCCGCCACCACCGCCACTGCTGACTAGATCCACAGATGCAGTAGCATCTTTAGAAATAGTTGTTTCGTCATAATCTACTGAAGTATAAGCAGTGTTATCTAGTGTTGCTGCCTCACCGTTAAAGTCTTCCGGTTGCACCTGGTAGCTGCCGGTAAGGGTTTTACTTGCCCCTACGGCTAACTCATTAATTACTTCATTTAATCCTAACATTGCATCTGTTACAGCTATATTACTCAAGGTTACGTTGCCGGTGTTCTCCACTGTAATTGTGTAGTTTACTGTATCCCCTGCCTCTGCTTCTGTTACGTCGGCTCCTTTAGCTATTGTCAGTTCTGGATCAGCCACAAAAGTTTCTACTAAGGTTACCGTCGCGTCATCATTAACTGCTAGCTCTTCCTGCTCATAAGTGACTGATGCAGTCGCAGTATTAACCAGATTGGACGTTTCATTATTGAAGTCTGTTAACTGCACCTCGTAGCTGCCGGTAAGGGTCTCACTTGCTCCCGCAGCCAATTCGGTAACTATCTCATTCAAACTTAACATATCATCAGTTACTGCTATATTGTTCAAAGTTACATTACCGGTATTCTCCACGATGATAGTGTATGTTATTGTATCTCCTACCTCAGCCTGGGTTGGGCTGGCGTCTTTAGTTATGGTCAGTTCTGGGTCAGCCACAAAGGTTTCTACTAAGGTTACCGTCGCGTCATCATTAACTGCTAGCTCTTCCTGCTCATAAGTGACTGATGCAGTGGCAGTATTAACCAGATTGGACGTTTCATTATTGAAGTCTGTTAACTGCACCTCGTAGCTGCCGGTAAGGGTCTCACTTGCTCCCGCAGCTAATTCAACAATTACCTCATTCAAACCTAACATTGTATCTGTTACAGCTATATTGCTTAAGGTTACGTTACCGGTGTTCTCCACTGTAATTGTGTAGTTTACTGTATCCCCTGCCTCTGCTTCTATTACGTCGGCTTCTTTAACTATTGTCAAGCCAGGTTCAGCCGGCACCTGCAAATCAACGGATACGCTGGCGCTTTCAGTCAGATCTTCACCCCTTGGCGGTGTAGCGCGGACCTCTACAGTATTCATAAGGGGACCCGGCAGATCACTATCAGTCACTGGATAAGTATCGTCATGATTCCATATATCACCGGCGCCGAGGGAGCCAATGTTTATATTTAAGTCAATCTTGGAATCCACTACAGTCACATTGTCTAAATCTGTTTCACCATCGTTTGTCACCTGAATGCTGTAGTTAACAGTCTCCCCTACATTATAGCTGCTCTTATCTGCTGTCTTAGTTACACTTATTGATGGCATTTTGACTAAATCTATGGGAACATCCTGTTTACCTATACTATCCTTCACATCATTGACATAAAGATACCCCGCGTGGGCATGCAGCGAAGCACCGGGGAATTCATGTGCTCCTGAAGCAATGTAGGCCTCCCACTCCACCTCGTAATCACCTGATTTAGAAAATGATACCGTGAATTCATAACCTATGAGGTCTGTTTGGGAATTGCTATCAGTAACTATTTCATAACTAAAATTTGATGCATAAGCCTCGTCAGAAACCGATGGCGAACCTACAGTTTCAACTCCATATATTCCGCTGTCTTTATCCTGATGATCGTGAAAAACTGCAAAACGATATTTTACTCCTTCTTCCGCATTTTTAATTTCCATCCTATATGGGACCCCCTGCAATTCGCGCCAGCCTGACAAATTACCGGACCCCGAAGCCCAATCAAGACCACCTGTATTATCGTATGTCATACCTCTCAAACTAAATTGAGTACTTCCTGCATATGCTTTTTGTAACGTACCGTCCCAGATAACATAGACCAGCAATAAGCTTATAATTATGAAAACTGATAATACTTTGCTTCCTTTTCCTTTACCTAGCCCTATGGTTTTCAATATTCACACTCCCTCTTTTTTTTTTCCCCGCCGATGTGAACCTCTAAATAAACAAACTGTTAAGGTAACCCCTCCCCCTATGGTATTTTCAACATATTTACTTAAATTGAATAATTTTACATGATATAGCAAGGTTAATCTTATAAAAAAACTGCTAGCTAGTCTTTAACTTAGTTCCGTCCGAACTGTAATCTGTGTCCCTTTTCTGTACCTGTAGCCACCAAAGTCCCTGCCGGGAGTTCCAGTACTTGCCTTGTTCCTTTCCGCCCAGGCAAAAACCGCCAAGGGCCTACATCGGAAAAGGCGGCTATTACTGTCATATTTTCGTCTAAGTAAAGGACATCAATAGCGAAACACATAAAGCAAGTATGTACGCTTCGGCAGGGTGTTAGTAAGAGCCCTTCCCCATGCTCAAGACCTTTATAAGGGATTAGGCCTTTTAACCGCCTCAAGAAGGAATCTGCCTTTATTAAATCTTTCACTAGAACCCGCCCTGAACTAAGGTTAATTACCATCTCTTTAATTCCAGTCATACAGACCCCTTCCCCTTATGCTTAAGTTAACAATCACTTTCCCATATCACCTAGTACTCTCATAATATTTATAAACGCGGGACCTAGTAACACTACAAACATCGAGGGAAAGATAAAGAAAACCAAAGGAAAAAGCATTTTTATCGGCGCTTTCATTGCGCGTTCTTCAATTTGCTGCTGCCGTTTGGTTCTAATTAGATCTCCTTGCATTCTTAGTACCCCAGCTAAACTTGATCCTAACTGATCACTTTGTATAACGGCGCTAACCATTCCCTTTAGTTCCTCGATATCCACACGTCGCCCAAGGCCCTTTAGAGCTTCTTTACGAGACATACCCATTTTCATTTCGTGTAAGGTTTTATTAAATTCCTCAGCAAGCGGCCCGGGAAATTGCTGGGCTACTTTTTGCAGCGCCATATCAAACGCCAATCCAGCTTCGACACTAATCACCAACAAGTCCATTGCATCCGGTAAGCGCTTTCTAATCTGCTCCTGTCGTTGCGTAGCTGATCGCCCAAGTGAGAACCAGCTGACAAAACCCCCTAAAAAGCCAATAAGCATCGAGTGCAGTATCGCCTTAAGAAATTCAGTACCAAGTAAGGACAACAAGAACCATGAGACTACAGCGATTAAAGTAGAAATGATCACCAAAAATGCTATGAAATCAGTTGCCTTTATACCCGTTTTTCCAGCCCGTATCAGTCTATTTTGTACCGCCTGCTGCATTGCTTTCGGTGCTAGTTTACTGCTCCCATTCTTTAAAAAATTCGCCAGAGGGCCGATTAAACGTTGAAGGAAAGGCTTATCAAATACTTCTTCCTGGTCCACAGGTCGTTTTGTTTCCACCCCCCGCAGCCGATCAAGTATCTGCTTGCGGCGAAAGCTAGCAATTTGATAAATAGAATTTATTAACATCACTATTAGAAAAAAAGTGAATCCTGAAATTAGTATTAAAGAATAGTCCTTAATCATCAAAAGTCACAACCTTATGAACGATATATATACCTATTAATAATGATACCGCCGCTCCAACCAGCATCATCTTGCCGATTGGGTCAGTCAGTAGAACCTCACCAAATTCCGGGTAAAAAGTAAAAATAAATGCACCTAACAAAATAGGGAGTAAGGAGACAATTACCCCGGAAATACGCCCTTGGGCCGTCAACACCTTAATTTTTCCCCTCATTTTTATCCGCTGTTCAATTGTATAAGCAATACTGTCAAGAACCTCCGCTAAGTTTCCACCGATTTCCCGTTGAATCAAAATACCGCTGATTACCAACTCTACATCCTTGCTTTGCACTCGCTCAGACATATTTTGCAAAGACTCCTTTACACCAACTCCCAAACTATTTTCCCGTATCACCTTTTTAAATTCATCACTGAGCGGGGGTTCTATCTCTCTCGCGGCCACCCCCCATGCCTGCATCAGCGACAAACCGGAACGGAGTCCATTTGCTAATAGGACTAATCCATCTAGCAGTTGGGCCTCAAATTTTATCAAACGGTTTTTTTTCAGTAAGGCAATTACTAAAAAGGGTAACCATAGCCCTGCCAATCCCGCAATTATACTTACTATTCTGCTTGGTACAAAAACACTTGATAGTACTAGAAACAGCAAAGCTGTAATAGTGTCTAATAGGATAAATTCTTCCGGCCGCAGGGCAATGCCGGCATTTATCAAATTGTTTCCCAGCCTGGACATAAATTTAGGGCCCATTATACGAGAAAATACAGAAGCTAAATTTCCCAATATTTTAAAGCCTCTTTGTGTGCTTACAGGTAACGATGTCGTACTTTCAGTAAGTGATGTGCTCTGCACTACTTGAGCCAACTGTAATTTCGCTAGCCGCCTGTTCGAACTAGCCGCAAGGTATATTGAATTGAGTGTAAATACAATAAAAACAAACGAAAAAATTACAATGAGGTTTAACATCTAATCACCAGACTTTAAAAAGATTGAGTTGGGTACATGAACCCCAATCGACTTCAATGAAGTATAAAATCTGGGAATTACCCCGGTAGGCACGAAGTTTCCAACCACTTTTCCTTTTTCATTAAGTTCCTTTTGATGATAGAGAAATATATCCTGAAGGGTGATAATATCACCTTCCATCCCAACCACTTCCGTGATATAGGTTATTTTTCTGCTGCCGTCTTTAAGGCGGGCTTGATACACTATCAAATCTATCGCTGAAGCGATCTGCTCCCTAATGCTTCTAGCCGGCAGATCTACCCCCGCCATTAAGACCATTGTTTCTAGGCGGGAAAGACAGTCCCTTGGGGAATTAGCGTGAATAGTGGTTATGGAACCATCGTGACCGGTATTCATTGCCTGCAGCATGTCCAACGCCTCACCGCCTCTAACCTCACCAACAATTATCCTATTCGGCCTCATCCGCAATGAATTAATCACTAAATCGCGTATTGCAATCCTTCCCTTACCTTCCACATTGGCTTGGCGGGACTCCATTCGTACAACATGAGGTTGACGAAGTTGAAGTTCTGCCGCATCCTCAATAGTAACAATTCTTTCACTGGCAGGAATAAAATCAGACAGTACGTTTAAGGTAGTGGTTTTACCACTGGCTGTACCTCCTCCCACCAAAATGTTCATCTCACCCTGTACTGCTGCCTTTAACAGCAGCCCCATATTAGTAGATACTGTTCCAAAATTTATTAGGTCAGATAACTTGTAAGGGTCATCTGAAAACTTCCGGATAGTAATAGTAGGTCCATCAATGGCAAGGGGAGGAATTACCGCATTGACCCTGGAACCATCGGGCAACCGTGCATCTACCATCGGGGAACTCTCGTCAATCCGTCTCCCTAACGGTGAAATAATCCGTTCAATAACGTTACGAACATGGTCATTATCTCTAAACTGAATATCAGTCAACTCCAATAGGCCGTTTCTTTCTATGTACACCTGTTTCGGCCCGTTAACCATAACTTCACTAATCGTGTTATCCTGCAGCAATGGTGTAATTGGACCATAGCCGATGGCTTCGCTAATTATTTCCCCGGTTATACGGTGTCTCGTACTGCGTTTAAATGTAACACCCATCTCCAATAGATGCTGGTCAAGTAACTTTTCTATTTGTACCGATAAGTGGCGTGTTATTTCGTCTTGGTTCTTGTCCTTTATCATTGCAGTATCTACTGTAGCAACTAGTTCGGATAGCACCTTTTCTTTTATGGACTTAACCTCGTGTTTTTGGGAAACCGGGTCACTGATTTTACCCTGCTCAACTTCATTATTTTCTTGTATTTTCTTTTGTTGAGCTAAACGCTGTTGAAGCAATGAAACCATTAACGGACACCTCTTCTTAGGAGCTTACGTTTCTTTATGGCAGTGGGTCTATCATCCTTGGTAATTTTTAGGGCTAATTGCTCTATCTCTTTAGCCGCTTTACTGTTCTGGTACGATAATGTCAGTGGTTCGCCTCGGTTAATAGCATTAATCGCCTGCTTTTCACAATTAGAAACAGTACAAATAGGCTCAAACCCTATTACGTCTTTTAAATCCTGAAGTTTAATTCCCCCGCTGTAACCTACTTTGTTGACAATTACTTTGGCCTTGCGGCCATAGTTTAAGCTGTCTAACATGTCCAAACATTTTTTAAGGTTTTGAATAGCAGCTACATCTAAAGTGGTCACCAACATAATATCCTTTGCCTGCTCCAAAGCCGGCAATATAGTATCACTGAATGCTGAGGGAGCATCAATAATGACATAGTTGAAAGAATTACGGACAACCTTAAGAATTTTATCAATATGATCAGACTTAATTAGACTTGCGACCTCCGGATCTGCCGGTGATTGAATTATCTTGACCCCTAAAGGATGATCAGCACAATATGTATCTATCAGTTCCGCATCGACATCACTTATTTCATCAACCAAATCTTTTAATGTTCTGCTCCAACTTATTCCTGTCATTAGCGCCACATTACCGGCGGCTAAGTCTAAATCCAGCAATGCTACTCTTTTACCAGTAATCCTTTTAATCGCCAAAGCTAGATTGGTTGCCAATGTAGTCTTCCCTACTCCGCCTTTTAGACCAAATACCAAAATAGTCTTAAATTGAGGTTGTTCTTTACCTTGCTCGGTAAACAATTCCCTTCTTTTGGCATCCCGTTGAACTGTTCTTTGGATAGTCGTACATAGTTTTTCTTCACTTGTTGGCAAAGTCAATACATCCTGAGCCCCGATGTTTAACGCATGTCTTAATGCCTGTTCACTATCTTCTTGAGTAGTTAATATTAAGCTGGATGCAGGAAATTCATTAGTAAAGACTTCTGCCAGTATCATGCCTTCATTGCCCGGTAAATCAACATTTAAAAGAATTACCGTAGGTTGGTAGCGTTCTGCAAGGGTAAACCCCAAGTCCATGTTTGTGGTACTTTTAAGCAGTTGGAAATCCTGCCTTTTGTTTAGAATTTCCTCGAGTTCGGGCTGTTTTTTTTGGTCTAAAATTAAGATGCTAATTTTCTTCATTGCCACCCACCCGATATTTTGCTTTCAAGCGCTCTTCAGTAGCAGTTGGCAGATTATGAACATCTTTTTCGCCAACCGGTCTAAGGGTATATTTCATACGGCCGATGTTTTCTGTAAGAGTTATGTATTCGGCCTCTTCCGGCGAAACTGCTATAGTTATATTTGGTGCTTCCATGACCCCTTCTAGTTTTTTAATGTTAGGGCCAATTGCTAAGACCTTAATATTTTGCAATAATGTCAAAACCTCGGGCTTAGCCTCTTCGCCCGGTTCAAACTTAAATATCCCAAGAACATCTATATAATGACCCGGTTTTATATGACCTCCCACTCCAATCAAAGGATTAACCGAGATAGTAATCGCCCTTTTCCCCTCGGGTATTCGATATGGTAATTCATTACTGGTTGCAGAAGAAGCTAGTTTGGTCGTTAATATTAACTCGTCAGCTAATAGGCTGACAGTTGTAAACTGGCCAATAGCCTCTTCGATTGTTTTAACAGCTTGAGGGTGTATCAATTCTTTAGGTACATCTACCTCTTTAAGCATAGATTTATCTACCTTTGTTCCTTCGGGGATTGGCTTGCTGGCAGCTACCATAGTAGCTAGTACTTCCGCTTTCTTCTGGGCCATAACTGCTTGCTCTTCAACTTGAACTAAATAGTTACGTACCAGAAAAGCCAAAACACCGGCTAGAATAATTGTTAATATAAAGATGATGCGGGCTTTAGAATTTTTCATGCGTAAAACTCCTTTTGTGATTGATAACAGACACCCTACAATTATGCTCTATTCAATCAACATCACTGACTGCACAGTGTAATCTAACATGTTCGGCATAATGTCCTCTGGATTTAATACATCAATAAAGGCTCCCACTAAAGTTATTTCGTCGCCATTATGAACATAGCTGTCTAAAAAAAAGGCAGCAAAGCCAACTATTGTAACGGTAGAGCTTCCATTTTCACCAATGCTATTAACGATGGGAGTATAAACTAATCTTGAGCAGTCTTCATGTTGTTCTAAATGCTCTTTTACTCTGGCTTCATAATAATTGGTAAAAGTGTCCCCTTCTGGTATATAAGTCTCAAGGTCGTAAGTAGAAGCGTTACATAACGACAACCTGTTGTCTATGGCATCTGCAGCTAGACCAACACTTACCCCCGTTTTAGTTTCTATTGTTTCTTCCGCTTCCAACGTACCAGGGTACCCGTGTTCTAAATAATAAGATAAAGTATTTCCCCCGACACCCTCATACGCCCCAAAGTCTAACCAGCCGAAATTACCGTTGGCACCACCACCGGGCCCCAAAGTCATTTCGTACTGACGCCACTGAACATAGTTCCCATCAGTCGGATCATCAGGATCATCAACAATTGCCACAGGTATTAATCCCCCTGTTTGCTTACTAGCTGAACCAACTTGAGCAACAGCAGTTACAGGAACAAGGGTTAAGTCCTTGCCAAGCACCCTGGCAAAGTATAAGTTTGTGTTTAGCTCAATATCAACTTTAGCCTTACTAAGGCTCTCAGGAAAACTGACTATCATTTTTCCCTGCTCGTTGCTGGAATTAAGGGAAATATCTGCAGTATAGTTACTGGTATTACTAACTGATATCCCATTTAAACCAACATATTTCACCGCAGCTTCAAATGCTGCTTTCTTCTTTTGCTCTTCCTTTGTTGCATTCAAGTTTTTCGGTGGATTTTTCGACAGTTCAATTGCTGAAGCTAAAGCGGTTGCATCAGCCACATCCTGCAATCTTGTATGTCGGTAATATAAATAACCACCGTCTATTGCCAAGGCAGCAAAGCCAAATAGTACAACTATAGTTAAAGCAACCAGCACAAGTGCCGAACCTTTTTCTTCTCTAAAATGTTGCATTCTCAACTACTCCCTTCTCATTGACATGGTTGCACTAATTTCAAAAGGATTACCAAGTACTGTACTGATAACGGGCGTGATTATCTTAAACGGATAATTTAGTTTTATCTCTACCCAGAGATCTTTCTTATCTGCACTTTCTTCAAGGTTTAGTACGTAATTACCAGTGACGTCCAGCTCGGTTGGATCTAACATAGTAAAACGCCCTTTGATATAATCCTTTGTCTTATCTACGATTAACACCGCATCTATCTCTGTATGAACCGCAGCATAACGCGCTCCATCTCTTGCGGCGTTTTGCAACTCCAGATAACCAGCAAAAAGCCGGCCTCCTTCCATAATGCCCAGCAAAAGGAATATTAAAAAAGGGAGGATTAAAGTTAATTCGACTAGGCTTTGACCTTTCGTATCATTCCTAAATTTAAAAAACATTAAATCACCTCAAAGCATATGTAGCTAACGTACCTACTAGAATGGCCACGGCATAAGGAAGATAAAGCCCTGATGGTGCAAAAACCAAACCCTTTGTCCCTGACCCATTCTTAATTCCTAAAATATATGAAGTAGTAGTAAAGGTTATGTTACTTATAACCACCCTCAACTGACCTTTAATCAGGGAATAACTCAAGGCCATCACCCCTCCCGCTAAAGCGCTGTAAAGAAATGCCCAAATAACAAAATCCACACCATTGATAGCGCCAACTGCTGCAAGGAGTTTAACATCGCCACCGCCGATAACACCCATAATAAAGGGAATAAGCAGCGGTCCTATTCCAAGTGCCGCTCCAAAGATACTTTCCCTTAATCCTAACCAGCTGTTTAAATATGAATTAAGAATAATTCCAAAAACAATTGCTGGTAAGGTTACTTTATTGGGGATGCGGTGTTCTTTTATGTCCCAAAAAGTACATGTTAATACTATAAGTAAAGTAACTAATACTTGGTACATAATAACCTCCGTTTATTGGTAAAAAGGGCCCTTTCGGGCCCTCTGCCCTCAAACTATGACAGTTCACTTGTGACGTCTTCGAACTTCTCTTTGATTGTCGTGCCCAAAGGTCCTAAAGCAGCCATTACAACAATGGCAATTAAGGCAATTATCAAAGCATATTCCACCATACCCTGACCGGACTCCTCATTTATCAAACGCTTAAGTAAATTGCTCACCTACACTCCTCCTTTCTCAAATAGTTTTTAGATACCGCCAATACATTCGAATTTAACTTTTCTATATAAAACCAATATATGGCAGTACTAACAATTTAATTTTTTTCCTATAGCAGGCCGGGCTACGTTGTTCATCTCAAACCACTTGCCTTTGGCCGGTACACTTTCTTGCAAAGATGCAGTCTGAGCCTCTTTGGCCAATTGCATTACCAATGCCGATCCCACCCATACCCCAAACACCCCTCTAGATAAATGAAATAAGATATTAGTATTTGCCTGGATGATTACAGCACCCGCCCCGCAGATGAAACCGACGATTAATGCATCTCCCCTAGACCCCAACTTATACCACAACATAAAGCTCTGTTTTGCCACAGCGACCAGTAAACCCATAAAAAGAGCAAACCCGATTATACCTGTCTCTGCAAGAATTTTTAAAAAAGAACTATGCGGATTTCGTGCTGGTCTTCCTCTATCCAGGTACGGATATTTAGCCAAATATATGTCATGCAGATTGTAGTAATTTCCTATGCCCACACCGTCCATCGGGTTATCTCTAAACATTTGCAGTGCAGTCAACCACAGCTGAATACGGTATTGCCCATTGGCAGTTTCATGTTCTTTCAATATGCTTAAAGCCCTATCCCCGACTGCCATTCCATTGGTCACGAAAATATCTCGATTTCCTACAGGTGTAAAAAGCCATGTGTAAGCCATTATATAAATGATAAGAAATATCAATAATTTTTTATCTTTCATTACAGCCATAACTACCAAGGATATTATAGCTGCTATCCAACCCCCGCGAGTATAAGTGACCACCAGCGCGGTACTTACTACAGTAGCGAGAATTCCCCAAAAGAATCTCTGATCAACTCTCTTTCCATACTTAAAGCCGATTAGAATTGGCAGGTAAAAAATTAGATATCCGGCTAAGTGATTGGCATTGTGTAAGGTAAAATAGGTGCGCTGATGCAGAACGTAGTGCTGCCAAATACTCATAACTGCAATTAATGCCGCTCCATAACATGCCGTTCTGAATATTCTTATAACTTCATCTTCTTTTAAGTCGGCATGACTGACTATGTAAAAGACCAAGCCTGAATTTAGCAACCAGAGGAAATCCCTCATTGAATCCGGTAGGTTTACGGTTTTTAATAGACTGATTGCCCCCCAAATTATCAAAGCAAAGAAGACGATGTCCACCTTAGTAGGCTTTAAATCCAACTTCCTCTGGGTAAGTCTTAATAAAAAGCCGATACCGAGCAGTAAAGTAGCTAAATCAGTAATGGTTATCGTAATTGAACCCAAAGAGAATTCCGGATATAGCAGCGGTACCAGTACCACAGTTAAACCTAAAAATACTAAAAGTAATTCATCTAAGGCCCTAGCATTCTTCATCTTAACGCCTCCACGCTTACCAAATAAAAAAAGCCACTAATCTAAATTTCGCTTTAGATAGTGGCCGGTTGCATCACTCACTCCTGGCTACCTAGATGCCCAACTTATCGGCAGCCGATCATTGTTTCCACAAACTTTATCTGTTTTTACAAATGTTAACAGATGTTTGTGGGGTCGTCCGTAAAAGTTTGTCGGTGATGAAAACTTATTAACGACTTGCTAATGATATTTCTGACAAATAACATGGAAATTTTTTACTGCTTTTTGCCTCAAATTGACGTTTCCCTTGGAAATGTGTTCCCAATATATGTAAAGCATTGTCGTATCATTGTTGAACTTTTAGGCATTCGACAAAATAAATTTACTAATTGCCCCCTAAAATTAGTAAATTAACACGAACTTATTTATGTAGCTTATTTTTTGGTTATCGCCCAACACTTACCAATATTTAACCTTGTCTATTGGGGAAAACTTATGGTTGAAGGGTGGGATAAACCATGGATAGTCGAGAAATTAAGCTTAAGCGAGATCATCCGGAAAAACCGAAAGAATTCTTCACCTTTGATCTTGGTGAAAAGATGGAAAATAGGATCGTTCTGCCCGAAGAAAAAATTTCCCCTTGGGAGGTTCTAACAGAAGAAGTCACCTGGGATCCCGGGGTGAGTGATTAAACTAAATCCAAAATAAACCTCGCAGTGAAAACTGCGAGGTTTATTTTGGTGCAGGAGGCGGGACTTGAACCCGCACGCCCAATTGGACACATGCCCCTCAAACATGCCTGTCTGCCGATTCCAGCACTCCTGCATATTCTTTTTAAAGCTTAGTGAGTCACCTACATATTATAACCAAACTATTCAATCCTTGTCAACAACCATAAAAAGGCAGTCAGTCAAACTCCGGCAGCAGTGCTTTAGCGGTAGGCTTAATACCATAATGCCCGGGCCTTCCCTCTAACAAAAAGGTCAAGGCAGTTTGGCCAATGACCAAGTCAATATTATCCACAGTACTAATACCTTCCAGTTGGTAATATGGCATATAGGAAAATCCTACTTGGCTGTATTCCGTACCCACCACTATCTTTTCCTGTTCCTTAAATCCCCGAATGAGCGGAATATCGAAGTTCTTTACCCAGTCAGGGTTTTCCGTCTCTGAACCCCCTACCACTAACACAATATCCGGTTTGGTATCATTGTGTGGAGTGTGAATTTCAAAAATGCCTCGACTCTGCCATGCCTGCAGCGGGTCATTTACCTTGCCCGAAATTGCAAATTCCACCAGCTGTTTCGCCAGAATCTTGGCTTCAGAAAAGCTGATATCCGCCTTTGTCACAGCAGTGTCCTCTTCTTCACCATCGCCCTTTTCCATCGGCAGCGGCACTGTTATTACCGGACTAATTTCTAACCCAGACAATGATAAATCCGCTGCCAAGTCAGAAACTTTACCGCTGCCAGTGACAATTAATGCCGCCTGAATACCCTGCAGCCGCCCACTGACCAGCAGCGGGTAAATATCGTGGGCAAATTTACTATAATTATCGGTAGTCGCTTTAAATACAGCCATTTCCTGCCTGGATGTACGATTTTGCTCCCTTAAGGCGGCAAAATCAATCTCCAAACTGTCAATCATCTGTTTTTGCTGCTGGACCAGCATTTGATCGCTAACCATAGTAGTGCCCACCAGAATACCCAATGCTAAAGCTAAGAATACAGCAACTAGTGTCGTGATATGATAACGAAAATCAATCATGCCCAGCCTCCCGCATAAAACGCTATAATAAATGAGTCATAACCTTAATAGTAAATAACTCCCACTTATTATAACTCTTAGACGCATACTTATTCACCGTCGGCAGGGTGGTATGATGCTAGGTCTAAGTACCCCCAATCAGATAAAGGAACATCTATCTTTCTAACATATAAAGCTTGACGCAGCGCCAGCAGTGGTATCAATTTGCTTTGGGCAGCAAAATTGCGACTCAATAATTCAATGTGCTCGCGGGAGTTTTCGCTAACACCCCGTGGAAGCGTTCCCTTTTCTAAATTATGCCTTTGCCACAGCTCAAGAACTGCGTTAGGGTGTTGATAGGGCTCAGTCCAGATGATTAATCTCAAGTCCGCCACTTTATCCTGCTCTACCGGCTCCACCAAAATCCCTTTATCCTCAAGTTGGGCGAGAGTCTGCTGTCTTATGCTTATGCTTAATTGCCGAGACTCACTCCAAGTCAGATCGGCCAACCCTGCCTCCAGCAGTGCCGCTGCTCCTTGGGGATAAACCACATCAGATACACTGACACCGCCACCGGTTTTTGGCAAATAACGGTACATCGGTAGATGTAAGCCCTTAAGTGCCCGGGATACCTCACGTCTATCTATTAATCCGGCCAGGGATTGACGCATGGCAGGTTCCTTGAAAACTACCGGGTTAAAGGATAAAAATATGCCGCTGCTAAGTTTGTTTATTTTTAGTAAACTATCCATATTCATCTCATGCCCTATAGTTAAAAGACCTTGGTCAAGCCCTTGAACCATGTCAACCCTGCGACTTTGCATATCGGTCAAAGCATCCTCAGGAAGATAATTAAACCATATCTCCCAGCGCTCCACTGCCGGCAAATCGCCCTGATATTTTTTATTAGCTGCCAGAGTGATCCATTGGCCGTCAGCCCACTCCTGCACAAAATACGGTCCCGTCCCCGCTTCCAGTCTAGTAGGCTCGAAATATGTTCCCGCCTGAAATCCCGGGTTTTCCAATTTACCGGCGGAAAGCACTGAAGCCCGCGGCCCGGCTAAGGCTGCCAGCATTTCTTCCTTGCTGCGGCGCCATGTTAGCAATAAGGTATAGTTGTCCTCCACCTTGACCACATCTATGGGGGAAAGCCACGGTTCCTGGTATGATGTTAACCAGCGCTCAAGAGATGCTCTTACCACTTCCGCATCAAGTGGAGTCCCGTCCTGGAAAGCAATTCCTGATTTAATTGTAAATATTAACCCGGTGCCATCTTCATTATCAGTAAACTTTTCCGCTAATAGTGGTTGATACCTTCGGGTACTCTCATCAAATTCGACTAGACCTTGATATATCGCTTGAGCAATTTGAAATTCCATGGGTGAATTAATCTTCAGCGGGTCCAAACTGCCTATTTCTTCAGTGGACGCTATCTTTACCTCAGTCAATACTGCTTGTTTTTCCGATTGTGGTTGTGGCGATTTGGGCGGTTCCGCAGGGCGGGTACAGCCCACCGTCAACAGCAGCACTGTCAGCATAATAATCCAACTATTAATACGCACTGTTATCTCTCCCGAATTTCAGATATAAATTTAAAAAAATACGCCGCTCACCTGCGCTGCACTGGACTTTTCAATAAAAAAGGAGAAGCCGGTGCTTCCCCTACAGCAGTTTTTCCAACCGTTGGTTTTCCGCAATGCCTGGGATACGCCCCCGTTTGGCAATGGGTTTGCCGCCAACTTCCTTAATATCCATAGTCATGTCTATAGGAGGTGCCGCTGATATAAAGCTGCCTACGCCAAAAGCATCAGCACCGGCAGCACTTAGCAGTTGGATTCTATCTGGAACCAATCCGCCGGAAACAAATATCTTTACTTTGTTAAACCCTGCAGCATCCAACCGCAGCCGCACCTCATTAACCAGTCCGGTGGTTACGCCACCCCTCTCGCTGGGAGTATCCAGACGAATCCCCTCTAGCCTCTCACCCAATGCATCAGCTACTCGCAAGGACTCCTCCACCTCATCCTTAAAAGTATCTACTAATACCAATCGTAAAGCCTGCGGAGGCATCAGTTCATCGTATGCCTGGGCCACTTTGACCGTATCCCCCACCAATAAGAAAACCGCGTGGGGCACTGTTCCAGCCGGCTCTCTACCCAGCAATTTAGCCCCAAGAATACAGCTGGCGCCATCTGCACCGCCAAGCATGGCCGCTCGCTCCATCACTGGTGCTACTGCCGGATGTACGTGTCTTGCGCCAAAACAAAAAATAGGCTTGTCCCCGGCTGCCTGCTTGGCTTCTCTAGCCCGGGTAGCCCAACCGCTGGAGCTGGCCAGCATCCCAAGAAGTACCGTCTCATAAAAACCAAAGTTGTTATACGGGCCACGAATTCGCATAACCACCTCGTTAGGAGAAAAGCTTTGGCCTTCTTTTAATGACCACACTTCCACACCGGTGCTTTCTAAGAGCCGTTTCACCTCTTCAACGCCTACCAGCACGCCCGATTTACGAGCAAATATCTCTGCTGTCACGGGTGTATTTCCTAAATCCAGATGCTCTAAAATCTCCCTGGTCTTTATAAAATATATATCAGTGGTCATCCCACCGGTTATTTCGTCATGCTGCGCCGAAAAAAACCTACTATTGGGGTCTACTTTTAGTTCATTAACCTGCTTTAAATTCTCCAGTGGTTTCAATTCTCCTTCACTCCCTGCCAATGTCAAAAAATCAATACTATATTCGTTATGATTTCCGAAATACCTTTTTTTATTGACAAATTCCAAGCCCTTAAGCCATATTTAGGGCTGCGTCAGGCTTCTATCCGCAATCAATTATAAATATGACGGTAGATTTGATAGTCCCGCCAGACTCTATCCACAAACGTACGCGTCTCCGGAAAAGGGATGTCTGCCGTGCTCTCCAATCGACCGTCCCAAGTACCTTCATCCAACCAACGGGCAACCCGCCCCCTCCCGCCGTTATATGCCGCAAGGACGGCAGCAAAGTTCCCCTGAAACTCTACCAATAAATTAGCCAAATACCAACAACCAAGCTGAATGTTATAATCCGGTTGATATAACAGCTCATCGTTATATTCAATATTCATTTGGCCGGCAACCCAGCGAGCCGTCTCCGGCATCAGCTGCATCAATCCCCGGGCACCTCTTTTAGATAACGCTTTAGAATAATAGCGGCTCTCTACCCGCATAACTGCCGCAATAAAATAAGGGTCCAAATCAAATTGTCTGCTGTAACGGAAAATATCCTCACGATAAGGCAGCGGGTAAAACAGCTTGCCTAATTCCTTCCATTGCCCGGTAAGTAAAAAGGCAGAAAAAAGGAGCATCAAAACTATCACTATAATTACAAATTTGTTCCAAGTACTCAGGCCAAACATTATATCACTCCAGCAACAGCTTCGTTTAGTGCTAGTATATTTATTTTTTTAGATCACCATTACATATCTTTCGCCATAATTGATCTACCTGACTGATTGTTTCCTCCCTGGAGCCGCTGTTATCTATGATTACATCGGCGTATTTCACTCTTTCTTTTTGACTCAACTGCGCTGCCATCCTCTGCTTCACATGTTCCCTTGATGTCCTATCCCTTTTTGACACCCGGTTGAGACGCTGATCTTCATCAGCAGTTACTACCCATACTTGGTCTACCCGGCGATGCATACCCGCTTCAATTAAAAGTGGCGCATCGTTTACTATTACCCCAGCAGGGTTGTCCAATAAAAAGGCTTCCGCCAAATTGTCTGTGGTTTTCCGCACCTGCGGATGTATGATTGCCTCTAAGTCCTCACGCGCTGCCGGGTCAGTAAATACCACCTCCGCCAGCGCCTTGCGGTCAATGGCACCGTCTGAGTTTAGTACTCCCCTACCAAATCGCTCCACAATTTGATAATAAGCACGCCGCCCCGGTTCCACTACTTGGCGGGCAATAACATCCGCATCAAGTATGTATGCGCCTAGTTGACCTAGGCGCCAAGACACTAGGCTTTTGCCGGCTCCAATACCGCCGGTCAGCCCGATTATCATAAAATCACCTCAAATCTTTGCAATGCCAATTAAAATCAAAATTAATCCGGGAAGCACACTGACAAATCTGCCTGACAATCTCTTAGAACTGGCGTTCTTACCAAGATTAACCCCGGCAGATACCAATAAAAATTTACAAACAGCTACCAATACAGGAGTCAGCCATATCCGAAATCCTGCGACTGCCGCTCCGAAACCGGCACCTAGGGCATCCATGGCCAAAGCAAATCCCAATACCATGGCTTCCCATGAATTGATGGTGCCGGACCGGTCAAAGTCCGCTTTCGCCGGTTGGCGCAATACTTCAATGACAATACCCAACCGGGATAAATTTAACCTAAAGACTTTATATGGCTGAGTATCGCTAATTTTTTTGTTTCCCGGCGCCGCCAAAGCCTGGAATATTAGATATAAGCCGACTAATACAATAACTCCGGCGCCAAACCTTTCACCAAAAGCGGGATTAAAAAGATTGCGTACCAAACCACCAAAAAACATGGACAAAGTAATTGCAGCAGCTGAAGATAAACAAATAATCAACAGTGAAAACAATGGGATTTTAATCTTACGCATGCCGTAAGCAAAACCCACCCCAAAACCATCCATGCTTACCGCCAAAGCAAATATCAGTGCAGAAAGAAACACCATCAAGCCCCCTTCACATTACGGTTAATAACCAATATATGAAGGAGCCCTTCAGCCGTGCGTGTACTATTTCTGGCAATCAGGGCAAAAAACTGTCCCCCTACCTCCCAAGCGAAACTTCACTAACTTTGTACCACAAAGAGAGCATGACTCGCCACCGCGTCCGTAAACATTGAGGGTATGCTGATTTTTGCCCTTCGCGCCGGCACCGTCTACATAATCGCGAAAAGTAGTACCTCGGTTTTCAATACCCTTTTGGAGCACCTCTTTTATCGCTTGAAAAAGCTTAGCGGCTTCCTCCTCGGTTAATGATGAGCCGCCGCGAGACGGATGTATTCCGGCCAAAAACAAAGCCTCATCTACATAAATATTACCCAGCCCGGCCACTACCGTCTGGTCAAGCAGCAAATTCTTTACCGCCCTGCTGCTCCCTTGTAAACGCTGATAAAAGTCAGCCATAATAAAATCATCTTCTAACGGCTCGGGGCCCATCGTTTTTAGACCATTTATTTCATCCAGCCGGTCATCAGAAAGTAGATACATACTGCCAAAGGTACGCATGTCAATAAAGTTCAACCAGTTACCATCATCTAATTCAAAGGTGAGCCGCAAGTGCTTGTGCTCGCTTTTTATCTCTGAATAAACCAGCTGGCCGGTCATACGCAGGTGCACTACCCAGGTATAGTCCCCTGCCAAGCGAATTAGCAGATATTTACCCCGGCGGTCCACAGTCTCCACCGTGCGGCCGGCGAGCAGTCTGGTAAAGCTCTCCGCATCCGGTTTTTTAATTATTCGCGGTAAATAGATATACGCCTGTTTAATGCTTCGCCCCAACAATCGGGGCTCAAGGGAACGTCTGACAGTTTCCACTTCCGGCAGTTCCGGCATGATGTCACTCCTTATTAAATTCTATGCATTTGATTCACGTAAATCTAACGGCTCCAATTGATACCAATCCGACCCGCTTTTTAAATCCACCACCAAAGGCACATTCAACTCAAATGCCTGCTCCATAAATTGCTTCACTTCTTGGGCTGTTGATATCAACTGCTCCTTTTCTACCTCTAGTATTAACTCATCGTGTACCTGCAGCAGCATTTCCACACCGTCAACTCCGGATAAGTGCCGATCCACCGTAAGCATGGCCAATTTAATAATATCCGCGGCGCTGCCTTGGATGGGTGTATTCATCGCCGTTCGTTCACCAAATTTCCGTACGTTGAAATTTGAACTGAGCAAGTCCGGTAGATAGCGGCGGCGGTTAAGCAATGTCGTCACAAACCCTTCTTCCCTAGCCCGGACAATTACCCGGTCAATCCACTCTTTAACCCCATGATAACGTGCAAAATAACGCTCGATATAATCCTTGGCTTTTTTACGACTGATACCTAAGTCCTGAGCTAAACCAAAATCACTGATTCCATAGACAATACCAAAGTTGACCGCCTTGGCGCTACGGCGCATTTCCCGGGTAACTGCGTCAATGGATACATCGAAAACTTCAGCAGCAGTCCGTGTATGAATGTCCTCGCCGTTGTGAAAGGCCTGCATTAAGGTATTATCCCCAGAAATATGGGCTAACACCCGCAACTCAATCTGTGAATAGTCCGCAGCTAGTAGAACCCTGTCCGATGAAGACGGTACAAATGCCTGCCGAATTTTCCGACCAATTTCCAGACGTACCGGGATATTCTGTAAGTTTGGTTCCGTGCTGCTCAATCTGCCGGTAGAGGTAATTGTCTGGTTGAATGTGGTATGTATTTTGCCGCTTTTGGGATTTATTAACGGCTTTAAACCTTCAATATAGGTGGAACGAAGTTTCACAATGGTCCGATATTCAAGAATCTTTGCGACTATATCGTGCTTCGGAGCCAATTCCTCCAACACCTGAGCACTGGTTGAATAGCCGGTCTTAGTTTTCTTTAGTGGCGGAAGCCCTAAATCCTGAAACAATAATACGCCCAACTGTTTCGGGGAATTAATGTTAAATTCCTTTCCCGCCAGTTGATAAATTTCTGTAGTAAGTCTATCAATATCCTTATGCAGCGCTTTACCCATTTCCTCAAGCTTTTGGCCGTCCACTTTAATGCCGGTCTGTTCCATACTTGCTAGGACTTTTGCCAGGGGTAACTCGACCTCCAGGTACAGTTTATCTAGGCCATCGTTTTCAAGCTTTTCCCGCAACAGCGGCTCCATCCTGGCAATAGCCCCTGCCCGATAGCCCCAACCTTCTGGTCCCTCTTCGATCAGGGCTAGGTCCAAATGCTCTACTGCCAATTGGGACAGTTCATGACTGCTGAGAGAAGGGTTAAGCAAGTAACCCGCTAATAAGGTATCGCCCACAACATTGGCCGCTAATCCCACTGTGCGAAAGACGAGCTTGGCATCATGGGTAATAACGCTGACTTTTTGAATCAGTTCAGCTAATTCTTTCCCACTTCCATCACTCTCATCATTAAAAGAAAGTGCTAGCATATCGTGTCCGTCAGATACACCTAGACCCATTATTTGAGAATTATCACCAGCATCATGCTCTATGTATAAAGCTAAGGGTTTTGCGCTGTCGAAAGAGTTGAGTAATTCTTTAAAATGCCGCTGGTCTTTAGCTACGGTAACAGTACCCAGTTGCTGTGGTTTACCTTCTTTTCTATCACTCTTTTCCATCCGTGCCAATATCTCTTTCACTAAGCTGGCAAATTCCAATTCCTTAAATAATTTTAATACTCTTGGATAATCTGGCGCGCCGACGCAGCAGCCTTCGAGGTCCATCTCCAGCGGTACCTGACAGTCTATCGTAGCCAACTCTTTGCTTAGCACGGCCTGCTCTTGATATTCCGTCAAACGCTCCTTCAGCTTTTTCCCGGAAACCTGGTCAATATTTGCCAGGACCTCCTCCAATGAGCCAAACTGGTTGATCAGTTTTAGCGCTGTCTTTTCACCTACACCGGGCACCCCCGGAATATTATCTGACTGGTCACCCATCAAGCCCTTGACATCTATCAATTGATAGGGTTCTAAACCATATTTTTCCTGTACCGTAGCAATTCCGTAGCAATCAAGTTCAGAAATACCTCTTTTGGTAAGGAGTATCTCAGTATTCTTTGAAGCCAACTGCAGAGCGTCACGGTCACCGGTGACAATTAAAGTGCGGAAACCTTCTTTCTCAGCAGCGCAGGCCAAGGAGCCAATCAAATCGTCTGCTTCATAATTATCCAGTTCAAACATAGTCACCCCAAGTGACGCCAAAACTTCTTTTACCAAAGCAAACTGCGGCCTTAGCTCAGAGGGCGTGGCCTTTCTAGTACCTTTATAATCTTCAAATTTATCATGGCGAAAAGTTATCTTCCCCTTATCGAAACAAACAGCGACATAATCTGCCTGCTGCTCAGCCAAAACCTTTAAAAACATCTTGGTAAAACCATATACAGCGTTGGTATACTGCCCGCTTTTATTTTGAAGCGGCGGCAGCGCATAAAATGCCCTATGTATTAAACTGTTGCCGTCAATGACCAAAAACCTTTTCATCTTAATATCCCCCTTGGTTACTGCTGAAACCTATATCTTCATACCCGAGTCTTCCTGTAAGGACAGTACCGGCATGTCAAACTGCCACTCAAAGTCTAATCCCAAGTCTTTCGAAAGTGAGGCGGTAAGCTTATTAACCCTCGCTGCATCTTCCCCCGCTGCTATCCTAGGTTGGGACTGAGGAATAACCACAGGGCTAACGGTAGCATTCTCCACTCCCATAGGCGTCAGGGTCACTTCCAGCAGCAGCCCTTCGGTTGTCTGTTGGGAAAAATTCTGATCAAAGATAAAGTTCCCCAAGCTATAAGCAATTAATCCATTGCCGTATCGTTCCAACCCCTGCAAGGTGTGAGGATGATGTCCAATAATTAAGTCCACTCCTGCATCAATCAAACGGTGGCCAAAGTCGCGTTGGCTGTCCATGGGACTGTATTGATATTCAGTGCCCCAGTGTAGTGATACTACTACTATATCCACATTCGGAGCCAGCTTTTCAACATCTTCTAGTATCTCCGCTTCATACCGGGGCCCCGCAGGCGCGATGCCCGGCGTATCCTCAGATGCCATCAGCATCCTAGGATAGTTAAAGCTCCAAATGATATCCGCCATCTCGCTATAAGCTAGAAATCCGATACTAAGACCGTTTTTTTCAATTATGACCGGTTTTCTCGCATGATCAATATCCACTCCACCGCCAACCGCTTTGATACCCCTTTGGTCTAGAATATCCAGCGTATCTAAAAAGACCTTACTATCATAATCGAGGGCATGGTTATTGGCGATACTGACCGCATCGAAGCCTGAAAGCACCAGCGCTTCCACCCTTTCCGGCTTGGCCCGAAACCATATCCCCTTTTGCGGCAAAGGAGTGCCCCCTGTACCAATAGGTGATTCCAAGTTGCCAAAAGTCACATCTGCTGCGGCAAGACGCTGAGCTATAGCGTCCACGGGATAGTGATTACCCTTTTCCTCCATCAAACGGCCAACTTTACGCGCCAGCATTATATCACCCACAGCAGCCAGAGAAACCCGAGGGCTACCTGCTTCCATATTAAACACCGGAGCTGCTTCTTCAGATACCCGACCCCAGGTGGTGCTATTAAAGGCAAGCATTACCAAACCGGCCGCAAGCACCCCAGCCAACACACCCGCTATCATGGATAATAGTACGCCCGCACCTCTGCTTTTACCCACCGAAGTCATCCTCTCCGCCCCAAAATCGCCCTATATATAAAAATTCGGTGTGCAGGCTTTTATTTCCTGCACACCGTTACCTTACTCCGATTTACTTTGTCTCCTGAAGCGAACTATCGCCGCCACAAACAATATCAACGCCGCCAGCAATATTAAGATGGGCAGCAGCGCCCCTACCCCAATCAGCGTCTCACCTAATCCTCTGATAAGACGGTTAGTGGAAAGAACAAATGCCTGCATGGTCCGAGACCAGACACCGCCCATTCCCGTGGTACTAATAGTATTTTTGGGTACGTCTTCCGTTCTTAAACTTACGTTAATTGTAGCGAGATCTGCCATTTGGGACAGATTTTTTAACTGGCTGTCTAAAGATTCTATTTCCTGACGCACGCGACTCAGTTCACGCCTTACCTGCATGATATCTTCAATCTTGCTTGCTTTATCAAGTACCTCGAGCAGGCTTTCTTCTTCTTCCCGCATTACCTTTAACCGCGCCTGAGTATCGTAATACTGTCGGGTGACATCATCGCCATTAAAAGACGTATCTCTAACTTCACCTAATTTTTTAATGTCATCTAGCATTTGGTTAAAGCTATCTTGGGGTACTCGCAATGTTAGATTGGCAAAATATCTGTCTTCCGTTTGTTTCTGCATATTAGCCGACTCAACATAACCGCCAAACTTTTCCACAGACTGGCGCAGACTTTGTTCCGCCCCTGGCACATCCTTTACTTCAAGTGTAAAGCTTGCCCGGCGAACAACCTTACGCTCTACACGTTGCTCATATTTAACCGCAGCGGGTGGCAGCGCTTCCTCTTTGGCAATCCCCGCCGCACTACCGGCTATTTTCATATCCTGACTTTCCAGCTGACCCTGGTCTCTGGCTATCTCCGGCTGGTCAAATTCAGCATCATCGGCATACTCCATGGGAGCAGCAGATTTATTTTGTTCATCAAATCCCATTTCCGGGGCGACTGACTGCTCTTGTTTAGCCGTATCGGCACTCCTACCCATGGGTTGCAGCCAAAAACTAATACCAAAAACACCAATGAACACGAAAAACAAAGCGGCTGCTGCAGATAACGGAAGCCAAGGAGAACGTATCACTCTACGCATCAAGGAGGGACTCTGATTCTTTACTTGCTGTTTTTCCGCCTGCAGACGCTCCCGCAGCTGCTGCTTGAATTCAGCCGGCGGTTCAATTTCTGCCATTGAACGCAGCATAGTAACTGTATCCTTTAAATCCGCCAATTCCTGACGACATTGCTCACATTCTTCCAAATGTGCTTCTAACAGTTCAACATCGGCTGGATTTAATGCCTGGTCGAGGTAAGCCGAAAGCATTTCTTGGAATTTTTCGCATGCCATTGTCCTCCCTCCTTTCACTTGGTTAGACGCTTTCCTTCAGTCATTTGTTCCCGGTCAGAGACTATTTTATCCTTAAGCGCTTTCCGCGCCCTGTTCAAGCGAGATTTCACCGTTCCCAACGAGCAATCCAGCTTAATGGCTATTTCCTCATAACTCAGTTCTTGGATTTCCCGCATTACTATCACCATTCGGTACTCAGGAGTAAGCTTTTGAATTAGGCCGTTGAGATATTCCTGCAGTTCCCGTTCCTCATAAAGCTTTTCCGGTACCCCGGACCAATCAGCGGTTTGCTTTGGTACCTCACCTTCGTCAAAAACCAGCGGTTCATCCAGCGATACCTCGTGCCGGCGGCTCCTTTTACGTAATTCATCCCGACAAACATTGGCGGTTATGTGATAAAGCCAGGTTTTAAAGGACGCTTCACCGCGAAACTTACTGATAGACCTAAAGGCCTTCAACATTGCCTCTTGGGCCAGATCACTGGCATCCTCATGATTACCCATAAACCTATAAGCAATAGTATATATCTTTTTTTCGTACTGATTAATCAACTCTTGAAAAGCATCCACATCACCGGCTCTGCTTCTCTCAAGCAGCCGATCATTGGTCAAACTCACTTCAAGGCCCCCTTTCATGACAGCCCTCATGGTATTAGACGACAGTATAATAATTTTGTTCCAAGTACTATTAAAAAAATAAGTCCACCAAAGCGTGGACTAACTTGCTGCTAAGGATAAATTATCCACCAAAGAGAACATCGAAAATATCTGTCGCATCCATACCACTTTTACCCTCTAAAGTGCGCAGGTTATAAACTTCACTAAAACCACAGCTTGTACAGGACACAAATAAATATTTGTTCATTTGAATGTCAAACATTTTAGAAAGACCTGTACCGGTCATGGCCAACTTTTTCGTATGTGCCCCCAAATTGCCACATTTGCTACATTTAAATTCTTCCTGGAACCGCTGCTCCAAGCTCATAGCAAAAAACCACCCTTCGGTTAATCTTCACCTATCAGTTTAACATGTCTTAATGGTCACATGCTATAGTTTAATGGGTTGTTACAGTTAAATTATTTAAACATCCCAGCAAAGGTAACCTATGGTAAACCGGCGTTCCTCCCGATAGCGTCCGTCCATCGTTTTCTCCCTGACATAATCAGCTATTTTCCCTTCCATTGCTTTAGTCATATTAAGATAAGGGTAAAAGTGGGTTTTATATACTTCAATAATTTCCTCGGGACCCAAGTAACGCACTATCACCTTTTCCTCAGTATCCAACATAGGGCGATAGCCCCAGGAATATAACAAATGAAAGATATAAAAGATATCAGGGCAAACAGGCCGCATCTCGCTGCCCAGCAGACGTCCCCATAATTCTTGTCTGCCGGTATCTTCTCTACTTAAGTGTCCGACGAGCAGACAACTGCCTCGACTGGCATCTATCATTTTCTTTAGGGTAGCGACCTCACTGATCCCCGGTGACATTGTAGCCATCACAACATCAAATCCCTGCTCCCATCCTTTAGCCGCTAAATCTACCTTTTCCCAATACAATTGTCCGGTATCGATATTATCTAGACCCTCAGCATCAGCCCGCTCTCTTAGTAAACGCAGCATCTCCCCTGAAGGGTCAAGAGCCATTACTTGTCCTAGTTTATGCGCTAACGGAATGACATAATTACCGGTGCCGGAACCAATATCCAATAAATGCATATCCTTACTAGCCCTGCCCCGAGCCGCCAAAATCTCTGCTAACTTTTTCGCCCGCTCCTCGATTTCATCAGTCTTTCCCAATTTAGCAAAGCCTTTGGCACGCTGATCCCAGTAATGTCCGTCAGTATGCACCTCATCCCGCAGAGCATTCAGCGCATCCTTTTTCCCTTCCTGCCATGCTTCAAGCCAAAAGTCAGCACTTTTAAAAGTTATCATCGTTACCCCTCCACCTAGTCGTTATCTTTATCCACACCCCGAGCCCGAGTTATCAACGGGCGCCCATACTTTTTTCGCAGCATATCAGAAGTGCGGGCCAAAACGTCATGTTTTTGCCGATTCTCACCGAATAAATCCAGCTGTTCCTCATTTTCACTGCTTAACCTTGACACTGATATCCCGAGCAACCGAACCGCTCGCCGGGAATGCAGTTCATTAAATAAGCTCCTGGCAGTCTCGAAAACTTCATGTTCAAGATTGGTCATTCGGTCCAAAGTAGCCTGCTTGGTATGGGTCTCGAAATCTTCATATCGAATTTTGACCGTCACACAATAGCCCCGTAAATCCTCTGCCCGCAGCCTATAGCAGACATCTTCCACCAGCTGCATCAAGACGCTAAGCAAAATTTCTCTGCTGCTAACGTCCCGGGGAAAAGTGGTCTCCCTGCCTACCGATTTGGCCTCATGATCAGGTATCACCTGCCTTTGGTCAATACCACGGCTAAGTAGAGAAATATGCTCCCCCAACACGCCAAACTGCCTGCGTAAATCTACTGGGTCAGCTTTAGCTATGTTGCCAATAGTGTTATGACCAGCGGCATTTAACTTTAAAGCCATCTTAGCCCCCACACCCCAAAGCCGTGTCACCGGTAGAGGATGTACTATTCTTTCTAAGTTCCCCTTATTAACCATTAAAAAACCATCAGGCTTGTTAAGGTCTGAGGCCAGCTTGGCAAGGTACTTATTATAAGAAATGCCAATGGATGCAGTTAAATCCAACTCCCGCTTGATGCGTTCCTTAATTAGCTGACCTATTTTTTCCGCCGGCCCAAATAACCGCACCGATCCGGTCACATCCAAAAACGCCTCATCAAGGGCAATCGTCTCAACTAAAGGTGTGTATTCGCCAAAAAGCTGAAAAATCTCCTTTGAGACCGACTTATACTTTTTCATATTTACCGGCAGATAAAAGCCGCGAGGACAGCGCCGATACGCCTCTTTAAGCGGCATAGCCGAGTGCACGCCACACTTTCTTGCCTCATAGGATGCTGTAGACACCACGCCACGCTTGGTAGGGTCCGCGCCACCTATAATCACCGGCTTACCCATTAATTTCGGGTCATCCCGCTGTTCCACTGCCGCATAAAAGGCATCCATATCCACATGAATGATATACAGCCCACTCATAGAGCCACCACCCAAACAAATGTTCACTTGAATTATATCAAAACATTTCCAAAAGGACAAAGTAACCGTAACTCCATTATATCCTTTGAGAATAGGGACTTCGATTTCGCCGACAGCTTTCGACATAAGTTGACATTTGCTCCTAATAGGAGTAGAATTATATAGCTAAAGGGGAGTAGCCATATCGCTATGAGGTCGTCAAAACGGTAGCAGCCCGGCCTCATGGGCTCAAAAATAGAGCTGGCAAGACCTTTGCGTTTACCACGCAAAGGTCTTTTTTTTGATTTCCCCCAAATTAACCATTTAACAGGAAGGAGTCGATAGCAATGCACTTATCTACATTACTTGGTCCTATTTTTTCAATTATCCTTATTAACCTGGTACTTTCAGGTGATAACGCTGCTGTCATTGGTTTGGCCATTAAAGACCTTTCTGAGGACAATCGTAAAAAAGCTGCAATTATTGGTGCCGGCGGCGCAGTGCTGCTAAGGGTCATTCTCACTGTGATAGCCGGGGTATTGATTACCATTCCCTACCTGGAATTTATCGGCGGAGTCATCCTAATTGGGATTACATGGAGCTTAATTTCCGGCAATAATGACGAAGCTAACGTAAAATCAGATACCACCATGTGGGGGGCAATCACCACAATTATTATTGCCGATTTAACCATGTCCTTTGATAATGTCATGGGAATTGCCGGCGCAGCTAACGGAAATACCCTTTTATTAATCTTAGGTCTGCTGATTAGCATACCTATCGTAGTATTCGGCAGCAACCTGCTGGCAAAAGTCATGAACCGTTATCCGGTAATTATCTATATCGGTGGTGCCATTCTGGCGCACACATCTATCGATATGATATTAAAAGATCACGGTTTGGATTTGACCCACTATCTTAACCATACCACAACAATGGCAGTTTCCTGGGGTATTGCCCTGGTAGTACTGCTTTGGGGCTGGATGCAGGTAAGACAGGCCTCAGGTGAAGAGAGCTAGTATTCTAGGTGATGCGAAATGAGCTATTCTAGCTCATTTCGCATCAACCATTAATATAGTTCGCGGTATACTTCTAAAATATGGCGGAACTTTTGGCTAAACCAGTGGACAATAGCCCCCCCTTCGAGAGAGGATTTTTATACATACTGGGCGAAACATTTATTATATTGGTAGAATTTACGAGCAGATAGGAGCAAATCCAAATGCCGGTAAATCCATGCTACAGCACCGATACTAAATGTATTGTTCCCGACTTGATTAGTCATTTAAATCAAGGAATTATTATTATTGATGAAAAACAGCGCATTTGTCACGTGAACCAATGGCTCTGCCAATTTGTCGGTTATGAGCAATCCGAGCTTCTCAGTATGAGTCGCACTGAATTTATAAAAATAATTACTACTTTCTCGAAAGAAGTCTATAACGAATTGGATAATATTTTTAAGGATTTAATGGAAGTCGGAAAATCATTTAAACGTTCCGCTGTATTTGTTCATAAAAACGGTTCCTCGCTGCCGGTATTGTTATCCGCAAATGGACTTACTGACAGCAAGGGACGAGTTCAGGCAGTATTATATATGATTGATGATGCCCAAGAACATGTCTTGTCGGAAATCACAAAAAATCTGCATCTTCATTTACATTTAAAAGAGGTGCTGGACAAAACTATCGAGCTGGTAGTAAATTATTTGGGTCTATCATCGGGAGCCATATTTCTTTATGAAGAAAGCAATGAGCTTCTTCGCCTGGTGGCATGTAATGTTTTTACGAAACAACAATTAGAGAAGCTTCGGATACCGCTGGGTGAAGGAGCCCCAGGGAAAATAGCCTCCATGCGAAAACCTATGTATATAGAAAACCTACAAACTAACCCCAATATTGACCCCTATGCACGTAAAATTCACCTCAACAAGTCAAGCATCGGCTATCCCATGATTGTAAAGGATCACTTGGTAGGGGTCATTGCCTTTGATGCTCAGACAGTACGTAAGTTTTCACTGAAAGAAAAAAAACTTTTCTCAGAAATTGCTGATTTGGTGGGTGCTGCAATTTACAATGCCCAAATGTTTGAGTATATGGAAAAACTCTCTTATATTGATGATTTAACGGGACTATTCAACCACCGCTACTTTCAACAAGAATTGTCCGATACGATAGCTTCAGCATATAACATAAACAAACCCGTAAGCTTATTAATGATAGACATCGACCACTTCAAAAGGTTTAATGACACTTTCGGTCATATGGCCGGGGATAGATTATTAAAAGAATTGGCGGGTCTATTCCGACTTATCTTGGGAGCAGAAAAATTCATAGCCCGATACGGCGGCGAGGAATTTGCTGTGGTACTACCCGGTGCAACTTATCGGGAAGCTTTAAAAACCGCTGAAAAAATAAGAGAAACTGTGCATAGGCATCCCTTCGAATTTAGAGGAAAGCAAGCTGGTAATCCTTTAACCATTTCCATAGGAGTTGCCAGTTTTCCAGAGCATTGTGAAAGTAAAAATGAGTTGATAAGCTGTGCTGATCTGGCCCTATATACCGCAAAACGAGGAGGCAGAAACCGGGCAGAAGGATACTTCAGCATTATCGATGAACTTTATTCCAAAACTGAAGCAGCGGAACATGATACTCTTAAACAAATAAGAAAACTGTTGATGAAAATTAACAATAAGGACGATTACACCTTTCATCATTCCGAACGGGTATCTATTCACGCCACCATCATAGCTGAAGCCATGGGGCTAAATAAATATCAATGCAATATCGTTAGATACGGTGCTTATCTCCACGATATCGGAAAAATCAAAATTCCCCGAAACTTATTGGTTAAAAACGGCCCTTTGACCCAAGACGAATTTAAAGCCATCCGGGAACACACCAAACATGGCTACGAATTGGTCAAACCCATTAAGACGATAAAGGAATGTCTACCTATTATCTTATATCATCACGAAAGATATGACGGTCATGGCTACCCATCCGGCCTTAAAGGTGAGGAAATCCCACTATTTGCAAGGATAGTTGCTGCTGCAGACAGTTACGATGCAATGACTTCCCAGCGGCCTTACCAATCGCAAAAATCCTTCGATGAAGCAATTATGGAATTAACCGTCTGCGCCGGGAATCAATTTGATCCGGAAGTTGTGAAAACATTTGTTGCTTTGTTGAGGACAAAACAGTTATCGGGAATGGATAACCGCTGAGTAATATCAATTATTGGAACTCCTTCCAATAAAATTCGACTAGTTAATCTTAATTATACTTGCAAATCGGCAGCAGAAATTGTACAATATAACTTGCCTGGTTTACGGCAACAAAAGAATATCGTGCCGAAGTGGTGGAACTGGCAGACGCGCTGGATTCAAAATCCAGTGAGGTAACACTCGTGTGGGTTCGACTCCCACCTTCGGCACCAAAAACCTTAAGGTTATGCAGACCCCTAGTGGTTCTGCATAACCTTTTTGACTTCCCTGTTTTTTCCTGGAACAGCTGCCAGCAATCTTTGCTACAACTATTAATCTATTTATGTTACCATATTTGTCAGAAAGGCAGGTGTCTATCATGGCTTCCATATTTGAAACCCTTCTCAGTCGACTGGGATTTATCATTCTACTAGCATATCTCTTAAGCAGAATGGCACCTTTTAAACGACTGTTTATAAAACAAAGCATTGAGAAACGCGAAAAATTTCTACTCGCTTTAGTTTTTGGACTTATTGGCATATTAGGCACTTATTCAGGCATACCCGTAAAGGGGGCCATAGCAAATTCAAGAGTAATTGGTCCGCTAGTTGGCGGTCTCCTGGGAGGGCCTGTGGTAGGTTTGATAGCCGGTACGATAGCGGGCCTGCACCGTTGGGCTATAGATATTAACGGTTTTACTGCCCTAGCTTGTGCCGTATCAACCATTGTTGCGGGTGTCATGGGCGGGGTACTGCACAAATATGTAATGGCCAAAAAAAATAAGTGGCTGCCGACTTTCTTTATTGGAATGACTGCCGAAATAATACAAATGATTATCATCCTATTGATTGCCAAACCTTTAGATAGCGCAGTAGCCTTGGTCAACGTTATCTGGCTGCCCATGATACTGGTCAACAGCATGGGGGCCGCAGCCATGATGGGTATCATACAGAATATTTTCTGGGAAAAAGCCCGGGCTGGCGCTTACCAGGCACAACTGGCATTAACCATAGCGAATCAAACTCTACCAATTCTTAGAAAAGGTCTAAATACAGTCACTGCCCGGGAGGCATGTGGAATTATCTATAGCCATATTGACACCGCAGCGGTAGCAATCACAAATAAAGACAAAATATTGGCGCATGTCGGACTAGGTCAGGACCACCATAAACCCGGTCTTTCCTACCTGACCGAAGGAACAAAAAAAGTAATTACCACTGGACAGTATCATATTGCCCAAAGAAAAGACTCTATCCAGTGCAGTACCCAGGGCTGCCGCCTGGCTTCTGCCATTATCGTTCCTTTGAAAGAGAACGATGAGGTAATCGGCTGCCTGAAAATTTACCAAAACAGAGAAAACGGTATAACCTCTATTGAAACTCAGTTGGCTCTCGGCCTAGCGCAGATGTTTTCCACCCAGCTGGAATTAGCAAAAGTGGAATACCAGGCCAAGCTGCTAGACCAAGCCGAGCTGAGAGCTTTACAAGCGCAGGTTAATCCTCATTTTCTATTTAACGCGCTGAATACAGTTAGATCCCTGGTACGTACCAACCCGGAGAAATCCAGGGACCTATTGGCACATTTGGCAGACTATTTCCGGACAAATCTACAGTCATGTAAAGAAATGGTATCAATAGCCAGGGAGGTACAGCACGTCAAGTCATATCTGGCAATCGAACAGGCGCGCTTTGAAGAACATTTACAGGTCCACTGGAATATTGACGAAACTGTCAAGCGAAAACTTCCTCCCTTTACGCTGCAGCCCATAGTAGAAAATGCTGTCAAACACGGTCTCTACCCAAAAAACGCACCAGGAAACATTTATATCAGTTTGGAGCAGACTAAACACAAAATCATATTGATAGTTGAAGATGACGGTGTAGGGATGAACCCCAACGATATCAAACTTTACCTCAGTCCCAACGACTCCGCTGATCACATCGGCATCAGCAATGTAAACAATAGACTCAAGTCTCATTTTGGCAGCAGCTTTGGCTTGGCTATCAGCAGCAGGAAAAACGAAGGCACTAAAGTAAGAATTGTACTGCCTGCTGAAAAAGGAGGTAAAATTAATGCATAAAGTACTGGTAGTGGACGATGAGAAACCAGCCCGTGAAGAAATAGTCTATCTCCTGGACATGCTAGAAGATTTTCAGGTTGTGGGTGAAACCAGTACGGGGGCAGAGACTATTAGAAAAGTGCTTGACCTCTCCCCAGACCTGGTGTTTTTAGATATAAAAATGCCTGATATGGATGGCTTTACTGTGGCCAGAGAACTGATTAAGCTACCCACTCCCCCCCAAATAGTATTTGTCACAGCTTATGATCAGTACGCCGTTAAAGCATTTGAAATTAATGCCGTGGACTATCTGCTTAAACCGGTAACCAAAAACCGGCTGAGCAATACTCTATCCCGCTTCCTGCAGCAGGATAGCAGCCAGATGAAACGGCTAATAAGCCTTTTGAACCAGCAGGCACCCAAAAAACAGCTTCACCGTGTCGCCGTCAATAAAAATGACAAAGTAATCATCATTCCACCTGAGGATATTACCTTTGTGGAAACAGAAGGAAAAAGTACCGTTGTCCATACTGAACAAAAGAAACAATATCATTCCCGCTATAATTTATCAGAATTAGAATACCGGCTTAAAGATTTATCCTTTTTTAGGATACACCGCAGTTACCTGATAAACCTGGAAAAGATCACAGAAGTGATACCCTGGTTTCATAACACCTACCAGGTAAGAATAGCCGGCCACGACCAGCCCATCCCCGTCAGTCGAAAGCAGATCAAAGAATTCAAAAAAATATTAAATATTTAGTGATGTTTATGCAAATAATCAGGCAGTTCATACCTGATTATTTGCATTTTAGACCAAATATGCAGCCTCCCCCTCTATCTTATGATGTAATTAATAGTGACCAAATAATATTTAGGAGGAGGCAATAATATGATCACTTTTTTCCTGTCTCTCGTCATACTCGTAGCAGGTTATGTTTTTTACGGAAAATTCGTTGAAGGTGTTTTAGGTGTGGATCCTAGTGCCCAAACTCCCGCGGTTGCTTCCGCTGACGGCATTGACTATGTGCCTATGAGCTGGCCGAGAATATTTTTAATTCAGTTTCTTAACATTGCCGGTTTGGGACCCATCTACGGTGCAATAGCCGGTGCATTGTGGGGACCCGCAGCATTCTTGTGGATTGTTTTTGGCTCCATCTTTGCGGGGGCGGTACACGATTATTTCTCTGGCATGTTATCCATTAAACACAATGGGGCTAGCATCCCTGAACTAGTAGGCATCTACCTGGGAGGTACCGCAAAGCAGATCATGCGTGTTTTCACTGTGGTACTGCTGATACTGGTAGGGACTGTGTTTATGGTGGGACCGGCTGAGCTTCTTGCCGCCCTGACACCAAACAGCCTCACTGTAACTTGGTGGCTGGCTGCCATTATTCTCTACTACTTCCTGGCAACTATTTTACCGGTGGATAAAATAATCGGCAGGTTCTACCCCCTCTTTGGTGCTGCATTGCTGATTATGGCAGTAGGAATAACCGGCGGCCTAGTTTTCGGCGGATATCAAATACCCGAACTGGCATTGACTAACCTTCACCCCAAAGGGCTGCCCCTCTGGCCGCTCTTGTTTATCACTATTTCCTGCGGTGCCATCAGTGGTTTCCATGCCACTCAATCACCGTTGATGGCCAGATGCGTACAAAACGAAACACAGGGCAGAAAGATATTCTATGGTTCAATGATTGCCGAAGGCATGATTGCTCTAATTTGGGCTGCTGCAGCCATGACTTTCTTTAATGGAACAGAAGGGCTGCAGACAGCCTTGGCTAACGGCGGTCCCGGAGCTGTAGTGCATATCATATCCACCACACTCCTTGGCAAAGTCGGCGGATTGCTGGCAGTGCTTGGTGTTATTGCCTGTCCCATCACTTCAGGTGACACCGCATTCAGAAGCGCGCGTTTGGCCATTGCCGATGCATTTAAATTCGAACAAAAACCGATTATTAAACGTCTCGCTCTAGCCTTACCTCTGATAGCCGTAGGCTTCCTGATCTCGCAGGTAGACTTTAGCATTATTTGGCGTTACTTTGCCTGGTCCAATCAAACTCTAGCCATGATGATGCTGTGGACCGCTTCTGCTTACCTGGCCCAAGAAGGTAAACTGCACTGGATTACCACAATTCCCGCGACCTTTATGTCGGCTGTAACCGTAACCTATATCCTACAGGCTCCTGAAGGTTTTCACCTGGCAACCAGTATTTCATATCCCTTAGGATTTGGTGTCGCAGCAGCAGCACTGGGTATTTTCCTTGTGAAATTCTCAAAGAAGTCCAATACTCATTCTAAAAAAACAATCGCAAAATAACCCATATTGAAGGAGCAGCCTGCGAATATCAGGCTGCTCCAATCACATCCAGCAAATGAAAATCAAAAAGATAACGTCATAACTTGCAAATCTAATTTCAAAATTGTACGATATTAATTACCAACTCCACCTTCGGCATCATCTTTTAATACAAAAACAATACTTTAATGTTTAGTCTTACTGTTATAAAAATATCAAGGTATGGATAACCCCCTACCTTGATATTTTTATATGAACTACTTTTGTAAGCCAAAATAAGAGCCGTACCTTATAAAATATACATACAGGACTAATCCAATTCGCTGATGGAACTCCCGTTCTAGCCTTTATTCCTTTTTGGAAGTTCTTATGGGATTATTTTAACTTCTTAGGGTTTCACATCATAAAGTTTCCCTAAAAATAGAATGGTTCCGGTCTCATCGTCTGCGATGATAAATAGAAAAGGACGGTTGGCAATGAATGTCAGCGGTTCGGCCGCTGCTGATTCTTTCATCTCCACCACGGTTGCCGCTGCGGCTTCACTGCCTTGTTCATTGACTTCGATTACCGCCTTGTGGAGCACCCTGCTGATACTAATACCATCGCGAATACCTGAAAAGTCGGCTGTAACTGAAAACGCTTCCCCCATTCCTAATCTCACCAAGCTGTCCTTCAGTTTTTTGATTCCATATTCCAATTTAAACCGCGGCAGCCGTAATTGAACCTCTTCTTTCTCTGAAATACTATCCCTGATAGCCTCCCAGCGGTTTAAATTCAGTTCAGCAATAAAATCGCTGATAGGTACATTTTCATCCGGCAGAATACTGTAAAAGGCCACGTTCCCGCTGCCATATGGGAGCCTGACTGCTTTGAAGTTATCTCCCTGTCCGTATTCCACTTTTCCGTTTTTGCTCATCATCATCACTTCACGGGTACTGCCGTCCCCTGCATGAAATTGTGCAGCGTAGGTATTATCCTTATCAAATTGCTCTGCCCAGTCCCCCTTAAAGTATATGGCATTAATCAGATACATCACGACATTTGCTGATATTGGCGGATCAATCATCTTTTCGATTTTCTCATTCGTAGCATCGGATATCCACTGATTAATTTCGCCTGCGGCAGTTTCTTTGGAAAAGTCCAGCTGTGTCACTGAAGCATCGAATATGTCCTTGTTTACAGCCAAAAACTCTTCATTAATATCCTCTCCAGCCCTAACCCACAACGAATTGCCGATATTCATTTCCACCTTTTTGTCCAACTGCTTCAAGTACCGAATCAAGTTCTTGTAGCTTTCATTGAGTTGTCCGTCTTCAATACCCGTATAGCCTAAAGTCTTTGCCATCGCTTCCTTAGTTGTCGTTTCCGCTCCCTGGTAAGTCATTGTTAGTGCCGTTGAAATGCTTAGTGGCGATGTGAAGATACTCTGATCCCTGTCCTCCTTATCCAACTGCTTGAAAATGTTAAAAGCAAATTGGGAGTTTCCGCTAACAGTCTCCACGCTGATCTTAGCTTTATCAAAGGCTCCATTTTGACCGAATGGCGAAAACTCACCGGAACACCCAGCGAACAAGCCCACTGCCAGTAAAACACAAAGTATTAAAAACAACCGGCTTTTCATGTAAACATCTCCCATTAAAAGCTTGATATCTCTTTAGACGCAAAGGCGCATCTGCAAGTTCCAGGAGAAGACTAAAAAACAGTATTCCGGGCCCTTAAGCCCTTTTATAAGGTATTTCTCATACGGGAAAAGAATTAAAGACCCGGGGTAATTCTCCCGGGTCTTTAATTCCTACTTGGTCTAGCCATTAACGATAATTCTAGTGCTCCTTTAGATTATTCAAGGAGACCTCTTGTTCTTTATCAGGCTGATTAAGGGGATAAATTCTGGCTGTGTTTTCTTGGTCGTTCACCTGTTCAATATAGACGGCCTCTCCATCGAGAGTTACATTTGCCATAATCGGTGAAGTGACAATTTCCTTAGCCCGTTGCGTATCCATCTTATAAATACCTCCTAAAATATTTACGCATAGCATTTACGAAAACGCAGCTTAATATTCTTTATGTTTTTTAGATGCTTACCATAATGGATGTGCTTAGCAAAAAAAACGCCTGTTACTATATTCTTTGGCGGTTGAACCAGACTGCTATCAGGATGAATACCAGAGGAGCCCCGATAACCCATACCATGCTAGTCGCGATGAAGATGCCAGTGTTCATATCAAACATAGAATAGCCTACCTGGCCGATGGCAGTTACCACTTGTACTAGTAACAGGCCCTTAATCCATCGCTCATTTCTTCCCTTTGAAAATACAAATCCTAGAAAATACATAGATAAAGCCATATAAACATAAGAGTTCGCCAGGGCATTGAAAATTGAGTTTAAATTATCCGGAATCAACATTTCAATACCGTGTGTTTCCCCTGCCGCAAGGCTTAGGCGTACAGCCACTGCCTGAATGTTATAATTGATACTCGCCATCACCGAATATAGAATTCCGATAGATAAAGCAATCAAACTCCAAATTTTCTTCTCTTCTGAAACCACCCTATGGATACATGCCAAAAGAATGATATAAGTTAGAGCCAATAATAATGAGGGATAAACATAGGCCAACCTCACCACACGAAATGCATCGGCATATGCCTGCAGGTCTTTCCAGTTTGGTACAGCCTGAAATGCATCTCGCAAATTATAGGTAATAAACCATATAATACTAAAGAGTGCTGACAAAACTGATGCCCAAAATCCCAATTTTACTTCTGTGGTATTCATATAAAAACCTCCCATATTTATTTCACATGCACACTAAACTGCCACTATTAGAATTAATAAATTGAGCGCGATTCCAATAATAAACCAGGGGAGCCAAAAAACTGTAATTAGAACCAATGAGACGCTTGCGCCGGCTAAAAGTAACGTATTAAATGCGCGGTAGGGTACAAGCAAACCCATAAAACTCATTCCACTAAGGATAAATAACACTGCTGAAACTGCTGATAATCCATAAATCGCAAATTTCACTCCCATCCCTGTCCCAAAAAGCCAGGATTCCGCCCAAAAACTCCCCACTGGGGCGCCTTCGACTTTGTCGCTGGGTACCAGGGCCATAATCGGAAGTACAAGACCATGCAAAATCAAAAAGTCCCCAATAAGTATTCGAAAAATAACGCTCATCTCGTTCATTTCTATTTCCTCCCTAAGCGAACTCTTAAATAATATTGTTCTAACCTTTACTTCCATTTCCAGTTTTCAAACCACCGGCTAATTTGTTTGTTAATATCTTAAACGTCTAAGATGTCAAAGGCATTTAATTTCCTTTCTAAACCTTGGTGCGGGTCTAAGATAGTTCACCAAGGGGTATCCAAGTAAAAGGACTGCGTTGATGTTATCTTCCTTTGACAAATTTAATATTTTTTTGCATTGGCTGCTGGAGTTAATAGCCTTTTGAGCAAGCGTTACAAAGCAAGTACCTAACCCAAGGGCCTGTGCCATTAAGGTCATATTGTAACCGGCAAGGATGCTGTCTTCTTTTGGAGTAGGCACCTCTTCCTTGGAATGGATAATTATAATAACCGGTGCACCATAGAACAAAGGATCTTCCCCTGTGCTAATTCTATTAAATAGATCTTTCATTCGGTTGCGGTAGGCAGGATCTTTTAGAAACCCCCGGGTAGAGGCGTTTGTAAATAGGGCCGCTATGTTTCTTAGCAAAGCATTATTTATGATAGTATTTTTTCTTGCATAAAAGGCGGCCAATTCCTTTTTTAGTGCTTTCTTTACTTGTTCACTCTTAATTACCGTAAACTCATAAGAATGGCTGTTACCACCTGAGGGAATGTAACTAGCCGCGCTAACAAGTTTTTCTAGGGTTCTTTCATCAACCATCTTCTTCTCATATTTCCTATGGCTTCGTCTAAAAGAAAAGAATTGCATCAAGTTATCCTCATCGATGGAAGTCAGCAGTTGGTTATCAAAATCAGGTGCAATATCTGTATCTGTATCCTTAACTTTAATTGCCTCATTAGGACAAACAGTTAAGCAATGGTAGCATTTACTGCAGGCCGGATTTTGAGGATTAACATGATTCTGGTGAGGAATTTTGACGTGTCGTACACATTCCTTCACACACAGTCCACAACAAGTACAAAGTTTCTCGTCAATTATAAAGTTTTTACTCATTTAAATAACACCCTTTCTTTTCTTTTCTATCTACTTAGAGTAATAAAAAGTAACGAGGTTATGGCTAATCACCCAAAAAACACAGTCTACTTAATAACATAAAGCTGGATTCGTGCCAGAATAACCTTCAGAAGTATAATAACTGCTATTGCGATAAATGCTTGGCGCTCACCATGCAGAAAAGGGATAGTTTTATTGAAAAAACTCAATGCCCCAATTACTAGAGCTAGTACTCCCAAAAAACTTCCAACCAGTGTAATCGGGCTGAACGTGGATTTTGCCAGAATGTATCCCATGGCCCCAAAGGTACACATGAACAAACCTAAAACCAAAAGTATAATTGTAGCATTCCAATATTCAGATATAAAAGGAATACTGGTACCGGAAAAAACCAATGCCAGCAGCATCAACGCAAATATTCCACTAATGATTAATCCTTGAAGTGAATTGTACATAATACATCTCCTTTAATAAAAAATTAAAACCTTTCGCTTTCTCTACTTATTTAGAGAAAAAAACGAAAGGCAGGTTACGGCTTTTTTGTAGTTTTTTATCCTAAGCTTGAAAAACATAATTCTTTATCAGTTCCACACTTGGTTTCTGGTGTGGAATTTGTACTTGTTTATAAATTTGTTCCAGTTTCTGACACTCCTGTTCAGAAGTGTTTGCATTTTCATTATCAGAATTACAGTCTTTCATCCCCTCAAAAACCCTTTTAAGCGCTTCGGTATCCTGAGTTAAAATATAACCAGCTTTTTCCCGACAACAGGAGCTTGGTTCTCCTTGTATGTACCACTGGCATTTGTTTTGGAAATGGCTCAGAAGACTTATTCTGGCCCTGTGCAGTCTTGCCTTGATAACATTCTCCGATATTCCTAATGTATCGGAAATCTCCTGATATGAAAGGTCCAGAACTACCCTCATTACAAAAACAATTCTTTGCTTCTCCGGAAGCTTACGCATCACTATTTGCTGACATTCATTTCTAATAACTTTGGTTATTTCGTTAATTAATACTGCTTCCTCCGGATTACTGTTGTTAGCCTGTTGTGGAAAAGGTATCTTATCCCGGTATAGGTCGATTTTCTCTTCTAAGTTCTCAACATAGGCTTTATCATTTTGTTTCTTTAACTGGAAACATATATTTACTGTAATCCTATATATCCATGTATAGATACTGCTATCACCTCGAAAATCATCCAGATGCTTATAGACCTGAAGAAATGTTTCTTGGACAGCGTCTTCAGCATCTTGTCTACTGCCTGTAATGTGGTAAGCAAGGTTATATACTTTTTTATTATATTTCTCTATTAAGTTGGAAAAACAAGGTGAGTCCATATGTACACCCCAATCTTTCTTATGGTCCGGGAGTAAATATCAATTCTTCTACTTATGTATGTTATCATAAAAAACCTTATATTCCCAAAAATATGTCCTAATGAAATTTTGTTTTGTTACATGGTCATTTGTTTTTTAAAGGCTTAGACTCAAAAAAGTTAATAATTTAGCGTTTAATGTAAAAACCGTGGACGAGTCCACGGTTTGTGCTATTCATTACGAATAACAAGAATTTCATCTGACTTTGCACAAACGCTATCGATGCATGCCACAACAAATACGCGTCCTAAAGTACCTCTAGGAACCTGCCAAAGTATCTCTGCAACACCGGTAACTGCACTGGGACAGTCAATCCCGATTAGACTGGCTGCTTCACAAGTTTCTGTGCCGGTAGGTTCCAGAAAGAAAAACGCTCGTGAAACCGGACGAGTAAACGTTGCTCGTACGATTACTCTGTCAATAAGTTGAACTGCATTATCCACCATGGGGAGCTGTTGACCTGTTTCCGTTAAAAATCTAAGTGATAGGACGCGTAGCTGCTCACTTGGCTCGGGTGTAACTGTAGGGATGCAGATTACCTGGCCGATAAAGATAATATTTGGATTTACAATCTGTGGGTTTGCAGCGCGAATCTGCTGGAGCGTTACTCCAAATCTACGAGCAATTAAGAAGAGTGTATCCCCGGCCCGTACAGTGTATAACTGGCCTTCACAACTTTCTGGTGGGCTTGGAATAATATCCCCCTGCATAGGAACCATGGCGTGTGTATATCTTTTTTTACTCAAAACGTAAAGCCTCCTTACAAAACATTGTTGATACATCCTATGCATAAAAAGGGCCCCATGGAATTAATTTTTAAAATAATACCGCACAGGTTAAAAAGATTACTATTTGCGGCGGAATCTTCAACTTCTGTATTCGATGCCACTTAGGGAAATCGCTATATCTGTTTTCATCATAATTACCTAAATGACCATGACATTCGTCAGGTTCGCATTACTGCCTTTCAAAAGGGCGTAAGTCAGTTTATCCATTGTGGCACCGTCAAAGACAGTTTTTTTTACATCTGTCTTAAAAATAACGTCTCTTAATATGGCATTTTTGAAAGACGTTCCTGCTAGGCCCGTATTTTTAAAAACTGTACCAATAAGCGTTTGATCGTCGAAACATACCCCGGACAAATCTGAACTATTGAAAACTGTGTTATTCAAAACACAGTTTTTAAAACTTGCATCTTTCAATGCGGACGCAATTATTTTTGCTCCAGTAAGGTCAGCACCGTCAAATATAGCGTTTCTTAAATCACTGTATTTAAAGGAGCTGTTTGTTAAATCTGAGCCGCTGAAGTCTGACCCATTTAAGGAACTGCAGTTAAACTTCCCATCCTGTACTTTTACCCCTTTTAAATCGGAACCTTGAAGGTTGCTCATAGACATATCCCTTTTCACCGTCTGCCGCAGCCCTTTTATCTTATCGGTAATGCTTTCCCTAATTGTACCTTTATCGGACTTCTTCTCGCTTGGTCCGGCATCCCTTGTCTTATCGATGATGCTTTCTAAGATCTCGTCAATATCCCCAATAGAATCGATGGTCATACTATATGCAGCTTCATCATCATAGCCCTGGTTTCTAAAATCATTCAACCTTTCCTGTAAATCAACATATAGCTCTTCTTTCAGTTCCTTAACTGCATATAAGTCTTTATAGGGTGCAAATACCCCATCTAAATATTTCATTAATTTCTCTTGCATTTTATCTCCACCTTTCGTTTATAGCAATTGATCTAAGACACGCTTGGCATTTTCCCAATTCCGTTTGTTTTCAGAATAAATCTTTTTTCCTCTTTCTGTAATCTTATAGTACTTTCTTCTCCCGCCCTGGCTCTCATCACCCCAATATGAAGTTACATTACCGTCCTTCTCCATTCTCTTTAGGCTCGAAAACATTGTGGATTCTTTCAGTTCATACTCGCCCCTGGAGTTTAAAAGTATTAATTTCGTTATTTCATAGCCATATTTATCTCCACTCAATAACAGCTTAAGGATAATTGTATCGGTGTGCCCTCTAAGTAAATCGGAGGGAATTTTATTATCGACCATAGTATCACCTCCATAACTATAATATACATTAAATTACCACGACTGTCAATGTATATTTATAAGCGTTGTATTATTGTTATCGTTATACAACTATAAGGTCATAACTAAACCCCAATCAGATCGTGACCGGGGCCCTTCAATAATTAGAAATATTTAAGTTTTTTACACCTTCATCTGTTGTACAAACAGTTTACTATCTTCATCAATTCTTTCGCATCATCATAAATCAAATTACCTATCACTATGGTATCCACTAGGCTGAGCATCCCCTCAGCCTGTTCTAAGGTAGCTATTCCCCCGCCATATATTAAATGGATGCTTTCTCTGGCATCAGCACATGCCTGTACCAAATTTGTGTCACCGTATGTGCCACTATATTCGATGTAAAAATTGGGTAAATTATAGACTTCTTCGGCTAGTCGGACATACACCGCGGCATCTTCAGAATCTTGACACACTGCCCCAGTTTTCTTAGATACTGCCGAATGGGGATTACATACTAAGTAACCCTCTACCGTTATGTTGTCCCAAGGTATAAAATCCCCGTACTTCTTAATGGCAGCCAAATGGGCATCTCGCAACCAATAAAGGTTAGTAGAATTTAAAATCAGAGGTAAGAGATAACCGTCTGCTTCAAAAATAATAGCATCCGGCGAGGACAGTTCCTGGAATACCCGGCCTTGATAGCCTAAACTTTTTATTAACTTAAAAAGCCGCCGGCTATTTTCCGCGGCAATATTTTGCGTACCGCCTATAACTATAGTATTAAGGGGAAGCTCGGCAATAACTTGCTCAGCTAATTGGGTTAACTGTTTATCCGGGTCTAACTTTACAATAACCTTCTCAGATTCAATATTACGCATGCTGTGCCCCCTCTTTTGCTCTTTCTATTATTCAACCACTGCAATGAATACTCAACGGTTCTATATATCTTGGTCCAGGCCAACCTTTGTTATAATGCTTCAAATGACAAGCGGTTTTTCAGCGCTGCCCGGCTTCCCGATTACATTTTTAATTAATAGAACCGAAAAGAATATTGAAATAAGCGCAAATGTTGGTATGATAAAAATTACTGGAATAATGTTATAGCCTGATATTCCCATAGCAATAACTTTGGCCGTCAAAGCAGTCATTAAGATTGATAAGAAAACAAAGTACACGGGACCAAGTAAGTAACCATACGTCTGCTTCTTTATTAAGAGGATACCCGAAATGATAGCTGCTGGTAATAATAGGCCTAAGTCCATGCCTTGAACAATAAGAGTTGTGTAGTGTTCTACTTGTTGCGGATAAATTTCTCCATTTATTAACGGCGGAACTACGATACTTAACCATAGAAAAGCTATTAGGAAAGACTGCGCTACTAAAAATACTCCTGCAGACTTTACTGGAGTATTCTCTTTAAATGATTCCGGCAAACTATCAACTTCGAAAGAAAACATAGCTAAAGTAAAGCCAAAAAATGAAGCACCCATTAAGAAAGCATAAGCCAAGAAAAGAGGGTTATACATAGCCATTACTAAATAAAAAAGGTAAGTTACAAGAAAATACCCCAACACTCCTGTTAAAAGAAATTTCCCTTTAACAGAACCCTTTCGTACTAGAAAAAGTGCTGCTATCAGCAAAGGTATCCCTATAAATAAAGTGACATAGTCTTGGGCAATGCCTTGCACGGCAACTTCTGACGACATGTGCTGGTATAACCCTCTGCCGTAAATAGTAACAGTTTCCCCACGAACAGACTGATATTCATAAGCTCCCGGCCCGTGGTTAGATAATATCCCACTTGTAGTGGCGATTAAGGATACTATTATAATACAAAAAACAAGGATACTAATGTTTTTTTGAAATTTCATAATATACTCCTTTCCCCCCTATTATGAACAAAATAACCCTTCAGTCAAGTTCTCTTAAGCATTATTCATTGCGGCTGCGAATCTAGTGATAGTTTGCTCCGATATAGTCGAAACATCTTTACTAGTGTCCAATGCAGGACGACTCTTGTCTGCTTTAGAGACCATCTTTACTATAAATTTCTCCGGGAGTTTCATCTTCTTAAATTGAAATTTTCCTCCCATGAATTCCTTGACTAAAGCCTTAGTTAACAGTTCGGAAGGATAAGAATTGTTTAGTTCCATTTCGGCCTGGTCCTCTAGCATACCACATACGAAGAGTCCAAGGTTTTTCTCTTTTAATACATTCAGGTTTGTCGAGCAAAAATCACTAACTTCTTTTCGAACCTTACCAGCATAAATTGAACCACCGACAATCACCTTGTCGTACTTTGAGAGATCTACAATCTTCGCCGTCTTCAAATCACATAAATCAACCTCCCCAGTCAGCTTTTCTGATAGCATTCTCGCACAGTTTTCTGTGCACCCGTACTTGCTGGCATAAGCCACTAATGTATTCATGCTGCACCTCCGTAATTAAAATACTTAAAACCAAATTTCTTATCTTTTTAAAATCCCGTTAAACAATACAGTAAAATGATGGTCTAACAGCCGATTTATTTGTTCTTGGGAAACGTCTTTCTCAATTATTACTTTTATGATTAAACCGAATATAGCAGTCCAAAGCACCTGTGCCGTAAGTTCAGGGTCATAACACGAATAACGGCCTTGGCCTATGCCCCTTCGAAGGTTTTCGCATAACATCTTCAAAGTTGGGCTCTTTTCCGGGACCCCTGGTTTCAGAAGGGCTGTCTTCTGCAGTACGGCGGCATCATCATTAAGCATAACAGCTTTATATTCTTCCGAGGAGTCTAGGGCTGCTTTTAATAAATTTGTAAATGCCTCCCTAATCTCTTTTTCAGGTTCATCCTCGTTTCTTGTAATTGAACTTACGGCAGCAAATATTCGTTTATATCCCTCGCTTACCAATGTTTCAATTATCTCGTTCTTGTTTTTAAAATAATGATAGATAATGGCGGGAGAGTAGTCTAGTTGATTAGTGATCTTACGTACTGACAGTCCCTGAAAACCTTCTTTAAAAACTATTTCCCGTGCTGCATCCAAAATTTCATTTTTTGTTGCTTCCCTTTGGCGTAATTGACGTTCTTTACCCAAGATAAACATCCTCCCTATTTGACTCTTATACTTGCTACAGTATCGAAACTGTCCTCCACCATCTTCGATGAGCAGTCAGCCCGAAAGCCATAAAAAAGTGCCCCTTTTTCATAGTTATGATTAAGCCCTATTTAGTTTAAAGCCTAGCTTAACACTGTTTAATTTATTTAACACTGTTTAATAATAAACAGTTACTAAGTTCTTGTCAAGCAAAACTGAGAAAACGTTTATTTGAGAACTCACCATACTGAGTGCAGATGGAAATATACTAGACAGGCAAATTACATAAGCTAAAAGACCGCCATCAACGTGGACCAGGTTTACAATTACGCTATCCATAGATATATTAAGACCCGAGGATAATCCTCGGGTCCTTTACTTACTTTAGAATTGTGATATTACCTAAAAGGGGAAGTGCTTTTGTTTCACCTTTGGCGGCATTAATTATTCCGATAATTGCCAAAATCAGGACCAAGAGATCACCCAACGGTAAAATTATAAACCAACCGATGACCGGTATAACAGTACCCAAAACATTTACTACTATTACTACACTTCAAAATATTCACCAACCAACACCATATTCCTTCCATTATTTTCTAAACATCAGTGTTAACGGGAAGGCAAAGCGGAAGTTGATCGGGATAAATGCTTACTCCGCGGTTATTGCAGTCCCGTGTGCCCTGAGTTTGCAATTAGACTTATATGAATTCGATTTATAGTCATGTGCGGTGAAAACCTTAAAGTCCTACGCATCGCGTAAAAATATAAAACTAATTAAACTTCAAGCTACGACCCCACAGGCAGTACGCCTAAGCAAAATTCCGTAACCTCCAACCCCGTCTTTCCTAAAGTATATTTTTCTAGCATGTCTTCTCCCCCAGTTTCTATATTTAATCTTAATTAATATATTATCATTTTACCTATCTTTCTACCACCACTATCACTGTTAATAAGGCTCCTCCTTGGCCCCAATTCATATTATCAAAAGTTCCGAAATTTTCACTAATGAAAACTTCGGAACTTTGTTGGTTTCGCACCCCAGAATAGCCTCTCTTTATTCATATCAAGCTTGCTCTTACTTCAGCCCATTACCAATCCTCCGTCAACACTAAGCACCGCCCCGTTTATGAAACTGGCATCATCGGACCCAAGGAATAAATATGCCGATGCAATGTCTTCCGGCCGACCAAGTTTCCTGAGAGGTGTTTTATTTTCCATTAAATCAAGTACCTTTTGCGGCACTTTAGCGGTCATATCTGTTACAATAAAACCCGGCGCTACCGCATTCACCCTTATCCCCTTTGGGCCTAATTCTTTCGCCCAACTTTTAGTAAGGCCGATTACGCCGGCTTTAGTGGCTGAGTAATTGGTCTGTCCTACATTACCGTACAATCCTACTACCGAGGAAGCATTAAGTATCACTCCCGACCCCTGCTCAATCATTAGCGGAGCAATTGCTCTGGTGCATTTAAAAACCCCGGTTAGATTAACGGCAATGACCTTCTCCCAGAAACTATCTTCCATTTTTGTGAGAAAGCCGTCAATGGTTATTCCAGCGTTGTTGATCAGTACGTCCACTTTACCATATGCGTCTTTAGTGAACTTAACCATTGCTTCAACATGCTGAGTAGTCGTAACATCAACCTGAATAAACTTGACATCTTCACCTGCTCCAAATTCCTCCAAAGCTGCCGCTCCTGCAGCTGCATCAAAATCCGCAATGACCACCTTGGCTCCTTCTTTTAAGAACTTTTCCGCCGTTTTTTTACCGATGCCCTTGGCGCCGCCAGTAATTAATACCACTTTCCCGTCCATTTTCATAGTCTTCCTCACTCCTCTTTTGGCATGGGGTTGCAAGTGCGCTTAGACACAGCCCATTTTACTATATAACCTTGCTTCTTATAAATGTAGAAATTGTATCAATTCTGCTTTCCGGGCCAAAAACCTCTGCAACGCCAGCTTCTTTGAGTTTAGGAATATCATCCGGAGGAATAACTCCCCCCATGAGAACTAATACATCATCTAATCCCTTTTCCTTGAGCAGCCTTACAACTTTTGGTCCCAGAATACTGTGATTGCCGCCCAAAGTACTTAAGCCCACTACATCGGCGCCTTCCTGGGATGCTGCCTCCACAATCTGTTCAGGAAACTGATTGCCCAAGTAGACAACTTCCATCCCCTCATCCCTTAGCATTCTGGAAACTACAACGGCACCACGCCAGTGGATATCCAACCCAAGTTTTGCCATGACAACTTTTATTCTCTTTTCCATGCTCTCTTCTCCCCCATTCTTATCGTTTAGGCCAACGGAAATTGCCAGAGGCCAAATTCTTCACGGAAGATCTCTTCAATTTCACCCAACGTAGCCAATGCTTCTACTGCATCCTTGACATATGGCATGATATTTTCATCCGAATGACATTTATCTCTTAAAATACCCAGGGCTTTATCCAATTTTCCCTGATCTCTTTTTTGGCGCAATTGAGCCAGTTTCTCCTTTTGTCTTCCTTCTGTCTCAGGATACCTAAAAACATCAATGTCAGTTTCTTTGTGCTCCATTGGGAAATAGTTGACCCCGACTATTTTATGTTCGCCGCTTTCAATCTTTTTCTGCTGCTTATATGCAAAGTCAGAAATCTCCCTGTGCAGCCAGCCGTTCTCAGTTACAGCAACCAAGCCTCCCTTGGCTTCAATTGTCGCAACGTATTCGCGGATTAGTTTCGCCATTTCCTGGGTTAGAGTTTCCACATAGTATGAACCAGCCAGTGGATCTACAGTATTTACCACATTTGTTTCAGTCTGTAAAATCTGTTGAGTTCGCAATGAAACCAAAGCAGCTTCTTCAGTTGGCGCGGAATATGCTTCATCAAAGGAATCAATGTGCAGGGATTGCGATCCTCCAAGGATTGCCGCCAATCCCTGAATTGCCGAGCGGGCAATATTATTAAGTGGTTCCACAGCGGTTAAAGTGATGCCGGCCGTTTGAACATGGAAACGCATCAATTGGGATTTGATATCCTTAGCATTAAACCTATCGCGCATTACTTCCTGAAATACAATCCTCGAAGCCCTGCATTTGGCAATTTCCTCAAAGAAGTCATTGCATAAATCCCAGAAGAAAGACATTCTTTTTGCAAAGTCATCAATTTTATTCCCTCTCCTAATTAATTCTTCTGCTGTCGCTATAGCATTTGCAATGGCAATGGCCACTTCCTGAACTGCGCTGGTACCTGCTTCTCGTAAGTTATAACCGTTATAACTGACAGGATTCCATCGGGGAAGATTTTTGCTGGCGTATTCAATGGCATCACATTGCAGCCTAAATGATGCCTTAGGAGGTAATATTTCTGGGGCACTGCCAATAGTGGTTTCCATCAAAAAATCGTTTTGGTTTGTCCCAGATAGTTTTTCCAGAGGTATGCCGCGCTTTTCTGCCATAACTGTGTACATTGCCATCAGCACCACCGTAGTACTGGGCATATGGGTAACCACCGACGAAGAAATCTCATCAATAGGCACCCCTTCAAACAGCGCTTCCATGTCCTCCAGGGAATCTATCGCCACGCCGCAGGCGCCGACATTACCTTCAGCCTCAGGATCATCAGAATTGTAGCCTCGAACTGTGGGCAAATCAAAGACTATATTAACACCAGTTGCACCGTTATCGAGCAGAAACTTAATGCGTATGTTGCAATCTTCAGGAGCGCCAAAACCTGAAAGCTGGCGGACCGTAAACAAACGTCCACGGTACATATTCGGGTATACACCACGTACGTATGGTGCCTCACCGGGAAAGCCAAGGTCTTGGAAATAATCTAACTCCTTGAGGTGTGCCGGTGTATATAAAATATCAATGGGTATACCGGATTCGGTATAATAATTTTCCTCTCCCGCTTTTCCCTTTAGAGTTTCTTTGTTCCAGCGGACTTTCTCAGCTTCAATTCTTTGAAGCATTTCTTGGTCAAACAGCTTTTTTTCTGAATTTGCCATGTTAAACCCCCTACTCTTATTTCATATTAGCTTTTGAGCATATTTTCCAATATTTCAATAGCGGCAGAATATGGGTCATGGTTACCTTCTCTGACCCGCTCTACCAACTGTTCCACTTCCCGATGACTTTCGATGTATTGGGCGGCTTTGACATTGAATAACGCTTCGAGCATTCTAGTAAGTTTTTTGGCATTACGTTCTCTACGCTTTTTCTGCCATAACTGCGCCTGCAGTAAATAACTCCTGTGCCGCTGAATTTCCTCCGACAATTTTTCTATTCCCTGCCTATTAATTGCCACCGTTTTTATCACGGGTGGCTGCCAATCTTTTTTGCCGCTTTCCTCAACCATCATCCGTAGGTCTCTGGCAGTTTCATCTGCGCCGCCTCTGTCGGCCTGATTTACCACATATAAATCTGCTATCTCCATGATACCGGCTTTATATGTCTGAATAGCATCACCTAAACCTGGAACAGTGACAAGCACTACCGTATCCGCGATATCCAAGACATCAAATTCGACCTGTCCGACGCCTACTGTTTCGACAATGATTAAATCTTTGCCAAATGCATCAAGCACTTGAACGATATCAGCGGTAGAGACAGCCAGACCTCCAAGATTTCCTCTAGTAGCTAGGCTTTTAATAAAAACCTGCGGAAGCTTTGCCGCGTCCTGCATTCTGACTCTATCACCCAGCAGAGCTCCTCCATTAAAAGGGCTGCTGGGATCAATACATACCACTCCCACATTTAATCCCCGTTTGGATAACACTTGACACAGTTTCGTAATAATGGTGCTCTTCCCAGCGCCCGGGGGACCGGTAATCCCCACAATATGGGAATTTCCTTCCCTGGAAATGGTCTGCTTCAGCATTTCGTAACCTAATGGGGTCTGGTTTTCTACTTCTTTAAGCAACCTGCCTAAAGCCACTTTATCCCCCTGTTCAAATGCCCCTATAAACTTTTCAATGATAAGCATTCACCCCCTTGCTCAAAAGCATTGTTAATATTTCATGTAAATCCCTTCTGGGTCAACCTTCTTTCTTAAAACCTCAAGTTCAATTGAGGTAGGCGGATCCATGGGTTTTGCCCGCGAGATATCTATGTCAAAACTCGTGGCTTGTTGGATCTTTTCAACAGTAACACCCAGGTGGGCATAGTAGTACTGTACATACATCTCTTTACTTGATTTATCAAACTTCATAACTCCCATCGTAGATACCACCGCATCAGGTCCTCCACCAAGGCCCAGTTCATCCCTGTCTACCAGCAAATTTCCGTCAAAAGAACGGCATTTCCAACCTGTGCTGGTAATGTAATCAACCTCTTCCACAAACCTTTTTGGCTCATGAACCATGATAATAATAGTTCTTTTGGACAGGCCAGCTATATCACTTGCACCGCCCGATCCTTCAAAACGCTTTCGAGGATTATGATAATTGCCGATAATTGTAGAATTAATATTTCCGTACTTATCAACCTGTGCACCGCCCAAAAAACCAACATCGATTTTGCCACTCTGGAGGAACTGCCCCATAACCTCTATCGCCGTCGGTACCCACCTTGTTTTGTACACCGCCCTAGGGTCGGCCACACAAAACGGCAATGCTTGGGGATCACTGTCAAAAGCAACAGCCTCCATAATCACCACCATATCCTTGGCGTGGATGTTCTTGGCGAGACCTGCCCCCACCAACGGAAGGCCTGTTCCCACTAATACTCTCTCACGATCCTGCAGCAGTCTGCTGGAGGCTATTACCATCATTTCTAGTTGACTATATGGACGTGGGGCGTTATAGGCAGCTTCCTCGGTCCTTTTTTCCACGACCACTTATTTCACCTCCTCTAACTTATCGAGCCGTCTCTTAATATCGGGATTGTAGCCTAAAACCGTATCAGCTCGAAGTTTCTGTATTCTTTTCATCCCTACCTTTAGTAGATACTCTTCAAAACTCTTCACTTCATAAATCCATTTTCGGACCCACGTATCCATTTTTTCAGTATCTTTGGAAGCTTCCATATATTCTTTAAACCACCACGGGTCATTATCATAAAAGCCCTGTAAAGCCGTGGGATGAGCACCATAGGGAACTTCCAAAATACCATCTACCACCTCACCCGGAATAGTATTGGCCTCGGCAGTTTGCTCCATTTCCTCAATAGGAACAATCCTTTCAGCTGAGACAATTGTTATCTTGGCAGCTACAGCAGCGTAATAGTCAAGGAAGGCCCCGCCGCTGATGCGGACCGTTCCGTCCTCACCTACCTCTTGAGCATGGATGAGACAAACATCGGGCCGCAGAGCAGGAATTAAAACCACTGTCTCCCCTTCCCAAAAGGGGTCCTCCATCAAGACTGCTTTCTTTTTAGGAACTTTTGCATCTTTGCCCCTGAGAGTATGAAACCCATCCATTTCGGGATTGATGATATCTGTTCCCTTAAGACATTTAGTGGGGATAAAGGGAATGCCCATGGCCCCGGCCATAATTCTCAGAGCACCGGTGGTCACCGTCCAGTCATCATGGAAGAACTCTCCCTTGTACCGCGAGTCCTCCAACCGACGCCGGAAATTATAAGGATGGCCGAAGACCTCATTACCAATGTAGTTGCTTTCTGTTTTAGTAACACACCCGCACCCGGTCATTAAATCAATTTCGGGTCCGCCGGGATTAGCCACCATGTGCAGGTTCCTTTTTTCCCTTTTGATGATTTCATAAACCATGGCCATGGGTTTACGTACAACAGTCCAACCACCGGTCCACACCCGGTCCCCCTCCTGAATATAATCCGGAACATTTTCCAACAAGATTCTTTTGCTAATTGCGCCCATTTCTCCACCATCCTAAATTTTTTAAAAATTCAGTCGCCTCGATTTGCAATTATCCGTGAACTTCGAATAGTTGCCGAGGTACACTTGAGATCAACACACAGCCGTTCTCCGTCACGATAAAACATCATCTTCATCAATAGATTGGCATAAAAACCTGGCTATTAAGATCGAAAACATTATAATGGTATCAATAAAACGAATTTTCCTAATTTATTATGCAAGCGTTATACCAATTCGCACTTTTCTGAATTATCGCACTACACAAGGGATTCTAGCCTTTGTTGACCAATAAAACTAAGCCGCAAGCGATACATTTCTGTATCACTTGCGGCTTAGTATAGGAGTCTTTTCCTGTCAACAAGGCGCTTAATCAAACTGATGCATTACTGTAACAGCAGTGTTACCTTTCTGCATCAGTTTAGTTCATCGTGCTTGTACTTCTGTAATTTCCGGGAAACCGTTGCCTGGCTGATACCCAGCTTTCGCGCCGCCTTTCTTGTGCTCCCATATTTCTTATATGCTTTAAAAATAATTTCTCGTTCGGTGTATTCCAAAATCTCTTTCAGTGGTTTATTGTCCATAATGATCTGTTCCCCGGGATCGATAATATCGTTAAGTAGTTCATGATCTAAATTTAGACCGCGGCTTAAGACAACAAGCCTTTCAATGGTATTTTCCAACTGCCTTACATTTCCCGGCCAATCAAAAGACACTAATCTAGCTATCATACCTTTTGGCAGCACTTGTTGAAATCCATATTTCCGATTAAACCTTTCGAGAAAATAGTCAACTAGATCCGGAATATCTTCTTTACGCACTCTAAGAGGAGGAAGAGATATTTTAAGTACATTTAACCTGTAAAACAAATCCTCTCTGAATTCCCCTTTCTCAACCATACTCTTTAAATCTTTATTCGTAGCAGCAACCAGACGCACATTGACTGATATTTCTTTGTTACCGCCAATGCGCCGTATTTTTTTCTCCTGTATTGCCCTTAATAACTTCACCTGCATCTCCATTGGCATTTCACCAATTTCATCTAAAAACAACGTACCCCCTTCAGCAGCTTCAAAAAGCCCCATCTTGCCATTTTTATCCGCTCCCGTAAATGCCCCGGCTACATAACCAAACAGCTCGGACTCTAATAATGATGTAGTAAGTGCACCGCAATTGACCGTTATAAAGGGGCCTTCTTTACGCCGGCTGTTTCGGTGTACCATTCTAGCGGTAATCTCCTTACCGGTACCCGTTTCACCATATATCAACACCGTAGAGCCTACTTCGGCAACTTGTACTACTAACTCCACTACTTTTTTCATTTTAACGCTGCTGCCTATTAGGTCTCCTTCAAGCTCTTTTGCTCTTAACCTCTCCAATTCTGTCTTATACCGGCTGGTCAACTTATAAAACCGTTGGATTTGTTCTTTGAGATTATTCAGCTCTGTCAAGTCCCTGATATTTGCCACTATCCGGATAAGTTTGCCACCGCTATTAAATACCGGTCTTCCGGTTAGCAATACTTCCTTTCCCCGGATAGTTAAATAAAGGTCTTTTGGCTTTAAGTCCTTTAATACATGGGTGCTCACCAAATCCGGTAAAACACCCTTTTCTTTCAGCAAAATTGCCGGCTTTCCAAGAAAATCCTTTGCTCGAATATTAACTATCTTCTCATAAGCCTCGTTCATCCGAAGGAGTATACCATTCCCATCGATGCTGACCAGCCCATCAGCACTAAGATCAATAATATCATTCAATTCTTTATTCGTTTCTTCTATGGCTTCAATTTTTTCTTCGGCTTCTTTGACTTTTGTCAAATCTTTTATTATTGCAAGGCAAAGATTCTCATCAACCGGTATGACATTGCTGGTAAAAAATTTTCCTTCAAAAGAGATGCTAATGTTAAATTTCGGCCGTTGTTGATCCAGCACTTCATTCACATCGAGATGGTTCGTCAGCGCCTCAAATGGTTTTAGGGTATCAGTCTCTTCTTCAAGTTGTTTCAGCATCCTGTCCGCCTCCGGATTAATGTATCTAATTTTTAATGAGCGATCCACTACAATGATGCTGTCAAAGGTATATTCCCAAAGCATTGGCAATTTTTCCTTAAAAAATTGCTGCAAATCGTCAGACCGTTTAATCACCAACTATCCCCCCATTTATATCAATACTTTTAGACTGCGAAGCAAAGCTGTGCAAAACCATTCCGATTATCACTAAGCTCATTCCTGCCACAGACATAATTGACGGCATTTTGCCGCGCAGTAAAAATATTTCTCCCATTAATGCAAATATCACTTCGCCTGATTGGGTAGCCTCCACAGCGGCAAGTTTATGAACGTCTCCCTTGGTAATGTCTGTAGCATAGAAAAATAATAGTGTTGCGATTACCCCTGAGCTGACCGCCACGATTAAAGCCTGCACAGTCTGTGAAAAGCTAGGTGAACCTGCAGAGGCTAAGCCATAGACAGAAAGAATCAGCCAAAATGGTAAACTTGCCAGCGTCATTCCTAAGACCCTTTGATATGTGTCTAAACGTCCTTCGCAAACCGCCCTCATCTTACGATTACCCAACGGATAAGCAAATGCCGCAAAAATTACCGGAACGATGCCAATGACAACTTCCGTTGTAGATAAGTGCTTTGCCTGCTCAATCTGCATTACAGCAATACCGACTAATATTATCAACGAAATAAATAGCCCTTTTACCGGTATTCTTTGTCTAACGGTTTTTGTTCCTTCTGGTGTTTCAATTACATCACTAAAAAATGGAACCAGTAAAGACCCGGCGACAATTGTTATTTGCCACATACTCGCCACCAGCCAGGAAGGTCCGTAAGCTGCAGCGAAACAGATAGGGGCATAAAATAACCCGAAGCCAACGGAACTCCATGTTAACCAGGTCAAAGGTTTTGCGCTTAGCTCCGATAAGAGTCCCTTTAAATCTCCCCGTAAGCCTACTATCACTAAGAGGAACGGCACCATAAATACGAATCTCAACACCGCACTCCAGACCCAACTGCCCCCTGAAAGGTCCATCGCCCTGTTTAAAATAAATGTCATAGCAAAAAATGAAGAGGCTAATATGCCAAGTATGATAGATTTCAAATTTTAACCCCTCTTCTTCATGTTATTATCCAAGGTTGGTTAAGGGCCAATAAACCCTTCACTCCTAAGGTATTACCTCCACTCCAGATATGCAAAAGCTTTATTGCCTATAACTAGTAATATAGTAATAGTAACAAGGTTTGTCAGCACAACACCTTGAAAGAATGCTAAGGGTGTACGAAAGACAAACGCCAGCACAGCTCCGCCAATTAATCCGGGGAATAGCAATAAAAGAATTTGCAGCATTAGGAATAAAGGAAATAAATTCTTATGATCCACCGCATCGGGGAAGATCACCCGCATAATAAAACTTGCACTTAAATTAAGCACATAAAAGCTAATCACAAACAAAATCATCACAGCCATAATTAAAGGTGAAGTTTTTAACCAAACAAAAACAGCAGCATTTAGTACAAATATATTGATAGTCATACGGATAATATCCAGCATATTTACCGCAATAATCTTTTGCAAAGGGCTCCCCGGTATTAGGTAGATATATGGTTTGCTCCACTGGTCAAACCTACTTTGGCTTGCGGTAAAGATAAAGATTATGTAGGCGGCTACTCCGTTAACTACGTAGACCGGAATTGCTTTCTCCGCGGATTGACTGATAAAATAACCCACTATAAGTCCCACAGCCAGAGCAGCTACTGTCAATAAACTAAAATACGGATGCAAGTCGGTACGGCTATATTCCACCCGGGCTCTCCATAACAGAGCCCACGGACCGGTGCCTATCTTTTGAACAGATACCTTTCCTTTACGATGAAACATGGTGAACTGTTTCTTTTCTAGTCCCTGCTTCTGCCTTTTGCGCTGGGCTCTTTTTTCCGTTGCTCCCAAGACATCCTCATAATAGTCATCGGCCAGCCAGTAGGAAAAAAAGATTACTATTGATAAAAGTGCTAATTGCATTATTGCGGCCGTGATACTAAATGGGTTATACCCTGATATGGCAGTCATGAATGCGGTCTTCCCCCAGCCAATTATGGGAAGATAGTTAATGAATGAAGCATTTAATCCTTTCAAAAAACCCTGCACAATATTTCCCGCAAAAATAATACTGCCGCCGATGTAGAGAAGAAAGACGGCTATGAAAAGATAAACCGCAAACTGCAGCATTCCCAGAATTCTATATTTCGTACCGGCAGCAAATATCAAAAAATTCAAGGGCCAAAGCATGAGAACGATTGTGATATAGCCCAGATACATTAAATACACATATTGAAAGTTTATAGTGGCTATCTGTAATATAGATGGCGTAAAGGCCAAAATAACGATACCGTACAGAAAAAAATACTGCAAACTCTGCTTTATCATATTGTAAAGAAGAATTTTCTTTGATGATACAGGTGCCGGGAAGAGGAAGTGCACATCACCCAACGAAAAGAATGTGGCCGCTTCCTGAGTTCCACGATACAAATTATACAAGAGTAATGCCGTGGCCAGCGCGGTAAAGACTGCCCCAATAATTTCCGGACCAATAGTGGCCTGGATTTTCGTTGGTCCCTGCTTTAAACGCATGAATGCAGATAACACCAATGAGGCAACCCAAAAAAGCCCCAACAAATATGGAACCAATCGTTTGGGGTTACCTTTAATGTCGAGGATATGATTTTTTATTGTCCACACATCTTTTTTTACTAATAACTTATAATCATTCATCCCCGGTCACCTCTAAGAATAACTCTTCCAGGGTATAATCTTTACTGCCGTCTCCCAACTGGGCCTTTAGGGCAGCTCTATCGCCATCGGCTATAATCCGCCCATTTTTCATCACCAACACGCGGTGACATAGGTTTTCAATACTATCTAACAGATGTGTGCTGATGAAAATGGTTTTTCCCTGAGCGCTTAGCTCCTGAAAAATCCGCTTAGTTTCTCGAATAGCTTTGGGATCTAGACCTATCATCGGCTCATCAAAAAGATACAGATCAGGATTCGGAAGCAGCCCTGAACAGATAGATACCTTTTGTTTCATCCCTTTGGAAAGCTCCTTTGCCAGCTTTTCCTGTTTGTCTAAAAGATCGTATCTTGCAAAAAGACCTTCCACCTTCTCCTTCCAGTCAGGTACATCGTAAGCATAAGCGATAAACTGCAAATGTTCTCTTACTGTCAGCATATCGTACAGTTCCGGGACCTCGGGTACGTAAGTAAAATGTTTTTTTGCTTCTAACAGAGTATTTTTATGACCCGCTATGGTGATCTCACCAGTATTCTTACGCAGCAGTCCGGCAATAGTTTTTATGGTAGTACTCTTTCCTGCGCCGTTTGGCCCAAGTAACCCGACAATGTCCCCATCATTTAAAGTAAAACTTATGTTGTCCACAGCCGTTGTCTTTTTAAATGTTTTTGTCAACCGCGTAACCTTTAACATAATTAACCTCCATCTTGGTAAAACATATTTCCATTACTCAAACAATAAAATTAAGTAATTTACATAGCGAGTTCTTTGCCCCTTTTTAAAAACCATATGATATAATTATATCAACATTATATGGTTTTAATTGTATGAATAATGATTGACTTCTTACTAGTTTGCCAAAAAAGCAAAAGTACCTGCTAAAAAAAGGGAGTATTTAAATGATTAAATTGCTTAGTTGGATTTTAGTTTTATGCATAGTTTTATATTTTTTCAGCATTATGGTTATGGCATTTTTATCCCCGCCATTAATTCCCTTTGTTGTTGGAGTATCGGTGGTTACGGCCATAATAAGCGGTGGGCTGCTGTTAATTTTATTAATTAGAGAGAGGATTAAAGATAAGGAGGCGGAAAAAGATGATCTTAACAAATATTGATTATGTACCGAGCTACGAAGTAACTGAAGTATTAGATTTAGTTAAAGGAAGCACCATTAGAGCAAAACACGTGGGAAAAGATCTATTGGCTATGTTTAGACAACTTGTTGGCGGTGAGTTGAAGGAGTACAGTGAAATGATCAACGAATCACGGAAAATTTCTACCGCCAAAATGGTGGCGGAAGCGGAAAAACTAGGCGCTGATGCAGTTATTAATATTCGTTTCACCACATCCAACGTAATGCAGGGGGCGGCGGAAATACTTGTTTACGGTACTGCGGTAAAACTAAATAAAAAATAGTTTTAATTACTTCCTGTCTCCCAACTTTTAAGATTTGAGGTTTGTGCAGATTAAGAAAAGCTGCCCAAACCTTTTTTATTGCCATCTTGGACTCCTAGTAGTCCATTTCTCTTATATGAGTTAGGCTGCCTTTATACACCCCGCCCTGAATGTAGTTGCCAAAGTTATGCCCTCTCCCCTCCTGCCACTGTTAATCAATAAAATTCTTACCATAAACTGACATAGTAAATTATAAACTGCAAAATGCAATATATAGTTTACATTTAGTCGCATATATATTATAATGACTATAAGAAAAAAACTCTTTTGGGGTGATATGGGTGACGATTTTTAACAGGTCTACGATAGTGGATGAAACCTTTTTCGCATCTTTAATGATCTATTGCCCCTTTTTTATCGCCTTTATGGTAATAACCGATGCCGTAGCTCGAAAGGCCAGTAAAAAAAGCTGGGAAGATTGGGATGATTAAATCATATACTGGATGTGAGCAATATGAAGAACATTAAAATGAAAATGGCTCGAGTGGAAAAAGACCTGTCCCAAGAAGAGTTGGCAAAAATAGTTGGAGTATCAAGACAAACAATAGGTCTGATTGAGTCGGGGAAATACAATCCTACCCTCAATTTATGTATCTCGATTTGTAAAGCACTGTCTAAAACACTCAACGATCTGTTTTGGGAAGATTAGTTTATCCAGGCATGACTACTGACAGATATTAGTTTGAATTCGTAATTTAGGGGGCATAAATTTTGAAAAGGCAATTTGACGAGCGTATTGTGGAAACCAAAAGGAAAATTAGTTCCAGGGCATTTTATATTATGCTATGGGGTTTCCTGGTTGTTACCCTTTACCGGCAGTTTTATCTTAACCAGGAATTCAGTGACTATGGTGACTATTTTATTATCTGGATCGCTGCTTCGTTTTATGTTGCTTTTGGCGAGGTTCTGCAGGGAGTTAATCCCTTTGGTAGCAGCCGCTACAAGTTTTGGGCGGTGCCATTGATGATGGCAGGCTCAATCTTAGCAGTACAGATTTTCCAGGGAACAGTGGTATCGTTTGTAGAAGGGGTTCTTACATTTGTTATAGCTTTAATTTGCAGCAGCGTGACATTGTATGTCTTGTTCCTTCTTTACCGGCGGTGGGAAAAAAGAAATGTCGATAGTGATTAGTATATTTAGGGGGGGTATAAAAATGAAAACAGCTCTTACGGGCAGCGCGATAATTTGGGCGGCAGTTATTTTTGGTGCGGCTGTTGCGGCACCCGAATCTTTCGGTAAACTGATACCAATATTAGGCGGCGGTGCTGCCGCGCATGTAATAATTTTGGGTAGTCTCGCTCGTAAAAAGGTCTAGTGCCGGACAATATTACGTATCTATAACGCGGTGTTTGGCAAGCCAATAGCTTACGGGTTTCAACAAATGTTGAAGCCCTTTTTGTTGTTTATTATTAAATGGTTGGTAACAGGGCTACTCCTTAATGCTCCCCTCTACTTTAGAACGACAACAAAAAGATTTCTATCCCATTTAGAATTAGAAAACCCAATACTGTGGATAATATTTGGTGAGGCCACACTAGAATTAATCCAGGAGGCGCGCTTAGTGAATCAAGGTTTAATCACCTCTCACCAAATATTAATGATCATTACCGGTACTGTAATCGGTACATTTGCCCGGACAATCACTCTAAAAGAGGATTATCGGCAGTACCCCAGCTACCCCAACGGATATCTAATTCACCTTGTAATAGGATTTATTGCAGCTGCTTTAGGTGCAGTTGCTATTCCTGCTTTGGTAACAAAGAACTTCGTCGCTGTGACTTTTCTCGCTTTGGCAATCCAGCAGTTTCGGGAAGTAAGAAAAATGGAAGCGACAAGCCTGGCAAACTTGGAGCAGACTGAGTTCACAAAGCGGGGAGCAGCATACATTGACGGTATTTCTAAAACATTTGAGGCCCGAAACTACGTCGCCCTGCTGGTATCCTTCAGCACCAGTCTGACAATGCAATTTTTTAACAAGTTATGGTTGGTATTAGACATGGGTATTGGCATCGCAGTGGGACTGACAGTGCTCTACCTGCTTCACCGGCTTTCCAAGGGTAAAACGGTAGGTGATATAGCTGACGTTAAAGAAGCAAAGATAACCATGAAGAACGATGAGTTATATGTTGATGATATCTACGTTACCAATCTTGTCGGTCTCGAGCGGGGGCAGCAATTGGTTTCCGAAGAAGGGCTGGCAGTAATCATCTACCCTCGGGAAGAGCGTTTCCGCATCATGCTGGACAATTTCGGCCAAAGGCAGGCCATACTTTTTGATGCCGCCCGATCCCTGGGGGTAAAAAGATATAGTTTTACCCGTAAAGATTATCAAAAGGGCCGCCTGGTCATCATGATAGTGCCTATTGAGGGCGAAATTGAACGCATGATTCGAACGGTTAAGAACACTCCATTATTGGAAGCCATTCGGAAAACACCACATGTAATGGATACCAATCTGGCAGGGAGGGAATAATCCGTGAGCGAAAATATAGGAAAACCTAAGGCAGAAATTTTGGCTATAATCACTTTAAATAAAGAACGGGTGTTAGGCGGTAAGCAGCTGACCCTGTTAGCCCAAAATGAAGAGGAACAAAAAAATATGACTCTGGAAATTGCCAAAGGAATTAAGGCAGATGTGATAAAGATGAAAACCGGAGATTACTTGATAGTACAGGTATAAAACCACAGTGAAAACTATCAGGCCAACGGGCAAACCGCTGGCCTTTTTTGTAAGTTGTAAATTTAGGTTATGGATAGTTTCCTATTAAGTGCGAATGGCATGAAATTCTTTTATTTTTTAGCTCGATTGCCCGGCCAATACAGCTTTCACTGCATTTTTTATTTCTTCATAACCGGTACACCTACAGAGATTTGATTGCAGCCAGGCCTGGATAGTTAGGTCGTCCGCATCGGGATGAATTGTTGCTAACGAGTGACATACCATTAAAAATCCTGAGGTACAATAGCCGCATTGAAACGCCCAATTGTCTACAAAAGCTTGTTGGACAAGGGCCCCTTGTAACCCTTCCACAGTAGTTATCTCATGATCCACCGCCTCTACTGCCAGCATCAGACAGGACTTGATGGGCCAACCATCAACCAGCACCGTACATGCACCGCAATCCCCGTTTTCACAGCCTGGCTTTGGTCCGGTAAGGCCTAATTGGTTACGAAGAGCGTGAAGCAGTGGCAGTATCGCTTCATGATAAATAATGGTGCCGGCGATATTTCCCCCCAAGGTAATTTTACCCTGGACCGAATGATCAGCAATCCTTCCTCCTGCAGCACCCAGCATGGGGAATAAGCCGGACTCGCCAATGTCCGTCAAGGTTACGCCTGCGCCGATTACTAATTGATCTCCCTCAAATTCCATCTTTCTGCATTCGGGAATTCCCTTGATGTCAATCACAGCCTTAGTAAAGAAATTATTTACCCTGGCCATGGTAATTATCTCCGTACCGCCGCCGTAATAGACCGGCTTTTTCCCCTCCGATTCCAAAACACGATATATTTCCAGGGCCTCTTCAAGGAATTCCGGCTTATAGTATTCAAAATCATGAGCTATCACTGCATGCTACCCCCTTTTTGTTTCCATATGGCTTCCGGAGTAAGCGGCAAAAAGTTTAGCTCAACCTGGGCTGCAGATGATAGTGCATTGGCCAATGCCCCTCCCATAAGTAAAATCACGCTGATTAACTTCACGGAGTTCCGCCAAGTTGGATCGAAGTACTGAAAAACTACTTTTCCTTCATTCTGGTAGAAGCTGATGGCGCTGCCGACTATATATGAAGAAGCACTACAGGATATTGACACTTATGCCGATTGGAAGCAAAATTTTTTCTCAATTAAATCCAACGACTGAGTTAGCTATCGAAAGTTTAGATATACGCTCCGTTAAGGACATAGCAACTTTAAAGGGCTTTTAGACAAGTTACAAGTGACCCTGCAGCTCGCCGCCGCAGGGTCACTTAATATTAGTATCATTTAATTCTTCTGTCATTTAGGAAATTGTCACTCCTTTGTCACCGGTTAGATACCCGGTATTGATACCCCTTTTTCAGCCAAAAAGTTTACCTTTAAGTACCTCCCAGCTGCCTAATGCTGAAGCAGCTACAAGCAAGCTGTTTAGAAAATAAAGAAGTAAATCCCGTAGATTGAACTGGCCCGTGGCCATAGATGTAGAAATAATAATCAAGTATGCTACTGCCAAGGCCATCCAGCGTGTTGGCACACTTCTTATCGGTCCCATTCCTTTTAAAAATTCCACAACCAAAACAGTCGCTGTAACCGCACCGGCCAAAGTACCTAAAATACCATAGGTAAACATTTAAATTCACCCCCCTCCAAAGTTTTTTAAGTAAGTTCACCTTACCCATACCTTGATGAGAGTTAAACTAGGGGTCTAAATAAAGCTTATCATAACCATGGAATGCCCGCTTCTAACCTTGTACCAAACCTCCATTTGCTTGTCTAAAACTTCACATATATACACCGAATCTAAAAGTATTAAAAGAGCAAGTTCTAAGTCGGGCGGCGATGAAGGTGGTACTATTAGGATAAACCGCAGAAAATAGGGCTTTATCACTCTAAATGTAGGAAATAAAACCTATCTTCTTGCAGGAAAAATATACCTAATAATGGAATTTACCTAAGTAAGAGAATACAAATCTATCTCGATAATGGCAAACTCGCTAAAAAGCGGGGGCGCAAAGCTATAGGGCCTAAACCCTTAGGGGCATGGCAGCCAGTTGCCGAAGGATGTGCAGACTAATGAGGCTATCCTTTCGGGTAGTTTTTTTCATTGAAGGTAATTTTGACGGAGGTGAACAGGTTGAGCACAGTTGCAATTAAAAAATCTGATAAACCTATAAATTCCATCAGAAAAAAGATTATAAATAAACTTGCATTAAAAATCGAACGTAACCTCATCTTTCTTGAAACAAATGATATTGTCTTTATTAGCCGCAAAAATAGGAAGACTATAATCTATGCTACCGATGGCAATGCAATATACATTAATGAAACTCTGGAAAACCTCGAACAACGCTTGAGCCAGGAAACATTCTTCCGATCACACAAAAGTTATATCATTAACCTCGATAAAGTCGTGGAAATTCAGCCTTGGTCCCGAGGAAGTTATCTTGTAATTTTCAGTAAAACAAGGAATGTGGCGTACATGACTGCCGATAAATATAAAAAATTACAGGAAACTTTAAACCTGGAATAAACCCTTTCGGAGAATTAATCCTTTTTTGGTAGAAACATTTTGAAACCTAACTACCCCAAATGCAAATACTATAGAAAAGTCATTTAAATGGAGGTGCTTAACCGCATGAAAACTCGTAATACCACAAGCTGGGTAGTTACAGGTTTAGGAGCTGCCGTAACCACTGTCGGCGTGACAGCCTTTTCCGGGCCAATTGCTGCCGGGATAGCTGGATTTGGTGCAGCTCATGTTGTCCTTGGCGTTTTAGACATGTACAGACCTACTATTAAAAACAGATAATAAAATAGGTGATCCCCTGTAGTTGCCTTTAGCTGCCGGGGATCACCTATTTTTTATCAAAATCAATTACATTTCTAAGTTATTTCCCAATAATCCTAACCTCATGACGCGGTCAATAAAAAAAATACGGGGAGTTTCCCGCAATTTTTCTCTACCCATGGCACTTCTGGCAAATATCTCTAGACGGCAATTTGTCATTTTTATCTGGGTCATGCCCAATACCCTTATGGCAGCTGACACAGGTGAATTCCATTGCGAAGTGCTTTTCGTTGTGAGGGCCGCCCTTACCTTTAATATCGTGGCAGGCTAGGCACCTTTGAGAAAATTCCCAGGTATCCGCTTCGGCTTTCGGCTCGATCTGGGGGTTAGTAAAATGTACGTATACTTCCCGTAATCCCTTTGCCTTAGTCCTTATTAAGCCGTCTATTCCGGGTTCAGCGTGGCATTTGAGGCATGAAATATCCTGATGAAAGCCGGTCTGCCATGCTTCATAGACCATGCCCATCTCATGGCAGTTGTAGCAAAAGCGCGGCTGCGAAGAAAATTCCACACCAAGAATTGTCACTGCGATAAGTAAAAATCCCGAAACCAGGATTATCAATTTTAAATTTCTTTTAGCCACTTTACTGCCTCCCATTTTTGTGCTTTATCTAGTCTTAATTTTCCCTGATTGGCATAAAGCAGACTGCAAAGTATTTGACATAGATGCAAAGTAATTCAATATAAAAGAAAATCTTGTTTTTTTGGAATTATTCTCTAGACAAGTTTGTTGGCCACGGTCAAAACGCTGAATTATATGTCGAATACTGTCTATACTAATGGCAAACGCCGCGTTGAAGGAGCTTTTGGTGCATGATCAAATTCTTATTAAAAGCATTGGGGTATCTCGGCATTATTTTTCTTTTTGGCATAGCTGCATTTTTTGCAACTTATGGGGCTACATCCTCCACCGATTTTTGTAAAAGCTGCCACGAAGTTAAACCGTTTGTAGAGTCTTGGGAGCAGTCCCCGCATCAGGAAGTTCACTGTTTCGGCTGTCACGAGTACCAGCGGCCAGGAGGCTTCATCGAGTCAAAAGCACGAGGGTTAAGCTATCTTGTCGCCTATTATACCCAAAAAGACCCTATACCTGTGAAAGGTATTTTTTATGAAAGCAAGTGCATCTCGTGCCATTTAGGCAGCAATAAGGATTTTCCTGAAGCACCGCTCCTGCCCAAAGAGCCTGTGGATCATGGAGACCTTATCACCCGGCAACGACCGTGTACTGAATGTCATCAGAACACCGGCCATGAACATTACTTTGGTCTCGAAGAAAGATTGGCTAAGTAAAAATCCTTGGCTTAAGCAGGTCCAAATTTAATGAAGGCTTGGCGCATACTGCCTTCACGCACAGCCGGGTTCAGCGGGTGTGGCAGTATTCCTGACCGGCATAGACGAAAAAAGAGAGCGGCTTTGCTTTTTAGCCGCTCTCTTTCCGATTGCATTATTATTTTGTTTAGCCCAACATTTTTTCCAAATCAGCTTTTGCATCGCCACTGGTGAGCTGTAGATTGAAGTTGTCCTGCAGCACTTTTACTACTCCTTCAGTGAGGAATTCCGGTGCTTTAGGCCCTACGTAAACGTTCTTAACTCCAAGGCTAAATAATCCTAAGAGAATAGCCACGGCCTTTTGCTCAAACCAGGAAAGTACGATGGACAGCGGCAGATCGTTGACACCGCAGTCAAAAGCATCAGCAAGAGCCAGGGCAATTTTCACCGCAGAGCCGGAGTTATTACACTGCCCTAAATCAATTAGACGGGGAATGCCATCAATGTCACCAAAGTCAAGGTCGTTAAAACGGAACTTACCGCAGGAAGTGGTCAGAATTACACAGTCCTTGGGTATCGCTTGTGCAAGTTCTCGGTAATAATCATGACCCTTTAGCGGTGTATCGCAGCCGGCAACGACAAAGAATCTTCTAATCTTACCAGCTTTCACAGCTTCAACAATCTTGCCTGCCAATGGCAGCACATTCTCATGATGGAAGCCAGTCATAAGACTTTTCTCGGATTCTACGTTGACAGCAGGCAGCGATAGTGCCTGCTCGATTACTGGCGTGAAGTCATCATTCTCGATCTTTTGTACCCCTTCCAAGCCGGCAATACCATACGTAAAGAAGCGGCCACCGTAATTGCTGCTTTCCCGTACCGGTAAAACACAGTTAGTAGTACCTAGAATGGCGCCAGGAAACTCTTCAAACAGTTTCCGCTGTTTCACCCAGGAACCGCCGACGTTACCTTTCAGATGAGAGTATTTTTTTAGCTCCGGATAACCATGGGCCGGCAACATTTCAGAGTGAGTATAAATGTTAATACCTTTACCTTCTGTCTGCTTTAATAGTTCCTTCAATGCATATAGGTCGTGACCAGTGACCAAAATACTTTTACCTTCAACTCGATCTTGAGCTACTTTCACCGGCTCAGGTATTCCCAGTAGGTCAGTATGCGCCCGGTCCAAAAGGTCCATCGACTTGACAGTGGCCGAACCTACCTTTAACGCCATACCAATAGTGTCATCTACATTAAAGTTTGTGTTGGTCAAGGTACTGAACAAAGCTTCCTGAGTTATGGCATCCACCTCTGGGTCGGTATAACCTAACTCACGGGCGTGGAAGGCATACGCAGCTACACCTTTTAAACCAATCATGATAGTATCCTGTAAACTAGCCAAATCCTCACTTTTCCCGCAAACGCCAACCTTGGTGCACCCACCTTTGGGTGTCTGTGAACACTGATAACAAAACATTAATAACTACCTCCTTGAAATATGTTTTATTTTGGTTTCGTTAACCCTCACCTATATCATAAATACAATTGGGAGTTATGACTGTGACAAAAGTCACTAGTCCACTATGTAATAGTACGCAATATCTAATTGGGCAGAACAATAAACCAGCTTTATCGCCTTTGGCGCATTTTGTAGGCAGGCTTCTCATGCCGCTGAATTTACAAGCCCTAAATATCCAAAAAAAATAGGCAGCGATCGCTGCCTAAATCATTTGTTCAACTTTGTGTAACACCTGTTCCGGTGACTGTCCCACACTGTTAATGATGATCGGGCTGTCCCCCGGTGCAACGCCGTCTTCAACTTCAGACCCGGACCAGTACTGCATCACCACCACGTCCACAGGATCCTGATTAATCATCAAGTCTACAACCGGGTAACCATGCTCTTTCAATACTCTGGCCACATCGCCATTGGCATCCTGCACCGCAATCCGCGGTAACATAGAATCGCCTCCTTTAGATCTGTCTGCTTCTAGCATCACCCCGAACCGGCAATCTATACAAAACAAAAAAAGCATGACCCTCCCGCGGGAAGGTCTTTAACGCCAGTTATTTCTCTTCATCGATTACGGCATCGTAAAAGTCTTTTACGTCCTTTTTAAACCTGGAGGCGCAGTCAGGGCAGACGCACCAGCAAGCTTCTTCGGTATTATCCTCTTTGTTCAAAATCAACGTACAGGTAAAATTTGATTGTACCTCACGACCACACATATCACAACTAGCACAGGCAACAGTTTTTTCTTTAGTCATGGTAATACCTCCTTAAGAAATTTGTTAATTCTATTATATCTGAGGTAACCTAATGTTAGAGTGCGTGGCCGCACAAGCATAATGTGGTATTTCTCACACTTATAGCCTGTATGTATGATATTATTTATAATATATTGTAGTTTAGGAAAATCACTCAAGGAGGTAGTTATTTTGAAAAAATGGCGTTGTACTGTTTGTAATTACATTCATGAAGGGGAAACTCCGCCTGATGTTTGTCCGGTATGCGGCGTGGGCCCGGAAATGTTTGAAGAGGTTAAGGTTGAAACAGAGCAGGAGTTGATGACTGCTGAAGAAAAAACTAATGCAAAACCAGCTATTCGGAAATTTACATACGGCCTATTTGTAATTAGTTCAAAAAAAGGCGATAAGGTCAATGCTCAAGCCGCAAACACTGCCTTTCAAATCACCAATGACCCGGCCAAAATAGCCATAGGCATTAATAAGAACAATCTTACCTGGGAATATATTAATGAAAGCGGCATCTTCGCGGTTAATATCCTCGGCCAAAACCAGATTGACACGGTTAAGCACTTTGGCTTCCAATCCGGGAAAAAGGTTGATAAGTTCTCTGATGTGTCCTACACCACTGAAAAAACCGGTGCGCCTCTGCTTACAGAGTGTACCGCTTGGGTTGAGTGCCAAGTTGAACACCAAATTGATGTAGGTACCCATACCATCTTTGTAGGCCAGGTGGTCAATGGCGCAAATTTAGGTGATGCAGAACCCCTTACCTATGCTTACTATCATCAAAACAAATAACAACCACAACCGACAGTTAGCTGCCCATAAAAAAATCCGGGGAAATCAGTCCCCGGATTTTTTATACTTAATTAGCCAGCAACATCCTATCGTTGGCCATTTTATTTCCACTAACCTTTTCAAACATACGCATCAAGTCATCTACCTTAGTTTTCTGTTTCTGCTCATGCTGCAAGTCAAGGATTATCTTACCCTCATGCATCATGATAGTACGATTGCCATGTTTTAAGGCATCTCGCATGTTATGCGTCACCATCAGCGTCGTCAGTTTATGTGTATCCACAATCTTATCAGTAAGTTCCAAAACCTTTTGTGCGGTTTTAGGGTCAAGAGCAGCAGTATGCTCATCTAACAAAAGAAGTTTGGGCTCGGTCATAGTCGCCATTAGTAAGGTCAGCGCCTGGCGTTGGCCTCCGGAAAGTAAGCCCACTTTGCTCTTCAATCGAGTCTCTAACCCTAAATCCAGCTGGGCCAGTTGTTCTTTAAAAAATTTCCTTTCGCCTGCTGTAATACCCCACTTCAGTCGGCGCCTTTTGCCCCTGCGATAGGCCATTGACAGGTTTTCTTCTATGGTCATGGTAGCTGCCGTACCCATCAACGGGTCTTGAAATACCCGACCGATGTCAGCCGCCCGCCGGTGTTCGGGCTGTTTCTCAATCATATCGCCACCGATAGCAATACCGCCCCTATCTAAGGGAAAAACACCTGCCACCACATTGAGCAATGTGGACTTACCCGCACCATTTCCGCCAATGATAGTGACAAAGTCGGCGGAGCTTAATTGCAGATCAACTCCGGCCAGTGCAGTCTTCTCATTAACACTGCCGGCATTAAAGGTTTTAAAAACATTATCAGCCCTTAACATTTTGGCCATCCTTTCCCGTCTTCAACAACCGCTGCAGTTTGCCCTTAACAATGGGTGACGCCAATGCAATGGTTACAATCAGCGCGGTAAACATCTTCAAGTCGGTAGGCTGCAGCCCTAATTGCAGCACTATCGCAATTACTAACCGGTAAACTACCGAGCCCATGGCTACGGCCAGCAGTGTACGCATAATTCCTGATGTGCCAAACAACACTTCACCGATAATGACCGAAGCAAGGCCTACCACGATCATTCCTATACCCATACCAATATCTGCAAAACTTTGGTACTGAGCTACAAGTGCACCGGACAAAGCTACCATTCCGTTACTGATACTTAACCCAATAATCTTCATCGTATTGGTATTCACACCTAGACTACGAATCATCTGAGTATTATCCCCGGTGGCACGCATTGCTAGACCCAGCTCAGTATTTAAGAACCACCATAGCAATAGTACCGTTACCACAGTCACCAAAGTGCCCAGGATAATTACCACCCATGATTTAGCGATACCTAAGTCAACCAAACTAGAGAATACCGTATCCATTCGCAGCAATGTAACATTTGCTTTCCCCATTACTCGTAAATTAATTGAGTATAAAGCAATCATACTTAAAATTCCTGACAAAAGCGGTGCAATGTCCAACTTTGTGTGCAGCGCTCCGGTCATAATGCCGGCTGCAGCGCCTGCCAAAATTGCAATTAACACTCCCAACCAGGGGTTATAACCGTTGACGATCATAATGGCCGCTACCGCAGCACCTAAGGTAAAGCTGCCATCAACGGTTAAATCGGCGTAATCAAGTACTCTAAATGTAATGTAAACCCCTAATACCATAATGGAATAGAGTAGTCCTTGTTCTATCGACCCTAGCAGGATGTTTAAATACATATGCCTCCACCTATCAGTTAAGTTTTATTCGATAACTTCTTTGGCCTGATCAATAATCTCCTGGGGAATTTCTACACCCATTCTTTCAGCAGCCCCTAAGTTTACTACGATATCTAACTCTTTTTGACTTTCAATTGCCATTTCAGCTGGCTTTTCACCATTAATAACACGTACAGCCATTTCTCCGGTCTGATATCCGAGCTTATAGTAATCAATGCCGATGGTAGCTAAAGCACCACCGTTAACCATTCCGGATTCACCAACAACCAATGGAATATCATGTTCCTCAGCCACAGTGACAACACTGGCGATGGAAGAAGCCACCAAATTATCAGTAGGAACATAGATAGCATCAACTTGCCCTACCAGTGATTGACTGACCTGCATTACCTCTGCACTGGTGGTTACTGTTGCCTCTACTATTTCGAGTCCTAATTCGGCCGCAGCTTCCTTAGCTATATTTACCTGTACTTCAGAATTAATTTCACTAGAATTATAGATAACACCAACTTTTTCAACATCAGGAGATAACTGCTTCAACATTTCCAGCTGAGCCTTTACCGGTGTCATGTCTGTGGTGCCGGTAACATTAGTTCCCGGATTTTCATTGCTTTTTACTAAGTTGGCAGCAACTGGATCAGTAACGGCTGTAATCAATATTGGTGTAGATTGCGTCTCACTGGCCATGGTGATAGCAGATGGTGTGGCAATTGCAAGCACCAGGTCTACCTGGTCATTAACAAATTTTTGGGAAATGGTTTTTAATGTAGACTGGTCTCCCTGAGCATTTTTATAATCAACTTCCAGGTTGTCACCCTCAGCAAAGCCATTATCGTTAAGTGCGTCCAAAAAACCGGTTCTTGAAGCATCCAGTGCCGGGTGTTCTACGATTTGAACAATACCTAATTTCACTGCCTGGGTTCCTGCTGCATCACCACAGCCCACAGCTACAAGAGCCAATACCATCAACAAAGCCAATAAAATAACACTTCTCTTTTTCATATTATTCTCCCTCCGTTTTTCGAGCAGTCGGTGGGAGCAAAAAAAGCACCCATGGGGTGCCTGACTGCAAAATGATCTCCCACTACCGTCCTGCCATCCTAATTATTTTTTCATAAAAACCTACCATACTTAAATTTGATTTTAGTCTAAAGATTAGCCCCTGTCAACCGTTAATAGATAAATGCTATTAACTGGTATAGCCAGCAAGAGTACCCCGCAACCATAAGGGGGCGACGACCCCCTTACCCACCCCCATGGATGGGCATAGATTACAAACCTATAATTTCCTACTAATAATTAAAAAAACGGGTATACCTTTTGGGCATCACCCGCCTAAAGTTATATCCTGTGCCTGGTACCAGCTTAGCGCCTCATAGACGTGGCCTTCTTTAAAATCGGGCCACATCTCGTCCACTACATAAAAGTCGGCGTAAACTGTTTGAATTGGTAAAAAGCCACTGAGCCGCCTGCGGCCGCCCCAACGGATGACTAGATCTATCCTGGAAACATCCGATGATGCCAGCACCTCAGCGATGTTTTTCCCTCCAGGCACCTTCTCTTTTCTATTGGCCATCAATGCCCGCAAGTCCCATTGCCAGCCGTAATTTATCAGGAAATTTACCCGCATCAATCCGCGGCCGAAGCTTCGCCGTTGAATAAAATCCTTTAGTTCTTTAGGAAATAATAGTGAATCACAATCACCAACAACCAATATAGAAGCATCAAGATCCGTCAATGCTGTCACTGCATCTACGCAGGCCTTTTGAAAGGCCTTGGTCTGTTCTCTCGGACGTTTAGTATTGTCCATAGTAAATCCGTAAAAAGACATTTCCTCTACACCAAGTTCCAGACATTGTTTGTACAGCTCAACGCCGGGGTCTATCCCATTACCGTAGCCGTCTTCCTTATTCAGTCCCTTGGATAAGGCCCAGCGACGATTTCCGTCGGGAATAACTCCGATATGTTTAGGTATCCTGGTAAAGCGTTTTGGCTTGGCCATTCTTTCCCTCCAAAGTTCATACAGTATGTATAGTATTTTTCCCTGAAAAAAACAAACTATGCCTTCCTAGGGATAATTTGCCGTTAAGTATCAAAGTATAACTTTGGAGGTGATATTAAATGAAGAGTTTTAGCTTTAATTATGAAAATAAAGACGAACTTCGACATGCCATAGAGCACCTACTCCTACAGCTGCCGGAAAAAGGACAGCTGCAAATATCACTCAATGAAGAACCCTCTGCGGCCAATCCTTCACTGACAAACCTTTGGGAAGAAATGGGGTCAGAAACGGGGGGTCTCATCGGTAGATTTATCGGTGCTAGTTCGGAGGTTACCGCCTTAAGTCTTCAGGGTTTATTCCTCACCGCCAGCAATGCCCTAAAAACTGCATCCCAAAAAACTACCGCTGATGGCTCAGATCAAGAGCACGGCGAACATTAGGTGCTACCACTTGCTGCCTTGCTGCATCAGCAAACTCACTACCCCGAGGATATTGCCCTTGATACAGAATATTAAAAATATCTTTTTGCCCTCTATCAAAAGTTACCTGACTTACTCCTTGCAGCCCTTCCAAGGCCTGCTTAACCCGGTTAACTCACACCGAGTAGCATATTAGACCTGTTACCTCAAGCTGCATATTCCTAGTAGCCTCGTCTACCATTTCGTCTCGCAGCACCCTTGCATTCGGGTTAGTAAAAACATTACGTAAAGAAGGCATAATTATTTCTCCTTTCGTGGTATCAACACCAGTAAAATTAATACTATCGATGTGAAAGGTGGTTAACATGGATAAAAAGCTGTTTCAGCCAGGCATTCGCACTAAAACCATTCATCAGATGGGTCTAACTTTCGGCAGCCTGTTTGGATTAAACCTAGGATACGCTATGGATTTATTTATTGATACGATTGACCTTACTCTAGTGTCTCCCACAGTCGCCGTAAAAGATCAACTTAATAAGCAGATAGATGACATGCGCGATGACACCCAGTGATTGATTACCTTCTTATTTTGCCCAGTTTGACCTGGCCTACTCCAAGCCGGATAGATTTTCACATATGTGAGAAAGTCTTAGGTAGAAGTCCTTTTCCCGGCTGCAGACATTGCGGCTTAAAGCGATCGCATTTTCAAGTTGTTTAGCAGTGAATGATTCGCTCAGTTCTTTAAAAACATAGGCCAATTCTGTCCAGAGAGCGGCAATCTCCTTCATTTCCGCCGCAGCATCATCAAGCGTTGACCCCGGGAAATATTGGTGGGCTTCTTCAAGGAAACTGCTGTAAATTAATCTAAAATTACCACCGCCCGTGCCCCGTTTTTCAATTACTTGATAACTGAAACGCAGACACCAATCTAAGTCGGCTGCCTCTTTCGACCAATTCTTTAAATCCTTAACAAAGTGCTGCATTCCCGTCAATCCTACTATTGGCTGCGATGGATGCTGCATCTGCTTATACTGCCTCATTAAAGCTGTAACAATCGCTGATTCAATGCTGGCTATCTCTACCTTAGGGAATGGCTGCCAATAGTTTTGGATACTTACCGGCAGTGCCACCGAATTCATCGCCTTTTCCAGCGACGCCAATGAAGCGGTCTGCCATCCTTCACGGTCCGTATCTCCTAAAAATACCGTTTCATGCTCTTCATCATATCCGGCCAGTACTACGCAATGACCGGCAAAGTGAGTGCTGCTCCCATAATATTCTAAGTAATATATGTCTGTCAGCAGTAGAATTGGCACATCATTATCAAGATATTTTTTCATTTCCGGCCACGGAAACTCTTTTTGAACCTCCCAAGTAAACGGCATGCCAATATTTTGGAAAAATTGTGGTGCTATCCATTCTGCCCGCCCGGCCATACACCTACTAGGCGATACCTTGTCATCCTTCCAATAAGTAAAACCCAACCCGCTGGCTAGGCCAAAACACATGGCCTCGGACAATTCATGCCCGTGAAAATTCACGATATCCCTCACTGATGTAGAACAACAGTGTACCCCGGGATAATGTTTTAATCCTTCAACCATCTTCTTCATTTATATTCCTCCTCCAGTGTCACTGCCTTAATTGATAAATCAGGGGCCAATGTTCATGACCCCTGACAAAGACTTTCCTTATTCATATGCAATTCATATGCACTGTAAAATAAATCAGACTTCCCCTGAGGCATTAATCGATTTTATTTAGCCTCGGAATAAAGTTCGGTAAGCTTTCGCCGTAAAATCTTGCCAACGGTTGTCTTAGGCAGTTCTGCCATCACCACTACTTTTCGCGGCGCTTTATATGCTGCCATCCGTTCCCGGCAAAACTTAATTACTTCTTTCTCATCAAGTTCAGTTCCGGCTTTAGGTACTACAAAAGCACATACCGTCTCGCCTCGATATTCATCAGGCACCCCGGCTACAGCCGCTTCCGCCACATTTGGGTGCTCATACAAAACCTCTTCAACCTCACGAGGGTAGATATTATAACCGCCGGCAATAATCATCTCTTTCTTTCTGTCCACGATAAAAAAGTATCCTTCATCGTCCATTTTGGCGATATCACCGGTAAAAAGCCATCCATTTCGAAGAGTAGACGCCGTCTCTTCGTCCATATTCCAGTAACCCTTCATTACCTGGGGCCCTTTGATAATAAGCTCCCCTTCTTGCCCAGGTTCTAATTCCTTCTCGCCGGTATCGATGTCCACAATTTTACAGTAGGTATCAGGCATAGGCACACCAATACTGCCTACCTTTACGGTTTTACCCAAAGGATTACAATGAGTCACCGGTGAAGATTCAGACAAGCCAAACCCTTCTAAAATCTTGGCGCCTGTAATATTTTGAAACTTTTGCTGAACTTCAACCGGCATGGCTGAGCCGCCTGTTATACATATTCTTATAGACGAAAGATCAAAGTCCTTTAATTTGGGGTGCTGCAGCAGAGCCGTATACATAGTTGGTACACCGTTAAAAATAGTCGGTCGATATGCTTCAATAAGTTTAAGCACTTCCTCGGGCTCAAATCTCGGAACAAGAATTAATGTTCCCGCCATTAAAAGGGTTGTATTCATGGAAGTGGACATGCCGTAGGAGTGAAATAAGGGCAATACCACCAGGCTTTTCTCTGCACCCATGGTGGCATCATGAGTCCAAGTTTTAACCATATAGGCATCAGACATGACATTCATATGGGTCAGCATAGCCCCTTTGGATACACCAGTTGTTCCACCGGTATACTGAAAAACAGCCACATCCTCAAGGTCCACGTCCACTTCAGGAGGCTGGTTCTTCGTGCCGGCCAAAAGTTGTTCAAAACGTTCAATATTATCCCCCTGTGCCGGAACTTCTTGTCCGAGGCTGAATAAGATGACATTCTTCAGGTTAGTTTTACCTCGAACTGCTGCAACTGTTGGATAAAGTGCATCATAAACTATCATGGACTCAGCGCCTGAATCCTTCAGCTGGTGCTCCACTTCCCTTTGGGTATACATCGGGTTGGTCTGCACTACTACGGCACCAATTTTTAAAATTGCATAGTAACTAATTACATATTGCGGGCAGTTTGGAGCCATCACAGCCACCCGGTCGCCCTTTGTTATCCCTATATCCGTCAATGCGGTGGCAAACCTGCCCACCTGCTCACTAAATTCACGATAGCTGGCCTTTTTCCCCGCAAAAACATAGGCATCAACATCACTGTACTGCTCTGCTAGCTCATCTATCAACTGGGGCAGCGTTTTTTTCGGATATTCCAAGTTAAAATCAACCTGCTCCGGATACGATTTATACCATAGTTGTTCTTGATTTGTTGACATATTATTACCCCTCCCTAAAAAATTATTACCCAAGGGGAGGTTCGCTCCCCCCAGGCTTAGAATTACCTACTTATTGTATTCATAAAAACCTTTACCGGTCTTTTTTCCCCATTCTTTACGTACATATTTTTCCACTATTGTGGGACTGGGCATATCCTTGCGCTCTCCGGTCTCCAAAAAACGCTCCATAGAAATATGATAGGAAAGGTCCACTCCGGTTAAGTCCATCAGTTTAAAGGGTCCCATGGGATGACCCAGCGCATTTTCTACCGCCATGTCAATATCCTGGGCGCTGGCAATTCCTTGGTCCAATAAATATAGCGATTCCCGAGTAAGAGATGCAAGAAGATAGTTCACAAGAAAACCGTAAATTTCCTTTTTCAGCAATACCGGCTTTTTCTCCATGCGGCGTGCTAATTCCATCGTCACATCAGCTGTCTCCTGAGAAACATGCGGGCCTTTGACCACTTCTACCAATTTCATTACCAAGGCAGGATTAAAGAAATGCATATTCACGACCTTATCCGGTCTGTTAACAGAGCCGGCGATTTTAGAGCTGACGATGAAGGAACTGTTAGTGGCTAAAATAGTGTCGGGCTTACAAATGTTGTCCAACTGAGAAAAGATATTAAGTTTTAAGTCCATTTTTTCTGTAGCGGCCTCGATAACAAAGTCCGCATCTCTTGCCGCCTCTTCAAGACTACTGGAGAAGGATATGTTCTCTCGAGCACTTTTAGCCTGTTCTTCAGTTAATTTACCTTTTGCCACTCGACCGGGCAGATACTTGTCAGCAAATGCTTCAGCTTTTTTTAATTGCTCGTCGGATACATCGGTGCAAATAACCTTATAACCTGACAATGCCCCGCGCAGCGCTATTTGATGTCCCATGTTACCTGCGCCGATGACGCAAATTTGCTTGATGTCGTTAATGTTCATTACAATTTCCCCCTTGATATTACTTATTTATTTTCTATAATAGTGGCGACCCCTTGGCCGCCGCCACAACACGCGGTAATCAGTGCATACCTGCCATTCTTTCGTTTTAGTTCGTAAATAGCTTTGATTACTAAAATGGCTAAAGAACCGGCTATAGGATGACCCAGTGCAATGGCACCGCCGTTAGGATTGAACTTTTCTTCATCCTGCCAATCTATCCCAAGTTCGCGGCAGCAGGCAATGGCCTGAGAAGCAAAAGCTTCATTCAGCTCTATCACATCCATATCCTCTACGGACAATCCTGTCTGCTGGAATACTTTTTCCACTGCCGGCACAGGTCCAATTCCCATAATATTGGGGTCAACACCGGCGTAGGCAAACCCTTTGACCGATACCAGTGGATTAAGACCTAATTCCCGGGCCTTTTCTTCCTCTACCACTACCACTGCACCGGCGCCATCATTAATTCCTGATGAGTTGCCTGCGGTAACCGTACCATCTTGTTTAAATACCGGTCTAAGCTTTGCAATCTGTTCTTTGGTAATACCAAGCCGCGGGTGCTCATCTTTGCTAAATATCACCGAATCCCCTTTTCTTTGCGGAATAGCTACCGGTACTATCTGTTCCACAAAACGGTCTTCTTCGATTGCCCGCTGGGCTTTAACTTGACTCAAATACGCTAATTCATCCTGTTCTTCGCGGCTTACCTGCCATCTTTCAGCCACATTTTCGGCGGTAATTCCCATGGGCGGGTCACCGATCTCTTTGGGTGCCAGCGGCCGTAAAGGTATCCAATTAGGGGCCACCCGCTGGTAAGCCTTTGTTGGCTTTTCCAACAGATACGGCTGTCTGGTCATGCTTTCCACACCACCGGCGACATAAATATCCCCGGCCCCGCCCTTGATTAATGCTGCCGCCATATTAATGGCAGTGGATCCGGAACCGCACTGGCGATCAATACTTAAGCCGGGCACACTTTGAGGTAATCCCGCCTTTAAAAGTGCCATCCTGGCCATACAACCTACCGAACCCAGCACATGACCGAAAACCACCTCGTCAATCATTTGCTGATCGGTCAAGCCGCTGCGTTTCACTGCCTCCCTTATTACCAAAGCCGCATAGTTTTCCGGCGGTACATCCTTTAGAGCACCGTTTTCCTTGCCAATAGCTGTTCGAGCAGCGCTAACAATCACTGCTTCTCTCATAATACCCCTCCTAATGCAAGACTCTGCCTGCAAATACTATATGTTGGACTTAATTAAGTACTCTCTAAGGCACATTCAAACAATCAATTAGTCAGAGCAATACTGTGTTTGTTGGCCTTACGCACTACCGTAGAATGGTCCACACCTAAGACCTGCGCTACCTTTCGAGTAGTACGGTAAACCCCTAACGCTCTTACCAGCAATTCTTTCTCCAATATTGCCGAAGCATCCCGTAGCGGCAGTATGCCATTAACGGTAATTGGCTTATGAATACCGTCAATGTCTGCAGATTCCAAGATCTTAAGGAAACTTTGAGGCAGGCAATGTACTTCAATCATTTCTCCCTCAGTCATTACCACTAACCGCTCCACCATATTTTCCAGTTCCCGCACATTTCCCTGCCAGGCATAGCCCTCGAATAGTTCCAATACCCTGGCAGAAAAGTGTTTATCAAATCCATACCGGTCGTTATACTTTTTCAAAAAGTGAACAGCCAGAGGTATGATATCCTCCCGACGCTGGCGCAGTGCAGGGATAAATATGGGTACAACATTTAAACGGTAATATAAGTCCTTTCGGAATTTATTTTCCTTTACTAGCTTACTCAAGTCTTGGTTGGTGGCAGCTATTACCCGCACGTCTAATTTAATAGACTTCACACCACCTACCCGTACAATCTCGTGCTCCTGCAATACCCGAAGCAGTTTTACCTGCAGCGACTGGGGCATTTCGCTAATTTCATCCAACAAAATAGTGCCCCCGTTAGCTACCTCAAACATACCTATTTTGCCGTTTTTACCAGCACCGGTAAAAGATCCTTTTTCGTAGCCGAATAGTTCCGATTCCAACAGTTCATGGGGAATTGCACCACAGTTAATTCTAGCAAACGGCGCATCGGCGCGAGTATTGTTTTTCTGGATTACCTTAGCAATAATCTCCTTGCCAACACCGGTTTCCCCGGTGAGCAATACGGTTGAATCTACTCGGGCTACCCGAGCGGCTAAATCCAGGACATTCTGCATTTCCTTTGATTTACTTATCACACCCTCTATATTTAACTGACGCGCTCTTAATTCTTTTAATTCGATATGGTAACGAGCTGAAACCGCTTTGGTCTCCGCTAATTCCCTGCGAAGCTGGTCAAGCTCTGACAAATTACGGATATTACAAACAACCCGCAATACATTACCGTCCTCGTCTATAATGGGGTTGGCAGTAACCATCAATTCTTTTCCGGTTCTGACCTGCTGCTTAATGGTGACGGGCTCTTTCCTTTGTAAGGCCAATAGGCTTGCTGAATGTGATATAGTACCGTCGGACTCCAGTTCCTGCATATTCTTACCAATGTTTGAATTAAGTTCTTCTCTGGAAACACCGCTAATTCTCTCATAACTGCTGCTCACCCGAAGCAGCCGCCCGTTACCGTCAGTAACCACCAAGCCGTCATAAGAAGATTCCACAATCCCTTCCAACTCTTTCACAAGCTCGTTAACACCATCTAGTTGAGTGGACACCTGATCTAGGTGTGAAATATCCCTAATAATCTCTACCGCGCCCAAAAGACCTTGTTTATCATTATCAAGAAGCGGCATCCAATCGCGGAGCACTTTCTTTCCGTTAATCGTCTCTTTAACGTTATACCGTGACTCACCCCTCCTGAGACAGTCTGATAGAAAATCATCGGCAAGAATACTCCGGGCATCCTGACCTAATGCATCATCGATGTCAATGCCCAGCATTCTTTCCGCCGGCTTATTAAAAAGCGCTATTGTCCCTTTAGTATCCACTACAATGACTGCGTCAGGCAAAGAATTAAGTACTGTCTGAAGTTGGCTGTTATATAACCAGCATTGTTCTCCGGAAATTGCTAAAATGTCTGACTTTCTTAAGAAACCCATCAACTGTCCTTGTGCATTTACTACCCAAGTGCTTTCCACAGGTGCATTCTTTAATGCATCTGTGTCACTATCCACCGAAATGGTGCGAAAAGAGCGGTTCATGTACTTAGTTACTCTTTCATGCATATCTGCGGTGGCTAGGAAGGCTTTGATGAAGCTGTTCATTTCTAAAATGCCCACCAACCGCTCAGATCCGTCAACCACAGCCGCCCTTTTCAAATCCTTTTGTCTAAAAGCCAATGCTGCTTCCGTCATAGTGGTTTCTGTTGAAATTTTGGTGACATTCTCTGTCATGACATGAGTGATTTTTAACATTTTATTTCCTCCCAGCTTAATAGCCCTAAGCCACCACCGGCAAGTTTCCGTACACTAACATTGGGGGCCAATCCTCTATCCCCGCCAGATACTGAAATTTCATCTTCTTAGCTTCCATATCATACTGACCCATGATTGCTATCCGTTCATGATAGGCGAACCGCCGCCATGAACACCGGCTGCCTGCATTACCTCGAAACCTCCCTTCTCTCCGGTCAGAATATTTTGAATTATATGGTTAAGTTTATTGCAAGATTGCTGCCAAAGACTTTATTCAGGTAATTCTAACTTCCTCACGGGAAATGCTGGTGCGTTATCGCAATTTCGGTGCATCTTTGCACCACGGAAATTTAGCTGTTTATTTTCCCTATTCCCTGTTTGAGATAGTCATTCGCCAGGTCGACATATGTTTTAGCGCTGGCCTCCACCCACCATAACGATTCTCCAGATAGTTCCTTTTTAGGCTTTGCGGGAGCACCGGCAGCCAGATAACGGTCAGGTATCTTAGACCCCGTGGCCACAACACTTCCAGCAGCAATCATTGCCTGCTCGCCTACCTCAGCGTTGTCCAAAATTACGACATTCATTCCAATAATGCTTCCTTCTCGGACAACACAGTTGTGCAATACCGCACCATGAGCCACCGTCACATTTTCTTCCACTACCGTCTGCCCTTTGGGCAGTACGTGGACCACAGCATTATCCTGAATACTGCTATTGGCACCAATAATAATCCCGCCGAAGTCGCCACGCAATTGTGCACCAAACCAGATGCTTGCTCCTTCTTCCACGGTTACATCACCAATTAATGTAGCATTGGGTGCTACAAATGCACCTTTGGCCACCTTAGGTTTTTTACCGTTAAACTCAATTAACATCTGATTACCTCCCTGAAATTGCAAAAGTTCCGCCAACAATATCTTTATTTGGCCATACGGTTAAATAGTACAACCCTCGGTAAAAAGTCCCCAGCAGAAGCTAGGGACTTCTTTAGCACCAAAAAAGTTACCTGGATAGCACTGTCACAACTGCCTCTGAAACATTAAAAGCCGGTAGGCCAATTGGCCAAGCGGCGTTCACTTCTGACCCCTTTATCACAGGCGAATGCCAAGCTGCGACAGAGAAAACTTCGAGTATCCCTTGGGTCAATCACATCATCAATTAAGTGCTTGGCTGCGGCCTTGTACGGTGAACTGTCAAAGCTCCATTTTCTCAGCAGGTCCTGTCTTTTCTCCTTCCGGTCTGAAGCTTCTGCCAACTGCCGACCGTAAACCACATTGATGCCTACTTCCGGGCCGGTAAAATTAATTTCTGCCGTGGGCCAAGCTACTACGAAATCAGCTCCCATAGAAGGGCCGCACATATTCCCATAGGCAGCGCCGATACTTTTTCGAATGACAACCGATATTTTTGGTACTGTGGAATGTGCCAATGCCTGATTCCAGACCATGATCTTAGTTGGCATCTTTGCCCGTTCCGCCTGGACGCTAATTCTAAAGCCGGGAGTATCATGAAGAAATACCATCGGGATATTGTAAGAATCACAAAGACAGATAAAGTCTATCGCTTTATCACATTCGTCAGGCCCGCTTGCTCCGGCAGAAAACATCGGTTGATTGGCCACTATGCCAACCACCCTGCCGTTTATCCGCGCCAAACAGGTGATCAATGCTCTACCATAAAGACCTTTATATTCGAAATACTCACCGTCATCCACTATCAGCCTTACCAGCTCTTTCATATCATAGGTGCGTCTTCCTTCCCCAGGCACCACGTCAATTACTTGGTCAATTCGACGCTCGGGGTCATCGGCTGTACTTTTAAAAGGCGGTTCTTCCTGATAGTTCGATGGCAGATAACTAAAGAAATCCTTCATATGCTGCACACATTCTTCCTCATCGTCAGCAAAAATATCGACCTGCCCGGTTGTATTAGCGTGTAATTTCCAACCGCCCAGTTCCTCAGGGGACACTTCTTCCCCGGTAGCCATTTCTAGCATTCTTGGGCCAGCCACCGCCATACAGGTCCCTTTTACTTGAGCCACAAAATCAGAGGAAACTGAAATCCACGTAGGGCCGCCATAACTATCGCCTAAAACACCAGTGATGGTCGGCACCTGCCGAGAATGAGCCAGCATTTCGCTGGGAAATAGCTTGTCGCTGATACCGTCCGACCCCATACCATCAGGCATACGCAGTCCCCCTCCCTCAGTGAGGTTGAACATGGGCAGTCCCCTTTTTAATGCATAATGATGTATTGCCCTGGATTTTCGGATGTGTACGGTCCCTTCAGTAGCGGCAAACACTGTCTTATCTGCGGCCTGAACCACTGCCGGCCGCCCTTGAACCTTTGCCAGTCCGGCGATTATACCGTCCCCGGCACTTTTGTCCTCCGCCCCGGTCATGTCGGAATGATTTAACATCCCCAGCTCCAAAAAACTGCCCGGGTCCACCAGCAGATCTATCCTTTCCCGCGCCGTATAATAACCCTTGCGATGCTGGCTTGCAATTTTTTCCGCACCACCGTTAAGCTTGGCTTTTTCTTTACGCCGAAGCAAATCATTGATTTTTTCCTGCATCAGCTACCCCCCAAACATGTATTAAGATGACTTCTTCTCTTCCTGTTCCTTGAGTAAACGGCGAAGCACCTTACCAGAACTGGTAGCTTCCTTTTAGGCAAATTCCTTTTTTGCTTCAGTCTCCATTTGCCGCCATAAGATTTTACCCGATGCACTTTTTGGTAAAGAATCCACGAACCTCACCTGTCGGGGATATTTATAAGCAGACATGCGTTGTTTGGACCAGTTGATGATATCCTCTTTGGTCACTTGTCCCCGGGATGCTTCCTTTAACACCACATATGCCCGTACTTCCTCCACCCGTTTAGTGTCAGGCACTCCTACCACGCAGGCCTCCAAAATGTGTGGGTTTTTGTAAAGATGATTTTCCACCTCTGCCGGCCAAACCTTAAAACCCGCCGCATTAATCATGCGCTTCGTACGGTCAACAATGAAGAAATATCCCTCCTCATCCATATAGCAGACGTCACCTGTTTTGAAAAAAGCTTTGCCTTCAATTTCCATGAAAGCATTTTCGTTGTCTTCCGGGCGATTCCAATAGCCCTTGAATACTTCAGGCCCGCTAATAATCAATTCACCTTCTTTGCCAGGCGGTACTTCCTTTCCACTGTCCACATCGATTATTCTGGCATCCACACCAAAATCAGGGATACCGATACACTGTAGCTTAGGTCTGTGGGGTGGGTTGAAATGGGTCTGGGAGATAGTCTCCGTAAGCCCGTAACCTTCCACATACTTTAATCCGGTCAATTGTTCCAACTTTTCTCCTACTGCTCTAGGTAGAGGTGCTCCTCCACCACCTATACCCATCAGCGAACTCAAATCACGCTGTTCAATATCTGGTGCGGCCAATAAATCAACCAACATAGTAGATATATTCACCCAATGTGTGCAGCGCATTTGTTCAATGGCCTGAAGGGCAGTCTTCCGGTCCCATCGTGCCAGCATGATAATGGTTGATCCCGCATAAAGCGGTGAAAGAAGGCTGTGTATTAATCCCGTAACATGGAAAAAAGGCAGTACCGCTAATGTCACAGTGGCAGAAGTATGTACCATCCAATAATAAGCACTGACTGTATTGCTAATCACCGTCGCGTGGGTATGCATACAGCCCTTGGGGTTTCCTGTTGACCCTGATGTATACGGCAGCATACAAAGGTCTTCCGGTCCTACTTCAACCAGAGGTGCCGGCAGTTCTTTAGAAATCAATTCCTGCAATTTCTTTACCCCTTCAATCACGGGGTAATCCGCTAATAGGGAACTGGGTACCGGCAGTGAGGCTTTTTCCGGTAGATAATCCTGATATTGAGAAACAATTACTTCCTTAAGAGCAGTATTCGGTTTGATATTCAGTATTCTGGGCATCAAATCTGCAGTAGTAATTACAATCTCACTGCCGCTGTCTTTAACTAGAAACTCTAGTTCTGCTTCTACTAGCATTGGATTTAGCGGCACTACTACGGCATTCGCCCGCATAATTGCATAATAACTGATAACAAACTGGGGCGTGTCCTGCATATAAACTGCTACCCGGCTTCCTTTACTGACGCCCATTTCCGCCAATGCACCTGCCAGGTGAAGGATACTTTCCTGCAGTTGGCTATAGCTGATTTCCCGGCCATAAAAATTAATAGCAGTCTTATCTGGATAAAATCGAGCCGATGTTTCTAGCAGTACAAAAAGCGGCACCTGTGGATAATACAGTTCTTTTGGCAGCAGCTGCGGCCAATGTTGATAATATGGTTTAGTCATATTCTCACCATCCTTTATGTTATTCTTAATTCGCTTCCCCGATGTCACGTCAGCATAGCTTAACACTTAAGCGCACGACTACTAATCAGAATATTTTTAAAATTCACGACCTAGTACCACCTTATTAGTCGTGCTCTGCCCTACTGTGTTTCTTATTGTGCATTTCTTTAAATGCAATTTCGCTGCCAACCGGAAATAGCGCCACCGTTCTGTATAAGTTAGTTTGAATGGGGCGATATTAGCGGGGAAGAAACTCTGCCGGGAAATAAGCGGTGTGTTTCAGCAATAACCGGTGCAGATCCACACCAAAATAAACTTTAACGAGCTATAGATTTCCCCGGTTACCACCGTAATAAAAATAAGCCCCAGGCTTGAACCCGAAGCTCATTAAGACTTTGAATTGTTATCAGCAGGTATAATACAAATCCCCATCTACAGTTACCTCTTTGAATCGGAGTAAGCGCTGAAGGTGCTTCTGCAGCATTCCCTTTTCAAAAAGCCGAAAAATTTCCCCGGGCGCAGGCATACGCCGGTAAATCAGTCCCTGTCCTACCAGGTCATCCAGACTAGATGGTTTTTCTGCAAGAAACTGGATAATATCATCCTCACGGCGGTCAATAACCCGGATATACTTTGTCAGTTTCTCCATAATGTTTTCTGTTACCGGTTTGCCATGACCGGGCACCAGCAATTTGGGCCTTAATTCTATAATCTTATCCACCGAATGGATAAAATCATCAATATCACTAACCTCATCGCCGTACCACGGTCCAAAAGGACCGGCATCAACATCTGCTGCGTAGAGTATCTCTCTGTCAACTTCATAGAAACAGCAGTGTCCGGCAGTATGGCCAGGGGTATGCACTACTGTTACTCTAGCGCCTTTTCCAAAATCAAGCTCCTCACCATCGGTGAATGCCCTAGCTACGGGCGAATGTGGATATTTGCCCAACGGTGATGCCTCTTCAATTGCCATCAAACCTTCGTTGCCCGGCAATTGATAATTCCTAAATTCCTTATACCTGCGCCTATCAGCAACCGCCGGCGCATCGCCAATATGTACCCAGCGCTGTGAATCCTTAAATAAATAAGCATCACGGCCATGATCCGGATGAAAATGAGATAATATTAATGTTTCAATTCCCTGCTCCGCTATATCCTTTAGTATATTTACCCCGGCACCGGCATCTACCAATGCCCGGGTTTCTCCGGTAATCAGCAATGAGTTAGAATACGGAAAACCGCCGGTATTCTCTCCAAAAATAAGTTGTAAGCCGTCAGTCAGTTTGATAACCATCCCTCCCTCTATAATCTTTAAATTTCTTCGTTTTTCTCCCTCATTCTTAGAAATTCATTCTTTCAAAAATGAGCTTGTTCCGCAAAGCAGGCCTCTAAATTACAGATATTCAAATATATGGAATATAAGGGTTGCCACTTATTACACTACGTCCTTGTTTTCCATATTTTGGCCATCGGAATCCACGTTTCTCACGGGGGCGCACCCTCCCATGTCTCGCTGGCTCGTAGCCTAAATTCCTTCGTTCAGCCTGCCCATGAGGTGGACGTCAGCCATGCTCCTTTGCTGGGTCTATGCCCTATGGATATTATTTCTGCTGACTTATCCGGCTCACTTTTATCAATGTCTTTCCTAATCATAAGATTGAAAACGAATAGTTTATACTTATCCATCGCACCGCTTAACTACCCTAACCAGCTGCCATGAAAGGTTGTCAAGGGTCCGCGTAGCGGAGACGTAGTCCTTGCCCTTGATAAGCTTTCTTGGCTGCGGTACACTCTCCTTGGCGGTGCAGTCTTTTATGCTGCTTGTGTCATTACTTTTGGTCTTTTAATGTCCGAAAGTAGTTTTTCGGGACTGTATTCTACGCCTTGGGTCAGCAAAGCATAGATTACTCTAATCAATTTCCCGCATAATACTATGAGTGATTGTTTCTTTCTCAGTGGATTTACGGGCCTTGTTGTGTAGTACTTATGAATCTCTTTGAACTCTTTATTCTTTGCGACCAATGGCAGTATTGCCCTGAAGAGTAATGACCTTAATCGCTTCCTGCCTCGCTTACTAATTGTACTTTGGCCTTTATGCTTGCCGGAGCTGTTTTCTCGTACGTTAAGTCCTGCAAGCTTTATGATTTGCTTTGGGTGGTTAAAACGGGATAAATCACCAGCCTCCGCAATGAAACCGGCTGCGGTTATGACCCCTACACCTTTTATCTGCAAAACTTTATCCATTCCAGGGATCAGGGACGCTAATGTCTCTAATTTCTGTTCTGTCATCTCCAACATGTTGCGTATTGCCTGATATTCCTGAAGCATGCACTCAAGTTCGTATTTTGCCATCTCTAGCCCAGCTTGTATTCCTACTGTTTCTTCTGCCATCTTTACAAGTGCTTCTGCTTTTTTAATACCTACTGCGCGTTTCACTTTCTCTCTCCAGGCCGCTAGTATCTTTTCTGCGCCAAGTTCTACTATCTCTGTTGGTGTGGGGAATTTCTCTAGTGTCATCAATGCAGCCTTGCCTTCCCAACTCTTAAATACTTGGGTAAACTCGGGAAAGTAAATGTCAAGCCATCTTTGTACGCGGTTCTTTATGGCCCACTTCTTTTGCAATTGGTTTTCCCTAATTTCATAGGCTTTTCTCATTTCTGCATAATGACCTTTGGGAAAGTATGGTATCAGATATCTCCCATCTTTCACCAGCATCGCTATGGTTCTTGGGTCTTTCCGGTCGTTTTTACTGGGCGTGTTATCATCCATTTCTTTTGACTGCTTAACGTGATACGGGTTTACTTGCACTACCATCATCTGATTGCTATCTGCATCGGCTGCAAAGGTGAACCAGTAATGTCCTGTGGGTTCCATACCCACGATAATTTTGTTTTTGCCCTCATCCCTGGCAATCTTTTCTGCCCACTCTCTAAACTGCCTAAACCCTCTTCTGTCTGCTCGAAAACTAATGACTTTGCTCAGTTCTATCCCTCGCCAATCAAATGCTCTGGCATAGTGCTTGCTCTTTGCAATGTCCACTCCAATCACTAAGGTGTTTTCGGTCACTTGCGAAATCTTGAAATTTTGGTTATACTTCATTTTGGAGTACCTCCTTTGCGAATTAAGGGTCATCGACCGGTGACACCTAGTATATTAGCAGGAGGTACTTCTTTTTTCAAAGATCATTTTTTTTGATTACAGGAATGCTCCTTAAAAAGTCAAATCTATGCTACGCGCACCAATTACTGCAGCGCCGATTTTATTGCCGCCGAATCATGATACGGCCCTGAAAGTCTACCTTGTTCTAATGCCCAAAACTGGGGCGCTGCCGCCTCAACCATCAGTTTGTCTATCAGCTGCGGGTGGCAGGTCAGTACAAACACTTGATGAGTGTTACTCAACTCAACAATCATGCGCACTACCTTGCTGCAGTGCACAGGGTCAAAATTAACAAAGGAATCATCAAAAATAACCGGCAGGGGTGGCTTTATTTCCTGAATCCGACTTAACCGTACTGCTAGGAATAGCTGTTCTCTTGTTGCCCGGCTAAGAGCGCCTACACCCAGATGCTCGCCCGACCTAGCCATTGCTGCCCGGAAATCGAGAGATTTTAAATCCTCCGGAGGTAAAATAGTATCGTAATCACCGCCGGTGACCCTGCGGAATATTTCCCCGGCCCCTTGAAAAATAGACCCCTGAGAATCTTCCATTAGCCTTCCCTTTAATTTCGTCGTCATCAGTTCCGCCAAACGCAGTACTGCATATTTCTCAGCCAGTGGTTCTAAGCCACCCTTAGCCATATCTATCTTTTGCCTTGCCGTCCTAAACTTTTCATCAGAGGCCAGGCGCTGTATCTCATTCTCTAAGCTTGTCTGTTCCTTTGTGGTCCGCAGATACTCGGCATCCACCTGTTGAAGCGCTTCTACAGCTTCTTCGTATGCTTCTGCAGCTTGACGGTGAGAAATAAACTCATTTAACGAATGCCCGAAAGCGGTAATAATATCTGTATCACCTTCTGTAAAGAGATTTTTTCCCCGGGTAGTACCCAGCATCGTAGTTAGAGTATTTAAGATGTTTCTATAATCAAGCTGCTCCTGTTGTAACACTTGGCAACGCTGAGCACGCTCTAAAAAGTTTTCCAATCTTTCCTCTACATTTTTATCCGCGTCGCCGAGCGGGTCCTGCTCCAGCAACCGGTGTAGACGCTGCTCTTGTTCAACCTTTTTAGATTTTGCCTCTTCAACCTGTCGCGCCAACCGTAGATAGTAGTTGGCCCGGTCGGCAAGGTCAAGAATATAATTGCCGTTGGATATTAACTCCTTATCGCCGGTATCTAATCCCAGGGAATCTAAAGTAGACACAATTTCTGTCAGTATTTCAAACAAGGCTCTTTCTTCTTTAATCAAATTGTTACCCCTTTCCTGCCAACGCCCATAGGATCTTTTTAAATCCCGTAGACGATAACAGAAATCCGGTAAATAGTGATAGGCCACACTATCCGGCAAGCCCAATTTCTGCCGTATTTCCATCAGTGCATCGCCTATTAAGTTTATATCCTGCTCTATTGCACTTATTCTATCATTCAGAAGTTCACACTGTTTTTCTAGCTCCGCAGTTTCATTCTTAGTATCCTTTATCTCCCTCAGCTGCTGATTTATAGCACCGCTGCGCTGTTGATAATAAATGTATACCGCCATTCCACCAACCAAGCCCATAACCATGGCAACAGAAGGAGTAATTAACAATGATATCGCCAATGTCATCACTAAATCAGCAGCAGTCAGCAGCATCACCTGCTTTAAGACGCCTTCCGATGACCTCGACTGAAGCCCTTTAATCTTTTGAGCCTGTTCTAACCGCAGTTTGAGCTGGCCAAGCTCCCGACGCAGGCTATCAGCCTCCCCTTCTTTCTCCTGGTACGCTTCCACTTGACTTTGCAGCTCACTTTCATTCACCCGGTCTACCTCTAGCTGGGCAAGTTCCGTCAGCTGCCAATTAGCGTTTAACTCGCTGATAGCTTCTTCAAGCTGCTTTTTTTCCCCGCTGTTTTCCGCCCGACCGCGTTTAAGAGCTGTTATTCTCTCCCGCCATCCGGAAAGCTTTAACTGAAATTCATCCAGTTTCGCTCCCGAGTTTAACAGCGCTATTTGTAGAGCTTCCCGGTCATTAGTAAATCCCGCTGCTAAAGTCAAATCTTTTTTAGCCTTTTCCAATGCTGCCTGAGCCTCTTCGTATTCTCGATAGAGCTCCGCTGCCCGCTGTTCAGCATTTGCAGGAAAGTTCTCCAACAATTGTTGATGCTCATGCTGCGACAGTCCTTTTTCTAATTCCTGCATCCGCCGGTAATGCTGAAAATGTTCTTTAATAACTTCCAACCGGTCCACTTTGTTCTGAAGCACCTTCTTGTCATTCACTAAACATGGCATGTTGTTGTTTATTTCTATCAAGCGGTCTTTTTGTCGATAGAACGATTCCAACTCCTTACGTGCTTCCTGCAGTTCATCCTGCCCCTCACTGACTTTACCTCCGTAAGGACCAAATTGCTTGACATGAATTTTGCCGTGTTTGCCGCCAATAACGTTATATTCCTTCTCCAGGCCGGCCCGTATCTGCTCTAAGCGAAGGATATCACTCCAGCCGCCGCCCAGCAGCAGCACCTGTAAATTTTCCAACTCCCGGTCAGCCAAACCCTCCGGCACCTGCTTTAATTCGTCTAAACTGATAGAAAAAACCTGACGGTAAGTAAAAGCATCGATTTCACCATACAACTGTGGCAAATCCCTTGAATTATTGCGCCCCAACGGCCTTATATCGGGGCTTCCATGTCCCTTCAGACTGATGTTATACGAAAAACTATCCGCTGTCTCCACATCCGCTTCCACGCGATGCTGTGTGACAAAACTAGGCAGCCCCGCCCCTTGACGGGGGAAACCGTAAGCAAGATAACGCAGGGCCGTGGCAATGGTTGTCTTGCCTGCCCGGTTAGGGCCGGCAATTACCACTGGCGATCCGGCTATACCCTCCATGGCTTGATTACGTAAAATACCAAAATCTTCAAAATATAGGCGGTTTATCTTCATTGACCGCCACGCCCTTCCAGAATTTTTTCAATCACCATATCCCGGGCGCGGCTCAATAATTGCTGCAGACGTTCATTATCAAGCGGGAATGCCTCATTTTGGCTGTATTCGTGGTCTTTTTCCCAATACCAGATTTGTCCCATAGCCCGTACTGCCTCTTCTTGCTTAATCGAGTCCCTTTCCATCTCCTGGCTTATCTCGCTCAATGATCTAATAATTGTATCCTCCCGCATCAGCGCTTCTAAATTAGGCAGCGGTGGTGCGGTATGGATTTTAACGCTTTCTGTCCAAACGAATGGCGACCCGTTGCCCAGCAGCTCTCTAAGCCTGCTTTCCAGGACACCGACAGCTTCTTCTTCCTCACCGGATAATGTCTGATGTAGTTCACCGCGTCCACTAATCAGCCAGCGCACCACATAACCCTCCACCGTAGATGTTTCTCCATCTGCTAAAGGCAAACCATCAGGCGGCTGCACTCCCTGTTCCAAAATTTCATGTCCCTTTGACAAGATCAGTTCCAGCAAATCATCTATATTACGCAGCGCCATTCCCGGGCCATCTATCGGTACGGATATGGTTTGCCAAACTACCGGTGCCGTGGGGATAAATGACACTTGAAGCAAGTTTCCCGGTTCGGCTTCCACCATTAAGCAACCGCCCAGGCCCGGTTCCCCCACATCCCTTCCTTGGGGGATACCTGGGTAAGCCACCAACGGTTCCTGCCGGTGCATTATCCCAGTTCGGTGGATATGCCCTAAGGCCCAATAATTGATATTATCCCTGCTTTTCAAATCTGACAGGGAACAAGGTACATACATGTTGCTGCCTGGATTGAGTCCAGTATGCAGCATGCCAATGTTTACCACATCATTATCCGGTGGATTAAAGACTTGGTACATCTTACGGGACTCAGACGCAGTCCGGTAAGACTGGCCCATTATTCTCGCGATAGTCAAACCGCCTTCACCGAGCACCTCACTTGTTTCCACTTCAGCAAAACCAAAAACCTTTACATTTTCCGGAAGGTCTACAAATTCTCGACTACTGCCCAGTGGGTCATGGTTACCATGTATAATGTACACAGGTATGTCCTCATCAGCCAGACGCTTTAGCTGCTCCGCTAAAAACTGGTTAGCAAAAACTGACCGAGTTTCCTGGTCATAAATATCCCCGGAAAGCAGCAGGAAATCCACCCGGCAGCGCAGCACCGCATCAACAATTCTTTTAAAAGCTGTATAGACCGCCTCCTGAAGAATGCTTCTGGGTCCTGGAAAGACCTGACCCACATTCCGTAAAGGGCTGCCCATATGTAAGTCCGCGCTATGAATAAACCGTACCTTCCTGGCCACAACACTCTCCTCCTCGAAATTTTCTCTACCACCATTTCCACATCCGCCAGCGAATCACCTTCCCGACTTGTCTTATCTATAACCAGACAAGAAGAAAAGCGATTTCATTGCCTTTGGCGGTCTTAAGTTAATCGCGTTTTTGCAGCGGGCAAAAGCAGAACAAAAGCATAAAAAAAGCCGCGAACGCGGCAATAAAAATTCTTATATTAAGGTATGGATAACCTCTGTTCCAACCACTCCTGCACTCGTCCCATAGCAATCACCACTATCCAATAAAAGAGTGCGAGTGCCATGAAATAAGGCATGAAAATGAACTTTGCGGCACTTTGCTCCGTGACGATACGAGTAATTTCTCCTACCATAACTACCGATGCCAAGGACGATGATTTGAGAATATCAATAAAACTGTTCCATAAAGGAGGAATTGATATCCTTACCGCCTGGGGTAGAATAACATGCCAAAAGGTATGAAGGTAGTTCATGCCTAGTGAGAAAGCTGCTTCCCACTGACCTTTCTTGATTGATAGAATAGTGGCACGAAATGTTTCCGAAATATATGCTCCAAAGTGAAGAATTAAACCCAAATATGCAGCAGGCAATGGGTCTAATACAATATTGTAGCTGGTTAAACCATAATAAAACAGCAGCAGTTGAACCAATAATGGGGTGCCGCGGAAAAATGATACATAAAACCTAGCTACCCCCTTTATCAGCCGGAATTTTGAAATGCGCATTAAGGCGACCAATAAGCCTAAAACCAAGGCTCCTACCATGGAACCAAGGCTTAAATATAATGTGACATAAGCTCCCTGTACCAAAATAGGCAGGGAGCTTATTACATATTGCCATTCACTACTTACTGACATCTTCACCAAACCATTTCTGAGAAATTTCTGCTAAAGTACCGTCGGCACGCATTTCCTCCAGCGCCAGATTAACAGCGTCAACCAATTCTTCTGAACCTTTTCTAAAAGTGAAAGCCATTTCCGAACGATTAAAAGGCTCACCGGCAACTTTGAGGTTTTGGTTTGGATGATTCATAATGTATTCCATTACAAACAGACGGTCGTTAAGTGCGGCGTCAACTCTCTTGGCAGCCAGGTCAGCCAGATATTCGTTGGCTCCCGGATAAAAGGCCATTTCCCCACCTGCTTCTTCGGCAATTTCGGCGTAATTACTACCCTGACTAGCGCCAACTTTTTTACCGGCAAGGTCTTCCACACTGCTGATATCATCAGTATCCTTGTGTACAATCAGTTGGGCTCCAGAAACGGTGTAAGGCTCGGAAAAGTCGTACTTTTTCTTCCTGTCTTCATTAATGCCAACCTGGTTGGCAATTAGATCAAACCTTTTAGAATCAAGGCCCGCAAACACGGCTTTCCACTCGGTGGGCACAAACTCAGCTTCCACACCAATGCGCTTGGCTACTTCCGTAATTACTTCGACGTCGTACCCCGTAATGTTGCCGCTCTCATCCATAAAAGTGAATGGGGGGTATGTCCCTTCCGTACCCACTTTAATGGTTCCACGTTCCTTGATATTGTCCAGTAAAGTGGCTGCATTCTGGGTACCATCGTCCTTGGGTTCCTTATCCGGCGCAGACTGCTCCTGACCACCCTGGCCGCAACCTACGGCGAGCACCAGCACCAACATCAACGCTATTAATATTGTAAACTTCTTCATAAAATTACCCTCCCTATTACCAAGTATGTTGATTGGTTTTTTATTATAGTTTAATTCCGTGACGCTGTCAACGGTATAAATACGAGAAAAGAAAAGCGATACTGCCTTCCGCGCAGCTGGCCATAAAATTCTTCTGCTTTTTCCATAAGACCAATTTCCTTTGTCAAATTAATTCCTCCTTTTAATCATTATATTAGTCCGGCGAATGATTATCAAATAAAACACATAACATCATGTTTTTCACCTTTTGACTCGCAATGAATATATTATGAGGGCAAGAAAAATTTCTAAAATTTTTGGAGGTTGATACTGTGTCTAAATTGATTCGGTTTTTGTTGGTAGCTGGCATTATTGCCGCCTTGCTGGTGTCCGCAGGCTGCGGCCAAGGGGCTGACACCGGTCAGGAAAGCACTAAGGTACGCCTTGCTGAAGTCACACATTCTATTTTCTACGCACCCCAGTATGTCGCCTTGACTCAAGGCATATTTGAAAAGCATGGGCTAGACGTGGAACTGGCAGCTGCATTTGGCGGCGACAAAACCATGACTGCGCTGCTAAGTGACAGTGCCGATGTCATCCTAATGGGTTCGGAAGCAACCATGTATGTAGCCAATCAAGATGCTAACGATTTAGCAGTTAACTTCGCTCAGTTGACCCAAAGAGACGGTTCCTTCTTGGTGTCTCGGCAGCCCATCGAAAACTTTTCCTGGGATATGCTGAAGGGCAAGGTACTGCTGGGTCAACGTAAAGGCGGCATGCCGGAAATGGTCAGTGAATATGTGCAGTACTTAAACGGGCTGGAGCCCCACAAAGATGTGGAAATCATTCAAAACGTGGAATTCCAAAACTTAGGCCCCGCTTTTGCTTCCGGCACCGGGGATTTTGTACAGTTGTTTGAACCGGTAGCATCGGCTATGGAGATTGCAGGAAAAGGTTATGTAATTGCCTCTATGGGTAAAGAAAGCGGTAAGCTTCCTTACACTGTGTACATCACCAAGGAAAGTATCATCGACGACCAACCAGAAACCATTCAAAAGTTTACCGATGCCGTCTACGAAGCCCAACAGTGGGTGAATTCCCATTCCATCGCAGAAATCGCTGATGCAATTCAGCCTCATTTTAGTGACACTGACCGGGAAACCATGTTAATGGTATTAAATCGTTACAAAGAGCAGGATACTTGGGCCACTGACCCCATCTTGGATGAGGAAGAATATCACAACCTAGAAGCGGTAATGGAATATGCCGGAGAATTAACTAATAAAGTACCCTATGAAAAAGTTGTTAATACCGAATTTGCCAGAAAAGCCATGAATAAATAACCGCCCGACCAAGCAATTATACCTTACCCAAAGCATAATCTGATGGTAGGAGGTGTAGTTGTGGAAGCGAGAGAGGTAATCAAATTCTCAGAAGTCTGCAAGACCTATGTCACCATGGAAGGAGAAACGGAAGCATTAAAAAATGTCTCATTCTCCATAAAAGAAGGAGAATTCGTCGCCATTCTAGGTCCCAGCGGCTGCGGCAAGACCACAATTCTGTCACTACTGGCGGGACTATTCCCCCCTACAACTGGCTCTCTCAGCATTTTGGGTAAGGAAATAACATCACCTTCCCGTAAGGTTGGCTATATGCTGCAGCAGGATTATCTGCTGAAATGGCGCACCATTGAGCAGAATATTATGCTGGGCTTGGAAATACGCAGGCAGTTAAATAAAGAAAGTCAGCGATATGCCCTGGAAATGCTGGACGAAATGGAACTCTCAAATTACAAAGACCATTACCCCAATCAACTATCCGGAGGGATGCGGCAGAGGGTAGCGCTGGTGCGCACCCTCGCCGCCAAGCCCTTTATTTTACTTTTAGATGAGCCATTTTCCGCTTTGGATTATACTACTCGGTTACGCTTGGAGGACCTAGTATTAGACACCTTACGCCGCAGACAAAAGACGGCAATACTGGTCACCCACGATATAGCAGAGGCAATTGCCATGGCTGACCGTATCATTGTTATGGCAAGCAGTCCGGGCCGTATAAAAAATATAATAGAAATTCCAGTACCACTGCGCGATCCGCTACCATTCGCTTCAAGAGATGTACCGCATTTCCAAAAATATTTCCAGGCCATTTGGAAGGAGATGAATGAGCATGAACAAGAGAACGGATAAATGCAGCTCCTCATCTCTCCAAGGAAATAACAACTTACTTCAGCGCCTACTAACCCGTGGCGCCAAGTCCACCGCCCATGCGGAATTTTTAAAGAAGTATCGGGTTGAACAATTGTTGGTCCGGCTCACTCAGTTGGCAATTCTTATAGCGTTTGTTGGGTTCTGGGAAGTAGGGGCAAGCCAAGGGTGGATTGACCCGCTCTTATTTAGTAAGCCCTCAAAGATATGGGTAACGTTTTATAAAATGCTAATGACCGGCCAACTGCATCAGCATATCATAGTCACAGTAACTGAGACCTTTGCCGGCTTCATCTTGGGTACCCTTTCCGGCACCCTTCTCGCCATTATTATCTGGTGGTCACCTTTTCTGTCCAAAGTATTAGACCCATATCTTGTGATACTCAATGGCATGCCTAAAGTGGCTTTAGGGCCGACATTTATCGTAGCATTTGGTGGCGGCTACGGCGGAATTCTGGCCATGGCCGTGGCCATCTCCATAATTATTACCACCATTGTAGTTTACAGCAGCTTTAAGGAAGTGGATAGTAATCTCATTAGGTTAGCCCGTTCTTTCGGAGCGGTAAAGAAACAGATATTCAGTAAAATCGTCCTCCCGGCCTCTTTCCCAACTATCGTTTCAACTTTGAAGGTTAACGTGGGTTTAGCCTGGGTGGGTGTTATCGTAGGTGAATTCCTGGTATCGAAACAAGGCCTTGGCTATCTAATCATTTACGGCTTCCAGGTATTTAACCTGACACTGGTGTTTGTCAGTCTTTTCATCATTGCTATTTGTGCTACTCTTATGTATCAAGCAGTATCATATTTTGAAAGCAGAATCTTAAAAAACAGAGAGTGACTATGAGCCGCATTACCCGGCGTGCGGTTTTCCTGCCCCGTGGCGATTAGTGCGCAGGCTCAACAGCTTAACAAAGCTATAAAAATCGCATTATATATTAGCTCAGCTTCTGAACAAAAAGTACCCGCGCAGCTTGCAACAAGCCCGCGGGTTTTTCTTATTTATTAATTCGTTTTAGAAAGGTACATCATCCGGCGGGACCTGCTGTCCCCAGTCGGGTTCATCATTGGACTTCTGCTCCCCCGGGCCTTGCTGCTGGTTCTGTTGGTTTTGCTGGTTCTGTTGGCCATCTTTAGGCCAATCCAAGAAACGTACATTTTCACCTACAACCTCAGTCATAATCTTATTCTGACCTTCCTGGTCTTGATAAGAACGTACCTGAATTCTTCCTTCTACTGCAACCAATCGTCCTTTACCAAGGTTATTTGCACATACCTCAGCAAGCTTTCTCCAGGTGACCACACGAATAAAATCTGCCTCACGTTCCCCGCTATTGCTGGTAAAGGGGCGGTCCACCGCTAAAGTAAACGTTGCCAATGCCACTCCGCTTTGGGTATACCTCAATTCCGGGTCCCGAGTTAGTCTGCCGATGAGAATTACCTTGTTAAGCATCTAATTACCTCCTGTTCAAAATTTACTTTCCGTACATATGTTCCCTTTTATTACCATATCATTCTCCATTGTCACGCCATTTCCTGCCTCTTTCGGAAATTTTTTTCTTTATTCCATTTATTTTCTGTCTCTCATTTATTTATAATAACATGAAGAGCCTTTTTAGCTTAGTTCCTTATTTTTCCTCCCCGGTAGGTCAGCACCGCATCATTTCTGTCGCGGGATAAATGATAAATCGGACGCTTTCGATAAAGTGAAAAGTGCTCAGGGTAAAATTCTTTTACAAAATATCGCCGAATTCGCTGCCTGGAACTTTCCCCCTCATCAATTCCTAATGTCCTGCCAATAAAGTCAAGATTCCTATTCAAAGTGCTTCTACCGAAAACAGCTGACAGAAAAACATCGAACCCTGCCATCATATCAGTGAGACCATTCGTCTTACCCATTAGCGAGACCTGCCCGTCAGTCACGGAAAAATCCGCCGCATTATAGCTATTTCGCGCCGGCAATGCGAACCGTCCTAAAATACAGCCCACTGCATAGGAGCATAATGACTTAACCTCTTTTAATTTATCCGGCGCAGCCAAGCAAATTTCTTGTTTCGCAATTTCATGCCGCATTCGCCCCGGTATACGGTAAATATCTAGAAACAATTCATTAAGCTCCTGTTCATTTTGCCTCAGACGATTTAACTGGTTAATGATATGCTTTACCCGGTCATGGTATTTCTCTTCAATGGCGGTCTCTTTATCTCCTGCAATTATCAACGGATGCCCTTGAAAGTCCCAAGACACCTCCATAGAATCCCAGTCCACTTTAACTATTGCTATATTATCACGTACCAGCTGGTTGATTCTTTCTTTCTTTCTTTTGTTCGTGCTCACTATTAATGGCAGCTTTGCAATGTTACCAACTTGAAAATTAAGGGTTGGATTGAGAATTTGCAGAAATTCAGCCGCAACCGTGGAATTTAAAAATGCCAAGAGATAATATGCATCCTCCACCCCTGGAAAAACTGACGAACCGCCCACATCAAAGAGGAAACCAGTATCCGATGCCCGGGCAGCAAACCTAGCTGAGCTGACAAAAGACCAGGTAATTCCCGGTTGAAAATAAAAGGCCTCATTACGAATTACCGATCGGGGTGACTCTTTTAGTTCTTGACCGTTATTATGCCAGTTAATGACGTGATAATTGTTGCCGTACCATTTGCGATATGAGCCGCCTTTATTATAAGGAAACCATTCTTTTTCACTGTCCCTTGCATCTTGGCTGTCACGACAGCCAAAGGCAATTTCGTCCCGGCTTACTTCCCACCAATAACGCAAAAAAGTATCGTTATCACCGGTAGCCAAACCCTGTCGGGGGGGCACTGTCTGCTCCAGGGGCGGCGCCGTCTTAAAAACTGCCCCAATTTTGTCCGACACCCAGTAGGCAATGGGGCAGCCGGGGATTTTTTTAAATTTGCTGGTGTCAGCTGTATAACGATAGGACACTGCAGAATTTTTGGTCGCTGCTAAAGTTTTCACCTGCTGAAGCGGCGCACCTTTAAAGTCTGCCAATCTGATATAGGTCCCTTGGGTATGGCCCGGTTGATTATGAATAACGAAAGCACAAATTGGGACAGTGGCCTCTTCAAATGCCGAATACTCCAATTGGACCAAACTGCTAATGTTATGTTCATCAATTAAGAAGCGACGAAGTTTTTCATAAGATTTGATGAACATCCATACGAAAGGTGCCATCATAGCCGTATAACCGCCTGCAACAGTCATCAGACAACATTTTTTCATAAACACTGCAAACAGATCTGCCTGGACATCATACCAATTTGTGCTGACAAACTGTTTCATGTCTTTATCCATCGCTTTACGGTTCAGGTAGGGGGGATTGGTAATTACAGCATGGTATTGACTTGCCAATATTTCAGCCTGCTTCACCAAAGGCGCAAATTTACTTGCCACGACAGGATCCGTTACCGCCAACCGCCGGACGAGAAAGGGAATATCCATCTGAGCCACATCGAGCATAGACCCGTACCCTTTAGCATTACTAAACACATCCAATAAATCCTTTACCTTTTGCAGCGGCCCGTCCCCGCCGGCACCCGAAAATTTTCGGATATCTTCATCACCTAGCCCACCAGGTTCTTGAAAAGCATATACATCGGGCTTTAATTCTTCCTCCAAATTCCGGGCCTTTTTTTCAGCTGCCTTGATTGACAGGGCAAAACTCGCCAGCGATACGGCATGCTCATCAATGTCCATGCCGGATAGATTATTTTTTAGGATTAATCGGGGAATATTTTCAGCAGCATAACCATCAGCAAGGTAAATGTCATAAAGTACGTCAAAAGCATATACCAGAATATGTCCACAGCCACAGGCAGGATCAAGTATTCTAATATTTTCCGGCAGTAATCTGCCCTCTGAAAAGAAGCCTTGGCTGCCCTGTAACGGTTCAATCAAGTAAAGCCATTTGCTTCTCAATGGGTGGCGGGGGTTCCCCGCTAACCAGAGCCGCCCTACCGAATTTTCTACCATATATCTTACTAGCCAATCAGGAGTAAATAGCTGAGTGGCTACGGGTAAATCAGCTTTCTTAACCGGGCCCTTATTGATACCTAACAGCTCTTTTTGCCTATCCGCCATAAAAAACTGGTAAAACCAGCCGATTGTTTCCACACTATTCCAATCAGTTTCCTCTAACTCCCCTGCCAGATCCATTAAACAACCTTGTGCGCTCAGCAATGCTTGAGGAAATGAAGCCAGTGCTTCCCTCTGTCCGGTAAACAACCTGGGGAAGAGGCCCTCTAGTCGGGAACAATCAGCAATAAATTCCTCCACAGGAATTTGCCTAGGCAAAAAATCCACCTTGCCGGGAAGATAACCGTTTGTTCTTATGAAATACCACACAGTAAAGTAGGTATACCATCGCAAAGCTATGCCCCGGTCAGTATGCGCCAATATTCTTCTTTTCGCCTTATAGGCAAATTTTTTAATCTTACTTCGGTCCATAATTACCTCGTTACTACCAAACTTTTTTTCCATAGTATACCAAATAGATGCTTTACTCAAGCAGTTAACTTGAGCAAACTACATAATTTAATCAAATAAACTCCACATTTTTATCACAAGTTGTTGATAGACTAATTACTATAATAGAAAATCTAAGGGGAGTGATTGATATGATGGGTGGCTACGGTATGGGCTACGGTGCGGGTTTATTAGGCATTTTCTATATGTTAGTACCTTTGCTAATAATCGGATTGATCATCTACTGGGCTGTTCGGGCCGCTGTCCAATCCGGCGGCGTACAGCAAAAGACCGGTCATATGGGCGCGATAGAAATTGCCGAAGAGAGATATGCTCGGGGAGAAATCTCTGACGAAGAACTTAATACAATCCGCAGCAACCTCAAAAAGAAATAGCCCGCCCTACCAAAATTATATTTTTTGGTTTAAAAAAACCGCGTGCCCTAACTAAAGGGACGCGGTTTTTTTATTGAATAAATTAAGAACTAATTTGACCAAATAGTTCGTTGGTGATGATCTGGTTAGCTTCTTCCATCACCTTACTAAAATCCTGTTGAGCCTGGAAAAAACGCTTTAGCGTCTCATTGGCCATAGCTTTCTGCTGCAGAAGTTGGAAACTCTGCACCTCACTATTCACCTGTTGTCCTTGGGCTTGACCCTCTTGGATGCGCCGCTGGCTTTCTTCCAGTTCATTTATCAATTCCTGGGCCACCGGGTCCAGCTTAATTCGAGCTTGAGCCGCATTTAGGTTGGAATACTCTTCTGTTTCCTTAACTGCCTGTGCAAATTCCTTTGCTTTCGTGTCTAAACTAATGATATTCACCTCCCACTAGCCCCATATTCTTGATAAGAATAATAAATCCTTTAAATATTTTTACCTAACTTTGGTTCCCTGCCATTAAATATGCTTCCAAAAAAGAAACAATATTTTTAGCAGTAGGCGGACATCCGGTCACATTTTTAGTCAACTTTCCTGTACATGTACCCACACCGATACCACTCTTTTCCTTCCCCTTAAATCCCTGACCGACGTAAACCTTTTCTGTTAACTGTTCCAGGTTGCCTTTATCTTTAAGACGCTGCAATGCGTGAATTAAGCTGCTGTAACAAGCTGAGCAGGCCTTTTGCTCCAAAACCCAGTAAGCTAATCGGTCCGCCTCTTGGCTGGCCAAAATTTCTCCTACTGCCGGCGCATCACCAAGGCAATTCAATTCATCAATATCTTCCCTAACTAATTGCGCAGAACCTACACCTAATTCTTCCGCCATACCTATATAAGGAATGTCATCAACCTGGTAGCCTATCAATTCCGCTGCATATGTATCCACCATCACCGGGTCCGTACCGGCAATTACCCGGTTCATCTGCACCGGGTTACCACCCCCTTCATAAGTGAGGTCGCCCACAATGCCATCTACCACTACCAAATTTGTCTTTATAACCTTATTCAATGCAGCAATAGGTCGGTGAAGTCCCATGGTGTGAAAGCGTCTCTTTTCTTTATCCGGGATGCAGCCTTTTAGGTTTTTCAATGCACAGGTCATTTTTGTCTGGCAGTGTGCTTTAAGCACCGGCATATTAATAAGGTAGTCTACTCCTAAAGCCTTACCGCATACATTTATTTTCATACCCTCTACGTCAAGTTCTTGGGCTTTATCTTTTTTCAGGTCGATCAGTTCCACCCCAAAATCCTCGCTGATATCCTTGTAGCCGCAAACCCGAAAAGCGTCCTCAGTATTATCTCCCACCCATGCACTTTCCAAAATAATTATATTTTTGTAGCCATATTCATGTAAGTACTTTATTACACCCCGTACTAACTCCGGCGAGGTAGTAGCACCCCAGTGTGCCGGTTGAGAAACCACCAGATTAGGTTTGATACCGATCAGGGGATTCTGCCTGCCAAGCTGGGCAATATCCTGCTGAACATCTAGAGCAGACATAATTTTAACGGCCATTTCTTCGGCTTGATCCCCATACATCACGTAAAGTTTATCCATCCATGCTCCTCCCCGTAAAATACGCAACACCCCCTCTGAACAAAAACATTTCATGCCTCTCGGCATCTAATAGAAAATTATCCATACCCCATAATTTCCCGTACATTAAAAAATCCCATATTAATTACCAGGTTCATACGTCTTCTTCACTATAATCTCCCAATCAGTATCATTGATCTTATTTACACTTAACACCTTTTCCCCCTGAATTTCTAGGCTCTTAGGCACATTATCCACTGCCGGCGAATAATCCACAATTACCCGCAGCACCTGCCCCAGCTCCATCTCTTCAAGTTCCAGTTTACTCCTCACAAATGGCATTGGGCATTCTTCACCTTTAAGGTCAATTTCCCGGTCAAATTGCATTAGTCTCCTCCTAAAACACTTAAAACTTGAATTTTATTTTACAAATCATTAATTACCATTATAATACCATTTCCCAATAGTCTTTAACAATTATGAAAGGCCGCAAATCAATAACGGCCTTTCATTTAAAACGTTATATCGGGTTTAAGTATTGCAATGGGGGTTACCGGTAAATGTAATTCCTTTAAATACCTTTCAGCCTCCCTTTCTCCGGTAGCAAGCACACATGTTGCCGGGCCGGCAGACTTTTGCATGTCTACCTTATCGGCGCCAAGAAGATATTCAAAAGATAATCCGGCGGTTATCGCCAACAGTTTAAGTTCATAATCAACACCTTTAGAACCTACCGGCAGGATTTCATGTATTTCTGTAACTTCCAGTAAATAACGCAGGGTCTTGATACCGGCGACAAGACGCGGCTTATCAAGCACTTCCGCACCCACCAAAGGTTTACCCACTAAGTAAACTATATCCCCATCCACTGAAGAACCGATTCTCAAATCATTCCGCTCGGCAACGCCCACCACCGTTACACCCATACCGGTCTGACTGGTAGGAAAGTTTTCTTCCGTACTGCCATTAATAAGTGATAGCGGCAGCCCAGCTTCCTCAATACTTTTCTTGATGCCATTAAGGATATTTTCCCCGGTAGGATGCATCTCCACGCTCAACGTGTCTATAATAGCCACAGGTAAAGCACCGCTGGCCATTACTTCCATTATAGGAACAACAGCTATCATTCTTCCCAGCAGTTCCCCGCTCACCTGCAGCTGATCACCGGATTTTGGGCCTACAGCCCCGGTAGAATCACATCCTATTATCAAAGTCTGCTGACCCAAATCCACCAGGGTTAAATCACGCACCCGCTTATTATCCGGCAACGTCTATACCAGCTTTCCGCACGGACTTATAAATAATGTACGCCAACAAAACATTCGCAAAGGAAGCTGCCAACAGGGGGGGCAGCATGGCCACGAAAAAAGGCCACCCGTTCATAGGTACCAAAGAAAGAGGCGCCAGGATTCCATTGGCCAGCGTGGTCAAAGTTATCGCTGCATAACCGTTCACTTTACGTACTAAAAACCCAAAAAGATAGGCAAACAGCGCCATCTGTACGGCAATAAGGAAATGAATCGGTAATGACAACGGGAAGCCCACTAAAGCAGATGATACTAGATGACCGATGGATATAATCAGTGCTGCTTCAGCACCGCCGAAGGCTGCAGCGGCAAAATACCCCGGCGCAGAATCAAATGCCACGGTTCCAGTAGGGCTGGGAACCTTTAAAAACGCACCTACAACACTTAATGCTACAAAAATACCAACACGAGTGACGGTTTTGGTTAACATATAAATCCCCCTTCGTTTTAAAAAAATTAAAAAGCCCCTGGTTTCCCAAGGACTTTTCCATCATCCTAAACTCCATCACCCCTTTCCGCGGGGGCTTAAAATCTCACTTATTGGCAGGTCTTCTGACTCAGGGCTGCCTAATCACTCCCCTTCCCGGCAAAACCAGTGGTTTCGGAGCTTTCGTAACCCTACTACAGCGGCGGGACCGCGTCCTTTACCTAAATATTAGGCCGAACTTCCCTATTCTCCCATGACGGGCACCAATAAGTCTTATTAAACTTTAAATGAAAATTCAACACAAACTAAAATTTTCCTGCCAGTTAACTAACTTTCTTTACAAGCCCCTTACTTTCAGGATATAATTTAATAAAATTAAATACTACCGCTGGGGGTGCCCTTTGGCTGAGAAGGAAATATTTCCTAACCCTTTAACCTGATGTAGTTAGTACTACCGTAGGGAAGCTTGAAATCTTTTATACCTGCTTTTCTACAGCAGGTTTTTTCTTTTTTTATCGCATTTTAACAACCTGTATTAAATATTGCTCTGACGCAGGAGGGTGCAACTCATTTTAAGCAAAGGAGGTATAGTATGATAGTCAATGGTAAGGAAATGAATATTCCGTCAGGTACCACTATCTCCGCCCTGTTAAAAAAACTCAAGATAAATGCGGAACGGGTTGTAGTACAAGTAAACCAGGAAATTATCTCTGCACAACGCTTTGAGAAAGTAATTCTTGATGCCGAAGACAAAATAGAAATTATCAGTTTTGTAGGAGGAGGCTAGGTCAATTTCGGGCATAAACCTTATTGAGTTGATGCCTTCCCCAAAGTTAACGCTTTTTTTAGTTAAGGCTTTTTGACTGTTATAAAAAGGAGTTGATCATATGGACCCTCTTTCTATCGGGGGCGTAGAATTAAACAGCCGTCTATTAATCGGCACAGGTAAATTTCCCAGTAAGCAGATTATACCTAAAGTAATTAATGCCTGTGAAACCCAGATTGTCACCATGGCACTGCGCAGAGTGGACATCGGTGCTGATGAGGACAATATTCTTGAATATATCCCCAAGGGATGTATTCTCCTTCCCAACACTTCTGGTGCTCGGGATGCCGATGAAGCGGTAAGGATCGCCCGCTTAGCCAGGGCATTGGGGGCGGGAAATTGGGTGAAAATCGAAGTTATTTCCGATAATAAGTACCTGCTGCCTGACAACCAAGAAACCATCAAAGCTACGGAAATTCTCGCTAAAGAAGGGTTTAAAGTACTGCCTTACATGAGTCCTGATTTAATGGCAGCAAAAAGAATGGTAGAAGCGGGTGCAGCAGCGGTAATGCCGCTAGGTGCACCCATTGGTACCAATCGCGGCATAAAGACCAAGGAACTGATACGCATTCTTATCGATGAAATTGAGGTGCCGGTTATTATCGATGCTGGGCTGGGCAAACCGTCAGACGCAGCAGAGGCCATGGAAATGGGTGCTTCAGCGGTGTTGGTCAATACTGCCATTGCCACTTCTGCTGACCCGGTAAAGATGGCCCAAGCTTTTTCTTTAGCAGTTAAAGCTGGTCGTATGGGTTATCTCGCAAAGATGGGCGCAAAAACTCGATACGCCCAAGCCTCCTCTCCCCTAACCGGTTTTCTCTTCGAAGGTGACAAATAATGAGCTTTTATCAATATTATTTGGCACACAAGGACTTTGATTTTAATTCTTTCTTCAGTAGTATCACAACAACAGATATTGAGCGGATACTCGCCAAGGATAAAATAAATGCCTATGACTTTTTATCACTACTCTCTCCTCAGGCGGAGAAGCACCTGGAATCCATGGCAGAGAAGGCACAAAAGCTTTCCCTGCAGCATTTCGGCAAGGCAATTCTCCTATTTACACCCATGTACATTGCTAACCATTGTATCAATAAATGTGCTTACTGTGGTTTTAATGTAGGCAACCGTATTAAAAGAAAAAAACTCACCGCGGAAGAAATAGAACAGGAAGCCAAAGCCATTGCCGCTACTGGATTAAGACATATCCTCTTTTTAACAGGAGAGTCCCCAGCTCAATCACCGGTTTCCTACATAGCAAAGGCTGCCGGGATATTAAAAAAACATTTCCACTCCGTGGGCATCGAAATCTATCCTCTAACAGAACAGGAATACAGCCAGGTAATCGATGCCGGTGTGGATAGTTTAACCGTCTATCAAGAAGTGTACGACGAAGGTATCTACGATAAGGTACACCTGGCGGGACCCAAACGAAACTACAGCTTTAGACTAGATGCTCCGGAACGAGCATGCCGGGCAAAAATACGCTCGGTAAATATCGGGGCACTGCTGGGATTAAATGAGTGGTGTAAAGAAGCCTTTTTCACCGGCCTCCATGCCGATTACCTACAAAATAAATATCCCGATGTAGCAGTAAGTGTCTCACTGCCCCGCATCCGTCCTCATGCGGGAACTTTCCAAGATATCTTCCCGGTCAATGATAAAAGCTTGGTACAAATTATGCTTGCCCTGCGCATCTTTCTTCCCTACACCGGTATAACCATTTCCACCAGGGAACGGCAGGAATACCGAGACCATTTAATACCTCTGGGCGTTACTAAAATGTCCGCCGGGGTAAGCACGGAAGTAGGCGGACATAGTTCCGAAGATAAGGGTGAAGGACAGTTTGAAATAGCTGATAATAGAAATGTTGCAAAAATGAAACAAGCCATACTGGCCAAGGGTTATCAACCCGTTTCTAAGGATTGGATGAGTTTTTAGTAAAACCTAGCCGAATTAAGCGAGGTGTGTAAACTGAATTATTACCGAATTATTGATGCCAATATCAACAGGGTAGCGGAAGGTGTTAGAGTTTTAGAGGATATCTCCCGGTTTATTATTGAAAATCCTGACACCACTAATTCCCTGAGAGAACTGCGACACCGGATACGCAAGAGTTTTAGCCATCCCCGCCTGGCAAATTATCGGAATGCTGCCGGGGATATAGGATTAAGTGTATCTGCTGCCACCACCTGGGACAATAAAGGAAATATCAGTGATTTAGTGACAGGAAATTTTAAGCGTATCCAAGAGGGTATTAGAAGTATCGAAGAACACTTGAAAATCTTGGGATATAACCAGCAATCCAAAGTCTACGAAACTCTCCGCTTCAGCGCTTATCAACTGGAAAAAAACTTTCCTTTAAAGAGAGTAGTCTTTGATGGTATCTACGGTATCACAGGTGAGACTTTTGCCACCGGAAAAACCAATGTAGATTTAGCAAAGGAAATGATTGCTGCTGGAATCACAGTCATCCAATACCGAGAAAAAGAAAAATCCAAGCTGGAAAAATATCACCAGTGTCAGACCATACGCCGCCTGACACTAGAAGCTGGTACCACTTTTATTGTCAACGATGACTTGGATATTGCCCTGGCAGTGACTGCTGACGGTATACACATCGGGCAGGATGATCTACCGCTAAAAAAAGTGCGACAAATCGCAGGCAATATGATCATAGGGGTATCCACCCACAACCCCGACCAGGCTAAGGCAGCAGTATCAGACGGTGCAGACTACATTGGCGTTGGTCCCATATTCTCCACTAACACCAAGAAAAACTTAGAAAAATCAGGCGGTCTGAAATATCTGGAATGGGTAGCAGAAAATATCAGTATTCCCCATGTAGCCATCGGCGGAATCAAGGAAGAAAATATCGCCCAGGTAAAAAAGCACGGCGGTAAATGTTTCGCCATTATATCAGAACTGGCAGGCGCCCACTCAATTGAGCAAAAGGTGGCTGCCCTTCACAGTGCGCTAGAATAAATAAGTGACACGTGGTGTCAGGCACCACAATAAGTGACACTTGGTATCCTTGGTGTCAGGCACCACAATGTTAAATAAGTGACACCTCTGTGCGTACCGACGCTACGCCGTGTCAGCGCCACGTTATCACGTTTTTCAGAAGTGAGACCATAATAAGGGAGACGATGAAATGCATTATACTACTCAAATGGATGCTGCTAGAAAAGGAATTATCACTAAGCAAATGGCCATTGTGGCCGAAAAAGAAAACATGAACAAAGAAGCTCTAAAAGATTTAATAGCAGAAGGTAAAATTGCTATCCCCGCAAATATCAATCACCATAGCCTAGACCCCCACGGCGTAGGCCAAGGTCTACGCACCAAAGTTAATGTGAACTTGGGTATTTCTAAAGACTGCTGCAATATTGAAGTAGAACTGGAAAAGGTTCGTACTGCTCTGTCCATGCAGGTGGAATCTATCATGGATTTAAGCTCTTTCGGCAAGACAGAAGAGTTTAGACAGCGGCTGGTAGAAATGTCCCCGGCGGTCATTGGTACGGTGCCGGTCTATGATGCGGTAGGCTTTTATGACAAGGAACTTCAGGATATTACTGTAGAGGAGTTTCTCAAAGTAGTGGAAAAACACGCCCAAGACGGCGTCGATTTTATGACCGTCCACGCCGGGCTAAACAGGGAAACTGTTGAAGTGTTCAAGAGAAACAAGCGGCTTAACCACATCGTCTCCCGGGGCGGGTCATTATTATATGCGTGGATGGAATTAAACAACCGGGAGAATCCTTTCTTTGAGTACTTTGATGACCTGCTGGACATCTGTGAAAAATACGATGTGACACTAAGCTTAGGGGATGCCTGCCGACCGGGGAGCATTAATGATGCCACCGATGCCAGTCAAGTTAAAGAATTGATGGTGTTAGGTGAGCTAGCACTCAGAGCGTGGAAAAGAAACGTCCAGGTAATTATCGAAGGTCCTGGCCACATGGATTTAAAAGAAATCCAGGCCAATATGCTGCTGGAGAAAAAGCTCTGCCACGGTGCCCCCTTTTACGTATTAGGCCCAGTGGTTACCGATGTAGCTCCGGGGTATGACCATATCACCAGCGCCATCGGCGGGGCAATCGCTGCCAGCCACGGAGCAGATTTTTTGTGTTACGTCACCCCGGCAGAACACCTGCGCCTGCCTACCCTTGATGATATGAAAGAAGGTATCATTGCCACTAAAATTGCCGCCCATGCAGCGGATATTGCAAAAGGTATCAAGGGTGCCAAGGAGTGGGACTATCAAATGAGTCAGGCCCGGCAGGAACTAAACTGGGATAAAATGTTTCAGTTGGCCATCGACCCTGAAAAGCCTCGCCGTTACCGGGCTGAATCTGCACCGGAGCATGAAGACAGCTGTACCATGTGCGGTAAAATGTGCTCTATGCGTAATATGAATAAGGTTATGCAGGGGAAAAATGTAAATATTCTTAGGGAAGATACTTAGCATGCTTTACCTGGTGACCAACCGCTTGTTAGTGCAAAACAGAAATTTTCTTGACTGCATTTTGGACGCCGCAGCAGGCGGCGTTGATGCGGTGATACTGCGAGAAAAAGACCTGCCGGACGCAGAACTACTAGCGCTGGCAAAAATATTACAGTATCGCTTGGGTAAACTAAACATACCTTTAATCGTCAACGGCAATTTGCTTGTGGCCAAGCAGACGGGGGCCGCAGGGTATCATGACGGCTTTCATCATTTTGCTCAGTTTACCCAAGAATGCCGTAACTTCTCAGAGAAGTTAGGCGTCTCAGTACATTCAGCCTCCGAGGCGGAGTTTGCCGCGGCTAACGGTGCTGACTACCTCTTGGCAGGCCATATCTACCACACCGCCAGTAAACCCGGACTATCTCCTAAAGGTCTTCAGTTAATAAAAGAAATTAAGGCCAGGGTGGATATTCCGGTGGTTGCGATAGGAGGAATAATGCCAGATAATGTTGAAGAGTTGTTGGAAGCAGGTGCCGATGGAATCGCAGCAATGTCCTATATCTTAACAGCCCCTAATCCAGGCCAAGCAGCCGGGGCGCTAAAACAGCGCTTAAAACCCCTATCAGAGAGGAATGATCTTCTTGACAACAACAGTACAATGGAAAGGTAATATGGCCTTCGAAGGCAAGACTCCTTCAGGGCATAAAATTCTCCTAGACCCCACATTAAATGAAGAATATCAAGCAAAAGGCCCTTCCCCCATGGAAGTGGTATTGGTAGCTTTAGGTGGATGTTCTGGAATAGATGTGGTGTCTATATTTGAAAAAATGCGCTTAGACGTAACAGATTTTAAAATAGAAATTGAAGCTGCCCGAGCAGATGAACATCCTAAAGTATATAACAAAATCAAAATGGTTTATCGAGTTTGGGGCGAAAACCTATCTGAAGACCGGGTGAAGCGAGCTGTGGACTTAACCCAGGAAAAATACTGCAGTGTCCTGCATATGCTTAATAAAACGGCGTCAGTTGAATACTCGTATCAGATTAATCCTTGATTTCATTCGACCCGGCCTGTCCGGGTCGGTTATTAGTTTTGGGAAGAGGAGCAACTTAATATGTCAATATTGTTTCAAGTAGTACTACCGGTATTTCTGGTGTTTCTTGCGGGCTATACGGCACAAAAATCCTTTAAGCTGGATATAAAATCTATTTCTACAGCCGCACTTTATCTAATGACCCCAGCACTGATTTTTCGTACTTTTTATGAGACCCAATTAGGCAGCACATATTTGCATATAGTCATTTACGGTACACTTCTATCCGTGTCCCTAATTGTATTGGTAAAACTGTTCGCCCGCTTAAAGCATTATGATGCTGCAGCCACCAGCGCATTGATATTATCTTCTGCCTTTATGAATAACGGCAACATGGGGGCCCCGATAGTTCTTTTTGCCTTCGGTGAACAGGGTTTTCAGTATGCGGTAGCAATTATGGTCTTTCATACCATTATCATGAGCACCCTTGGCATCTATTACGCCGCCAAGGGCAAATCTGATATTAAAACTTCCCTGCTGTCAGTCCTGAAAATGCCCATCGTCCATGCCGCCGTTGCCGGGCTGGCCTGGCAGTACTGGGCACTGCCCCTGCCGGCAAACATCTTTAAAGCTATTAAAATGGTGGGCGACGCGGCTATACCTACCATCATGCTGGTACTGGGATTGCAATTGGCAGAGATTAAGTTAGCTAATTTTCACTGGGAAAAGAGTGCTGTGGCTTTACTCTTTCGCCTTCTCTTATCACCGGCTATTGCCTGGTTGATAGTATTAATGCTTCCGGTGGAGCCGTTATTGGGCAGCGTAATGATCGTGGAAGCGGCCATGCCTTCTGCAGCTATCACAACCATGTACGCCCTCCAGTACGATAGTGAACCCCAGCTGGTCTCTTCAATCACCTTTGTTAGTACACTTCTCAGCATAATCACTCTAAGTATCCTGCTTAATCTAATCACTTGAACACTAAGGGAAATGGCACCACTCCCCCCGGCGCAGGCAGGGACTTAACAGCTTTGCTGCCTTCAGTCGAACAACGTTCGCTCACTCTACGTGAGCGCTGACCCCTTAGCTGCCCTGCCGTGAAAATGGATAATGGATACTATTTGCCAATTAAAGAAATATTTGTACTTTTAGGCCCGAGTATGTTATAAATAAGCTAATAAACCAGATTCGAGAAGGAGCTTTTTTATGCGAAAAATTGCCTTGGTTACCGACAGTACTGCAGATATTCCTCGACAGGTTGCCGCCAAAGATAATATCCAGGTGATGCCCCTGACCATATTGTTTGGCGACAAAGAATATTTGGACGGAGTAGACATCCAGTCGGATGAATTCTACGACAAACTGCAAAAGAGTAAGGAACTACCCCGTTCTTCCCAACCGTCTCCAGCTGACTTCACCACTCTTTACAAAGATTTACTGGAACACTATTCAGAAATTATATCCATCCATCTTTCCTCTAGCTTGAGCGGCACCATTAATTCAGCCCAGTTGGCCAAGGAAAAGCTGAAAGCAAAGATTCACATTGTGGATTCTAAATCAATTAGTTTAGGCATTGGTTTGATGGTAGCGGAAGCCGCGAAATGCATTAAAGAAGGGCTAAATGTGAAGGATACCATGGATAAAATTTCCTATGTGAGGGAAAACTCGGAGACCTTGTTTACCTTAAACACGTTAGAATATTTAAGCAAGGGCGGCCGTATCGGCAAAGTTTCAGGTATGTTGGGTTCAATGCTAAACATCAAGCCCATTGTTAGGGTCAATGATGAAGGCATTTATGTACCCTTTGGCAAGGCCCGCAGTCAAAATAAGGCCTTAAAAACCCTGGAACAGGGTTTTGAAAAGCTAGCCAACGGCCGTAAACCGGTAAAACTTGCGGTGGCACACGGTGCTGCATCGGAAGCAGCAGCACGACTGAAGGACTCTTTGGAAAATGCCCTTGGCATTAAGGCCTCTCTCTTTACCCAAGTGGGGCCAGTAATAGGTGTACATACCGGCCCGGGTACCATTGGCGCTGCGGTACAATACGAATAAGTGATAGTATCTTAAGGACCCGCAAGGGTCTTTTTTGATGCAGAAACCCCCATAGCACTTCTGGGCTATCTGACATTACTAGTATACTTTTTTCTAAAACTTTGGATACTAATACAAGTTAATAAACGGGAGGTAAACATTATGAAAATCTTTAGAGTAAACATGTCAAATCAACAGGTAACTTCCGAAGACACGCCCGAAAAGCTGCAGACCTTAGGGGGTAGAGCACTTACCTCTGCAGTTATCGCCGAAGAAGTAGAACCCACCTGCCACCCTTTAGGACACTTGAATAAGATAGTAATCGCGCCGGGGCTGTTATCCGGTACCAGCGCTCCAAGTTCTGGCCGCCTGTCCGTCGGCTTTAAAAGCCCTCTTACCGGTGGTATTAAAGAAAGCAATGCCGGCGGCACAGCAGCCCAAAAGTTAGCAAAACTAGGCATTAAGGCTATTATTATCGAAGGTCTCCCCAAGGAAGAAACCTTCTATACTTTAAAGGTATCAACCGATGGCGTGGAGATACTGCCAGGTGATGAACTTAGCGGTAAACGCAATTACGAAACCATCCAAACCTTACAAGCTAAACATGGCGAAGATGTGGGGGTGATGTGTATCGGTCCTGCTGGTGAATACAGGCTGACCGCAGCATCCGTGGCCGTAGCAGACCCCGAAGGTAGACCAGTGAGACATGCAGGCCGAGGCGGCGGCGGCGCCGTATTTGGCTCTAAAGGTATCAAGGCCATAGTGATTGACGACATTAATGCACCAGGAGTAGAAATAAAAAACAAAGAAAAATTCAAAGAAGCAGCCCGGGATTTCAGCAAAATGCTCACCGAACACCCTGTCAGCGGCCAAGGACTACCTATGTATGGCACCGCAGTTTTAATAAATATCCTTAACGAAGCGGGTGGTCTACCCACAAAGAACTTCCGACACGGACGTTTTGACTTTGCAGAGAAGATCAGTGGAGAAATGATGCATGACACAATCAAGGAACGGAAAGGCGAACCCACCCATGGGTGCCATCGGGGTTGTGTCATTCGCTGCTCGCAAGTTTATCACGACAAAGAAGGTAAATATCTTACCGCTGGTTTTGAATACGAAACTATCTGGGCATTCGGTGCCAACTGTACCATTGATGACTTGGATGCGATTGCAAAAATGGATTATCTTTGCGACGACATTGGTGTAGATACCATCGAAATGGGAGTCACCGTAGGAGTCGCCATGGAAGCCGGCGTAGTGGAATTTGGCGATGCGGACGGAGCAATAAATCTATTGGAACAAATCGGCGAAGGCACCCAGATGGGTCGAATCATCGGCAATGGCGCCGGCTTCACCGGTAAGGCCTTCGGCGTTACGCGAGTACCAGTGGTGAAAAACCAAAGTATTCCCGCTTACGACCCAAGAGCAGTTAAAGGAATTGGTGTCACTTATGCTACCACGCCCATGGGTGCAGACCATACCGCCGGATATAGCGTCACTGCAAACATCCTTAAAGTTGGCGGACACATTGACCCACTAAAGAAAGAAGGACAAGTGGATCTATCAAGAACTTTGCAAATTGCTACCGCAGCCATAGACAGTACCGGGCTTTGCTTATTTGTAGCTTTCTCCGTATTGGATGAACCCAAGGCATTAGACCGGATTGTAGATATGCTTAATGCACAATATGGTTTTAATCTAACCACCGACGATGTCACCGCCTTGGGTAAAGAAGTACTTAAAAATGAGCGAAATTTCAATGTTACGGCGGGTCTCAATGAAGCCCATGATCGCCTGCCGGAATTCTTTAAAGAAGAGCTTACCCCGCACGGAGCAGTATTTGACATTCCCAATGAAGAATTAGATCAGGTATTTGACTTCTAGGAAGGTTGGGTCTGATGAAACTTGAAGTAAGAGTATTTGCTAACTTACGAGACCAGTTCCCCAAAGAATCTAAAGGGGTTCTGACAGTAGATTTGCCGGTAGACAGTACCGTAGCAGAATTAATTGAAAAACTTGATATTACCCGGGATTTACCATTAATTATCATGGTTAACGGGCGCCGGCAATTTGAGGAAACCACCTTAAAAGACGGCGACAGGGTGGGCATTTTCCCACCGGTTGGCGGCGGGTAAAATAAAGGGGTAACGCATGGGCGTTACCCCTTTATTTACCTTCCTGGTGAACCAATCCCTGACTACCATCAATAGTTATCCGATCACCGTCTTTAATCAGTCTCGTGACACCTTTAACACCCATTACGGCAGGCACTCCATATTCCCGGGCGATGATGGCCGCATGGGACAAAGCACTGCCGTACTCCACCACCAAACCATCAATAAATGAAAATACCGGCGTCCAAGATGGGTTAGTATACTGTGCCACCAGAATGTCCCCTGGTTTTAATTTTGATAGATCCCTTGGGTCAAGGACCACCCGGCAAATTCCCGATGCTTTGCCGCTGCTGGCACCTATTCCATTCAAAATGGAAGCATTATCGCCCTCTACTACTAAGTTTCGGGACAGCCATAGTTTACGCCGCCGTTCCAGATTGGCTTTCCTCTCTGCCAATGTTTCCTTAATTTCTTTTGGACTTACCTTTTTATAGTTATAGACGTCATCTAACAGCTCCACCAATTCCCAGTAGTTGAAATACATTACTTCCTGCTTATCTTTAAGCACACCCCGGGAAACCAGCTGTCTGCCAATTTCCAAAAACAAGCTCCTAAATACCGGCATTACTTGAGTTAAGTAGAAATGACTGTCTTCGCGAAACGCCGTATATTTCCGAGCATATACCACAAGCCTATCTATCCACCGTTTAAGTGGCAGCACCCGGCCCGCACCCCGACTCGTCAACTGTGCCAGGCGTTTTTCCGCCCGTTCCCTGCGTTCTAACTGTCGCTGGTGATAATCGACCACACCATCCTGCTGCAATAAAACTCCTTTTAGCATACCCCAAACAACCTCCGGCCTCTCTTGCCAGGTGTCCGCTGCCACACCCCCCAGGCCTTGTGAAACTTCCCTGCTGCCGTATTTTTCAAGAAAAGAATTAAATTCTTCTATCGCTTTTTCGCCGGCAGGAACTTCCCGAAGACATGCCTCAATTTCATCGGTCTCCTGCTTAATTACAATACCCGCAGCCTGGGGATTTTTGTTAATCTCCCCAGCCAATTCTTCCAATCTGACATTTAGCTCCATAGTAATTTGAGGATGGCCGATAATAACATCCTGGAATAGTTCCTTACCTTCATCCCCGTATAAAAAACTCAGCAGTTTAGATAAAGCCCCGTAAATAGTCCCGTATTGGATATACATTAGATAGCGAAACATATTGGCCCTTTGGAAATCTTTCAGAGCCTCCTCAAGGTACTGATGGATTACTTCCATCGGAAATGTTTTCAGAGTATCACGTTTAAGTAAATCAAGATATTTATTAAAGATATTTTCATTAATCTGCCATTCTTTAGCTATATCCAGTCTGACCATTTTAAAAATCTTAATTAGTCTTTTAGGCCCCATTCTGATAGCAGGCGGCACAAAGAAATCGGGGAAAACACCTTTTTCCACCCGGTTCCAATCCACCAGCGGCACACTAAACCCTAGATCTTTGTAGGCCAGGAACAAGCTGAGAAAATAGGTCTTCACAATCACACTATCCAATGGCAGCACCGGTTCGGGGAAACGTTCATTAATGGTGGTCCATACTTCCCGCTGAATTACAGTCATATCTTCCGGATCAGGAATCTCTGCCTCTTCATCTGCCAAAGTAGTAATAGGCCTTGCCTGCAAAATGTAAATATCACCCCAGTTGTATGCCCACTCTATATCCTGCGGTGCATCAAAGAGTGCTTCTAACTTCGCTCCCTCATCCGCCAGCCAGCGAATATGAAAATCGGTCAAGTATGGACTTCCCCCAACCATCTCCCGGTGTGTAATATAAAGTCCGTCTTTTTTAACCAAATAACGGTCACCACTAGTAGTTCCCTGTACCAAACCTTCACCCAGACCTTTTACCGCCTCGATGCAGATTTCTTCCCGGGAATTATTGAGGGGATTGGCAGTAAACATCACTCCTGCGACCTCGGCAGGAACCATCTCCTGGATAATTACGGCCATACCGGAATTAGCCTGCTCAATTCCCTTTTGAAAACGGTAATGGATTACCCGCGGTTCCCAAAGGGAACACCAGCAATTTATTACCGCTTCTTTTACCTTTTCAAAACTCTGGATATTCAAAAAACTCTCTAATTGCCCGGCAAAAGAGGCGGACGGAAGGTCCTCAGCAGTGGCCGAAGAACGTACGGCGACTTTAATGCCCTCTCCTTCGCCCATTAACTGCCGAAAAGCTGCTTCAAGCATCTGTTCAACATTCTCAGGAAGATTAACTCCCTTGATAATTTCTTTTATCCTACGAGACGCTGCGGTGATAGTGTCAATACTGCCGCCTTCCGCCTTACATGCCACCTTAATAACTTCCTTCAGCACTCCGGCGGACCTTAAAGCATTATAATATACTCTGCTGCTGAGGCAAAAACCAGGAGCGGTCTGACAGTTCCTGGCAATCACCCCCAAATTTGCAGCCTTACTACCAAAATACAATTGATGACGGGGATTTATTTCATCCAATTTTAAAATCATCTCATCCATTATAGCGCCCCCTAGTTTAACTGTTTTTGATAGCCATCTATATCCCTATTATATACGCGACATTATTTCGCTGTACACCTTATTTATCTAAACACCCGTGTAGTACCAGTAACGCGGCTGAGCGAGCAAAAAAAACAGGCCCGATAGCCCGTTAAATTTTCGCCTGATATATAATTTTACCATCTTTTACTTCTACCTTCAGCAGTCCTTCTTGTTCGAGGTATTTAAGATGGGCATTGGCCTCTGCCGTAGCAAACCATTTCTGGGCCACAGGAAACTGTTCCCACCTGTCATAACTCATATCCCAATGCATCAGAGAGGCCACCTGATAGGCGGTTGCGCTTCCTGGCTTAAGTATTTCCATTATCTCTTGGAAGCGTTCTCGGTGATGAGCTTTTAGCTCATCCACCCGCTGACGATAATTGCTGAAAGGATCTCTATGGCCCGGCAGGACGCATTGAATCTCCATTTGGGCGACTTTATCAAGACTGTTGAAATAATCACGAATAGGGTCTTGATCATTGCCGCCCCAAAGTGAAATGTTAGGAGTAATCTCAGCTAAAAGGTGGTCTCCGGCTAAAATAATCTGTTTATCTTCGTCATAGAGGCACATATGCCCCTCGGTATGACCCGGAGTATGTACGCACCGAAAGGAATATTCCCCTGCGTTGATAAGGTCGCCTTCCTTAACGGAAATAACATTCAGACCACTGCCTGCTCCATAGTCATATCCCGGTAATGAAGATGCGGCCTGCACTTCAGTCTCCGGAATCCCATTTTGCCTGGCAAAATCCAAAAACTGCCCCCAATCTACCCCACTCCTAACCACAAAAGCATCTGGATCACCGCAATAGATACGATTCTTTTCGCCGGCTAGAGCACCAAGTAAGCCCACGTGGTCCGCGTGAAGATGGGTAATAAAAAAGTCAGTTTTGTCAATATCTACACCCAATGCTTTTAAGCCTTCCTGCATGGCGGCTAAGCATTCTTCTTGATTTAATCCTGTATCTACAATTAAATTCCTGTCAGTTGACTTAATAACATAAGAATTTATGGCTTTCAAAGGGTTTTTCGGAAGCGGTACCCTTATCCTAAAAAGCCCGGGAAATATTTCCTCCGTCAAATCATCTACCCCCTATATTTAAATTAACACATTAGGGTAATCTTATACCGCCGTAGAATTTTTGTCAATTTCTGACGTTTCTAAAAAAAGAAAAAGAGCCTCCCTGAAGGAAGGCATTGCATTGACGAGTACTGTATTAGTTTATAGCAAAAATAACTCCTTGGGGTAAGGGAATTAAAAACAAGTACTGGAAAATACCATAAAAAGTAAGGGTAATCACCACGGACAATATCACGCTAAACAATAATATCCTCATGCCGCCGACTTTACGTCGGATATGGAAATACCACATGAAAAAACTTAAGAATATTACGCTAGCTGCTGTAAAACCCAGATATTTAACACCAAAAACGTAAAAAATCATCCCCAAAGCCATTATTATGAGACGACTGATAACGGCATCGCCAAAGAAACCTTGTATCGGTTTAATTCGGGCATGTTTAACCAAATGAAGTAACGAGAGGATAATCAGAATAACACTAATTACCTGAGGAAATATCCTGCTGTCAGTTCCCAGCTCCTGCACCTCAAAAATAGCGCCAATAGCAAAGATGATTATTAGCAAAGAAAAAATAGTGTTTCTATTAACCATCAGCGGTCACCTCCCGGGTTCCATCCACAGTCTGTTCTCGTAGGCGCTCACTGTGCTTTTTGCGAAAACCAGCAACCACAGGCCATGCCGCAGAGATAATGCATAAGATTATCAGCACTAAGGAGATAGGTCTGGTGAAAAATACCACTGCAATGCTTTCTTGTGACCGAGCCAGCATTAGGGACTGTACTAATCCCTTCTCAGCAATGGGTCCTAAGATCATACCCAGCACAATGGGTCCCGGGTGAAAATCTAATCGCCGTAGAATGTAGCCAGCCAAGCCCATGGTCACCATAATAACCACATCTAACATGTTGTTTCTAATGGCATAAGACCCAATGACCGTCATAAAGGCAATTAGCGGGGCTAGATAATTGGCAGGCAAATTAATCATCCTGGCGATATGCTTTGCACCGAAAAATCCCAGCACAAACATCACCACATTGGCCACCACTAAAGATAGCAGGAATGTATAGGTAATTGCGCCATGCTGGATAAACAAGTCCGGCCCCGGGCGCAGCCCATGCAGCAATAATGCTCCCATAATCACAGCTGCCGGTGGCGCCCCCGGGATACCAAGGGTAAGCAGCGGCACTAAGGAACCACCCACTTCAGAATTATTAGCTGCTTCTGATGCCGCCACTCCTTCTAACATCCCGGTACCGAATTTCTCTGAATCTTTAGACCATCTTACTGCCTCATTATAGGAAACCAGACCTGCCACATTGCCACCAGCTCCGGGAACGATCCCTACAAAAGCACCGATGATGGCAGAACGGATAAGGAGCACCGGTTGTTTTATCAGTGCCATCATTACACTGCCGGCAACCCCCGTGCGGGATTGCAATTTGCCCACTTGCCCGCTGCCGATTTTTTTATCGGCTATCATATTGAGAATTTCCGGAATGCAGAAAAAGCCAATCAATGCCACAATCAATTCAATCCCACCCTGCAGCTGGTAAAAGCCAAAGGTATAGCGCATTTCGCCGCCGATTGGCGCTAAACCAACGGTGGATACAAGCAGGCCCAAGGCACCACCGATTAGGCCTTTTAAGATGGATTTGGCCGCTAATGTTGAAATTATGGTTAGACCAAATATAGCCAGCCAAAAATACTCGGGCGGGCCAAATTTAAGAGCAACCTCTACCAATAATGGTGCCAGAAATATCAACACTAAAGCACCGATTACACCACCTACGCCAGAACTAAAAGCGGCAGCAACTAAAGCATGCTCTCCTTTTCCTTTTTGCGCGAGTGGGTAGCCGTCAAAGGTGGTAGCAATTGCCGAGGGGGTGCCCGGCGTGTTAATAAGAATGGCAGAAATACAGCCGCCATAGATTGCCCCAACATAAATACCACCAAGTGTCATCAACCCTGTGGCCGGGTCCATAATAAAAGTAAAGGGAACAAGTACTGCCAGAGCCATGGTAGCAGTGAGGCCCGGTAATGCTCCCACCACGATGCCCACCGCTACCCCCAGGGTCATCAACATGAAATTATATAAATTGAATATGTGCCCCAGTGCTCCGGCAAAGTTTTCAACCACAATGGCTCTCTCCCTTTTTCAAAAAGTCAATTAACGAACAGCTCAAAGCTATGCGCATTGAAGTGCAAGGCCTCATTCCTGCAGTTGATGTGATTATTAAGGCAGGTTAAGTTCCTTTAACAGCTTGGTATATTCCAGCTGCTTCTTATTAATATGCTCCTGAGCTGCCACTGCGTCCAGCCGCAGCGGTACAAAGCCCTGCTCTATCATTTGCTTACGAACACTTTCATTGTTCATAACCCTGACAAATGCGTCCTCCAAAACTTTCTTAACTTCATCCGGAGTTTCCGGCGGTACCGCAGCACCACGGTCAATACTGGGTGTCATACTATAGCCCAGTTCAATAAAAGTAGGCACATCCGCTAAAGCCTCAAAACGCTCATCGGAGCCAAGACCCAGAACCTTTATCCTATCCTTATGAGTCACTAAGTCATTGGAATTGGCAAAGAGAGCATCAGTATGCCCGCCCAGAAATTGGCTTACCGAAGGAGCCGCTCCGGTGGATGGCACATAATTAAACTCAATACCCGCCAAGGCCTCTAGCTGCAGCAGGGCAATATGGTGACCGCTCCATTTACCGGAGCCGCCTACAGTCACCTTACCGGGATGCTCTTTAGCATAGTTAACCAAGTCCTCTAAAGTATCAAATGGACTGTCCTTAAGCACCGCCAAGCCAATAGGCGTACCCTGGAAAATTGCGATTGGTTTAATCTGCTCAGTAGTATAACCGGCATTATCTCTGGCAATGGGCTGGAGAATTATGTGCGGAATGTTAATACCGCTGATGGTATAACCGTCGGCCTTAGCATGCATCAGTTCTGTCCAACCCAGTGCACCACCGCCACCAGGCTTATACTGAATTACAATGGAAGTGCTCAAAAACTCCTCAAGTAAGGGCTGCTGTCGCCGTGCCTCTACATCCGACTGTCCACCCGGATTAAACGGGATAATATAAGTGACCGGTCTAGTAGGAAAGTCCGGTTTTTGGTCCTCCTCGGTTACTTTGTCTGCCACACTCTTCTTTTCATCCGCCACCTGCTCACCGCCGCAGCCAACTACCATCACCATGGCTAACAGCAGTACGAATAAAACCGATAAGCATTTCACTTGCCGCATAAATATCCCCCTATAATAAGATTTTTGTGGTAACCGAACGATGCACATCCTCCACATAGAATAATAATATTCACCATCAATAAACCTGTGACAAAAGGATCACATATTTTTTTTACTAACGTGAGAGTGATCGGGTTATCGTTTGTGGCAAATATTAGCAATAAGAGCAAATAGAGGTGAAAAAAAGCATTCTGGAATCAGAATGCCTTAAGCTCAGCGGGCCGTCAAAAGTGACCTATGTAGATTTCAGTTACCAAAGACGGGCTGCCCGCAAATAAGGGACAGCCCGTCTAAGTCCTTACAGTTTAAGTAAACAGTTTAAGTTCTTATATACCGCTAATTTTTATAATCTCTGCAAAACTTGGTTTTTATAACCGGCCACAATATTTAGAAGTTTTTCTTTACCCTGAGGGGTTAGGCCATAACTATCCACCTCTCCCCGCAATTTCTCAAAGGAACCGGTACCTTTTACATAACCATTGATCCGGGCCGCAGCAGTGGAATTAATAAAGTCATCTACTCGAGGGTAAAACTTGCTAAACTCCTTCATTAAATCCCTGATTAGCTGTAAATAGTACTTTTGATGATAGGCCTCTGCACGGTAAAATTCTCCAGCGGCTCTAATCTTTGTTTTTACAACTTTACCCTTTTGTTGTTCCAAAAATACTTTATCAGCTTCTATATCTTGTAACTGCTTCTCGCTGTGATAAAACACTATGGACATATACTGCCTGGACCATGGCTGCCGAGATGGATTATGGCTGCGCCAAAAAACTTCCAGCAATTCCTTATAGGATACTTGTCCGGGGTCAAAATCAACTTCCAGCGTTTCTGTATGGTCACCCATCCTGTGGTAGGTGGGATTTGCTTTTGTACCGCCTGCATAGCCAACACGAGTACGATAAATGCCGCTTATCAGCCCGAACCGGGCGTCAGGCCCCCAAAATCAGCCCAAAGCAAAGGTCGCGGTTTTCAAGTTATCAGGGATAGCTCTATCAATAGGGGGCAGCGACATGCCGCATTTACCTTCGTTTCTGTTAATGTGCGTCATTTAATTACCTCTTTCTTTGATTTATGTCTTGACATAGTATTTGTCTCAAGACTTGTTTTTACACAAATTTTGCTTCAGGGAAGCCTACCAGTTGCTTATTCACTCTTGTGCCCTAGTGCTATCCCAAGGCGGCTAAAAGAAACACCGCTTCAGAGCCATCCAGCTCAAAAGCGGTGTTCGTCTTTTCCTTACCCGCATTACTCTCACCCTCTTATTGGTTAGGTTTCCTGCCTTCCACCAGCGCCACCACGCCACCGGCCAGGTTCTTATAGCCCGTTTCCACAAGGCCTGCCTTACGGAATATTTCCACCAGCTCCCACTGAGGCGGAAAAATTTTAGCAGAATCGTGCAGATAATCATAAGCGCCTTTATTTCCGCCCCAAAGTTTACCCATCGCCGGAATCACCTTGTCAAAAAAGAGCCAATATGCCTGCTTGAACACCGGTGCTGTGGGCTGAGCCATATCCAATGACACAACCTTACCCCCGGGCTTGACCACCCGATTCATTTCCTTAACTACAGTTAATATATCTGGAACATTACGAAGCCCCCAGCCAACTGTGGCACAATCAAATGTATTATCAGGAAAAGGCAGTTCCATAGCATTCCCCTGCATAAATTCAATTATATTGTTGAGTTGAAAACCCTGAATGTTTTTACGGGCCACAGCCAGCATGTTTTCAGAAAAATCCAAGCCGGTTACTTTTCCTGAAGAGCCTGCTGCCCGGGCTTGTTCCATGCTAAGCATACCTGTCCCGCAGCAAATGTCCAAACCCTGCCCGCCATTTTCAAGCTCGGCACGGCGTACTGCCAGTTTGCGCCAGGATTTATCCATGCCAAAAGTCATTAATGTATTCATCAAATCATAACGTCGGGCAATGGAATTAAACATGTCCCGCACAAATTTTTCTTTGTTGTCCTTATTGGGTAAAGCGAACAAAGCTACTCCCCCTAGATGTAAAAAGAATTATACGATACTATTTTATCTGCTTAGAGCTCCTTAAGCAACAACAAAAAATCACTTTTGCCGCTCCCATATCAAGAGACTCGGAGCTACTACATCGATGGAGTGCAATTCCGTTTGCGCGTTCCATTTAAAAAATTGGCCCCAGCGGAGGCCAACCTTCTTGTTATTTCTTCTAATTTAAATATTTAAGTACTTTGCAATATTTGCGTTTTCATCATTCACTCCGTCAATAACGCCAGCCTTCTTACAAGTCATAATGGTAGTAATTCCGGGACCATGACCCATTTTAACACAATCGCTATGAACAACTACGCCTATAGACACTGCACCTTTTAAGAAGCCCCGACCAAAACTGTTATCACAATCCTGCAGTAATACTAAGTCCCCAAACTTCAACTGGTCCAATCCATATTTCTTCACTTCTTCTTTATCACCGGTCATGATATCGTAATCGCCTTTGTAGGCGCTGGGCGCTCCAATACCGGAACCCATCAGATGAGCCGGAGCTGTAGCCGCCACAGGCACCCGAATTTTACTGCCCTGTTCGGTAATTCCTATCTTTAAAAGCAAGTCCGGGTCAATATTCATCACCTTTACCTCAGAGTGGTCACTGAGCTCTAAGCCTTGGCCACAGGCTTTAATTAATATCTTGTCCCCGACAGACATCATCTCCATATCGGCCTGCTTAAAATATACTAAGACATGCTCAACACCACCATGACCGCCGGTAACAAACCCCTTGGCACCTTTGGCATCACCAGAGATTACCCTAGCCTCATTACCTATACAGGAAAGAAGGTGCAATGCTGCATTTTCCTTATCATTAGAATTGCGCATTGTGACCCCCGGCTCAATATGGTCCCCGGCCCAGCCAAATGCTGGATCACCCAGCTTTACATTATAGGTAATGCCGCCGGTTGCCGGCAACACATAAGGTATACCTTCATGACTGATACGATATGGGTATCCGGAAAGTGGATGCTGGATACTGCCTTGTACTGACTGGATCACCACTTTTGTTTGGTTAGTTTTAAGCATATTCTTCCCCCTAAATTTCCGATTCAAGTTTGCATTGCTTCCTGCTGGTAATGTATGCATTCTCCCCTAGTTTTCATCCCCAGCCAAGTAACTATTGATTGCTTGGACAAATTGTGCACCATACTTTTCCAGCTTATACTCCCCCACCCCTTTGATGCCTGCTAGGCTATGCAAATCCTGAGGACACTTTTCACTCATTTCCCGCAGGGCACCATCAGGAAAAACTACATAAGGCGGTACCTTTTCTTTGGTGGATAATTCTTTACGCAGGCTGCGCAATATCTCAAATAAGTTATTATCCACCTCTCTTGTCGCTTTCTTCTTAGGTACCCGCCGGTACACCTTTTCTTCATTTTTCAGCACCGCAAGAGACTCCTGGCGCAGTCTGAGTACAGGATACTGCCCCCCGGTCATAGTAAGGTATCCTTCCGCCACCATTACATTAATCATGTTTTTGATCTCTTTTTCTGTATATGACCGCATTATGCCGTATGTCGTCAGTTTATCAAACCCAGATTGCAGTACTTTTCGGTTTTTTGACCCTTTTAAAACCTGAGCCACTAAAGTGGTGCCGAATCTCTCACGCATTCGCACTACACAAGAGATTATTTTTTGAGCATCTAAAGTAATATCCACATAATCGGTTTCATCGTTACAATTACTGCAGTTATCACAACTTGGGGGGGCATCCCTCTCACCAAAATAGTTTAAGATGTATTTACGTAAACAGCGTTGGCTATGGCAATAATCAACCATAGACTGCAGTTTTTGATATTCGTTATTCTGCCTTTCTTCGGCCCTGGTATTCTGTTCGATAAGAAACTTCTGGATAGAAACATCCCGTGGCTCAAAGAGTAGAATACACGCGCTGGGCTCACCATCTCTTCCTGCACGACCCGCTTCCTGATAATATGCCTCCATGTTTTTAGGCATATTGTAGTGAATAACGTATCGTACATTGGACTTATCAATCCCCATGCCAAAAGCGTTGGTTGCTACCATAACGTGGATATCATCATAAAGAAAAGCTTCTTGGCTCTCTTCTCTTTCAATATCGGAAAGTCCGGCATGATACCTTCCTGCACGATAGCCGCGTCTTGTAAGTTCCCGCCATAGTCCATCCACTTCCTTGCGGGTGGCTGCATAAATGATCCCCGATTTCCCTATGTTATCCTGCATATGATTTAAGACAAAGTCCCTTTTACTAACGCCTTTCATCACCGAGAAACTTAAATTTTTACGGTCAAAGCCCGTAATGAATATGTCAGGCTGCCTTAACAATAAAAGCTTGATTGCATCTTCCTTTACTTCTTTAGTAGCCGTGGCAGTAAAGGCGGCAATAACCGGTCGGGGTAATTGTTCCCTAATAACGGAAGAAATTGCCCGGTAACTTGGACGAAAATCATGCCCCCATTGAGAAACACAGTGAGCTTCGTCCACAGCTAATAACGAGAGTTGCACAGATTGTAATAACTCCCGAAAACGTTGGGACTCCAGTCTTTCTGGTGCGACATAAATAAGTTTAAAGTATCCCTCTCTGGCTTTTTGTAACCGTTCTTCAATCTGCCCATAGTTAAGAGAGCTGTTAATATATGCAGCCGATATCCCGGCTTCATTCAAGCTGTCTACCTGGTCTTTCATCAGTGATATTAACGGAGAAATCACCAACGTGACTCCCGGAAGAAGCTGCGCCGGCACCTGAAAGCAGACAGATTTTCCGGCACCGGTAGGCATAATGGCAAAAGTATCTTTACCATCAAGAATACTTTTAATTATTTCTTCCTGTCCTTCTTTAAATGTCTCAAATCCATAGTGTTTCCGTAAAATTTGCTTTGCTTTATCCAACAATTGCTATTCCCCCGTGATTGCGCCCTATGTAGCAGCATGTATTTTAATCATTCCCCTCCGTCTAGAGCGGCCTACCACTTTAGATAAGTAAAAATGGTACACATATTTTGTTCACCGTTAGAAACCCAAAACCCTTTATGAAAAATTTGTGTCCCCCTGCTGTTTAACATTTTAAACGGGGTACAAATGATAATTAGTAGTAAAATCATTGCATTCCATATATAATAGTATTTAAAAAACGCTTCAGGAGGGGAGTATGGTGCCAATTATTATACCTCAAACCTTACCAGCAGGAAAAATATTAGAACAGGAAAACATTTTTATTATGAATGAAAGCCGGGCGGTTCATCAGGATATTCGCCCTCTAAAATTAGCGATTCTGAACCTAATGCCGACAAAAATACAGACGGAAACCCAGCTGCTGCGCCTGTTGTCCAATTTTCCCATTCAAATAGAAATTGACCTTTTAGCCACTAAAACCTATAAATCAACACACGCGCCCAAAGGTCATCTGGAAAACTTTTATACAAATTTTGAAGAGGTAGATAATAAAAAATATGACGGGATGATAATCACAGGTGCCCCGGTAGAGCATCTTGATTTTGACGAAGTGAAATATTGGCAGGAGCTTGAAAAAGTGATGGATTTTGCGGCTAAAAACGTGTATTCCACCCTGCACATTTGCTGGGCAGCCCAGGCAGCTCTTTATTTCCACTTTGGCATTCCTAAATATGAACTGCCGGAAAAAATGTTTGGGGTCTTTCCTCATCGGGTATGTAATCAACAGCACCCATTAACCAGAGGTTTTGATGATCTTTTCCATGTACCTCATTCAAGATATACCGAAGTGCGGCGTGAAGATATCGAAAAAGTCCCGGAATTAGAAATCCTTGCCGAGTCCGAAAGGGCAGGTGTCTACTTGATGGCAACTAAAAACAGGAGGCTGGTATTTCAAACCGGTCACCCAGAATACGACCCATACTCACTGAGAAAAGAATACGAAAGGGATATTTCCCAAGGGAAGAAAATTAATGTACCCGAAAATTATTTTCCCGAGAACAACCCAAAAAAAGAGCCCTGGGTAAGCTGGCGTTCTCACGCCAATCTGCTTTATGCCAACTGGCTTAACTACTTCGTCTATCAGGAAACGCCGTATAATTTGGAAGATATTTAGCCGGATGATAACTTTTTTAACCAGTTAATGCTGAACGCACCGTGAGAACGATGCGTTCAGCTGGTTTTACCACTATTTTTTTGTTAGTTGTTGCGGCTGTTGCTGTTGTTGCTGCTGTTGCATTTTATAAGAGGGTTCTTGCTGCTCAACATAATTTATTCTGCCGCTGAGGCTTTGGGCAATACCACCCAGCTGCTGTGAAAGGTTAGCAAATTCCTGTTTGGCGTTTTTGTCTTGGGTTTCCAGAGCGAAGGTATCAAGACTAGCTTTGGCACTTTCAATGCTAGACAAAGCGGTGTGCATTTTAGTTCCAACAGTCATTTAATTTTCTACCTCCTTTCAAAATTTAAGGTTTATGCGCTTACATTTTCTATTCTTCTCTCAGAACCAAGCATTTACCCGATTAAGTATTAGACATTAATTGAAGATATCACCAAAAATTAAATTGATTGCTTAAACGATAAACTAATGTTTTATCGCGTCTAGGTAGATTTTAGGATGTTTTTATGTTAAATATTTTTAAAAAAGGTAGGAGGTGCACCGCCGTTGTACCCCCTTACTTTGCTCACATGCTATTTTTTGGCTGTATTGCCAATAGGCCCTTGATAATTCTTCAGGTGATTGATGAAATCAACGAGTCTGTCAACCATGTAATCATGATATTTTTTACCCTTTTTCGTTGATGCCTTCATTGAAGGGGAAAATGATCCTGACGGCGCAAATTTTTTCTGCTCGTAGCTGTTCCAGGGCATATTAATTGTATCCCCTGATGGACCAAGCAGATCTTCCGCCACCAACGGTGAAAATATTGATGCCAGGTCTACTACCTCTTCAGTAAGTTTATCCTCCTTGACTAAACCAGGGAACTTATGCATAACGTGAGAAATCTCCAGCTCACCAGCATGATGTTCTTTGAAATCTTTGATTTCTCCTGCTATCCCCTTGGCTATATGCATCGGGTCGGCAATCGCCAAAATCACCTCAGGCAGTTCAAACTCACGAATATTCTTACAAGCGGTTTCCAGCGCGGCCAAGTTAGCACCTTTGTGGCCGTTAATGATCAACACTTTTTTAAAGCCGTGTCTCGCTAGGCTACGAATCACATCTTTGACCACGTTAATCAAAGTCTCCGTACTTAAGGATACAGTACCCGGAAAAGCCAGATGATGCACCGAATCACCAAACCATAACGGCGGCGTACTTAAAACATTGGTACGTTTAGCAGTATCTTCTGCCAAAGCAATAGCGGCATAGCTATCTACCCCTAAGGGCCCGGCCGGGCCGTGCTGTTCGAGGCTTCCCACGGGGAATATCGCGATATCATCTTCTTTTAAATATTCCTCCACATCCTCCCAGGTTAGTTCGTTTAACCAGATACTTTTCAAGTTTTCCACTAAGCTGTCATCCCCTTTTCTATCCAGTAATTATGGAATTATTACATATTGTATTTCTAATTTTTTTGTTATTCACCTTTTATTATGTGACATAATTTATGATTGATACTTTTGCCCTTACTGCATAGAAATATAGTGTGAGTATAATATTTTTCTTTTCCTATGTGCGAAATATACGTACCTGAAATATTTTACCTTCAACTGTTGGGCGAAATATGTTATAAATAATTTAACTACTAATAAGGAGCTTATCTATGAATAAAATCGCATTGGTTACCGACAGTACAGCTGATTTACCCAAAGATTATGCTTCACGTCTTAACATTAATGTAGTACCGTTGAAAATATTGTTTGGTCAAGAAGCGTATCTTGATGGCGTAGACCTTACGCCCGACCAATTTTTTAGCAAACTGGAAACATCGCCGATATTGCCTCAATCTTCCCAACCATCGCCGTCACAGTTTGCTGCAGTATACGAATCTTTATTAAAAAAATACTCAGACATCATTTCAATCCATGTCTCCAGTAACCTTAGCGGCACCATCAATAGCGCCCTAGCAGCAAAGGAAAAGCTACAAGCAAAAATCCATATTGTCGATTCTGCATCAGTAACCCTGGGCATTGGGCTGCAGATTGCTGAAGCGGTTCAATGTATTAAGGACGGCCTGGATGCCCCGACCATCATAAAAAGAATATCTAAGGCAAGGCAAAATACCGAGGTGCTTTTTGCTTTAGACACATTGAAATACCTTACCAAAGGAGGAAGGGTAGGGAAACTTTCCGGTTTGGCAGGTTCAATCCTAAATATAAAGCCTATTGGGCGCATCAGTGAAGACGGCAATCTCGCCCCCTTCTTAAAAGCTCGGAGTCAAAGAAAAGCACTGGACAGCATGGTTAAAAGTTTTAAAGAATTTTCTCATGAAAGAAAGACAAAGGCAGTAAGAATAGCGGTCGGCCACGCCCGGGCAGCAGATTCCGCCGTTAAACTAAGAGAATCCTTGGAGAATTTATTTGGCGTTAAGACCACTATCTTTACCGAAGTTGGCTCAGTGGTAGGTACCCACGCCGGCCCCGGTACAGTTGGTGCCGCAGTTCAGTACGAGTAGAGCAGTCAGAAAGACACAAAAAAACCCCGAAATTAATTCGGGGGGCAGCGAAAGCTATATGAACATTAATCTTTAAAATGTTGCCTTTCCTTTTCTTCAATGTATTCCCTTTTTCCCGCAGAAAGTTGACTTATATTCTGGTCAAAACTCAGTGGCCCTTCTTCACCATCATGGAGCGTATAAACAGGCTCCTCCGACCCGGGAACTAATTCTTCCCCGGGTATCCCCTGGGCCTCCAACCTTTTACGCTTATTATCATCCATTGCGATTACCTCCTTTTGATATATCCTCTGCTGTTAGCATTAGTAAGTACTTTTTGCTTTATACAAATAAGTGACACCTCTTGGTGTCAGGCACCAAGAGGTGTCACTTATTTGTCGTCCCATCAAACATTCTCAGCTGCCTATCCGTTCCGGCAGCTTTTGCTTTACCAGATCAATGTATTGCCATGCCAGCCCCGAGCACAATTTGCTGTCATAATCAGGTAGAGACATTTTACTGAAAAATGCATAGGCAGTATCAGGGAGCAATTGAACTTTGATTTCTTCTCCTTCAATGTACTTCACTTCTTCGGAATCAATCATATTCTGTAAGTAATCAGAGCCAACTTCAAGTACCTTGCTGCGTATGACACTATTTATTTCGTTGGCCAAGACCCCATAAACAGCTGTAGATCTCAATGCAAAAAGCGTCATTGCATAGGTCTTGAGATGCTCTTGCTCTTTTCTATCCCATGCGGTCTCCGCAACCTTCAGCAGATATTTAACTGCCTTACGCAGCTGCCGTTTGTAAAGCCCCTTATTAGTAGATATCACCAACGCTGCCACTGCCAGGGCCGTGGTTCCTACCTTTTTAAGGTCATCGTCGTCCTCTCCGTCAATAAAACTTCCGTCTGCCCGCTGGCTTAAGGCAAGCTTACGTAAAGTATCCTCTATACCGGACTCATTTCTTTCAATATCTTCATATATTTCCGTATCAAATTCTGGTACACTTCTTTCTGAAATTGAAGGCGAAACACACTGATAAATAACTTCGTTAAAGCTTGTATCTTCACACATTACTTTATCCAATGATACCTCACCATAACTATCATCAAACATTCCCCAACCTCTAGGGGCAGCTACCGGCATCACCACTGTTTCCGGAAACCCCTTAGCTTTAGTCTTGCGTTCATGTACCGCCACAAATGAAGTCAGCGAGGAGCCGATACCGCAATCAATAGAAAGATCAATGATTTCTTGCTTGACTGTATCCTCCCGGCGGGGATTGACGTGGAGCAGGGTATCTTCCAAGAATTTAATCTTTCCCGCTGCCCAAAACTTTTCTAAATAGCTAAAACGAATATCCTGTGATACTTCACTTAAATTCACCAAGGTTCTACACTCTTCTCCCTGCACTTTCCCCTTAATGGAGATATCACCAGTCAATTTACCCTGGTACTTGGCGGTAACTAGCAGCGGCTCCATATCAAATAGCCTGGGAAGTGTATCCGGGTAGACATCAGAAACCACAAGCTCTCCCCAGTCAATTTCTACATCTTCGACAATGGGAGAATTAACCCGGGCAAACTGGCGCAGAACCTTATCTTCTATGCGCTCACCCGGGAAGATAAACTCAGGTTTACCGCCGGCCACCCGGGCCAGTTCATTGATAAAAAATTCGTTGACTGCAGTGTCGACGCCAAAGGTAAAGATGGTGTTTCTGCCCCGCTGCTTTTTGACATAGCCCAATATTTCCTTTTCATTGCCCACTTGCCCGTCAGTGAGTAGGAGAATATGGGACCCTTCCCGGGCACTGTTTGACAATGCGTATCTGATGGGTTCAAAAATCTCCGTACCACCCAGGCACTGCAGGTTGTTGATCCAGTGGCTCGCCCGATCTAAGCTCTTTTGGTTAAAAGACACACTCCCATCCCGGGAGAAACACCGGTACTGATCATCGAAGGCGATAATGTTGAAACTATCCAAATCAGAAAGGTTGCGCAAACACAAATTCAGTGCATCCTTAGCCTGCTGGAGTTTAACCCCCGCCATAGAACCAGATATGTCGATAAGAAAAATATAATCCTTCCCTACTTCTTCTTGAGGTACTGCTAAGTCAGGTACAAAGCTAAGTAAAATATATCCTGAGTCATCTTTTTGGTAAACCATGCCTTTGGCAGAACTTTCTTCAGTGCATTGGCATGCTATTATAATATCCCTGTCCAAGGCGCAGTGCCCTTGGGATAGATACACCTTAACTTTATCCCCTTCGCTTTCTTCCACTTCGATCTCATGAGAAGGTGATATCACTTCGTCCAACGGTTTAGGCGGATCTATCAATATTGCAATATCCAGGGTATAATCCACATCGCCTATTGGCGGCGTAATAAAATCTGCATTGGGGACCCTGTCTGTCGGCGGGACAGTACCCAACCCCTGACGCTTACCTGCCGGTACACCCGGAATATAACGTGGTGCCACAACAGTTGGAATAGTCATCCTTATCTCCCGGTCAACAAAGCTAAGCTCTTGGAGATAGGCTAAAGTCACTGTGATCTTATCACCGGGCTGCACCTGCCCTAGGGAAATTTGAAAGATATTGGGGCGATACTGTTCTACCAATAACGCCGAATCTCCCCTGCGTACGGCATCATTATAAACTTTAAACGCCTCTGCCTTCTCCCTGATCTCAGACTTTATCTCTGCATCCCCAACCGTTGCCTCAAAACCTGTCACCACAGCATTATCCGGCAATGGAAAAGTGTAAATAACTTCTAGGTCCCGATTACCCTTGTTTTCATAAACCTGAGTAACAGAAAACTCCCCCACCATTCCTGACACATCGCCCTCAAGTTTCACCGCTTGCAGCGGGAGTTCATTTTTTACATTCTCTCTTTTCAAGACCATACCATCCCCTCCTTTTATTTCTCTTCCACAATTAGCTTACGGACGTGGATGTTAATACTCTTTACCAGCTCAGGGTAATCCTGATAAACCTCTTCTGGTATACTTATTTCAATCCCTAATCCGGGCTCCAACTTCAAATACCGTAAAGCTTCCGGGGGTTTAGGTTTAGGCACCTCTTGTGGGGGTACTGCCTCGCTTATCATCACGTGACGTTCCGCTTTTAAAGAAGCGATCTTTTCCTTTACTTCAGCAAAAGAAAGCTGCGCAAGACCCTTTTTAATCCTGTCTAAAGGCAAATATTTCTGCTGCATCAGCTTAATCAACTCAATTCGTGCCAAATGCTCCTCATTATAGTGGCTGTTTACCCCGGCACCTTCAGCAGGGGGGAGCAATCCCTTGCCGATATAGTAGTGAATAGTCCTCCGGGTAACCCCTGCCTTTTCTGCTAACTCGCCGATTTTATATTTATCATCCATTTCTACCCTCCTCTTTCCAAATTTGGTAACATTATCTTAACACCGTTACGCATCGGTGTCAAGTTAGTGTTGAGTTACTGGGAATTGCATTCGTTCCTTTTTTGGTGCTGCTGATTATATTTTTTAAATAAGTGACACCTCTTGGTGTCAGGCACCAAGAGGTGTCACTTATTTAAGATAAGCTCGCCGGGCAAACAAAAAAGCACCCGGTTGGGTGCTTAAATTGAGAATGTATATTATCTACCAAGGTATTCATCCTTTAATATTTGGTTTATCTCTGCCCCAGTTATCTGTCCCTTTGTAATTGACATCATGGCGCCTTGGGCTGCTCCAAAGTTAGTTTTCCTGCTGTGCTAAGTTCTTCGGTCACATACTGCACTAAAGCGTTTTTCTTGGTGTCACTTATTCTTGGTGTCAGGCACCAACTGCCCCCAACTGCCCCAACTGTCACTTATTTAAGATATTTACCTCAATAGATGTAAAAGGTCACCTTTATCGGAAAACTTGTAGGAAAATTTCTCCTCAATATCCCAAGTTATTTCACTTTTAATCTCCTTTAAAAGTGCTTCAGAGATATAGATTTCTTCCAATTGTAGTGTATTCTTAATTTGTACTACCTTAGCGTTTTCAGGCGTAACCTTTCGTCCACAGCATTTTAATGCCACTTTTAAAGCCTTGTAGTCATTGCCCTGTACTATAGGGATAAATCCCCTTTCCAAGAAGCCGCTGGTGATTACATTAGCATAAGTCGCCTTAAAGTCTATTTTGTCATAGATTCTTTGGGGGACTACATCTGCAATGCCTATGCCCAATGCATTCCCATGACTTTCAGGGGTCAGGTCGAGGCATACAATCCGGTTGATAAAGTTCTGTTCGCTCTCAGCAAACCGAATAAAAGTCCTGCCAGTAATGTTAGGGTCTATCCCAACACCACTTATATTTTTGCCAACTTCCTGGACAACTAGTAAATCGATGTGCTTAAAAGGAAGGTATGGCATCAGGTCCTTTGCTTTCTCAAGAAGCATCGGCTCCGTTTTGGGGATTTCTTCAGCTTCAACAACATGAATTTCTGCAGTGTGATCTTTAGCATTCTCGATAATGGCAACACCCATTAAAATGGGCATTTTTTCTAGGATGAGTCGGGCCGACTGAGGAATTAATTCCTTTAAGCCGTAAATACCGTAACTGTGAACGTTTTGCGCCCCCTTATGGTTACCCAATCCTATCACCATCTGCTTCATTAAGCCGCTTTCATATTCAGCATGGAAATCCGTGTGCGGTTTAACCCTATTTAAAAGGATTATACCATCCAGGGTGGAGGCAATCTTATCAAAGTATACGGGAACATCCTCGTCAATGGTACCTACATAAATTGTTGTCATAGAAGCTTGTACCGGCACTCCCATCTCTTCTTCGGAAATACCGTACCCGGCAAGAACTTCTTTCTGTCCATCCGAATTAGCCCCGCCGTGGCTGCCCATGGCCGGAATAATTACAGGCTGAGCGCCCTTCTCTTTTAAAAAGGCAATCAATGTTTTCACAAATTCATGCGTTTTATAAATCCCGCGGCTGCCTACGGCAATTCCTATTTTGGCACCACTTTTTATATTTACAGTGCTTTCTTGCAGCTGTCTTTTTAACTCAGCGCTTATATCATCTAGCTCCGGCGTTTTATAATGTAGCTTTACCTTAACCATCTTTGGAAAAATACTCATATTTATCACCCTCAATCGTTATAACAATCCTTCGCTCTCAGCCAACAACTGTATTGGATGTTTTATTTGTGCTGCTACGCCACTCTTTCTTAACCCAGAATATAACTGCATCGTACACGCGGGACAGGATGTAGCCAGAATATCTGCACCCGTCTGTATGAAATTTTCGATTTTGGCCTCAAGTATTCCTGATGATACTTCTTGGTGAACAAAACAGTATGAGCCTGCGCCGCCGCAGCACACGTCAGCTTCCTTCATTTCCACAAAATCCAGACCGGAGATACCGGATAAAATTTCCCTGGGTTCGTCTTTTACCCCCATCCCCCTGATCGCATGACAAGGGTCATGGTAAGTAACTTTTTTATTTATGTCTCCGGCACTTTTACCAATCAGCTCATTCTTAACGACAAATGCATTTAAATCCATCACTAGGTCACTAAACTGCTTGGCCTTATGCTGCATATTTTCATCGTTAGCAAATATTTTTTCATACTCTTTCAGAGTACCGGTACATGTAGCACAGTCGCTAATAATAAAATCGTAATCTTTTTCTAGAAAAGTATGGATGTTTTCCCGAGCCAATCTTTGCGCTTCCTCAAAGTCGCCCGCACTTTGGTGAGGGCCGCCGCAGCACTGAATTGGCGGTACTTCTACCTCACACCCGTGCTTCTGTAAGTATAATACTGCAGCTTCACCGATATCTCCAAAAAAGGTGTTAGTGGCACATCCTGCAAAATATCCCACTCTCAGTTTGGGTTTCTTAACTTCTATCATTATTCGCGGTAGTCTACTTCGTAATGTTGACTTCAAGCCCATGGGTAAAATATTTTCCATGTGCTTCAACTTCTTTACCGAATTCAACAGGCCGCTGTTTTTGACCAACCAACGCGTACCGCTGTTATCATAAAATCTGGCCAATGACCCGGCCGCTTTTAGCCTTTTTTGGTCTGATAGTAGTCCCCTGTACACAAGCTTATGAAAAAGGTTTAACCCAGCGGCATAGTTTATTTCTTTGCGGGCTTCCATGACTATTTCGTCTGTAGCAACCGAAGAAGGACAATTAGTAACACAAGCTTTACAGAGCAAGCAGGTTTTAATATGTTCTGTAATCTCTTTTTCTTCTCCCCAATTGTACTTACCCTCTAAAACCGTCCGTGCTAACCGCACTCGGCCTCTGGCCAAAGCTGCTTCATTTTTAGTATAACGGTACGTAGGGCACACGTCTTGGCAGAAGCCACAGCGATTACAGCTGCGAATTTTTTTTTCTAGTTCATTGGCAAGCATGGCTATCACCACTTATAAGTCTGTTGTTGGGAAACATTATCCGATTGGGATCAAGGGCACTTTTAAGCCGCTGATAAACCAATCCCGGTTGTTTCTCTTGGAAATTGAAAATAAATTTTTCAGGTTGTTGTGAAACAATATGTGATTCGATGAATTGTTGGATATTTAATTTATTTGGCGGTGATGCATTTATGAGTAACCGCCCTGCACCAAAGTCAACTTCACTAAAACCAGCGTTTTTCAAAAGTCCTTCCCTATCTAGAGAAACAGCCATATCGGTTAAAACCCTCTTATCACCTTTACCTATAATGGCGAATCTGGACTGAGGGCAGTCAGCAAAGTAATTCTGCCAAAACTCATTTACCTTAGTACATTCGAGTTTTGTCATTGTGGTTCTCTGCGCAATCTGCCGGATTCTTTCCGAATGGTCATCTACAGTTTCGTGGAAACCCGCTAATCCTACCACTAGCTTCCACCCTTCATGATTATAAGCTCTTAGGGTCGCAGCGGAAACTTTGTTGGCAATGATTTCGTTGATAATTTCAATTGCTTGCTCCAAAGAGGTGACATCGAAAATCACTGCTGTCCTTTTTTCCGGCAGCGGCCTTAATTTGAAAGTCACGGAGGTGATAATTCCCAAGGTGCCCCAAGAACGGGCAAATAACCTGGTGAAATCGTAACCACTCACATTTTTAACTGTCTTTCCACCGGTTTTCACCAGCTCCCCATAGGGTGTCACAAATCTTAATCCCAGAATATAGTCTTGAATTGTGCCATAAGCATACTGCTCGTAACCCGCGGCGTTTTCAACAACTAAACTTCCCACTGTCCTATGCCCATAATTTTCTGTAGTAACCGGTAAAAATAGATTGTCCCCTTCTAATCTATCCTGTAATTCTTTTAGTGTTATGCCGGCCTGAACCGTAATAGAAAGGTTATTCCTTTCAAATTCTTCCACTGTGTTCATTGCTTCCATGGACAGAAAAGCCGGGGGTTTCTTGTCGGAAAGGTTGATTATTCTTTTGACGATACTGCCCTTCCCGCAAGGCACCAGGGCGAACCCTTTCTCATTAGCATCCAATACTGTCTCCACAATTTCCTCAGCATTCTTTGCAATAATCTTTTGCGCCTTATTCATGTAATACCCAACCTTTCAAAGGCTTAAAGTTCTAACACCTTACCCCTATTTAAACTTAAGTTAGGATCCAACGCTCTCTTAACCTTTTCCATAAAGTTTAAATCCGCCTGAGTGAACTGCATCTTCATAAATGGCAGTTTTTCAAGACCAATCCCATGTTCCCCTGTTAGAGTTCCTTCCATATCAATAGCTTTCTGGAATATTTCACGACTTGCTTTTTCTACTCGTTCATACTCCTCGGTATCGTTCGGTTCGTACAAAAGATGGGGATGTAGATTGCCGTCTCCCGCATGCGCCATTTGGGTAATAATGATGTTATACTTATTACTCATCTCACTGACAAAGCGCAGCATTTCAGGCAGTTTATGCCTAGGTACTGTTACATCCTGGACCATATAGGCCGGTTTAATGCGTCCTAAAGCCCCATTTCCTGAACGCCTGGCCAGCCAGAGCTTTTCCCGCTCAGCATCATCGCGTGCTCTCTGCACGCTAGATGCCTGCTTTTCTTGAAAGATTCCTGAGATAGTATCTACCTGTCTATCTATTTCTACCTCATAGCCATCAACCTCCAGCAGCAGGACCGCCTCTGCCTCCCGAGGAAAACCTAGATGAAGAAAATCATCCACTGCCCGCAATTGATTCTTGTCCATAATTTCTAGCGTGGTCGGTATTATTCCCCGAGCGATAATGGTAGACACTGCTTCTCCGGCCTGATCCAAACTACCAAAAACCGCCATCATCGTTCTAACTGCTTCCGGGTTTTTGGTCAGCTTAACCAAGCATTTAGTAATTACACCAAAAGTGCCTTCCGAGCCGCTAAAAATTCCGGTCAAGTCGGGTGTAAATCGCTCTGCGGGAGCTAAAGCGCCAGTATGGATAACCGTTCCTCCGGCAAGAACTATCTCCAGACCAAGGACATGGTCTTTGGTAACTCCATATTTAACTCCTTTGATACCACCAGCACACTCTGCCACATTACCGCCAATGGTTGCCACCTTTTGACTGGCAGGGTCTGGAGCAAACATAAAACCTACGGGCTGCAATTCTTTCTGAAGGGTAAGGTTCGGTACCCCTGCTTCGACCAGCGCAGTTTCGTTAACCGTATCAACTTCCAGTATCTTAGTCATCTTTGTTAACACCAGAGAGATACCGCCGTTGAGAGGAACAGCCCCACCGCTGAGACAGGTTCCCGCACCCCTAGGTACAACCGGGACAGCATCCTTCTCTGCAATTTGTAATATTTCTACAACTTCTTCTAAACTTTCCGGGAACAACACTACGTCAGGTTCAAAGATAAAAGGAGATGAATCATAGGAATAAACCTCTCTGGAAATCTTGGAAGTAAGAATATCCTCTTTCCCTACTATACTTTTTAGTTTACTGATAACACTTTGCTGCATTAAACATCACCCTTACTGTAATAGCGTCGGTAACCATAAGGAAATCGCGGGAATATAGGTTATTACTCCAAGCGCTACCAAAGATATTAGGAGATATAACCAATTGGCCTTAATGACACGTTCTATGGATAGTTTTGTGATGCCACATGCCACAAAAAGGTTCACCCCCAAGGGAGGAGTAATCATACCTATTGCCAGGTTAATCACCATAATTACACCAAAATGCACAGGATCAATACCCATTTGTACTATTACCGGGTAGAAAATGGGCGCTAGAATAATAATTGCGGCATTCGTTTCCAAAAATGTACCTACAACAAGTAACATAATGTTGATTAGAATCAGCAGCACCAGTGTACTGTCAGTAAAGCTGATAAAAAAGCTTGCTATCTTTGCAGGTATCATTTCTCTAGTCAACAACAACCCAAAAGCAGTTGCAGTGGCAATTATCAGCATCACCATGGAACTACTGATAGCGGAAGCACGCAGTACCCCGGGAATATCTTTCCATTTCAATTCTTTGTAGACAAAAAAGCCAATAATAAACCCGTAAACTACTGCCACGTTTGCCGCTTCAGTGGGCGTAAATATGCCGCCATAAATGCCACCAAGAATAATAATGGGCATCAACAAAGCAAGTATGGCATCTATAAAGGCTGCGAATACCTCTCTTGAGGTAGCTCTACTGTCACCGGCATACCCTTGTTTTCTAGAAATTAAATACGCCACCAACATTAACGAAGCACCTATTAACATACCGGGTAGAAAACCCGCCATAAATAGGGAACCGATGGATGCTCCAGTGACAACTCCATAGGTAACCATAGGAATGCTAGGTGGAATAATCACCCCAATGTAGCCCGAACTTGCTTGAGTCGCAGTCGCAAAGTCATGTGAATAACCCTGCTTTACCATCGCAGGAATCATAATTGACCCAATAGCAGCAACCGTGGCTGGAGATGAACCGGAAATAGCAGCAAAGAACATTGAAGCCATGACCGTCACCAATGCCAGTCCACCATGAAAAGAACCTATCAATGTATTGGCGAACTTTATCAGCCTTCGAGATATACCGCCTTTTTCCATCAGACTTCCAGCAATCATAAAAAAGGGAATGGCCATCAGAGGAAAAGAATCTGTTGCTGTAAACATTTTCTGTGCTACCACCATCAAAGGCACTGTGTCAGTTGCCGCAATAGTTATCAGGGTAGCTAGACCCAAGCTGACTGCAACCGGAATATTTAAAATGATTAACAGTGCAAATACTCCAAAAAGAATTAGACTCATATGTTTACCCCTCTCCCCTCGGCGCCTGGAATTTTTCCACCATAGCTTGGAAAAATCGAATTGCCATAAAGATAGAACCAACTGGAATCGCTAGATATGCCCAGTACATAGGCATCTGCATGGCAGGAGATTTTTGTCCCGTGCTAACTAGGACGGCAATAACTTGAAAAGATAACACCATTACAACAATTGAAAAAATTACAGATAGCAGTCCTGAAACAACAATGCTTCCTCTCTTCAATCTTTTAGGCAAAACATTTACGACTGCCTCTACGCCAATATGTGCTCCCTCCCGGGCCCCGATACTGGCGCCAATAAACACTGCCCAAACCATTAAGTACCTAGCCAACTCCTCTGACCAAGGAAGCGACCCCTTTACTACAAAACGGAAAAAAACCTGCAGGAACACAACAATAGTCATTCCGCCTAAAAGCACTGTAATTAAGCCGGTTTCCAATTTGCCAAGCATATCAGAAAACTTGCTCTGCTTTTTTTCCGCCAAATCATTCCCCTCCATTCTCAATAAACAACTAATTCAACCGTTAATTTTTAAAAGGGCCAGCAAGTGTAACCCTGCCAGCCCCATATTTTACCAGTTACTTCTGAGCATCCAACACTTTTTGGATTACGTCTGCTCCAATTTCTTTTTCAAATTCTTCGTAAACAGGCTGCATGGCCTCACGCCATTCCGCTTTATCAACTTCTGTAACCTGCATTCCTTTGTCTTTCAAAGTACCAAGAAGCTCCGAATCCATACTGGCAACAGTCTCACGTTCGAAGTCTCTTGCTTCAGTGGCAGCTTCTTGAATTGCGTTTTGGATTTCGGGGCTAAAACCATCCCATAGCTGCTTACTGATTAACATCGGTGCAGCTGCATAAAAATGACCAGTCATTGCAAGGTTATCCTGTACTTCAAAAAAGTTGGAAGTAAAAATAATTGGCAATGGGTTTTCTTGAGCGTCAACAGTTTGCTGCTGCAATGCAGTAAATAGTTCACCAAATGCCATCGCTGTAGGATCAGCACCAATAGTCCTAAAAGAAGCCATATGAATTTTATTTTCCATTGTACGTATTTTTAAACCTTGCATATCTTCAGGGTGGATTACAGGGCGCTGCGAGTTAGTAACATTTCTAAACCCATTCTCCCAGTACCCAAGACCCTTTATGCCTTTGCTTTCTAAAGTGGACAAAATACCGGATCCGATTTCACCATCTAGCACTTTATACGCATTATCCCTGTTATCGAAAATAAAGGGCAAATCAAATACTAAAAACTCATTAGAAAAGCCGGCTAAAGGAGCTGTTGAAACTAAGGCCATATCCAATGTACCCATCTGCAGTGCCTCGATCATTTCTCTTTCATTGCCTAGTTGGGAACTATGGAATACATCAACGGTAACCTGACCTTCAGTTTTTTCTTCAACCAGTTTTGCGAACTCTTCTAATCCAGTTTGATACGGATGGGTCGGGGCCAAAACATGACCTATTTTAATATTGATTGCTTTATCAGCATTAGCACCATTGGCAGATTCATCATTTGATGGAGCTTCTCCTCCACCGCATCCTGCTGCTACCACTAAACTTAACATTAGTACGATAATTAAAGCATATGTTTTTCTACTTTTTAGCATTAATTATAGCCCTCCCTATTTAGATAAAAAATTGCGTACCCCAGAACCAATAAACCGTAACAAAATAATTACTGATAATTACTTTTCAACGGCATGCCCCCCTTCGATTAACAAAAACCTTAAACAAAGAAATTCTACACGTTTAAGGGATTAAGTTAAGTAACCAAACATTTTATATTTAGATAAAGGTTGTATTTTCAAAAAATTAAACTAATATCTATTGCTTTTACGCACAACTCTTGGTAACATCTTAAGTAGTTCTTGATATGTAACATGTTAGCCGCTCGGAGCACCACAAGTATACCATGTAACATATTAGTTGCCAAGATGTTTTTAAGAAAGGGTGTCGAACTTTGAAACAAAACATAAAAAAGGTTCCTAGCTTAAAAGAACAAGTGTATAACTACTTGAAGCAAGCACTTTTAAATAATGAGTTTGAATTGGGAAAGCTATATTCTGACCAATGGGTAGCCGGGCAGCTAGGCGTAAGCCGCACCCCTGTTAGAGAAGCAGTACAGCAGCTTAAGCATGAAGGGTTTGTAAAAGTTGTCCCTTACAAAGGATTTACTGCAAAGACAATTTCAGAAAAGGAAATTGAAGAGGTATTCGAAGCCAGAGAAGCTATAGAGGGATTTTGTATCAAAAAGCTGGTCAATAATCACCAATCTAGAGCAGCAGGTCACGTGCGCCAAAAGTTAGAAGAAATAATTGCTGGCCAAGAAACTTCTGCCCAAAATAATGAACGAAATAAATTCTGGGAAATGGACAGTAACTTCCACCAATGCATAGTAAATTATAGTGATAACACTATTCTGGTCAATCTATATCAATCTCTGGGCGACAAAATCAGTAGAATTGCTTTAGAAACCCTAAAAGAAAATAACCGATTAACCACGGCTCTTCAAGAACATAAAAAGACACTAGAGTTTATAAATAAAGAGGAACTATTAGAAGCCTATGAGAGTAATTATCGACATTTGCTTAGCACAAAAGCATTAATGATGGAAGCATTAAAGAAATGTATGGATTCAAATTCTTAAGGCACGCCCTATTAAGAAATTCTATTTTACTATAAATCAACAAAGGAGGAGGTCAACTAACTGGTTGCCTCCTCCTTTGTTGCAATCATCTATTTAATTTGAGGAGGTCCTAAGCTAAAGTAAACATCAAACTTAATTCCTTAACAAATCTTTCAACTTCTTCACTTCTTCTTCTTTCATACCGTAAGTATATTTCTCTTCGGGAAACTTGCCTGTTTTCACTTCATTTACATAATCACTTAAACCACTATGGATAGTCTCATTTAAGTTAGCATACTTCTTAACAAACTTGGGAACAAACCGATCAAAGAAACCTAAGATATCGTGTACAATTAGCAATTGGCCTGCAGCATCTGCTCCGGCGCCCAAGCTGATAACCGGTATTGAAAGAGCCTTAGTAATTTCAGTAAGCACTGCCGGGGGGACAGCTTCCACTAATAATAAAGAAATACCGGCTGCTTCTAAAGCTTTGGCATCCTCTATCAGCTTTACAGCTTCCTCGGCTGTTCGGCCTTGAGCCTTAAATCCGCCCATTTGTGCTGTGGATTGCGGGGTTAAACCAATGTGACCCATGACAGGAATTGTCGCTTTAACCATCGCCGCTACAGTTTCTGCCATTTCCACGCCGCCTTCAAGTTTTACTATGTCACAGTTAGTTTCTGCCATCATCCGGCCGGCATTACGGATAGCTTCTTCCTTGCTTATTTGATAGGTCATATAAGGCATATCCCCTACTAGAAATGCAGTAGGTGCGCCTTTACGGACAGCGGTAGCATGGTTGATCATCATGTCCAAGGTGACCGGGAGTGTACCATCCATGCCGTATACGGTCATACCCAAGGAGTCGCCCACCAAGATTATTTCAACTCCTGCTTTCTCTTCAAGAAGAGCCACAGGATAATCATAGGCGGTAAGCATCGTGATAGGCTCACCTTTCTCCTTCATTTGATTAAGAGTGTGAATGGTGATTTTCTTTCTTTCCGTCATAAGATATTGCCTCCTTTAACTATTTTGATTAGTACTATATAAATGGTGTGAATCCTAGCCTTGCCACCCCATTCTCCCAGATATCTTGTTGGCCGTATCTAAAAGTTCGTGTATCACTTTATCCTGGTCCAAGTTACTAAACTGTTTATCAATACCAGTAACACTGCAGGCTGCTATAACTTCATTTCGATGATTTCTTACGGGGGCGGCAATACATATCATACCTTCTTGTAATTCCTCATTATCCGATGCATAGCCGCTTTCTTTTGCTAATTTAATTTCCGATGTCAGACTATCAACACTAGTTATGGTATTAGCAGTAAACCGGGAAAACTCTACCCCCAAAAAGACTTGTTTTATTTCGTCCGAGCTGAGGTCACACAGAAGCACTTTACCGACTGCAGTACAATAAAGAGGCAACCTTTTACCAACCCGAGAATAGGTAATAACAGCATCTAGCGGATCCTCTTTATCAATATAAATTGCTTCGTTACCTTCCTTAACAACTAGGTGCACAGTCAATGATAATTTTTGTGCGAGCTTTGCCAACAAGGGAGATGCGTTTTGCCTCAAGTCCATATTATAGTTAACCAGATTGCCCAGTTCTAGCAATTTTAGACCTAACTGATACTTTGAGTTATTTTCCTCTAAAAATCCTTTTGCTGCCAGTGTCTTTACTAAACGAAATGCAGTTGTTCGATTAATTTTTAGTTTTTTACTAATTTCCTGCACACTGTACTCGGTGTTTGCAGAGTCGAAAATTTCCAAGATGGTTAACCCTTTAGACAAGGCCTTTACCAGGTAATCTTTTTCTCTATCTAACATGTCTTTCTCCATGACGGCCACCCCTGTTCGCATTGTGAACATCGTGTTCATTTCTGTATTATATTATTCGCCCTTCTTTATCGTTTTCCTTCTAAAAAATAAAAAAAAGCATAAACGGCTGCTAAATCGCCAAATGAGCCTAATAAATAAGTGACACCTCGGTGTCAGGCACCAAAAGGGTTCCAAAGTGTCACTTATTTACAAATGAAAGCTTACTTTAGGGTATAGCTAGATAATAAGCGAATTAATTTCTTTATGGGGGCTTTCTAAATGGACTTAACACACATTTCTATAAGCAGCTATCTCAATGAGCTGAATTCGGGCAAAACATCGGCCAACGCAGGCTCGACCCTTGCTATTACCGGTGCGTTGGGGGTGTCGTTGCTGGGGATGGCCTGCGAGCTTACTTTAAAACATGTGAAAATTGATGGATTTCATGAGCTCACATTAGAATTAGATAGACTGTCCGAGACATTCTTAGAGTTGGGACAACGGGATATGGAAGTCTTCACCGATGCGTTACAAAAGGATGAAAACGCTAAAATAAAGGCCATTGAAAGCCCACTAAATGTGGCCGGTCAATGCTTACCCATCATCAGTAAGTGTCTAGATTTGCGACATCAATGCCATGCAATGGTAGAAAAAGATGTGGAAGTAAGTCTCCTCCTATTAAGCGCCTGCTGTGAAGGTAATATCCTCCTGGCAGTGGATGACCTGAAGCTGGTTCAAGGAGAGACTCGCGAAGAATTTGAAAAAAAGATAAGTTCCTTCAAAAATAAATTGGACACCTTGAAAACCAAGATGTCCGATCATAGAAACATTTCTCATAGAAACATGTCTTTAAATCATTAAATTACCCAACCTGCTTAACTGTCCTATAGAGAAAAACTCCTGCCCCTAACGCCAATACCAGTAAACTTAGCGGCATCAGCCAAGGCATCCGTTCGGTAAGCGGCATTCTACTATCAATCTCCGAGAAGTTTGGGTTCTCCTCCACGTTATCAAGATAAAACTGCTGGTAGTCACCCGGGTTACGGGAAAGTTTCAAGTTATTTATATCGTAATTCGGTGCATCCAGCAACTGGTCGCCCCAGTAAACATCAGCAATAAATCCCTCAGGCTCATTGGTCGCATTAACCAAAAGATAAGTAGGAACCTGCTGCACCTTCATCGCCTCTATGGATAAGGGGGAGTTATCTTCATCATTAATAGCTAGACGTAAATGACGATAGTTGACAGGACCGTACTGTACATCTAATTTTTCGCCGGTACTGTCCCTAAAAATGATGTCTTCAGCTATTAGCTGCCATTCACCATCACCATCATTCTTTCCCTCAAGCGTTACCTGTCTATAGAAGTTATCGTCCGGAGTTTCTATAACGACCCTTTTGGAATGAAAGTTTGTATACTGATTATCAATTGTTACCTGGGTCTTCTTATTTTCATTGGTGATACCATAGGAAACATATTTGGGTTCCCTTTCTTTGACAACCTGCCTTACACGACTGTAGTCCACAGTCTTAACTTCAAGAAGACCTTCCTTTGGCAGTTCATACTCGATTTTAATAAAGTCATAGGCCACATTGTTTAAAGCAAAACTATTAAAAGCGTTATCGACACCGTAAAGTGTCTGTTTTTTAAGGAATTTCCATTTATTCCTATCATTACTGCCATAAATATCCGCTTTGACTAGGTATTCCGCTGCGCTTAACTTCACGGTATATTCCAGTTCTTCATCATCTAACTTACCGGGCGGAGCAATGAAAAAAGAATACTTATTGTCATTAACGCCCTTGTTAAACACTTCCATCTTTTCAGTTACTGTGTTATGTCTATCTACCTCTCGCAGCACCTGGTAACTCAACTCATTATCTGAACTGTATATCCTTAAATCTTTAAAAGATGGGTCGGCAACTTCTAGCACGCTGGGGCCGAGTTCCAAAATAAAGAAATCCTCCTCTAAGCCCTGAGCTGATAGGCTGCCTTGATATTTGAAATGATTCGTGCCTTCAGCACCCCAAGCAATAGATTGAAAGATAAGAAGAAAAATCACTAGGAATAAAGTCCGCCTCATTACATTTCCTCCTCGCTGTCTTCGCCGATTATGATATCTTTTTTCTTTTGATATACAAAAGAAACACCCAGTAAACACAACCCCAGTATAATAAACAATACTATTTTGTAGATTGTTGCTAGATCGTCAAGGTCAACGAAAAATGCCTTTGCTATTACAATACCGATAAGTCCAAGGCCCCCGAACCTGAGATAACGATTATTTTTCTTTAATCCCAAAGTAAACAAGACAATAGCATAAAGCATCCATATACCACTAAGGCTCAACTGCTCAGGTGACAAGAGAAAGTCATAATCCTTCATAGAGAAGAAATGACTGTTCTGCATTGTAAGGAATATAAAAACCTCCATTAGTACCACACCTTGCAAGATAAAAGCTAATGGCTTTTCATCTTCTCCGGCATTTTGGGCATAAAGCCATGCGACTAACCCGGTGACGACAATTGCATAAAGCCCAACCAGGGTTCGATAATTCAAAAGGAACATTTCCTTATTCATCCACCAGCTATCTACAAATTCCCAGGTACTCATCAACGCTATTGCTAAGATGATAAGACCACCAAAACGTAGTTTCTTGCTGCTAAGTTTAAAACTAATAAAAATCACGCTTAAGGCCTCTGTCAGCCAGGCAATAGATAAGTAGTGCTCTTTAAGCTGCAGCGGCATGGCAATGGTAATTAAGACAAGTGCCGTACCAAAGAGGACAAAGAGCTGCTTCTTATCATCCTTGTAAACCGTATAAACGGTCCTGCCAAGATAGATATAGCAGCAGGCTAAAAATATGGCGTAAAAGCCCATGTAACCATCGATAATTGTACCCTCTAAGGCCGTTGCGCTCCAGGCAAAAAACAGGAAGGCATTGAGCCCCATCAAAATAGTCTCTGCGGTAGTTGAAAGCTTTCGCTGCCTGATATTATAGGCAGTGGTAATACCTACGTAAAGAACGAATGTAACAACAAGAAATAGCATTGTCGGCGTCAGATACCCTAAATCAAACTCAGCGAACATCCAAAACAGGATGATTGCCTGGTTAAAGAAAAAACTCAGGTAGTTAAATAATATCCACTTGCGGGAGGAGGACACGCCAAGAACCCCTGCAGTGAGAATGGTCAGGTATGTAAATAGTACCCACGGGTTCGGGTCATTGCTTCCCACCATGAATGGCGTTAGATAACCACCGATTATACCCAGCACACCAATGACCATAGCATCATGTCGGACGGCCATCACCACTGTCAGCGCCATAATTACCACTAGCACAATAAATGTGGCTACCTGGGAAAAGAGGTCATAGAAGCTATAGCCGGCGTAGATTGAAAAAAACATGGCTAAACTGCCGCCGCCCAGCAAACCTTGAGCATAACGGGGATACTTCTTCTTAGTATATTCACCGCCCGCCCATAATCCTACCCCCAGCAGCATGCCGAGAATAATTCGTCCAGTTGGACCAATCCACTGGTTGTCAAAAGAATACTTTAAGAAGATCGCCAAACCAACAATCAGCGCCACCACACCTAAGCGGTTTAGCATCTGGCCTAAGCGCAGTTCCAGATTTACTCGGGGTCGTTTAGCCTTGGTTTGAAGTTCTTTTCTCTTTTCCTTAAGGGTACCAATGGTCTTTTCGGCTAGCGGTCGAGGCTCTGGTTTCGTGCCCAAAGCTAGATTAGCCTTTTTTCTATCTTCTATAAGTTCCAGACGGCTCTGTAAATCCTCCACCGTTCTACTAAGTTCAGTTACTTGTTCCTGCAGGACTTTAATTTCGTTTTCCATTAATGCCACCCCCATTCAAAGTAGTGCCCTACTACATCACTTCATTTTATTAAGCCAAGCTGTATTTATACGCTTTTCTGATCCAAATTAAAAGTATTATTTGTTTCACTTAAATTAATTGGCCATTATCTTTCTGCTTTCCTCTATTTATAATATTAATAGTTTGTGAATAATTGCATGACCAAAGCAAGTCCGCAGTTAATTATATATAAGTGCACCTAAAATAAAAAGCAGCGTTCTTGTGACTAAACAAGACAGCTGCTTTTATAATTGCCTAATATACTGCGACCTTTCGAGCACTTGACGGGCAAATGGCTGAGGGATGTTCGCCTATTGAGAAATTCAAACGAATATCAGTATATATCTCCCTCAAGCAGAATCACATGGACCTCCTTGGGACCGTGCATCCCAAAGGCCATCTTAAACTCAATGTCTGCCGTCCGGCTGGGCCCGGATATAGCAGTAACATAGTTGGCTAAAGGCACCCCATACTTTTCTTGGGATGCGCGCCTCACTTTTTTCAAACCTTCAGTCACAGTACTTGCCATTGCCTCCTTTACTACCAAGGCAATATGAATAGGCGGCATATTTGAAACAAAGCGGGAATCACCTTCGTTTTCCACTAAAAAAATTGTGCCTGTTTCCGCCACCACAGCATCCGCCGCGGTAATGCCTACACTAGCAGAAAGGATTTCCTCTCTTGTGCATGCAACAGTAGATAAAACAGATAGACCCTCAGCATTTAACCTGTCCCCTAAGGTTGCTTCCTCAGCTAAAGGAAAGGCCGCTAAGGCGACACTACCGCTTGTACCTGCTAATTTACCGATATACTTTGTGACATCTGCCCATGATTCGGCGGATGTCACCTGACAACCTTTCTCTTCCAAAGCTACGCGTACCCTGTCTGGCAGAGTTTCCTCAGCCGGCTCGTGAGCCACCTTCACGTCTTCCATTGCCATCCCCCCCATCTATTTGTTCCAATCACTTTCCGCAATCAGTTCTACCATGTGTTTGACCTTAATATCGCTTCCCAGTTGAGTTAACCCGTCAGTTAAAGAGGCCATGCACCCGGGACATGAAGTGCACACTACATCCACCGCAGAGGCGGCAATTTCCTCGGCCTTAGTTCTGCCGATGCATCCGGTCAAATTATAGTGGTCGAAACTGACCGTACCCCCAAAGCCGCAGCATTTGTCCGCCCCCTCACACTCAGAGAAAGTTATACCTGCCATCTCGCTTAACAGCAGACGCGGATTGTCATGTTTACCATAATTAGTTCTTAAATCTTTTAGATGGCACGGGTTATGATAAGTAACAGTAATTGGATCCCCCGCAAATTTCAAACCTTTATTGTTTATTCCCAATTCATCCACCAGCAAACTAACTATATCCACTACTTTATCTGCTAACTTTACTGCCCGTTGATGATACTCTTCATCCAGCCCGGCAAAAAGTAGAGGGTAATCATGAAGCATACTTTGACATGTGGCACAAACATTAACCACCTTGTCTGCATCAGCTTCAAGCAGTAGGTCGATATTTTTCTTGGCAAGTTCCCTGGCTGTATCCATGTCACCATTGACCATCATGGGCAGACCGCAGCATTCCTGGTCCTTAGGCACGACCACTTCCACCTGGTTGTTCTTAAGTACTTTCAAAGCGGTATGACCCACATCTGTATAGGCAACATTGACTAGGCAGCCGGAGTACAATGCCACTTTCATTTTCGGGTTGCTCACTTTTACGGTGCTAGGCGCAGTACGCAGAAAACTTTGGGCGGTTGGCATAGGCAGCACCCTGTTTTTGAAGCCAGCCGGCCCAATGCGGGCTCGACATCCCCGCTTTTGCTCATCAGGGACCAACAGTATGCCCTTTACCTTGGCTGCCTTCCCAGCAGCACCTTCTAAGCGCCGTTGGTTTCTTAGTACCTTATTCAAGGCGTATCCTTTTACCGTTCCCATACCTTTTTCTGCCAATACCGTGCTTCGCAAACGGCTGATCATACCGGGAGTGTCGATACTATTTGGACATACCTGAATGCATGTGCCGCAGCTGAGGCACGCGGACAGCCCACTCTCCTCCGCCTCAGCCAGGCTGCGTGTAAACGCAGTCTGCACCACCCCACTGCCACCAATATATTTTTTACCAAAAGCATTGCCAATGGTATCATAAACCGGGCAAAAGTTCTGGCAGCTGCCACAATTAATGCAGTAAAAAGCTTCTTCAAACCCAGCTTCCTTCGCCGCAGAACGTCCATTGTCAATTAGTACCACATGTACTTCCTCCGGTCCGAAAGCACTCTTTTTGCTCTTTGCCGGACCAGATATCACGGAGATGTACGTCCCAATATCCTGTCCTACCCCGTAAATAGAGGCTGACTGCACCACCAGCACCCCGTCCTCAAAAGTGGGCACTATCTTATTGATACCGGCAACCACTATATGAACCTTGGGCAGTGTAGTTACCGCCCTAATGTTGCCCTCGTTTTCCGTCAGAATGACAGATCCCGTATCCGCCGTTATGGCATTTGCACCGGTAATACCAAACCGTGCAGTTTCCATAGTGGCACGTAGGTGATTCCTAGCCACACCTACCAACTCGTCAATATCACCGCTTAATTCCCTGCCTTCAATTTTGGAAAACATCTGCCTAACTTTTTCTGCCGGAATATGAATAGCCGGCGCCAGGGTATGACTGGCTTTGCTTTTGGCCAGTTGGTTGATCCAATCTCCCAGGTCAGTTTCTACTATATTAAGCCCTTTCTCCTCCAGGGCTTCCACTAGACCGATCTCTTTAGCTACATTGGATTTGGATTTGACTACCGGGCCCTGATTTACTATGTTGCAGATATATTTTTGAGCGCCGGCAGCGTCCTTGGCAATAAAGACTTTACAGCCGTTTTCCTCTAATTTGGCCGTCGCCTGGTCCACTAAGTCCGACATGTTATTTAATGATTCCCGCTTGACCGCTCTTAGCTGGTTATGCTTATCCGGATATTTCTGCACCATTTTTAGCATATTAGGGCGAATAATATTTAATGCCCGATCCCTGCCCCGCTTGCTTTCATCATCCTGAATAGCGCTGGTAATCTTCTCTCCAAACACCTTTGTTGCCTTCATCCTACCACCCGCTCCCTTTAAGCTTACACTGCCCTGCTTCCCAAATACGCTTCGATAACTTTAGGGTCCTGTGCCAGTGCCGCAGCAGTACCTGACAGTACTATCCTTCCCGTTTCCATTACGTAGCCGTAATGTGCAACCTTTAGAGCCTGTCTGGCATTTTGCTCCACTAACAGGACGGTGGTTCCCTGATCGTTAATCTCTTTAATTACCCGAAACACGTCCGCGACAATTTGCGGGGCCAAACCCATTGAGGGCTCATCCAGAAGCAGCAGTTTAGGCCGAGCCATCAACGCCCTAGCGATAGCCAACATTTGTTGTTCGCCTCCGGAAAGGTTGCCTGCCTGCTGCGTTAAGCGCTCCCGTAAAATAGGGAATCTATCCATAACCCTTTCCTTATCCTGTTTGACTTCATTATCTTTGCGGTTAAGTGCACCCATCTCCAGGTTCTCTTCCACCGTCAGTTTCTTAAATATGGCCCGCCCTTCAGGAATCATGCTGATACCGATTCGGGCCACCTTATGAAGCGGCCAACCGATGATATCCTCCCCTTTAAAGGTTATCCTACCGCTCCTGGGAACCAGTGCTCCCGTAATGGTACGCAGGGTAGTGGTCTTGCCGGCACCGTTGGCACCGATTAAGGTCACTATAGATCCTTCCGGAACCTGCAAATCTACCCCTTTTAAAATCCTTATATTACCGTAATAGGCTTCAATGGCACTGATTTCAAGCAATATCATCATCCTCCTTACCCAGGTACGCCTGAATAACCTCAGGACTTTTCTGCACTTCCGCGGGAATGCCGTCTGCAATTTTACCGCCAAAGTTTAGAACAGCCACCCGGTCGCAGAGGTTCATCACCAGGTTCATGTCGTGTTCAATAATAATTATGCTGACACCTGTATCCTTAATAGAGAAAATTAGCTTTAGCAGCGCCTTGGTTTCCACTTCATTCATGCCCGCCGCTGGTTCATCCAGCAGCAGCACCTTTGGCTGAGTAGCCAGCGCTCTAGCAATTTCCAGCCGCCGCTGACTGCCGTAGGGCAAGCTGCTTGCATGAGTGTCTCCCAAATCTCCAAGACCCACAAACTCCAGCAGTTGGTCTGCCCGCCGCTTTATCTCCTTTTCCTCTTCCCTAAAACCCTTTAGTCCCAGGAAAGCACTCCAAATACCACTCTTAGTACGACAGAACTGACTGACCATTGCATTTTGCTGCGAAGTGAGATGCCCGAACAGCCTGATGTTCTGGAATGTCCTGGCAATTCCCAAACGAGTTATTTCTGAAGATTTTTTAGTCGACAAAGAAACATCGTCTAAGAGAATGTTACCGCCTGATACGGGCATAAGCCCGGAAATGAGGTTAAAAACAGTAGTCTTCCCCGCCCCGTTAGGGCCAATGAGTCCTAATATCTCTCCCTGGTTCAATTCTAGGTCCAGCGATTGGACTGCCGCCAAACCACCAAAGTTCTTTGATACCGCTTTTAATGTCAGTAGCATTAGCTGCTCACCTCCCCGTTCTGTTTCAGCGTATCTTTCGCCTCTTTAGAACGCTTAAACAGGTTGGCATCTATAATACCCTGGGGTCTAAAAGCCATCATCAGAACTAACAGCATGCCGAACAGTATCCACCGGTAATCCTCAACAAAGCGCAGCACTTCCGGTATGGTGGTAATAATGAAGGCACCCAGCAGACCGCCCCATACCACCTCACTGCCCCCTAAAACCACAAACAGCAGCATATCAATGGCATGGTGATAACCAAAGTCACCAGGCGAGATAAAGTTTGTGATATGAGCAGACAATGCCCCGGCCAACCCCGCTAAAAAGGCACCTTGGGCAAAGGCCAGCATCTTTACGTAAGTTGTGCTGATACCCATTACTTCTGCGGCCACCTCGTCTGCTTTGATGGCGGCCATCGCTCTTCCAATACGTGATTTTTCCTGGCGAAGAATAAACACAAAACAAACGGCCAATACGGCAAAGGAAAAAACAAGGGTGAGTATGGCAGAAACTTGAGTAAACCGTAAGCCCCACAAACTGTCAATACCCGCAGCTTTAAGGTATCCCCCAAATAAATTATTCAGGTTAGGAATGCCCGGCAGCCCGAGTGCTCCGTTAGTGATCTTTAAGTTTAAAAAGACCACCCTAACCACCTCGCCAAAGCCCAATGTAGCAATGGCCAAGAAAAGTCCTGTCAGCCGTAGCGCGGGAAAGCCTAGCACCATTCCTACAAGAGCGGCCACTAAGGCGCCTGCAATAATACTTATGAAAATATTTGTGTCGTAATTGAGGCTTAGTATCGCCGCGGTATACGCACCGATGCTCATGAATCCTGCATTGCCCAGGGATAATTGGCCGGCAGAAAAAGGAATGTAAATACTCAGGGCAAGAATGGCATTAATGGCTACGAAGGTGATTATTTGTAAGTAATAGGCGTTTAAAAAGTCCATTACGTTATCCCTTCCTCCCTTCTAGCTCGCCAAAAATACCGGACGGTTTGATTAACAGTACAGTAATTAGCATAATAAAGGCAACGGCATCTCGATAAGATGAGCCAATGTAAGCAATACTGAATACTTCGGCTGCACCGAGCATCAATCCACCCGCCATAGCGCCGCTGATGTTACCCATGCCACCGACAATGATGATAGCCAATCCCTTAAGCCCATAAGCCACCCCCATGGTTGGAGAGATGGCATTAAACTGCAAAGCTACCAACACTCCGGCTGCACCACCCATGGCTGATGCAATCACCACCGTCAGCACCATCATGGAACTAACGTTTACGCCCATTAAGCCGGCCGCTTCGGGATTTTCCGCTACGCATCGTAGTGATTTTCCAAGCTTTGTTTTGGCTAACATTACTTTTAACACCAACATTAAAGCAAAAGAAATACCCAATATAATGATTTGGAGGAGGGAAATACGTATCCCCAAGAAGTTGTAAAATACCGGTTCCACACTTTGGGGAAACCGTGTAGACTGAGGGCCAAAAACCATCAGAGCCAAGTTGGTCAAAAAAATAGAAACCCCAATGGTACTAATTAGGGGGGCTAAATGGGGCGCCCCTTTAGTTCTAAGAGGCCGGAGGGCCAGATACTCCAGCATCCAGCCCAAAATGCCCGCCCCCAGCATGGCCCCTAAGATGGCAACCCACAGGGGTGCACCTGTAGTCGTTACTATCAGCAACCCTACAAAAGCACCCATCATAAATATCTCAGCGTGTGCCATGTTGATTATTTCTAGTACTCCAAAAACCAGAGTATACCCTAATGCCACCAGGGCATATGTGGTTCCTGCTGTCAATCCGTTTACTACCTGCTGCCAAAACATTTAAGTCACCTCATCTTTCATGGGCCCGCCAGATTACTACTTAACCTCCGTATACTTTCCGTCCACGACTTCCAGTACAGTTGCTTTCATCACCGGGTTACCATTCTCGTCAAAGGAGAAAACACCGGTAACTCCCTCATAGTCCTTAATCGCTGCCATGGCATCTCTAAATTTATCTCTATCGTCAGCGGCACCTTCCGTTGTCATGGCCTCTGCGATAATTCCCAAGGCATCGTATGCTTGAGCAGCAAATTGGTCCGGATTCTGGTCATGAAGGTCATTGTACTTTTGTACAAAAGACTGAACTTTCGGATCGTCCTTACCTGTAAACCATGGACTGCCCACCATTACGCCCTCAGCAGCATCACCAGCAATCTCCATCAGCTGTGGTGAATTGAAACCGTTGCCACCCATCACCGGAACATCCAAACCCTGCTGTTTGGCTTGTACAAGCAGCAATGAAGCTTCTTTGTAAAGTGCGGATACAGCCAATGCATCCGGTTTAGCCGCAGCTACTTTGGTTAATTGTGCTTGGAAATTGGTATCGCCGTCATTAAAGGTTTGAGTTTCCACTATTTCTACACCCTGATCCTTCAACGCTTGTTCAAAGGTCTGCGCACCGCTGACCGTAAAGTCATTGTTTTGAGAGTACATCAAAGCAACCTTGGTAAAACCGTGCTTCTCCTTGGCTTTAGCAACAGTAGTGGGAATAACTACTGACTCCGGTACTGAGTTACGGAAAACATAAGGGCCGATTTCGCCTATACCTGCGGCTGTGTTGGAGGTACCCATGATAACTACGCCAGCCTGGTCAGCTATAGGACCAGCAGCAAACATTTCACCGCTATAGGTAGGCCCAAGAATTGCCAATACTTGGTCTTTATTAATTAACTTCTGCACTGCGTTAATAGCTTCGTTCTTGTCACCGCCGCTGTCTTCAAGAACCAGTTCAATCGGCCGCCCGTTAATACCGCCGGCTTCATTAATTTCATCCCGTTTAATTTCAAACCCAGCCTTGATCGCAGCACCGTAGCCGGCACCGTCACCACTCATAACTGCTACTACACCAACCTTAATCGGGTCTTTAGATACTTCCTTGGCATCACCGGGTTTCTCTTGTTGTTCAGCCTGACCACCGCCACCGCAGCCGGCTGCAGCCAAAACAAAAAGCGCCAAAACAATAAGTAGTAAAAATTTCTTTTGTTTTCCAAATAACATTTTATAACCTCCCTTTTTTGTTTTAATTCCTCTATCTGCAAAGCCTGGCTTCTTGTGAGCTCTCACCTCCTTACAAAGCGCAAATCTAATCAAAGTTTTAAATTTTCTGAAATATAATGATGAAAGAATTAAGCTTCGCTGACATACTGTTTGATGTTATTGACGTGTGCAAGCATAACCGTTTCGGCTTTTGGCCTGTCCCGCTTTTTAACAGCCTCATAAATCGCCAGGTGCTGTTTAAACGCCTCTTCCTTTATCCCCGGTATACCCACTACCTTCGTTTGGGCTTCAATGACCATTTCCCGGACACTAATAAAAATATTATAAAGTACCTCGTTAGCCGCTAATTTGGCCAACTGTTGGTGAAACGCAATATCCGATTGAATAAATGCTTGATTATCGCCCTCAATCTGGGATTTCATGCCCATTAGTACTGTTTCTAATTCCACTAGCTCCTGGTCACTTGCACGTTCCGCAGCTAATCCTGCTAACCCTGCTTCCAACATGCCCCTTGCCTCATAAATCTTCTCAAAATTATTTTGCTGCATCATAATCTCTCTACCTACGGGGCTGAGAAACATTTTAGATGTATCTTCAACAAAAGTACCTTGGCTGGTCCGTTTAATCACACCTAGTACCGAAAGCGATTTCAATACTTCCCTAATAGTGGTTCTTCCTACGGAAAACAGTTCCATTAATTCATGCTCTGTGGGTAGCTTGTCCCCAGGTTTCAAACGACCAGAAACAAGCATCTCCTCAAAATGTTTGATAATTAAGTCCGGCAGGTTAGTTCTCTTAACATTCACCTTTTCCATAGTCAGCAGCTCCTTAGATAACAAATGAGAATATAGTTATGTCAGTTTGTCTGACAAGCTTACAGATTATAAATGCTACTTATTCTTCACACAACTAAAGTTATCCTTCTAAGTTTCCATAATTTTTCTCATTTTTCTCTCTAAATAAGGGCTAAACCGATTGGTTTAGCCCTTATTTATTACCCTCTTAGACCAAAAAGCAGGTTTCATTAGATTTTTGTTGAATTATCAGACAAATAGAGCTTATGGATAATGACTGCTCAAATCGTAATTTCAGGAGGATGATAGAAAGTGAGTCTTTTTACTGTTGATGTAGCTAAGTGTAAAGGTGACGGCATTTGCGCTGCGGAATGCCCGGCAAAAATTATTAAAATGCAGAAGGATAAGGGCTACCCTGTTCCAGTACGGGGAGCGGAAGACTTATGTATCGACTGTGGGCATTGCGTGGCGGTTTGCCCCAAAGGCGCATTGTCATTGAAAAATCTCAAACCTGAGGACTGCCTTCCGGTACAATCTGACTTATTGCCAAGTCCTGAGCAGTTGAGCCATTTTTTCGCTGCCCGGCGTTCCATTCGTAGTTATAAGGATAAGCCCGTTCCCCGGAAGGTCTTCTCAGAGCTGATTAGCACCGCTAATTATGCCCCCTCAGGCAGTAATAAACGGCCTGTGCAGTGGTTAGTGATAGAGGATTCAAAAGAAGTACAGCGTTTAGCCCAGATTACAATTGATTGGATGCGTTATATGATTAAAGAACAACCCGAGCAGGCAAAAGCTGCACGCTTTGACGCCTTGGTAACTCTATGGGAAAACGGCCAGGATAGAATCTGCCGTAAGGCGCCGCACATGGTAATAGCCCATGCGCATAAGGCGTATCCTTCTGCTAGTTCCGACTGTGTCGTCGCGTTGACTCATTTGGAGCAGGCCGCATATTCCATGGGAATCGGTGCCTGTTGGGCCGGCTATTTCACCTCAGCCTCAATATTCTACCCGCCGATGAAAGATGCCTTAGCTCTGCCTAAAGGGCATCAATGCTTTGGCGCTTTATTAATTGGTTATCCGAAATATCGTTATCAGCGCATTCCGCTGCGCAGCGAACCGGTGGTAACCTGGCGTTAGGAACAATCAGTGTTTGCAGAATAAAATTAAAAGCAGCTTTCCTTGTATACAAGCGGGAAGGCTGCTTTTACTATTTACCCGTAAGAGGAGAGAGTAACATAGCTGCGGTTGCAGCAGTGAACCAATTTGTCTACACTCTTAAAAACCTGACGTGATTTTATCAGGGCGGTGTAGAGGCCGGCCCTGGCCGTATCACCTATCAGTGTATACCCTGCTAGACGGTTTTCTGCCACAACTAGCTGTTGGTAACTCCTCTGTTTGCTGTTTCTCTCTTCAAACACGCGGAACCCGCTTTGTTGGGGTTGGCCAATTCCGGCAGCAATGATGGACATGCCGCCGAATACCGCTGCGTTCATGCTGATAGAACCGCCATAAACTTTTGCTGCTCCCGCCATATTGGCACCGGCAATTTTACCCTGTTCCACCGCGTTAGGCCAAATCGCATTGTAGACATACCTTTCTTCTAAGATATCGTAGGTAAGAGCCACATCCCCGGCGGCGTAAACACCCTCTAGTCTAGTCTCCTGATACCGGTTGACACTAACCGGTTGTCCCGCTGCCGTCACCAAACCGGCTTGTTCTAAAATACCCGTATTTGGTCGGACGCCTTTCCCTACCACAACAAAATCCGCGGGGAATAGTTCACCGTTTTCAAGCTTTACCCCGGAAACATTGCCGCTAGCGTCGGCTTCTACAGCTTTAACGCTGCTTCTTGTTATTACCGTGACACCCAAATCGCCAAGCTGCTCCTCCACCATCTTGGCAGCAGTCTCACCCAAAGTGCGGGACATCACTCGGTTAGAACTGACCAGCACCGTCACATCAGTACCCCGATGGCGCAATGCTGCTGCAGTCTTTAAGCTGACCAAACCGCCGCCTAGAATCACTGCCTTATTACCCTTATCAGCCGCTTGGGCTATTCTCTTGGCATCGGCCAAAGTCCTCAAGGTAAAGATCCCGCTGCTGCTAAGCCCGGGTAAGTCGGGGACCTTGGGTGACGCTCCCGCGGCTATGAGCAGTTTATCATAAGCAATTTTCATGCCGCCTTCCATAACCACTTTCTTACTATCGGGGTCAATACAGGTGACTTTCTGCCCTGCCCGCAGGTCGATGCCCATATTGGTATAAAAACCATCCTGCCGCAGCTGCATACCCGCCTCGGTCACCTCACCTCCCAGGTAATATGAGGTGAGACAGCGGGAATACGCCGCATGAGGTTCATCGCTGATGATGGCAATCGATTTGCTTTTATCCTGTTGGCGGATGCCCTCTGCCGCCGCAATCCCCGCTGCACTATTGCCAATGATTACGTAAGCCATAGTCTCCCTCCGTTACAGTCCCAGAGCATGGCGCTTATCCTTAATGTGCCGGATAATGCCCGCTGCTGCCTTGGCCGGGTCGCTTTCCACGTAGAACTTACCGCCAAGCAGGTCTTCCACCTTATCAGTCAAGGTACCGGTCACCGCTTTGCTCCCTAAAATGTGGGGCGGCAGGCCCAAGTGGGTAAATACCCCCAGGGCTACGGCCCAGGTGCCGATGCTCAAAGCCTTTTCGTGCTGAGGCTCGGGAGCGGACGCTGCTACGGGCAGGTCTTTAATATTTACTCCCATGTACCCGGCCAGCGCTGTCAGCAAATCACCGATACGGGAGTTATCAACACAGCTTCCCATGTGCAGTACCGGCGGCAGCGGACCGCCTAAGCCGGCAGCCTCACCTACTGCGGTAAGCACCGCTTTAAGTCCATTCCCTGCCAGGTTATTGGTGGCATCGGGATGCAGGAGCCCCGCTTTACCTAAGGCGTGAGCTGAGCAGCCGGTGGCTATAACCAGGACGTTATTAGCAATTAACTCCTTCACCAGCTCCACATGCATCATATCCTGCTTCACTTTCACATTGTTGCAGCCCACCGTAGCCACGGCCCCCAGGATGTTACCCGCCTTAATGTTATCCACCAGCGGCTTTAATGGGTCCTCGGCATTGACCTTACTTAGCGCACCGATAATAGCTTCGACACTAAAGCCCGCAAAAATAAGCGCCCTTTCGTCAGGGATATGGACAGGGGTACTACCCCGCTTTTTATAAGACTCTATTGACTGGCGAACTATCTTTTCCGCCTGCTGATCTGCTTCTTCTAAGCTAAATGGGATATGGTCGGCTCCAGGCACCTTAGCAATGGGCATAGTGGTAACTATATCGCCGTGGTAGCACTGAGCCACGTTAGTAACCGAAGGCAAAATGCACTGTACATCTACAACCATCAAGTCTACCGCTCCGGTAGCCAGGGCCAGTTCCTGCCCCAGGAAGTTGGTTGCCGGGGGTACTCCCTGACGCATCAGCACTTCATTTCCGGTACAGCAGATACCGGCTACATTAATGCCTCTGGCCCCGGCGGCTTTCGCCTCATCCTCAAGCTTACGGCACCATTCTAATACCTTCTCCGAAAGCAGGGGTACATGGCCGTGCACTACCACGTTGACGTATTCCGCATTAAGTACTCCGAGGTTAGCCTCACTCTTAACCGGCTGGGGCATACCGAAAATAATATCCTGTATATCAGTGGCAAGCTTCAAACCGGCGTAGCCATCCACCAGTCCCTGTTTGACACCGGCCAACAGTAAATTAGTGGGGTCGGCATCCACCCCCATACTGGTTTGGTGCATGGCTTCCCGGATTTCCCTGTCCGCACCTCGGGGGATTACCCCCAGCTGCCGCCAGACATCTACCCTTTCCTTAGGGGCCCAGGCACTAAGCCAGCCCATTTCGCCTTCGTGTCCGCTAAGAGTTTCCAGAGCTTTTTGTGCCACCTCTTTGGCCACACCCTTACTGTCCTTACCGTCGGTTTCTATTCCTACCTGCCGAGCAGTGGCAATAAGCTTATTTTCATCCTTTATCACATAGTCAATATCCCCTGTTGCAATCTTCTCCAGCGCTTCCACTGCCTCATAGGCATGGTCTACATGGGCAGCTGTACCCCCTGCTAAACTGCGCAGCAGATTTCTCGCCACGATAGTATCGGCATCGGCACCGCACACCCCTCTTTTAGGCTCGCCAAAAGGATTGATGCGGCAGGGACCCTGCAGGCAGTTACGGCAGCAAATTCCCAAACTGCCAAAACCGCATTGGGGCTGTTGGGCTTCATAACGGTCCCAGACTGTGGCCACCCCGTCAGCCGCCGTTATTTTCAACATCTGTTGGGCAGCTTTATCAATTGTTTTATCGGTTTCCCACATTTTGATACCTCCTCAAAATTAATACCAAACGCTATTCTTCCTCAGCAAAAGAAGTCAGGTACTGTTTTCTTCTTTCTTGACTGAACCGACTGACCTCCACAAACTTGACGGCACCGGTGGGACAAGCGACGGTACAGGCCGGCTGATCCAAGTCAGGGCAGCGGTCACACTTATTGATGACCTTATACTCCGGGTCCTGGGCAATGGCACCAAAAGGACAGGCCATAACACACATCCAACAGCCCACGCACTTATTCTGATCTGCGACTACCATTCCTGTCGTTGGCTTCCGCTGCAGAGCGCCGCTCATGCAGGCGTTGACACAGGCCGGATCCTGGCAGTGGCGGCACTGTAAAGGTAAATTTATCACGCCATCGGTTTCTACAAAAATTCTTGCTGTAGGCTGTTCTTTCTTTATTACTGCCGCGAAAAGCTCCTTAGACAGTGAGTGCTCCACCGCACAGGCAAGTTCACAACTGCGGCAACCCAAACAAAGCTTAGGGGTAATCAATATCTGCTTCATAATTTCCTCTCCCCCCCTCCTCCTTATCTTTCTTTACCTAATTATATGAGACAAGTCCCTTGATTTATGTCAGTAAGCGCTGGACAAATAAAAAAGATGCCTGATTTCAGACACCTTTAACGATTATTTCCTTAACACTTCTTATAAAAGTCATATTTACCGTTGTCCCTGATAAAAAACTTCATCTTTACCTAACCTTTTAACCTTTCTGCTTATGGTGGATGGATCAACGTTTAAAACTTCTGCGACCTTAGAAATCGTTCCAAATTGTTTAAATGCCATAGAAATTAACTGCATTTCCATTTCCTCGGCAGCCTCTTTGAGGGGAACCAATTTATGCACCGTCACGCTATTCTTATAATTAGCTTGCCATGTCACATTAAAGAAGTACTTTATTAATCTTTCCGGCGTTAGTTCTTTCCCCGGCTCACCCATAACGTAGATCCGCTCGATTACATTTTCTAATTCCCTTACATTGCCTGGCCAATCGTAAGACAAATAGACTCGGACAACTTCAGGAGAACATGTACGCGCCATCTGATATTTCTTTTCATATTTTTTCTTAAAATGTACAATCAAAGGCATAATATCTTCACGGCGTTCCCTCAACGGAGGAATGTGTAATGGCACAACATTAAGACGATAATAAAGATCCTCTCTAAATTTACCCTGCATAGTCATTTCGCGCAAGTCTTTGTTAGTCGCAGCAAGTATCCGAATGTTCACTTTTCTTGATTGGTTTGCACCAATTCGAATTATCTCGCGCTCTTGGATAACTCGAAGTAATTTTACCTGCAGATGTAAAGGCAAATCCCCAATTTCATCCAGTAATATCGTACCATTATGCGCCATTTCAAATTTACCTAGCTTGCCCTCTCGTTTTGCGCCGGTAAAAGCCCCATATTCATAGCCAAACAACTCCGATTCCAGTAGATTTTCGGGAATGGCACCACAATTGACTTTCACAAAAGGTCCATCAGAATTACTACTATTCTCATGAATTAATTTCGCTATAGCCTCTTTACCCACCCCCGATTCCCCTAAAATCAGTACAGTACAGTCCACGGTCGCGATCTGAAATGCCATCCGCAAAACTTCCATCATCGCTTGCGATTTGGCAACAATGCCCATCTTTCGCACTTCAAGCGAAAGAAGGTTGTTAGGGTTTGGATGCTGTCTTTCCTGACTAATCATAATATAACCCCCTTTCAGTATTGCCGATTGAGATGTAATTCCATTATACTTTTTGAGACCGTAGCTTGACAGTAATAATATGGTACGCCGTTAATTTTGGATGCTTAGTGGTAAGAATTCATCCTTAAGAGGCGAGACCGTTTAACCTGTAATACCTTACTCACTGTGGCAACATAGACTTTTCCCACCATCCACATGAATAACCTGCCCCGTAATATACCTACTGTTATCAGAACCTAAAAATGCAACGATCTTAGCAACATCTTCCGCTTGACCTATATAGGGAGTAGGTTGGGCGTTAGTCGTCAACTGCCCTTGGACATCTTCACGTTGGTTTGTATACAATGGCATATCTATCAAACCCGGAGCGACTGCATTTATGGTAATGTTATGCCTTACAAACTCCATGGCAAGAGCTCGCGTTAACCCAGCCAAACCAGCCTTAACAGCTGAATAGTTGGAATGCCCGATATTACCCAACCAAGCCCCAGAAAAAATATTCATAATACGTCCGTACTGGTTCTTCTTCATATAACCCAAAGCACTTTTGGAACAAAACCAAGAACCTTTTAAGCACAAATCTGCTATGGAATCCCAATCACTTTCCGGCATATCTAAAACGAGGTTATCTCTAACAGCTCCTGCGTTATTTACAAGAATGTCTACTGCTCCGAAGCAATGTACCGTTTCAGCCATCATAGCATCCACTGCAGCATAATTCGTAACATCTGCCATTATAGGAAGCGCCTTCCCCCCCGCCATTCTGATATTTTCGACTACATCAGTTGCCGCACTTTGAAGAATATCGTTTACCACAACTTGAGCCCCTTGGCGGGCAAGTTCCTTGGCAATTGCAGCGCCAATTCCCTGACACGCCCCAGTAACAACTGCTGTTTTTCCCTTAAACAACATTGCCTGGCCCCTCCTCAAATTGACATCATTGTCATATGTTTTATAATCTATGCATTTAATTATCCTTGCTGGCTGCTACTTGCTCCTTTAGTACTCGTTTAAGGATTTTACCAGTGACTCCCCGGGGCATATCATTAACGAATTCCACCAATCGGGGGGCTTTATAGACAGCTAATTTGTCCCGACAGTAATTAATTAATTCACTTTCAGTACAATCAGCGCCCTCTTTTAAAACTATGAATGCTTTTGCTAATTCCCCTTTAACTTCATCGGGAACGCCGACAACTGCTGCCAGGGAAACTTTAGGATGCTGATATAAAACTTCCTCTAATTCGGCCGGGTATATGTTGGAGCCGCCTGTAATAATTAAATCATTCTTACGGTCCACGATAAAAAGATACCCGTCTTCATCTATATAACCCAAGTCGTTACTGAGGAACCATCCGTCTTGCCAGGCTTGTTTATTTGCCTCTTCATTATTCCAATAGCCAACCTCCGAAATGGGATCTCCTTTAAGAGCGATTTCTCCCACTTTCCCTCGTGATAGCTCCTCGCCTGCCTCATTTACGATCTTCACCCGAATATTACTGATTGGCAGTCCTACTGCCCCGTTCTTTCGCACACCTACCACTGGAGTAAGGGTTGAGAAACCACTTGCCTCAGTCTGGCCATAACCGTTTATCAGGGGACTTTTGAATCTTTTTTCCCACTTTTTAATCACTTCGTCAGGAAGATTAGCCCCACCGCTATTACACACCCGCAGCGTGTTAACGTGATAGTCACCAACATCATATTCTTGTAACAAATAAACATACATAGTTGGCGTTCCTGCCATATAGGTAACTTTATAACGGCCCATTGCCGAGAGTATTTTTTTGGCATCGAACCTATCAAACAAAACCATATTTCCGCCAATATAAAACGTGGCCATAGAAACTACATTCAAGCCAAAATTATTAAATATCGGTAAACAGCATAATAATACATCTCCTGAAGTAAATTTGTTATTTATAGAGAATGCGGAAACATTGCTCCAAATACTTTTGTGCGTATGTGTTGCTCCTTTGGGTTTACCCGTAGTGCCTGATGTATAAATAATACTCACCACGTCATTAAGTCTTGCTTCCGAGATTATTCCTCTGGTATCATTGTCCTTTAACAGACTATCAAAACTTAGAGTATCAGCGGAATTACCTAGACAGATGATACTGAGTTTTTCAGGAATTTCTTTCGAGACCACCTGTAATCGCCGAACAATTGACTCCTCAGTAAAACAAACTTTAGCACCTGTATCGGTTAAAACATGCTCGATTTCCCTCTCCTTATACATGGGATTAAGCAATACCGCGACGGCGCCCAATCGAATTATAGACCAATAACAAATATAAAATTCCGGTCGACTGGATAGATAAATACCCACTCTATCCCCGCGAGTTACCCCTAACTTCTGTAAAGCATTAGCCATTCTGTCCGACTGGTTATAAAGTTCCGCATATGTGAGCTGCATGTTTTCGCCGTAAACTGCGACTTTTTCAGGATATTCCCTCCAAGCTACTTCCAAAAGACTAGTCAGATACAAGATATATCCCTCCTCCCGATATTTTCGCCTGTCTTCTATTAATTACTTTCTGTACTTAGCAAAATCAGGCTTACGTTTTTCCATAAAGGCATTCTTGCCTTCCAGTGCTTCTTCTGTATCATAGTATAAATTCAATGCAATGCCTGCCATATTATGAATACCCCAAATTGATTCCGTTTCGGCATTAAAAGATGCCTTAAGTGCAGCAAGGGCCGTTGGGCTTTTTTCTAATAGAGACGCACATATTTCTTCTACCACCTCATTCAGTTTATCAGGTGGGACAACACGATTAACTAACCCCATCTGAAGCGCATCTTCTGCTGAATATTGTTCACATAGGTACCATATTTCTCGTGCTTTCTTTTCCCCAACTACTCTTGCCAGATATGCAGAACCATATCCTGCATCAAAGCTACCAACCCTTGGCCCAGCCTGACCAAACTTTGCCGTGCTAGCCGCTATAGACATATCGCATACCACATGCAGCACATGACCTCCACCAATTGCATAACCGTTGACCGATGCTATAACTGGCTTCGGTATAGTTCTGATCAACTGAAGTACTAAGGCGTGATTATTAGGAAGCGGTAAATTGTCAAGAGGAAAATCCAAAGAATCGGTTTCTTCAGATTCATAGCCCCCCTTAGCCCTGATAGACTGGTCACCACCAACAGAAAACGCCCGGTCGCCGGCTCCTGTTATAATTATTACGCCCACGTTTTTGTCTACCCAAGCATCGGTCAGTGCCTTTATCATTTCTTGAAGAGTCAAGTTACTGAATGCATTAAGTTTCTGAACTCTGTTAATTATAATCTTTGCCCGACCATCATATTTTTCGTATATAATATCTTGGAATTCCATATTAATAACCCTCCTTAATTTGTTTAACCAAATTAGCCTGCTTTAACTTTCATTCCCAAATACGCTTCCTGAACCCTCGTATTTTCTCGCAGCTTATCAGCGGGACCCTCCAAAACAATTTCCCCGGTTTCTAGTACATATACCCTGTCTGCCAAGCTCATTGCAACTCTGGCATTTTGTTCAACTAATAAAATACTGACTCCATGCTGTCGATTTATTTCTTTAATCATCTCTGCTATATGTTGAACAATAATAGGGGCAAGGCCTATAGAAGGCTCATCTAACAGTAGAAGCCTCGGGTCAGACATTAATGCTCTACCTATTGCTACCATTTGTTGCTGGCCTCCGCTCAAACTTTCAGCTCTGTCACTGACCTTTTTCTTTAAATCGGGAAATAAATTCATCACTTTATCCAAACTATTCGTAATCTCTTCCTTATCCCGCCTGGTATAAGCACCCATTACAAGGTTCTCACGTACCGTCATTTTAGGGAAGAGCGATCTTCCCTCAGGCACCATGGCTATACCATACTTAACTCTCTGGTCAACTGAGCAGCCCGCCAAGTTCTTGTTGTTAAAAATGATCTCGCCTTCTGAAATTTTCTTTAATCCGGTAATGCTACGCATTAATGTGGTTTTACCAGCACCATTTAAACCAATGATAGTAATAATTTCCTGCTGTTCCACAGATAAATTTATATTGGCCAGTGCCCGTGCCTTTCCATAATTCACACTTAAGTTACTAATGCTCAACCTCGCTGCCGAGGTAGGCTTTGATAACATGCTCATTTTTTTGTACCTCCGTTGGGTTACCCTCAGCGAGTTTCTGCCCGTAGTTAAGTACCACTAATCTTTGACAGATACTCATGACAGCATTCATGTTATGTTCAACCAGCAAAATAGTAATCCTCAGTGTTAATAGCTTTTATTATTTGGCACGCCTTTTCGGCTTCACTAGGATTCATTCCAGTCAGAGGTTCATCCAGCATCAGCATACTCGGTTTAGTCGCAATGGCTATGGCAATACCCAACAATCTTTGATAACCATGAGGAAGATTGTTGGGCACTTCGTTTTCAACCCACTCCAGACCAAAAAACCTTAAAATTTCTTCCACCGTTCTTCCATCTCTTAAAGCCACCTGAATATTATCTCTGACACTTAATTCTCCAAAAAGTAATGGCGATTGAAAAGTACGCGCAATACCCATTCGTGATGTTGAAGCCGAATTAGCAGAAGTGATATCATTACCTTGAAACAAAATCTTTCCTTTTAAAGGTCTGTGAATACCGCTAATTAAATTAAAAACAGTCGTTTTACCGGCTCCGTTAGGGCCAATTAAGCCGACAATTTCCCCCTTTCCAATATGGAAAGATACATTTGCTACAGCAGCTAACCCCCCGAAGGACTTGGAAAGACCCTTAACCTCAAGCATCTACCTTCCCCCCTATATCAATATTTGCTTTTCTTTTAAACATAGCCGGGATCCTGCCAATACCTTCCAGCAAACCATCGGGAGAAATAAGCATGGTAAGTACCAGAATTAAACCGTATGCCAAAGACTCCAAAGCTCCGAACTGTCTGATGAATTCTGATAATAAAGTCAGCAAAGCAGCACCAAGCAAGGCCCCTTCCAATTTACCCTTTCCACCAATAATCACATAAGCCACCACGTATATGGATAAGACGAAAGTAAAGTCTTGGGGCGCAATTACCAAATTGTAGTGAGCAAACAAAGCACCGATTAACCCTGCCAAAGAACTGCTGATACAAAAAGCCGCAAGTTTGTAATAAAACTGATTGTAGCCAATGGATTCAGTTAAATCCATGTTTTGATGGAGACACTTAAGAACGCTGCCTAGCCTGGACTGTTCAATGTAGTGCAGGACCCATAATACAACCGCACTTACTATTACAATATAGAGGGTGGCCATACTGCCCAAACCCGGAACTACAAGACCCGTGGCACCGCCTAGTATTTCGCTAAAGTAATTAGTGAAGAACAGCCTAAGTATTTCACTGAAAGCAAACGTGACCAGCAAAAAATATGCTCCCCTCAATCTCAAGCTGATCAACCCAAATAATGCTGCTACAATCCCACTCAAAATCAGTCCAGCAGGGATGGTAAGCCCTAAAGAATAACCTGCCAGTGACAATGCACCAGAAGTATAGGCTCCAATACCCATAAAACCAGCATGCACAAGACTTATTTCACCAGTAAGCATCATAAATCGCAAGCTGGCAGCCAAGACAAAATTAATCGCTAACCAAGTAATGATTTGAAGATAATACGGGTCTGTAATGACCACCGACAACAAAATCAACCCGCCGGTTATACCAACAATACTTTTGCTAAACTTATAAGTTTTATTCATAGCCCAACAGTCCTTTTGGTCTTACTATTAGTATTACAATAACCAAGGCAAAAAGCAGCATCGAACTTGCTTGCAAAGAAAAGTAGAATGAAGTAATACTCTCAATGAACCCTAACAAAAAACCAGCTATAATAGTTCCCGGGATGCTCCCCATCCCCCCGATGATAATTATAATGAAAGCCTTCATCAGGTACCCGGCCCCAATATGTGGTGTAGCTAATGCTGCCGGCACTACGAGAACTCCGGCTATAGCCGCTAATACTCCCCCTAAGACAAAACCAGCTATGGATATCTTGTTATAATTAACTCCTTGAAGCTGAGCTGCTTCTTTGTTTTGGGTTATGGCTCTCATAGCCATCCCTAACCTTGTTCTCTGCACCAAAGCATATACAACAAAAGTAATAATTAAAGAAAACAATACTATTACCAATTTTTCCCTGGAAATAATACCACCAAAAAGCGTCACAATTCCATTGAAAACGCTAGCCATGCTTAACGGTTCAGCGCCAAAAGTCAACAAAAATATCGCTTGTAAGGCGAGAGATAAACCAAGGGACACGATAAGTCCTGAAACCAAATCACCACTAAAGGGCCGAAATATCACTCGTTCCATCACCCAGGAAACTAGTGCTATCGTTAATGCCACCAAAACTAATACTAATACATACGCCGTATAACTGTTTAATCCTACGCTGCTAATACCTTCGTAAAAAACAATGGTGAGATACGCGGCCAAGGTAAATATTTCCCCATGGGCAAAATTCACTACGCTCATGATGCCAAATATTAGCGTTAACCCTAAGGTAAACATGACATATACCCCACCCAGCTGTAATGCATTAACCAGCAGCTGAAAAATCACGTTTTGTTCCATCAGCCCTCCCCTTCCTTATTTATTCGGGTTCCCGGAAGGCAAGCTCCCGGAAACCCCATACATGACACCTATTTCAACTTTTCTTCGAGCTCCTTGGGAAGCACTCGAGATACTTCCACACCCACGCCATTTTGGATTTCGGTAATTGTTATGGGCAGCAGCATTTGTTGAGGTATTTCATATTGTTCAGCCCCACCAAATCCACTGGGACCGTATGAAGATTCGAATGTAATATTCGGTAAAACCTTTAGTAAGTCTTCACTTTTTATACTGTTCGCCTGTTTAATAGCTTCTACCAGTGCCTGGACAGCATCATAGCTAGAAACGCTGATAGCATTCAAATGGCCACCAGTTTCCTGGTTATATTTTTTCTCCAATTCTCGCTGAACCGGTGAAGCTTTATCACTAGTGAAATCAGGACTCAATCCCAAGTAAACACCTTCAACTGCTTCCGGGGCAGCGTCTACCAAGTTTGCTACAGAAGTTCCAGCAGTAACCAGCTTAACCCCATCCCATCCCTGTTCTTTAAGCCCTTTAAATATCAATCCTGCATCTCCGGGAGGAGTAGCCCCAAGGTCAATAATATCGGGGTTTGCCGCAATGATTTTTGTAACAATGGCAGAAAATTCCGTGGTACCCCGACTGTAATACTCATCCACCAGAACTTCAATCCCTAGGTTAGTCCAAACATCCTTAGCCACTTTGGCCGTATCCTTGCCCGTTGCATCGTTGGCATTTAACATGGCCACAGATTTTGCATCCGGATACTGCTTGGCAATCCAACCGTACATTGGCTCACATACTTCCAGCGGCGTATTAAGTGAAGTAAAGGTATATGGTTTACCAGTGCCTTTTGCTTCTGACGACCAAGCCGTAGAAAGCATTAAAATCTTCGCCGGTTCTGTAATAGATTGTACAGCCAATGTTGGAGCGCTGCCTACAGTACCTACGATGTAATTAACTTTGTCTTTCCTGACCAAGGTTTGAGCCACTTTACTTCCTTCAGCGGCAGTGTATTTGTTGTCATACGCGACAACATCAAATAGATATTTTTTACCGTCTAATTCAATTCCACCATGCTCATTGACCTGGTTAGCAGCTTCTTCGGCTGCCCACACTTGTCCATTACCCCAATCAGCAGCGGTACCTGATAAAGTAGTTGCCAGCCCAAGTACCAAGGTTTCAGTTTCAACTTCCTTTGTACCATCTGTCTTATCAGCTTGATCCTGCGTATTATCAGTACCCTGCTTGTCTCCTGCCCCCTCCTTGGAACCACAACCGGCCACTACAAAAACCAAGGTAAGCATAATTAACAGTAAGATACCATATCGCTTAACCATCTTATTAATTCCCCCTTTATGTTATATTCTTTATTAAATATTTTGAACCTTTAGACAATTGTTTCTAATTTCAAGCCTTTGTACACCTCCCTTACCCTTGCACCATCGATATTCCACCATCATCTGATAACTAAACCATTGTTAAACCGCCACTGACACTAAGAGTTTGACCAGTGACAAATTGAGCCTCATTAGAAATTAAAAACATAATAGCGTTGGCAATGTCCTCTGGCTTACCCAACCGCCTGAGCGGAATAGACTTCACTAATGCCTCACCGATCTTTGGGTTATCACCGATAATTTCAGCAAACAGTGGGGTATCCGACGGCCCGGGACAAATACAATTTACATTAATTTGATACCTAGCTATTTCTCTTGCAAGGGTTTTTGTGAAAGATATTACTCCACCCTTGGCAGCTGAATATACCGCTTCTCCACTAGAGCCAACTCTTCCGGCATCGGACCCTATATTGACAATCTTACCATGCTTTCTTGGTATCATATGTTTTAGAACTGCTTGGCAGCAACGAATTGGCCCTAATAAATTGATCGCAAGCACTTTTTCCCAAGTAGCTTCTTCACTGTCAATGAAGTTTTCGATTTTATCCCAGCCTGCATTATTTACCAGACCATCTATGACATCAAATTCAGAGACCACCTTGTCCACCATCAGATCAACCTGCACTCTATCGGTAATATCCACTTTTAAAAATAGCGCCCTGCCTGACTCATCTGCTATTTCTTTAGCCACCGACTGTCCATCAGATTCGTTCATTTCCGCAATAACCACATTCGCACCTTCTCGAGCTAACTTCAAGGCAATTCCCCTGCCGATACCCCGACCTGCCCCTGTAACAATTATTGTTTTACCACTTACATGCACAAATTTTTGCCCCCTTTTTTGTTTAACTAGCAACACGTACACCTCTAAATAGATGCAATAGCCATGCCAGCTGGAATTCGCTGAAACAAATTACGTAAACCCTTGATAGCCAACAAAATTCAAAACACTTTGGACCAGACTAAAGGCGTTAAAGATATCTTCCTTGCATTTATGCAAAAAGGACGTTGCATTTTTTCACGAATGCAGTATTTCATAGTCTTATGGAGTCCAAAATGGCCGCCGCATTATCGACGACCACATGGTCAAGCTGGTGATTAACGGGGAATTGTTATGATCCCCTTTAAATTCTATAGTCTCTTGCCTAACAGGAGGGTATGGCAATGCTGGGAACAAAAATATTGTCTTCAGTAATTTCTTGCCGGTTATTCATCAGGTCAGGGTCTGGCCCTACTGCTCTTTTGTAAATACGGCAACATCCGGCGCAGTCAAATACTCCCAGGTTCCTTTGACACCTTTACTCAGTGCGCCAAGTTCCAAGTGCAGCATACTTATACCACAGTCTAGACGTTTAGATATGTTATGAGAATATCTTTGATTATTAACTGACACTTTTATAGATTCTTTATCGACCTCAAATCTCCACGGCTGGCGGTTGACCGCTGATGGAGCTAATCTCGCTGCCTCTAAAGCCGCTTTCACCCAGTCGGGCCACTCTTCCTGTGTCAGTCCCCGGCATAATTGAGTAAGATTTTTTCTCTTAGGAGACGATGCCAACCCTGACATGATATTTTCCTCTAAACTAAGCTTTTCTTTTGTATACCCTAAAGGCGATACTGACAATACTTCCTCATCATCTGAAACATTTATTTGCCTAGCAACAACCTCCGGTTTAAAAAACCCCCCAACCCAACAGGTGGATAGGCCAATTGATGTGGCTTCAAGAATAAAACATTCCCCCATGTAACCTAGCTTCTCTTGAACATTTTCATCATTCTTACCACCAATGAAAGCGACATAAGCTGTGGCTCCTTTTATTTTTCCATAAGAACCGATTGCCCCTTTAAATATTTCTTCTGCTTTTTCTGTTACCAATACTGTTCTTACACCGGCTAGAGACCGATTAAGTTCATTACTGAATTCTGTTAAGGCATTGATAACATCGTCAGCAATAGGCTTAGTGATAAATTCCCTGCGGGACCTGCGCACTTTTATAGCCTGATACCATTCGGGTTTTAAGCTAATCATTACTTAAATCTCCTTTTCTTAAGCAAGAATACTAGTCGAGCTTTGTTTCTATTGTTAAAAGCCCCTCATATAACTTGTCTAAACAGCTTAGCATAATGCCGGTTTCCTCTTCACCAAGATCCTGAAAAAATTCTTGAAAAAAATTGCTTGTCTCTTCACTTCTATTTTTCCAAAAAGCATCATTTTCTTTCGTCAACCTTACCCGGGTCACTCTGCGATCCTTGTCGTCCTTTATTATCTCCACAAAATCTTTTTTTTGCAGCTTTAGCGCAATCTGCTTCACATTTTGATGAGTACTTCCCATTGCTTCCGCTAATTCAGTAAGGGTGGGCGGTGTTGAAAAAAACTCTTCAATCACCGCTGTTAAAAACCATTGTTTTGCAGTCATATCGTATTGGCTCAGTTGGCGGTCCATTACCACCTGTAACTTGTTGGATAGTACAAATAGACTGCCGAATATATACTTTTGTTTACTGACCAAGTCAGCCTTGTCCATAATAGCCTTCCTCCCTTACCAAACCAAAACTTTAATAACTATAAGCATAATAACATTTGCCAAAGTGCCGAATTTCGCATCTTGCCATGAGCTGACAATAAGCACCTGGGAGATAATTATAGCGGCAATTGCGGGCATCCACCAAGTTTCATTCTTTAGTATGAAGATAACTGCCGTTATTAAAAATAAAACTGCTGCAGCTAACCAAAGCACACCTTGAGGCTTAGATATATCCTGGGTCAATTCGCTGATTTCCGCTAGGTTAAAAGCTTTCGCAAAACCCATCAAGTGTATCAGACCATGAATTATGACCACAAACATAAAAACCTTATTCATCTGCTTTTCCCTCCAAATTTCTTGATAATAAATTTTACGTAATATGTTACCTTAATAGATAATATATTACCATTTCTTCTATGTCAATACTTTTATTAACTAAAAACATTTAACCTCGCAGTGAACCCGGTCTCAAGAAGAGAAGCCCTTAAGCAGGTAAAGAACACCCGCTTAAGGGCTGTAAGTTATTTTAAATCACTCTAATTAGCTCCAAACTAGAGCCTAGCTTCACAAATCTTTTGCCAGGTTTCTTTGGTAAGAAAATTTCCTTCAGCATTACTTTCCAACGCCAAAAACCGTTGGTATGGAACCCCGAAGGATAAAATATCACCATCTATGTTAGAATTTATCATCAATGTCTTTTAATTCGCTACCGTCAAAATCCCCAAACCAATCAGTTAGTTTTCGTCTGGCCTTACTTTTAACATCATCATCCACATGCATACTAACTTGCGCAAGGGCAAGAACTAAAGCTCCTAAGTCATCAGAGTAACCTACAACTGGAATTAAGTCAGGTATAGCGTCGGTCGGAACTATAAAATAGCCTAAGGCACCTAAGATTATCCCTTTTGTTTTTAATGGTATATTAGGTTTTTTTAAGACATAATAAAGCAGTAATGCCGCATAAATAACATTAATGCTTAATGCCAGCCTTCTTACCAAATTTCTTTATCTTATCAAAGAAAGAATCCTCGCTAAACTCCTCACTATATCCATCTTTATGAATTTCTTCTTGCATCACTGCACTTCCTTTCGGTTAATTAAGTTCCGGAATTACGCACTTCCTAGACTTTGTTGTTTATCGTATCGTAACTTTCACCTCTAGTAGCAAGTTCCCAATTTAGCAATCATTTGAAATAGTCTTCCCCACCTTACGGTCCAAGATAGTCGTCAAGAGACAATTGCCCATTCCCCTCAATCGTCTGCGACTGGATTGAATATCCCAGATATTTGTAGCCCTTAAGCCTGCTTTTATACATCTTGTCCAGTAACGGAACAGAAGTATCAATATAATCGTAGATTTTTACCACTTTTTTATTATAGTGCTTCCGGTGCACACGGCCAGCATATTGTTGAATAGTTCCTTTCCACCGAATAGGCATCGTTAAAAACAAAGTATCTAACCGTGCATCATCAAACCCTTCACCAATATATCGTCCAGTGGCAATTATCACACGCTCCTCATCATCTCTTATGGTTTTCAGCTGCTTTTCAGCCTCTTGTTTTTCTTTAGTGCTCATTCTTCCATGCAGCACAATGATGTTCTTTACAAACCCCTTTAATTTTGCTACAAAATGCTCCAAATGTGCCACACGCTCAGTCAAGAGTAACGGTGAATGTCCTGCCTCCACCTCGTGTATGAGGTCGTTAATGATCATATCATTTCTATCATTATCAATGATAATTTGTTGAGCGATATCATGAAACTTGGGGTCGTGGATATATCCAGGTATCTTAAAATTTGTCAGCCGGGGAACGACAATGTGCTCAAAAGGCCTGTCTAACAGTAAATCCTTATCCTTCACCCGAAACCGGACCGGACCGCACTGCATAAAAATAATAGGGTGATGTCCGTCTTTACGTATAGGAGTCGCAGTCAATCCCATCACGTATTTAGCTTTTACTTTCTTCATCACCTGTTCAAAACTGAAAGCAGGAATATGGTGGCATTCGTCCACAATAACCTGCCCGTAATTGGATACCAAACTATTGATTTTGCCTTTTTTATTGAGGCTTTGAAACATACCAATATCTATAAATCCCGTAGGTTTGGTAGTACCCCCGCCGATTTTTCCAATTGACTCAACCGGTACATCTAAAAATGCAGCAAGTTGTTCACGCCATTGCTCCATTAATTGCCGCCGATGCACCAAAACAAGGGTGTTTATCTTCCTATTTGCTATCATGTAAGAGCCTACGACTGTTTTACCAAATCCCGTTGCCGCGCATAACACACCGTTATCATGGGATAAAAGCGTTTTCGCCGCCTGCTCCTGGAGCGGCCTTAATTCCCCTTTGAACTCTACCTTAATACACTCACCTTGAAATCGGCGGTCAAATAATTCAGTGATAATGTTGTGGACTTTGAAAAGGTTCAAAGTCTCATCTAAGCAGCCGCGGGGTAAGCCAATATAATTGGGAAACCCGTCACTACAGGAAATAATTCTCGGTTTTCCAAATGTAGAAAGCCTCATCTTTTGAGCTTTATAAAACTCTGGGTTATGAAAAGCTGCTAACCAATTTAACTTGTTTAAAATCGAGGAGGGCAAGCCGCTTTTCTTCACATAAAGTAAATTACCAGAAATAATTTTAACCCTTTCCGGCAATTGTTCCGACTGAGGTTTCGAACATCTCTTTCGTTGAGGTTGTTCCCGTAATAAAATATGGTCGACATCATCATTGTCTAACTTATCAGAATCATTACCCGGCCCGACAATTCCCTTCCTTTGAGCATCGGCCACCCCAGCTTCAACTTCTTGCGGTTTCATCTTTCTAATTGATGAAATATAACTCCACTGATCCGGGTAAACCTCAAAGTTCCGGTCAATAAATAAGCTGTTTCCTTTTAGAGCAGATTTAAACTGGAATGGTAAAGCAATTAAATTACCCAATCCACCGCCAGGCATGGTATCCTGACTAGGAAACAGACGGTCATAAGAATCTAAACCAACTTCATATCTTTTTTCCATAGTGTGGTCCACAACGATAGAGCCTAACTTTCTGGCCAAAGACGCCTTAACCGGATTCTCAAAAAAAATCCAAACATGAGCGCCAGTGCCCGAACGGGATCGCTCCAATCCTGTAGGTATTGCCATCTGATCACAAGTTTCTAAAAATGCACCGGCATCTTCCTGCCAAGTAGCTTTATCAAAATCTGCTACTAAAAACCAGCATGTATCATTCGGTAGAAGAGGGTAGATTCCGATGGTCTGTTTCCCCGCTAAATGCTTTTGTATTTCTTTATCGCTCAATGGTTTAAATTTACGAAATAAACATGAAGAACATTTGCCACCGGGTTTTGCGCAAATAGGTTTCCACTCGTTTATACAGACAGGTGCATAGCCAGACTTACCGTTATCATTTTCCCAACGAAGTGAGAAAACATCATCACGGCCGCGAAAATAGCTGCGAAACAGCCTGTTCTTATCCGCATTACTTGACTGTTTAGTAACTTTTGAGCCGGATACCGCCCTACCCGCTTCTTCTCTTTTATCACCCAGCAACTTTTTCAAATGACCGTTCTCGTGCTGAAGTCTTTCACACTGAGCTAAGGCCGTTTTTAACTTAGAGTCTAAATCTCCATGATTAGTCATTGTCTCACCTGCCGTATTTCTCTAAATCGTAACACCCGAAAAGCAAAACCCCAAATTAAGTCAACCATTTAAGATAAATATTTCTATCCTTACCCATCTTTATTGACAGTAAACAGTAAGAATTATAAAAGCCAACGCACTAAACCTAGACTACGGCAAGTAATTTTCCAGTTGGTCAACTTCTGCTATAATGTAATTATGGTCCTTTTCATTCGTTATTACTCCCTCAATCCTGTCAAACTCTTTTTGGATTTCTTCCTTTTGGTGATCGTCCAACACACGCTCCACTTCAGGGTATAACGCCTTATTTTCCGTAATGATATGTTCCTCCAAAAGGTTAGTGTATTCCAACGCCGGCGCGGGGATGGCGGACAAGTTATTTGCGGTAACCGCCCTGTCTAAGTCAGCCATTAACTGATAAACATACTTGTGTTCAATATGCCTATGTTGCTGATAGGCAATCCCCGCCTGTTCCATCGCGGGGAAAAGCACCCGTTCCTCCTTATCATAATGATACGAGTCAGCATACTCCCGCAAAAAGGTAATACACCGTTCAAAAAAGGTGATGTCGTCAAATGCTCCCCGCTGAACCCGGTTGCAGGCTTCCTTTAAGATGCCGAGAAATCTAAGAATTATTTCATGTTCGCCTTTTAACTGATCGGTAATGTTCATCTAATCAGCCCCCTTCATCGCTTTTGCCCCGGCTGCTTCTTTTGAAACGCTTCCTTTTTTTCCGGGGAAAGTTGGCTGACATTCTGGTCAAAACTCAACGGCCCTGCTTTACCGTCATTTAATGTATACACCGGTTCATCTACGCCCGGCTTCAATTCCTCGGGCGCTATTCCCTGGACAATCATCCGCTTGCGCTCATCCTTTGCCATTTTTTTGCCTCCTTTTGCGCGAGTTAATCGAATTTCTTTTTATAGTTTCACCTGGAAGGCAAAAATTATTTATTACTTGGCCCAGCCCATTGTCCGATTAACCGCCTTTTTCCATCCGTCATATAACTTATCACGAGTTTCTTGGTCCATGTCCGGAGCAAAGGAGGCATCAGCAATCCATTTTTTATCAAGTTCCTGCGGCTGCCAAAAACCCACTGCCAACCCGGCCAGGTACGCCGCCCCGGAGGCAGTGGTTTCCAGTACCTGGGGACGCTCCACGTTTACTCCCAGCAGATTGGCTTGAAACTGCATTAACAAATCATTGGCCGCAGCTCCGCCGTCCACCCGCAGCGCCTTTAATTTAATTGCCGAATCCGTCTCCATGGCCCTCAATACATCCTTGGTCTGGTACGCCAATGACTCCAAAGTGGCCCGGATAATATGGTCTTTAGTGGTGCCCCGGGTCAAGCCGAAGATGGCTCCCCGAGCGTACATGTCCCAGTATGGAGCTCCCAAACCGGTAAAGGCCGGCACCACATATACACCGGCGCTGTCCTCCACTTTATCCGCGAAATATTGAGAGTCAGGTGCCGCATCAATTAGCTTTAAGCCATCCCGCAGCCATTGAATTGCCGCGCCCGCCACAAAAATGCTCCCTTCTAAAGCATATTGCACCCGCCCGTTAATACCCCAAGCGATAGTGGTAAGCAGCCCGTTTTTAGAAGTGACAGGCTTATCCCCGGTGTGCATCAACATAAAGCACCCGGTGCCATATGTATTCTTGGCCATACCGGACTCTAGGCAAGTCTGGCCGAATAAGGCTGCCTGCTGGTCTCCGGCTGCGCCGGCAATAGCTATTTTCCGGTTAAATATACCTCCAGCGTCCGTATATCCGTAAATTTCACTGGAACCACGCACTTCGGGGAGCATAGACGCCGGTATATCCAAATGTTCAAGCAGCACATCATCCCATTTTAAATAATGGATATTATATATCAGCGTGCGCGAGGCGTTGGAATAGTCGGTCACGTGCACCTTGCCGCCGGTAAGCTTCCAAATCAGCCATGTGTCAATGGTGCCAAATAAAAGCCTTCCTGCTTCCGCCTTTTTTCTGGCGCCGGGCACATTATCTAGCAGCCATTTTATTTTGGTCCCGGAAAAATAAGCGTCCAGCAGCAACCCTGTCCTACTGCGAAACTCTGCTTCCAATCCTTTTTCCTTCAAGTCATCACAAATAGCCGCCGTGCGCCGACACTGCCAGACAACGGCATTAGCCACCGGCTCCCCGGTTTCCTTATCCCACACCACCGTGGTTTCCCGTTGGTTAGTGATACCGATAGCCGCAATTTCCACCGCCTTTACCCCGGTCTTAGCCAATAGTTCACCTACTACACCGGCCACAGAACCCCAAATTTCCACGGCATCATGCTCCACCCAACCGGGCTGAGGATATATTTGGCTAAACTCCTTTTGGGCAAAGCCCACAATCTTGGCTTCCTTATTAAAAAGAATTGCCCGCGAGCTGGTGGTGCCTTGGTCCAGGGATAGGATGTATTTCTTTTCCATAATAACCTCCGTTTAGATGTAAGTTGCTTACCCCTTCATTCTTTTAATAGTATAATATAACTTTTCTTTATATTAGCGTTAACATCCTTCTTTACCCACTTTGATTCGTTATCAAAAATTCCCGTGTAAAAACAGGGATAAAATCAGTTTTTGAGAAATACTATGAAAACAAGTTAGTGAAGGAGGCGTATTGATGTCGGAACCGATACATATAGCCAAGATCAGTATTTATCAGGACGAACGACCAAATAGACGAGCTTATATTGGTGACTTTAAAGACCCGTTCTATTACGGCATTCATGGTGGCGTGAAAGATTTTTACAAGGCAGAACCTAAAAAAGAGTATCCTTCCACCCTGGATCATATTATCTCCGCTGCCGCTGGCTGACTAACCGGCACTTTATCCGGCGCGCTGGCAGCGCGCAAAATTCCTACTTTCCCGGATAAGTTGTGGACCGAAGCAGAAGGAGTAATAGAGGCTGTAGACGGCGTGCTAAAAATTACCCGCATTCATTGCCGGTACCATTTAGAAATACCTCAGGGAACAAAGGAAGTTGCAGAGAAAGCTTTAGCTGTGTTTGAAACCGGATGCCCTGTAGCCCAAACCTTGAAAGGTTGCATTGAATTTAAGCATACTTGGGAGATAAAAGAAGTGTAGTACAAAAGCTGCTAATCTCATTTAGATTAGCAGCTAAGTTTGTGTTTCCCTTAAATCGTTAATCAAACTTATAATCTTTGGTTACGAATCTTAATCCACGTTTCCTTGGTCAGAAAGCTTTCTTCTGCGTTACCTTCCAATTCCAGGAAACGCTGATACGGCACTGAAAATGACATGATGTCGCTGTCAATATGTAGCCGAGCGGAAGGATCTGTGAGACCGATTAGTGCTTTGGGATTTTCTGATTGGCCTTGGGAGTTTCGTTTGCTTGAACTTCTTCCAAAGGTTTCAGCACCACGTATCGGGTAGGCACATTAATCTCAGGCATCCCGTCAATAAACTGTTTGGCAAGCTGAGGCGTTTGTTTATAATGCTCCCCTTCCTGGTGACCCTTTCCTTTAGATAAAAAATGCTCAATAAATCCCGGCTCGTAGCGGCCAAATCCCAGTCCTACTGCACCGCCTCGACAACCAGTGGTTTTCTCATCGAAAACGGCGGTCTTTCCTTTACTCACCGCATCCATCATGGAAATAACACAGCCCCATTTATCTTCCTTAGACTACAGCGTGTTGTCCGGTTTTTCATCCGACCACAACACAGCCACCGGCGACCGTTTCATTCTAATCAGTTGTGCAATTTTACTTTTCATTCGAACCCTCCCTAGAAAAATACATGGAATTCACATAAAGAGAAGCAGCTTTCCAAGATGATATTTTAGAAAACTGCCTATTTCTTTTGTTCCAGTTAATAATTACTTAAAATATGGTTTAATAATTTGGTTAACTTCTGCTCCTGTTGCCTTTTCGCCTATTATTGACATCATAGTTCCCTGAACCTTACCGTAATCTTTTACTGCATATGCGTCAAGGTCCTTAATGACGCTTACAGCCATTAACTCCAAAGGATTAAGTACTTTCAAAAATTCTCCGGCTATTGCCTGGTAACCCGCCTCACTTGGATGTATATTGGCTTCCGGAAAAAATAATTCATATTCCTCGCCGATGGCAGCCATAGCATCAAATGTTGGCACAAAAACGGCATCGGTCTGAGACAATTCTATTGCCTGAGCCAATGTCTGATTAAGCACGTCGGTAAGTGGAATTAAATTTTGCTGTACGTTTTCAGGTAAGTATGGAAATGCATTATAATAACCCACAGTAGTTATGCAGTTCCAGGATAATAATCCCAATTCCATAACCTAAGTTCCAAATCTTTTGGCCAAAATCTATCAATAAGACTTGCAAAACGCTCGGTTGCTGTGTCAAAATAGACTTGGATCAGCTGCTTGATACAGCGGATCCGACAACCGGCGTTGAAAAAGTACCTGACCACTTCGCAGAGGGATGGGGCTTGTTCGGCGCCTTCTTTATTACACCAAGTGGCGTAACAAAGAAGGGTTTGCGCTGTGAACAAGAGCTCCACATGTGCGAAATGGGCTGGTTCTGACTGAGCGTAACACGAAGTTAATCCAAGATTCTGTTTGACTGTGCGATAAAAAACTTCAATTTTCCACCTTTTTGTATAGGTTCTGGCTGCTTCTTCAGGTGCGTCTACTCGGTTGCTTATCAAAAGATACACACCCTTGAAGGTTGCAGGGCATTCTTCCTCCGGAAGAATCACACTGCCCTCAGCTACTTGTTCCTCATAAGTGGCTGCAATGGCAGCTATGGGTAAGAAACGTTGCCTAGTAATAGGTTTTCCCTTTTTGGTCAAGGTCTCATAAGGTACTTTGATGTAAATGTTCGGAATACTTAAGACGGAGCCTTTGCCAAGGATCCGAATCCGGGAATAAACTTCTCGCAGTAATTGTTTAGCATTAAGTTTGACGTAATGGTTCTTTCCTAGCACAGGATCATAGATTTTCCTAAATAATACCGTGTTACGTTTGGCTTTGGTAACCCAGTCAAAATTGTTTTCCATAAGCCAGTTCAGGAACTTCTTGCACAAAAGTTAGCGATCCATGGCAACCCATAGCCTGGCATTGTTTAGTTGACGCACCTCTTTAAGCATCTGTTTAGCAAGATCGAGCTTGGTTTGTTTTTCATTCTCCTGGTCGGTTTTAACCCAGAAACGCCATAACATAGGATATTCAAGGCCATTTTTTAAGACCGCCAGTGTTGATACAAGATTAATGCACCAGACATGACGCTTATCCGAACTGTCAAAGAGCCAACAGAGAAAAGGAATTTTTTTACCGTAAGGATGCTCAACTTTGGTATCATCTAAGGCAATGATATCCCCGTCGGTCAGCCGGCTATCCGTGTTTTCCTGTAACCTCGAAAGCCTGCCTAGAGAGAACCGGAGCCGCTGAAAAGGCTTAGAAAGAAACCGGCTAAAGGCACTTTGGGAGATTATCTTTCCAGAAAGTAGTTGTCGTAAAAATGGTGCTTCACTTGAATACATAGCATTTTGATTTGCAGAACTTGCATGATTGACCAAGCCACAGATGTAAGCAAAGGCCAAAATCCAAGCTGGTGCTCCAGAGTGTTTACGTATTCCGGATTGAGAAAATAGCAAAGACAAATCAAACAAATCCCAGATTGTTTTTAGTACCGGAATTCCGGCACCTTGACCGTGATCCTTTTTCTCGAAAGTCGGTTTACACAGTTTCTTCATTAGTATCACCCATATCGTCCAGAGTAATGGTAAAAAATACCATCCATAACGATTATGGGGCCTTTTTGAAAAAGTCAAGCCTTTTTTATCGATTATTGCGGTTTTTTAAAAGTTTTTTTGGGATTATGATTTTCTAGTTATTTCCATCAAGTGCATAACTTTTGTAATTTATTAAACTTCTGTTTTATCTGCAAAAAGTGAAATATTCAAAATTTAGGAGGTTTTTTGTTCAAGGTGTTGAAATAATCATCGTATTGGAAATAAGTGCATTAACTGGAAAAAGCGGGTGGGGTTTTGAAAAACCATGTCATGGTGCTAGCTAGTGGTGGAATAGATTCGACTGCAGTAATGAATTTCTATTTAGAGCAAAAATTTTTCGTTTTGGCTCTTTTTGTGGATTTCGGCCAACACGCTATAAAAGAAGAGGAGAAGGCAGTAAGTAAGGTCTGTGAGCATTATGATGTGCCTTCAAAAAAAGTAAGTTTCTCAGGGTTTAATATAACATCAGATGGTTTTATAGTTGGAAGGAATGCACTATTGTTGCATACTGCCTTAATGGAGTTTCAGGAACGAAAAGGGATAATAAGTATTGGAGTTCACTTAGGCACTAGATATGCTGATTGTTCTGAGGAATTTATTAGAATTATGCAGGCCTCATTTGACTTATATACGAATGGTCGTATTTCAATTGGTGTTCCTTTTCTCAATTGGAATAAAAAAGAGATTTGGGACTATTGTATTTCCCATCAGGTTCCATTAAACCTGACCTATAGTTGTGAATTAGGTTTAATACAACCTTGTGGTAGATGCAAATCATGTAAGGATTTGGAGGTTCTTTATGCAGGATCTAGCTAGAAGTACAGAATTAAAATTGCCTTCTGGAATGACTATAACAACGCCGTTGCTGGTTCCCTCGTTTTCTAGTAAGGGGTTTAAGGTTAATCGGGACGGATTATCGGAAGTAAATGAGCCGCTGAAGACGGCTACAGAGATCTTAACTGAGTCTATGTTGGTTAGTGCATATGACTTATTTCACGGCTACTTAATTGTTGAGGAATATCCAACTGAACTAGTGTTTGTTGACAGTGGTGGTTATGAAACTGGTGACAGCCATGATTTTTCTGCAGTATGGCGCCACAACCACGAAGTTAAGCAATGGACGGAGGAAGAACTTCATGAAGTTTTGTCAGGATTTCCCGACCATATTGATACAGTCATTGTAAACTTTGATCACGGGGCGTTAAGAAGACCTGTAAAAGAACAGATCGAAGCAGCTAAACTTTTTTTCTCACGTTACCCGAATAGGATTCACGATTTTATTTTAAAGCCTGAGACTAACGGCCAACAATACATTCAGATGGAAAGTGTTCTTAAACACATAAACGACATATCCGAATTTCATGTCATAGGGGTAACCGAAAAAGAATTAGGGAACTCATTATTAAAGCGTATGGAGAATATCGCTCTTATTAGAAATGAACTTGATAAAATAGACGTATCTGCTCCTATACACGTTTTTGGAAGCCTTGACCCCATAACTTCTTGCCTTTATTTTCTTTCAGGGGCAGAAATTTTTGATGGGCTTACTTGGTTGAGATATTCATATTTAAATGGAAATGCAATATATAATCAAAATTTTGGGGCAACTCAGATTGGCATAAATGCTAGGGATAGTAAGGTCCAGGCAAAAGCAATCGTAGATAATGTTTATTATCTTCAAAATCTTCAGCTCCAGATGAAAAGTTTTCAGGCTAAAGGTGATTTCTCTTCATTTAAATATAATGCGGAGTTCTTTAAAGAAGCATATGACTCACTTTGTGCTCAGTTAGGGGGACGTTATTGATGGGTGGATCAGGTGGAGGTTTTTTTGGAGGGAGTTCAACACCAGAAGAGCTAATAAAAAGGCTTAGAGATGAAGAAGAAACTGCTCAAGACCAAGCATTTGAAACTAGAGTAAATGAAATAATTGGTAACTTGCTTGCAGATTATAATGACCGAAACAGAGAGTCAATAAGTGCTCACTTGAGTACTATTAAGTCCGCATTAGAGCAATTTATCGAAGATACTGTGGACTTACTTTATGGAGGTTCTGTTCAAAAACATACTTATGTGGATGGGATTAGTGATATAGATACCTTAGTTCTTTTAAATAATACAGAATTGGAAGATTTAACTCCTACGGATGTAAAGCAATATTTTGTAGATCGTTTGAAGGAAAGGTTACCCAGAACCGACATTAGTTCTGGCAAACTGGCAGTTACAATTAAATTTCATGATGCAGAAATTCAAATCTTGCCTGCTGCAAAATATAGAGACGGATTTAAAATCCCTAGTCCAGACGCGGAACAATGGTCATATATAAGGCCAAAAGCCTTTGCTAATAAGATGTCTGAAGTTAATAGTCATAATAATGGTAAGGTTGTGCCTGTTGTAAAGCTCGTTAAATCTATTATATCTAATTTGCCTGATAATAGAAGATTGTCGGGGTACCATGCTGAAGCGCTCTCAGTGGAAATATTTAAAGATTACCAAGGAGAAAAAACTCCCAAAAAGATGCTTAAACATTTTTTTAACGAAGCACCTAAATATGTTACTAGGCCAATTACGGATAGTACTGGCCAATCTATTCATGTAGATGATTACCTTGGCCAAGAGAAAAGCCTACAGCGATTGATAATTGCTGATACCATTGCTAGAATAGGGCGTAGAATGAAAAATGCTGACGGGGCCAAATCCGTTGAAAAATGGTGTGATATACTTGGAAAACAATTATAAGCGAGATATTGAGCGTCAGTTTGGTGTAATAGACATGATGTTGACGGCTCATTCGTTTTTGAGGGATAGGTACGATTTCTATGCGCAAATATTTGATGTGTTACAATTTGTAGTAGCAGTGGTACTGAATTCTGCAGTCTTGGCAGATGTCTTCAATTTAATGCAAATAGGTAAACAAGTTACTAATATTATTATCGGCATTAGCTCTATCATACTATTACTTCTTTCGCTTACTACGTTGGTTATGGGGTGGAAGGATAAAGCATTAAAACACAATGAAGCTGCTGGTATATTATCAAATATGAAATTAAATTGCAGATTACTTAAACTTGAACCAGTGCTCTCTTTAGAGCAAGTTCAAAAACAAACAGATGCTTACAATAATAAATTGAATGATTTGCCGATTAGTATTCCTGAGAGGCAATTTTTAAAATTAAAGGCTTATCATCAAAGAAAGAAAATGTTAAGTGAAGCCATGAGCGAGTACCCAGGAAGTTCTGCGTTCCTAATACGTATGATGTTGTGGCTGAAAGTTAATTTAAAAGTGCTTCGGTCTATGGGAAAAAGGGGTGAAGAAAATTAGCAATAGAAGTAGTGTAACCACAAGTATTGCTTATAATTATATGGAGGCAAAAAGAGAAGTTATTGAACGAGGTTTTTATTCCGAGATTGACTGGCAAGAAGAGCTTGTGTTTGAGGACATCACTGAAAGCGACTTTATTCGGGAAGCTGCCTGGGTAATCTTATCCAGTGGCATGCGCGAAACAGTAATTAGAGGAAAGTTTAGAGAAATTTCCAATGCTTTTTATAATTGGGATAGTGCCAAAACTATATATTTTAATCAGAGTTATTGCATGAAAAAATCATTAAGGGCCTTTAACAGCAGCAGAAAGATAGAAGCTATTATTCAATTAGCTTCTATGGTGTATTGTGAAGGTTTTGATAAGGTAAAGAGAAGACTATTGGAAGCTGAAATCAGCTATATAAAGGAATTTCCTTTTATGGGGCCAGCGACTTCGTACCATTTAGCAAAGAATCTTGGACTTCCCGTTGCAAAGCCTGATAGACACTTATGCAGATTAGCCGAGGCAACTGGATTCCAATCACCGATCGAACTGTGTAGTGAGATTGCTAGGATGATTGGTGAGAAAATATCTGTAGTGGATATTGTTCTATGGCGATTTGCTACTATTCATAAAAACTACCTAGATTTTTTCATAAACGAAGGTTATAATTTGGAAGTTTAAATTAAGGTTTGCAATGCCCTAGCCAAATAATGTATGCAACGTTAAATGTAGCTAAAGTATTGGTTTTACAACAAGAAACGCCGCAGGTGATTGCGGTGTTTTTCAGTAGTCTTGCTTATAGAAAAAAAGAGTTGTTTGCGGTTCTATAGATACGGTAATAATTTAGAAGAAATGCAAAATTGCGGCCTTGATAGTACCAAGAGAATTTAAACCATGGCAAGTAATAAAAAGGAAAATTGGTGTATTAAGTCGAAATTTTAACAAAGGATGCTACTTGAGATGGAGTTTTTATACATATAAGAATTGTAGATTGAGGTGCAGAAATGTTATACAAAATAATAGAAAACAAACGTAGCAAGTGGATTCAGAAACCTGATTGTCCAATAAAGGATTTAATGTTGTATACAGTAGTTATGCAGTTCCAGGATAATAATCCCAATTCCATAACCTAAGTTCCAAATCTTTTGGCCAAAATCTATCAATAAGACTTGCAAAACGCTCGGTTGCTGTGTCAAAATAGACTTGGATCAGCTGCTTGATACAGCGGATCCGACAACCGGCGTTGAAAAAGTACCTGACCACTTCGCAGAGGGATGGGGCTTGTTCGGCGCCTTCTTTATTACACCAAGTGGCGTAACAAAGAAGGGTTTGCGCTGTGAACAAGAGCTCCACATGTGCGAAATGGGCTGGTTCTGACTGAGCGTAACACGAAGTTAATCCAAGATTCTGTTTGACTGTGCGATAAAAAACTTCAATTTTCCACCTTTTTGTATAGGTTCTGGCTGCTTCTTCAGGTGCGTCTACTCGGTTGCTTATCAAAAGATACACACCCTTGAAGGTTGCAGGGCATTCTTCCTCCGGAAGAATCACACTGCCCTCAGCTACTTGTTCCTCATAAGTGGCTGCAATGGCAGCTATGGGTAAGAAACGTTGCCTAGTAATAGGTTTTCCCTTTTTGGTCAAGGTCTCATAAGGTACTTTGATGTAAATGTTCGGAATACTTAAGACGGAGCCTTTGCCAAGGATCCGAATCCGGGAATAAACTTCTCGCAGTAATTGTTTAGCATTAAGTTTGACGTAATGGTTCTTTCCTAGCACAGGATCATAGATTTTCCTAAATAATACCGTGTTACGTTTGGCTTTGGTAACCCAGTCAAAATTGTTTTCCATAAGCCAGTTCAGGAACTTCTTGCACAAAAGTTAGCGATCCATGGCAACCCATAGCCTGGCATTGTTTAGTTGACGCACCTCTTTAAGCATCTGTTTAGCAAGATCGAGCTTGGTTTGTTTTTCATTCTCCTGGTCGGTTTTAACCCAGAAACGCCATAACATAGGATATTCAAGGCCATTTTTTAAGACCGCCAGTGTTGATACAAGATTAATGCACCAGACATGACGCTTATCCGAACTGTCAAAGAGCCAACAGAGAAAAGGAATTTTTTTACCGTAAGGATGCTCAACTTTGGTATCATCTAAGGCAATGATATCCCCGTCGGTCAGCCGGCTATCCGTGTTTTCCTGTAACCTCGAAAGCCTGCCTAGAGAGAACCGGAGCCGCTGAAAAGGCTTAGAAAGAAACCGGCTAAAGGCACTTTGGGAGATTATCTTTCCAGAAAGTAGTTGTCGTAAAAATGGTGCTTCACTTGAATACATAGCATTTTGATTTGCAGAACTTGCATGATTGACCAAGCCACAGATGTAAGCAAAGGCCAAAATCCAAGCTGGTGCTCCAGAGTGTTTACATATTCCGGATTGAGAAAATAGCAAAGACAAATCAAACAAATCCCAGATTGTTTTTAGTACCGGAATTCCGGCACCTTGACCGTGATCCTTTTTCTCGAAAGTCGGTTTACACAGTTTCTTCATTAGTATCACCCATATCGTCCAGAGTAATGGTAAAAAATACCATCCATAACGATTATGGGGCCTTTTTGAAAAAGTCAAGCCTTTTTTATCGATTATTGCGGTTTTTTAAAAGTTTTTTTGGGATTATGATTTTCTAGTTATTTCCATCAAGTGCATAACTTTTGTAACCCATTAGATAGACTTTGGCTGTGGGATTAATGGCTTCAATCGTTGCTAAAATTGTTGCAGTGTTTGACCCTATTTCTGCCAAACGCACCGGAATTTGTGCTGTGTCCACACTATAGTCAACTAGATTAAATAAAGCCAGGAAGTCGTTTGCCCCGGCATCTAAAGTTATCAAGTCAGCGTTAGCAATGGCCTCTGTCACACCGATGGTGTTAAAAGACGTACCTGCAAACACCCTTCCATTTTGTCGGATATCAGTCAGTACATCACCGGTAGTGTAT